>CALODP010000007.1:0-110190 GCA_942492055.1 uncultured Ignavibacteriales bacterium | reverse complement strand
GTGATCTTATCGCCACAATTCCAAAGGTGGAGATGAAAAAAGGGACAACCAAAAGTTACCACGAGTGCATTAGCAAATTCAAAAGAAAGTATTTGCCCTCCATAAAGCCGGAAGATGACAATTACAAAATCAGTGATTTTATCACCGATCTGATTGGCATCAGAGCTGTCTGCTTCTATTCGGAGGAGATTTATGAAATAAGGCGTTTTATCAAAAAGTATTTCAGAGTATTCTGGATCATAAAATAAAATAAATAAAAAAGTATACCTTAGAATTTAAAGAGAAGAATAAACCGCTTGTCGGGCTCACTCGGAAGAATATCTGACGAAAAATCCTTTGAAATACAAAAAAAGATAACCTTTGAAGAACGAAAAATAGATAGCACGTTGAAGCAAAGGGGGGGAATTGAAAAGTCAAAAGTACTGGATGGGGGGGGGGGAGTATTTATTGCCCTTCCGTGTTACTCAGATTATACTTCTATCGAATACAAGGTTCACGGTTTTGTATGGTGAAATTCTATCCCTAAAGAAGGCGATTTCATGGTCTAGGAGGAAAGAACAGCATTGCAAGATTATCTCTCGTATGTGAATACGATTGTAACAAAGATAAAGCAAAGTTTGAATCAGGAGACCCAAATCCGGTACTGCTTGTATAAGTCGAATGTTACGAATTTTGAATCCATTTTGTCATTTCATCAGCAAGGGAATTTTGGATAATCTAAAAAAGGGTTTCATGGTTTGCATTTTAATACAACGGCGTGATTTATTATGGGCTCATTCAGTCCGGAGTAAATAAAAGAAGGGTAAATTGAGAATATTTATCAAATGAGTCTTTTCCGTTAAGAGTTATCAATGCTGTTAGTATTTGTAGAATAATGCGGTATTGAATTACACTCTTAGGTTCTATTTCCAATCAGTAGCTTGCTTACTTTGGCTCCTCTCAGAGAGTATCTCTTTATTAACCTCAGTTCGCATAATTTCCGTAGCTCAAAATAATTGCTTTGAATTCGACTGTTACTGTGATCGCACTTCGACTTCATATCCGTCAGAGAGATCTTTACAGCATATAGGAGCAAACACGCAGAGGAAAAATGTTGTGCCGGGTCAAATCTTAATAATATAGTTGCTTTATATAATATGATACCCTACCTTTTAATTCCACATATTCAACAACAATTTTTGATCTTTGGGGTGGATATAATGAATTATTCCGCATAATAGTATGTTATACGTAAATAATGAGGAGTAGAGGAAGGAAAAGTCTTTGGTAACCGGAAACATTCTTTGGAAAATGTTGATTTCTTTTCTAGAACAAACTAAAAGTGGATTGCTATTAGTAGATATAAGCCAAAAGAATTATCCAATTGTTTATTCGAATAATGGGTTCCATTTTATTACGGGGTATTCTTCGGAAGAAATTATTGGGAAAAATGTTGACCTTTTATTTTGCGGATTATTTGCCTAAAGATTCAGTAGAAAAAAATTATGATATTGTTAAAAATCCTAAAACCGTATAGCATAAAGGAAAAATTCGTAAGAAAAAGAATAGGGAATCAATCGATCTATCTTTCTCAATACACACCGGTTATAAACTTTCAAAAAGGAATAGACTATGTGTTCTTGATATTCGAAAACATTTCTGAAAGTAAAAAACTAATTGAAGAAAAAGCCGCTACAAAAGTATTAAGGGTAGTTTTAGGAACCATAAATGATATTATATATAATTATATGAATTATATAATAGAGTTTCTACGTGACCTATCTGAAGTAAATACTCAACTAAAAAACGAGGGAATTGAAGATTTATTAGAGGAATATAATTTGCAGTTTAGGAAAGCATTTTCGTCTTTGACAAAGTTTGGTGATTTGTCCTCTTTTGTCGGGAAAATATTAGATGAAGATTTTAGAATCCTAGATATCGTGTAGGATCCGGATATTTTATTTACCATACTAACCGCACGCCCACAAAAGTACCAAAAGATCAAGACTGTAAAAGAGTCTCATGAAATTCTACTCTCTTCGCTAAAGAGATAAACTTGCGGAACAAGGGGCGTTTTGTTCAGAGAGTATCTCTTTTTTTAACGCTTCGTTCGTATAATTTCTTTTGCGGAGATTCTTTAAATATCGGAAGAGAGCTGATATTGAAAGAGGATTATTAATAATGGGAGCTTTTTATTAGTATTTATCGGCGCCGTAGGTCGAAGATCCCGACAAGGTCGGGGTGCCGAGCCCTTGGTAGATTGGTGATTGGTACACATTTTTTTGAGCTCGTTTACGCGCGGTCTATAATCCCGAATTCGAATTGAATTAGTCTTAGTGATTATGTTAAGGGGTGTACTTTTGTCTTGATGCGTCAGTGGCCTCACATGTACAAAAGTACCAAAAGATCAAGACTGTAAAAGAATCTCCTGAAATTCTACTCTCTTTCGCTAAAAGAGATAAACTCGCGAAACAAAGGGCGCTTCGCTCAAACAGTATCTCTTTTTTAACGCTCAGTTGCATAATTTTCGAGACGGAGATTCTTTTAATGTCGGAAGAGCCTTAAATATTGGTCGGGGTGATTTGGGTTAATTAGTCGCGCCATGTCTTGTTTTTACCCACTGAAAATAAAATAATTGGTTTGTTATCCTGAAAGGGGGAATGAGTTTAATAAATTTTTTAAACAAGTTTTGTTATACGCTTAAAGAAAAATTATATATTTGAATTCAATAAAACAATAACTTAACTTAATTCTGTAATTAATGATTTTGATATGAAGATAATATGCCAGAAATTTTCCGCTTAATTATATGGTATGTGGGTAACTCTACAATATCATCTAAGGAGTATGGTTACTGAGAAATTCTATAAAACGGATAATACCATCTACAATTGTAATGATATTGTGATTGAGCGGTTTTCGTTTTGGACAAAAAGAATTCATCAATGTGAATGGAAAAAAGATTGAAATATTCATAGCTGGTTTAGAGAACAAACAGAAAAAATAACCAGTAATTGTATTTGAAAATGGGATGGCTAGCAAATATGGTAATTGGGAAAATGTGATTACTGAAGTATCAAAAAATTCGACAATTTTTTCTTATAACCGACCAAGAATTGGCGAATCTGAAAATGATAGCATTCCCCCGACTCCAAAACATATTGTAGAAAATTTAAGGAAGATGCTTGTAGAAAAAGATCTTAAACCACCATACTTGTTTTTAGAAATTGGATTGACTCAGCATCAAATCGATTCGATGTTTGCAAAACCTCATGAAAAATTCAAAGAAAAGCTTTTCTATGCCGAGATGCCAAATTTTTATGTTGAAGAAGTGAAAATATCATCAAAATTAAACGCGACTGAATTTTAAAGAATGCAACAGCATTCCTTTACCCGATGTGCCTGTTCATTTTATTATGGCGGGGGGATATTCGACTGAGGGGATGATAGAGGAGAAACCATCTTCGATAAACAGAAATTATTTAGAATTAATAACAACATAAAGATGAAACGTTGGATAGCATTATTAGATCCGTTAAAATATGGGAAATTCTTTTATTGCTCTAACTCTGGCCATTTCATTATGAAAGATGATCCGAAAACTATTGGCTCAAGCATCAAGTTGGCTTTGATCGACTACAATAGACTTAAAGATGAAAAAGGGGTAAAAAAATAAATAATTCCGTTCACTTCGCATAATTCTCCGTTATTATAGTGTGTAGAATACATAAGAGAATATCAAGGTGCTTGGATATAAAAACAAGACTTTTGGAAATGGAAGATCTATTTGCTAGATTCAACCAACTGGATTTTCTGTTTTGGGTATGTGATTATAGATTATCACAAAGAGAAGTTATACAGTAATGATAGTTATTAAGGGAGGGAGTACTGAAGTAAATAATCATTGAAGAATTAGAGCACTTGGTTATTACGCAAGAAAAGGGGAATGTTCTGAGTTCTGCCTGATTCATATTATCAGTACTATAAAACAAATAATGAAAAAAGATATTGAAATAGAATATTCGAAAAAGGCCGAGATATTTAAGGCATTAGCTCATCCGACACGCTTATTTATTATAGATGCCGTAAAGGATAAAAAAATGTCTGTAAAAGAGCTTACCGAATTAGTTGGTGTCGATATATCTACTATGTCGAAGCATCTGGATATTCTTAAAAAGCATAGAATAATAGAAGGGGAAAAAGGTTAAGAACTATATCTACTATCGTTTAGCCATCCCTTGCGTACTTGATTTTATGAGCTGCGCGATTAATGTGATAGATAAAAAGTAAAAAAAAATTTGCAAACCTATTTGGCTATTTTGCCAAATATAAAATTAATATAATGGATGATAAAATTATGAATGATTTGGAAAAAGTAATTCTTGAAATGGATTTCCAATATTTTGGAACTGGACAACACAAAATTGAAGCCGAGGCTTTTCTTGCGAAAAATGATATTCTTCTTCTTGATGTAAGAGCAAAAGAAGAACAGGAAACTATAAAATTACCATTGTTGCATTCTTGTCCGGTTTTGGAAATTCCAACCAACGAAGTTCCCTTAAGACTGAATGAGATTCCTAAGGATAAAACCATTGGAGTATTTTGTTCTGCTGGTGTGCGAGCTGTAATTATTTTTAGTTATCTAAAAAGCAAAGGGTATAATAATGTGAAAGTAATACCCGGAGGCTATCCTCCTTTGATGGAAGCTGTAATGCCAGGCAAACTATACAAAAGGTTGAATAAATGAGTGTATGGTTGCTAACTATTGTGATAATGTTGATAGCTTTTTTTATGACGATGACGGGACGGGGTGGAGGTAATTTTTATGTTCTCACGCTTGTATTATCCGGGATTAGTATGAATCTATCGGCATCGACCGGGCAATTTATCTTAATGTGTTCCTCCTTAATGGCCGCGATTCTTTTTAGTAAGCAAAAAATGAATAATTGGAGATTGACAATTCTGCTTGGGGTTTTTCTCTTTATTTCGGCGATGGCCGGCGGGTTCTATGGGCAATATTTTAACGAAAGAGTACTTAAAGGGATTTTTGCTGTGATTATGTTCTTGGCAGCTTTGCTTATGCTGAAAAAGCCAAAGCAGAAATTAAAAAGTGATCGTAAGTGGATTGTTACTCTCGGAGCAAATGGAGAGTTGTATGAGGTTAACTTGTTGGTTACGGTTCCCGTTGTTTTGCTGACCGGATTTTTATCAGGTATGGTAGGTGTTTCGGGTGGTTCCTTCTTGGTTCCGTTAATGCTCTTGGCAATGAATGTTCCCATGCATGTGGCTGTTGGTACATCAACAACTTTGGTATCGGTTTCGGCAGCTGCCGGTTTTTTCGGGCATCTTGGCGCCGGGATTTTTGATTTCAATTTGGCAATACACTTAGCCCTTGGGGGAATTATCGGAGGTTTTGCCGGAGCGAAAATGGCATTAAAATCGAAACCGAAAAATTTGAAATACCTTTTTGCCGGAACTCAGTTGGTTGCTTCGGTGATAATGATTATTAATGTTTTATAATATATCATGAATAGGTTACACGTTTATCAGCGGAAGATATCTTTTCTTCTGCTGTTTATTTTACTGCAATACAAGATTATCTCTCAAGAGTATTGTTTTTATGAGCTTCTCTCAGATAGTATCTCTCTTTAACGCTCCTTTCGTATAATTTCCGAGACAGAGATTCTTTTAATGTCGGAAGAGCTTTTAATATTGGTCGGGGTGATTTGGGTTAATGGGATGCATCCCGACTTTGTCGGGATCCGAGATCTACAGCGCTCAGTGTTTTTGTTTTGCAGCGTTTCGATTTATCATGATGTCTGATTTGTTCTGCTTCAGAGCTGTTTATTATTGAGCATGAGTTTTATATTGAATGAAGAGTAATAATTGTTTTGCTAACGATCATCTTCCAATATCTTGATTTATTTTGTTGCCGGTTTTGTGATTGTTCTAGGGGGTGTACTTTTGTCTTGATACAAAAGTACCAAAAGATCAAGACTGTAAAAGAATCTCCTGAAATTCTACTCTTTTCGCTAAAAGAGATAAACTCGCGAAACAAAGGGCGCTTCGCTCAGACAGTATCTCTTTTATAACGCTCAGTTCGTATAATTTCCGAGACGGAGATTCTTTTAATGTCGGAAGAGAGCTGATATTGAAAGAGGATTATTAATAAATGGAGCTTTTTATTAGTATTTATCGGCGCCGTAGGTCGAAGATCCCGACAAGGTCGGGGTGCCGAGCCCTTGGTAGATTGGTGATTGGAACACATTTTTTGAGCTCGTTTACGAGCGACCCATAAACTTGTATTCTAAAGTACCAAAAGATCAAGCATGTAAAAGAATCTCCTGAAATTCCACTCACTTCGCTAAAAGAGATAAACTCGCGAAACAAAGGGCGCTTCGCTCAGACAGTATCTCTTTTTTAACGCTCCTTTCGTATAATTTCCTGGCGGAGATTCTAGTAATGTCTAAAAAATCTTCACTTTAGTGACAACTTTGCCAAAAGATGAACATTCACTCCCTTCAAATCCTATGATTATTTTTGAAAATGACCATTTCTTCCCCTTAGTCATCCTTTTTCTTGTAAACAGACACAAGGACGTTCGATAGCGACCAAAAAGATTTTTGTAATGACGAAAATTCAGAATACGAGGCAAAAACGCCGAAAATGCAACAAATTCGCGAAAAATATGACCGACGATGCCCGGAAAAGAACCGATTAGGCTTCGAATAGGATTATTATGAACAAAATGTGACAAAAATGGAAAAAAAATGATATTTGTCCGATCAAAAGTCATATTTTTTTCTCCTGTGTCATATTTTTTTCATTTTTATGACATTCTTCGACAAATTGTCACTTTTTCTGCCACGTCTGTTGTTTTAAGACGTCTGATCCTCCTAATTTATCCGTTTCCATAATTTTATGGGCAATTTTGCTTTCCCGATCTTAATAATAGGAGATGGCAACGGAAAATCGGCATTTTGTAGATTAAGGAGGTCTTATTTACACGGAATGTGTCAATTCTTTCGGTATTGCCGAATTTTCTACCGAATTATTGAGAGTATTATGCGGAGTGAGGCTTTAGCGTACTTTACTTTATTATAATATTGAATAAGGTAAAGGAATAACTTAATTTGATGGCAGTTGTATTTGAAAATATATTTTTCGGTGCGTAGGCTCTCTTTATTCATCAGTAAATGAATTATTGTTTCTAAGTAAGGATATTCACTCGAGAAGCGTGGGGTTATCAATTTTTATAATATGGAAGGAAATGAATTATGAAAAGTTACGTATATATTGCTCGGAGTTTAGATGGTTTTATTGCCGGGCCTAATGGTGAGTTAGATTGGTTGGATAAAATAGAGAATCCCGGGCAAAGTGATTTGGGCTTTTCTGACTTTATGAGCGGGATTGATGCTCTAATAATGGGGAAAAACACATTTGAAAAAGTTCTTTCGTTCGGAATGTGGCCTTATGATAAACCGGTATTTGTCGCTAGCAAGTCATTGTATGTTTTACCCGCAAGCGTTGAAGGCAAGGCCTTTTTAATAAATGGTACGCCTCGGGAGATGATTACGGAGTTGCGTAAACTCGGGTATGAAAACCTTTATATTGATGGCGGTGCTTTGATACAAAGCTTTTTGAAAGAAGAGTTGATAGACGAGCTAATAATTACTACTGTTCCTGTATTGCTTGGCGAGGGGATTTCGTTATTCGGGGATCTGCTCAGGGAAATAGAACTAAACCATGTCGGGACAGAAGTACTAATAAATCAATTGGTTAAAACACATTATCAAGTAAAGAAGGGATAAGAAGTTATCCTGATTTATTTGGAAAAATGGAGGATTGCAATGAATAAAAATATTCCATTTCAAATTATTGATTGGTCAAAAGTAGAAAAAACCGAACATAAGGGGGAAACCGGATTGGCTTATTGGCAAACGATGCAGTTTCCCGGATTGAGAGTAAGAATAGTAGAATATAGTCCGGGGTATTTGGCTGATCATTGGTGTGAAAAGGGGCATTTGGTTTATTGTATAGAGGGAAGTGTAGTTAATGAGTTAAAAGAAGGGACAAAGTCCTTGTTGAAGCCGGGTATGTCATATATCGTTTCGGATGAATTGAGTTCTCATAGATCAGTAACTGAAGAAGGAGTTAAGTTACTAATTGTTGACGGAGATTTTCTGAAATTAAAAACAGATGAGTAATTCAATGATGTGAGAAAACCCCTGTTAGCCTGTTGGATTTGGGTTCAAAAGTAGAGATTGTATAGGGAAACAGGGGAGTTCTAATAAGCAACTCAGAATCTTCAAAAAGGTAAACTTCTTTCAATAAACGCTATTCGCTGCTTGTCTCAAAATCTCACTACGGCATTCTCAAACTTTATAATAGAAAATCCCGAAAGTATTCTACCATTGGATAAACCTTCAGTCAAATCCGATAATTTGACAAGAATTGTTTGTGTAAGTGGGGATAAAATAATATTGGTATAATATTTTATAAAAATATCCCAAATTAAAGTAACCTTATTGTTGCGATGCTAGTCTAAAATGAGTAAAATAAACATATAAAAAACTCAATCTGATAATGTTTTTATTAAAACAAGGTGGGTGTGAGGGAATTGTCTTCTTTCCGAAAAATGATATCATTTTGCCTGGGTTGACTATTCCTGATTTTAGAACATTCTGTTTCATAAAGAATTAAAGGAAATGATGAATAAAAGTATATGGGAAATGTTGATTATTCTATTGGTACTATCCTTCTCCGATAGTTTTTCACAATCATTTACTCACCAAGCGGATTTATCTGAGGAAGGATTCAAAGTATATTTCTTCGAGACTGTTCCGTCAAAGACCGGAGGAGTGAGCAATTTACTTGTTTATTACGGGAATAAGAAGAATGAGAAATATGTTCTTTATGACTCCGCGTTCACGAAGATAGAAGAGAGGGAGATAGGGAAGCATATTACAAGATGGAAGAACTATTTCCGAAGCGGGGATAAGGTTTATATTTTCGAAAAGAAGCTATTTGTTATCAATTTACTCACTCTTGAGTTGGACTCTCTGAAGTACGATTGGGAATATACTCGTACATGTATGATGAATAATACGAAAGAGGGGAATAAGGAGTTTGTAATAGCAGATACAAGAACAGCGGTTGATGTATATGATCTGAACACGCTTCAAAAGATAAGTGAGGTTAAGAGGAGTAAGTCTTTACGTAATGTTCGATCCTCCAAGCTTAAGGGGACAACCTTGATTCTGTGGAACGAGGAGAATGAGCTTACGGCAGTTGATATATTCAACGGAGATAAGATATGCTTGCTAAATACCGGGAGCAGTTCGGTGGGGTTTCTGGGAATAGGTTTGGGGAGTATGGAGAACCGGATTCAAAATATTCTGATAGCCCGGGAAAAGGATTCCGCTTATGTTGTGGCGTCAACTCATTTTGGCGATTTGTATAAAGTGAATTTGATGACCGTTCAAGGGGAAGAAAAAGAATCATCTGTTTCGAATGGAGGAAACAACAGCGGATTGCTTACATCTTTGTATTGCGAGGATGTAAACGGAGATGGCTGTTTGGATTATATCGGAGCGGCAGTTGACGAGCATTTTTATTGTTTTGATGGCAGAGATTTCTCTGTACTATGGGAATATGATTCGGGGGAAGAGCTGCAAATGCCCCTTGCTTTATATGATATAAACGGAGACGGGGTGAGAGATGTCTTTGGAGTTAATGATTACGATAATATTCTTACAGTGCTTGATGGAAAGAGTGGGGAGTTGATAGCGGAAATGGAAATCAAAGAGAGTGATAAGTTTTTCCAGACTTCTCCTTTTGTAAAAGATTTCAATGAAAAAGGGTACGCTACTTTAATGGTAAAGACAAAATCGGAGAATTTGAAAATCTTCAAGATCGGATTGAGTGAAAGTAATGGGATAACAGATTAATGACGAAGTTAAAATTCCAATCGATTAGCAAGAAATATGGTGAGTTGAATATCATAAATAGTATTTCGGGGGAGTTTACAAACGGAATAACCGGCATACTCGGGGCAAACGGAGCCGGCAAGACTACACTAATAAAGATTATCTCAGGATTGCTAAGATTTGAGGAAGGAAAGATATTTCTCAATGATGAAGAAGTTGATTTGGAATCTCAGTCTTGGAGGGGGAAGATAGGATATCTTCCTCAGTCACCTGGGTTATATCAGAGAATGTCGGTAAAGGAATACCTCGATTATATGCTTCTTTTATCCGGATGGAAATCTATCAATCAAAGAGAAGATCGGATCGAAAATATTTTAGAGATATTGAATCTTATTCAATTCAAGGATAGAGCTATCGGGCATTTGTCCGGCGGAACAAAGCAGAGAGTGGCTATAGCGCAGGCTTTAATACATGATCCTGATATACTGATACTTGACGAACCCACGAATAATCTCGATTCGGAAGAGCGGTTCCGGTTTCATAGTTATCTGATGGAATTAGGGAAAGAGAAGCTGATTTTATATGTGGGGCATATATTAAATGAAATGGCGGAAGTATGTTCGAAGATAATGATTCTTAAGAATGGGGTAATAGACTATTTCGAAGAACCGGCTAATCTAATTGCTAAGACAAATGAATTTGTACGGGAAGTTTCATTACCCTCCGAACAATTTAGTGCCGAGCTGGCGAAGAGAAATTCAACTCTTAGTATAGCCAATAATAACGGTTGTTTTATTCTACGATACGATTCCAGGTTAGCGGAATATCAGAACAGCAAAAGAGTTATTCCCACATTCGATGAAGCGGTTAAGATTTTGGGGAACGGGGAGTAGCGTAGTGGTAAAATTTATTCAGCACAATCTTAAGAGACTCTTTTCCGGTCCGTTCTGGTTTGTAATTTTGGTGTACTACTCTTTTGCTTGGACAATCACTGCGCCTCCATATAATAATACTGCAATTTATAATAGCGCAAAGACTATAGCGAGTTATTCTCAAATTATTAACTCGATCTCCCTCTTTACTTTTTTCCTGTTTTGTGTATATCATTTCAGAGAAGAATTCTCTAATGAGAAGAAAGAGTTATTGTTAACCAGACTTACGCATAAAAAAATTGTATGGGGAATTGCGGTCAGCTATATCTTGTTTTTCATGCTGGGATTTGTGTTGCCGGCTTATATAGTAGGGTTCGTTCAACAACTATGCTACGCACCGGATAAGATCGATTTTGCCATATATCCGGTAAGCTTTTTCTCTCATCTCTTCGGATACTATTTCTTTTGGTTGGTAGTGGTTTTTCTTCTGTTTGTAGCTTTCAGAAATGAGTTTTCTATGTTGATAGTAATGTTCATCTTCTACGGAATTACTTTTCTGATTAGTCTGATATCGAAGGGAAAATTTTTCAATAATATGTGGGTATCGGATGTTCTGTTCGGGCATTATAATTTAGGTGTAATTTCCGTATTGTTTTGGCTTGTTTTGACATGTGGGACAATTATTATTACAAATCGTTTTGCCGTCGGCTTTCTTGAAAGGGACATTTCGGAAAAGTACAAAAAAGGATTGTTTGTAAGAATTTTGGAAAAAGCTAAAATGTATCTTTCGATGCATCATCTAAGTATGATGGGACTGGGGAGTCAGAAGATATTAACTGTTTTCTCGGTTGTAGGGTTAGTTTACGTTATATCCGCTTTGAAAACGGAAAATGCGAACTTACTTCCTTTCGCAAAAATATATGTAGGAGCTTTTCTGCCTCTGCTTTTTTCGTTTAATCAATACTTTATTATCGGTATCGATAAAGAAGCCGGAATGAGTCATAACAATTCTCTGAGAAAATTATCATATCCACGGATCATATTAAATCGCTGGCTTGTTTTGCTTATTCCGCAGTTAATACTGGCCTTTATTTTCAGTATGATATTAGCTCTAAGTAGCGATAGTATTTCTCCCGATTTTATTCCATATGTTATTCTGATAAATATCCTGTGCAGCATATTAAACCTATGCGTAGGGATTGTTACGAATAGATCGGGCATTTCGAATCTTCTCTTGTTGTTTTTGGTTTATATCCAGCTAAACGACAAATTTCAGAAAAGTATAGGGAGTAATTCGTTTTTGGATTTGATAAATATATTTAAACCCTTGGTTAGTCTTAATAGCACTTCAATCGGGACGAGTCTGTTGCTATTGCTCGCAATAGTAAACGGATTGCTGGTGTTGTTTGCTTATTGGAGATTGGGGAAAGTGAAGTAATAAATAAAAGGTTAAAAATGAATGAATTCTCAAATTATTACATGCAAAAGATGCTTATGGAAAATAAACCGAACTATTTGAGGCGAATATTTGCGACACTGTTTGATTATGCAGTTGCATTGGTTGTGTTGGCACTTGTTCTGAAAAACTTCGGGGAGGCATTACCCGACGGAGGGTATCACGCCAGTGGGTTACCGGCGTTAATTCCTATAGCATTTTGGTTTTTATATTTTCCTTTGTCCGAATATTGGTTCGGAGCTACTCTGGCTATGTACTTGCTGGATTTGAAAGTAGTGAGGATAGATTCTACCGAGTTGAAGTTTGTAAATACCTTTGTGAGAAGGATATTGGATATTGTAGATATATTCATGTTTTTCGGATTGATAGCTATAGTTGTAATAAAGGGGAGTAGACTTTCTCAACGAATCGGGGATATTGCTTCTGAAACTATGGTGATTAAGGTCGACTAGGAAAATAATTTTTGATAATAATATTGGATTAAAGATGACAAAGTTTTTTTTGAGAGCCAAACATTGGCAGTGGTTATCATTGCCGGCAGTGTATTAAATTGATATTTATTTAAATTTTGCCTTATCGTCATAAAAGAATTATATTTTATGTGATTAATCGAATCGAGGTAATTATTGATAATATCCTGTACGGATATTCCTGTTTTAAGACCAGAACCTATTTCATCTAGAATTGACTTTATTTCCTTTACGCAAAATAGCGATAGCAGAAAAGCTATAAAAGCTCTAAAGGATGGATTCTATGTACTGATAAGTGATTACTATGGAACCGGGCTTACTTTATTGAATGATTTAAGAAAAACTTTGCAATTAAAAAGGGGAAAGTCTTTTTCTGATATTAGAGAGAACCGCGCGCAATTCCACGAATTATCTTCCCGCATTTTGGTAAAAATCACTCATAATAAAATTGCTTTGGAAAAAGCTCCTACAATTGGATGGCTTGAAAAATTATATTCGGAAGAAGAGACTTTTTTGTTGTCTTTTACACAAGTTCAAGGAATGAATAGTTCTTGGCAATGGTATTTGAAAGGAATTGATATTCCGGTTGTTTCGGGCAAACTACATCCATATTACGGAGTATATTTCCCGACACGATTTGAACATCTGACATTATTTGAAAACTGGTTGATGCAATATCGTGGGGAAAAGAAATTGGCTTACGATATTGGAATAGGGTGCGGAATTCTTTCCTTTATAATGACTGAATATGGTTTTGAAAAAGTTATTGGAACAGATCTTAATCCGAACGCGATAATTGGTACGGAAGAGGAAATAATAAGAAGAAGTGCTGATGAAGAAATCGAATTGCGTTTGGGAAATCTTTTTGCCGGAAGTGAAGAAGTCGGAGAGATTATTGTTTTTAATCCACCCTGGTTACCTGCTAAGAAAATTAATAGTGAGATTGAAAGAGCTATTTACTATGAGGAAGGACTATTCTCTGAGTTTTTCAATGAAGCGAACAGATGGTTGGGAGAAGAGGGGAAAATAGTAATTCTTTTTTCTAACCTTGCCGAACTAACTGATCCCGCCAATGAACACCCGATAAAGAAGGAACTCGCAATGGGGCGCTTCACTAAAGAGCTTTTTATTCAAAAAAGGGTTGAGTCTTCATCTAATAAAACCAAAAGGGAACAGCCATTAAGAGAAAAAGAAGCTGTTGAGTTATGGGTATTGCGAAGAAAACCCGGATAACAATTTAACTGCATAAATGTATTAATATTCCCATGATTTCTTACCTTTTCCGTAAATTTGAAACTGATTTTTTGATATGTATGTTATTGGCTGATAAGAGATGATTGAGTTGAAGGAATATGGAAAAGTTTGTCGGGAATTTGAGAATGTATTTTTCAGGGAAAGGCTATTTTCCCATTGTTTTGCTTTGGATTATTTTTGTTTCATTGGTATCGTTTCATTTATATTCGGATAGTATCGATTACTACGGAATCCTTTTTATTTTCTCATCTGCCCTTTTCCCGATATTTGCTTTCTCCTTGGCATGGGGGAATATTTCGGAGAGAGGGGTTATTGGTTTTCTGTTTCTTATCTTGGTTTTACATGCTTCATTTATCTTTACAGAACCACTTGGATCCGATGATTATTTTCGATATTTGTGGGATGGAAAAGTTCAGCTAAACGGATATAATCCATACGAATTTTCTCCAAATGCCGAAGAATTGAAAGAACTGCATTCCGAGTTACTTCCTGAAAAAGTAACCTATCCCGAATTGAGAACCATATATTTCCCCGTAGCCGAAGGAGTCTTTTCTATTGCTTATCTATTAACGGGAGAAAACGGGATTGGGCTGAAAATTATGCTACTTCTTTCGGAAATTATGATATTTCTTTCTCTCCTTTTGATCTTAAGAAGGCTTGAGATGCCCTCTAAAAATGTATTAATTTATGCTACATTGCCATTGATATTATTCCAGTATTTTGTGGATGCCCATATTGATCTTTTCGGAGCGGCACTTATGATCGGAGGAATTGCTCTATACATTTACGATCGAAAATTGTTAGGGTTTCTTCTTTTGGGACTATCCATATCTGTAAAACCTGTTGCCTTGCTAATTCTCCCGTTCCTTTTTCAATTTGAAGAGGAGAAAAAAGCGAAAATCGGTGTTCTTGTTATACCACCGATTGTTTTTCTTATTACATGCATTCCATATTTCTTTACTGCTACACCAATAGACACATTGCTTAATTATTCCTTGCATTGGACTTTCAACGGGATGATCTTTAACATCATAGAACTGTTTAGTGTTGAGAATTATTCGGCAAGAGTAATTTGCGGAATCCTTTATTTGATCCTTTATATTATTATTTATCTCTCAAGAATCGGAGTAATTGGGAAAATCTATTATTCTATCTTTTTCCTAATGCTTTTCACCCCTATTGTCCAACCATGGTATCTTGTCTGGTTTGCTCTGTTTCTTCCGATAATCAGATCTATTTCAGGAATATACTACGTATCTGCAATTAGTCTGACTGTGCTTACGGTTTTGGAATTTCATTCCGGTGGAGTATGGAAAGAATATCCTATGGTGTTATTATTGCAATATGTTCCTTTGCTTTTCTTAATGATTGTAGAAGCTTGGTGGTGGAGTGATGAAAAAAAGAGTCTCCAATATTTAAATAGGGAATTAAAGATAAGATAGGCCTAATTAGTAAAGAGTTTTCGGTTCATTGTCTGTTCTGAAAAATCCATTCCGAAAAGTTGCTACCATTTTTATATCTTTACAAAAATATTAAAAATTGATAATATAAAAATGAGTGCTGAATGCACTACATTCAATATTTTCCCAAATAGGAGTTCTAATATGCGAAAGTTACTCGGAATGGTCTATTTTATGATTGTCTGTTTTTGTTTTAACTCGATAAATGCCAGTTCGGGAGGGCCTCTTTCTCAGGAGCAAGCTTCATATGATGTGAAATATTATGAGCTATCATTAAAAATAGCTCCGGAAGAAAGGGTTATAGGAGGTTCATTATTATGCCTTGCTGAAGTAGTTCAGGAGTTGAGTCAATTTGTTTTGGATTTGTCTTCGGTCTATCTAATTGATTCGGTATTGATTAAAAATGAATACGAAAAATTTGTACAAGTCAATTTCAAGCATGAAAATGGAAAGATTGCTATCCCTTTGCAAGAGAAATTACAAGTAGGGAGATTTGTTGATATAAAAGTTTTTTACAATGGGAAGCCCAAAAGAGCAGAGTATCCTCCTTGGGATGACGGTTTTGTCTGGAAAAAGACCGCCAGTGGGAGCCATTGGATCGGAGTGGCGTGCGAAGGGGGCGGAGGGGATATTTGGTGGCCTTGCAAGGATCATCCTTCCGATGAATCGGACTCTATGAGATTGTTTTTTACTGTGCCAAATGATTTGAAGTGCGCAAGTAACGGAAAATTAGTCGGTACTACAGAGAATGAAGATTCCACAACTACTTTCGAATGGTTTGTTTCAACTCCGATTAACAATTATAATGTTACATTATATATTGCGGATTATAAGCTGATTGAGGATAACTATCTTAGTATTAGTGGTAAAACTATTCCATTCGAATTTTGGGTTCTTCCCGAATATTATGAAAAAGCCTTAGCATATATGGATGTTTTTAAGAAAGAATTTGATTATCTCGAATCAATATGCGGGCCCTTTCCTTTCGGAACTGATAAGCACGGGTGGGCTTACTCTCCTTATTGGGGAATGGAACATCAATCGATAATTGCTTATGGGGACGATTTCACTACAAACAGATACGGGTATGATTATATCCATTATCACGAATTGGCCCACGAATGGTGGGGGAACTTAATTACCGCTAAAGATTGGGCCGATCTTTGGATCCATGAAGGATTGGCAACTTATATGGAAGCACTTTATGTTGAACATTTGTTTGGTAAGAAGAAATATTTCGAGTTTATTAAGGGAATTACTCCCAGAAATCAACACACTTCACCTCTGGCTCCTAGAAAACAGATTACTGCAGATGAAGCATTCGATGATTTGAATTCATATCATCGTGGGGCCGCAACCATGCACACATTGCGCTATCATTTAGGGGAAGACAAATTTTTTAATCTCCTAAAAAGGTGGGCTTACCCAGATTCTACCGATTTCGACAATACAAACGGCAGACAATGCAGACTCTATACAACCGACGATATGAAGGAGAAGGCCGAGTTAATAACCGGTGTGGATCTTGATCCCTTTTTCGACGCTTTTATGAGGGAGACCAAATTCCCCCAACTTAGCCTAATCAGAAATGAGGATGAGGCGTTATTCGAATGGAAAACTAAAAATGATGTTCCTTTGGATCTTAGCGTACAGGTTTCGGTGAACGGTGTTATTCAAGTTGTAGAAATGATTGACGGAAAGGGAAAGGCAGAAATAAATGGGAGTGATGTAATAAATATTGATCCTTATAAGTGGATTTTGATGGGAACGCCTGTTATTACTTCATGCGATGAAGCTGAAAGAAAGGTAATGAAGTATGAATTGGAGCAAAATTTCCCGAATCCTTTTAATCCTTCAACAAATATCAACTTTAGTATAGCCGAAAGGGGAAAGGTGAGTATTAAGATCTATAATATGCTTGGGGAAGAAATTTCGGAATTAGCTAATAAAACGATGGAAGCAGGTGATCATTCTATTGAATTCAAAGCGAGTAATTTACCCTCCGGAACTTATTTTTGCAGAATGCAAGCCGGTAGCTATTCTGAGACTTCAAAAATGCTCTTGATAAAGTAGATATTAGCAAAATATTGTCAAGAGCATTCCGAAGGATGTGAATTATTAACAATTTGCAGAAGTTTAATGGAGAGTTACACGAGTTAAACGGAGAGTTGCATACGCTAAATAAAGAGTTACATTTAATAAATGCCCGGTTACACCTGTTTAATGGGGAGTTGCATTGGTTAAATGAAAAGGTGCACTCGATTAATGCGGAGTTACAATTAATTAATAAAGAATTAGACTAGAGAAATAACGAGTAAGACCAATTAGATGGAGAGTTACGGGGCATTATTAAGGAGTTACACGGAGTTAATCAGAAGTATTAGTGTGGCAAAGCTGACAATTTTTTATTCTAGCTTAATAATCATTGTGTAATTCGAGAAGATGGTATGGTTCATGGAGGCAATTTGTAATGAGTGATATGATTACTAATTCTTCATTAAGAATGTTGAAAGTAGGAGAAGTAAGTGTTTTAATGGTGTTTTAAGGTGAAATTCGATTCATGCCCTCGGTTCCCCTCAGAATCTCGGAATCCTCGTGGATATTGTTGGTATTTCTAGAAATTCTTTCTTTGTGTACCCCTTGCTTTTTCTTACGAAAAAGGTAAAGTTTAGTTACTCGTTATTTCTTCTTGCTCGGATGAGTGGCCTGTTAGCGTCATGAGAAGAAATAGAAAGAGAAAAGTGTAATATGAAAAACAAAATATCGAGGAAGTTTTATGATACCGGTTTATTCTTCCAGGCAGGTAAGAGAGGCAGACAAATTCGCTATTGATCAATTAGGTATCTCCGGAATAGTTTTGATGGAGAACGCGGCGAGAAGCATTTTCGAAGGGATAATGACAACCTATCCCGATCTAAACGAATTGGATAGAATAGGGATTGTCTGCGGAAAGGGGAATAACGGAGGAGATGGTTTTGCCGTGGCAAGACAATTTCTCATAAATGGTTTTTCCGTAGAGATACTTGCCTTGGCAGAAGAAGAAGAACTTGCCGGAGACGCGAAGGTCAATTTTCAAATAATTCGTAAGATGCTCAAGTACTATCCCGACTCTCGCATGTCTATCTATTCCGCACCTAAGGATTTGAACAAACTCAGAACATGCTCCATGATTATTGACGCGTTACTCGGAACAGGAACCAAGGGAGCATTGCGTGATCCGTATGACAAGATTATTGACAAGCTTAATGATTTTAATTCCTACAAAGTAGCGATCGATATTCCGAGTGGCCTGGATGTTGACAAGGGAACAGGGGAGCAAGTCTTCGAGGCCGACCTCACTATCACCTTGGCAGAGTTGAAAAAAGGTCTCTTCTTTGAAGAGGGATACTCATGCTCCGGCGAAATATTGAAAGGATCAATCGGCATAGGGGATGAATATTTCAACGAGCTACGTGACGTTGACGAATATCTGATAGAACCGGAAGACGCGTTGGACGGATTGCCGGAGAAAAAGAAAAACCTTCAAAAATACTCCGCCGGAAAGGTTTTTGTTATAGCCGGCTCGGAAAAATATACGGGAGCACCGGCATTGACGGCGAATGCCACCTTAAGAATCGGGGCGGGAGCAGTGTTACTTGGTGTCCCGGAATCTACAAAGGGGATAGTTCAATGTAAAATTACCGAAGTAGTCGCGGTCGGATATCCGGATAAGGCTAAAGGTATGTTGAACAAAGAGGCGGAGCACGTTATCTCTGAGATAATATCTTGGGCTGATGTAGTGGCGATTGGTCCCGGATTAGGAAATTCTCCAGAAACAATCGAAGCAGTCAGAGGGATAATCAAGAATAGAGATAGCTCGGTTCCATTTGTAATAGACGCCGACGCGATTAACGCTTTGGGGGGAGGATATTACAAAACGATCGATCTGAGAAATACAATATTCACCCCTCATCATAAAGAATTTGCCGATCTGACGGGAATATCTTTAAGTGAACTAAAAGAGAATATTTTGGAAATAGGGAAGGAGTTCGCAAAGCAAACAGGAGCTTATCTTCTCTTAAAAGGTGCTCCTTCAATTATTTTTAATCCCTCCGGCGAAGCTTTTATCAATACAACCGGAAATGAAGGGATGGCAAAATTCGGAACCGGGGACGTTTTAACCGGAATAATTGCGGGATTGCTTTCTAATTCGAAAGAAAATATTGAAAATGGACTTATTTCGGCAGTATATTTGCATTCTTTAAGCGCGGATTTATTAAAAGAAGAAAAAACCGTGTACGGATATACTGCGAATGATATTATGGAAAACTTACCTTATGCGATTGATTTTCTCAGCAAGTCGGTTATATAACCTATTGAAAAATAACAAGTTAACCATGGTGTATTTACCTTTGGGTTTATATTGGGTGGTACTCTTGGCGTTAACCAGTTTTCCTTCGAGTGCGTTGCCTACCATAGCAATAAGTGACAAGATAAAGCACTTTGTAGCTTTTGCTGTTTTGTCAGGATTATTGGGGTTAACGTTGCATTTTCAGGGGAAGAAAAAAAAATTAGCGGAAAAATTTGGCACTATAACAATTGTTATTGTGGCAATATACGGGATGCTAGATGAGATTCATCAGTACTTTATTCCGGGACGATATTGTGAGTTTTGGGACTTTGTAGCTGATGTTTTAGGGGGAATTTTAGGCATTGTGATTATAAAAAGAGTAATTAAATTGGGTTCAGGGAAGGAAGGATTGGAGTAATTCCATATGTGGAACCTAATGATTTTAAAAGTGTAAAATTTTTATAAGCTCTGATTGACAATGCGAAAATCATTTTTTAAGTTTGGTAACTAGATTAGTCTTAACAGGAGGAAACTGTGGCATTAACTAAAAACCCTAAATGTGATCTTAAGAGAAAGTATAAAAGGGTGTTTGAGACGAGCTTGATTTTAGCTTTGGCCTTGCTAATTATTGCATTCAAGTTTTTCCCAAAATTTGAAAAGGAAGAGATTAAAATTGAAGCTCCTCAGGAATTGATCGAAGTAGAAGATGTTGAGCATACAAAGCAGGAAGCGGCACCACCTCCGCCGCCAAAACCACCGATACTCATCGAAGCTCCTTCGGATGATGTTCTTGAAGATATTGAAATTGCTGAAACCGATTTGGATGAAGACGCTACTGTAGAGGCTCCTCCTCCACCACCGGTTGAAGAGAAAGAAGAAGAAGCAGAACCAGTATTCTTCGTAGCTGTGGAACAAATGCCTGAACCAATTGGTGGTATCGGCGCTATTCAGAAACAAATTGTATATCCTGAAATAGCAAAGAGAGCCGGTGTTCAAGGTAGAGTTTATGTAAAAGCTTACGTTGATGAAAACGGTAATGTTACAAAGGTTGATTTGATTCGTGGTATCGGCGCCGGTTGTGATGAGGCTGCTATGGATGCTGTAATGAAGACAAAATTCCAACCCGGAAAGCAACGTGGTAAACCTGTGAAAGTTCAGGTTACCGTACCGGTTCTTTTCAAACTTCAGTAATAAATTTTTACTACAAAGGGTGTCTGATCAGGCACCCTTTTTTTATTTTAAATCCATTCCTTTTTATCATTCTTATAGTATCTGATATTGCGCAAAGATCAACTTCATGGATAACCCTTCGAGTTTAGTTGTGTCTGAAATTTTTGCTAACGAAATAAATATTATGCTGCAACTGCGATGCTCCCATTCTCTAATCGTCAGTGAAGTAATATTCCAACGAGAGGAGTTAAATTGGAATGCTCCGATATTCCCAATGAATGGCAAGCTTAATTAGTGCTCCGAAAATCCCATGATAATATATGCTCCCATATTAGTCTTTTTTCTATTTGGTATTTGCTCCGGATGTCGGGAGCATCTGTTTGGTGAGCTCTCTTTAATATTTGAGTTGGAGCTGATTTTCATTTTCTCTATCTTTTTGATTCGGATATAATAAGATTAGAGTAGAATAATTGTGATTGAATTAAAAGAGATTACATTTGACTATAACGGAAATGAGGGGAAGGAAAACTTCCGATTGGATAATGTTTCCTTAAAAGTAAACCCGGGAGATTTTCTAACAATTCTCGGTCCTAACGGTTCCGGGAAATCGACAATGTTGAAAATTGCTTCCGGCTATCTTACTCCTCATTATGGCAAGGTATTGCTAAAGGAAAAAGAGATTAGGAACTATTCCGCTAAGGAACGAGCCAAGATAATGGCATACGTGCCCCAGAATTATTCTACAATATATTCCTTTTCGATATACGAGATTGTAGCAATGGGACGAACTCCCCATATGAATATATTCGGCTTCGAAAGGGATTCAGATAGGAAGAAAATAAGAGAGGCTTTGGAGCTAATGGAGCTGACACATCTTGCCGGGAAAGGGATCGGGGAAGTTTCCGGTGGTGAAGCTCAGCGCGCGTTTATAGCAAGAGCGTTAGTCCAAGAACCTGATGTAATTTTTTTGGATGAACCTAGCGCTCATCTTGATATTAAACATCAGATATCAATACTTGAGCAATTGTCGAATTTGAATAAAGAAAAAAAAATAACTGTTATTTTAGTTTCTCATGATTTAAATTTGACAGGCAATTATAGCGCAAGAACAGTAATGATGAAGAAAGGGAAAATTCTTCTGGACGGAAATACTACCGATGTACTTACCGAAGAGAATATAAGCAGAGTATTTGCTGTTTCTACGGAAGTCTCTTTGCGCGATAATAAAATATCTGTTTTAATTAATCCTTAGTTCTATGAATATATTCAGCGAAAGAAACGGTAAAATAATGTTGTTCGGTTTTGTGCTCACCTCCTTCACGCTATTTGTCTTGTTGTTTTTGAAGTATAATCTCAGTGGGATGTCTGTGTTTAAAGATTTTTCGTTAAACATCGGCAATACTCTGATTCTATCAATCTATTCCTTTTTTGTAATTGGCTTCGGAATAGTATTCTTCTTTAAGAGAGAAGTTATTACTGTTCAATTGAGCATTTCTTTTCTGGTGTTGTCGATTATTTCCTTTCTGGCAATTCTGACCGCTTTGATTATAACAAAATTCGATCTCGATTTTTCGGGTGATTATTTCATCCGGTATCCGGCCAGGAAAGTGGTAATCGGAATAATGTTTACTATTGCCGCTTCTTCTCTTATCTATTTGACCTCGTTGTTTTGGACAAAGATTTTCAATGGGAATTCGGTTCCTTTTCTGAGAGCTTTGGTTGGTACGGTCTTTTCGATAATAATTTTGTTGGTTATGGCGCTTCTCTTTAATCTAACGGCCAACTATGGAAAACTGAATAAGAAGGAAGGGCGTAACGGATTGGGAGTAGTTCTTGGAGCTGCTGTTTGGCATAACGATCAACCGAGTCCTATTTTCAAGGGGAGAATAGAGAAGGCTTATCAGCTATACCGAGATGGGGAAATAACGAAGATACAATTGACCGGTTCGAACGCTCCGGGAGAGATGACAGAGGCGAAATCGGCTTATAATTATCTTATTTCAATGGGAATGCCGAAAAAAGGGCTTCGAATTGAAGAAAAAACTACTACAACTTTGGAACAAATACGATATATTAGGAATCATTTATCTACGGATAGAAGACATAAAATAATTCTTATTTCAGATCAGTTTCATCTGACAAGAATCTTGGCAATGTGCGATTTTTACGGTGTCGATGCTTTAGGGATTTCTTCGGATTACAAATTACAGTGGGATAAGTTGCTTTACTACAGAATACGTGAGAGCATTGCTTTGCTTCTGTTTTGGTTTTTTGCAATTTAACGAGGAATATTCTAAATAAGCGGAGTTCATATATGGAACATTTCGAACTACTGGAAGAATTCGGACATGAGCAGTTATTCTTTTTTGCTAATAAAGAAGCGGGACTCAGAGCGATCATTGCCATTCACAATACTACCTTAGGCCCGGCTCTGGGCGGAACAAGAATGTGGAATTATATTAACGAAAGCGCTGCGGTTAAGGACGCGTTAAGGTTGGCGCGTGGTATGACTTACAAGGCCGCTGTTGCCGGTTTGAATTTCGGTGGGGGAAAGGCTGTAATAATTGGGGATCCAGCGCGAGATAAGACCGAATTATTGTTCAGAACATTCGGAAAGTTTGTAGATGGTTTAGGTGGAAGATTTATTGCCGCCGAAGATGTTGGAACGGATGTTAAGGATATGGAATATACCCGAATGGAAACAAAGTATGTTACCGGAATTTCCAAAGCGGTCGGAGGTTCGGGAAATCCTTCCCCTGTAACGGCCTACGGAGTCTATGTAGGGATAAAAGCCTGCGCGCATAAGAAATGGGGCTCAGATTCCTTGAGAGGGCGTAAAATAGCTATACAAGGGGTTGGTTCGGTTGGACGCTATCTTTGTGAACATTTGTATAATGAAGGTGCAGATCTTTACATTACCGATATTAATGAATCCAGAATAAGAAGAGTTCTTGAAACAGTTAAAGCAAGAGTTGTTAAGCCGGATGAGATATACGAGCTAAACGGAGATATTTTTTCTCCGAATGCACTGGGTGCTGTAATTAATGATGATTCACTTTCGAAGTTAAAGTATTCCATTGTTGCCGGGGGCGCCAATAATCAGTTAGAAGATGAAAATAGGCACGGAAAGATGCTGATGGAAAAGGGTATTATTTATGCCCCGGATTATGTGATTAATGCCGGTGGATTAATAAATGTTGCCAACGAGTTGGAAGGTTACCGACAGGATAGATCAATGAAACACGCCGAAAGCATATATTCAATAGTACAGCGGGTTTTAAGAATGTCGCAGGAATTGGGTATTCCTACTCATGCCGCGTCGAACAAAATTGCGGAAGACCGATTGAACAGTATCGGGAACATAAGAAATATCTATTCGGGAAATTCTTCATTTTCGGGCAGATTAGGAGAATTGTACAAGAAGTAATATTATTATTTTGTCAATTTCGGAAAATATGTAATTTCTCATTTGAAGTTGATCAAAGAAAGTATTTATTTAGTCACCGGTTTATTTTGAATTTATGAAAGAAGAAAAATGATACCAAAGAAATCTACGAGAAGAATCTTAAGAGAGAAATGCCTTCAGATATTATATGCTTATAAAATGAACGGTGAAAGGCTGGAGTATATAACAAATGCTCTATTAGCCGAAATTGAGGATCCTGAAGACAGACTTTTTGCCAGAGAGCTTGTTAATAAAACTTTGAGCAATGAAAGCGCTTTGGAAAGAAAGATTAAGTCCAGAGTGGATAACTGGGAGTTGGATAGAATAGCTACAATTGATAAGCTCTTATTGAAAATAGGAATTGCGGAATTGTTATATTGTCCGGATATTCCTCCGAAGGTCTCCATTAATGAAGTAATTGAAATTGCCAAGGATTTTTCTACTTCGAACAGCGGAAAGTTTATTAATGGTATTTTGGACGCGATTCTCTCCGATCTTAAGGAGAAAGGGGAGTTGAATAAAATCGGTAGAGGATTGATTGAAAATAGCTTACCGAAAAAATCAGAAGAGTAGTGAATCGGGAAATAAGCTTAAGATCTTTTTTTGGACCTTATTCGACTTTGCCAATACATCCTATTCGATAGTTGTTGTTACCTTTATATATGCGGTCTATTTCAAAGAGACTGTTAGCCAAGGGAAACCGATTGGTGATCTTTATTGGAGCATCGGAATTAGTCTTTCGATGCTTCTTACAGGAATTATTGCGCCGGTACTAGGCGCGATAGCCGACCATTCCGCAGGAAAAAAACGATTTTTATTATTTTTTACTCTGCTATGTATTACGGCAACCTCCTTACTTTATTTTGTCGGAGAAGGGGCTGTTGTGCCCGGGCTAATTCTTTTTGTTTTGGCAAATGTTGGGTTTGAAGCAGGACTAGTATTTTACGACTCTTTTTTGCCCGAATTGACTTCATCCAAAAATTTAGGGAGAGTGAGCGGATACGGATTCGCAATGGGATATTTGGGCTCTCTTGCTACACTAGCTATTTCACTACCTTTTATTCGTCAGGAAATGATAAAGGAGACATTCCCTATTTCCGCGGGTTTTTTCTTGGTATTTTCAATCCCGTTATTTCTATTCTTAAAGGATACACGCAAAAGTGTTTCTCCTGATGTCTCCTATTTGAAGATTGGATTTAACAGAGTATATACTACCTTAACTAATCTAAAAGATTATAAGAATCTTGCCTTATTTCTACTGGCCTTTTTTTGTTATATAGAAGGGGTAAATACTACAATCTTTTTTGCCGGCAATTATGCTCAATCGACTCTAGGGTTCTCATTCGAGGAACTAACAATCTTTTTTCTAATTGTTCAGACTACTGCTATTGTAGGTTCGGTAGTTTTTGGGATATTTGCCGATTCCATAGGACAGAAAAAAGCTATAGTAATCTCTCTGTGGATTTGGATTGTGACAATGCTCTATGCCTTTTTTACTAGCGACTCGTCAAATCCATTGTTAATTGAAGTGGCCGGAAGATGTTCGATAGAGGTTCAAGAATTCCAGAGACTAAGTTTTTATTTTGTAGGATTGTTAGTCGGAAGTGTTATGGGGGCAACGCAATCTACCAGCAGGAGTTTAATGTCGAAATTAACCCCTAAAGATAAGAAAACGGAGTTTTTCGGATTTTATTCCTTATTCGGTAAAAGCTCGGCCATTGTTGGTCCTTTGGTATTCGGATTAGTTAGTTATTTTACCGGTAGTCAACCTTACGCTATTCTATCAGTCAGTGTTTTTTTTCTTTTGGGTCTTTTTGTATTAAAATTCGTCAAAGATACCGAAGAAGAATAATTTACTTTGTTAATCCCTTTCTGTATCCGAACTTAAACATTAGATAGATAACCCCAGCAGAAATAGAAAGCCATAAGAGTCCCCAAAATATTGCGGGTATATTGGTGATTTCCGCAAGCACTTGCGCATCCGATTCCCGATATTCGAAAGTGAGCAAATCTTCCTTTATATCTATTAATGCGTACAACGAGCTAAGAAGCCCTAGGATTTTCATCAAATATGAATGAATGATAATATTGAAAAATCGGGGTGATACGAAAAGGACTACAACAAATAATAACGATAATATTTTTCCTAAAGTCCCTATTATAAAATTTGAAGCGAAAAGAAGTAAGATCGCCGCAAGAATTGTACATAACCAGATGCTAAATGTTTTTTTGTACCCTGAAATAAAAAGCATTGCACCAATCGTCAAACTTCCCAGATAACCTGCTGATGCCACAACAAATGGAATTCCTCCTTTACTTAGACATTGTCCTCCGAGGTGTTCATTAATCTCAATGGCAATCAGTTTGCCACCGGTTAACACGGAGGCAATACCATGGCAGACTTCATGACATAGTACGACGAATAGTTTAACGGGGTAAATGGCGTGGCTGTTCCAGAAGAAGAAGCTAATTAGCGCTATTCCTATAATAATAAATAGCTCAAGAGTCCGTTTTGCCTTTGGTGTAAGTTTTTTCAAAGTAATAAATAATTTTATATCCAAAAAACAAATTTACGTAAAATAATCTTGAAATAAATGCAAAGTATTTCTATTTTTACAACATAAAAGCGGGCGTAGCTCAGTGGTAGAGCATCAGCTTCCCAAGCTGAGGGTCGCGAGTTCAAGTCTCGTCGCCCGCTCAATTTCTAATCGATAACTCTACATATTTCTTTCAACACATTCCAGAGTCAGTTTATAACAATTTATTTTTATTTTAGGCTATTTCCTACGACCATTGGAATAGTTTTCACAATTATTGTGTTAAGCTATATTAGAAATGGAGGGTAGAGTTGCTGATGAGAAAGGGAAAGAGGGAGAGATATGGGCTATGTCTTTCACCCCAATTGAAACGATTGAATATAAAAATAAGAAAAGAAAGAACCAGAAATCTTTTCTTAGAGAGAATGCTTGAGTCCGAGGAAAAAAAGCATAAAGATATTTTGTTCGGAATAGCAGATTATTTGGTTGTAATTGATGTTTACGGAAATATAGTTCAAGTTTCCAAAGAGATGAGAAGTCTTCTGGGATTTTCTTCAAAAGAGTTAATAGGTGAAGATGTTTTTTCTTATGTCGAGAAAACTTCGAAAGAAAGAATCAAGAATGAGTTGGAGTTGGTAAAAAAAAATAAGTATTCCTTACACGATTTGAAAGTGCAAGCTTATGACTACAGAAATGAAGTGGTTACGATCTATGTGACTATTATTCCAAAGATAACATCAGGAGAAGTAGAAGGGTTTTATATCTTAGAAAAAAAGAGACTTAATAACGGGGGAAGAAGTAAAGAAAGCGATGATATAACGTTTTCAATTCTCGCTCATGAATTCAAAAGATATTTATCCGGAATAAGCGTGTCGGCTGAGATATTAGAACAATACATTGATGTTATTAAGAAAGAAGAGAGGGAAGAGAACCTTAAGGATATTATTGATAACGTTTTCTACATGAACGAGATTGTCGATTTTCTGATGTTACTTTCAAAATACGGCAATGGATATTCTAATGTAGGTAAAGAAACAATAGATTTGAAACTGATGGTAGATGATGTTGTAATTACTCTGAAAAAGGAATATATCGATTCTCCGAATTGTATTCTCAATAAGATTAAAAATATTCAGATATACACCAATAGGGTTTTATTAAGGCAAATCATAACAAACCTTATTTCAAACGCAATAAAGCATACGAGTAAAGAAAAAAATATATATATTACTGCAGGGAAAGATCAGAAATTCATTTCTATTATAATTTCTGATGAAGGGTGCGGAATAAATAGTTCGGAAATTGAAAAAGTTTTTTCGCCGTTTTTTATTGGTAAATCTTCACAAGGGGAAAAGGGACTTGGTCTGGGATTGTATATTGTAAAGAGATTTACCGACATTCTAGGGGGAAGAGTGTTCTTAAAAAGTAAAGTAGGTGTTGGAACAGAGGTAGAATTAAAATTTCCGGTTTGATTGTTGATTAATTACTCCTGTGTTATGAACAAAATTGTAATAGTCGAAGATGATATTCGTCTTCGCAAAAAAATAGCCTCAGTCTTAAAAATAAATCGATATGAAGTTAGAGAGGTTGCGACTGCCGAAGAAGCTATAGTAGCAATTCGACAAAAAATTCCTGATCTGATTATAAGCGATATTATGCTAGAGGGAATATCCGGAATTGAGCTTAAGGATGAGCTGAATAATGATGACCTTCTTGAATTGATTCCATTTATTTTTTTGACAGCCAAAAATGAGTTAGAAGATATTCGCTTCGGAATGAGTCTCGGGGCGGATGATTATCTTACGAAACCATTCAAAATTAATGATCTTCTTAATACTGTAAAATTAAGAATTGAAAAGACCGGCAAAATACTATCCTCAAAGAAGCTAGTTCAAAAAACCTATGATGATTATAAATATTATTTCAAGTATCGGAACGAACTAAAAGGAGTTTTCATTAAAGATATTCGATACATTGAAGCAAAAGGCTCATATTCTCTATTGCATCTTAATGATAACTCTTCTTATACGATTAGGAAATATTTGAAAGAATGGGAGGAAGGCCTGCCAAATGAAAAATTTATTCGAATAAGCAGGTCGGTAATTATCAACAAAGATTTTGTGGATTCTCTGGAAAAAAACGAGAAAAATATTTACGTAATAAAATTAAATGAGTCGGAAACAGAATTTATCATAAGTAGAAAATTCACAAAAGCGGTTAAAAAAGAGATATTCAACAAAAATCTTTTCCATTTGTAACAGAATCTTACCATTTACAACGATTTATAGCATACCAACTTTTTTTTAACGAAACTTACCAAGGGAAAATAATACCTTAATGACGCTTTATCTAAATAAAAAAACTAAAATAAAATAATATTAAGCTGGAGATGCGATGAAATTATTGAAATCGATGAAGGTTGGTACGAAACTAATGCTTGGCTTTATTTCCGTAACAATTATTTCGGCGATAATTGGGGGAGCAGGAGTAATTGGTATTAATTCAACCGGGGATTCGCTTGAATTAATAGCAAAAAGAGATATGCCAGGTATTAAACATTTGCTTACTATAGATGGTACTCAAATGGGGGTGATTACCGGTGAGAGAGGATTAATATCCAGACGCTTTACAGGAGAGGTTAGAGAAGCTCAATACGGTTGGATTGAAAAGCAAATGTCAAGAATGAATGAATCTATTGGTGTATATGAAGCCCTTTCAAAAGGAGAGATTGAGCAGAGAATATGGAATGAGTATAAAGTACTTCTCGAAGAATGGGAAAGTCACGATAATAATCTGATCAGAGTTTCCAAAAAAGAAGATGCGCTCGTAAAAAGAAAACAAGAGGGAAACAATGAAGAGATAAAGAATCTGGAGGATGAAGCATTTGAGATTTCATTACAATCCAGAGGAGCATATTTAAAATCAAAAACTAAGCTTGATGAATTGATTGCTGTTATCGATAAAAACACTTCAGAATCGTTGAGCACTTCAATGGCAGAAGCGAACTATTCCAGATCTGTAATTATTATTTTAGCCGTGATTGGAATTATTGTTTCACTTCTTCTTGGGATCTTCATCGCAAATGGAATTAAGCAACCGGTTAGTAAAGTATTGAAATTAGCTGAGTCTCTCAAAAAAGGACATATCAGAGAAAGAGCAAATGTAGAAGCAAAGGATGAAATAGGGCAAATGGCGTTGGCAATGGATCAGTTCGCCGAAGGGTTGGAAATGTTTGTTATGACAATGCATAAAGTTTCCGAAGGAGATGTTACTCAGACGCTAGAGATTGAGGATAAAGATGACTTGATTTCACCGGCTTTCAATAAAATTACTCATACACTTAGAGAACTGAAAAAAGAAACGGATATGCTTACTGAGGCTGCTGTGGAAGGACAGCTTGATACAAAAGGAAATGCTGACAAATTCGAAGGTGGATATAGAGAGATTGTAGACGGTTTTAATAAGACAATTGAAGCAATTGTAGGGCCAATCAGAGAATCTGAAAAGGTACTTGAAGTATTAGCCTCCGGAGATCTAACAGCCCGTTTGGAAGGAGAATATCGAGGAAACTATAGACGACTACAACAATATGTAAACAATCTCGGTGAAAGCCTTGACAATGTAATTTACGAGGTAAACGAAGCCGTTCACGCAACAGCTAGCGCTAGTTCGGAAATTTCTTCTAGCGCCGAACAAATGGCCTCCGGAGCCCAAGAACAAAGTGTGCAAACTTCCGAAGTTGCTACTGCTGTTGAACAGATGACTTCAACAATTCTACAAACCTCTCAAAATGCTTCATCTGCTTCGGAAAGTGCTAAAAAATCAGGTGAAATTGCTACCGAGGGGGGAGAAGTTGTAATCCAAACCGTAAGTGGTATGAATAGAATTGCAGAAGTTGTTCAAAGAGCCGCGAATATGGTTAATGAGCTTGGAAAAAGTAGTGATCAAATCGGAGAAATTATTCAAGTCATTGATGATATCGCCGATCAAACAAACCTGTTAGCTCTAAACGCCGCAATAGAAGCAGCAAGAGCAGGAGAGCAAGGACGAGGGTTTGCGGTTGTTGCGGATGAAGTTAGAAAGCTGGCAGAAAGAACCACAAAAGCAACAAAAGAAATCGAGAGTATGATTAAACAGATACAAGAAGATACATCCGACGCTGTATCCTCCATCTCCGAAGGAACAGATGAAGTTGCCAAAGGAAGAGAATTAGCAAATAAGGCAGGAGATGCTCTGAAAGAAATAATAACTTCGTCTAAGGAAGTCGAAGATCTTATCGGACAAGTTGCAGTTGCCGGTGAGGAACAATCCTCGGCCGCTGAGCAGATTAGTAAAAACATTGAAGCAATTACTTCAGTTTCTCATGAGTCAGCAGCAGGAACGCAACAGATCGCGAGAGCCGCAGAGGATCTGAATAATCTTACGGATAATCTACAAAATATTGTAGAGAAATTTCGTATTTCAAATGATAGAAGAGCCATAAAGAATAATTACAACGAACTAGTAGCTCCCCGGCTATTGAATCAATAAAAACGAGGGCTGCCAATTAGTTTTGGTAGCCCTTCCCTATAACGGAGGTTAGAATGGATAACATAGATACTATGGAAGAAATTATTCAATTAGTAAGTTTTAGAATCGCTAATGAAGAATTCGGGATAGATATTGTCAAAGTGCAGGAAATCATTAGGATGATGGAAATAACCAGAGTTCCTAACACTCCGAACTATATCGAGGGAGTGGTTAATCTGAGAGGAAAAGTGACCCCTGTTGTTAATTTGAGAACCAAGCTGGGCTTGCCAACAAACGAAAAGGATGAGGATACCAGAATTGTTGTGGTAAATCTGGAAGATAAAACTATCGGTTTTATTGTTGATGAAGTCAAAGAGGTCTTAAGAATAAACAGTAATATTACCGAAGAACCTCCGAAGATGGTTGGGGGGATTAGTGAAGAATATATCATTTCAATTGCGAAGATGGATGATAGGTTACTTATTTTGTTGGATTTAGAGACTTTAATAAAGAAATAAAAAGAAAAGTAAAAAAAAAATATACTTTTTTTTGAAAAAGACTTGCGTAAAATAGAAAAAAGCACTAAGTTTACAGTCTTGATGTTTGGCAATATGATTGTCCCAATCAAAAACAAGGGAGCATAGCTCAGCTGGTTTAGAGCGTCTGCCTTACAAGCAGAAGGTCCTTGGTTCGAATCCATGTGCTCCCACAAAATATTTTTTAGCCCTTGCTTTTTTAGCTGGGGCTTTTTTTTGTTTAATTTTTTGATATGTGTGTGTCTATCCAAGATCCGATGTGTTTGGAACAGAATGGATGATTAGAGATGTTATGGAAGCAAGCCCCTGGTCGGACTTGCTTTTTTTTCCCCTTTTTCCTACTACTCCAACTATTGTTAGTAGTTTTCCTTTAATTCTTTTGAATTAATATCACTTTTATTATATTCGCACCTAAATGTTTTTCTAATTTGATAGAGTTATTGGCATAAAGTCCAATTACTCATTAGAGCATAAAACAAGCAAAACTTATTTTTGTTTCTGCGACATTATTGTCGTCTGATATTTGGGACTAATCGCTGGGGCGCGACAATGATAAAGTTTTATTTAGTTATGCTTCTAACTGGAATAATATTCTTTTTATTATTCTTTCTTAGAGACAATACTTCGCAAGTTAGGAGAGGACGTAATCAACATACGGCTATGGATCTCGTTCGACTTGGCATGGGACTCCTGTTTTCAATAGGGGGACTAATAGGTATTATTTTTACCGCTCTTTAATTTTGATGTTCTTTCCGAAAAAATAATTTCTTAAAAATATTTCTTTTATGGAATTTTTTTTGAATAATGGTTGTTGACTATTACAATTTCGATTCTTTCTAAATTAAGTGCTTACAAATCATTATTTCGGAGGGAACATGGAAAGTAATAACTTATCTTCAAACTCAAACGGATTTAATCTGTCCGAAGAAATTCTTCAACAAATTCCTACCCCTGTTATGGCCGTTAATAAAGATATGGAAATAATATATCTTAATACATCCGGCGAAAAGGTTATAAAAAAAAGTCTTGAGGAAGTAAAAGGGAAAAAATGCTACAATATCTTCAATTCCGCTCATTGTAACACCGAAAATTGTTGTATGAAAAAAGCCATCGAAGAAGAAAGCTCTACATCTGCTCGTAACGAAATTAAAATCAACGGTTCTTCTGTTCCAGTAGAGTATTTTGTAGCTCCTCTTAAGGACGATAAAGGGAATCTGGTCGGTGGGCTTGAGTATATTTTGGATATCACCGAAAGAGTAAAACATGAAGAACGTCTGAAAGAACAAGCCAGAACTATTCGGGAAATTTCCACTCCTGCTATTAAGCTCTGGGAAGGAATTGTAATTCTTCCGGTTATTGGTGTTGTTGACTCCGCAAGATCGCAACAGATGATGGAAACAATGCTAAACAAAATTGTGGAAACATCTGCAAAAGTTATTATTCTGGATATTCAGGGGGTAGCAGCAGTTGATACTGCCGTCGCGAATCATTTGATTAAAATAACCAAAGCTACTAAACTGATGGGGTGTCCTTGCATTATTTCCGGAGTCTCTCCCGCAGTTGCTCAGACTATTGTTCATTTGGGGGTTGATATGACCGATATAAGAACAAACTCAACTCTTAGTGACGCGTTATATGAGGCTTTTAATCTTATCAATCTGGAAGTAAAACAAGAGAAAAAATAATACCGGAGTAGGAATGGAACAAATTTCATTTTCTTCATTTACTTCGGCTATTAACCTGATTGAAGGTTGCTTGATTCTGACACTCCCTTCCGAGCTGAACGATAAGGGAATAGCTGAATTTGGAAACTCCTTGCTTGATAGGATAAAGTCTTTCAGAGCAAGAGGAATTATTATTGACTTTTCCGCTGTCGATATACTGGATAGTCGGGAATTTAAGCAATTAGCCGATATCTCGTTGATGACTGATCTGCTTGGAGTCAAATCAGTATTTGTTGGGATTAGTCCGGGTATTGTAATTTCATTGCTCGATCTTTCTGTTAAGACAGATGGAATTACTTCTTTCCTTAGTATGGAAGATGCCTTGGAGTACTTTAAAGAACAAAGCACCGAGCAAATTCCAAACGACGGAGTAATAGATGAAGAAGAGACCGATGAATTCTCCGAGGAAGAAGGAGAAAGCGATGAGTGAAATTCTTTGCAAAGAGGAAAAGAGAGTTATTCGGTTGTGGGAAGCAGAGGATTTTCATACCGCAGTTATCGAAGCGAAAATAATGTCGGAAAAGGCAGGGTTCGATATGACAAGCCAGGTTTTGATTTCAACCGTAGTCTCCGAACTGGCCACCAATATTATTAAATATGCCGAAACCGGTGAAATTTCTATAGAGATTCTCCACAACGCCTTCCAAATCGGAATAGAAATTACCGCTACCGATTCCGGGCCGGGAATTCCTGATATCGAAAAGGCCGTAGAAGATCACTTTACTACGAGAAAAAATAGTCTTGGCTTGGGTCTTGCCAGTCTCAAAAGAATAATGGACGAGCATTCCATAAAATCAGAAGTCAATAAAGGGACAACAATAGTAACACGAAAATGGAGAAATATAGATGGAACTTGATTATTTCTCAATAGTCGCTCCGTTACTTGTGGAGGAGAATAAATCCGGTGACGCTGTTTTTATAAAAGAATTCAACAGCTTCACCCTCTTTTGTCTTATTGATGTTCTGGGGCATGGAAAAGAAGCCCATTCTGTCGCTATGATGGCTATAGAAGTACTTGAGAGCAATTACAATAAGGAACTGGAAAGAATACTAGAGCTACTACATGATCGTCTTTTGAGAACTCGAGGAGCCGTTATAGCCTTATGCAGAGTGGATAAAAAATCGGACAAAATTGATTATGTCGGGATAGGGAATATTACCGTCAGAAGATTGGAAAGAAATAATGGGAAGTTTGTTCCTCGTGACGGAATAATTGGCTTAACTATGCCTACTCCTAAAGTCTATTCCTATGATCTTCACCCGAATGACACTATTGTTATGTATTCGGACGGAATTAAAGAGCACTTTGATATTCTTGATGTTCCTGAGATTAAGTATCAATCTGCCAAAGAAGTTGCTCATTCTCTTCTGAACAAATTCAAAAAAAATAATGACGACGCTTCAATTATAACATTGAGGGCCTTATCATGATCAGTATCGGAGAATGTCTTGTAAAAGAAATGGACTGCGTTCATCGAGTTCGAAATAAAATGAGATTGGTGTGCGCTAATTTGGGAATTAACGCCATTCAAACTACTCGTCTAGCCACGGTTATATCGGAAATCGGAAGATATACTATTGAAAAGGGAAGTAATCTTAAGATTGAACTTGCCATTAGTGAAAAAAAAGAGCTTGAGCTTCATTTCAGATTCATTTGCGCAATACCTCTTAGTGTTGATGATTTGTTCGAGTTGTTTTTCGACGAAACCGAATCTCTCGTGGGTGAGAACGGAGAATTCATCATTAAGGCCATCAAACGGATTGCTGATTATGATCTGAAGAATATTTCGAAAGAAACCGCCCAAGTGCAAAGTGAGATTTTTAATAGGATGAGCAATGAAGAATTAATGAGACTTTTGAAAGAGAAAAACTCTGAGCTTAGTCTTAGAGCCAATGAACTTAACGAGGCAAAAGATATTGCCGAATCAGCTACACAGGCTAAGAGCCAGTTTCTTGCTACAATGTCACATGAGATTCGTACTCCTATGAACGCAATAATCGGGTTATCTCACCTTGCGCTAAAAACAGATCTTAATCCGAAACAAAAAGATTATCTTGTCAAAATTGAACAAGCTGCGCAATCCCTTCTAGGTATTATTAACGATATTCTGGATTTCTCGAAAATTGAAGCCGGCAAACTATCTGTCGAATCGGTTGATTTCGACCTTGAGCAGGTGCTTAATTCCGTTACAAATCTTATTTCGCAAAAAGCGCAAGACAAAGGACTGGAATTCGCCATTCATGTTGCTCAGGATGTTCCTTTTTCTCTTATCGGAGATCCTCTCAGAGTAGCTCAAATTATCACGAATTACTGTAGTAACTCGGTCAAGTTCACCGCCGAAGGTGAAATTGTGGTTGATGTGAAAATTGCGGAGAGAAGAGAAGAGAAAATCAAATTGGAGTTCTGCGTTAGAGATACCGGGATCGGGTTGACCGATGAGCAAAAAGAGAAAATGTTCAGGGCTTTTTCGCAAGCAGATTCTTCTACTACCAGAAAGTACGGAGGAACCGGGCTCGGATTGGCTATTAGCAAGAAGCTGGCAAATTTGATGGAAGGGGATACATGGCTTGAAAGTGAATATGGAAAAGGCTCTTCTTTTTATTTTTCAGCGACTTTCGGTATTCAATCGGAACAGAAAAAAAGAGAACTCCCTATCAATGAGGATCTGAAAGGGCTGAAAGTTTTGGCATGTGACGATAATGAAACAGCAAGACTTATTTTCAGCGAAACCATAAGTAGCTTTTCATTCAATGTGAAAACTGTCTCTTCCGGATTTGAAACTCTTGATGAATTAAAAAGAGAGCATTACGATCTGTTGATTATCGATTGGCTCATGCCCGGAATCGATGGGTTGGAAACCGTAAGAAAAATCAGAGAAGATAAAGAATTCGACAAGCTGAAAATTATTTTTGTTAGTGCTTACGGAAAGGATGAAATATCCCGACAAGCCGGTAGACTAAGTGTTGATTATGCTCTTGCTAAGCCTTTTACATATTCCGTTCTTTTTAACGCAATTATGAATGTGTTCGGAAAAGAGACTATTATTTCCAGCAGAGTGGAAAAAGGGGAGAAACATAAAGAGGCCATGAAAAATATTCGAGGAGCCAGAATTCTTCTCGCCGAAGATAACGAAATAAATCAACAAGTCGCCGTTGAGCTTTTTAAGGATGTCGGGCTTACCGTTGAGCTTGCCGATAATGGAAAGATTGCTCTCGAAAAAATAGAGGCATCCGGTGTTCCTTCGAAATATGATCTGGTATTTATGGATTTGCAAATGCCCGAGATGGATGGATATACATCGACAAAAGAAATCAGGAAGAATCCACTCTTTAAAGATTTGCCAATTATCGCGATGACAGCCGACGCAATGGTGGGGATAAAGGAGAAATGTCTCTCTGTCGGAATGCAGGATTTTATTAGTAAACCGATAGATCCCGATGAGGTATTCGGAACTCTTGTCAGATGGATTAAACCGAAAAAAGAATTCGCCGACGTAGAGATCCCGAAATCTCAAGAACCACGATTAACCGAGGAAAAAATCATGCTACCGGATATCAAGGGGATAGATTTTGGTGATGGACTTAGGCGCGTAGGAGGGAATGTAAGACTCTACAAAGATTTATTGAGGAAGTTTGCCAATTCCAATTCCGACTTTAAGGAGAAGATGGTAGATGCAATTGATAATGACGAAAATGAATTAGCTATTCGTTTGGCGCATACTCTTAAAGGTGTTTCCGGTAACCTTGGAGCCAAAGAGTTGAATCGGAAAGTTAGAGAGCTGGAATATGATCTCAAAGCTAATGACGGAGCCAATCTGAATGAACTCCTATCTATTGTTCTCGACGAGCTTAACCCGATTATTGAAGAAATAAATAATGCATTGGGGGATGAGACAATGCCGGAGAAAAAAAGAAAAATGAGCAAGGAAGAATATGACAGAAAATTGAATGAATTAAAGGAGCTACTGGAAAACTATGATTCGGAATCGGTTGAGATGGTCAAAGACTTAGAGGGATATCTTAATAAAAAGAATGAGTTGAATAAGCTGAAATTAAAGATAGAAGAATACGATTTCGAAGGAGCTCTAGAAGTACTTGAGCGGATGCTGAATGAGGAAGCTTGATTCGTAATTCAAAGTATTCTTAAAGAAAAGATGTATCATGCTTACTGTCTCGGATCCGGCCTTTGCCGGAAGCCCGGGGAATACGTTGCAGTCACGGATTTATTATGTATCAGAGAAATAGACAATAATTGCGATTAATCAGCAAATAATAACAAACTACCAAGGGGTAATTTTGTTAACTATTATTCTCGAAATAGCTCGAACTATTCTTCTTGGTGTCCTTTCCCTATACCTTTTTCTAAAGGGAAAGAACACAACACTTGCAGGAGAGAAAGGATGGAATTTTCTTATCATAGGAGCCTCCCTTCTTTTCATGGGAAGTCTGATCGATATTACCGATGAATTTCCCTCCCTCGCCTCCACCGTTGTTTTCGGACCTACGGAAACACAGGCCATTTTGGAAAAAATTATTGGCTATTCCCTCGGAAGCCTTTTCCTGTTTCTCGGATTTGCAAAACTACTTCCCATTATACTCAGAGTTTTTGCTATGGAAAAAGAATTGAAATTGGCAAATGAGAATCTGGAGGAAAGAATTAAAACCAGGACCGAAGAATTGGAGAACGCAAAAATCGCTGCCGAATGTGCCAACCGGGCTAAAACAGATTTTTTGGCCAGAATGAGTCACGAAGTTAGAACTCCTCTTAATGTTATTAATGGTATGGCACACATTCTCGAATCGGATTTGCAAGGGAAAAAGGAGAAGGAAAGGGTTACCAAAATAATAAATTCTGCTACCGGACTTCTGGGGATCTTTAATAATATTCTGGATTATTCGAACCTCGATTCCGGAATTACCGAACTGAATATCGGCAAATTTGAAACAAGTAAATTATGCGATTCTCTCTACGATGAGTATGCCCCTTTCGCTTTGGCAAAGGGAATAAATTTGAGAATCACTTCAAAGAAAAAGATTCCCGAATTTCTTGAAGGGGATTATTCCGCAATTAAAAAGCTCGCACAAATCTTCATTGATAATGCTATCAAATTCACTCGAGAGGGGAGTGTCGAAATCTACATTGCCTTCGAATCTAATAAGCTTGTGTGTTCTGTTGCTGATACCGGTATTGGTATTTCGGAAAAATCTTTCGAAGTAATCTCCGATTTCTTTTCCCAACTTGAAGATAACTCCACCAGACGCTACGGAGGTATAGGGTTAGGTTTAGCTTTAGCCGAAAAACTTCTTCGACTTGTTGATGGATCTTTGGAAGTGACCAGCAAGAAAAATATCGGAAGCAAGTTTACTCTTTCTGTTCCGATACGGAAAGTTGATAAGAAAGAAGTTGTGGTTAAGTTGAATACGGAAGAGAAAAACAAAGAGTGCATTTCCGATCGGAAGGGGAATGAACTATCTCTGAACTCTGATAATCTGACTGAACTGGAAAAGCTTTTGGAAAATGATGATGCTGATTCTTTGATGTTTGTTGAAAAGATTGTCGGAGAAATTAATCACTCTCGGGAATTAAACGAACTAATCGCAGAGATTCAGTGTTACAACTTCGAAAAGGCCCTGGAAATAGTCAAATGCCTCAAAGAAAGATGAGAATCCAAAATTGTAGGGGGAGAAAATGTTAAAAGACGCTGAGCCTATTATTCTGATTGTTGACGATACTCCGGAGAATATCGACATCTTAAATGATGTGCTTAAGAACTACAAAAGAAAAATAGCAACTAATGGGGAGAGAGCTTTGAAAATAGCAAATGCTTCTTCTCCTCCAGATATCATTTTGCTCGATATCATGATGCCCGGTATGGATGGATACGAAGTTTGCCGACAACTTAAGGCTACTGAAAAAACAAGAGACATTCCCGTGATCTTCATAACAGCTATGAACGAGGTGGAAAACGAAACCAAAGGGCTGGAAATGGGGGCTGTAGATTTCATTACAAAACCGATTAGCCCTCCGGTGGTAAAGGCGAGAGTTAAAAATCATCTTGATCTCAAAAACGCTCGTGAACGTCTTGAAGCGCAAAATAATCTGCTCGAAAGCAGAAATAAATATATAACCGATAGTATCAATTACGCCAAGAGAATTCAAACAGCTATTCTTCCGCATGAGTCGAGGCTCACTTCACTTTTTCCCGAGTCATTTATTTTCTTTTCCCCTAAAGATATTGTAAGTGGAGATTTCTATTGGATCTCTGAAATTAATGACGAAATAATTATTGCTGTAGGGGATTGCACCGGGCACGGTGTCCCCGGTGCCTTTATGTCGATGATTGGCAACACTCTTCTGAATGAAATAGTGAATGAAAAAAGGATTACAGATCCGGCTGAGATTCTAAACAATCTCAACCAGGGAATAATCAGTGAATTACAAAAAGATAAATCAGGTGAAAATATCGACGGAATGGATATAGGATTATGCGCTATAAATAGAATAGGGGAAAGACTCAAATACGCCGGTGCCTATCGTAATCTTATCGGATTTTCGAACGGGGACTATCTGGAGATAAAGGGAGACAAAAAATCTATCGGGGAAAAAAAGAAGAGCCTTCTCTTTTCGAACAAAGAGTTATCTCTAAAGGAAGATATGATTCTATATTTAACTACCGATGGATTCGTTGATCAACATGGCTCGGATAATAATAAATTCGGTAAAAGACGTCTTAGAGAATTACTACGGGACATCTACAATTATGATATAAAGGAACAAAAAAGAATCCTTATCAATGAATTCACAAATCACAAGGAGGAGCAAATTCAACGGGACGATGTTACAATTGTCGGCTTCAAACCATAGTTATGTCAAACAATATCAGAGATCTTTTAATGGAGAACATTAGAGTAAATGCTATTGAGGAGCCGATCCGTAATTCGGTTGTTTACGAGTTTAAAGGAGTTTTTACTCACGCGCGCCTCAAGGAAATAGGACATCTTATTACCGAGGAGCTTTTTACGGAGCTTCACTCGAAGGTTGTAAAAAAGATATTCGCCTGTTCAAATGAATTGGTGCAAAATGTCGGATTCTATTCGATTGAAAGAAACGGTTTTATAGGAGTAGGGAAAATTAGAATAATTTCCGAACCAACGTTCGTTATTGTGGAAACTACTAACCGTGTTCGGAAAGAGGCCGGAGAGAATTTGGTCAATAGGATTAATTCTCTTAATAACATGGATAGTGAAGAATTAAAGAAAGAATACAAAAAAACTATCTCCGATGGAGGAAACTCCGTAAGCAAAGGAGCGGGAATCGGCTTTATCGAAATTATCAAAAGAACAAAGAATAAAATCAAAGCTACCTTCGATGATACATCTGAGGGGGAGGGAATGCTTATTATCTCTGCAAGAATTAATAAGGAGGATTAAATGGAACATCTCGTTTTGGAAAAATCATCCGATACTCTCGGCATTAATTTTAATCACGAGACCGGTGAACTCGATATTTGCGGTTCCTCTTATCCCGAAAATACCAGCGAGTTTTTCGAACCTGTTATTGACTGGATCTCAAACTATATGCTAGAGATTACCGGACCTATTACCGTGAACTTTTGCCTCGATTATCTGAACTCAAGCTCGGTTAAATTTGTTTCCGATATTGTAGATCGATTGGCAAACTATTTCATGAGCGGGGGAGTAGTTACGGTTAACTGGTATTTTCAAAGTGATGACGAGGATATCGAAGAAATGGGGGAAGATCTTAAAGTAGAAACTCAGATGCCTTTTAATGTTATTCCTATATAGGGAGAAGAAAATGGGGAATGCTATTAACGAAATTTCCGAACACGAAAGAATTTTCCAAGAGGATATTCAATTCGCTAAAAAAGCCAAACATGTGGCAAAGCAATATAATTTGGAGGCAGGGGCTCTTATGGTTGAATATAAGATGCTGGTTGAAAGATACGATAAACTTCTTAAGACTACGCTGAGAATAGCTAAGATCGGAGATAAGGCGCAAAAGAAACTGATAAGATACAAGGAACTATTAGAGACGTTGCAAAACATCGATTAGGTAGGGAATATGAAATATCACTCGAAAGAGCCCCGAGGTTTTTAAATCCGTGTTGAAAGATATATTCTTCGGCACGGATTTTTTATAAAGCAATCGGGCTTCCCGAAGAAAGCCTGGATTGCTAATCTATCTTAATATACTAACATTTTGGAGTCGTTTTACGGATAGGGGAGTAATCCTCCGCCAATTTGCTCACCTCGGTCTCCCTCAGTGAGCTTTGCGGATTACCCTATTTTTTCACAAAAGATCTTTCGAAGAGGTCTTCGATAGCCTTTTTGCTCTCTTCGGTTAGGAAGCGTGTACCGGTTCCACAGAATGTTGATTCCGTAATCTTCGGTGTGCTTTCTACCCATTTGCCTTCTTGCCAGGTAAACCATACGTTTTTCTCTTTATCGAAAACGTGTACCTGACGGTTGAAGAATTTACCTAATTCAACGCCCCAGCCGGTTCCACCTTTTGCTGTATTATCATCCAAAATAACACCGATGGCAAATACCTGGCTTCCTTTCGAAACGATGTGGTAAATTGATTGGAAGATTCTTTTTATCTTTTCATGATTGTGATATTTTCTGTTCATTCGTGTGGAGACGATTTCCATACTGATATCACCTTGTTTGAGCTCCTCTTCCGATAAAACTACTACGTTTTTAGCTCTTTTTATTGCGTGCCCTTCAAAGGAATATGTTACTTCGGCTACACCGAATTTTTCAGCGCATGCGCCAAAAAAACTTTCGGCTCCCTCGTGCCCGCCGGAGTACAATGTAAAGTTCTCACCCTTACTCATTTCTCAATCCTCATCTATCTTATTTTATATTGGTCAATTATTGAACACAAAACGCGCAAAGATAGTTACATTTTTGGAAAAAACAATATTAAGAAATTGTTAAGTCTCTCTCTATGTTCGATTGTATGGTTCATTTAGAATAATAGTTTCTTCTCAGTTAACCTAAAGATAGCACTTGATCATAATACTGGGAATGGAGGTAAATAGTTCCCGTGAATGAAATGAGGAATATCCGGAGTGATTACCCAAACCATTTCAGCCCGTTTATATGACCATATTAAAAAATACCACAGCAGAATTACCAGCCCCGATCCGAAGGTGTGATTGAGGTAGTGTCTCAAAAAGTGTGTACATTCGAAAATAAGTGAATACTAGTTTTCTAATCTCTCGGCAAATATATCCTTAAATTGATTTAAAATAAAACCCCATCCGGCTATAGGTTTAGTCCAAGCTCTTTCTACGTTTCTACATGCCAAATAAACAGCTTTAATGGCAGCTTCATCGGTTGGGAATTGGGTCTTATTCTTTGTGTATTTTCTAATGTTCTTATTTAGATTCTCTATAATATTTGTAGTATAAATGAGCTTTCTTATTTCAACGGGATAATCAAAATAGTTCGATAGATTCTCCCAATTTGTAAACCATGAGTTGATTGGCATCCTATATTTGCTTCCCCATTTCTCTCTTAATTCTTCGAGTGCCTTTTCTCCGGCTTCTTTGTTCGGAGCTTCATAAACATTCTTCAGATCTATAGTAAAAAGCTTTCTATCCTTATAGGCTACGTATCTTAGTGTGTTGCGTATTTGATGTAGCACACAGACTTGAGTTACGGTTTTTGTGAATGTTTTCTTGATTACATCCGTAAATCCCTTCAGATTGTCTGTTGAGCTTATTAGGATGTCTTTTACTCCTCTTGATTTTAGGTCTGTTAATACTTCATACCAGTAGGATGAGGATTCTTCTTTGCTTAGCCATAGGCCTAATACTTCCTTGCGCCCTTCGCTGTTTAAGCCGATGGCTATGTTTATTGTTTTGTCTGCTAATCTGTAGTTCTCTCTTATCTTTATATGGAGGGCGTCCATCCAGACGATATAATATAATTTGTCCAGTGGTCTGTTCCTCCATTCTTCTATTTTCGGTAATATTTTATCGGTCATTCTCGATATCGAGCTTTTATCTATCTTCACCCCATATATGTCTTCTATACTCTCTTGTATGTCTCTTACGCTCATTCCTTTGCTGTACAATAACAGTATCTTTTCTTCTATCATATCTATTACTTTCTTTCGCTTCGGGACTAGTTTTGGGGTGAAACTCCCATTCCTATCTCGCGGTACTTCTATGCTGTATTCCCCGTTTTTAGTCTTTACTAGCTTGGCTTTATTGCCGTTCCTACTGTTTTCTTTTCCTTCTTCTTCTCTCTTTTGGTACTTCTCATAGCCCAGATGTTCATCCATTTCTGCTTCTAACAGAGTTTCTATGGTTTCCTTATATAACTCGTCAAAAAAACTATGTACATCTTTTCCTTTTAGTTCTTTCTTTAGTAATCCTTTCAATTCTTCTTTATTCCCTTTTTCCATGGTGTCTCCTTTTTTTTGTGCGAATATAGTGTTTTTTTTATTTACACACTTTTTGAGACACTACCGTGATTGACGATTCCGGTGAGTGGCGGGATGTTTCCGAAGGGTGTCGGAATGTTTCCGAAGGGGGCGGAACGATTCCGAAGGGGGCGGGATGTTTCCGAAGGGTGTCGGAACGATTCCGAGAGTGGCGGGACGTTTCCGAAGGGTGTCGGAATGTTTCCGAAGGGTGGCGGAACGATTCCGAATGGTGTCGGGATGTTTCCGAAGGTGTTCCGGATCTTTCCGAAGGGTGTCGGAATGTTTCCGAAGGGGGCGGAACGTTTCCGAATGGTGTCGGAACGATTCCGAAGGGTGGCGGAATGTTTCCGAAGGTGTTCCGGATCTTTCCGAAGGGGGCGGAACGATTCCGAAGGGTGTCGGAATGTTTCCGAAGGGTGTCGGAACGATTCCGAAGGGTGTCGGAATGTTTCCGTGCTTCGACTCCGCTCAGCAACCGAGTGGAGGAATGATTCCGTGCTTCGACTCCGCTCAGCAACCCGAAAGGAGGGAGGTCATGTCCTGAAATAGCTTTACAGTAAGTTAGCGTAAAACCGGTTTTCTTTTACTTCTTCTTTCTTTGTCCCGGATTTTGTTGTCCCCTCCTTTTTACAATCCCGGTTTTATTTGTCACTCTTTTTGTTTTTTGGGTGTACTTTTGTCTTGATGCGTCAAGGGAATGAGGTATGTTGGAGCAATCGGTTATTAGAGATTCCATAGTGTAATCATTCCAAACTCATCCCTCCCGACTTTGTCGGGATCTTGGGACCCAAACCTTCGTCTCTTGCTTCATTCCTCTAGGGGATGAGTTTGTAGTGATCACTTTTGGGTAATCTCTAATATCTAACGAGAATCCATATACGAATAGCTTTTTCCTCTGCAAACTGTATTAGGTAGCGTAATTTTTTCTTGATGAATCAGCTCGTGTTACCGCAAGAAGAAAGATTGTGAATTAACAATCTTTTAGGCTACTTTATTTCTTTTCCGCATGCTAATAATTGATTCCAAGGATAAAGAAAAATAAATAATTGATAAGATATTATTAGATAGATTTTATTTGAGTAATTAATTATTTTGATTAAATTTAACTGATAAATTGAATAAATTTGCTTGTGATTTCATATATACAACAGTTGAAAAATCTCAGTTTGTAGATGTTGTAACAAGGTGACCATAACTTTATGTAAATTGAGGACCATTAATGATTACAATTCCAGAATTAGTTGCGTTTTGTGATGAAGCATACTCAAGAGGTGATGAGCAATGCGAAGATTGTCAAAATGAAAATTGTGAGGGAAGCTGCTCCCGCTGTTTTAACTCAATACATAACTTTAATAGTACAAGAGACTATGATTGTCAGAATCTTATATATCATTATGTGTGTGAATATATATATGCGAAGAGTTCTGAAATTGCCCATCTTTTTAATCTAGATGTGGATTTGTCTCAACTACAAGAATTAAGTATACTTTCTATTGGGTGTGGGCCTGCATCAGAGTTATTTGGAATAAACTATTCATTACCAGATTCATCAATAACATATAAAGGATTTGATTTAAATAATCTATGGATTGATGTACACGAACAAATAACTAATTCGGTACGGAATAATGACAATAGAAATATTAGTTTCTATTATGAAGATGTTTTTGATCAATATTCAGAATTAGATTTTATTCCAAACGTATTGATTCTTTCGTATTTAATCTCACATTTACCCAAAGTAGGAATAAATGTAAACGGATTTTTAACTACATTGAGGGATGAAATAATCAGTACAATGCCTATAAACTCATATATAATAATTAATGACACAAATCATTTTACAGTTAGAGAAAACTTTCAAGTTTTATTAGATTTACTCAATGAGGACGGAACATATTCAGCGAGTAGGTATCATTTTAAGGGGTATCAAGATTATGGAGAAAGGCATCCCTCAGATGATTTAATTGTTCCTATTCCACAAGCAATTAGGAATAAATATGAAACTTGGAGGAAATGCGGTAGTACTGCTCAGATGGTTATTAAAAAAGAGGCATTATGATAATAAGCGCAAGTAGACGTACAGATATTCCTGCTTTTTATAGTGATTGGTTTTATAATAGGATTAAAGAAGGCTTTGTATATGTCAGAAATCCTATAAATAAAAATCACATAAGTAAGGTTTCATTATTGCCAGAACATGTAGATTGTTTTGTATTCTGGACAAAAAATCCAAAACCATTTATTGACAGGTTATCAGAGCTATCTGATTATAAATATTATTTTCAATTTACAATTAATTCATATAGTACAGACTTAGAGCCAAATGTTCCTAAGAAAAACGAAATCATTAATACTTTTATCGAATTATCCAAAATGATTGGTAAGGAAAAAGTCATATGGAGATATGATCCTATATTACTTTCTGAAAAATATACAATTGAGTACCATCTAAAATATTTTGATTCAATTGCTGAAAGACTTAATCCTTATACTGAAAAATGCGTAATTAGTTTTATAGACCTATACAAAAAATGTAAAAGAAATCTTTCTGGGACAACTGTCAGAGAAATTCCAGAAACTGATATGAAATATTTATCCAAAGGGCTAAAGAGGATAACAAATAAATATAATTTGTCACTTGAAACATGTGCTGAAAATATTGAATTGACATCTCTTGGTATAAACCATAATAGATGTATTGATAATGTGTTAATTGAAAGAATTTTAAAGAGAAAGATTCATGCTTCAAAAGATAAGAATCAGCGAAATGAATGTGGGTGTATAGAAAGCGTTGACATTGGAGCATATAACACATGTAAGCATGAGTGCTTGTATTGCTATGCTAATTTCAATCACCAAGTAGTAATTGATAATTGTAGTAAACATTCATCTATTTCACCTCTGATTTCAGGAGAAGTTGAAGAAAAGGATAGAATAATGGAAAGAAAAGCTAAATCGATTGTGATAAATACGCTTTTTGGATAATCCACAACCCACAACAGCTCGTATTAGCATGGGTAGGCGATGTTATATATGATAATGTTTGGAGCAAACTAGCCTCAAAAACTATTCAAGTAGATAATTGTAAAAACAACCCAAATGATTTTTTTTGCTTTAAGCAATGATTCATCTCAAGAAATCAACAAGTTAGTATTCATATCATATGTCTCCTCATCATTCCCCTAATTTCTCTCCGGGAGTTTGAGTTAAGGATTTCATTTCCTTATTTTTACAAAATTAATTATTATATGTGCGCTCTATTTGTTGCCTCCCTTGAATACCATTATAAGGTCATGGCGCTTTTTCGATAGAACCCTGTGATAGTCTTGCGATCCGTATGTTTCTATACCGTTTGTTAACCGATGATGTATCAATACGAGCTGTTTTGTGATATTCGTCCGGATCGGAATTAGTCTGAGGGTGAATTTGAAAATGAATGAGTAGCAGTACGTAATGAAGAAGATGATAAAAAGCCGAATTTAGGAATTAGGAGTTTATAGATGACAAGCAATCAGCAACGTGCGGCATTGCAGCGCCAGATCTGGCAGATAGCCAATGATGTAAGGGGCGCAGTGGATGGATGGGATTTCAAACAATATGTTCTAGGTACCCTCTTTTACCGCTTTATCAGTGAAAACTTTTCAAGCTACATCGAAGCCGGTGACGAGATTAACTATGCGGAGCTTGACGATAGTGTAATCTCTCCCGATATAAAGGAGGACGCGGTTAAGACAAAGGGCTACTTTATTTATCCCAGTCAGCTCTTCGCTAATATCGTCAAGGAGGCCAATACAAACGATAGTCTGAATACCGATCTCGCCAATATCTTTACCGCCATTGAAAGTTCAGCTAATGGCTATCCTTCGGAAGATGATATCAAAGGCTTGTTTGCTGATTTTGATACAACAAGCAACCGCCTCGGTAATACGGTTGCCGATAAGAATACCCGGCTGGCAGCTGTTCTAAAAGGGGTGGCCGGACTTCAATTCGGTGGTTTTCACGGTAGTCAGATCGATCTGTTTGGCGATGCCTACGAGTTCCTTATCTCTAACTATGCCGCCAATGCCGGTAAATCGGGTGGGGAGTTTTTCACTCCGCAGCATGTTTCCAAGCTGATTGCCCGGCTCGCTATGCACAAGCAGACCAGTGTTAATAAAATATTCGATCCGGCATGCGGTTCGGGTTCTCTTCTGTTGCAAGCTAAAAAGCACTTCGACGATCATATCATCGAAGAGGGTTTTTTCGGGCAGGAGATTAATCATACTACCTACAACCTTGCCCGAATGAATATGTTTTTGCACAACATAAATTACGATAAGTTTAATATCAAACTGGGGAATACCCTGATCGCCCCTCATTTTGGGGATGAAAAACCTTTTGACGCGATAGTCTCTAATCCGCCATATTCGGTTAAGTGGATTGGCAGTGACGACCCGACCCTGATTAATGACGAACGTTTTGCGCCGGCCGGTGTTCTTGCCCCTAAATCGAAGGCCGATTTTGCCTTTGTTCTCCATGCCCTGAGCTATCTTTCGAGTAAAGGCCGGGCAGCTATTGTCTGTTTTCCCGGTATTTTCTACCGTAACGGAGCCGAAAGGAAAATCCGTCAGTATCTGGTGGATAACAACTATATCGAGACTGTAATCTCACTCGCGCCAAATCTATTCTTCGGTACTTCTATTGCCGTAAATATTCTGGTTCTCTCTAAGCACAAGGCTGATACTAATACCAGGTTTATTGACGCAAGCGAGCTCTTTAAGAAGGAGACTAATAACAATGTCCTTACTGAAGAGCACATTGAGCAGATTATGCAGGCCTTCGATAGCAACGAGAAGTTAGATTACTTTGCGGAATCGGTGGATAACAACATAATTGCCGAAAACGACTATAACCTCTCCGTCAGTAGTTATGTAGAAGCCAAAGATACCCGCGAGGTGATTGATATAGAAAAGCTAAACAAAGAGATTGCTGCAACCGTTGGTAAAATCAATACGCTCCGTACCGAAATTGATGAAATTGTACGGGAGATTGAGGGATGAGCGAAGAACAAAAAGGAAATATAATTATTTACCGATCTGATGACGGTATCAACAAAATAGATGTACGACTTGAAGATGAAAATGTATGGCTTTCGCAACAACAAATGGCGGAGCTTTATCAGTCTTCCAGAACAAATGTGGTAGAACATATCAAAAATATTTATGAAGAAGGTGAATTGGACAAAGATTCAACCTGTCGGAATTTCCGACAAGTTCGATTAGAAGGGAATCGCAAAGTGCAACGAGAGATACCTTTTTATAATCTTGATATGATTATTTCATTAGGCTACAGAATAAAATCAAACATAGCGACAAAATTTCGTATTTGGGCTACCGAACGCCTGAAAGAATACATTATAAAAGGCTTTACAATGGATGATGAGCGTTTGAAAAACCTGGGTGGCGGTAACTACTGGAAAGAACTGCTTGATAGAATCCGTGACATCCGCTCCAGCGAAAAAGTTATGTACCGCCAGGTGCTGGACTTATACGCTACAGCCACAGACTATGATCCTAGAAGCGGGGAAAGCGTTAAGTTTTTCAAAATAGTACAAAACAAACTTCACTTTGCCGCTCACGGTCATACAGCCAGCGAAGTGATTTATCTTCGGGTGGACAGTGACAAACCATTTGCAGGCCTCAGTAACTTTAAAGGTAGTCAGCCGACGCAGGCCGAAGCGATGATAGCCAAAAACTACCTCAGCGAGCAGGAACTGCGGGTGCTGAATAACCTTGTTTCGGCCTATTTTGATCTGGCTGAACTTAACGCCATCGAACAGCGGGAAATGCGTATGGCCGACTATGTATATGAACTGGATAAAATTTTAACTTCCACAGGCCGTAATCTGTTAGAAAATGCCGGAAATATATCTTATGCAGAAGCTAAAGAAAAAGCTTTAATTGAATACAGAAAGTATAAAGCCAAAACACTGGAAGAAGTTGAGAAAGCCTACCTGAAAACCATTTCTAAATTGGAAAAACAGGCTAAAAAAGAGAGCCGCAAAAAAGGTGGCAAAGAATGACCAATATAAATTTTATGGAAAAACTGCTCGATGGCGTTGAGGTGGAGTGGAAGACGTTGGGGGAGATAGCAGAAATATATGATGGTACACATCAAACACCCAAATACACAAATTCTGGAGTTCCATTTGTTAGCGTTCAAAACATCAATGACCTATATGCAACAAAAAAATGTATCTCATATGAAGATTATGAAAGATATAAATATAAGCCTCGGAAAAATGACCTGTTTATGACAAGGATTGGTGACATAGGAACTTGTGCTATTGTTGAAAATGATGATCCCCTTGCATACTATGTAACGCTAACCTTAATACGTGCAAATCAAGCAGTTGTTCTGTCAAAATATCTAATGCATATAATTGGAAGTGGCAATGGCAAAGCTGAACTCTATAAAAGAACCCTTGTTCATGCGACACCAATAAAGATCAACTTGGGAGAAATAGGGAAACTCCAAATCCCCATCCCATGCCCGGATAACCCGGAGAAATCTCTGGAGATACAGGCGGAAATTGTTCGTATCCTGGATAAATTTACCGAGCTGACCGCCGAGCTGACCGCCGAGCTGACCGCCCGTAGAAAACAATACAGTTACTATCGCGATCGGTTGCTGAGCTTTGATGAGGAAACTACGGTTACCACAGTAACCACGAAAGACACGAAAAGCACGAAAGGGGTTGAGTGGAGGACTTTGGGGGAACTAGCAGAGAATCTTGATTCAAAGAGAAAACCTATCACGAGCAGCTTGAGGGAAACGGGTGAAATTCCTTATTATGGGGCATCGGGGATTGTCGATTACGTAAAAGACTATATCTTTGAAGGAGATTTTCTACTGGTTTCTGAAGATGGCGCAAATCTATTGGCTAGGAATACGCCAATAGCATTTAGCATTAGTGGCAAAACTTGGGTCAACAATCATGCTCATGTTCTTGAATTCGAAACATATGCTGAGCGAAGATATATTGAGTACTATCTGAATAGTATTGACTTAACGCCATATATCTCGGGCGCAGCTCAGCCGAAGCTAAATAAAAAGAACTTAGAGAGTATTCGTATTCCCAACCCTTCTCTCGAAGAAAAAGAGCGTATCGTTACAATTCTTGATAAGTTTGATACAGTAACAAACTCAATTACGGAAGGATTACCACGCGAAATTGAGTTGCGTCAAAAACAATACGAATATTACCGCGACATGCTGTTAAGTTTCCCCAAACCGGAGGAAAAATAATGCACCACCAAAACCACGAAAACCACGAAAAACACGAAAAGCACGAAAAGCACGAAAAGCACAAAAGAATAAAAAAGAAAATCGATAAGCTATGTTCTTCCCCTCGTTCGTGTCTTTCGTGCCTTTCGTGGTCCGTGCCTTCGTGGTTAAAGCCCTTGTGCCCATCATGTCTTTCGTGCCTTTCGTGGTCCGTGCCTTCGTGGTTAAAGCCCTTGTGCCCATCATGTCTTTCGTGGTCCGTGCCTTCGTGGTCAGTGCCCTTGTCCCTATCTTTCTCTTTTATGGAGGTAACCCAATGAGAGACATAGTAATCTACCGGGAAGAAAGCTACGCTATACAAGGAGCCATCTATGAAGTCTACCGGGAAATGGGATGTGGATTTCTCGAATACGTCTACCAAGAATGCCTGGAAAAAGAACTAACACAAAGAAACATCCCCTTTGTTCCCCAACAAGAACTTCAACTGACATACAAAGGAGAAAAACTCCGACAAACATATAAGCCCGACCTGATTTGCTACGGAAAAATTATCGTCGAGCTAAAAGCAGTAAAAGAGATTGCGCCCGAGCATAAAGCCCAGGTGCTCAATTATTTGAAAGCAACCGGAATGAAACTCGGCTTGCTAGTGAATTTTGGAACATACCCGAAAGCCACCATCACCCGACTGGCTCTCTAGTCGTTCGTGTTTTTCGTGCTTTTCGTGGTAATAATTTTTGAGGCGAATAATGATCAATTACACCAAGCCAATTGCGGAATCCAAAAACTTCATTGTACTAGACAAATATACCCCTGAGTGGAAGCTCGGCGAAAGCTACCAGAGCGAATTCGACTTAGAATCGGAACTAATAGCCGATCTTCAAAATCAAGGCTACGAATATCTGCCCAAGTTAAACACCCGTGAAAAAATGCTGGCAAATATCCGTCTACAGTTGCAGACCTTAAACAACGTACTCTTTACGGAAGAAGAGTGGAACCGCCTGGTGGTAGACTATCTCGATAAACCGGGGGATACCATCATCGACAAAACCCGTAAAATTCATGATGACTATATCAAAGACTTTGTCTTCGACGACGGCCATATTCAAAACATTTACCTAGTCGATAAGAAAAATATTCCCCGCAATAGAGTTCAGGTGATCAGGCAATTCGAACAGACCGGAATACATGCAAACCGTTATGATGTTACCCTTCTTGTCAATGGTCTCCCTCTGGTGCAGATTGAGCTCAAAAAAAGGGGAGTGGCCATTCGCGAAGCCTTCAATCAGGTTCACCGATACAGCAAAGAGAGCTTCAACAGCGAACATTCCCTCTATAAATACCTGCAGCTCTTTGTTATTTCCAACGGTACCGATTGTCGCTATTTTGCCAACACCACCAAGCGGGATAAAAACAGTTTCGATTTTACTATGAATTGGGCGAAAGCCGATAACACCCTGATTAAAGACCTGAAAGATTTTACAGCTACTTTTTTCAAAAAAGAGACTCTCCTCAACGTACTCCTCCGTTATTCGGTATTCGATGTCAGTGACACACTGTTGGTGATGCGCCCTTATCAGATTGCGGCAACCGAGCGTATTTTGTGGAAAGTGAAAAGTTCCTATGAAACCAAAAATTGGAGCAATCCCGAAAGTGGCGGCTATATATGGCATACCACCGGATCAGGCAAAACCTTAACCAGCTTCAAAGCGGCACGATTGGCCACGGAACTTGAGTTTATTGATAAGGTCTTCTTTGTGGTAGATAGGAAAGATCTCGATTACCAGACCATGAAAGAATATCAGCGCTTTTCTCCCGACAGCGTGAACGGTTCTGAGAGCACGGCCGGATTAAAGCGAAATCTGGATAAGGATGACAATAAGATTATCGTAACAACAATCCAGAAACTTAACAACCTGATGAAAGGGGAAACCGACCTGCCTATTTACGGAAAGCAGGTCCTCTTTATTTTTGATGAATGCCACCGCAGCCAGTTTGGGGAGGCTCAGAAAAACCTGACGAAAAAGTTTAAAAAGTATTATCAGTTCGGTTTTACCGGAACACCCATTTTTCCGCAAAACGCACTCGGTGCCGAAACCACAGCCGGTGTATTTGGGCGTGAGCTACATTCTTATGTTATTACCGACGCCATTCGCGATGAAAAGGTTTTGAAGTTCAAGGTGGATTATAACGATGTTCGTCCCCATTTTAAGGAGATTGAAAAAGAACAGGATGAGAATAAACTAAAAGCGGCCGAAACCAAACAGGCCCTGCTACACCCCGACAGAATCAGAGAGATTACAAAGTACATCCTGAATAACTTTCGGCAGAAAACGCATCGCCTCCAAGCCGGCACGAAAGGTTTTAATGCCCTGTTTGCCGTCAGCAGTGTGGAAGCGGCCAAACTCTACTACGAATCCTTTAAAAAAATGCAAAAAGAGAATGATAAGCCACTAAAAACAGCTACTATCTTCTCCTTTGTCCCAAATGAAGAACAAGATGCAGTGGGAGCTATTCCGGACGAGAGTTTCGATGTTTCCGCCATGAACAGTAGCGCCAAAGAGTTTTTGAGCGGGGCTATTGCGGACTACAACGCTCTCTTTAAAACCAATTTCGGCGTAGATAGCAAAGGCTTTCAAAACTATTATCGCGATCTTGCCTTGCGTGTAAAAAATCGGGAAATTGATCTCCTTATTGTGGTGGGGATGTTTCTTACCGGCTTCGATGCCCCTGCGCTCAATACCTTGTTTGTCGATAAAAACCTTCGCTACCACGGACTGATGCAAGCCTATTCCCGCACCAACCGTATTTTCGACTCCACCAAGACCTTCGGAAATATTGTGACTTTCCGTAATCTGGAGATGGCTACTATCGATGCCATTACTCTCTTTGGGGATAAAAATACCAAAAACGTCATCCTGGAGAAAAGCTATAAGGAATATATGGAAGGCTTTACCGATGTGGCAACCGGTGAAGCGAGACGCGGTTTTATTGAAGTGGTAAAAGAATTACAGAAGAAGTTTCCCAACCCCGATGAGATTGAAAAAGAGTCCGACAAAAAAGCTTTTGTTAAACTCTTTGGCGAATACTTGCGGGTGGAAAACATACTGCAAAATTACGATGAGTTTGCCGGCCTTAAAGCCTTGCAAAATGTCGATTTGAATGATCCGGACGCGGTTGAGGAATTTAAAGTTCTCCATTATCTAAGCGATGAAAATTTGAGGGCTATGTTGGAAATAAAGATTCCCTCCGAACGCAAAATTCAGGATTATCGCTCTACTTATAACGATATTCGCGATTGGTTGCGTCGTCAAAAAGAGGGGGATAAAGAACCCGATTCCGGAATCGATTGGGATGATGTGGTCTTTGAAGTGGATTTGCTGAAATCCCAGGAGATCAATCTCGATTATATTCTGGAATTGATATTCGAAAACAATAAGAAGATTAAAGATAAAGCGGCTCTGGTTGAAGACGTGCGAAGAGTTATTCGCGCCAGCCTTGGGAATCGAGCGAAGGAGAGCCTCCTTGTTGATTTTATTAACCGAACCGACCTTGATCAACTCGGAGATAAGGCCGGTGTAATTGATGCCTTTTTTGCTTTTGCCCAAGGGGAACAAAAACGAGAAGCCGAAGAATTAATCTCCTCCGAAGGTTTGAATGAAGATGCCGCAAAGCGTTATATCGCTTCCTCCTTAAAAAGGGAATATGCGAGTGACAATGGAACGGAGCTCAACGCAATCCTCCCTAAAATGAGCCCGTTAAACCCGCAATATCTCCCGAAAAAGAAGACAGTCTTCCAAAAGATCGCCTCTTTTGTCGAAAAGTTCAAAGGTGTAGGTGGCCAAGTATAATAAATATTAGACATAACAATAACCACAACCAAGCAGATAAATCCGGGTGCGGAACCCCCGCACCCTCCGTGGTAGTTCGCTCTTGCCCTTCTCTGTGTCCTCCGTGCCCTCCGTGGTAAGTCGCCCTTGTTCTTCACTGTGTTCTCAGTGCCTGTGCTGAGCGGAGTCGAAGCATCCTCCGTGGTTCCTCGCTCTTGCTCTGGGCAAACCAGGCACCTGACTGGTCGAAGCACCTCAGTAGTGAGCCTCTCATTTATGTTTCCCGAAAAAGAAAAAGGAAAAAGAACTTGACACAAATTTTCCAAAATGTTACATTGACCTTTGGTTCGTCCTCCTAAAAAAACGCTCCGGCGAACCGCAAATAAGGTTTTAGGGGAACAAATCCCGACGGCCTGACTATTCCCGATACCATTTCCTCAAAGGTCAATTTTCCCTAAAGTATAAGAGTTCCCCCGAAAATATTAACTAATCAACCGAGAGGTTAATATGGTACGTTTTAAAGGAAGTACGGATGAATTCCTTGGTGATAGTCAGGTAGCCATCACCAACGGGAAAACCCATCCGGAAGTACAAGCTCTACTTTCCCTCTTCAACTACAACGAGGCGAAACTCGAAGAAGGGGAAGCACTCCTAAACAACGCTAATGCTCTACTTGCAAACTTCAAAGTAGAATATGGTCAACAAATCAAAAGCACCCTTGAGTTGGAACAATCCAGAGAAGTAGCCAACAAAAAATACTCTATTCTTCGCAAAGTGGCCAAAATAGCTCTACGCAATCTGGAAGGAACAGATCTCTACAGAGCCATGTGTCTCAACGAAAGAATAAAGAAAAATTGGAATGGGTGGCATACACAAGTCAGATTATTCTACACCAACGGAATGGCCAGTGAAGAAGCAATGGAGAAGATGGTTCTTTTCGGAATAACCCTCGAAAAAATGCAAGAAGGGAAAGACGCCTTCTTATTAGCGGTAGAAAAGAACAATGCGCAGGAAACAGAGATAGGGGAAGCGCAGAAAGCCACCCAACTAAAAGATGAAGCTTTCGACGCCCTAAACGATTGGATGAGAGATTATATCGCGATAGCCCGCCTCGCTCTCGCAGATGATCCTCAACTATTGGAAATTTTAGGCATAACGGTTAAGGCATAATCTCTTAACCTGATGACCTCCTTGTGCAGACCCCTTCAACAACCCGAAGGGGTTTGTTATATACCACCCAAACTAATTTGTTTCATAACTTCCCCCATTAGCTTTTGCTTGGGTCACTGTCGTAGATCCGGTTGAAAATTCGGTAATCAACGAACCATTGCTGCAAACCAGGCTTTTGACTGGCCGAAGTTGAATTGCACTTTCCCTCGCTCTTGTTCTTCTCTGTGTTCTCAGAGTCCTCTGTGGTGAACTGTTCTTTGTCCTTTTCTCCGTGGTAAGTCGCTCTTGTTTCTCTGTGGTGTTATGAAATAATTTGGAAAGGGAAGAAAAAGGAGAAAACCGGCTGAAACAATCGGGGGAAGAGTGACAACCGGATAGAAAATCGTAATTTATTCGATATTCATTTCCTTTTTTACCTGCAATTTGGCAGCGATAAGATCGGCATGTTCCAAATGAAGATTATGACTGATTTTCCTGAGGAAATACTCTTCATACTCATTCATTTTTCCATCGATATAGATCAAACGCCAGAGATGTTTAACAATCGCTTCCTTTGCCTCTTTTTTGAAATTGGCGTTAATGGTTTCGGTAAATTCATAAAGGCTAACACTTTTCTTAACCTGCTCTTCCGAAAGCTCAATCAGTTCGCTAACCTGATACTCACTAAGTTCGAAAGCGTTTTTCATTACTTTTTTAATAAGATTTTCTTCCTCGATAGATATTTCGTCATCGGAATTGGCAATTTCCAGAAAGAGAGCGCAGGTTGCCACCCGCACTCTCATCTCTTCTGAAATTTCCTTTTCGTCGATTTCGGATTGATTATCACCGAGAATAAGATTTTTAAGATAACCTAACATACTAAACTATTCCTCTTCGACTTCAATTTCCGCGTATTCCGGTTCTTTTCTCGGTGGCCTGTCGTAAATTTCGGCCAGATGATGATAAGCTCCGGTAAGTCCGCCGTTTATTTGATCCCAGGTAAGGCGCCACGTCCAGTTACCGCCAAGTTTACCGGGGAAATTCATTCTTGCTTTTGTATCGAGATTCAAAACATCCTGCATCGGTGTAATAACAATATTAGCTACCGAGGCGTAAGCTGCTTTTATAACAGCCCATCTTATATCTTCGTGATAGAAGTTAAGATAATGCTGAGCCCATTCGAAGATGCCGGAATTATTTCCCTTCTCCTCTTCGAAAAAACCTCTGGTAGTATCGTTATCGTGTGTACCCGAATAAACCACACAATTTTCGATGTAATTATGAGGTAAGAATTTCTTTTCCCCGTCGGGCCCGAAAGCGAATTGCAAAACTTTCATTCCCGGGAAATCGAAATGATCCCTTAATTCCTCTACTGATTTAGTGATAACACCCAGATCCTCGGCAAGGATAGGGAGGTCACCCAAATATTTCTTTACGGTATCAAACAAATCATATCCCGGAGCTTTAACCCATCTGCCGTTGATCGCTGTTTCGGCATCTCCCGGTATTTCCCAGAAAGCGTCGAAAGCCCTGAAATGATCTATTCTGATAATATCGAAAAGTTCGAACATCTGCGAGAATCTCTGACGCCACCAAAGGTAATCGTCCTTCTTCATCTCTTTCCACTTATAGAGAGGATTTCCCCAAAGCTGTCCGGTAGCGCTGAAATAATCTGGTGGCACACCGGCGACCGTTTTCAGACGTCCCTTCTTATCAACGGAGAACAATTCTTTGTTAGCCCAAAGATCGGCGCTATCGGCCGCAATGTAGATAGGCATATCACCTATTATTTGAATCTCTTTTTCATGGGCGTATGCTTTAACTCTATCCCACTGTTTGAAGAAATTGAGCTGCAAAAACTTTTGAAATTCAATTTTATCCTCCAGTTTGGATGTCCATTCTTTGATGGCTCCTTTTTTTCTTAAGCGGATATCCTCTTCCCATTCCGTCCAGGCAATACCGTTGTGGTGTGCTTTAACAGCCATGAAAAGGGAGTAATCATCGAGCCAAAAACCGTTCTTTTCGCAAAATTTACCACATTCTTTCTTAAAACTTTTCTTATGCGATTTAAAATTATCATAAGCTTTGCGAAGCAGATTGTATTTGTAGTTGATTACAGGACCGTAATCAACATTTTCCGGATCAAAATGAGGAACGGAATTAAGATCCTCATCCGAAAGGAGCCCTTCTTCAGCTAATATTTCGGGACTAATAAGGAGCGGATTTCCCGCGAAAGCGGAGAAGCACTGATATGGCGAATCTCCGTAGCCTGTTGGCCCAAGAGGAAAAACCTGCCAAAGAGTTTGCCCTGCCTCCTTAAGAAAATCGATAAACTTAAGGGCGTTATCACCCAGATCGCCAATCCCGAATTTCCCGGGAAGAGAGGTAGGATGTAGTAAAATTCCCGCGGATCTTTTAAACTTCATAAAGTAACCTTCGAGTTTGATTCTAAAAAAATTCACGTTGTAATTTAAAGAAAAAAATCAACCTTTTTTATAAAAGATAATTGATTATTTTGGAGAGGAGTTGAGAAAAATAAACTAATTGTGATATCCATATTAATTTTTCTTCAGGATATTGCTTTAGAATAAAAAATGTCTTAACTTGATTTTAGGCTGAGAAACATAAAATACTTACCCAATATTAATACTGTACGGTTAAATGTGGTCCGGAGAATATTGACTAATTAGTTGATTTTAACGGGCATGGTATATACAAGAATAAAAATTTTTTAGATCGGAGAAATTAATGAAGATTACTCGACTTTTCACAAAGCAGGGAGCCGATCCGTTTGAAGGAATAGAGTTTGAGAGAAGGGTTTCTGAAATAAAGAACCCGGACGGATCGATTGTATTCAGAATGGAGGATGTATATGTGCCTAAATCGTGGTCGCAAGTGGCTACTGATATTATCGCGCAAAAATACTTCAGAAAAGCGGGTGTTCCGAGATTATTAAGAAAGACCAACGAAAAGAATGTTCCGAAATGGTTGCAACCAAGTCTTGCCGATTCGGAAAAACTGGAAGCGTTGCCGGAAAAAGAGAGATTCTCTTCCGAAACCGATTCCAGACAGGTGTTTAACAGACTAGCCGGAACCTGGACTTACTGGGGATGGAAAGCCGGCTATTTCGATACCGAAGAAGACGCTTTGGCGTTTTACGACGAACATCTTTACATGTTGGCGAATCAATTTGCCGCCCCCAATAGCCCTCAATGGTTCAATACCGGTTTGCACTGGGCTTACGGAATTAACGGACCTGCTCAGGGACATTATTATGTGGACCATAAAACAGGCAAATTGACCTCTTCGCAGGACGCTTATACGCATCCTCAACCACACGCTTGTTTTATTCAGTCAGTAGATGACGATCTCGTTAACGAGGGTGGTTTGATGGATTTATGGGTGCGTGAAGGAAGACTGTTCAAATACGGTTCGGGTACGGGCTCTAACTTCTCTAACATTCGTGGAACAAACGAGCCCCTAAGCGGCGGCGGAAAGTCGTCCGGATTAATGTCATTCCTGAAAATTGGTGACAGATCCGCCGGCGCTATCAAATCGGGTGGTACAACCAGAAGAGCTGCCAAAATGGTAACTCTCGATATCGATCATCCTGATATTGAAGAATATGTAAGTTGGAAAGTATTGGAAGAGCAAAAAGTTGCGGCATTGGTTGCCGGTTCCCAACTATGCAATTCCCATCTGAATAATGTAATGGAGGCTTGTTTCAAGGAGCATCCTGAAAACGACAGATTCAACAAGAGAACAAATAAATATTTAAATAAAGCTGTTCTTGAAGCTCGGAAATCCAAAATTCATGAGAACTACATCGAACGTGTCATTCATTTGGCAAAGTTAGGGTTCAAATCTATTGAGTTCCCTGTTTACAATACCGATTTCAATTCGGAAGCGTACGCTACTGTATCCGGTCAAAACTCGAATAACTCCGTACGTGTATCGAATGAATTTATGACTGCCGTAGTAAACGACGGGGACTGGAATTTATACTGGAGAACCGAAAAGGAGAAAGCCGCCGAAGAAAAAAGATCTCCGCAATCTTGTAAAACTATTCACGCGAGAGATTTGTGGGAAGATATCGGATATGCTGCTTGGTCTTGTGCCGATCCGGGAATTCAATATCATACCACAATTAATGAATGGCATACTTGTCCTGAAAACGGGGAGATCCGGGCTTCTAATCCTTGTAGCGAGTATATGTTCCTTGACAACACCGCTTGTAATCTGGCGTCCTTAAATCTTGTGCGTTTCTACAACGACGAAAAGCATCAGTTCAATATTAAGGAATTTCGTCACGCTTCCAGACTATGGACAATTGTACTCGAAATAAGCGTTCTGATGGCTCAATATCCAAGCCGGGAGGTTGCTCAGTTAAGTTACGATTTCCGTACTCTCGGTTTGGGCTACGCAAATTTAGGATCTTTGCTGATGCGTCAGGGAATCCCATACGACAGTAGAGAAGCCAACTCTATATGCGCCGCAATTACGGCAATAATGCACATGAAGGCGTATACTACCTCTGCGGAAATGGCTAAGGAAATGGGAACCTTTGAGCGATATGCTGAGAACAGGGAGCATATGCTTCGCGTTATTCGTAATCACAGAAGGGCTGCCTACAATGTTCCTCACGAAGAATATGAGGGAATGTCTATTTATCCGGTAGGTATTAATCCGAAGTATTGTCCTTCCGATTTGCTGGAAGCCGCGAGGGAAGATGCCGATAAGGCTCTTACAACGGGGGAAAAATACGGTTACCGAAATGCTCAAGTTACCGTTCTTGCTCCGACCGGAACCATAGGTTTGGTTATGGATTGCGACACCACGGGAATCGAACCAGATTTCGCATTAGTTAAGTTCAAAAAACTCTCAGGAGGCGGTTACTTCAAGATTATAAACCAGGCCATCCCTCCCGCCCTAAAAAGGCTTGGTTATAATAATGAACAGATAACCGAGATAGTAAAATACGCGAAAGGTGCCGGTACTCTCCAAGGGTGCCCTCACATCAACCCGGAAACACTTAAGGCTAAGGGTTTTACCGAAGATATTATTGCGAAGATTGAAGCTATTCTTCCTACGGTATTTGATCTTGGGTTCGCCTTTAGCAAGTTCAACATTGGAGAGGATTTCGTCCTAAATACTCTGGGAGTCAGCGACGATCTTCTTGAAGAGTTCGATTTTGATCTCCTCCGAGCTCTCGGCTTCACTAAAGACGAGATAGCATCCGCAAATGACTACGTCTGCGGAACCATGACTATCGAAGGTGCGCCATTTTTGAAACATGAAGATTATCCTGTTTTCGATTGTGCCAATAAATGCGGAAGAAAGGGGATACGCTTCATTAATGCGGATGCGCACATTTTCATGATGGCTGCCGCTCAGCCTTTCATCTCGGGTGCTATTTCCAAAACGATTAATCTACCTAACGGCGCTTCAATAGAGGAAGTAAAAGCCGTATATATGAAATCTTGGAAACTTGGTATTAAAGCGAACGCTCTTTACAGAGACGGATCGAAACTATCCCAGCCACTTAATTCCGTTCCGGAAGAAGAGGCTGAGGATTTAATAGAAAAGAAAGATAAAAACGATATTATAAAGATCGCCGAAAAGATTATTCACAGATATATTGCCAAGAGACGTCGTTTGCCCGATAGAAGATCCGGGTACACGCAGAAAGCCAAGATCAATGGCCAGACTGTTTACATCAGAACCGGTGAATATGATAACGGTCAGATAGGGGAAGTATTTATCGATATGGCAAAAGAAGGGGCCGCTTTCAGAAGCTTGTTGAATAGTTTCGCTATTGCTATTTCCCTTGGTTTGCAACATGGTGTTCCTTTGGAAGAATATGTTGACGCTTTTGTCTTTACTCGTTTTGAGCCAAGTGGGCCGGTTGCCGGGAACAACAGAATCAAAATGTGTACCTCGGTAATAGATTATATTTTCAGAGAGTTGGCGGTTACATATCTAGGAAGAAACGATCTTGCTCACGTAAACGAAGATAGCGCTCTTTCGAAAGGAAGAGAGAGTATCCGCATAGTAGACGAAGATTACGAGAGTGAAGAGATCATTTCCGAAAGAATGATTGAGCTGGACAGAGATTCCGCAAAGCCGAGAAACGGGAACGGTTCTAACGGAAGAACAAAAGTTCTTGCCAAACAACAGGAAATGGTGAAAGCCAGAGAAAGAGGATACACGGGAGATATATGTCCGGAATGTGGCTCCATGACTATGGTTCGCAACGGTACTTGTCTGAAGTGTAATACCTGTGGTGCTACAACAGGTTGTAGCTAATAAAAAAAATAACTATTTTAGTTAAATAAATTAAGGGGTAGTTGCTGCCCCTTTTTTTATTCTCTTTTTGATTGACATTTGAGACTAAAACAACTACATTCCGAATCTTAATTTAAAATGCGATGATTGCTGAAAATATCAATATATTATCGGAACAAATCTCAGAAAAGTGCTCCCAGATTGGGCGGAACGCCTCTGATATCACTCTTATTGCTGTTTCCAAACACAATCCAGTTTCGTCCATTATCGAGGCGTACAATTCCGGAATGAGAAATTTCGGAGAAAATAAGGCTCAAGAACTTCGTGACAAAGACGAATTGATTGAACAAGATGTATGCTGGCATTTTATCGGACATCTGCAAACGAATAAAATAAAATACATAATAAAATCCGCGGAATATATTCATTCTGTCGAATCGATTAAGTTGGCCGAAGAAATAAATAAAAAGGCTGCCTCAATCGGTAAGGTTCAGAAAATAATGATTGAGTGTAATACTTCCGGAGAGGAGTCGAAATTCGGAATTCATTCTTTCGAGGATTTGTGTAAATTTGTCGCGGAAATAAGGTCGTTCGAGAATATTAAAGTCGTTGGCTTGATGACAATGGCTCCTTACACTGAAGATGAAGAGATAATAAGAAAATGCTTCGGAGGATTACGACTCTGGAGAGATAAGCTCAATGAAAAAGGATTTGAGCTAACTGAACTTTCGATGGGAATGACAAACGATTACGAAATTGCTCTGGAAGAAGGGGCAACGATGTTGAGAATCGGGAGTGCCATTTTCGGAGAAAGAGATTACAACAAAACGTGGAAGGATCAATGAAATTTACCCCTTTCAGTATAAAGAATCAGGAGTTTTCGAAAGCGATTAGAGGTTTCGACAAAGAGGAAGTAAAAGCTTTTCTCGATTCTCTTTCCGATGAGTTCGAGCGCTTACAAAGAGAGAATGAAGAATTTTCTTCCAAACTTGAGAAATGTGAGGAGGATATTAAGAACTTCAAAAGAATGGAGAAAACACTCCAAAGTACACTCTTGAACGCTCAGGAAACTACTACCAAAACTCTGGAATCTGCGAAGCGACAAAATGCTTTGATTATTAAGGAGGCAGAGGTAAAGGGGGCTCAGATTTTGGATAAAGCCAAAACAGAAGCTGAGATCATTCAGAATACGGTTTTTAAGTTGCGCGAAGAGAAGAATCTTCTACTCGGAAGAATTAAGGCAATGATTGATACTCAAGCGGCATTGTTGGATTTTGAGGTTGAAACAATCTCTACCGAAGAGGTGCGGAAACCTGATAACGGAACTTTCGGAAAGACAAATAAAGAAATAAATGTAGACGATATTGTGGAGAAACTCTTATGAGTAAGCTACTTGAAATGATAGATGATACTCTGGCGGTAATCAGGGAAAAAACTCAGGACGAATATAAGATAGGTATTGTCTTAGGTACGGGCTTGGGTGGATTGGTAAATGAAATTGAAATCGAGCATGAAATAAGCTACGATCAATTACCTCATTTTCCTTTGTCAACAGTTGAGTCGCACAGTGGTAAGTTGATATTCGGAACATTGGCCGGGAAAAAAGTCGTTGCCATGCAAGGACGCTTTCACTACTACGAAGGATACAGTATGAAACAGATTACTTATCCGGTAAGAGTGATGAAGAAATTGGGTGTTGAAACCTTACTTGTTTCAAATGCCGCCGGCGGAATGAATCCTCTATACAGAAGAGGGGATATTATGTTGATGGTTGATCATATCAATTTGTTGGGAGATAATCCTTTGATTGGCCCTAATGATGATGAATTCGGTCCGAGATTCCCCGATATGAGCGAACCTTATTCTCTTGAGCTTATTGAGAAAGCCGAAGAGATAGCTTTGGAAAACAACATCAAGGTACAGAAAGGTGTTTATGTAGCTGTTGCCGGTCCTAATCTGGAAACCAGAGCCGAATACAGATTTTTAAGAGGCATCGGAGCTGACGTTGTCGGAATGTCTACAATTCCGGAAAACATTGTCGCTAATCATATGGGAATGAAAGTATTGGGAATTAGTATCGTTACTGACGAATGTTTCCCTGAATCTTTGAGACCGGTTGATGTAAGCGAAATTATTGAAACAGCTGAAAAAACCGAACCTAAAATGACATTGATCATGAAAGAAGTAGTGAATATACTGTGACAATACAAAAGAAGAAATATTATCTGACACCGGTATTATTATCGATAATAATCTTTATGTCGAATTTTCTGAGTACCGAACTCTTTCATGACGGAATTGAGGGTTTTACGGTTCTCTTTACTCTTTCCTTATTCGCTTTTACATGCGGGTGGTTAATAAATAAAACTATCGGCTGGGTAAGCGGAGGAAAAGTTGTATATTCCGTTATTGTAGCTACATGTGGATTGAGTATTCTATTGGTCCTTTCATTTAGTGATTATTTCGGGATTAATAATGTTATTACCGAAAATGTTATTTTATACACTCTGAGAAATGTATTTCTCGGGACAATGGCTCTGTTCGGAATGACAGTATCCGAGTTACTTATTCTTCAAAGAGAAGTTAACGGGCTCAGAGAGAAAAAGGATAATGACGCTTTAGCCACAGAGGAAACCAAAAGAAGATCGGATTTGGTTTTGAATGAAGCGAAGGTTAAAGCTGAAAAAATACTTTTCGAGGCGGAACGAAAAGCTGTTGATTATAACCGTAAGAAAGAGCAAATTGAGGCTCGCTTAAAAGAATTTATTTCCGCAGAAAGAGAATTGATTCGAAAATACGAATCGGACGAAATTGAATAGATTTAGAATAAATTAGAAGAAAGTACAATGGCTGGATTCAAACAATATGATAAGGTGAAATACCCTGAGATCGAAGAGAATATATTAAAATTTTGGAAAGAGAATAATATATTCGAAAAAAGTATCGATACACGTAAAGGTGGTGATTACTTTACATTTTACGAAGGTCCTCCGACAGCAAACGGAAAACCTGGTTTACATCATGTAATGGCAAGAACACTTAAAGATTTGGTTTGTCGTTACAAAACAATGCAAGGTTACGAAGTTCACAGAAGAGCCGGATGGGATACACACGGATTACCTGTTGAAATCGAAGTGGAAAAACAGTTAGGAATAAAAAGCAAAAGTGAAATTCCTGAGTTCGGAGTAGAAAAATATAATAAAGCATGTCGCGATTCCGTTTTCACATACAAAGATATGTGGGAAAAGATGACCGATAGAATGGGCTACTGGATCAATCTCGAAGAAGCTTATGTAACTTGTACGAATAATTACATTGAGTCGGTTTGGTGGGCATTGAAAACAATGTTCGACAAAGGACTTATCTTCAAAGATTACAAAATTGTTCCTCAATGTCCGAAATCGGAGACTGTTCTTTCTTCTCACGAATTGGCTTTGGGATATAAGGAAACTAAAGATCCTTCCGTTTATGTAATGATGAAACTGGAAGAATCGGAGTTGACCAAAGAGGGAGATACTTATTTCTTGGTTTGGACAACCACTCCATGGACATTAGTTTCGAATGTTGCTTTGGCTGTCGGAACTGAAATTGATTACGTTAAGGTGAAAACCGAAGATAAATACCTAATCTTGGCAAAAGAAAGATTGGGTGTCTTGAAAGAAGAATATGAAATTGTAGCCGAATATAAGGGAAGTGATCTTCTAGGACAAAGCTACGTTCAGTTATTCGATTATTTGAAAGTCGATAAGAAAGGCTTCTATGTAATCGAAGCGAATTTCGTTAGTACCGAAGATGGTTCCGGTATCGTTCATTTGGCTCCTGCTTTTGGTGCCGATGACTACGAAGTCTCTAAAAAATATAATCTTCCTTTCTTGCAGCCGGTAACTCGCGGTGGATTATTCACCGATGAAATTACCGACTTCAAAGGACAATTCGTTAAAGACGCTGACCCTGACATTATCTATATGTTGAAGCAAAAAGGGCAGTTGTACAAAAAGGAAACTATCGTCCACTCCTATCCGTTTAGCTGGAGATTTGATAATGTTCCTGTAATTTATTATGCTCGCGAATCATGGTTTATTAAAACAACTGATATCGCCGATAAGATGGTTCAGTTGAATAAAGAGATAAATTGGTGTCCTCCAGAGGTTGGTGCCGGAAGATTCGGTAACTGGCTTGAAGATAATAAGGACTGGGCTCTTTCGAGAGACAGATTCTGGGCAACACCTTTACCAATATGGGTAAGTGAAGATGGCGAAGATATGTTCGCTGTCGGAAGTATTGAACAATTGAAAGAAGGTTTGATTGAAAGGGATGGAAAAGTAGTTAAAGTTTCCGAATTACCTGATGAAGAGATTGATCTTCACAAACCGTTTGTTGATGACATCTATTTTGAAAAAGATGGCAAGGTTTACCTGAGAACTCCTGAATTGATCGACGTTTGGTTCGATTCGGGCTCAATGCCTTTTGCTCAATTACATTATCCGTTTGAAAACAAAGAATATTTCGAGAAAAACTATCCTGCTGATTTTATCTGCGAAGGTATTGATCAGACTCGTGGATGGTTCTATACAATGCACGCTATCGGGACAATGTTGTTTGATAATGTTGCATACAAAAACGTAATGGTTAACGAGCTTATCCTTGATAAACAGGGGATGAAGATGTCGAAATCGAAAGGGAACACTGTTAATCCTTTCGAATTGTTTGACAAATACGGTGCCGATGCCGCGAGATGGTATTTGGTAACTACAAGTCCTCCTTGGAGACCAACATTATTTGATGAGGAAGGTGTTCAGGAAGTTCAGAGAAAATTCTTCGGAACTCTTGTTAATACATATAACTTCTTCGCTTTGTACGCAAATATCGACGGGTTCGATTTCTCAGGGGAAACCGTACCATACGAAGAGCGTCAGGAAATTGACAGATGGATTATTTCCAAATTAAACGCTTTGGTTGCAGATTACCAAAAGCATATGGACAATTTCGATGTAACACGAGCTGCCAGAGAAGTATCTGCGTTTACAATTGATCAGTTATCAAACTGGTATGTTAGAAGATGTAGAAGACGTTTCTGGAAATCGGAAGTTAACACAAACAAAATGGCCGCATATCAAACATTGTACGACTGCTTGATGACTGTTGCCAAGCTTACTGCGCCATTTGCTCCATTTATAGCGGAAGAGCTCTTTCAGAACTTAAACGCCGCTACCGGTAAAGAAACATGCGAATCGGTACATTTGGTTAATTTCCCGGAAATCGGATACAGAGACGAAGCTCTTGAAGAGAAGATGGATATCGCTCAAAAAGTAGTTTATCTTACAAGATCGATGAGAGCAAAATCCAATCTAAAAGTAAGACAGCCTTTGGCTAAGATTATGATTGCTATCGATAAATCGAAACGTAAGGCTGCCGAGGAAATGAAAGAAGTGATATTGGATGAAGTTAATATCAAAGAGCTTATTGTGCTTGACGATGATTCCAGTATCGTTAATAAATCAGCAAAAGCTAATTTTAAAGCTATCGGAACCAAAATATGGTAAGATGGTAAAACCTTTGTCTGCAAGAATTGCCTCATTTACTAAAGAAGAAATTAGTAAATTGGAAGCGGATGGACAGATAGAGATTGAAGTTCAAGATAGTAAAGTTACGGTTACTACTTCTGATGTTGATATTATCAGCACGGAAATCGAAGGTTGGGTTGTTGAGACCGAAGAAGGTGTAACTGTAGCGATTGATTCGGAATTAACCGAAGACCTGATTGCCGAAGGGCTTTCGAGAGAATTGGTTAACAGAATACAGAACATGAGAAAAGATGCAGGGTTGGACGTGATGGATAGAATTAATGTTACCTATTCATCTGATGACAAACTTTCCGAGTATCTAAAAGATTTCGATGAATATATTATGAGCGAAGTATTAGCCGATAGTTTGGACAGTGGGGAGAGTACTGACGGATTTATGCAAGAATGGAAAGTTGGTGATTACAATTGTAAAATCACAATAAAAAAATCCGATAGTTAATTTGCCTTAGTTGGAGGTAACAATGGCTAAAAAAGCTGAGGGGAAAGCAACAACAAAGAAAACTTCCGCTACCGCGAAAAAAACAGTCGCGCCAAAAAAGACGGAAGTAAAGAAAACAACTTCGAAAACGGTAATTAAATCCCCTGTTACCAAAGAAGTTGAAATAATAACACCTTTGAAGAAAACGAAGAAGGTGAAAGGATATTCGAAGAGAGATCTGGAGAAATTCAAAAAACTCATCATGGAAAAACGTGATGAAATTATTGATCAACTTCAGAAATTGAAAGAACAAATGATGGATCCTACTACGGGTCAATATGTAAATGAAAGTTCTCCTTATTCTTTACATATGGCTGAGCAGGGGACAGACGCTCAAGAAAGAGAAAAGCTTTATCTTTGGGCTCAGCGAGAGAATAAGTTCTTAGGATATCTTGATGATGCGCTTCAACGCATTGAAAACGGTACATACGGAATTTGCATCGATTGTATGGACGAGCCGAAACATCTATGCCCGACTTGTCCTTTAATCCCGAAAGAGAGATTGATGGCTGTTCCGCATACGCAGCATTGTGTTGAGGTGAAGAAGTTACAGAAGTAATTGTTTATTCTGAAAAAAGATAGGCTTATTATTGAGAGTTTTATATCTATCATTTACTGTGTTTGTTGTTGACCAGCTTTCGAAGTTGTTTGTCAAAGGGATTTCCATTCCTTTCCTGGGTATTAACTGGAAGGGAATGGCTTATGGCGAGAGTGTGAATGTAATTGGAGATTTTTTCAAAATTACATTCGTTGAAAATCCGGGAATGGCATTCGGTATAACAGTCGGAGATGGTTCCAAGTTGTTATTATCCCTTTTTTCTCTTTTCGCCAGTATCGGGATCTTAATCTATCTTTATAAAGTTAGAAATCAGAAACTCGTTTTGAGGGTCGCACTGGCTCTTATTTTGGCGGGCGCGGTTGGTAATCTTATCGATAGAATGTTCTATGGTGTAATTTACGATTATGCTCCCTTGTTTTACGGAAAAGTTGTTGATTTCTTCAACGTTGATTTTTGGGATTTCACCATATTCGGGCATACATACGACAGATGGCCGATATTCAATGTTGCTGATGCCGCGGTTACTATCGGAGTAGTGATTTTAATCTTTTTCCACAAGGAAGTTACAGAAGAAAACGAAGAAGAAGTATTAGCGGTTGCCAGTGAGCAAACTATTAGTGTCGCATGCGAAAATTGTGTTGAAAATGTAATTGATGAAGAGGAAGCGCACGAATCACCAAAGACAAACGAGAAGCTGAACAATAAAGATGTCGAAGATAATAACAGAGAAAATATATAAGTTCGAAATTGAAAGTGGTAAGAGGAAAGAAAGACTTGATCTGTTTTTAGCCAATTCTCTTGAAAGAGCAACGCGTTCCAGAGTTCAAAAGCTAATTGAAGATGATAGAGTTTTCGTGAACGGGGAGTTAAAAAAATCCAGTTACAAGGTTACTCCCGATGATTCCATAGAAGTCCGAATTCCATGTTCTCCTCGCCCCGAAGAGACCGAACCAGAAGATATACCTCTGGAAATTGTCTATGAAGACGAATATGTAATATTATTGAATAAACCGGCCGGGATGGTTGTCCATCCCGCGTTGGGAAATCATACCGGAACCCTTGTAAACGCATTATTACATTACACCCGAAATCTTAGCAATTTCAACGCTCCGGAACGTCCCGGAATTGTTCATAGAATTGATAAAGATACAACTGGGCTCCTTGTTATTGCCAAAGAAGAGTTTACCCATTCCGAACTTGCGAAACAATTTGCTGCTCATACCACCGAAAGAGAGTATTGGGCTGTATGTTGGGGATTATTCGACGAGAAGAAAGGGGAGATAATCGGTAATATCGCCCGTAGTAAAAAGGATCGTAAAAAATTCGCGGTAAGTGAAAACGAAGGGAAATATGCTCACACTTTTTACGAAGTTATCGAAGAATTCGAATTTGCTTCGTTACTTAAGCTGAGGTTGAAGACCGGAAGAACCCATCAAATTAGAGTGCATCTATCTCACATTAATCATCCGATATTCGGTGATCCTACTTACGGTGGTCGTCAGATTATTTGCGGAAGCAGTTTGCCTAAAATGAAAAGCCGTGTAGATAATCTATTGGAAATAATCCAAAGACAAGCTCTTCACGCTAAGACATTAGGGTTCTTGCATCCAAGAAAGGAAGAGCACATGGTATTCAATTCGGAGCTTCCCGAAGATATGGCTACTTTGATTGAGAAGTTGAGAGTATAGTTACTTCTTTTTCTTCCCTTTGAAATATTCGTTACCATATTTGGATACGTGATATACGGCCATTCCTGCTGCAGTGGCAGAAACCGCGTAACCCAATACTTTTTCCACAAATCCTAATTTAGTGTTAGTTTTCCATTGCAAGGCTTGTGATAGGTTAGCTTTCAGATCGTTTTGTAACTTATACTTGAATTCTTCCTTACTCAGTTTTTCTGTTTCCTGATAGTAAAGGCTGGCGTAATTCAGTTCCAAAGCCGATTCATCCACAGAATAATACGTTTGCAGATATAGCTCCGGATTATTTAACATATGCCATGTTATGGTCCGCTTTGAGGAGACTTCATTGATTTGAGTGCTATCAGACACAGAAGAGGAGTCGGAAGCACTTTGTGAAAACATTTCAACGGAGAAAAGAAAAATTATACAAATAATTAAAAACAAGATTCTATTCTCTTTCCGGAATGACATAAATTGATCCCTCCGCGGGAATTTTAATTGAGTAAGTCTTATTATTTTTGTTTTTCAGTAAATTATCTCGCAACCATGGATTATACATTTTGAGAATTTTGTAATTAATACCATGCTTTTTAGCGAAATCTGCTAAATCTGTAACATTAGACTTAACTTTTACCGTATAAGTTTCCAATTCCGGATATAATTCTTCATCTTTTATTCTAAAACCGTATAATTCGGGATTTTCCATAATCGCTTTTAGGGTTACAATTCTTGCAATATAGCGGGAAGTCTCTTCACCGAGAACCAAATTATAGTAGTTGTTGGTTTTTTGTTTGTTGAGTTGCTTGGTTATTCCGTTCATTCCTCTATTGTATGACGCAGCTGCTAAAGTCCAGCTACCATATTTATCATATCCTTCTTTGAAGTATTTGCATGCGGCTTCCGTAGCTTTTTCGAGATGGTATCTTTCGTCAACTTCGCTATTAATTTCCAATCCGTATCTTTTTCCGGCACTCTTTATAAATTGCCAATAACCTTTGGCCCCCGCAGGGGAGGTAACATTGTCAAGTCCGCTTTCGGCCACGGCAAGAAACTTAAAATCTTCCGGAATGTTGTTCTTATCCAATATTTTCTCAATTATCGGGAACCATCTGTTGGCTCTTTTAATATACAAAAGAGTTGAAGAATGACGATAGGAATTAACGATAAATTCCCGCTCGATTCGTTCCTTTACTTCGTAATTATCCATTGGAACTTCCTCGCCGCAAAAGGAAAGACTACTTGGAATGTATGGAGTTACTATTTGATAATTCTGCGGATAGTGGATTGAACGTTGTCCGTTTTCATCTTGCAATAAGCAAAAATTCAGAAATGAAAGTAATGCAATACCTGCTATTGCTCCTAACACAAATGTTACTTTTTTGTTTCTCATACTTCTAAGCCCCTGTCAGATAACTCTAAGATTTTAAATCATTAATCCAAAGAAAAGGCTTAAAAGTTCAAAAAACAATTTTCTTTTAAATTTCTTTTCTTTTAAGCCCGTATTCATTGAGGAAAATTGCCCCGACTATGATTACCCCGCCTATTGATAGGGTTATCGCGTTTGCACCTTCTCCGAAAAAGAGTAAAGAGAAAGCGATTCCCAATGGAACTTTAAGGTTATTGAAAATTGCCAAAGCGCCGGTATTGGTTTTTCTGGCTCCTACATTCCATAAAAAGAAACAAACCCCCGAAGCAATTATTCCGAGATAGAGAAGTGTGGAAATCTGTGTTGAACTCAGAGTTAGTTCATTATAGTTAACTGTGAAAGCGCTAAAGATTCCCGTAATTATAACTGCTCCGAAATATAGCAATCCGAAAACCTGAAGATTATTACAATCCTTAACATCTTCCATAATCTTTTTATATAGAATTTGTCCGAGCGCGAAACAGATATTGGAAATCTGTACTATCATAAAGCCCAACAATAGTCCGGACCGACTGATATCGTTATATACAATTACTCCCGTACCAATAACGGCCAATATGGAGGTGGCGTAAAAGAGTTTCTCAATTTTCTTTTCGATTATGCTATCTATTACAGTAACGTAAATCGGAGTAAATATTGTGAATAGGGCAACCTCATAGGCCTTCAGAAATTGATAGGAATAAATGTAGGCGATGTACATCAATCCGTATTGAAGCATACCGGTTATCCCTAATTGAATTCCTTTTTTTATTGATAAATTTCTAATTCCCATAAAGGGGAGAAACACAAGAAAAGAGAGAGACAGACGAACGAATGAAACAAAGTTCGAATCCAATCCGGTCAGATTTCCTTTTATCAATCCGAAGGAGAAAGCCCATACAATCGAAACAATTAATAAATATATCATAATATCAATCTCATTGGAATCTTCGCAATAATTCTTATTCCAGATCAAGCCCCATTTCGTTAGAGATAATCATAAAAAGTTCTTCTTCTTTTACAAGCTTACTTTGCAATAACGCCTTGATGAATGTCATTTTATTAGCTTCGGCGTAACTACTAATTTCCTGAATGGTTTCGTAACCGAATTTCGGAATAAGAGAAGCTGCTACCGCGGATGAATTCAGCAGATGTTCACGGCACCTATCTTCATTGGCTGTAATGCCGCTAATACAATTTTTTGTCAAATTCAAATTGGAATCTCTTAATAGAGAAATCGATTTCAGAAAAGTATGTGCTATTAATGGGAGAAATGAATTTAGCTCAAGATTGCCATTCCCAACCGCGTTCTGAATAACCAAATTATTTCCCTTTACCAGTTCTGAAATTTGAATAGCGTTTTCCAGCATTACAGGATTGACCTTTCCGGGCATCATACTTGAGCCGGCCTGTAGAACCGGAAGATTTATTTCACCTATTCCACCTCGCGGACCACTCGAGAGAAAACGAAGATCGTTACATATTTTTATTGTCGATACGGCCGATGAAGTTATAATGCCATGTAGCTCAGTAAATACATCACCGTTTTGGGTAATATCTATCATGTTCTCTCCCTTACATACGGGGAGTTTGACGATCTTTTTCAACAGAGTGTTGATGTTCTTTACATATTCCCTGGTTGCTGTTATCGAGTTCCCAATCGCGGTCCCGCCCATGTTCAAGGGATATAGCAGTTCAATGGACTTGGTTAATCGATCTTTCCCTCTTTCGATAGCACGGGCGTATGCTCCGAACTCCTGTCCTAATGTTACGGGAACCGCGTCCTGGAATTGAGTTCTTCCCAGTTTCAAAACACCCTTGAATTCCTTTTCCTTTTCTTTTAAGGATTCGGTTAACAAAGACATCGAGACTATGAGCTCATTTATTAAATATATTGCCGCTATTCTCAATGCTGATTGAAATGTATCGTTTGAGGACTGCGATAGATTAACATGATCAAACGGATGGAGGTAATCATATTCTCCGTACTTTTTTCCCATTAAATCGAGAGCGGTATTTGCGATTACTTCGTTGATATTCAGATTAAGGGAAGTACCCGCGCCACCTTGATATGGATCAACGATTATTTTTTCATATATCGAATTACATTTTCCCTGAATGCATTCTTCTGTTTCGTCGACGAGATTATCAATTGCTTCCTCTATATACTCGAACTTCTGTTTGAGTAACAGACCGGCCTTGTAATTGGTTTGACAAGCAGCCTGTTTTACTAAGAAGTATGCTTTTATAAGGTATGGGTTTATAGTTTCGCCCGATTTGGTAAAATTATCTCTAGCTCTATATGTGTTTATTCCGTATACGGCATCATCAGGAAGTTCAACTTCCCCAATAGGATCTTTTTCTATTCTCATATTATCATCTCCTAATAAGTACGAACAAATATAGCAAAAGAAAGAACAAGAGGCATCTGTTATCATTTTTCTTTGGGAGAAAAGAATAATATTAATTGAATAATAAATATGGAAATGGTAAAATTCGAACTGCGAAAATTTATTTTTTATTACTAAAGAAATAATACTGCTAATTCTGAAATAATATGGGAAAATTATGAAGAAATCTTTACTACTTATTTTTATCACGCTTTGTTCTGTTTTAATGATCAGTTGCGATGAGGATACCAAACAGGTTCTTGAAGCTCTCGGTATTCTGGATTCGAAAACTATGGAAGGGGAAGCGATTAACAAACTATATTCCACCGCAAAAGAGGCCTACGAAGTTTTGGTTTCTCCGGAACTTGAAATGGATATGAATAATGTCGCTTATACTGCCGGTGAATATTTTGTCGGGGATTGCCTTTTTCCTGAAAAAGCTTATCAATCATATAAGGAAAGCATTATTCCTGTTGTGATGGATGCCGATAGCGACATTATGGAAGTCGTTGTTAAGAATTGCGAAATAGGTAAGGAATACGGAGTTAATATTGATGGGAAATATGTAACCCTTTCGAAGAAAGATACTCTTGATATTACCGGTGACGAATATACTTTGAAATATACTTTTGATGTAACCGGAAAAGAGAAAGGATTTATTAGCATTTTCGAAGAAGAGAACGGATCATTTCTTCCAAAAGCAGCTTGCGGGTTGATTGAATACACAAATGGCGTTGTTGAAAATTTGAAAATCAATATCACAGATGTCGTCTGGATATATGATATCGAAGAAAGCCTTAGCGCTCTCAAAGTAAAAATAAAGGGGAATACCAACGGGTACAGAATAAAATACGAAACATTTGGTGAGGGGAGCGTTTCCTCAAACGAATTAAAGATAGACGCTAACGGTAACTTCTCCATAGAGATTCCTATTTCATTCCTATATGAAGCTCAAGAGTATTTGAAACAAGATCTGCGTTTGGCTCTATACGGAACAGTCGGTGCTCCGAAAATTATCACTCTGAAGAACCCAATGTAAGACCATACTATAGTTTAATATAAAAGAGCCCTTGTGATTTCATAAGGGCTTTTTTTGTTATATTTTATTAAATATATGGCTATTTTAAAATCTGTTAGAAATATTGATAAATTAAAGACATTCAATGGTGAATGTTATATAGTGAATTAAAAGAATTATTTCCATTCAGAGGGGATTTATGAAAGTGAGATACTTTTTCTTGTTGATGATTATGTTTATTGTTTATGCTTGCGGGCCGAAAGTGATGGTAAAAGAAACTTTTGAGGAGTTGAATAAGGCAGCGGAAATTGATCCGAATAATCCGACTGCTCATTATAATCTCGGAGTAAAATATTATTCGGAAGAGCAATACGATAAAGCTCTAGTGGCTTTCAAAGAAGCTACAGTAAGAGACTCACATTTTTCAGAGGCTTATTTCGGAATATATTGCTCGGAGATTTTGCGAGATAAAAAGCTTAGAAAGCAAATGTTAAAAGATGAGCCGGATAAGGACTACAAGGCCAAAGTCGATTATCTTAAAGGTGCCTTTCAAAAGGCATTTATGTATAATCCGTTTTTCGAGTGGAAATTGGGAACATTGCTATTAACAAGAAGAGAAACCGCTTCCAATGTTTATTTGCAGGAATTCTATGATCTCTATTACAAGATATTTTACGACGGATTCGAAGAGTTTTTCTTGGGAAATTACGAAGAAGCTGATAAAAAGCTGACGTATTCTCTTTCAGTAAAAGAAGATTTCGAACAAGCAAGGTATGTAAGAGCTCTTGCGAGGGTGCAAAAGAAAGAGTATGAACAGGCGGCATATGATCTTGATTCGCTGATTATTGCTAATGAAAAATTGAATAAAGACAAAATCCTTCCGGTTTATCAGGAAACAGCGGAGTATTATTTCTTAATCGGCTCAATATATATGTTGGTAGAAAATTATGACGAGGCGAAGGAGAATTTCGAAAAAGCGTTACTCGAAGATATGTCTCTCTACATGGCTCATTTTCAGCTTTCGAATATTTATTTGAAAAAGAATAATTTCAAGGAAGCCCTTAGCGAAATAGAATCGGCATTACTGATAAATCCTGATGATCCGCTTCTTCTCTTTAACAAAGGTGTTTTCTCCGTAAAGCTTGGGAAGATAAATCAGGCAATAGAGGCTTACAAAACAGATATCGAAAACAATAAGTATTCCTTCAAATCTTGCTTTAATCTTGCCCTGATTTATGAAAGCTTAGGGAATAAAGGGGAAGCGAAGAAATATTACGAATTGTTTTTCAAAAGAGCCAGAAATAGCGAACACGCTTTAATAGAGAAAACCAGATCCAAAATAGCTCAATGGAATTAAAATGAATAGAATAGCAAAATTATTGTTTATCGGGGTGCTATTATCCGCCAACTTCACATTCGGGCAAATGTACAGAGACATCAAGCTCTTTTCCGAGGTGATTAATCATGTTAGAGCGAATTATGTTGACGAAGCTGAAAGCGGGAAGATGATTCCGAACGCTATTAATGGATTATTGAACGCTCTCGATCCTCATTGTTCTTATCTTGTTGAAGAGGATTATAATAGTTTCAAGGCTATTACTTCAGGCAAAGGGTATGGAGTTGGTATCGAGATAGCTCTTACTTCTGAATACCCGATTATCATTAGTGTCGTTGAAGAGAGCGATGCTGAGGATGAGGGAATTCAGCCGGGGGATATCATCAAGAAGATTAATGGAGAATCAACCGCTAAAAAGACTCTTCCCGAACTGAAAATATTAGCATTTGGCGAGGAAGGGAGTTCGGTGGAATTTGAGATTTACAGAAGAATTACCAACGAAACCCTAACCATTGAGCTTGAAAGAGAAGAGCTGGAACATAAATCGATAAACCGATTTGCGCGTGTCGGGCGTAACTCGGTTTATATAAAATGTACGGAATTTACATCCAAAACCGCCGAAGAGCTTTATGACGCTCTCGACAAGATAGATCAGGAAAGCACTGACAAATTAATAATAGACCTACGTAATAATCCCGGCGGTGAAATGCAAAACACCGTTAAGGCTGTAGAGTATTTCCTCGCCGAAAAAGATACTATCGCTAAGACAAATGGCAGGAAAGAGGGAATAAAAAATACTTTTGTTGCGGAAGAGGAGGGTTTCTTTAAGATACCTACTATTATTCTTGTTAACCGAAGTTCGGCAAGCGCTTCGGAACTTTTTTCCGGTGCTTTGCAAGATAACGACAGAGCTTTATTGCTCGGAACAAATACATTCGGAAAGGGATTGATTCAGGGAGTGTTTCTTATAGATAACGGTGCTCTTCTTCTTACGATTGGAAGATACGTTACTCCTTCCGGTAGAATTATACAGAGAGAGTATAAAGGAAAATCTTTCAATGAGTATTATAACGAGATCTACAAAACCGACTCAACTAATTACAAGGAGAGGGAAGTAGTCTATTCCGGGAATAAGAGAAAAGTATATACCGGTGGAGGTATTATTCCTGATATTTTCTTAGAGAACAGTAGTACTATTCCCGATTCCATCGGACGAAACGATTTGAGAATCTATTATACAAATTTCGCTACAAGACTTCTCGCCGATTCTTCTGATATGAAGGAGCGGTATAAATATTTCTCCGATTTTTCTACCCGATTCGAAGTAACAGATTCCGAATTTAAGAGAGTAAATGAATTATTGACTGAAACGAACGCTTGCCCGAAAGGATTGGAATATTCCGAAGAGGTAGCTATAGAGTTAAAGGGGAGTATCGCCGAAATTCTTTGGGGAAAAGAGGCCGCTTTTCTGATTAGACTTAAAAATGACGAACAGCTTGTAAAAGCTATTATGATTAAGGGAGAAGAGATAGAGAAAATGTTGAATCCGCAGATAAGGAGTAATAATAATGAAAATAATTGAGGCCAAAAATTTTATCTCTAACTAGAAACAGAGAAACTTACAGTCATGAGTGAACAAAAATATTCTGTAAATCAGCATCTGATTGAGTCCATAATCACTTGGGTTAAATCTGGAGAGATTGCTATACCCGAGATTCAAAGACCATTTGTTTGGAATTCATCAAAAGTTCGGGACTTAATGGATAGTTTATATCAAGGCTATCCGGTCGGATACATTATTGCATGGCGAAACCCAAACGTTAGATTAAAGGACGGTACAATTGCGGAAGGGAAACGAATTTTAATAGATGGTCAACAAAGGGTTACTGCATTAAGCGCTGCTGTTCTTGGGCAGCAAATAATAGACAGTGATTATAAACGGATAAATATTCAGATTGCCTTTAACCCGATTGAAGAACGCTTTGAGGTTCTTAATCCGGCAATTGAGAAGGACAAAAAATGGTTAGATAATATTTCTCCAATAATCACAAATGAAATTCGATTATCAAAAGTAATCCGAGAGTATTGCGAAGCGAACCCTGATGTTAATGAAGAAAAGATCGAAGATGTGTTGGAAAAACTAAAGTCCATAACCAAAAAGCAAATTGGTTTAATTGAACTTGCCGGAGACCTTGACATAGAGAAAGTAACGGAGATTTTTATTCGTATTAACAGTCAGGGGGTTGAGTTAAGTCAGGCAGATTTTGTTATGTCGAAAATCGCTGCAAACGAAGTTAATGGCGGGAATGTATTACGTAAGTGTATTGATTATTTTAGCCATCTTGCGGTAGCTCCCGAATTTTATAGCACTATTGCTGAGTTTGACAAAGAATTTGTAAAAACAGAATACTTCTCCATGATTTCATGGCTGAAAAATGAGAATGATTCCTTGTATGACCCTTCTTATAAAGATGTATTAAGAGTTGCGTTTACTTTTAAATTTGCTCGAGGTCGGTTAAGTGATTTAGTAAGTCTATTATCCGGTAGAAATTTTGAGACTCGTGGGTTTGAGGAAGAGATTGCCGTTGATTCATACGCAAAACTAAAAGAAGGTGTAGTCGGATTTATTAATGAAACTAATTTCAAACGATTCCTAATGATTATTAAGTCGGCCGGATTTGTTCACGAAAAACTAATACGCTCTCAAAATGCACTGAACTTCGCTTATGTTCTCTATCTAAAGTTAAAAGAGCAAAATTATAATTCTGCTTTGATTGAAAAATATGTGCAAAAATGGTTTGTTCTTTCTATTCTGACAGGTCGATACTCCGGATCTCCGGAAAGTATTTTCGATTATGATATAAAAAACGCTGATACCAGAGATTTCGGAGAGTACTTGAATGATGTGGAAGCGGCTCGATTATCAGAAGCATTTTGGAATGCGGAATTGTACCAAAGATTAAATACTTCTGTGGCAAGCAGTCCTGTTTTTAATGTATTCCTTGCGGCGCAATGTAAGTTTAATGATAGAGGTTTTTTATCGAAGAGAATAACGGTGAAAGACTTGATTGAGCAACGTGGTGACGTTCATCATTTATTCCCAAGAGAGTATTTGAAAAAAGAGGGGATGCAGAGAAGTCAGTATAATCAGATTGCTAATTATGCATATACTCAGAGTGAGATAAACATCAAGATAGGGAAGAAAGCTCCATTTGATTATTTTTCCGAAATACAAAATCAATCAAATGGAGGGGAATTGAAATATGGTGGAATAAAAGATCTGGATGATTTAATGAGAAATATGAAGGAAAATTGCATTCCATCAAGTATCTTCGACATGACTCATGAGAATTATCAAGATTTCATCTTGGAACGGAGAAGTTTGATTGCCAAAAAGATTAGAAAATATTATGAATCGATAGAATAAAAATCAGTATCATGAGATAAATAAATTTTCCCCATTGATAAATTATTACTAAATGGATATTAAAATTCACTCTCCGGAGATCAAAGTTTGGTCTCCATCGAGCAAAAATCTATTTTTCGAGTATGAAAAAGAATCGAAAGAGAATGAAATTCCAGTCTCTTCATAAACTCGCGGAACAGAGAACGTTCCACTCAAACAGTATCTCTTTTTTAACGCTCAGTTCGTATAATTTCCGAGACGGAGATTCTTTGAATGTCGGGGAAAAAAGGCATTGTCGAAAGGGAGTCGAAGTAAGCCTACGAAAAGAAGTTAATGTTCTTCGAAAAACCTCGCTTCCTCTCCAAACATGTATGTGTGTTGCATAATTAGTAGAAAACCAAATCGGGATGCCAAAATATCCACTAAATTAACAGTTTTGCTGAAAATGTAAGACCAATCTACGGCAAATCATGATATTCATATTTTAATTGACAATTTCCTCCCGAATGCTATCATTTTTAATCTAGCATGGCAAAAAGATGTTCGACAGCAATCCAAATGATTTTTGCAATGACGAAAATGTAGAATATGAGGCAAAAATGCCGAAAATGTGACAAATTTGCGAAAAATATGACCGACGATGCTCGGAAAAGAACCGATTAGGCTTCGAATAGGATTATTATGAACAAAACGTGACTAAAACGAAAAAAAAATGATATTGCACCGATCAAAAGTCATTTTTTTTTCTCATGTGTAATGTTTTTTACGTTTTTATGACATTCTTCGACAAATCGTCACTTTTTCTGCCACGTTTGTTCTATTCAAGTGCCAGTTACTCGTATAATATTTTTTTTCGTCTTATTCCTGATTTATTTGCCCGATATTTGTCATAATAATGAGTCGGTAATTAATTTGCGTGATTTTTTCTTTGTAAGTAAGAGATTATTTCTTGACGGAGGATTATTTGAAGTATTTTCGATACTTCCAGCATCGTTAACGCTCGATTATTTCGGTTTTTGCCTTTCTTTGTTGTTTTGTGTCATTTCCATGTTCGATTCACTTATTTGGGAATAATTTGTGTCTTTCACGCAAAGGAGATATGAATAAGAGATATAAATAGATTCGAAAAACATTGGAAAGGATATGTTTGCGTTCAAATTTGAATTATATAGTTGAATTAAACAACTCAATGATATAATTTATTATTATAATTATTGAGTTGTTATATAGAATGATGTTCGGGATTATTTAACATAATTAATCGACAAATAAAAAAGGAAAATAAGATGGGATTTCAATGGGCTTTTGTTGTCAGCGGAATATATGGTTACATTATTTTGACTACCTCTATGGTATCATTTGCCGGATTAATACTTGCCATTGCTCTAATTAAAAATATTCGGAAGTTTGTCTATTCTATTCTTATTGCGTTGCTCCCATTATTCGTAGGAGTTGTAAGCACAATCCTAATGCGTAAAGAGACAGCCGAGTATATCAAAAATAATAATGAATATTTTTCGGATTGTCTTATTAAAGTAGCATACGATATTACATGGACGGCATGGGAGGTTGGGTGGAAATTATCAGTTCCGCTCTTGGTTATTTTTGTGGTGGCCTTTTTAATAAAGTTTATGATGAGTAAAAAAAATATTGTTCCGAGTAATAATTGATGAAGTTTTCTAAGCAACAAACAGATGTAGTTTGGAAAGGGGATAACAAAATCGGTTTTATTCTAATTTACTGAAAATCTATTTCATGACATGACTGTTATAGGTAACTTTAAGATACATACTAATACTATGAAAAAAACTAGATTATTTTTAACAATACTTCCGAAATTCTTCTGGATCGTATTGATGTTCGGAGTATCATTCAGATTTATCGGAGGAGAATATTATATACTTTGCAATAGCATAATTTACTTTTTGTTGATATACATATTCATCAAAGTTGGAATTGTAATTCATGAAATTGGACACTTAGTATTTGCGGAAATTTTAGGAGGAGAACCAAGAAGACTTGAACTTGGGAAAGGGCAAGAAATTTTTAGATTCGAACTAGCAAAAATTAAGGTGATTATTAATTCTCTATTCTGCTGTGGAGCTTCTTTCGCAATATTCCCTAATCAAAAACTACTCAAAATAAAATATTTGTTTTTTGTCTCAGGGGGAATACTTTTTAATATTTTTTTCGCTTATCCCATTTACCTCTTTAATGGCCTAAATCTTGACTTTTTATCTGGTGAGTTTGGAGTTGATATCGGGAGCGCATTTGTTATTTCAAATGTTTATTTGATAATCTTTTCTATTATACCCTATAAAGTAACTTATAATGGCATCAAAATAGCAAATGATGGATTAACAATTCTAAAATTACCTTTCAGAAATAGAGAAAAGATATATAAAGAAATATGTACAAGTGAACTTTTTGATGCGTTTGATTACTATGAGGCAAAAGAGTATGATAAAGCGATTGATATTTACGAACGATATTTAAGATTTGATGAAGTACAAACTAGAATAAAGATTGATTTGGGATTGATGTATCTAAAAAAAGGTAATTATTTCAAAGCATTGGAGCTTTCAATAGAAACTATTGATTCTCTTAAGAATAAAGAAGATAAGAAATATCAAGCAGTAGTGTATAATAATATTGCCTGGATATATTTAATAATTAGGGATATCGAAAATGCGGATACATATTCTGAAAAAGCATATAATATTGTGCCTAGCGAAAAATCATTTCAAGGGACCAGAGGTTCTGTATTGATTGAAAAAGGTGAGATTGATGTTGGAATTAGAATGCTCAGTAATTTAGTTGATTTTAAATTTGTTAATAGTCAGACTATTAGTTCGTCAATGTATTTGGGGTATGGATTCTTTTTGAAAGGTGAGCACAAAGAACAGAAAAAATACATGGATTTTGTTGAAAATAATATTAACAAATTGGATATTGATGAAAAGAAATTATTAGAGAACATTAAGCTTGAAATTAAAGAAAAGGTATCCACAACAAGGTATTCGTAAAATAATGTGATTTCAGGAGAGAGTAATAAGAGAATGAAATGGTAAAAAAAATATTTTTGGGTGGGATTTTCATAATTGCATTGGTTGTATTGGGCATCGCGTTTGCAATTCCATTTGTATTTTCTGAGACTTGTTCAAATGATGTTATCAGTGTATTGGTATCTCCAAATAATGAGAATAAGTTAGTTCTTTTTGAACGTAGTTGTGGAGCGACTACAGATTTCAGTACCCAGGTTTCGATTATTAAAGAAAATTTGCAGCCAGATAATGAAAATGGAAATATATTTGTGGCTGATTGTGATCATGGCAAGGCTCCCCGAGCATCGTGGGGTGGCCCTGAGGTTAAAATCTCTTGGCTTAATAGTGATACTGTGAAAATAGTCTATCATAAGGATGCCAGAGTATTTTTGGAGGAAAATTGCCTTAGTGATATAGAAATTTTATACGAAAAATTCGAGTAAGGAAAATTACAACGAGAGGTATCCGGAATGAATAAAATAATATTACAAGTATTTTTCTTCTTAATTCTATTTGGAGGAATTCTCTTTGCTCATACCGATAAAATAATCGAAATCGAAGATGGTAAATTACTTGGGTTACCCGCAAAATATAATCCGGCTATAATCTCTCCTAACGGGTTAAACATCCAAATAAACGACATTCAACTAAAATTCCCGATATGGTTCAACACAAGTAAAGAGAATTTCAAAATGTACGATTTGAAAATACGAGCTTCGTGGTTCCACGATCTTAGTATTCTTCCCCCTTACATTATTATTCGGATGGAAAAGAAATCAGGTGATTTCGCGTATGAATTCTTTTTCAATCTGGAGACCAAACAACTCTATCAAATAAATGTTTGTCTGAAATATGATTCCGGATCATGGATTAGTCACCAACTTGATATGAAACAGAGCTGAGGGTTACTACTGTTGTAGCGCATGTCGGATTCTTTTTAATAGTTGGCATTAATTTTGTTTGAATAATTAAAGAGAATGTTTCGCTCCTTTGTTTTGTCAGTGGTTTGAACCGGGGAGGAGGAATATTTTTCGGAATGGTGAAACTTTTTCGGATTAGTTCTTTTTAAGTAAGTATAAACAAAAGAATCAGATGACACTTAACTTCAAAATACGGCCGACTTACAAAGCATTATTACTAGTGGGAGCTATCCTCTTTTTGGTGGGGTACTTCTGGGAGAAAGAATTTATTTCTATAACGGGAACTCTTTTTGTAGCTATTGGTCTCCTTACCTATATTCCAAAGCGAAAAAGATACAGATAAAATGAAAAGGACTGTCGGGATTCCGGCAGTTCTTTTTGTTATACGGAATATTAAAAAGGCCCCGCCGAACAACGGAGCCTCGATACCACGAAAAATAGGTTATTTCAAAAGAAGCATTTTCTTAACGCGAACAAATTGGTCGGTTTGCAATCTGTAGAGATAAACTCCCGAGGCGTAATCTGCCGCATTCCATTTGGCGTTGTAATTACCTCTTCCCAATTCTTCATCTATAAGTGTAGCAATTTTATTCCCGAGCATATCGTAAATAATCAGTTTAACAGTAGCTTTTTCCGGTAAGGAGAATTTAATTTCCGTAGTCGGGTTAAAAGGATTCGGGAAGTTTTGTTGCAACGCGTAAGCTACCGGAATACCATCGTCAAGTTCAACATCGGAAGGATCGAAACGAGCAATAGCGTCTTGCAAAAGCTTTCTTACAAGTTTTGTATTATGAATACCGTGGCTTCCTTCTGCTTCGATGGCGTTGAAATTATACAACGCTTGCAAGAAGGCATCTGTTGTAGAATCGGCAGAAGTAGCTTGTGCCAATTTTCCTTCGAGTGTTTCCATTAAGCCCATAATTTCGGTTTGAATACCTCTGTAATCGAAAAGATGATCGTGGTTAGAGGTATCTACAACCGTATAGTAATCGGTATGGCACTCTACACATGCTTCCACACGTGGAAGGAATGTATGTCCCGTTCCGGCCGGTTCTTCTTCTGAAACGTAAGGAGTCATATAGACATGGCAATTAATACACCTCTCGTTTGCTGCAAGAGTATGAATCGAATTCTGGTAAGTTTCGCCCGGATATTGATAACCGAAATTAGCTGCACCACTAAGAACTTCGGATGTTGTATGATGCGGAGTTGCCGTAACATCAACAGTATCGGTGTGAACCGTATGGCAAACATCGCAAATACTTTTACCTGTTTCGGCAAATCTCAAATTGCCCGGATTATCATTCCCGTGAGGATCGTGGCATGTAATACAGGTAATGATGACATCCGATCCTTCCGGAGTAAATGAACCTCCGTTATAGTTTTCGTCTTCGAGGAAGGCGATAAAGTCCTGTGCATAATGGCAGTACATGCAAGATCCCCCGGCGAAGTTTCTATTTAACCAAACCGGAGCACCGCTGGCGTGAGCGGAGGCAGACCATTCGGAATAGTAGGGATGATGAGTTCCTTCGTGGCAAACGCCACAATTGTCAGAACTAAAGTCAGTTGTTTTGGCCGTATGCCCGAAATCGAGAGTACGGTCATCTTTCCCTACAGGGCCGTGGCATGCTTCGCATTGAACGTTTTTCACCCGATTGAAATTGGTTTCATCCGCGATAGTCCATGATTGGTCAGGAGCGATATTAACGTATTCGTCTGCTCCGTAGTTGTTTAAGGTATCGTTCCAACCGGTATTATGGCAAGGAAGGCAATATCCTTTAAAGAAGGCCTGTGTGGCAAGGGAATCGTGTGCTTTCGCGTGACCGGTGGCCATCCACGCGGTAATTTCCGTGGCATGGCAAGTATTACAATTATCGGTGGAGACTCCCATGTAGTAATCCTGTGCGGAAACAATTCCGGTAAGGAGAATTAGGGAGGAGAAGAATAGTATGGCTCTTTTCATGTTACCTCCGAATTGATTTATTAATGAAATATTTCTCTACAAAAAATATCCGGATAATAATTCGAACAAGATAACTGATCAGAAAATTTCCAATAATGGGATAAAAATAAAGAAAAGATCCGGAGAATAAGGGTTATTCAATAAAGAAGAGTTAGAATGATTGAAATAAAAAGGACCTATTCGTATATTTTCAGTCAATATAATTACTTAGGAGAAAACATGCTAGTATATAATACGCTTACGAAGAAAAAAGAAGAGTTTAACCCTATAGACGCACCGAATGTTACAATGTATGTTTGTGGCCCGACGGTATATGATTATTTTCATATCGGAAACGGAAGAACGTTCATAATGTCTGATATTATCAGAAGATATTTGGAATACAAGGGTTATAATGTAACCTATGCAATGAATCTTACCGATGTTGATGATAAGATAATCAAGAAAGCGAATGCAGAAAAGATAACCACAAAGGATGTTACAGATAAGTATATTCAGGCGTTTTTCGACGATATTACTAAATTGAAGGTGAAAAAAGCGAATATCTATCCCAAAGCAACGGAGCATATGGGGGAGATAGTAGAAATGATTAAGAAATTGGAAGAGAAAGGATTCGCTTATAACGTTGACGGGAATGTATTTTTTAACGTCGGAAAGTTCGAAGAATATGGGAAGCTAAGTGGCAAGAATATTGACGAACTGGAATCGGGAGCAAGAATTGAGATAAACGAAGAGAAAGACTCTCCGTTGGATTTCGCTTTGTGGAAGAGAGCCAAAGAGAATGAGCCATATTGGGAAAGTCCATGGGGAAAAGGGCGCCCGGGATGGCATATCGAGTGTTCCGCTATGAGTACTAAACATTTGGGTAAAACGGTAGATATTCACGCCGGCGGAAGTGATTTGATATTCCCACATCATGAAAATGAGATTGCCCAGAGTGAATGCGCGCATGGTTCTCAGTTTGTTAATTACTGGTTTCATTTCGGCTTTTTGAATATCAAAAACGAAAAGATGTCGAAATCTTTGGGTAATTTCTTTACCGCCAGAGAAATATTAAAGAAACATACCGCGGAAGCCGTAAGATTGTTCTTTAGCCAGTCCCATTACGCCGGACCGGTAAATTTCAGTGACGAATTACTTGATACCGCTCAAAAAGGATTGGAAAAGATAAATAACCTGGTTGTTCTTCTCAGAGAAAAGATTGAGAAAGGGGAGAGCGGAAAAGAGGTAGAGTTCGATTTTGCCGGATACAGAAAGTCATTCGAAGAGGCAATGGATGACGATTTTAATACATCAAAAGCGTTAGCGGTAATTTTTGATTTTGTGAAATCCGCTAACAAAGCCATTGCCGATAATCCCGATGTCGGAGTTGAATTCCATAAAGAATGTTGGAAATATCTGGAAGAGACCGCCGAAGGGGTATTGGGAATAGTTGATTTCGAAAATGGCCTTAACGCGGTTTCCGACTCGAAAGAGGATGAGTTGATTCAGTTGTTATTAGATATTCGCTCAAAGGCCAAGGCCGATAAAAACTACGCAATGGCTGATGAGATAAGAAACCGGCTTTCCGAAATGGGAATAGAGTTGAAGGATAGCAAAACCGGCACAACTTATAGCAGAAACTAAATAATTGACCACAGAATAGTGAGAAGGCATATGGGAACAATAATAACCCTTTTGATAGGAATAGGAGCAGCCCTTTTTTTTCTGTGGTTCTTCTTCATAAATATTTACGAAGTAAAAGTAGCTCACGGAAATCTTAAGCTATCGAAAGATTCGGAAATAGCATGTTTGGAGATTATCCCCTTAAATTCGCTCGGCGGAAAAGCATTATTCAGAAAAATTGAAGCCGATTTTAAGATTGTAAAGGGGGAGGAATTGGTTGAGATAATCAATGGGAAATGCACTCCGGGAGTGTTTACCTTTAGTACGAAGGGAGATACTGGGGAGGTACGCATCAGGATCGATTCCAATTTAAGTTTTATGGCTGAAATAATAGATTATAGTATTGAGTAATTGTATTCTATTTTTTGATAGATAATAATTGTCAAAATAATTACTATAACGGAAAGAATTAAAAATAATGTTACGGACAAATAATTCGGTTGATATATGAAAAAGAAAATTCTCTTTATCTATTTATTAATTTCAATTTTCGCGATTTCATTTGCGCAGGGAACCTCCGGTTCGAACGCAAAATTTGAGTATCGTTCTTTAGTTGATATTCCTTCTGCCGGAATACTGGAGAAGGGGTATGTGGGTGTTACGATGGATGTTCTTCCTTTTGGGGTTGTAATGTCAAGAATCGAAGCGGGTGTTTTTGATAACTTCAGTTTCGGTATTTCCTACGGTGGAGCTAATATTATCGGAACCGGAGAGATCGAATGGTATAATATGCCGGGAATAAACGCTCGTGTAAGATTGATGGATGAGACAGAAAAGTATCCCGCTTTAACATTGGGATTCGATTCTCAGGGAAAAGGAGCTTACAATGAAAAAGTTGATCGTTTCGAGATAAAATCTCCCGGCTTCTTTCTAGCCGCTGCAAAGAATTTTGAGTTCTTGGGCTATCTAAGTCTTCACGGTACTGTGAACTATTCTCTTGAAAGGGAGGATAACGATAAAGACCTGAATTTAAGTGTCGGTATGGAAAAGACGATAGGGAGTAAGATCTCGTTTGTTGCCGAATATGATTTTGCGGTAAATGATAACGGAGTAAAGTCATTCGGAGCAGGTAACGGATATTTGAATATGGGAGTTCGTTGGTCGGTAGGTGAAGGATTCACAATAGGTATGGACTTGCGAGATATGTTGGCAAATCAGAAATTGAATAGTTATAAAGCAGACAGAGCGATATTCGTAGAATATGTTATTTCGATAAAGTAGCTGTACACTTTTGTGTACAGCTCGTTTATTAATTGCTACACTTTTCGAATTACTTCACCTAAAACATTCCAAAACATTAAACTAATTTAAGGCATGAATTTTGCAACTCTTCGATTGAAATAATCAGAGGAGTCTGCTATGAAACTTATTAAGATAATATTCCCATTTATAATAGCTTTGTCGTTGACCGGATGTTATACGCAGATGGCAACACGTGGCTATGTTGATGAATGGGAAGAATATGGTGTCGGTGATGAATATTATGAAGACGATTCCTATAGTACACAAGAGTATTATTACGAGGATGATGATGACTCCATAGGTAGAGTAGGTGATTCTACTTATGCCTACGAAGGAGAGGATGATCCTGATTTGACAATCGTGAATAAGTATTACGACTACGACGATTATTACGGTAATATTGATTATGGTAGATACTATTGGAATTATTATCCTAGAGTTTCTATCGGGATAGATTGGGATCCCTATTGGGGTTATTGGGGATGGAGCGGTTATTATGATCGGTATTGGCATTATCCAACATGGACCTATTATCCACCTTATTACGGAGGAATATTAATATCGACCGGATATTATTCTGACTACTGGTGTGGGGGAACTTATAAGAGTAGTCCTTTCTCAAAGTATAAATATAGAAAGAGTCATGATAGAATATCTCGCAATATTGATGGTGGAAGGAGTACCGGAATAAGAAGAGATTCATACGGCAGCAGAAGTGGAGATAGAAGATCAGGACGCATATCGGGGACAAAAAACAGAACCAGAATATCCGAAGAAGCCACAGTTAAAAGAGGCGGAAGAGGAGGAAGGACTGTTATTAAAGGTAAAGATAGGAATATTGATTACGGACGAAGTGGACTAATCAAGAGAGACAGATCAGGCAAAAGAAAAATAGATGTTGATAGCAGATCTGGCAGAGACAGAAGAGAAAAAGTAAAGAGCAAGAGATCGACTAGGAAAAATACTAAGAAGTATACAACTCCACGAAATAGCAGAGGAAATAAGAGCTATAAACCAAGAAACTCAGGAAACCGCTCTTCAAAGAAAAGCTATCGATCAAGTGGTACGAGAAGGTCTAGTCCTAAAAGTTACAAACCTTCGGGTAGCGGAAGCTATAAGAGAAAATCGAGTGGAAATAGCAGTGGTAATAGTAGGTCGTATACTCCGAAGAGTAATTCCTCATCCAAATCGAAATCTTATACACCAAGGAGCAATAGTGGTTCCAGTAGGTCAAGCGCCTCCTCTTCAAGAAGCAGAAGTAGTAATTCCGGAAGAAGCGGAAGGAGCAGAAGATAATGCTAAAGAAATTGTTGTTAAGCTTACTGTTTTGCGGATTAGCATTCTTGGCACCAGGTTGTTATACACAATTAGCGCTTGACGGAGAAGAAGTTTATGAAGAAGAATATGACGAATATTACGATGAAGACGGTGATGTAATATCCCGACCGGAACGGTTACCGGAAAATCCTCCCATTCCTCCTCCGGTAGCCGGTCCAATATATATTTCGAAACCTCAACCTCAACCTTCTCAACCGAAAGTGAAGTACAGAGAAGAGGAGTCGGATAACACATCCCGACAGAGCGAGAGTAAAAACAGCTCAAGAAATCAAGGCGGAAGATCGTCGAATAGCAGGAGAAACAAATGATGAAATATTGCAAACTGATCTTTATCACGTTTTTTATGGCTTATACGAATTATTTCGCACAAAATGAGATAGATGTACTCAGACTAAGTGAGCCGGGAATAGGATATAGCGGAAAGGCTCTCGGTATGGGAAACAGCTTCATAGCTATTGCCAATGATTATTCGGCTACATATTTCAACCCTGCCGGACTCGGGCAATTGAAAAATTCGTTTCTATCAGGCGGACTATCATTTGATAATACCAGCAATGAAACCAATCTTTTTAATTCCAAAACGGAGTATTCTCATAAGAATACTACACTTAATCAATTCGGATTTGTCTATTCCTATCCGACTAGAAGGGGAAGTTTTGTAATAGCTCTCGGATATAGCCAGAATAAAGATTTCAATGGCGGATTTGAATTCAACGGGTACAACACAGCCAACAGTTCAATGATTCAGGAACTTACTGATGGCAAGGACGATCTTGCATACGAATTAAGGACTAGTTACGGGGTATTTGATGAAGATGACAATTATTTGTATGATGAAACTTCCGTAAAAGGAAGATTGAATCAAAGCGGAAGCATTCGGGAAGAAGGGGAGATAAGTGCTTACACTGCTTCAGCCGCGATTGAGATTGCCCCTCGTTTGTTTGTCGGTGGTACGTTGAATCTTTACGGTGGTACCTACAAGAGGGATAAAGAGTATTATGAGGATGATTCAAAAAATGTTTACAGGGATTTGTTAATAGATGGTAATGAATCGACCAGAGATTTTGAAACTTTTAATTTGAACGATATTGTCGAGTGGAATTTATCCGGTTATGATTTCAAATTCGGGATTCACTATACTTTTAACAGATTTCTTTCTTTCGGAGCAACTATAAAAACACCGTCGGAATATACAATTGAGGAAACATATTCGCGGGAAGGATACAGTCAATTCGCAAGTAAAAGATATGATTATAAAGATAAAGAATCGGAAATAGAGTATGATATTCAAACACCTTATGAGATTGCGATGGGATTGGCATACAGTTACAAAGGTGCTAAACTAAGCGGTCAAATTACTATGATTGATTATACTCAAATGGAATTTACCGAAGGACTGGGTAATAACTATAGGAGTGATATTAACAAAAACATAGATGATATATTTACAACTGTCTTCAATTATAATTTCGGGGCTGAATTCAAGTTGCCTCGTATTCCAATGAAGCTAAGAGCCGGATTTATGTATTATTCATCGCCTTACGACGGAGATCCTTCCGCGTTCGATAAGAAGTATATTACTTTTGGCGGCGGAGTATTATTAGGGAAAGTTTTGATAATAGACGCAGCCTATTCATACGGATGGTGGGATACTTTCGGTGATAATTACGGAACAAATTTGTCGCGAACTTATCAGGATGTAACAAGAGATAAATTTATTCTTTCATTTACTTACAGAATGTAATGTTTTGAAACCCCAAATTTGATTACTTTTGCAAAGCATCTTATCTTTAAAAGGTAAGATGCTTTTTTTTGTTAATAGGAGGTCGAAATAAAAGGCGAAATAATACGAATAGAAAGCAAAGATTATTATGTGTTTTCCGAAGAGGGAAAAGAGATACGATGTAATCTCAGAGGTAAGTTCAAGAAAAAATATGCTCTGAAAAAGGATAAGCTTTCCATAATTGATGTTGCCGTTATCGGTGATACTGTAGAGTATAATCCGAATGACGATGGTACCGGAACCATATTCGAAATTTTCGAAAGAAAGAATCATCTATCCCGAAAAGCTCCGAAGATAAAGGGAGCTTCATTCAGAGGGGAAAGACTGGAACAGATTATCGCCAGTAATATTGATCGACTTTTTATTATTACCAGTGTTGCCCAACCATCCTTTAATAACAGAATGCTTGATAGAATTTTGGTAGCGGGGGAGAGTTCCCATATCGAACCGATTATTGTGATCAATAAATATGATTTGGATGATGAGGATTATATCATTCCATGGAAGGAATTATATGAGGAGATCGGTTATAAAGTTCTTATTACAAGTGTAACGGAGAATATTGGATTAGAAGAGCTTCGAGAGACGATGCGCAATGGTAGCAATGTTTTTTGGGGACAATCGGGTGTTGGGAAATCTTCATTACTTAATGCTCTTTATCCCGAATTGAATTTCAGAGTAGGGGAAGTAAGTGAAGCTACTCTGAAAGGGAGACACACGACAGTTACGGGAACAAAGAAAGAAGTTGCACCGAATACCTTTATTATTGATACTCCGGGAGTTAGGGAAATAGATCCGTACGGAATTACAAAAGAGGATTTGTGCCATTATTTTATTGAATTTCAACCTTTTATTCACGATTGCAAATTCAACACATGTACACATAACCATGAGCCAGGATGCGCTATTGTAGACGCGGTTAACGAAGAGGAAATTTCCGTAGAGCGTTATGAGAGTTATCTGAATATTCTCTATTCCGTAGAAGATGACATGATTTTCTAAACATTACTTGCCAGTGGGAACATATTCGGTAGATATTATGTATTTGCTATGAATGAACTATTTATCACTTGTGTTTGAGTTTGTGTAAGTATAAATTCTGGTTTTATAAATTTGAATATAATGAAGAAATTAATACTATATATTGCAATCGCTATTATGGGGATAGCGTGTTCATCGGGAAGTAAAATCGGTGATATTTCCGAAAGTAACGAACCGAGGAAATCCGAATTGATTAAGGTTGCTCAAGATCATTTTATTCGGGGATCTGTCTATGAAATGAAGGGGCAATATGCCGAAGCAATTTTGGAATATCAGGAAGCCCTAAATTTGGATCCGAGCGCGGGAATTCATTTTACTCTCGGGAAAAGTTATCTGATATTGGATAAGCTTTCGATGGCAGTAAACCACGCAAGGAACGCGGTAAAGATGGCTCCGAAAAATATCGAGTATAATTTTCTTTTGGCTAATATTTTCAAAATTGCTGATCAAAAAGATTCGGCTGCGGCATATTACGAGAAAATAATCGGTTTGGATTCTTTGCATACCCAATCTTATTACAACCTTGCCGGAATATATGAGAAAACTCGTCCAAATTACGCAATGGCTCTTTATGAAAAGCTACTGAAAATAACAGGCCCCGAGTGGAATGTTTTGATTAAAATTGCTGATCTGAATGAAAGAATGGGGAACGTAGATAAAACCATAAAGACTGTTGAATATCTTTTGGAATTGAATCCATCTAATGTTGAGTTAAAGAAATTATTAATAGAATCTTGTCTGAAGATAAAGAAAAGCGATAAGGCTATAGCTTTGGCCAATGAAGCTTTGGCGGCGTTTCCGAATGATTTGGCCCTTATCGAATACAAAGCAAATGCTTTAATCCAACTGGAAAAGTGGGAAGAGGGCTCGCAAGAATATTTGAAGCTAGTTAATAGTGATAAGATAAATTTTAATACAAAAGTGAAAATTGCCTCCGCATATATGGCGGAGATATCCAGAGATTCTTCTTTAATACCATTTGCAAAGCTGGTCATTGAAAGAGTGAGTAAAGATTCAACCGATTGGCAGATAAACGCCTATTTGGGAGAGATAGCGGTAATGGAGAATAATGATTCGAACGCAGTCAAATATTTCTCAAAAGCTGTTAGTCTATCGCAATGGAATTCGCAACTTTTGGAACGATACGGGATAGTTTTGTTTCAGTTCGGTAAAGTGGATAAAGCAATAGAAGAGATGGGAAAGGCAGTTCAGAAATTTCCCGAAAGTTTTGTGATAAATATTATCCACGGATTATCTTTGTCGCAAAAGCAGAAACATAGAGAGGCTCTTCCATCCCTTGAAAGGGCGGTAAATATTAGTCCGAATGACATTACAGCCTTGCACGCATATGGTTTTACTCTTAATCAGTTAAAGAAACCCGAGGCCGCTTTGATCTATTTGGAAAAGGCTTTGGAAATAACCCCGAATGATGTTGAATTATTAGGAACCGTCGGTTTAATATACGATTCCCAGAAAAACTGGGAAAAGAGTGATGAGATATATCAAAAAGCAATTACAATTGATTCGACAAATGTATTATTACTAAATAATTATGCCTATTCTTTAGCTGAACGGGGAATAAAGCTTGACGAAGCGTTGAAGATGGCGGAAATCGCTGTAAAAGCGGATCCGAATAGCTCCTCTTATCTTGATACAATCGGATGGATATATTATAAGCTTGGTGATTTTGAAAATGCCAAGACTTATATTCTAAAGGCTATTGATAATGATAAAGAGAATGCTACTTTAATTGATCATCTCGGTGATGTTTATGAGAAGATGAATAATCGAAAAAAGGCAAGAGAACTTTGGAGAAAAGCCTTGGAGCTTGATCCTACTCTTGAAGAAATAAAGAATAAAATTGAATAAGGTGATTTGTGAAAAATAATTTTCTTTCATTTGTATTGTTTGCAATTATAATCAGTGTCCTTTTTTCCGGATGCGCTACAACTAAAGAAGTTACAACCGAAAGAATTCTTCCTTCCAATCGTTTGGTTAAAAAATTGGAAGGAAATCGTAGAATGATAAAAACGTTTCACGGAACCGGTGTTTTGAGCGTAGATAGTCCTGATTTTTCAGCCAACGCGACTTTTGAAATCTCGATGAAAAAACCGGATTCGATAAAGGTATCGGTTTATGGCCCATTCGGTATCGATTTGGCTCATGTGTTAGTAACCAAATATCATTTTGCTTTCTATGATGTTATGCGAAATAATTATTATACAGGTGAGAAAAGCAAAGAATTATTGAAGAGATTGTTCAAGGTTGATCTCTCTTTCGATGATTTGATGGATGCCTTTGCCGGATCAATTAATCTGACCGATAAGCTGCGAAAGGAACCGGATGACTATTCTCAAAAGGAAGATTCTTACTATTTGACATACAATGACACTCTTTCCGGAAAGAATTCGTATTACAAAGTTGAAGTGGAATCACTGGCAATAACCAATTACAAGATTGAAGATAGTAAGAAGAAAGTTCTATTCAGTGGTGAGTATACTGATTTTCGTAATTTTGAAAATGTACCGATTCCTTATATAACAACAATTGAGAATAAGGCTAAGGAGGAGAAGATTAATATCGAGTATCGTAAAATCAAAGTTAATGAAAAGCTTTCCGCGTTAAAATTAGATGTTCCAAATGATGTAAAAAAGATTGAATGGTAATTCGATTCGGATATATCGCTTTGGGTCTGATTTTGGTCTCTTCTTTAACATTGGCTCAGAATAACGAAAGGCTGGATTCAAAAAGTAAAGAATTAGAAAGTCTTCGTGAAGGAATTACAAAACTTGAGGCAGAATTAAAAGTTCTGAAAAGCGAAGAGAGTGAATCTCAAATAATAATCAAGAAAATTGATCATCAGAAACATATCGTAGATAGATATCTGAAAAAAATAGTAAAGGAAGAAAAGAATCTCGAAACAAGAATTGTAAAGGAAGAGAGTGAAATAGAGATCATTTACAAAAAGATTGATATACTGCGAGAGTCATATTCCAAATATATCAGATGGGAATATATGTACGGCAGAAAGTCGAAGCTTTCTTTACTTCTTTCATCCGAATCAATAAACCAAGCGATGATACGCATGAAGCATATGGAATATATCACCTCTCATAATTCCAGAGTATTGGAACAATTAAAAACGAGTCTTACAAAGGCTGAAAACATTACAAGAGAGCTTAAAAGCAAGAAAGAGAGAAAAAATACTCTTATTAGAAGAAAAAACGGTGAAATTGGTAGGTTGAATAATAGGATTTCCGAAAAGAAAGTATATTTATCCAAGCTTAAAGATGATACTCGTTCCGTAGAGACTGAGATAGATGAAAAAAGAAAAGCAGAAGTTCTGATTAAAGATTTGATCAACAAATTGATTGCCGAAGAGAGAAATCGTCAAAAGAAAATTCGGGAAGACAGATTGAAGGGAAAGGAAGTCTCGGAGAGAGAGAGTTTCGATTTCGCTAAGATGAAAAAGTTTTCCAATCTGAAAGGAAAGATGGGGTGGCCTGTAAGAAAAGGGAAAGTTATTAGAAAATTCGGTAAGAACAAAAATATTGAGTTAAACACAGTTACCATTAATTACGGTATTGATATTAGTACACGTAAAGATTCCCCCGTAAGAAATGTAGCCGAGGGAGTTGTTTCAACAATTAAGTGGATTCCCGGTTACGGAAGTGTTATTATCGTTACTCATCCGGACAATTATCGAACTGTTTACGGACATGTTGATAATATTGAGGTTGAGGAGGGGAAAAAGCTGGAAGCAGGAGAAGTTCTTGGCAAAGTAAACGAAAGTCTTGAGGGGAGTATCTTTCATTTTGAGATTTGGAACGATAGAAACTATCAAGATCCTGAAATTTGGTTAGCTAAGAAATAACATGCCTATTTTTACTAAATTATCATAATTCTATTCAAACATGATTGTGGATAATATTGCCATTCAAAAATAAAATACTTTTTAAGAATTTGAGCGCGTTATATGCACTGCAAATTGGTAATTATATTATCACGTTTATCACTTTGCCTTATATGGTTCGTGTCTTAGCTCCTGAAGGATACGGATTATATAGTTTTATTTTGGCATTTGTAAATTATTTTGTAATGTTTACTGACTACGGTTTTAATTTATCCGCGACAAGAAGCCTTTCAATTCATAGAGATAATAAGGAAAAAGTATCGGAAATATTTAGCTCGGTTTTGATAGCCAAAATGATACTTCTTTTTAGTGGAGGAATTCTATTCCTCGGGGTTGTTTCCATAATAGATGTAATGAACGATTATTTTTCTCTCTATCTTTTCGGCTTTACATTCGCAATTGGCATGACTCTCTATTCGCAGTGGTTTTTTCAAGGTATCGAGAAGATGGAGTATTTATTATACATCACTCTTCCTACACGAATAGGTTACGTTGTTGCAATATTTCTATTTGTACACGGATATGAAGATATTGATATTCTGCTTTTACTTAACGGTTTGACCTATATAATTATTGGCGTTTTTTCAGTATGGCAAGCTAACAGATTAGGCACGAAATTTCATTTTGTTACGATTCAACAGATAAAGGAATGCTTATCAGAGGGTTGGGATTTGTTTTTGTCCAAGATTTCGACAACTATTTATGTTAATTCGAATACATTCATTTTAGGATTGATAGCGGGGAATGAAGTAGTTGGTTATTTTGCCGCTGCTGATAAAATCAGAATAGCTTTGCAAAATTTCCTCTATACATTAACTCAAGCAGTATATCCGAAAGTCGCGAAAATGTTGAAAGAAAAGAGAATTGAGGGGATGCTTTTCGTAAAAGAATTACTGTTAAAAGGAGGAGTAGTTGCCTTTTCTATATCTCTTTTGGTTTTTCTTTTTGCGGATCAGTTTATACTAATTGTTGTCGGAAAAGATTATTATCAATCAATAGTTATAATGAGAATATTGGCGTGGGTTCCTTTTATTGTATTCCTAAGCAATGTATTTGGAATTCAGATAATGCTTAATACAGGACATGATAAAATGTTTAGAGTAATTGTAAGTATAGGTGCGGTAATTAGTCTGTTCTTCGCTTTTGTATTCATACCACTTTTCGGTGCAATCGGAGCCGCAATGAATTTTGCCCTAGTTGAAATTTTAGTAACAATTGTAATGTTTATGTTTTTGGCAAGAAAAGGTTTATTACCAAATGATTACGAATGATGATTATAAATGTGATTATTTAATTGTAGGAGCAGGTTTGTCCGGTTGTGTTATTGCCGAAAGACTTGCAAATGAATTGAATAAAAAAGTTTTTGTCCTTGAAAAAAGGGATCACATCGGAGGAAATGTATTTGATTGTTTTGATTCGAACGGGATTTTGATTCATAAATACGGCCCTCATATTTTTCACACAAATAGTACAAGAGTTTTTGAATATCTATCGAAATATACAGAGTGGGATTTTTACGAGCATTCTGTTTTGGCAAAGTTGAATGGTGAATATTATCCGGTTCCTATAAACAGAGATACTATTAATCAGTTCTTTGGGAAACAGCTTGCAACGGAAGAAGAGGTAAAGGAATTTCTTGATACGAAAAGAGAGAAGAGATTTCCTATCACCAATTCCGAGGATGTTATTGTAAATCAAGTTGGAAAAGAGTTATTTGAGAGTTTTTTTGAAAACTACACCAAGAAGCAGTGGGGGTATTCACCTAAAGATTTGGCGCCACTGGTTTGCGGAAGAATTCATCCTAGATTAAATGATGATTCGAGATATTTTACTGATCAATATCAATTTATGCCAAGGGATGGTTTTGCTAAAATGTTCGAACGGATCCTTGTTAGTGATAATATCCGAGTTTTGCTGAATAAAGATTATCATGATGTTGCCAAAGAAATAGAGTATGAGAATTTGATATATACCGGCCCTATCGATAGATATTTTGATTATAAATTCGGTAAACTTTCCTACAGATCGTTTAAAATAGAATTTGAAAAATATCCCGAAGAAAAATATTTACCTGCTCCTGTTGTTAATTATATGGGAAAGGAACAATATCATCGAAAAACCGAGTTTAAACAACTGACAGGACAGAAGAGTGATTCCACTACAATCGGGATTGAATATGCGCAAAACGAAGGGGAGCCGTGCTATCCGGTGTTGACAAAGGGGAACAAAGATATCTACAGAAAGTACTCCGAAGAGGCTGATAAAATATCAGGGAAAGTAAGATTCCTGGGACGATTGGCCGAGTATAGGTATTACACTATGGATGAATGTATAGCAAGAGCACTTCACTTTTTTGATGATTTGAAAGATGAGTTGCAATGAAAGTAGCTGCAGTAGTTGTAACAAGAGATCGAATTGAAGATTTGAAAAAGTGTGTTGCCGCTTTCGGGAAGATGACACGAAAGCCGGATGCTCTATACATAATCGATAACGATAGTAGTGATGGAACCCAAGAATGGTGTCTTACGCAAAATGATTTTATCTATTTCCGACAGGGAAATCTGGGTGGAGCAGGAGGATTTAAGACCGGAATATCAAAAGCATACGATGCCGGTTATGATTGGGTGTGGGTGATGGATGACGATGCGATTCCCTCCGAGGATTCCCTCCTTAATTTGCTGAATGCTGTCGTGTCTGAGGATGTAGTTTATAATTCTCTGATGATTTCCGATCTTGACGAAGATATATTAGTAAGTACATTATATGATGAGAGAGAAAAAAGAATTTATAGAAAAAGATCGGAAATCGGTTCGCGAAAAGAAATTGAGGGAGCTAATTTTTTTAACGGCACGCTTTTCTCCAGCAAGGTAATTGCAAAGTTTGGTTTACCTTTACAAGATCTATTTATTCGCGGAGATGAGATAGAATACTATCTTAGGATGCTTGAAGGAGGAATAAGATTCTCTACAATAACTGATTCTCTGGTTTATCATCCTCTATTTATGGCAAAGGAAGTTAATTTCGGTTTCTTTATCCATTATTTTGAAAAGATGAGTGATTTTAAGCGCTTCTATTTTGTAAGAAATCTTGTCTATCTTTCCAAGAAATATAAAAGAGTTAGAAAACGCTTTTGCTTTCGTGTTTTCTGTCTGGATCTGATTTATATTATTCTGGTTATTCGAAGTGTATCACAAATAAAAGCCCATGTCATTGGCTTTATTGAGGGATTCAAGATTAGGAACCGGAAATTATCTTAAATCTATTTTATAAGCTTCTTGATCGCTACATGCAGTTTTTTAGGAGAAATTAAAGAAGCAATTCCCAAGAAAAAGAAACCTAGAATTCTATTGTTATTCAAATGCCCGTTTAATCCTTTCTTATAGGCCTTCATCGAAATCATGTCAAGTTTGCTATTTGGTTTCGGAACAGTACGTCCGAATTTTTTGGAATACAAGGCAATCAAATCATTATAACTATTGATTAATTTTTCGAAATGAATTTCCGAGTAACTGTTGTGTAGCCTTTTGTGCATCAATACCTCCGGTATATTTCCGAAAGTTGTTAAGCTGCTTAATCTGAAAAACATATCAATGTCTTCCGGGAAAATATCGTCTCTCTGCCCACCTAATTGCTTAACGAGCTCCGTTCTGAAAATAATAGCCGGTTGAAATAATGATGTGGTTTTGCGAAAAAGGTTTCCGACAATTTCGTTATGATCTACAGGGGGAATAATCGCCCAAGAAGTAATATTACTATTTTCGGAAAGATATCTTATACCGCTTCCTGAGAGTCCGATATGCGGATTAGCTTCCATATAATAAATCTGCTTTTGCAACTTATCGGGAAGATAGAAATCGTCAGCGTCAATTCTTACGGTATACTTAGTTGTTACTTTACTCAGTCCGAAATTAAAAGAAGCAATTATTCCCGAATGATTCCTTTTATATAATCTGATTCGGCTGTCATCCAATGATTCTAAATATTCTATTGTTCCGTCAGTAGAGCCATCGTCAATAATTAGGAATTCGAATTTCTTATATGTCTGATCAAGAATTGAATTGATAGTCTCCTTTACATAAGGTAAACCATTATGCACCGGCATTAGTATTGTCGTTTCGATATTTGATTCGGTGGTGTCCATTTGGAGTAAACTTTTTTCTAAGTAATATAATTCAATTTTTGATTGCTTTACAATTGTGTGTTATATTTAAATCGAAAAATACCTATAATTTTTGATAGTATTTCCATTCGGATGAATTTTTATGAAGATTGCCATTATCGGTACTCACGGATACCCATATGTTTACGGAGGCTATGAAACTTTCGCGAAAGAACTTAGCGAAAGACTTATTGCCAAAGGAATTGATGTAACAATATACTGTTGGAAAAACTACTTTTCAAACAGACCAACTGAAGTGAACGGAATTAAGTTAAAATATATTCCGACAATAAAGAATAAATTTTTAGCTCAACCAATTCATTCCTTTTTTGCGCTATTCAATGCAGCACTGTCGGATTACGATATTGTTTTGGTGGTAAATGTCGCAAACGGTCCATGGGGAATATTCCCTCGGATTTTCGGGAAAAATGCAGTCCTAAATGTTGATGGTCTGGAATGGGAAAGACCTAAATGGAAAGGAATTGGAAGTCTTTATTATAAGTTTGCGGCAAAAATAGCTCCATTCTTTTATCAATATTTTATTACTGATTCCAAAGCAATGTCTGAAATATATAGCTCAAAATTTGCGGTGGAATCGGAAACAATATCTTACGGAGCAGATATTGTGGAGAGTAAATCGGAAGAAATGATTACTCAGGTTGGGCTGAAAAAGAATGAATATTATCTTGTTGTTGGAAGGCTGATTCCAGATAACAATGCCGATTTTATTATTGATGAATTTTTGTCTTCACCTTCACAAAAGAAGTTAGTTGTGGTTGGTGACGTTCCATACAAAGATACATATGCGGAAAAATTAAAGAACCTCAATAATCCGAGAGTCTTATTTCCCGGTTATATTACAGACAGAAATATATTAAATGAACTTTACTGTAATTCATTTGCTTACATACATGGGCACGAGTTCGGAGGAACAAATCCTACTTTGTTGCAGGCGCTTGGATGTGGCTGTTTTATAATGTCTCTTGATGTTGTCTTCAACAGAGAAGTTCTTCAAGAAGGGGAATATGGTCTTCTATTTGAAAAAAGGGCCGGATGTTTGAGGAAAATGATAGAACGAGGAGAAAAGGAAGAAGAGCATGTTCTCGAATTTCGGGCTAAGAGTAGAAGTAGAATTAAAAATAAATACAATTGGGAAAGGATAACGAGTGATTATATCGCTCTGTTCAATAGAATATTGGAAAAATCGTAATACAGGGGCTTTATGAAAAGAATATTATTACTATTGATGTTTTTTGCGAATCTTCTTTTCGCTCAAATAACTCTGATTCAAGAGGAGTTGAAAGGGAAAGAGTATTCTCTCAACTTTGTGGCGCAATCTGAGTTGTATTCGCAAAATATAATTGCGAATTACAAACTATGGGAGAACTATAACAAAGCTGAGAGGGAAACGAATAAGGAATTGCTCGAGTTCGCTCCAATTGATCTTTTTATCGCGATTCCGGCAAACGAAACTCCTAAGGTCAATATTAGTTATAAGTCGGAAAATATCGAAAAGAAGGATGAAGCTTCTCTTCTTGGTGCTATTAAAGTTTTGCAAACTTATCCGAATAAGAATATTGTTAATCTCGGAGTAAAGAGTATAGGCAATGATAGGTGTTTGCATTTGCAAGTTTACCCTTTGCTTCTGAAATTCAACAGATTGGAAAGAATATCAGAAATCAGTGTTAATATTAAATTCAAATCAACTCCTGTGCTATCGGAACGAGGAATTGTGCTTTCCGATGTTGTTTGTAATAAAGCAACAGGTGGAAAGTTTCAGCAAGTTAAGAGAGTAGCTAAAAGAAGTAGCGAGACAAAATGGTTCAATACTACAAATGATTACATAAAGTTCGGGGTTGGTTCTGACGCGATATATCGTATTTACGGGAGTGACTTCAAATCTTACGGTATATCTCCGAGCACGATTTCTCCTAAATCGGTGAAGCTTTTCTGTAAAGGGGAGGAAATCCCAATTTTCTTATCCGGAGAAAGTGACGGACAATTCGATGATGATGACTTTATCGAATTCGTAGGGCTCCGAAATATGGGAGAAGGGAACTACAGGGAAGCTACAGTAGAAGGTGAACGATTCAATGAGTATCTGGGAAGATATACAGACACTACAGCTTACTGGATTACCTGGGGCGGAAGCGACGGATTAAGAGTTAAGACTCATGATGATAATTCGATTCAGAACGCGAATAGAAATCTCGATTATTATACAGAACTATCAAGATATGAAAGAAACGTAGTTTTTGAGGGAGTAATTAATTCACCTGTTAGAAAAGAATTTCCGCAATGGAATGAAAATCAGACATGGTATGAAGGTCTCGTATGGACAGGGAAAAGAGATAAGGCAATATCTCTGAAAAATGTCTTTCCGAACAAAGCTTTCAAGATGTTCGCGAAGGTTGCCGATTATGCTTGTAACACTTACGACAAATCGCATCATCTGGCGTTAGGAATAAATAATAACGCTAAGCTCTATGATTCGACTTACATGAACAAATACAAACAGATTGTTTTGGAAGGAACGGCAAATTCAAATCTATTGAAAGATGGGAATAATGTATTATCTCTTCATTCCATTCCGACACAAGCTACTCTGAATGTTTGTCTCATAGATTGGTTTGAAATCGAATATCCCCGATATCTTTATCCATTGAATGATTCTATCCGGTTCAAATTTGATTATCTATCTGCCACCAAGGCTCCGTATTCAATTCAAATAGCTCAGCTTACTTCTGATAATTATTCATTATGGAAATATGGAGATACATTTGAAAGAATTACCCTGGCGAAGTCAGAGGATTCATTTACTTTTAAGGATAGTGTTTCCAAAAGCGACCGATATATTCTCTTGGAAAATGGTAAAATCAAAAAGCCATATTTCTACTACAAAAAGAATTTCAAGAATATTGCCTCTACCGGTAACAGCGGAGAATATATTATAATAACCCATGATAAGTTTATTGAGAAAGGGGAAGAGTATCTCAATTTCATAGAATCCTCATACAATATTACCGGAACTTTGGTAAATATTAATGATATATATGATGAATATAGTTACGGATTGTTTAATCCTGAGACAATTAAGGATTTTCTGAAAGAAGCAAATGAGACATGGACACAAACGAAGCCAAAATATGTTTTACTTGCCGGAGGAGCCTGCTACGATTATTATCACAATAAAGAGAGATACGGTAACTTCCCGCATGTAGTCAATTATGTGCCATCTTTCGGGGCGCCGATTAGTGACAACTGGTTTGTCAATTTTGATGATCAAACATATAATCCCGTTATGATGATTGGGCGACTACCTGTTACCGAAGTTGAGCAATTTGATCATTACCTTGAAAAGCACAAAGCTTATTTATCTCAAAAATATGATAAATGGAATAAATCCTTTCTTTTCTTTTCCGGTGGCGACGGTGATAGTCAGGGAGAATTGGATCAATTTCGTGTGCCCAATGAATATATTATTGAGAATTATGTGACTTCCTATCCTATAGGAGGAAATGCGAGCCATTTCTACAAGACAATAAATCCTACCACTAACTTCGGGCCTTTTTCGTTGGAAACAGTCCAAAACTCGATTGATGAAGGAGGTGTGTTTATTGCGTATATTGGTCACAGTGGGACAAGAACTTGGGATAATTCTATCAATGAGCCTGAGCAGCTCGATAACAAAAGGGAAAAGCCTTCCTTAATTACTGATTTCGGGTGCTCCACGGCTAGATTAGCGGAGCCTGATATTACTTCATTCTCGGAGCTATTTACTGTTGCCGAGAGAGGGCAAGCTATAGCCTATATCGGGAATGCTTCTCTTGGGTTTACTTCTACTGCGGTTACTTGTCCGAAATTATTCTATAAGAAATTGTTAGCTGATTCCATTTACACAATATCCGATGCATTAACTAAAGCGAAGCAAGATTTGTTAGCTACTTACGGATCATCTTCGGTGAACAAGTTATTTACTTTGACAAACTCATTGGTCGGAGATCCGATTGTTGAATTGGCAATTCCGCGAAAACCGAATTTGAAGATTGAATTTGCTGATATTTCAACATCTCCGGAATTCCCGATAGATTCGGAAGATTCCGTTGAAGTCACAATTCGATATGCTAATCTTGGAATTGCTACGAAAGATTCTTTTAACGTATCAATCAGTGATGAGAATAATGAGTATCTGAAATCTCTCAGAATTCAGATTCCGTTGTATCGCGATTCGATAGTGATAAAAGTACCGGTAAAGGATAAAGCCGGTTTGCATAATCTGGCAATCAATTTCGATTCGTTGAATGAAATCGATGAGATAGAAGAGAGCGATAATTCGATTACTTATGAAATGAACGTAGCATCCGCTTCGATGAAGAATAATCTTTCATTTACAACGGCCAATGGGATAGACGGAGCGATAAGTTTCTATAATCCGCTATTGGCCCCAATTAGTGAAGAGCTTGTTGTTGAGATTGGAACTACAAATAAGTATGTTTCACCGATAGTGCGGAAATTACAGCTGGATACATTGTTAACCGAGTTAGATATATCTGCTCTGGACTATGACAAGCGGTATTGGGTCAGAGCCAAGTTGGAGGGGAGTGAGAATTTCGGGTTGTCTAAGTCTTTTGTGAAATCGAAAGATATGAATTATCTTCTCTGTGATAGTCTCTCTTTCGCAAGCGGAAAATCTATCGGATTGAAGAAAGGTAACTCTCTTTGTCTTGATACGGCCAAGGTAATTTTATCGGCATTCTCAGCCGGCTTTTCGGACGGGCAAAGCGCATTTATTTTCAAAAATGACACTAACTATGTGCCTGAAAACTTCAAGGTGGGACACCATCTCGGCATATTCAATAAAGAGACAATGGAATTTGTGAAATATATAAATTACAACACTTATTCCGGCGGGGCACCTGTCATGACGGAATATAAGACTTTATTGGATACACTTAGCGAGGATTATCTTGTTGTTTTTGCTATTGCCGACGAAGGAAGACTAACAGATATCGAATTAAAAGAGAAAATTAAATCGTATGGGTCGCAATATATTGATAATGTCGGGTTCAGAGCTTCATGGGCTATGATTGGCTACAAAGGGGCTAATCCGGGAACAGTTCCGGAAAAATATAATCCTTCCGGACAGGGACCTGTAAGAGTTGATTCGACATTCAGAATGATAAATACTACCGGATCATATACAACCGAGGAGATTGCGTCATCGGGGAAATGGAAGCGATTGAAAATAATATCTGATATTCCTGCCGGAGCCTCCATTGCGGTTATGCCTATAGGGATAAGGAAAGAGGGGGCAGATACACTTGCGATGATTACTGTAGCCGATTCCCTTTATGATATTTCTTCCGGGGATTACGGGAAATATAAGAAGTTGAAATTCGTGAATTATCTCAGAACAAAACAGGGAGGAACTTCTCCTTCTCCAATCTTAAAGTCATTCGGGGTTAGTTTTGATGAGTTGCCCGAAATCGGCTTGAATTATCAGACTGTCACCATCGAGTCGGATTCGATAAAGCAGGGGAATAACAATGTACTCGATTTCTTTGTGGAAAATTTATCTTCTACTTCCGCGGATAGTGTGGATATTCTTGTGGAACTAGTTCGTGAGGATAACACCAAGCGACCACTCGCGAAATATTCCGATTTCTCATTCAACGGAAAAGAGAGAAAGACTTATCATGTTGAGTATGAGTATGATCGAGCAGACAAGTGGGGTAATCTTGCCTTCGCTGTCAGTATAGATAAGGAGAACAAGGTTGAAGAGATTATTGAGGGGAATAACAATATTACATTGCCATTCTTTATTGAGAGGGATACGACAACTACTTCCGTTTCTTCCGCTTCGGTTGCGGTAACATTCGACGGAAAAGAAATCTCCGAGTACGAATATGTCTCGGCCAAACCGAAAATAGAGATTGAGCTTGAGTATCCGGTCTGGTTTCCGGTTACCGATACTTCTGCTATAAAATTCCTTATGGACGGAATGGAGATTAGTCATGATGCTATTGAGGTGGTTTACGATACGATTAACAGAAAAGTAGTTTACATTTATGAACCGACTCTGGAAACAGGGGAACATACATTCCACGTATACGGAGAGAATATTTACGGCAGACTGGAGGATGTGAACGGTTATTTGAAAACGTTTGTGGTTTCCGATCAGTTGCTTGCGCTGGATGTTTATAATTATCCTAATCCTTGCGCTGGGAATACCGATTTTGTTTTCCGCCTGACTCAGATCCCGGAAGAGATGCAGATTAAGGTCTTTACCATTACCGGAAGACTAATCAGGGAAATAGAGTTAACTCAGGACGATCTCAAGTTTAATTTCAACCATATTCACTGGGATTGTAAGGATGAGGATAACGACGAGATAGCAAACGGTGTTTATCTCTACAAAGTTATTCTTCGCAAGGAAGGGAAAACTTTCCATACCACACAGAAACTGGCTATAATGCGATAGCCACTCTTCCCGAATAGGACGCGTTCATTTTTAAGCAAAAATAAATGAGCGCGTTTTATTTCATTTCTTTATCTTTAGCAGGTAATTCTATTAGAGGGGAATTATATGCTTGCTTCACCCGTTTTATTCGAATCATTTTTAATAACATAAACGGATATTATCATGAAAAAACTAATGACTGTGTGGTTATTGGTCTTTTGTTCAGTACTATCCTTCGGGCAGTTCAATTCCTTAAAGCAAGATGAGGGGATGTTAGCCGGTGGGTTTGGTATGACCTGGATCGATGACAATCCTTATTATGCGTTTCATCTTCGTCCGGAATTCGCTTTCTCAAACATCGGAGTCGGGTTGGATCTTAACCTGGAATTCGACTCGAACGGGAAATTGCGCAAGGAGAACTTCAACGAGTTTTCCGATTACATGAGTGTAATCAGATATATTCGATACGGGCAAAAGAAAGACCCGGTCTACGCGCGTTTAGGTGCTTTGGATTACGCTACTCTCGGGCACGGATCTATTATGTATATGTATAACAACAGTCCTTCTTTCGACGCGAGAAGAATCGGGCTTGAGTTCGATGTCGATTTCAATCAGTTCGGGTTCGAGACCGTTTACGGTTCTTTTGCTCAGGCCGGGGTACTTGGCTTGCGTGGGTATGTTCGTCCCTTGCAATTCAGCGATCTCGGGAAGATACCGGTAATTGGTAATCTTGAGGTTGGTCTCTCTTTTGTGGCCGACGTGAATGAATATGCCGGTGTTACAGCCGGTGCTATTGATCCTACCAGCGGGAAATTCAAATCGAGTAACGACGAAGGAGCTACTACGGTATTCGGGTTTGATCTCTCTTTGCCGATTGTGAAAGGGAAGATAGCAAACCTTGATGTCTATTTCGATTATGCCTCTATCGGTGGTTTCGGAAGTGGTACTGCAACCGGTGCGATTCTTTCTTTCAACGGATTGGGAGCTGTGGATATCAGAACCAAGTTCGAGAGAAGATTTAACGGGGATGAGTATCTTCCTTCCTACTTCAACGCTATGTACGAGATCGAGCGATTTAAGTTCGACGGGAATAGCGGAACGGTTTCGAGTAAGATTCAGCAGTTGAAAGGACTCAAGTCGGTAGGAAACGGCTTCTACGGTGAGTTGCTTGTAAGATTGCTCGGGTCTTTCGATATTATCGGTAGTTATCAACGTTTGGATGATCACCCGAATAGCGGTATTCTTCATTTGGAAGCGGATGTATCTCCGAAGGGAATGTCCTATGTGGCAAGAGCCGGTTACGATAAGGTAAATATCGAGGATGAAAAGGATTTGTTTACTTTGGATGACAGATCTTATCTTTTCGCCGAGTTAGGCTATAAGCCGATGCCTTACATTATCGTTTCGATGGTCTATAACTGGACCTTCACGCCGATTCGTGACGCCGACGATAACGTGATTAAGTATTCCCCTCAAAAGAAGATTGAGCCTAGGGTTTCTTTCGTCTATCCTATCAATTTATAGATTTCAAAGCCGTTTCGAGAGGAACGGCTTTTTTCTTACTACGGTATTTAACTTCAGAGAAAAGAAAGTTTACCACAGACCGGATTTCAACAACACCATCGTTGAATTAGGATTTAGGACATCAATTGGCTTACACAGAAGAATCCTCGTTATTCCAAGAAGAATATAAATCAGTATCCGGAGATAAATAATTTATCTCCCATGAACAAAAATCACTAAATGGATATTTGTTAATTCCAGCCGAAAACTGACCAATATTCCAGACAAAATTGACCAGTACAATTATTTATTATGCACCATGTTTCTTAATCTAAAACTTTTTCCGTTAATAAAAAACGGATAACTGTGGTGGAGCAATCTGTCTAAAATAGCTGCAGCCACAACATCATCATTGAAAATCTCTCCCCACTGCTCGAAAGCCTTATTTGAAGTAACAATAATAGATCCCCTTTCATATCTTTTGGCCACTAACTGGAAAAAGAGTTTAGCTGTTTGCTTGCTTAGGGAAAGATATCCGAGTTCATCGATAATAAGTAAATCAAGTCTCCCGAGAGATTCGAGCTTTGCGTTTAGAGTATTGGATATCTCTGCCGCAGCCAATTCCTCGGTTAGTTTCTCT
>CALODP010000006.1:0-9693 GCA_942492055.1 uncultured Ignavibacteriales bacterium | reverse complement strand
AACAGGAACAATAACTAAAAACAAACTCCATTGAGGAATATTGCGCCATGTACCCAAAACTTCTCCCATTTTTGCTTCATGTGCGCTCTTTGCGGAAGAATTGTATGCTTGTGTTCCTTGCCATGATAATTTCGTATATATTAATCCAATCATTCCGATAAAGAAATACCAGAAATTAAAATCTTCTACATTACCTGCATTAAACGGATTTATCAAAGATGCGTCGGCCGGTGCGCTTTGTAAAGCAGTTGTAATTTGTCCCCAATCAAAGACAATAAGAAAATATATGACTATCGCTATAAATACTATATTAACAAACAATCCCTGGATAAAATCAGCGATAATAACAGCAATTTGCCCTCCTGCAAAAACAAAGTAAAGGGCGAATCCAAGCAGTATCAACATCAATAATGGGAATGACCCTATTTGCAATCCGAATAGATCGAAATAATCAGGCAACCCACAGAACGAAATAAAAAATCTTGCACCAACCGAAGGGAATATCCCAAAGTTTATTATACCGGATATGAAGGCCAATATACCGGCAAATACTCGAAAGTTTTTGCTATATCTCATCTCAAAGAACTGAGCCATCGTCAAAGCTCGAGTTTGACGAAAACGATATATCACCCATCCCGTAACGGTAATGATCACTATTACTAATGTATTAGCAAATTCCCACCAACGTAATGTAAAGCCGGCAACATAATTCATTTCAAACATCCCGATAATCGTAATGGCTCCTAACATTGCCATTCCTTGGGATAAACTAATAATGTATTTCCCGGCTGTTCTACCTGCTGCCAAAAAATCGGAAACACTTCTCATTAAGCTTTTGGACATATAAACGCCAGCAAACATAAAGAGTAGTACACCCGCAACAATAATCCAATCGATAACTGCTAAATTCAATATCTTCTCAATAATTAAGTGAAATATTATTTATCTAACTGATTTAACGCGTATGCGTAAGCGCCAAGAGAAATTGCCTCACTTGTACCAAGCTTCGACAACAATAATCCTATTTTCCTTTCGGGATCGTAACTAATTGTTCTGTTCGATCCCAATATGTTTAATTCTTTTATTTTTCCTTTCACAAAAGTCTCAGCTTCCGAGGAGTCTTCCAGATTGTACACATTAACTGCCAGCCTATCGAATTCTTCTCCATTGACTTTTTTGTACTTGGATTTCATCTCATTAATAATGTGTGGAAATAATAATGATGCAGCACCGGACATTCCCCCCCCTATTACAATGATACCATCAATCAAAGTAACTACGTTAGCTAAGGCATCTCCGATTGTCTCCCCCATTATCTTGTAAGCCTTTTCCGCAGCATCTCTATTTCCTTCTTTCTCTCCTTTTGCAATCTCGTATATATCTTTCGGGGAAGGAACTTCAGAAACCTCTAGGCCGGAATTTTCCGAATAAAGCCTCTTCAAAGCCGCAATTCCAACTGTCGCTTCAACATTACTCTCAGGTAACATTTTGTTTCTTAAAAGCCAGATTTCCGCACCGACAGCATTATCTCCCAGCCACAATTCTCCATTTCTTACTATTCCGCCACCGAATCCGGTACCTAATGTGATACCAAATAAATTCGAATAACGTTTTGGATTCCCCTTTTCCTCGAGCAAGCTATTAATATGTGGTAATGCTCCTGCAATAGCTTCGCCATAAGCAAATAAATCACCATCATTATTAATGAATACTGGGATATTGAAATGATTTTCCAATATAGGGCCTAAAGGAACATCATCTGAAAAAGCAGGGAGATTTGGTAAATTTCCGATAATTCCGTTCGGATAATCTGCCGGTCCCGGAAAAGCAAAACTTATCGCTTCGGGTTTTCCACTAATTTTACTTTTGACTTCTTCAAATCCACCGATTATTGTTTCAAGACACATTTGCAAATTATCCGCATTTGAGGGCTTTCTAATCGGAGTTATAATTTCTTCTCCCGATCTAATGGCAGAGAAAACGAAGTTCGTCCCTCCGGCATCCAAAGTCATAACAATTCTATTATCGTCCGAAAACAAATTCATTATTTATCACCCTTTCGGTTAGTATTCTCCATTTTTACCCCATAATCCAAAGAATGCTCCGTATAAATCTGAGGAAAACCAGGAACCATTACAGGGAAAGGAACATTTTTCTGAATGGCAAACATTTCAGTTCGAGTTAATTTTATACTATTAAAAAGTTCTGTATCTATTTCAATTTGCTTACTATATTTTTCCAATAACTTTCTTATCTCCGGTTCAATATCTTCCTTAATATTATTATACGTCTTAGCCTCATCCTTAACAAAGCTTTGCTTTTCATATAATGAAACCAAAGCATCCTGCCACATTGAAGTATACCTTTTCACATAAGGAGTTTTATCCAGACCAGCTTTATATGCTTCATTAGTTAGGTATTTATCCCTTATCAAATCAACAATCGCCAATTTCAGATGGATTAGAAAATTCTTTTCATTCACTTTTTGATTTCTGAAAACAAAAGGATGCAAATCAAGTTCTCTTTCCAGATCTCCTACTGTCCAAGTTTGTCCGTCGAAATTGACTAACGGCTCATTGATTATGTCACTTATCTCCGAACTTATATCTTTATTTGGCCTGACTTCTTTTTTCTTTTTGTCAAAAGTATATTCCAGAAACTGATCATCTTTACTCTCTTCGGTCTTTACATATTTCGGCGCAATTATCTGAGCAAGTTTTCCGAATACATCAGGATTCATATCAACACTTTTGCCTTTCATAATTCCGGCAATATATTCTCCGTAGAGATCCAAGCCTCTCTCCTCAGTTAACTTTTCGGAAATCATGTTCCATCTTTCAATCATAGTCTTTTCCGAAAAAGGAACTGTGCTCCGCCACCCGAGAATTTCCATAAACAAATAATTTCTTCCGATTTTTATAGGCCCGATTTTCTGTCCGACACTTAATGTATCGGAGAAAAGAGCTTTTCTAATCTCATCCGGTTCCGGTAATTCCCACGATATTTCTCTATATGGAGTATTAGATGAATCGGTTAACTCATTGTATAATTTGGAGATAGACTTGTTGTTTTTGTGCAGTTCATGAGAAAAGTATTTTGCTTCGTCTTCAGTATTAGTATTTAGAAAATTCACTCTGTATTTCCTTCCGGCGAGCTTGTACTGAAGCTTCAGTTCATTGGTATCAAGTTGAACTTTACCGTAGCCTTCCTTATAGGAGAGAAGATGACGCATTGCTTGTTCTTTTCTTCCCTGAATAATTCTCTTAAACCTGTCATTCCTCAACAATTCTGATTCTTTTTCCTTTTCAATTGCGAGAAGCTTTTCACCGATCAAAGAATTTAGAATAATTTTTTTTTCAATATTTGAGTTACCCTTACAATAGTTTGGGCGAATGGTATACTCGGCTCTTTTCAAAAATTCATCAAGAGTTATTTCCCTATCCAAAACTCGTGCAAGAATTTTCTTATTATTGTAATATTCATCCATCTTCTTCTCAAGAATTCCATGTTGAGAAAAGATTAAGGAAGGAAATAATATCAATTGCAGTAATATAATTGAATACGAGCGTTTATTTTTATATAGAATTTTCATCATCATACGCATATATTATTCTTACATTCTTCCAGCTTATTAGCTATTTACAAAGCTAAAAATAAGTTAGTTATTTTCCAATAAAAATATTCACAGTTATTTCATTTTCATAATAAACCGGATTCCTTTAGATTCATTCACAAAACCTAGCTTTCTTGTTAAGAAATTGTAAAACAATATAATATGTTTATTTTCTTCGTGAATTTTTGTTAACTTTAGGCCTGGTGGTGGGGCTTATGTTTATTATTATCGATCAATTGCGATTCTTACAGGTTTGTTATGAAATTCCGATACATAATTTTTACATTTCTTCTCTATGTTCCCTTTTTGTTAAATGCCCAATATAATAATTATCGTTTCTCTCATATTACTGATTTGGATGGTCTTTCTAACGGTTTGGTTTACGATTTTAAAATCGATAAAACAGGTTTTCTTTGGATTGCCACACAGGGCGGACTTAACAAATATGACGGCTATAAGTTTTCTATTTATAAGCATGTTCAAGGAGATTCAACATCTATTCCTGATAATTGGATTAATTCCATACAAATTGATTCCAAAGGAAATCTTTGGGTAATCTGTTGGAATGGAAACATCAGTAGATTTATTCCGGAAAAGAATTCATTCGAGAACTTTTCTGTACCACATATAAACAACAAGAATTATAATTTTCTTCGTTTGCAGAAATCATTTATTGATGATAACGATAATCTTTGGATTTGTACATGGGGAAATGGCATTTACAAATTCGATACTAATATCCATACTTTTGAAGTATTTAACTCCTTCAAAGGATTAGAAACCTCTTCTTGCATAATTACCAGAGATAAGGAACTTTGGCTTGGTTCCCATTCAAATGGTCTTTTTAGGATTAATCTTTCTTCCGGAGAAATTGTAAATTATAATTCGAATAATTCCATCAAAAGAATAACCAATAATTATGTTACTCGAGTACTAGAAGATGATAATGGAAATATCTGGATCGGGACATACGGAGGTGGTCTTAATCTATTCGACATGGAAAATGATATTATTATCAACTACAATAATTATAATGGATTTACTGGCAAGAACATAACCTCTTTATATAAAACTAAGGAGAATGAAATTTGGGTTGGCACAGATGGTAATGGTGTATATTATCTGGATCGAGAGAATGATTGCTTTCACAATATTCGCAACAATCCTGCAGATCCTTATAGTCTTGCTTACAACCGTGTTCAGAGTATCTTCGAGGATGAATCAGGAATAATATGGATAGGAACATTTAGCAAAGGGATTTCCAAGTTCGATAAAAGAATCAATTCATTCCATCATATAAAAAATGATCCTCTTAAAAAGAATACTATCATAAATAACTTCATAAAATCTATCTATGAAGCTGATAATGGTGATATCTGGTTTGGCACATATAGTGGCATTACAGTATTTGATAAGGACCTAAGTTTTAAGAAAAATATCCTCAACCGGACTGATCCTAACAAAATGTTAGAAAACAACAGAATCAGATCTATTTATAGAGATTCCGAGGGGTTCATCTGGCTAGCAACTTGGGGTGGTGGTATTTTCAGATATTCCCCTAAACGGAGTGAATTCACGAATCTTGAGAAACTAATTACCACTAAAGATATTGCAATCAGTAAATACACTAAGGATATTATCGAGGACAAAACCCACTTCTATTTTGCCACGGAAGATGGTCTTGTTCGCATGAATAAGAAATCTAGAAAAATAAATCTATACACTCTTGATCCTTCCGATTCAACAAAATTGAATAGCAGTCAAATCGGAAGGCTTTTTATTGATTCTTATGATAATTTTTGGATTGCAACCAGAGTTGGTCTCCACTTATTTGATAGAAAAACAGAAACATTTAGTCGATTTTTACACAATCCATATGATTCCACTTCAATCGCCGATTCGAGAGTAGTATCCATATTCCAAGATTCTCAAAATAGTTTATGGATCGGAACATATGGTGGCGGATTAAACAAGTTCGACTATTCAACAAAAACATTTTCCTCATATACCGAAAAAGATGGACTTCCGGATAACATTGTTTATGAAATGGAAGAAGATGAGAACAATAATTTATGGATCTCGACAAATAACGGTCTTTGCAAATTCAACATTAATACCGCACGGATTAAGAATTATTTCTTTAAAGATGGCATACAAAGTAATGAATTTAATGGAGGAGCTTCTCTTAAATCATCTAATGGACGTTTTTTCTTCGGAGGAGTTAATGGAGTAACTGCCTTTTTTCCAAAAGAATTATTCCGAAAAAAAAGCAGGCCAAGAATTGCCTTAACAGGCTTCTTTGTTGATGGCGCAATAAAGAACCATTTATTTAGTAATATATCCAATGCAACTCTTGTTTTGTCTCACGACCAAAATAATATCGGATTTACTTTTTCTGCTCTGGACTTTTCCGATCCATCCTCAAATAGGTATGTTTATAAGTTAGATGGTTTTGATAACGAATGGGTAAATGCAAAAAACAGAAATTACGGTAGTTATACAAATGTTGACCCGGGAGAATATGATCTGATAATCAGAGGAACAAACTCCGATGGTCTTTGGAATATAAAAGGAGAAAAACTTCACATTATCATTACTCCCCCCTTTTAGAAAACCATTTGGTTCCGCCTTCTTGTTATACTATTCTGCATTGCGCTGATTTATTCGTTATACAAGCTCAGAATGAATAATGTGAATCGACAAAAAGCACTTCTGGAAAAAATTGTTCTTGAAAAGACAGGTGCACTTGAAAAAAGAACCGAGGAATTAAGAACCGCAAATAAAACCAAAGATAAATTATTCTCAATTATAGGACATGATCTTAAGGCTCCCTTTAATTCGATATTAGGTACAACTGAATTAGTAATCTCATCAATAAAAGATTTGTCAGACGAAGAAATAAGCGAATTGATGATGAATATTAATTCTTCCTCCAATCAATTGTTAATTTTATTGGAAAATCTATTATCGTGGGCCAATTTGCAATCAGAAAAAATCACTATCAATAAAGAGAAAATCTCTCTTTATTCAATATTCGAAGAGGCAAAAAAATTATACGCAATAAACGCTCTTAACAAATCAATTACTATTCATAACGATATTTCCTCCTCGGCTACAGCTTTTGCCGATCGGAATATGATCCAAACAATCGCGAGAAATATATTATCGAATGCGATAAAGTTCACCCCAATTAGGGGTGATATCAATATCGCTGCTCAAGAAAAGAATGGTGTAATAATCCTCAGTGTTTCTGATAATGGATTAGGAATGTATCGTGAAGAGATAGAATACCTTATGAAAAACAATCGCCAGATTGTTTCAACCGAAGGAACTTCACAAGAAAAAGGGACAGGTTTGGGACTAATGTTATGTAAAGAATTTATTACACGAAACAATGGTAGATTTTGGGCAGAGAGCATAAAGGGAGAAGGAAGCACATTTTATTTCTCTCTGCCACTGAAATGATTTTATTCCGGTTCTTTGGGAAACCTTCTCAAAGAACCAATTTAATAACTATAATCTTATCTTTCGCCACTCCTCTTTCATTCTATTCAAATCCTCAATCCAAGCCTCAATGTCGGTTTCATGCTCAATCTCTTCATTAAGTATTTGAACAGCCATTTGATAAGTCGAATGATCCTTCCCCGAGCAAAAATCAGCTATTTGCTGATAGCGTCTTATCGCGCATCTTTCGGCACTTAGATTCTGTTTTAATATCTCTTCAATATAAGGATCTGATGGCTCTTCGTAGGAACATTTTGCCAGTTTCATCCACTCGGAAGGATTTATAACAGGTTTTCCATCCAGTTGAATAATCCTGTCCGCTACTAAAACGGCGTGCCCTAACTCCTGGTCGGCATGAAGCAATAATTCCGGCTCTACTTCACTTCTCATCGGCCCTTCCATCAATCTGGCACCTATCCAATATTGATAATAAGCCAACCATTCCTCAGCGAGAGCTTCATTCAGCATTGTTAACAATTCTTTCTGATCTACTGCTGCTATCTTAATTCCCTCTTTTCCCATAGCTTTCTCCGTTATTTAATGATTAGTTTCTATTTTAGGAACTTTTCGTTCGGGTTACGAGAAACATCAATAAGCTAGTAAAATTCACTAGAATTAAAACTTTATTTGGAAATAAGAAAATAATGGAACATCTGGCAAAAATATTATTTACTGCGGTTTCAGGATTTCTTCAATCCCTTTTCCGCTTTTTTTATTGGCAAGAATCAATAACAAATCTCCGGAATAAATAATAGTATTTCCAACAGGAACAATATTTTTATCTTCCCTTACAATAAGAAGAATTCTACATTCATTTGAAAAGTTCAAATCGACAATCTGTTTGCCATTGGCAGATGAATTATCCGGTACAATAATCTCCAGTAAATCGGTATCGCTTTTCTTATCCGAATTAAACTCCAAAGGGATTTTTATTTTACTCTTTTGCGGTTCAATGAGACCAAGCTTTTTCGCGAAATACTTCAGAGTTGTTCCTTGCAATAAAGAAGAAGAAATTACGATAAAGAAGACTATATCGAAAATCAGGTACGAATTAGTAATCCCCAATAACAAAGGGAATGTGGCAAGTATTATGGGCACAGCCCCCTTTAACCCGACCCATGATACAAATAATTTTTCTTTGGTTGAGAATCCGAATGGAAATAAGGTGAGAAATACAGCTAAAGGTCTGGCTAATAGAATAATAATTAAACTGAGTAATAAACCGATTCCGGCAACTTCCAACAGATCCGAAGGGAAAAGCAATAATCCCAGAGTCAAAAACATTGTAATATGACTCAATACGGAAAACCCGTCGAAAAAGCGCTTTAATGATCTTTTATGAACAAAATCCATATTCCCTAATACAATTCCGGCCAGATATATTGCCAAGAAACCGCTCCCCTGGAATACAGCTGTTAAAGAATATATAAAAAGAATAAAGGCTAAGGTGAAGATCGGATATAACCCTTCGTAAAACAAATTAATCTTATTAATAATAATTCCTAATAACCTACCTCCGATTATTCCAAGAATACCACCTAGCCCCATTTGTATTACAAATAATAGAATAATCTCCCAAAATGATTTTTCCGGATGAATTATCAGTTCAATCATTCCGATTGTGAGAAATACCGCCATCGGATCATTACTTCCCGATTCGAATTCCAGCAAGGGTTTCAATCTCCCCTTCAATCCGATATTTCTATTGCTGATAATTGAAAAGACCGCGGCAGCATCTGTTGATGAGATAATGGCTCCGACAAGAATTCCCCAAATCAATGAGGAATCGAATAAAAGCATAACAAAAAGCCCGATAATCAGGGAAGTTATTAAAACACCAACTGTTGAGAGTATTATTGAGGGGAAGAGAACTTTTCGGGAAGAATTCCAATCGGTATCCAATCCACCGGAGAAGAGGATAAAAATAAGAGCGATTATTCCGATGGATCTGGCCAAATCATAATCGGCAAACTCTAAGCCACCAATCCCTTCCGATCCGGCAACAATTCCAACTCCGATGAAGAGCAACATTGTAGGAATATCAATATTATGAAATATTTTGGCAATAAGAATGCTAATGATAACCAAAATAGCCGCAATAAGAAGTAGCAAATCGATTCCAACCACTCTGAATTCTCCTTTGGAATACTTCGACCAAAAGTCGATTTGGAATAAGATATCGAAGTAATTAAGCTCCTTTTATAATAGGAATAATTCTGCTCTTATTCTATTGGAAATTCATAGTTCCGCATACAGTTTTATTACATTTGAAGAGAAAAACATGAAACATGGAGTAACTGCCATACATAATTGACCCGACTTCTCAATATAGGGATGCCTGGTTTTAATTTAGTATTGCCATGTAAGGATTTTATGATTCCATTCTTTAAGAATGGCATGTCAGCTTTCGATTTATTGATGCAAAATGATAAAAATGCCATTCCAAATGATGATTTTGAACTGTAAGACGAAATTATCGAGATGCTTAATAGTATTATTTGTGTTCTTATTGAAATTTTCGTGCTTCCATGGAATCTTTTTTTTATTCTTTATGATTTTATCGGGATGCAAAATCA
>CALODP010000005.1:0-1523 GCA_942492055.1 uncultured Ignavibacteriales bacterium | reverse complement strand
AAGAAAGATGATTCTTCTCAGAATACCGCCTAAAGGGGCTCTAAAATCGATTTTAAGCGCACTTACTATCTGGAATGGTATAAATTGTTTCTAAGTGAGATATTGCTCCAGAGACAGCTAAAAATACATTAAAACTTTAGAAAAATAAATATTATGAACATGATAGCAATAGACCAGTTTGTGAGTCAAAAGAAATTACGATTTTTAAACGAGAAATCTAAGATTGCTTGGTTTCGAAGATTAAACGCCGAATCCTTCGTAAAGCTTGGCGCTACATTCTTTATAGACGAAAAAGAAGCAGAGCAATTATTAACTCAGGAATTGATTCGGAAGATTAAAGTAAAAAAACAACGCAGTAAACAAGCACGGATTAATTTCAAATTAGACAAAAGACGAAATCGCTTTGCAAAACGAGAAGAAGTTTCTTAAATAGCCAATAACAAAACTAAATAAACTAATGTTAATTAAAACTAGAAAACCAACAATTGGAGTCATTCGAATTGTCATTGTTATCGGCTCTGTTATTATTTATTTTAAAAAAAGAAAATTATATGTTGACGATAAATCTTTTAAAATAAAAATTTTGCCTAAAAAAACAATCTCTATTTATCGGAAAGATATTTTTAATATTATTGGAATTATTGGCTCTTCAACGCTATTTGTATCGATTGGAGAAAAAGTCTATTTCTTTGTCAAAGAACATGATATTATGTTAACGATATCTAAAAAATTGGCTCCTACAGATATAATTGATGTTGACACTATTTCGTCACCAGACTCAGTGTCATCAGAGTCAATAGAAGTTCTTTCTCTGGCCGAGACAAAGAGCGCGAAACCAAAAAAATAAATTACCAACTCGTGATATTGTGTGGATTGGAGCAGCAATAGCAATCGCTTATTATTTAGGGCAACGAATTGATAATTTATCCGTTAGTGGAAATGGTGAACCTTTTAACAGTAAAACAGATATCCCTGTATATACAACAACTAAGTTAAACTGGTGGGAAAGACGAGGGTTGGAAGATTGGATGATTAAAGATATTTCCGATGAGGGTACTTACGGACAAATTACTCGGCCAACTCTTCCAGGGGATAGTGAACCTGAACCAATCGCTAATTCACGGCCGAGAAGAATTGTTGTAATTCTGTTCACAATATTAAATAGGATGCCAAATCCTACTGATGAAAAGAATATACCGGTTTGGGAGATTTCACCATTGTTTTCTGCATTAGCAATTTATTTATAGAAGAATTAATAAGTAGCCATTCTGTTTTGGCGCTTTGCTGTCCCTCCGGGTTATCTCTTTCTCTTTATTCTTAGAGGGAAGGCTTTTTGGGAAGGTTTTCAGGTGAAAAATCGACGAATTGCCAGTAATGACGCGGAGATTTCGAGGTTGACTAAGGGGTTCACTACGGGTTCACTTTAATTGGTTAAAAAGCAATTACGAGGGAATAAATTTGTAACTTATTTGCTTTTTAAATAAAATATAAAATAATTAAAAGGATGTTCTCAGATAAACCTA
>CALODP010000004.1:0-90124 GCA_942492055.1 uncultured Ignavibacteriales bacterium | reverse complement strand
TTTATTGTACATCCGTGTAATTTTACACTATGTCCGATTGTTACATTATTACCTATATTGAGAGGATATTTTCCGTTTGTAACATGTAACATACAACTATCTTGTACATTACTCTGCTCACCAATCTTTATATAATGAACGTCTCCCCTCAAAACAGAATTATACCAAATACTAGAATTTTTACCTATTTTAACATCACCAATTATTTTTACACCCGGAGCTAAAAACACTGATTCATCTATTTCAGGTGTTAAGTCTTCATACGGATAAAGCTTTCTTTCTACCATATTAAACAACAATCTCCAATAATTAATTCAATAATTTCCAATAACTATATCATAGTTACAAATTAGTCGTAAATTTAACAATAATAAGATTATTAGCAAATTATTTACAAATACAATTGCTAGAAATCACTTTTGTATTTAGTAGGGCTAAATATTCTATTAAAAAGGTCACAAAATGTTCGACAAAGAGATAATTCCAATTAGCTATTTCGGATTTCTTGTCATTATAGACAGGAGCGAGTAAATAGTATCATAATTATTATAGAATTACGCAATATTCCATGTTTTTGCAAGTCTTACGCATAATTAGTAGAGATATCAAGGCATATCACATAAATAGGTCATAATTCACTGTTGAATTAATGGAAATGGATAATGCAAATAAGACGATATATCAACATATTTTTAAATATATAATTCTAACAATTGACGTCATTTCTATTCTTCTCAAAAGCGGACTGAAATACCAAGCTTGCTTAGCATAATTTCATCATTTTCGAAATTATTAAGTGCATTATTCTCATACGACAAGACCCAATTGATAAAATAGTTGTTAATAGGTTCTATTTCCGAATAGAATGTAATATTTCTGTAGATTTCCCTTTCCCCATCAAGAAAAGAAATACTTTCGGAATCGCCGGGACGATGACCAACCAGAATATCTCCACCGAAATTATTAAGCACCTTTCCATTAGAATCAACTTCATTAGCTCCGTGCTCGGTATAAGTGAAATTGACTCCAACTTTAACTCTTTTATGTATAGTAGCTGAAATTCCCGTAAATATTGTTCCACTATTTGGCTGGAGTTTTGGACCAATGTTAAAATCCAGAGAAGTGTAGTTATTATTATGAATCCGATGAGTATATACATATGGCTCAATTCGAATATATTGAAGATCTAATTCGAGTGGAAGATAAGAATCCAAAGGAATACCTTTCAAACCGATTGTCCATAAAGTTTGATTGCCGTACCACCCGGTTCCGATTTTTCCAAAATCAATATCATCCAAATACAAAGCGGAGTATATTTTCAATCCGTCGATAGAATTATTAGCGAAATCCATAAACAAAATAGAGTTGTCACGGTCCTGATTAGCATGCTCAGCGCTTTTATAATAGTTAAAAGGATTCAAATAAGATAAATCCATCGACCGATTTGAGTAAATAATAACTTCACCAAAGCCAAATTTAAAATCTTTCGAAAGATCAATCCCAAATCGATGATATGCCATAAACTTATCATCAATTGTTCTTAGGGTTCCCTGAATTGAATCTCCGACAGTGGTTTCATTACCAAGTAATTTCGCATGAAAAAATGAGAATGAAAATGCTTTATATCTAAGATCTAGTTTTAAATAATCCATCGGTGGAGAATAATTTCCAACTAAATACTTTATCGAACCATATCCGATATTCATCCTGTCTCGACCGAGTTTTAATTTTATATTATCGTAATCGGCACATATATACCCTTCTGTTTCGTCAAAATAATCCGATCCCATTCCGGTTGAAGGATCCATATTGACTTTAAAGTTATATTTCAGGTTATCCTGAGATAAAGCAAGAGATCTATCGCCAAGAAAACTTCCATTAGTTGTTCTTATGGAGAAAGCAATATTTTCCAAAACAGACCCGGAAATTTTACCTCCGAAATTATATAACACAGTATTATAATTTGTACTCTTTTCTCTATCGGATTGATAAATCTGCTTTGCGTCTGCAATAAAATTAACAAATACTGAAAACTTTTCCGGATCAGTAACATATTTATACAAATACTTTTCTTTTTCAGATATCATATGATTCCAAACATTATTTCCGAGCAAGGAAGAGGATTTGCTAAATTTTGATATGGCGAACTCAAATTCCTTCAAATATTCATTTAATATTTCGGAATCAATTTGATTTAATTGATCGGAATTTCCCCGTATAGTTATCAAATAGTTTGCTATATCATTTACAGATTTAGGTAATTCAACACTATTGTAGTGAGAAATGATATTATTAGTTTCCATTCTTTCAAGAAAAGAATATATGGAGTGATTAACACGTACATAACCGGTTTGAGCCGAAAGAATATTCGTCAAACAAATCAACAAAAATATTAGAACCTTTTTCATGTTAGCGAACTTCCTCCCAAACTTTAGAGACAGATTTATTTTTAAAGAATACGAACAAGCTATTTACAAGCCATGTACCTAATATCTTCCAGTGCCCCTGTTTTCTATATCTTCTGGGGGACTCAAAAATCCGGACATCTCTTCTAAACATTATTTTACCGTTTCTTCTAATTCTTTTGAACAGATCAAAATCTTCACCGGCAGCAAGTTGATTATTGTACCCACCAACTTTTTCAAATTCTCTTTTCTTAATAACCTGGCATTCCCCTCTTCCCATTCCAATTCCAATTATGTTTAGAAAATGAAAATAAAGGTTATAGAATCCCAAAAATATGATATCGGATATTTTTTCCTCGGAAGGATTTACGACAACTTTACATGTCATTGCCAAAGCATTATCTGAGAAAAACTTATCCCTTATTAAAATGAATAACTTCTCAACATCCTCAATAGTTACATCACCATTGATAAATATCAAGATATCACCAGTAGCAGCTTCAGCCCCCTTATTTCGCCCTTCAGGTATTGACTGACGTCTCTCTTCTTTATGCTCAACAACTATATCAGCGTATTTCTTTGCAAACTCAATTGTATTATCCTTACTTCCTCCGTCAGAAACAATTATTTCATAATTAAATTCTTCACGTAATTTCTTACGAGATAATTGTTCCAATAATTTTGGTAATAACTTTTCTTCATTCAAAGTTGGAATAATAACACTGAATTTCATTTTGAACCTAATAGCAAATTACGAAAAAAGCAGTTCCATTATTGATTCTGATTCCCGGCATTGGAAAGTGAATTAAGTTAAGAGTATTCTTCACATAACTCCAGACTCTTCCGTGTAATGGGATTTCCTCGGCGTCAAAATCCAGAGCGATATAAAAATCTCTGTCGCCACCACCACGGCCATCTAGATTTCTAACCCCCATTCCTACAGCCAACATTAACCAATCAGGCCATACTTCGGAAATTGAGTTAGGAAGCAGATTTTCCATTCTAAGGCTTAACCAATATTTCTGCCCGAGGTAATCATCGCTAACAGTTCCGTCATGTTCGCCGTTTCTGTATTTTTCAGAGGGGAAATAACTAACCCGAAACTGAAAGTTATTTAATGAAGGATAATAATACTTGCAGACATGATAACATGCTCCGAGAAAATCTGCGGTTGCATCCCCGGGACTAAAGCCCCAATTTAGTCCGTATCCGTCTTCAATTTCTATAAACATTTCAAACCCGAATGCTAATGCCGCCGAATACCATGTAGCCATTTCAGTATTCATATCCGCTGCTTCCAAAGCACCTTTAAAGCCATGCGCCATCAAAGTAGTTGCGTAAAAATGGCCAACTTTATCTAACCATAAAGCATATTCCCAATCATTTATTACACGGAATTTATTACTGCGCAATGAATCCGTAGCCCACCAAGTATTTTTTTGATAAAGATGAACAGCAGTTCCAACACCAAGAGTCGCTAAACCGGTATATCCTAATATTTTATAATTAATTTCAGAGTCTGTTGGATTAGGAAGTGTAAAAGAAGGGGCATCTGTATCCAATTGTTCAGGAACAGGTAAGTAATATGAGTTCATTACGGTTCCTAATTCCAATCTGGACAAATTCACCGAAGAAGAATCATACTGGGCAAAGATATTTGTAAAAAGACAAGCAAGAATAACAATAAATTGAATATATCTTATCATATGTATCTCATACTAAATCGGGGAAGCGAATATCAATTCGCATTCCCCGAATAGAATTATTTTTCAGGTTTCATTTGAGGGAATAAAACTACGTCTCTAATTGTAGGTTGATTAGTTAACAACATAACCAAACGATCGATACCAATCCCCAAACCAGCTGTTGGAGGCATACCGAATTCCATAGCTCTTACATAATCATCATCTATCTGATGTGCTTCATCATCCCCTTCTTCTCGCGCTTTAGCTTGCGATTCAAATCGTTCACGTTGATCAATAGGATCATTCAACTCACTGAAAGCATTACAAATTTCTCTACCAAGAACATAACCTTCGAATCTTTCTACAAGTCCTTCACGAGTTCTATGTTTTTTTGCCAAAGGAGAAAGTTCAACCGGATAATCAGTAACAAAAGTAGGCTGAATTAATGATTCTTCAACGGTAGCGCCAAACAATTCGTCAATTAACTTCCCTTTACTTTCACCACCTTTTAATTCAACTCCATGAGCTTTGCAAGCTTTTTTGATTTCTTCAGCCTCTGCAGTCAGAACGTCAATACCTGTATATTTTCTAATTTCATCAACCATTGAAACTCTTCTCCATGGCCCTTTGAAATCAACCTTTGTACCTTCAATTTCAAACTCTGTAGTTCCGAATACTTTCATCGCAGCGTCGCATACCATATTCTCTACAAATTCCATCATCCATTCGTAGTCTTTATATGCCACATATAACTCAAGCATAGTAAATTCAGGGTTATGAGTTTTATCAATACCTTCATTTCTGAAATCTTTTGAAATTTCATAAACTCTATCAAACCCACCGACAATCAATCTCTTTAAATAAAGCTCATCAGCAATTCTGAGAAAAAGATCTATATCCAAAGCGTTATGATGAGTTACAAATGGTCTAGCTGCTGCACCGCCGTATATTGGCTGCAATACAGGAGTTTCAACTTCCAAAAAAGCATTCGAATCAAGATAATTTCTGATTGCTGTAACTATTCTTGATCTTTGTTTAAATACCTCTTTTACTTCCGGATTAACAATTAAGTCGACATATCTTTGTCTGTATCTTAATTCTTTATCGGCAAATTGATCGAAGACAACTTTATTTCCTTCTTCATCAATAACTTCTTTTGCAATAGGAATAGGCCTTAAAGATTTAGACAACAATTCCATAGATTTTGCGTGAACGGAAACTTCACCGGTTTTTGTTTTAAATACAAACCCCGAAATACCGATAATATCTCCGATATCCATCAACTTGAAAGCTTTATATATATCCTCACCTACTTCATCTTTTCTAAGATAGGCTTGAATTCTACCATCTCTATCCTGAATATGAACAAATGATGCTTTACCCATACGACGAATCGCCATAATTCTACCGGCAATTGAAACATCCTTATTTTCATATTCCTCGAATTTTTCCTTTATCTCATTGGAGTAAACGGTAACATCATACTTATATGCAAAAGGCTCGATATTTCTATTTTGTAATTCCTCAAGCTCTTCTCTACGTCTTTTCATCAGGTCGTTAACATCTTGTTGTACGTTAGCTTCCAAGACTCCTCCTAACAATTTATTTTTTATATTTATTTAAAAAATTTCTAATTTCTCTTTGCGAAACTTCGCGATACCTTCCTTGAGGCATCTCTTTTACATTAAAATCTCCAAAACTTTTTCGTTCGAGAGTTTTTACAATATATCCAAGAGTAGAAAACATATTTTTTACAAAATGATTTCTTCCTTCTTCGGTTACAACTCTTACACGACGAAAACTGTTTCTTTGCGGATAAGTGATTTCGGTAAACTTACTTCTCTTTCCATCAAGAAATATCCCTTTTAAAAACTTCTCTTTATCAGCTTCATCCAAAGGACGATGCAAATAGGCAATATATTCTCTCGGAATTTTATTCCTGGGATGAGCGATGAAATTGGTAAACTCACCGTCATTTGTTAGCAATAAAACACCAGTCGTGTTAAAATCCAAACGTCCTACGGGAAATATTTTAGCTCTGGTATCTATTAAGTCAACTACAGTAGTGCGTTTCTGTTCATCCTTTGTGGAAGTAATAACACCTTTAGGTTTATGTAATATGTAATAGACTTTCTTTTCCGAACGAACTCGTTCCCCGTCTACTTGAACAATATCTTTTTCCGGATCAATTTTGACTGCTAATTGAGTCACAATTTTTCTATTAACCGAAACTCTACCTTGCTCAATTAACTCTTCCGATTTTCTTCTGGAAGCAATCCCACATTCGGATAAATATTTATTTAATCTAGTCTCCATCATTCTCCGTATTTGATACTTCATTTTCAACAACTTCTTCGATCTGATTCATCATGATCTTGTTTTTTTGTTCGATAAAATCCTGATCCTTAATAATTTCTTCTATCTCACGAGGTTTAGGAAGATCGGATATATTATTCAATCCGAAATACTTTAGAAATTCATCGGTTGTCCCATAGAGCAATGGTCTTCCTACTGCTTCGGCGCGACCTTTAATTGTAATTAATTTCTTTTCAAGAAGACTATTCATCATGTAATCCGAATTTACACCTCGAATCATCTCTATTTCGGGTTTAGTAATCGGTTGTTTATAAGCAATAATAGATAATGTTTCCAAAGCCGATTGACTAAGTCTTCGTTTACTTTTAACCGAAGAAAGGAACCCTACGTATTTCGCATATGATTGTCTTGTCGCAAAGACATATCCGTTAGCCAAACGGAGAATTACAAAAGCCCTATCTTGTTCTTTATACAAATCATTCAATTGATCTACAGTCTTTTCAATATCCGAAGGGACAATTTCTATTTCGTGCCCGTCAATTTCTTTTATGGCTTTAATAATTTCCGAAGCGGGAATAGGATCATCTGCCGAAAATATTAAGGCTTCTATAACAGAAACGTAAATGTTATCCATCAATTAATCCGTAAATTGAAAAATCATTAAAATTATTCGTCTCACGAATGCCGATTTTCCCCATTTTTACTAATTCAAGCAAAGCGATAAATGTAACTATTATTCTCAACTTTTCAAACATGCCGTTAATTAATTCCAGAAATCCAACTTCCTTTCCGTCTTCAACATACCCCATAATATGATCAATTTGTTCATCTACGGAAACATTAGCCAATTCAATCGTATGAACAGCTTCCTTAGGCCTCTCGGTTAAAGCCTTCTTAAAAGCTTTCATTAAATCATAGATCGTTACATTCTTCAGTAAAGTATCCAATTCTTCCGGAGATTCTTTTTCATCCGAATCGTAATTACCTCGATAATGGAATTTCCTTTGTTCTAATTCTTTATAGGCAAGTTCATCCGATACTTCTTTATATCTTTTATACTCAATTAGAGCGTCTATTAAATCTTGACGAGGATCTATCTCCTCTCCTCTCTCATTCTTTTCCTTTGGCAACAACATTTTCGCTTTAATTTGCATTAAGGTCGATGCCATTAAGATAAAATCACCTGCAACCTCCAAATCCAATTGCTCAATGATTTCGAGATATTTCATAAACTCCGCTGTGATATAGGAAATTGGAATATCATAAATATCCAATTCATCCCTCTTGATAAAGAATAAGAGAAGATCTAAAGGTCCTTCGAAATTTTCAAGTTTTACTTTATACACTGCTATCCGAGTTTCATTGCTTTATGAACATCTTCCATTGTTGCTTCGGCAGTTGCTTTTGCTCGTTTCTCTCCGTCACGTAAAATATCTTTTACTTCATCAAGATTATTTTCATAATAATCTCTTTTCTCCAATATAGGAGCCAAGAACTCATTTATTTTTTCTGCACATTTTTTCTTACAATCAGCGCATCCAATTGTACCTGCACGGCAATCTTTTTCTATTACCGGAGATTCTTCCGAATTAAAACGCTGCTGATAGGAATATACTATACATATTTCCGGATGACCGGGATCAGTTTTTCTAATTCTACTCGGATCAGTTACAGCCTTTCTTAATCTGCCCATAACTTCTTCAGGTTTATCAGAAAGCAAAATCGAATTATTCAGCGATTTACTCATTTTCGCTTTTCCGTCAAGCCCCGATAAACGAGAAAACTTAGTTAATAACGGATCTGGCTCCGGAAAAACATTTCCGTACTGATTATTAAATTTCCTGGCAACTTCCCTCGTAATTTCAACATGAGGAACCTGATCAACTCCAACAGGAACCGCAGAGCCTTTATATAATAAAATATCCGCTGCCTGAAGAACAGGATATCCCAAATGACCGTAAATAATATTTTCAATATTCAAATCACGGACTTGATCCTTAACCGTTGGATTTCTTTCTAATCTGGCAGCTGTAATTAGCATCGAGAATAATAAATGCAATTCTGCGTGTTCTTTAACTTTAGATTGGCGAAACATCGGGCTTATTTTAGGATCTAATCCGCATGCGAGCCAATCAATTAACATATCTATTGTATCTTGATATATATTATCTGTGTTAAGATTTGTTGTCAATACATGATAATCAGCTATAAGATAATAATTATCATAAGAATCTTGTAGCTTAATCCAGTTTTCAAGCGCTCCCACATAATGTCCCAAGTGTAATTTTCCGGTAGGACGCATTCCGCTTAATATTCTTTTCTTTGCCATAATTCGAGCCGTATTTTTTAGAAAAATAAAGAAACTTAAAGATAATGAAATTTTACGCTATTTGATAGGCTCTTTTTAACTTTGAAACAGATATGGCTTCCAGACTTCTTCCATTTTATTAACCGTATTTGCCAGGAATATTATTCGATTGGGTTTATAAGGAACGAACAAAAGTTCCATTTCCGCTTCTTCCGGAGTAAGATTTCCTTTGTGATTATTACATTTTACACATGCTGTTATCAGATTTTCCCACGAATCATTTCCCCCTTTCGATTTCGGGATAACATGATCAATTGTAAGATTTCCACCCTTTTTACCACAATACGCACATTGATGATTGTCTCTTCTGAAAATATTGCGATGGGATAAAATCACTTCTTTATAAGGAGTATGAATATAACGCTTTAATCGTATTACCAAGGGCCATGAAAAGGCTCCACCCGGAGAACGGAGCTTTTTATCATTGCTGGATTCAATCAGATCGGCTTTACCGAGAACTGTGAGAACAAATGCCTTTTTGACATTACATATCGTTAATGGCTCGTAACTTTGATTTAGAAGCAGAACCCTTCCTTTTAATCGTTCGTTTTTGCTATCTTGTTCGAAATTATACCTCTCAGGTTTCTATCTCTCACTTTTTGCAACTTATCGAATTTACAAGCCTTTAACAAGAGTAATTAATAAGTATGAGGAAATTAATCTATTACACCACCGGCTAATACTCTTCCCTCTTCATCATATATAACAAGAGATTGCCCGGGTGTTATAGCGCTCTTAGGCTCGGAAAATTTTAATTCTATTGAATTAATATCGGATTTAATAACCTCAGCCTTACTTCCTCTATCGGAATATCGAATCTTGGCATTTATTATCTCTCCCGGCTCCAGAATCTCTTTTCCTACATAATTAATATCGGATGCGGTTACCAAATCGGAATAAATATCCTCTTTGTCACCAATTACAATTGTATTATTGATATGATCTATCTCTTTAACATATACCGGCTTCCCAAGCGCAATATTCAGCCCTTTTCTCTGTCCTATTGTATAAAAAGGATATCCATTGTGTTTTCCTACCTTTTTACCCTTATATATAATATCTCCGGAACTGATTCTATTTATTTCCTCCGGGACTCTCTCTCTTAAAAATCTTTCATAATTATTATCAGCTACAAAACAGATTTCCTGGCTATCCGGTTTATTAGCTATTTTTAATCCGAAATCTTCCGCCATTTTCCTGATCTCATCTTTTGTATATTTGCCCAAAGGGAGCAAAGTCCTTTCCAGATCTCGTTGTGTTAATCCCCACAAAGCATAAGTCTGATCCTTTTTAGAATCGGCTGAATTAATTAAACAATATCTCCCTGTCTCAGTATTTTTAGTTATCGAAGCATAATGCCCGGTTGCGACATAAAAAGCATCCAAATCATCCGCTTTTGCCAGAATTTCTTCCCATTTTATCTTTCTATTACAAATAACACAAGGATTCGGAGTTCGGCCACGTAAATACTCATCAACAAAATTATCTATTACCGCAGCTTCGAATTCTTTTGTGAAATCAACGGTATAATGAGGAAAACCGAATTTGTCGGCAACATTTTTCGCGTCGTATATGGCATCAAGAGAACAACAACCCGATTCATGCTTAGGAGCACCTCCTACTTCCATAAATCCCCATGTTTTCATTGTAACCCCGATAACCTCATATCCTTCTTTATGCAGAAGAGCCGCGGCAACAGAAGAATCAACTCCCCCGCTCATAGCGACAATTACTCTATTCTTATTCAAATCTGTTCCTTTCATCTATTCTTGTATTTCTATTTAACAAATATATGGAATTCATTACCATATTTCTAAAGAAGGGAAATTTTTCGGAAGAGAAAATAGATGGCCACAACTTGAAAAAAGCTATATAAAGAAATACCCGATATTATGAAATTATCGGGCATTTTATTAAATATTATCAATTCCACTGATTACTAATAGCAAAAATGCTAGTAATTACAGATCAAGTTTCTTTTCAAGTAATTGATTATAACTATCGCTTTCGTAATCCTTTACATACAATTTAAGAAATACTACATCACATTCTGTAATTTCAAATTCGTATTCCTCTTTGAACTCACAATAGCAATACGCTTGACCGGGTTTTGTATCATTAAGATAGATTATTATTTGATTTCGATCAATTTCCACATTATCAACAAAAGAAGTAGCACAATTATAGTTAATCAGTAAATTCATTTTTAATATACTATCCGAATAACTCCATAACACAATAGCAGAATCTTTGGCCGCAATAATAACCGGATCTGTTGCGCAATCATATGATTTATGCAAGCTAAGATTAATATTATTATCATTACTTTTTGTTACATCCTCTTTACATGAAATCAGAATGATACTTGTGGAAATTATTAACAAACATAGAATAGCTCCGAAAGAAGTCTTCATATTTTCACCTATTAGAAAATTATTCAAAATTAATTAGTTGCAAGTTATGCCGGAGTCAATCTGAACTAAACATAATAATTAATCTTTTAATAAATGATTATATAAAAAACAATCATATAAATCAAGGTGTGATATCTGCTCATGGGATGGGATAATAAAAAAAACCCGATCAAGAAATGATCGGGTTATAGCGTAGTATGGATTTAACAGATAAGGAGATTTATCTATTAATTTTCAGGTCTAAGATCTATTTTTATATAATTATCCGGTGTAAGATATTTATTGGCCGCTGATTTTATATCTTCCGCTGTAAGATCTGTTGTCATCTTATCCAATGTGGAAATCCTTTCCAAAGGCAATCCCAGATAATATGACTGCTCAATTTTTCTTACCCAATAATCATTATCCTTCAAATTCAATTCTCTCTGTCGAATTTGTTTTTCTTTTACCGTAGCCAATTCATCTTCGGAAATTTCTTCCGATTGGAATCTATTTATCACTTCGAAAACAGTTGAAGTTAATTCATCTATTCTATCAGGGTTGCATTCGAATGCAACGTCAATTTCATATTGTCCCGTAGGATATTTTTGCGAAGAAGAAGAAACTCCGACACTATATGTTCCTCCCTTTTCTTCACGAACTTCTTCACGAATACGAGCCTTTAACGCCGTTACCATTGATCTCATATTAAAAGCTTCCTCTTCGTTCCAATCCATATTACCAGTGAAGATGATAGTAAGAGCTCCTTTCTTGGCAATCCCTTTTCTAACCGTTTTTTCAATCTTACCTTTAGGAGGAAGTATTCCCAAATCTTTAAAGGTTTCTTCACGATTTATCGCGGGAAGATTAGCAAGATAAATCTTAGAGAATTTCTTGATCTGCTCCACATCAATATTACCAACTATAGCGAATACAAAATCGGAAGCGTCGGCGAATCTTTCCTTGTATATCTCCAAAGACTTATTCATATCCATTTCCTTAGTCGACTCGATTGTCCAAGGCATTCTTCTAAGATTACGCTGATATATCACATTTGTAAGAGTATCTTTATAAGCTGCCGAAGGAGCTGCCCCTCTGTTTGCCAATAAAGCTTTGATTCTGGCCAAATATGATTGAAAAGCTTTTTCATCGACTCTCGGATTATAAAAATAAGAATAGATCAATTGGAACATTGTCTCAATATCATTCGGTGAAGATTTACAAGCTAATCCCTCAACCAATTCACTCATATAAGGAGAAACACGAACATCCTTTCCGGAAAGCTTTTTCCTTAAGTTAGCGCTGGATAACTTACCTACACCACTCTGTTTGATGATAGAAGGAGCAGATGAAGCTGGCATAAAGAGACTATCAGGGATAAGTGATGTTCCACCGAAGCTAAACGCTCTCATCATTATTTCGTCATTCTTAAAGCTTGTAGGCTTTATTGCGACCTTTATTCCGTTCTCTAGTGTGATTTCGGTAACATCTATATCTTTATAATACTTTTCATCTGTAATTTTCTTCTCTGCCGGAATTTCCTCAATAATTTCAGCATCGACGAATTTATCTACATATGGTTTTATATCATTGGACTTTACGGAAGTAATAATCTCACGTAACTCTTTTTCTGTAGGAAGTTTGTTCCCTTCTTTTTCCGGAGTGGAAACAGTTACAACATAATTATTATCCTTAATCCATTCCTTAGCCAGAACATTAACATCGTCCAATGTGATCTGAGGAATCAATGATTTCTGTAATTCGTATTCTTCTTCAAATCCTGACATTGCGTAACCATAAAGAACACTCTCGGTCAATTTTCCGGCAAAAAAGCTCGATTCGGTTTTATCCTTTTCCGAATAACGTTTTTCGAGTATTCTTGACAGAATTTTCTTCTGTCTTTCCAATTCACCTTCGGTAAATCCGTATTTCTTAATTCTTTCGGCTTCAGTTATTATAGCTTCGAATCCACCCAAAATATTCTTTTCATTTAAAGTGGCCCCGAGGAAATAAAGTTCTTTTGTTCTTAAAAATCTTTCTTTCGAGGAATATCCCATAACAAACGGAGGTTGTGGTTTCTCAGTCAATTCTCTGAGTCTGGCCCCCATAAGATTGTTAAATAATAATTCCGAAAGATATTTTTTGTAGTCTCTTATTGTTTCCCTTTTTTGAACGTCGAGTCGATAGAATATTCCGGCTGAAGAACCGGTTAATTCTTTATCGCTGGCGATTACAAAATATATACTATCCTGATCAGGAACATCAAAGTACTTTCTTTCTCTCGGGTTTTCATGTGCCGGAATCTTAGAAAATCTATCGGAAACAAGATTTTCCATATATTTTAGATCAAAATCACCGGTAACAACCACTGTCATTAAATCGGGACGATACCAGTCTTTATAAAATCTTTTAATAACCGGATAATCGAAATTCTCAATTATCTCTTTCTTTCCAATCGGTAAACGTACTGCATATTTGGAATCTTTGAATAATTTCGGATACTGTTTGTCTCTTAAACGGGCTACAGCACCTCTTCCTCGTCTCCATTCTTCTACGATTACACCACGTTCTTTATCTATCTCTTCATCTTCGAATGAAACATTATGCGCCCAATCCACAAGAATTTGGAAGCCTTTTTCAAACGCGGCAAGAGTATCGGTAGGTAATTCCAACATATATATTGTTTGATCGAAACTGGTAATTGCATTAATTTCCGGACCGAATCGCATCCCTAATGACTCAAGATATTTTATCAAATCATTCTTTTGGAAGTTCTTAGTTCCGTTAAAACACATATGCTCCGTGAAATGAGCCAATCCTTGCTGATCTTCATCTTCCAGAATAGAACCTGCATTAACAATCAAACGTAATTGCGCTCTGTTTTCCGGCTTGGTATTTTTCTTTATATAATATTTTATACCGTTATCAAGTTGTCCTGAGATTATCTCATCATCAATCTTAATCTTATCATCAGGATTAAGTGCTTGACCATTACAAATGGAAAATGTAATGCAACAAACTAAAACTGTAAGTAATACTTTTCTAATCAAAATTATTTTCCTAATTAATTAATAGTATCAGCCAATAAAAAACGGGTTGCCTCAAATAGTTCGGAATCTGAAAAATTCAAAACATAAGGAGAAATATTTATTAAAAAGTTCCACGTAAATAATAAATATATTGGAGTAATATGAGACAACCCTATATTTCAACAACTAATTATGGAGTCATAGTTACATTACAACCGGTTTCTAACCTATTCTTCGTCTTTAACAACTCATTCATGAAAATCTCATTATCAGAGCCTTTTTCTATAAGTTCATCTATCGCTTTTATTATTTCACTCGATTTTGCACTATAATAATACCATCCTAAAGCTTCTGTCATGGAGATTCTCAATTCAATCGGCATGGATTCATCTTTCAATATTGAGATAAATTCCGGTATTCCATTGATGAATCTATAGTTACGAATTGATCTGATCTGACTGATTCTCTTTCTTAATTTAAGAGAATCATTTTTCATAGCAGGAATAATCTCTTTTTCCAACCATTCGTAGTTTCTGTAACACCAATTGCCGTAATAATCGAGCATTTTATTCTTCTCCCTGTAGTCAGGAAGACTTTTTACATATTTTACCATTTCTTCTCTAACGGCTTCCTGATCCATAACGGATAAAGAAACTTTGGCAGTAAAAGATACTCTTTCACTCTGATCGTTAAACATTCTATCAACCAGGTAAGGTATAAAATCGGCGGTACAGATTTCTCCCATGAATTCCGCAGCCTTTCTGCGTATATATTCAAACTGATCTTTATAACTGCTCTTCAACAATTCATGAAATGCTTTTCCGTTTATGATCGCCAATTCATTGAATGCGTGTAATCTTACGTTAAAAGAATTATCACTATTGTAGATATCAACCAATTCGTTTTCGAACGCTGCTCCTTTCATTTTCGCGAGGAAATGAATTGCCAAAGCTCTTAATTCGGATATATCCGATTTCAAATAGTCCCGTAATTCTTTTTCGTTAAAGTCTTTGGAGTTATAAGAAACTTTATATTTCCCCGAGTAATTATCTTGGAAATGGAAAGTCGGATCACCGATAATATGATTTTCCAAATAATTTACAGATTTATGCCATTCACCTATGGAAACTCCAAAATTCAATAATCCCAAAAATCTATCGGACCATTTATCCTGAAGAACATTAACGGAATTAGCATCCCCTACGAGAGTATTTCCCGAATCGAAGATATATCTGCCACTTATATAATTTTCAGTATGGAAAGCGCCATTGAAACATTCGTCGAACATCACAAAACGGGCTTGCGGATCAAATTTATCCAAATCATCCGAATGCATATCCATTTCGTAATCATAAAGAGAATCAGCGGATACTACTTTAGGATCAAAGATCCCTTCAAGCCATTTTTCAGGCAATCCGTGACTATCCATATAATACTTCTTTGCTTCTTCTACATTCTGTTTTCTTCTCTTGGCTGTTCTAACTTTGCTACGAACAAAACGCTTAATTGCTTTTATATTATCAGTAATGGAGGATGCTGCCGGATAATCGACAAGATACTGAGTATCTTCGGCTCCATGAGCATGAAACAAAGCTATATCATATTCTTTGTTCTCCAATTCCCCCATTAAGATTGTTTTCATGTTATGACTCATCGAAAAGTTCATAAACTTGAAACCACCATCTTTTCCGTACATCTGCGGGAATAATTCTCTTAAAAGAATCTGTTCATCCGCCCAAGATGAGATTGCTTCGGAATGATATCCGTGTCCCAAGAAAACAAAACCTTTATTCAAGTATTCAGGATTCTTTTTATATTCTACTACTTTATCCAAATATTTGGCGATTTCGGAGTATTTAGCTTCGTTATTGAACGGAGCTTTTATTCTACCGCTATATATCTCTTTTTCAATTCTTTGAGGAGAGTCGGCTCTGAGACTATAATAATAGGCTAAAGTATTTACAGAATCATGCTTTATAAAATCAAACTTAAGATCGAAATCTTCGTAATATCTATCCGAAGGAACGGAGGTTTCGAACATTGATCTTCTTGTCTGATCCATCTTAAAAGCGGATGTCAAATGCTGACCGTCACGAATCATAGGGATTGGAATATCTCCGACAAAAACTGCTCCCTGCAAATTATCGGTATCATTATATAAATCTATTATCTCCTCTTTAATATCTTCGGGAGTAACATTATCGATAATCATAACGTAGGCGGAAAGTCCATCATTTTCTATCGAGGCTTTATATGCCAAAATATTACTTTCAATCTTTTCATAAGTAATCTTATCAACTACAATCACAAATGACTTACTGTTTTCTGTTCCGGGATCTTTCAGATCGATTCCGGCAAGAATATTTCCAACCGACAGTATTAACGCTGTCATTACGATTAACATTTTTTTCATTAAGTGTCCCTTTATTGTATTATTAAATACATACCATATTTTTCCGAACGATACCATTAATAGAGATTCAACTTAAATTCCAAGAAAGCGGAAATGTTATCATTTACACAATTATCAAACAGAGCGCTATCAACTGCCCTAATATTCTCGTAATTAACTCTTAGAGAAACCGAATTGTTCTCGATAAACTCATAACCGATTTTCCCGAAAAGACTCAATCCTTTATAATCCGTTAAAGAATAGAGAATATCTTTTACTCTGAAATTATTATAATAATTGCCTGCTGATTTGGCGGATACCTTTTCATCATCCGTTTTATTTATCTTATAACCGAATCCCAAATCGGCCGATAATATTTCACACAAATCGGAATGGAAAGCGATTTTCGGGAACAATGTAAGATTCTTTCCTTCGAAATAGATATCACTGTAAAAATCCGAAACATTTATCTCACCGAGCTTCCCTTCTATTTCCAAAGCCATGCTATTATTTTCCAAAAACTCATATTCGCATCCCAGCGCAATACTATGTTCGGAATTATCATTCTCGGAAATAACAACTTTATAATTAGGATGTTTTGCCCACATATCTTCCGAGGAAAAACGATATTTCAACCCGAATTTCATTTCCGAAGAAATCGCGTAATTTATATTTAACTGACCGTTATAAAACTGATTATTCCAGTAACCTTCCGGATAGAGATCATTCTTGCCATCTTTTAATGTCAAATGTTCCAAACCGCCCAAAGCATAAGCCGCTATTTTAAGTTTATCTTCCTGATATTGATAGGTTAAAGAAGCGGAATATCCGTTATGCCAGGAATATCTGGTTTCTTTTTTCTTCTTCATTATTACGGGAAAATCAATACCTCTGAATTTGATAAGAGTCGTTTCATTAAGAACGCCCCCCTCATCTTCCTGATATTTAATCTCTTCATTATAATCAAAGGAGTTCAAAACCAATCCTATCGAATTGAATCGATTTAATTGATATTTAAGTCCGGCACTGAAAATAATATCTCTGTGCGCCGAAATAGGACGAGGAGAAACTTCTTTAAATCCGTCATCCACGAAATAAGTAAGAGAGAATCCTAAGGAAAGATTTTTATAGAGTTTACCGGCATATTCGGCATTCAAAAAGATTCCGTTAAATCTTGTCTTTCCGGTAGTAGAATCTCCCAAAAGAAAAGGGGATCCCGAATCATATCTTTTGGTAGAGAGCCAGTTCCAATCAATATATTCGTCCCTTATAAATCCGAACGTTCCCTTAAAGATCTGATCTTCGGAAATTGCCTTCTTACCTGAGAAAGAAGCCATATATCTTCTTTTTGTTTTCGGATCTAAAAACTTTTTAAATCTTCCGTTATCATTCAGGAAAGTTACGTTTCCGTAAAGCTTTTCATCCCGATTATCGAATTTCAGATAAGCAGGATTATTCCCGATGAAATATGAGTTATTATTCTCATTAGCGTCGAAAACCGTATTGAAAAATGTCGGTTCGTAAAATTCCTGTCCTTGCGCCAAAAGAGATCCGGCTAACAAACATGACAAGAATAATATTCTCGAAGTATATTTTATATATCTATTTAAGTTCATTATGTGTTCCCGGAGATGGTTTTTCATATACTTTAAAATCAAGTGTGGAATTATTTTCATCCTTCAGAACAAAACGACCGTTCTCTTCAACTAAAATCCTTTCCAGTGTCTTACCACTATAAAATTGCAGTCCCCCCGTTAATCCACCGTCAATCATAGGATTAAGAATTTTTTCATTCAATTTCGAAGGATCTCTATTATACTCAACACCATCAATTATCGATTTCATCGGTATTTTATAATGATTATCTGAAAAGACCAAAGAATCAAGGCTCGCATTTGACAAAACAACAGCTCCTGTTCTAGCACCTATTGACCAATCAAATCCTGAGGATTGAAAAAACATAATCATATTCGGAACATCCTTTGAATCCAAATCAGGTGAGTCACTCTTATAGAATTCGAAATCCGCATTCGAAAGATCTATACTTTCAGGAGCGCCTACTCTATGATCGAGAGCATCAGCCGCAATCACTTTATATTCTCCGGGCTGTATCGGATAATCTTTTCCTGTTCCCGGGAAAGACCATATAATTTTGGAATGAACATAATCATTATCATCCACCCAATTTATCCCTTGTGAGTAATTTCCATAAACAACAGATATTATTAAACTATCTAAATAAACTATTTGATCGGACTGATTAAATATTTCCACATATTTATCATGAAAATACATTCCACTTCCTTTAGCGCCGGTAACATATAATTCGCTGAAAACCAAATCAGTTTTTTCTTGTATGGCGTCCAATGAGAGAAATAATTTCTCTTTATTGTCGGCGCGAAGATCTATAGATGTTTCTTTGGTATTTACCAAAAATTTACTCTTCCCTTGATTCTTCAAAGGAACTTCCATCTTAACAGAAATCAGATATGTGTCTGAAATCCCGTTTGATAGAGTAATATACCCGTTTTCATCGGAGACCAGTTCATATTTGGTTTTCAAGGAATTAGAAACCATCAAAACAGAGGCTCCTTTCACGATATCAGAGCCTGTCTCTTCCAAAAGAGTTCCGGTATCATCAACAAGTTTTATTTTATAATTAACTTCTCTCTCTTTATTATCCGGCTTTTCCGGAGTATTCAAAACCGTTTCGCAGCCGACAAAGGAGATCAAGACAAATAATATTGATATATATTTTTTCATTACACTATTCTCCGTTAAAGGCTAGTATGGAATTCCAATCCGTAAAAGATATCAGGATTTCTCCTTTGAAAATTATATACCTTATCACTGGATCGTTTGATTTCGTAAATAGGATGATTATTAAAGAAATTATTCACGAAGAAAGAAACAGCCGCCCCTTTCCACAATTCCTTACTAACTTTTATGTTTACAAGCCATAAATTCGGTCTGTCTTCTTCTCTGTATTCATAATCTTCCTTAACATCGCGTAAACCCTTATATTTTTCGGAAGCGCGATCTTTTTCGGCAATCCAAACCATATTACCGTCTTTCCCGAAATATCCGACAGCCAAAGAATCATCAAGATTGTTTTTCCCGTCGATTTCCAGCAATTGCTGTTGAATATGGAGTGTTACCCACATTCCCAACGATTTCGACTGAATATCGAAGCGATAATTCAAAAGAAGATCTTTTCTGTATATCTCTATATCATTCTGGAAAGGAACTACTTCCATTCCTAATTCCTTCACAAAACGTCTTGAAGCAGTTCTGTATCCACCGTTGGTCCCCGATTCCTGTTCCATGTAAGAAGCATCGAATTTGAAGATGGTATTTATAACAGGAATTTTCTTTGTCTTTAACGCAAATTCTAACCCCTTTACATTTCTATAGCCGTTATTTGTATAGGAGTAATAAGAATCCAGTAATGTATCGTATACAGAATAAATATCATGATTAGGCCAATCGGGAAAAGATTTTTTATATTTTACTATCGGGGTATTACTACTTGAAAACATATCTTCCGATTTATTATAATATCCGGTTAATGTTAAACCGATATCACCGATTTGCTGATCTATACTGGCTTCGTATTTGTATTGCTTGTAAGCCTTTAGATTTTCATTTGCCACTTTATGTTTATAAGTGGAAATAATCGAGAAATTCTCTTCCGGCTTTGTAGCGTCTTTAATACTTGCGGTATCAACCACATCAAAATATCTATCCTGAGCGAATATCATACTCATAGGAGGAGATTTGGTTGTTACACCGTAACTTAATCTTATCTGGGTATCCTCGAATATATTCGCAGAAAAAGAGATTCTTGGATTCAGAAAACTGCCGTTTTTCCCATTTATAAATTCTCCGTCCCCCCATAAACCGCTAAAATTAAATTCATCAGGTCTGTAGACTTCGTACCTTGCTCCGAATTGCAAAGTAAAAGGGACCAATAATCTACCGGCAATCTTATCTTCCAGATAGAAGGAAAGAGTTGTATATCCCGGAAGATCATCATAAGATCTTAATCTTGGTGATGTAGAACTCAACATCGGAGGAAATAACGGATCAAATAGGATCCCCTTACCATTATTAAATTCATTACGATATGTAGCGCCGGCTACCCAGCTATGGATATAATCTCCGGTAAAAAACTTAAATTTATAGTTCAAATCGCCGTAAATATTCCATTCGTTCCCTTTTATCCACTTTTTACCGAGATAAGAACCATATACTATATAACCTTCTCTCGATCCGTTTTCGGTAAGATCGGAGATAATTGTATTATCTCTCGAGATCATCTGCTGGGAATAGGAATTACGTTTTGTATAAGAAACTGAATATTTCGCGCTCAGCTTATTCAGATCACTTACATTGTATTCAAACGCCCCGTTATACTTTATATTCCAGTCTTTATTAAACCATGCTTCTTTTAATACATATCCCGGTTCTTCTTTCTTCTCATCAATTGTTCTGGTTACGAATAACCCGTTTTTTATCTCGTAATTATCTTTTTGATAAAGAATATTTACCTGACCGGCAAATCTTGTATATCCGTCCCCTTCAACACGAACATCTCTTCCGGAAGAAGCTAAATTGCCGTTAAGATTAAATACCCAATCTCCGGCTGCGAATCCGCCGTTGAGATTCATTTCGTAAACATTAGGATTATATTTAGCCTTAAAACGGAGAGGTGAAGCTTTCGCTTTCGTTTTTACAATCATCAAACCGTCTGTAAGGTCACCATATTCAACCGAAGGAATTCCACGGATAATTTCAACCTCTTCGATGTTTTCCGCCGGAATAGCGCGAAGATCTATCCCCGAATTAACTGTTGAATATCCCATTCCGACTTGCATATTCGTATTATTGGAAATAGGAACACCATCCATTACAACCTGTGTCCCGATCGCGTCTCCGCCACGTATTGTCGCTTTTTCGGTATTATCAAGAGTCGGATTGGTTGTTTTTGTTCCCGGAGCAAGCGACATAACGTCTTTAAGACTACTGGCCTGCAAATGCTCTATTTCGCCGGCATTTATCTTTGTTTTTGTCTGAGGATCGACCGGCATTAATTCATTATCGGCAACAACCTCAATACCGCCTACCATAAATCCTTCCGCTTCCAGAATAAAGTCCAATTCCAACGCGCGGCCGGCAACTATGGTAACCTTAGTCTCTTTCGACTTGAACCCGACAAAGGAAGCTCTGATCGTATAAACACCCGGTTTAAGATTCTTAATTTCATAGAATCCGGTTTCATCGGAAGCGCTACCGAAATTATTCTCTTTAATTAAAACATTTGCTCCTATAAGAATTTCTCCGGAATCATCACGAATAATACCTTTTACCTTTCCGGTTTTCTTGTCGGAAACATTCTTATCGGTAACTACTATTTTATCTCGATCGAGAACAACGTAAGTTAGATCGGTATCAGCGCAAAGGTCATCCAATACGTCTTTAACTGTCCCTCTTTCGAGATCCAATGAATATCCGCCTCTTTTGCCGATTTTACTCTCATAGACAAAATAAATACCGCATTGATCCGTAATTTCCGTCAATATCTCTTCGAAACTACAATCATCGGCATTAATCTTTAAAACACGATGCAGAGGATTAACATATCTGTTTGCTACAGATAATCCCGAATCCCGTTTTATTGCCCCTGTCTTATGGGCTTTTCTGAACTCTTCGGAATATTGCCCGAATAATAAACCGGATAGAAATATCCCGAAAAGAGTAAATGTTAGAAATTTTTTCATACTCGCTATTATTTTTATGTAGAAAAAGTTTTTCAACCTGATACGGATACCATCTCGGGAATTAATTATTTCTAATCTCTCCTTATTCCCTTACTATATAATACACAGGATTTCCGAAATTGTACTATGAGGATTTCCGAAATGATTATAAAAACAGAAAATCGGGTATGAATATCTTAAGAATGGGAGCAGAATAGGAATAATTGTGAGATTATATTGAAATAATGATATATCTACTAATAATATAGCGCAATAAATCGAAATTACTTTTCGGCGCCGTATGGTGCCGAACCCTTGGTAGATAAATTGACCAAATAAAACAAATAAGCTCGTTTACGAGCGACCCATAAATCCAGAACGGCTTTATCATTTTCTTAAAAATAATAGTGCCATAAGGTCGCTCCTAGAAAGAAAAAAGAATACCAACAAATGAAATATCATGTTTAGTATATCTATAACAAGAATGACCAAATAATAGCGTGATCTATTTATCCAACAAATCCATACGAAGATTTTTCAATCTGAATCTGTTGATTTCCCCATCCATATTCTTATTCTCCGCTCTATAGATAAGCTCAAGCTTATTATTCCCTTTCTTTAAACTTACCAAGAGAGTATTGGTATATCCGTAATCATCCCATTTATCAGTCCCTCTTTGCGGGAATATAACCGCAAGCATAGGATTATCATTTACAACAAGGGTTCTTATTCCGCAATTGTTATCCGTATTTATCGGACCGGTTCCGTTGGCGTAAAGAAATTTCACCCCGTATAATCCCTCTTCCGAAACATTAACATTGAATGTTATACTTGAATTCTCAGAAAGTGTCGATTCGATATATTCTTTATTATCCCGGGCCTTTAATTCTTCCGGAATAACCGTATAATTAACCTTCCCGTCTATTGTAATCGGTTCCGATAAGAAAGAGGGATCCCCTTTTATATCTACCGCCTCAACCTGATATTCTTCCATATAACCGGAATTCTCTTCAATCCGGAATCGGTTCTCTTCCGTAGAGGCGATCTTTTCACCGTTACGATAGATATTATAATGTAATATCCCCTCTTCCCTATTCCATGATAGTATATTCTCGTTAAGCTCTACAATAGGATCGGAAGGAGAGAATTTATTCAATTTGAAATTCCCTTCCCCCTTTTTACCGGATGAGGTTAGTCTAATCTCTATTTTATGCTTACCTGAAAGGTTATCGGGTATAAAGTTATTCTCAGACTCTTTACCATCCAATTTGAATGAAGTAATGATATTTCCATGCCCGGAGATTGAAATATCTAATTTAGCGGAACGATAAGGGAAATCATTCAGATTATAATCCCCTTTAAAGGATTCCGGAATAAATGGAGCTATTCTCATCCCGTTATTTTCGATAGATAATCCGAATATCATTCTGTAGATTATGGCGAGATTTCCGGCTACACTCCATAATTGCCTGTTCGAATTAATCGCGGTTCCGTAGAAACTTCCCGTTTGGCAAACCATATTCTCTTTATTCGTTAGGAAAAGGGATGCCGCTCTGTATATTGTGGAGATACTATTCTCCAAAACAATTTCATTTCCCGTTACGGCGCTTGCCCATCCCCAATAAGCTACAACAAAAGGCCAGATTCCGTTATTATGATATGGCCCTATATCGGGAATCTGAGGATAGAAACAAGGGACACCATATTCCGCTATGGGAGTATTCTCTACTATCTTTTTACTTTTTTCTTTATCCGCTATTCCGAAAAGAATTGCCAATGCCTCCCCGAGAGTTTCGCTGCGGGAGCTTATGCTTTGATATGTTCTTCCGTATATAAATTCCCCATAATACTCTTTATCGGCTAACCACAGATATTTATTTATATTCCCCTTTAATTCCTTCTTACGTCCTTCATATTCGGAATAATCCTCATCCAGATCCTTAGCCATAGAAACAAGAATATCAAGCGTCTTATAATGAACCGCGTTCGTTCCTATTGCCTGAGAACGGAATATATCTTTCGAATCCATCCATTTAGGATAAGATTGCTCTCTCCAATCAATAAAGGATGTTTCTCCGTACATCAATCCCGTTTCCGGGTTCCGAACAATACTCTTATCGGTCTCTACGGAGTTTTTAATTATTTCGTAGGCGTATTTCAACCAAGCTTTATCTCCAGTTACCAGATATATCTCATTCGCAGCCAGAGCCCATGTTAATCGATCTGTAGAAACGGGCCAGGAACCACCCGTTCCGGTATCCTGAATTATTCTTTTATTATCTACTTTTGCTTTGAGGCTATTTATAGCTAATTCCGGTTCTAAGATCGCGAGGGAAAGAAGAATACTATAACTTACGTCTCTTGTCCAGACTCCGTCCCATTTCTCTCCTGCCATAAATGTATTGTCGGGACGAACAGACTGGAGCAATTCTTCCAATGATAGATCATACATCCCTTCCATTATCAAATAAGGAGCGGTAAGTCGTGGGAATCGTGAAATATCTTTCGTAAGATTCCAATACATGAATCCGTCCTGATTATACTCACGATACGGTTTATACTCAAAATCGAGAACAAGTTTATATATTCCGGTTCCCATGGAAGTAAGTTGTAAGTCTTTTCTATTTATAAGATTGGAAAAATCCCATGTAAGGGGCCATAAATCCCCCGCTATGAAATATCCGACGAGTTGATCTTTCGTAATGATAGTACCGTCGAAAGAGTTAAATGATTCTCCCTTCGCTAACTGCTCATCAATCTTTCGGGCATTAAGAATAAACTCAACTCTGTATTTCCCCTTTTCAATACTATTATCTTCCTTATAGATCGGTTTTCCGGCTCTTTCTTCCCTACCAAAGTAAAAAGTATCGGTAACCAAAGAATTGAAACCCTGTTTCAGTTCTATTATATGATCTTTTCCCGGAGCCCGTTCATTATCCTTCCCGTTTAAAGCAAACTTGAATTTGATCTTTCTATTCACTCCGGTATTAAGAAGATCGGAATAATTTGAGGCAATTTTGTTTCGGGAATGGAAAATAGCACTATTCTTCCCTTCAACAACTTTATCGGAAAATATTGTATATCTGTTTGTTTGATAAATCGCTTTCTGTGAGAAAAGAGAGGATGAAAGGAATATAAACAATAGTACAAAAGTTCTATACATATTCATCTTAATAATCCGTATTTTCTAAATGGTATTCATGCAAAACTATAAATATTTTTTTTCTTTCTAAAGATAAAAGAATCATGAAAAAGAAAATCATTCTAACTCTCTACTTAATACTCCTTACTTCGGTAATTATACTTGCGGAAAGAAACGTAGAATTTACATCAAATTCATCCGGGAAAATAATAGATTATGTAGAAATCAATTATAATTTCCCTAATCTACTCGATTTCAAAGGCTTCCCCGATTCCTTAAATGATCGTAAAGAGTTTTTCTTTTCCGATCTGGGGGCATGGACAGGTTTTTCTTTGCCGGCCGATTCCGCTAAAGATGATTACGGATTTTTCGGCGGCCCTTTTCTATCGGACGAAAACAGATGGTTTTCAGAAAAACTATTCGGTTTTGAGCTAATTAACAACGGAACTCAAAAGAAATATATCTTATCCGAAGCCGGTAAAAGAGAAATAACTACATATCCCGGATTATTGGAGCAGAATTACGAGTTTACCGATCTGAATATCAAAATAAGACTCTATTACGTAAGCACGAATAAAACAGCTATTGATCTTCTTCTGAAAAACAATTCCGATAAGGATATTTCGATTACATTGAACGGTATTGTTAATTCAACTGCCCGATATGATAAATACTCCGAATATTATGAGCTTCACCAAAACAATAACTATATACTTACATACGCCCCTTTTCAGCATGAATCGGCTCTACTGGAGATTACGGAGAAAGAATCCTCTTCCCTCGCAACGATAAAAAACATATCAATTCCCCCTAAGGAAGAGAAAATCTTCTCTTCATATATATTTTACGGAGATAAGAATTCAACCGACTTTCTCGATTTTCTACATCACGACGCGAACGATTATTACAATAAAAACCGAGAAAGATGGAACGGATATTTGCAAGAAGCGATTCGGGCAAATAAAAACTATTCCGATCTACCACAATACCATCCTATTGTCGTAAAAGCTGTAATGACTTTGGTAAATAATTGGAAAGCTCCATACGGCGATTTATTCCATGACGGTCTCTTCCCATCCTCCTCCGTAAGTTATTTCAACGGATTTTGGGCTTGGGATTCTTGGAAACATTCCGCCGCGCTGATATTCTTCAATGAGGAGTTGGCAAAGGATCAAATCCGAGCGATGTTCGATCATCAGACCGAAAACGGAATGATACCCGATTGTATCTATTCCGACAGCAAAGAGAACAATCTTTTAAATACAAAACCTCCTTTGGCCTCATGGGCTGTTGATGAAATATATAAAGCAACTCAAGACACTTTGTTCATCGAAGAACTCTTTCCGAAACTTGTTTCATACCACAATTGGTGGTATAAGGAGAGAGATATCGATAACAACGGCCTATGCGAATACGGAGCTACCGATAATCATCTGATCGGTGGGAAATGGGAAAGCGGAATGGATAACGCCGTTCGTTTCGATTCGTCCAAACTATTAAAGAAAGCAGAAGGTATCTATTCCCTCGATCAGGAATCGTCGGATCTTAATTCATTTCTCTATCAGGAAAAGAGAATCTTGGCTAAATTCGCCGGATTACTCCGATTAAAGAAAGACTCAATTATCTATATATCCGAAGCCGGTTCACTCAAGGAGAAGATTAATAAAATATTCTATGATCCCGATACAAAATACTTCTACGACAGAAATATCACTACCGGAAAACTGATAAAGAAACAGGGGTCAGAAGGATGGATTCCCCTGTTTAGCGAAGCATGTGATAAAGAGAAAGCGAAATATATAATTGCCACAATGACAGACACCTCGAAATTCGGGACATATATTCCATTCCCAACATTATCCAAAGCGGAACCGGAATTTTCCCTCGGATATTGGCGCGGAACTGTCTGGCTCGATCAAATTCAATTCGCGTTAAAAGGAATGAGAAATTACGGATATAATGATTTGGCGGATAAATATAGCTATCTGGTTTTCGAAAGATTGGAAGGAATTATGAATTCGGACAAATCAATAAGGGAAAACTATAACCCGATTGATGGTAAAGGATTAAGAGCGAATAATTTCTCATGGTCCGCGGCAGCTCTATTGAGAATCTATTCCGATTTGAGAATATCGCGATAATCCCTTTATCGCGATTTCCGGAAATCATTTTTCAGTTTTTCAATAATATCTGCCGATACCCAAAAGATATCATGACTATTATTATCCGTAGATCTTGTAAAGAATAGGTATTTCGAATCGGGAGATATATAAGGGAATCTTTCCTGAGCAGGAGTATTAATCTTATCTCCCAGGCCGATTGGCTCGCTCCAATTGTTATTCCCCTGATTAAATGATATATATAGATCGCCGTAATCATTATTATCTTTTCCTCTGGTTGAAGAGAAAAGAATATAGCTTTCATCCGGCGCAATAAAGGGAGTCCAATCCTGATATTCGGAATTAATGCATGGCGGAAGAACTTCTTCGATATATTTATTCTCCGTAATTTTCCTCAAGCGATATATCCCGCAATTTTGTTCTACATTATCCAAATAAGCTACATAATAGATATTACCGTTTTCGGAAAATGAGGGAGAGATAATTTTTTTATTTATTATGTTGTCCGGTAAAAACAGCTTAATCTTTTCCCGGTGGGAAATCCCGACATAATAAATCTTAAAATCGTTCTTCAACATCCAATGTTTCTTTTCATTTCGAGTAGCACTATCGGCAAATTGGTTTGAAATAAATAATAGTTTATTCTTATGGAGGAAAGGAGAATCATAGTTATTCCCTTCTTTACAGAAATCCATCTTGCCGATTATCCATTTGTTATCTGAAAATTCGGCTATATATATTTCTCTATTTCTCAATCCAAGATCTGTTCTAATAGCCACCCAATAAAACGATTTCAAATCATCCGTAAAAACCGGACTGCTATGTTCCAAACCTTTTGTGGAAATGATACCTTCTCCGAAAACCTTTGGAATACTATCGGGAGGATTTTCTCCGAAATATTGCCAATCATTGGTTTGAGAAAGAACCAAATCAGAAAATAGGAGCATCTGAATTAAGAAGATGAAAGTGACCGGATTTTTCAAGATTGCTCTCCCTACGGAAAATATATTAAGCAATATAGAAACTCTATTGATAAGATGCTTACGATTCCGGAATATTACTAATTATATAGATCGTATGTCATAAACGAACAATTTGTGACCAATTAATCGATTGTATTTCAGAACATATAATCATTTTTACGAATCATTCAATTCGGAAGAGATTACATTATGGTAATAGACCGTTGAAATAGAAAATACAAAAATGAGATTCATAAGATTTGAAAATCGGAGTCATTCCCAACGCCTTTTTAAATAATTCACAGAAAAAATCCAATTCACCCTATTAATGGAATGACTCCGAAACTTATCGATTACAAAGAAGAAAAAAATTAATTATTCCCTTCATCTTCCGGATCAGAAGTATTATGATGGGCAGGATAATTCTTAATAACGCGAGCGGCTTTATATTCGGCATACATTTCCGGTTCCGATTCGCGATATAATTCCATCATATTATCAAGACGAAGAGTCAATATTTTTTTCGCTTCTTTAAGTAACGCCGTTAATTCTTTCCTGGCCGCTATTTTTTCGGCATTCGCGATATCCATTTTCTGACGAAAATCATCATATTCAGTTACCTTATCTTCCGCTACAGTAATATTATCATCAGTAACACCGTATAGAACCAATGAAGCCTGATAATCTCTGGAAATGAGTAATAAGTTAGAAGACCCGATAGCTATTTCAGAATCTCGTTTATTGCGCAATTTGGAGTATGTGGTGTTAACTTTATCGAATAGCGCGGTTTGATTATTTTCAATCGCGTATGTCTTTAGCGGACCGATAACGGACATTACTTTTTCCACAAGATCATCAAGAAGCAAATCCTTCTCCTTCGCTAAACCTTTACTGATACTTTCATGCTTCATACTATATTCTTTAATCCGTTGTATCAGAGATTGAAGTTCATTAAGCGCAGTAGTAACAACCTCGGGGAAAGTAAAAGAGTCCGATTTCCCTTTCAGATAAGCGAATACAGCCAGAACCATGTTAAACACATTAAGATTACTATCATTCATGAGCAACCCCTCTTATTTAGTTAGGCTATTAATTAGTTGTATGTATTCCACACTATGAGTAATCGTGTAATTAAGTCGCTTAACATATCTCAAATATGACTTACCGGTCCTTTTCTTGAATAACAACAAATTACCATTCCCGGTTCATTATTCTCATGAGATATTTCTGTTTCCTCTTCAAACCGGTTGTGAAATTCTATCTTTGATAACATCCATAAAGATATTCCCGATTCCTTATAAAATTCCCAACAATAATGACTCAAAGATTAGTTCCAATAAGTTCACATACTCAGTAATATATTTTTCCCCATACCCGCTAATTGATAGTTCATCTCACTCATGATTTCATAACAATATCCGTTCATGAATAATTCCGAAATAGTTCATGAGAGTTACTAATATTTTACAACATAATGATATGAAACCCGGTTCCAATGATAATAACAGAGAATTTGGAAATAGGATTCCATTAAGAACCGGAAAATAATCCATTCTGATGTCGAATAATCGTTAGTTAGTTCAAATCTCCTTTCGATATTTGCGCAATGATTAATTAGCAAATGAATATCGTTCCATCTTTTATAGAATCATTTAGCCAAAAGAGTAAATAAAGAATAGCTGGGAAATATCGAAAAACGGATATGAATATTAAATCCTGAGGAAAAATATTAGGAATAATGACCGGAACATGGAAAAAAGTGAGTTGATTTTTGAAAATAGATTAATAATATCGAATAAAATCGCCGAATACTGCATATTCTCATAATATATCGGATAAAGAGATTCAGATCTTTAATGTAGCTAGCGAATATCGTTTCAGGAAATTGAATAATCCTTCCAAACAGAATAAAATCGATCTTTTGTGGGAGGATTGAGTTTTGCGTGAAAAGTTCCATAAAATCGGGCAATAATTTTCACCCCGAAAAATGGGAGAAATCTTCAAATCGGATTCCCGCATTAAGATGGGAACCCGATATTAAGAAGATAAATAAACTATATCTATTCTTCCCAGTAATTCGGATCGATTTTTTTGAATTCTTCCGATTTTATAAATTCGGAAAATCCCTGATCATTTTTCATCATCTCTTTAGTATAATAAAGCCCGAGATAATCTTTAAATCTGTATAGCAGAGTAACTAATTTCGGGTAATTCTTAACTGTAATGAGATAATTGAGATTCTCGTAATATCCGTTCGTATAGTATGGTTCTACTTCAATAGATTGCTCCAATTCGTAAACTGCTTTCTCTATTTCACCCAATTGAACCAATAAATTACTTTTTATCACATGCAAATGACCATCTTCGGGAAGATGCCGGATAAGAAGATCAACATTTTCCAATGATTTTTTGTAATCCTTTTTCAGAAAATAATAATCTATCAGGAGAAGAGACAATGAGGGATCATCAGGAAAAAGAGAAGAATATTCTTCTATCGCCTTAATAGCCATTGAATCGGAATAATTGGTAGTCAAGGTTATTTGATATATTCTGGCAGACTTCATATTCTTTATTTCATCGGGAAGGGACTCAAACAACTCAATCCCCTTCTTAAATTCACCTGTAGCGATACAATTCTTGATTTCCTTAACTTTTGTAAGTCCTTCGATATATTTATTTCTATCCCCCATCATGAGCTTGGTAAGATAATTTATTTTACCAATTAAAGAATTATCGATTTGAAGAATCGGAAAAATAGCGTTTCTGATAGATCTTGAAGCATATTCACCGGTAATATAGAAATAGACATCGACAATTCGGGCATTTTCGTCGGAATAGAGTATATCGTATTTATGATAATTCAATCTTCCATCTCCAAGAAGAAGGCGATAGATAGCTTTAATAGTATCTCCGACGGTATAGTATTTAAGAAATGTATAATTCCCTTCTTTTGCAATTTCCGCTTTTATAGCAATTGCCAACCCCGCAGCAAGATTTGTAGCATCTTCAAATATTTTATTTTGATTTTCGGGAATTGTATAGTTTCCGCGAACAATTTTTCTGAATTCATCAGTATCAAAATGATTAACAAAATAGGCAGAATCACCGGAGTTAATGGCATTTTCAAAATCATACATGAAAGTAGTAATTAATGAATCGGAAGGGATGTTTTGAGAGAATATCGCTCCGCAATAAAAAAAAGATAAAATGAGAATAAATTTCCGCATATAAAAAGCCCAATTTAGTAATATTACATTATTATTATACATGATTTAACAACACAAAGAAATCAACTAAAACATCAGTTTTCATCCAAATTAAAATTATAGGAGAGAAATAAACCGATATTTGCCCCGGAAAGGTTTAATTCTACTTTTTTACCGTCTCTGGTTAAATATCCCTCATCTCTATCCTTAAGCTTCAATTCGGAAGGTAGATATATGGAATATGCGAAATTAAGACCGACTTGAAAATCTTTCCATAGGAAATATGGACGGAAAGCAAAATCAAAAGCCGCAGAAGAGGAAACGAATTCAATTTCATCAGCTTCCTCAGTGTAATTGATTATTTTAGTTGAAGATTCATGTGAATATGACGAGCTTACATAATTAATCATCAATAATACTTCCATTCCAAAGAAATCAGAATTTTTCTGTTTCCCTAATAAGAAAGCGCCAAAGGAAGTAAAGTTTAGTAATTGATCATAATAAACATGCCCGGAATAATCACTATATGCCACACGACTTGCATTGGAATGAAAAGAAAGATTTCCTCCAATATAAAGAAAGTTATTCTTGAATGGTGAAGATATATTTCTGGATATTTTAAATGAATATGAAATTCTATGATCAAAATTCTCTTCAATTTCAAATGGGAAACCTGAATCAAAACAGAGGCGATCACAAATAACTTTATTTATCTTCTCAAATTCAGAAACATTATAGAATAAATAATTTCCCTCGAAAGAAGCACAGAATTTAACCTGACCGAAATTAAGAGAAACGCCACAAATAAAGAAAAAAATAATTTTTTTCATTAATACTCCATTCTATAGATTTTATCTTTGTAGGATATAATATCGTCATAAACGAATAAATCTGTAATTCTGGGGAACTCAAATAAAAATTCCCAATCATCAATATGCACTGAGAACCGTTTACGTAAAGCAAAATTATCCGGATTATAAATTGAGTAATAACCATTATATAACAAGATTGAGATATTATTCCCTCTATTATCAAAATATAACTGAGCTTTTGTATCGGAATCCGTGACTTTTACTTGTGATAAAGAAGTGCAATTTACTGGATCATATTTACGCAGATAACCATCATCTATTCCATAGAGATAATTATTAATGAAGATAGAATTCCGGGGAAATATGTCATTGATAAGTTCAAATTTACCATCGGCAAAAGTGAATAGATTATTATTAAAAACAATCATGCTGCCATCTGAATTAATATCAAAAGAGGCTTGTTTTTGAGGAATATATTCAATATTCCACCATTTATCATTCTTCAGATCAACACGAACTATTTCATTATTATTCTCTCCGGTAAAAGAGAAATAAAGAATATCATCATTTGTAACTTTTCCCATAAAATAATTTTTGTCCCCTTTTCCGTCATAACGTCCAAAACGAACATATTTTATTGTTTGCAGAGTATTGGGGTCTATTTTTATCAAACCACCATTATACCTGTCATTTACATAAATATGTTTACCATTGGGACTAATAATGAGATATTTATCGGAAGAATTATTGGAAAATGTAATTTGATTTTTCACGGAAAAAGTCTTCGCATCTAATAATGTCAGGTACTTAGAACCGATATAATAAAAAGAATCATTATTCTTTGAGTAGAATAGGCGACCTAATTCCTGATTTTTAAAAGATATTCTATTATCGTTACTCCGAAACTCTTCGGCTAAAAATTGATGATTATGTTTTGTATTTACAATAAATTTATATTGATATTTTTTTCCTAAGAGTTTTGAATTCGGAGCATCGGAAAACCCCTTATCAACAAAGGAAGTATCATATACAGAGGAGGAAGTAAATATAGTATCATCTATTTCATTATAATAAATATTCTTATAGCGTAGAATTTTATAATTTTTTATTCCTTTATGGAATTTAGGCTTTCTCCAATTAATATGAACATTATTATATTCATCTACCGTACAAGAAAAATAGACTCCCCAATTTTTATCTACATAATAATCAGAAGTTTCATATTTTTTATTGGCAACCCATGTCTCAACTATATAATTAATTTTTTCTCCACCATATAGAGAATCAACAACAGAGGTCTGATCAATATTATTTATTTCATAATAAACTTCCCCGGTCTCAGGATTCTTAATAAGATATTTCTGAAATAATTTTCCTACATATTTATTCCAAACTAATTTTATACCATCACTACAAAAGCTATGAGAATAAATCTTAGGAATAGAAAATTCTCCATTATATATTTCGGTTTTCCAGTTAAACGATTTCTTATAATACTCCCTATTATTCCTATCAGCAAGACTTCCGGTAAATGTTTTGAATTCTATTTCAATTTGAAAATCAAAAACCCCGTCCGGAAACTCTTCGGAATCTATGGTGATTTTATTGCCGGTATGTCGCAAATAATCTTTAATTCCCCCGGCTTCTCCGGAAACTCTTAATATTCTTTCCCCTTCCAAATCTCCATCGAGGATTATATCAACTATTCCTCTCATTTGAGATAATCGAACAGTATCATGAATGGAAATTACAGCTTCATCCATTTTTTTATGTCTTTTGATATCATGAAAATTAGTTTCTGTGGGAGCATAATCGCAGGAGATAAATCCGGCAATAATTAGGAGTAAAGGAATAATTTTTTTCATAATTACCGTTTTTTGAGATTAACAATACTAGTATGATTATTGATAATGCTTTTTGCAAGTAGCAAAATTATACATATAAATATTATATCACAAATAATATTTTCAGTTGCTTTTTTATGGAGTTGATTAATGATAATCACTGATCCCGGAGAATTCTCTCACAAAAGATCAGTGATCATTAGAAAGGTTTTATTTTATTAATAACAGTTTTCGAGATTCCGTATAGTTTCCGGCTTTCATTAAGCAGATATATGTTCCACTCGGAAGATTTGAGGCGTTAAAGCTTACGAAATGATTTCCGGCCTCAAGATTTCTATTTACCAATGTAGTAATCTCTTCTCCAAGCATATTATATATCTTTAGAGTTACCTGAGACTTTTGACCTATCGAGAAATTAATCTTTGTCGTAGGATTAAAAGGATTCGGGTAATTTTGTTTCAAAGAGAATTCCGAAGAGATATTATTCAAAACTTCAATTTCCTTTGAATATTCATATTTCCCGTCGAAATCTATTTGTTTCAGACGATAAATATTCTTTCCTACGGATGGATTTTTGTCAATATAGGAATAAGATATCTCTGCGTTACTATTACCATTCCCTTCTACGAATCCGATAGTTTTCCATGCAGATAATTGCCCCTCGACTCCGCTCGGGGTAAATCTTTCGATTTCAAATCCGTAATTATTTTTTTCGGTAGCTGTTTTCCAATTAAGAAGTATTCCGGCTTCGACAGATTTGGCTGTGAGAGCTGATAATTCAACCGGAAGAGTAAAATTGGTTCCGCTATTATTAGAATAGTCTATCGTAAGCATATCGGCATTGGAATGGTTAATACTATTTGTAGCTGTAGTAAGAACATAATAAGTATTATTTTCATCATCACCGGTCAGATCCTCAATAGGGATAAGTCCCGTACCGATTGTACCAGCGCCGAAGTTTGTAATTTCCACAAATGTGGAAGTTGTCCATCCGTCTTTGGTATAACGAATATAAACTCTCTCTTCGGGAGATTTGGCCGCGGATATCTCAACTTCAACAGTCGCGCCGCTTCCATCAAGAGTAGAGTTAACTGAAGAGATTGTTACGGGAGAATTAGTAGTTTCGAAAACCACAGTTTCACTATTTTCCGTTTCTCCACAATCCTTCATAATAAAAGTGTAATATTTGCCGGAGACCGAATTATACTTTACGTCATTTGGATGATTTAAATAAATCGTTCTCACAGATCCAAAAGATATTGTTTCATTGACCCCCCAATTATTTCCCCAATCACCGTTCAAATCGAATTTGAAATTTCTAAGACCTGTAGTGTTTTCCTGGATAGTTACGAGAAATGAGGGGGTTCCCAGAGATCTTTTTGTCATTGCGGTTGTACCCCAACCGTTAAATTCGCCGCGAAAATACATCGACGTAGCTGCAAATAGAAAAGTTTGCGCAAAAAATAGCAGAAGCAAAACTTTTTTCATCTTACCTCCTAAGATTGATTAAATAAATTTCCGATGAGTGGCTAATCAAGTAACTCAATTAGCGCGTTTGAAGTTAATGTTTTAGGAGGAAATACTCAATCATTTTATTTTACTAAAGGAAAATGGATGTGACATATTATATACATATGATACGGAGGATATATCATAATCAAAATAGATCAGGAGGTATAATATTTCACTCTTTGAATAGATAATATTATATTCCATACTCATCCCCCTACCCCCATTCTCTTGCAATGCTGTCAACTTAGCACTAGGTTGTAACTTTTTAGTTGCGATACGATCAAAATAGCCTGTCCCCCGAGCGAAGTCGAGGGGAAAAATAAAGGGATTCTACTTAATAGTAAGCTTACTTCGACTCCGCTCCCGTCAAAGCCGAATCATGGACAGTAAGCATGCTTTTAACTGAATAAGACTGATTAAAGCACTCTTCACTATTGTATTTTTGTTCCTAGTTTTACATGAGTACTTTTATGAGGGATTTTGTTAATCTAATTCACTTGTGTTTATGTATGGATAGGTAGAGAAAAGAAATGATATATCATCAACTTTAAAATACATTACCTACCGAGATACCCAACTTCGACTACGCTCAGTGACCAAAACCGATGGCAACAGACTTTCGTGAAATGGATTTTGCAATATGAATTGTTACGTTAGAGATTTACTAAGAAAATATCTAGTAAAAATTATTAATGCGCCGTAGGTGCATTATCTCGGTAGATTATCGCTATTATAATATTTATACTGCGCTGTAGGTGCGGGATATTATATCTTAAGAGAAATGTTGTTATTTTAGCTATTTATTTTTATCTAAAGACCTATAGAGAATTATTATGATAGTTTTTTTTCTCTTTATTTCAAAGGTTCTATGGCTATTATTCAACATGTTTCAGATTTATAAATAATAGCCATAGAAAACAAATTCTGACATTTATTTCTTTTTATCCAGGCAATCTCTCTCTATTTTTACATCGAGCCAGGTTTCAAGAGCCGAAAAGATTTTCTCTTTATCTTCATTTGAGAAATGGCGAATTCTTGTGGCATGCGAGCCGTTTTCCAAGACCATTTTCAATGAATTTGTTTTTCCGTTTAGCACAACTCCGGGAGCTTGCCAAGGATCGTTTCCACCATATATATAGATAAAATTATTCCCTTTTGTTGTAACCCATTGATTGATATCTTCCATCAATTCGGTATTGAAGTTAAAATCGAATTTTCCTTGCCAAAAGACAGAGTTAGATCCGTCCGCGTATTTTAATAATCCTTCGAAAGGAGTAATATCGTAATCATAGAATCCGATTTCGGTATATGCCTGATAAAAGAAGGGTTTATATTTTTCCATATCATCATCGGAGAGATAATCGAGTCCGCTAACATTATCGAGATGCTCGAAAAGTACTTTCGGGTCGGAATCAAACGCGGGGATACTATCGCATGATTTTGTATTCCATTGCCAATAAGCGAAGCTATATTCCAATACAAGATATTCGTAAGCTTTCTCCAACCCTATTGAATACTTTGTTTCGCTTGTATCCGCATAATGTTCGAACAGAGGAAGAATTTCTCCTTTTCTTTTCAGTAATGTCTTTTGCATTTCGAGAATCTTATTTCTGCATTCTTCGGAACCGACTTCATTCAGGAATTTATGAATTCTCGGTTCGGTAGCTGAGAAATTCAACGGAGCAACATATGGAACGGCTACGTCAACGTCTTCGGGATAAAAGTATTTATGAAAGATAGTTGTTTGTCCCCCTTTGCTAATTCCGGTGGAAATCCATTTACCGGTATAGAATTTTTTAAAGAGAGAAATGATACTATGATGATCATCGGCAGATTGTTTGATTGTAAGATATTTCCAATCGAGTGAATCGGGAACTGACTCACCGAAATAGCGATGCTCAATAATAATTTGATTTCCTTTGAGTACTTTGGATAATTCCAACCAATGATTCTCTCTGTCGTAACCTTCGAGACTTACAACCATAGGAAGATCTTTACCGGAATGTTGCAGAAATATTTGTTGTTCGAAATACTTTCCATCCGGATTATTATGATCGAGAGGTTGTTTTACGTAAATCTCATATGCCACATCAAATAATGAGCTATGCTCGATTTTTTCATAACGGATATTCGGTATTTCATCTAGAAATTGTTCGAGATCGGATTTAATATTCCCATTATCCTGAGCGAATAATGAAAGGCTCAATAACAAGAGACACAGATTTGAGATCATTATTCTTATTTTCATAATATAAATTCCCCCATAGAATTTAGAGTACGGTTTGCGCAGTTCGTTTTATGATTTCCTCTTGTAAATCGGGGCCAAGATTAACGAAATAATCGCTATAACCGGCCACTCTTACAATAAGGTCTTTATATTCTTCCGGATTTTCCTGAGCCTTTCTTAAAGTATCTGCCGAGACTACATTAAATTGAATATGGTGCCCGTCCATTCGGAAATAAGCTCTAATAAGATGAAGCAGCTTCGTAATACCGGTTTCATCTTCCAGAAAATCGGGTGTAAACTTTTGATTAAGCAATGTACCGCCGGTTCTGAGATGATCTATTTTTGCTGCGGATTTTATCACAGCTGTAGGACCATTACGATCTGCACCTTGAACCGGAGAGATTCCTTCGGAAAGTGGTTTCCGAGCGAGACGTCCGTCGGGCGTAGCTCCGATTACACTACCGAAATATACATGACAAGTAGTAGGTAACAAATTTATTCTGAAATTTCCACCTTTAGTATTTTTACGCCCATCTACAGCCTTGAAGAAAGACTCAAAGATAAAATTAAGATTTTCATCGGCGTAATCATCGTCATTGCCATATTTGGGAGTCTCATTCAGAAGTTTCTCCCGGAATTCAGGCCTGGTCTCGTAATTCCTACGAATAAATAGAGCAAAATCATTTAACGAAATATTCTTTTTATCATAAACATGGTATTTAAGTGCCGTAAGGGAATCGGTAAGGGTTCCTATTCCAACTCCCTGTATGTAAGAGGAATTATATCTTGCCCCGCCGTTATTATAATCTTTACCGGAAATAATACAATCGTCAACCAATACCGACATAAAAGGAGCTGGAAGATATTTCGCCCAGAGCCTTTCGATAATAAGATTTCCTTTTATCTTTATATCGATAAAATGATTGAGTTGTTTTTCATAAGCGGATAATAATTTTCCGTAAGAATCGAATTCGGATAGATCTCCCGTTGACAACCCCAATTTTTTCTTAGTCATCGGATCTTTTCCGTTATTTAGGGTAATTTCAAGAATTTTAGGAAGATTAAAATAACCGGTAAGGATATAACTCTCTTTACCAAAGGCTCCTGTTTCCACACATCCGCTTGCCCCTCCGTTTCGCGCATCAATGATAGATTTCCCTTGTCTTAATAGTTCTTGGATAATCGCGTCGGTATTAAATACGGAAGGTTGCCCGAATCCGGTTTTTATTATTTTCAAAGCTCTTTTAAGGAGTTTATCGGGATTCTTTTTGCTTACCTGTACCATTGAGCTTGGTTGCAGCAATCTCATCTCTTCTATAACATCTAGAATAAGATAAGTAAGATCGTTAGTAGCATCGGAACCATCTTCATTCACTCCTCCGACATTTATCAGACAAAAATCGGTATAAGTATTACTCTCCTGCGCCGTAACTCCCACTTTCGGTGGCGCAGGCTGATTATGGAATTTAATCCAGAAAGATTGCAATAATTCTTTAGCTTCTTCCTTAGATATAATTCCCTTTTCCAAATCGGCTTTATAAAACGGATATAGGTTTTTATCAAGGCGTCCGGGATTAAACGAATCCCATGTATTCAATTCGGTTATTATTCCGAGATGGACAAACCAATAATATTGCAGAGCTTCCCAAAATGAGCGAGGTTTGTTTTCCGGAACATTCTCACAAACGGAAGCCATCGCTAATAATTCTTTTTTCCGTTTAATATCGGTTTCAGCTTCCGCATTTCCTTTCAAGAGATTGGAATAACGTTTAGCGAAAGAAATAATCGCTTCGCACGCAATTTTCATTGCTTTTAGTTCTTCTCTTTTCTCCAAAGCCGAGGAATCGGAAAAGAAATCGAGATTAGCTATTTCCTTATCGATATCATCGATAAAATCTTTCATCCCCTTTTTGTAGATCTTATCATCCAGTACGGTATGGCCGGGAGCCCTTTGCTCCATAAATTCGGTAAATATGCCGGCCGAATAGGCCTCTTTCCATTCGGTATCTACCTCTTCGAAAATTCTATCTCTAACAGATTGTCCTTTCCAGAAAGGAGCTATTTCCTTTTCCTGAATTATTCGTGAAAGATCGTCAACGCTAAAGGATATCTTATCTCTGGTATGTAAGATTTCAAAATCATTTTGAGAATGAGTACATATTTCCGGATAAGTAGGTGTAGCGTGCGGAGCGGGGCCTCTTTCCCCTACTATCAATTCTCCGTCACTAATATGGAGTTGTTTGTTTTCAAGGATATATTTGAAAGCGGAAGCCCGGGTAACGGGAACAGAATTCTTTTCCGGAAAACCGCTTTTGTAAAAATCAGTTAAAAGCTTAGCTCTTTCCAAAGAAATGGATGGTTGTACGGAAAGAGTCTCTTCGCGAAGTTTCATAATTCTATTATTCATATTAACCTCCGATAGTAACTTCGAAATCGTTATCAATAAAGAGCTTTTTGATTCGATCGAGAGTTTCGGGTGATTGGGTTTTCTTTTCTTTTAGTTTAAGAGGAATATTAAATCTTTCGTATTTAGATTCGGCCAATTCGTTAAATGGCAATAAATCAATCGGATATTTTATATTATTTTTCTGAAGAGCGTATATAACCTTTTTGAGATTAATCATGGTATCGGAAACTTCAGGGATAAGAGGAATTCTGATTCTAAGATCTACATTGAGTTTTGCGAGCCTGAAAAAGTTTTGCATAATTTGAGTACTACTAACTCCGGTATATCTTTCGTGAAGACTAAAATCAATGATTTTAATATCGTATAAAAAGAGATCTGTATATGGGATAATTCTTTCCAGATTTGAGAAATCAGTATAGCCCGTAGTATCAACGGCAATATGAATATCATCAGCCTTTAATCTTTTTAGCATCCCGAGCAGAAAATCAAATTGCAATAGAGGCTCCCCACCGGAGAAAGTAATCCCCCCTCCCGATTCTTCGAAGAATATGGAATCTTTCAGTAACTCAGCTGACAATTCATCAATCGAATACTTTTTTACTAAAGTAGAATCAAGAAAAGCTTCTGGATTGTGGCACCATTTACATTTAAGGGGACATCCGTAAAAAAAACAAGTTGTACGAATACCTGGGCCATCATGGAGAGCGAATCTTTTAATATCAAAGATATTTCCTTTCAAGCGGATACCTCAAGAGGATTAAGACATTTTTCAGCATATACGGAAAATAAGAAATAATAGAGATAAAATGAAAAGAAACCTAAGAGATGAATTATTTATTCTTCTGGAAAATAACGGTAAACACAGACCCTTTTCCCTTTTCGCTATCGACTTTTATCTCAGCATTATTTAATTGGCAGAATCTTTTAACGAGAGCTAATCCCAATCCGTTCCCTTCATATTTACGAGAATAACCTTCGTCTTCCTGAGTAAAAGGATCGAACAATTTGGGCATAAATTCTTTTGAGATCCCAATACCGGTATCGGAAACACTAACAACGAGATTATTATTTTCATCAACAGTTATTACTATATCTATCTTTCCTTCGTTTGTATATTTAATTGCGTTCTCAATAAGATTTTTCATAATATGATAAACGCTATATTCTTCCGCAAAAATCTCACAATCATCAGTATTCTTAATTAAATTGACCGTAAGATGTTTCTTGTCACTTTGAGTTTGGTATTCCAAAATTAATTTACGCAATACGAAAAGATAAACATCAAACTTCGCGGGAGTATAATTATATGTCCCGGTTTGTAATTGCGACATATTTAGTATCAGATCAACGGTACGAGTTATTCTTCTACCGGAAGAATCAATAATAGAAAAGCTTTTAAGCAGATCATCCTCAATTCGTCCTTCAACTTCGGATTTGATAAGATCGGCAAAAGAAATAATAGCGTTAATAGGAGTACGAATTTCATGAGAGACTTGAGCAAGGAATTCCGATTTTAATCTATCCATTTTCTCGGCTTGTTCTTTCGCTTTTATTAACTCTTCCTCCATTCTTTTACGTTCGGTAATATCTTCAACCACTCCCTCGTAGAATAAAACATTTCCGTCCGAATCTCTAATACATTTTGCGCTTTCCTGAACAAGAATTAAAGATCCATCCGCTTTTTCCCATTTCACTTCATATCCGTATATTACTCCTTCGTTTTCGATAATATTTTTAAACTCATTTCGATCATCTTTATTGAAGAACATATCCTCAACTTTTCTTTTAGTAATGTCCTCAATTTTTTTATACCCAAGCATTTTAATTAGTTCCGGATTAGCAAGAATAACCTGACCGTCCGGAGTTGTTCTATATATACCAACCGTAGCATTTTCATAAAGGCTTCGGAATCTTTCCTCACTTTCTTCGAGTCTTTTAATAAAATCTTTCTTTTCGGTAATATCACGAATAATTCCCAAAGTGATTAATCCATCCCGATCCGCGATTCTGGAAACGGAAACTTCACATTCAATCTCATTCCCGACAGAGTTTAATCCTGTAAATTCATAAATAAATTTCCCTTCTCTTTCTCTTTCAAGGAGAGTTTTTATAAACCCGCGATTTTTAGGAGATATTAACAACATGATATTAAACTTATCAGTTTCTAACAATTCTTTATCGTAGCCAAATATTTCCACCATTCTTTTATTTACAAGTTTGAGATGATTATTTTCAAGAATAAAGATAGCCTCGTTAGATTGCTCTATAAAATTAGAAAAACTAACTTGGAGGGATTTTTTTTCTGTTATATCATAATTGTATTCAATAAGGCTGATGATGTTATTATTCTCATCAAATATGGGATACATATTAACTTCAACAATTCTTTTTTGTCTATTTGAGTCCCAATGGATATGTTCCAAAGAAAAGGGTTTTCCAGTTTTTAATACTTCTTGCATCGGGCATAATTCGCCATGATTATAACACGGATCATCGTAATTATGGCTAACAGAGAAGCATTTCGCCCCGACAATAGTATCTTCCCCTTTAGCGGCGTTATTTGCCAGAATAATTGATTTATCATTAGGGTCAATAACCATAAACGGATGTGTGAGAGAATTGAGGACACTCTCCAAAAATTTTTTTTGATCAAAAATCGCTTTTTCTATCTGAGCTCTTTCTTTACGATGTTCGATATCTTTAAAAGCAAAATTAATATCATTCACAATCTCCTCAAAGAGCCCTAAAGATTCTCTGTCATATAAAAAGGAATCTTTTGTATATATTCCCAACACACCTGTTATCTCGTTACTAATTTTTATCTTCTTAAGAACAATTCCGAGCGTTAAATCATCTGTTTGGATAATTCCGGGGAAAATTTGAATCTCATCACTTTCAAATGCAATTTTTACAAATTTCGGAAGATTATTGTTTTTTAAATCAGTAATAACTCTGTCGAAGAGTTTTTCTTTGAAAGAGAATTCATTGACTCGAATTATATCCGAATTATCAATTCCGATAATCATCGCGGCAAAATAATCATCCGGTTCTATAAGTATATCGACAGTACGCTTAATTAAAGTCTCAATTTCTTTTTCAACTACAATCACATGATTAATTTCACGGATCGCCTTCAGAATAGAATTAATGTGGAGAAGTTTATTTTCCATTTCGTTTTTAAAGAGAGCCATTTCAATATTGGAATATAGTTCTCTCTCTTCAAAAGGTTTCAGAATATAACCGTAAGGTTCGGTAAGTTTCGCGGATTTAAGAGTTTCTTCATCGGAATAAGCTGTCAAATAAACAATCGGAATATTATATTTTTCTTTTAACTTTCTGGCAACATCAATTCCGGTTAAAGATCCTTTTAAAACAATATCCATCAGAATCAATGATGGTTTATCCTTTACCGCATTCTTAATGGCAGTTTCTCCATCCGAAACAATAGAAGTAACAACATAACCGAAGCTTTCGAGGGTTTGTTTAATATCTTCGGCAGTGATTCGTTCATCCTCGACTATTTGAATTCTTGTTTTCATGATATTTTTCTTTCCGAGAAAGTAATTACTATTTTAGTTCCGGAACTTGTATCCACTGCAATATTGCCGTACAATTGATCTTCTGCAATAATTTTAACCAATTGCAAACCCAATGAATCCGAATCCATTAAGGAATGCTCCAATAATAAAGGTGTTCCGTTATCTTGAACAGATAAGATAATGTTATTTTCTTCCCGATAAAGAGAGACGATAATTTCTCCTTCATCTTGATTTTTAAAGGCGTGCTTTAAAGAATTGGAAAGCAACTCATTTACAATAAGTCCACATGGGATAGCGTAATCAATTCCCAGCTTTACCTTACCATTGTTAACAATCAGTTTAATTTTATCACTATTAGCTCCAAAACTACGAAACAGTCCTTGACATACTTTCTTCAAATAATCTTCGAAGCCTACATAGGCAATATCTTCGGATTGATACAAATTCTGATGAACCAATGCCATTGTTCTGATTCTATTCTGGCTCTCTTTTAATGCCTCCTTTAATTCCTTTTGCGGAAACTTGGCTACCTGTAAATTCAAAAGGCTGGAAACAATCTGAAGATTATTCTTAACCCGATGATGTATCTCTTTAAGAAGAAGTTCCTTTTCTTTTAGGGATTGATTCATTTTCTTTTCGGCAATCTTTCTTTCGGATATATCTCTAATGATAAATTGTATATTTGTTACATCACCAATTTTGAAAGTGTTTGCGGAGACTTCAATATGATATGGCATATTACCTGAAGCTAGTAAATTTGTTTCGAAGCGGGCATATCCATTGGAAAGAATTTCATCAATGATTCCAGGGAATTCATCCTTTGGAGAAATAAACCCTACTAATTCTTTTCCAATTAATTCTAGTCCGGAATATCCGACAAGTGAATTCATAGAATTATTCGAATCTATTATTATTCCTCTTGAATCGATAATAATAATAGCATCGCGAGAATAATCGAATAAGCGTCTGAATTTAAGCTCATTTTCAGACATTCGTTTTCTAAGCCATGTTCTTTCAATTGAATATCTTATAGTTCTACTTAATAATTCGGAATCAACACTTCCCTTTTGCAAATAATCTTGTGCTCCCATACGAACAATTGTATGTCCAAGATCTTCGTTAGAGATTCCTGTTAAAATAATAATAGGGTAATTACCACCAAGATTATTAATTGTATTAAAGGTATCGAATCCATTACTATCCGGAAGATTAAGATCAAGAAGAACAACTTGAAACTCCTCTGAATTTAATAACTTCAATGCTTCCGAAAGAAGGGCAACAGACTTTGTCTCAAAAGGATTTGAGGAATTTACTTCCTTTAACATTTCCTCAATCAACAAAGCATCCCCCGGATTATCTTCAACGACAAGAACTTTTATGCTTTTTAAAATCATTTTGATAACCCATTAGGGGGAAGTTTTACAATAGTCAGCCAAAAATCTTCGATTGATTTAACAACCTTAATAAATTGGGTCAAATCAATTGGTTTGGTAATAAAACAATTAGCATGCAGATTATAGGATCGTAAAATATCTTCTTCTGCTTTGGATATTGTCAAAACAACAACAGGGATTCTTTTCAGGTTCTCATTGGATTTGATATCCATTAGAACTTCTCTACCATCTTTTTTCGGAAGATTAAGATCGAGGAGAATAAGATCGGGTCTCGGAGAATTACCAAACGCATCTTGCTTCAAAAGAAACTTCATAGCTTCTTCCCCATCTTCTACCCAATGTAATCTGTTATTCAATTTGCTATCATTTAAAGCTTCTTTAGCAAGGCGAGCATCTCCCGGATTATCTTCAACCAGAAGGATTTCGATGGGTTTTACGAATTCACTGTAGTTCATATTTCCCTCAAATTATATCGTAAAAGAAAAAGTAGTTCCTTTATTCCCATTAGGTTTTACCCAGATATCTCCCCCGTGTCTTTCCACAATTCTTTTACAAATCGAAAGTCCGATTCCTGTTCCCGGATAATCTTCCTTTCTATGAAGCCTTTGAAAGATTTGAAATATTTTCTCATTATACTTTTCATCAATTCCAATTCCATTATCCGCTACCGATATTGCCCATTTATTTTTGTTTCTTTGGGCTGAAATGGAAATAAGTGGGGATTCTTCTTTGCAAAATTTAATTGAATTATCAATCAGGTTTTGGAAAAGGCGAATCAATTGATTCGGATCTCCGTTTATCTTTGGCAGATCATCTACAGCAATAACCGCATTGCTTTCCTCGATTTTTTTCCGAAGATTTGCAATTGCCTGAGATACTACATTAGTTAAATCAATATCCTCGAAATGACTTCCTTTTGTTGAAACCCTGGAATACTCTAACAAATCATTTATTAATCTCTGCATTCGATTTGCACCATCAACAGCATAATAGATATATTCTTTTCCGCTATCATCCAAACTCTCACCATATTTCTTTTCCAGGAGTTGAGTAAAGCTTGCAACCATTCTTAATGGTTCTTGAAGATCGTGTGAGGCGACATAAGCAAATTGTTCAAGTTCTTTATTTGATCGTTCTAATTTTTCCAATAATTCGTTTAATTCTCTTTCCTTTCGTTTTATTTCATTTATATTTACCGCAGAGACGAGAACAGAATTATATTTCTCAATCTCATTCGGGAATGAGATGTTTAATTGTACTTCTACTTTTTTCTTTTGGGAAATATTAATTGTATAAGGAGCCTCAAATAATTTATTTCCATTAAACAAAGAAATAACTTGAGAAATTAAAATATCATAGGACTCGGAAATCATTTGAGAATTCAGACGTGTAATCAGTTCTTGCTTAGAACTGGCTTCAAATATTTCTACACATTCAGAATTGACATCAAGGATATTAATTTCCGCAAGATGAGCTAAGACCTCTTCTTTATTATCTATTAAGTATTCCTCAATATCCAATATATCCAAAGTCTTCAGATTTTCTATCCACATGGCCAATTTCAGATAATCAATTTCCCACAGGGCAACAGCAGCCGAATCGAAAAGATATTCGTAACGTTCCAGACTTGTTCTAAGGTTATTTTCACTTTCCCTTAATTTTCCCTCCATCATCTTTCGCTCAGTAATATCAAAAGCAACTTCGAAACGAACATTTCTCCCATCAGGCCATTTTATCAATTGATCACTAAGAAGATAGTCTCTATTAAGAACAGGATTATTATATTCCCAAACATACTCTTCCCCATTCGATTTTCTAAGCCTTTCATTAGTACAAAAGGGACAGGGAGATTGGAAATTTTGAAATACTTTATAACATTTTTCTCCAATCGGATTCGTTCCCAATTTTTCCGCGAAAGAATCATTAACAAATAGGACTTCGTATGTATCAAGATCGCAAACATACATTACTTCAGGATAATTGTTCAATACGGCCAAGATCTCTTTCCAATGAGCTCCGTTATTTTCAGGAATTAACGGTCGGATCAAATAATAGGTTAACTCATAATCATCATAACAAATTGATATAACCTCACAAGATTCCTCTCTATCCTTACCTTTCATTTTTACATAATTTTTTTTGTGAGGGGCGGATTCAAACAAAGAAGGAAATATATCTGTTATATTAAAATGTGTTAATTCATTATCATCAAAACCGGAGAATAATTGCATGGAATGATTTGCTAATAATATGTTACCAACGTTATTGGCAATAATAATTCCATCCGAGGAAGTATGAAATAAAGAGTTGGCAAAGTGAGAGATAATATCCAATCTACTATCATTATGGGTCAGATTGCTATCTAATACTGCAAAGAGATCATTCATAATACTCCCTCATTAGAATTGAGTCAATTATTACGATTTTTAATATTTCCTATAATTTCCGGTATTTTCTCAGTTTCCGTAGCCTTATGCAAAAAGTAATCGGCTCCTTCTTTTAGACAGCGATCTCTATACTGGGAATAAGGATAATTCGTATAAATAATAACAATAACATCTGAGTAATAGTTCTTTATTTGTTGCAACAGATCAATTCCTCCACCTCCTGGCATTCTAAGATCAAGAATTGCAACATCAGGTTTATTTATTGAGATTTTTTCAAAGGCTTCCAACGAATTATTTGCGGTTCCGATAATAGTAATATCCTCCAAATCTTCAAGTAGATTTTTGAGTCTTTCCTGCAATAAATCCGAATCATCAGCTATAAAAATATTCATTGCTCCCCCGAATTATTTAATTGGCAAAATTACAGTGACCAAAGTACCTTTCTTTAATGGTGAAATCGAAAAAACACCATTTCCCATTTTCGCCCGTTCCCTCATACCGATAAGTCCTAGCGATGAAGGAGAATCTATTTTATTCTCAGTAATTCCAATTCCATCATCAAGAATTTGCATTTGGATATTATCATTTTCTAATTTAACAGAAATCTCTACATTTTTTGCCTTTGAATGTCTGGCAACATTGGTAAGAGCTTCCTGAAATATTCTAAAAAGAATCGTACGGTTTTCATCGGAAAGTATTAATTCTTTTTTCTCCATATTCAATATACACTTTACTCCAAACCGTTTCTGAAACTCATCACAGTACCATTCGAATGCCGCTTCCAATCCCAGATCGTCTAACATTCCCGGACGAAGTTCAGTTGATATTTTCTGAACTGTGATGATAAGTTCCTCTACAATTTTTAGCATTGATTTTAGTTTTTTCAAAGAAGCATCTTCGGAACTATGTTCCAAAATCCAGTTTATATCCATTCTGATTGCAGTTAAGTTTTGCCCGACAATATCGTGAACATCTCTTGAGAGTTTAGTCCTCTCTTCTTCAATAGCATTTTCCAGATATCTAGTAAGATTTTGTAATTCGGAATGAGATTTTTTTAAGTTCTTTTCCAATACCAATTTTTCGGTAATATTCTTCATAAAAGTTCTGTTACCAATAATCTTATCCCCAATCATTTCCGGAATTGCGCTTATCTCAACATCTACTCTTTCATTATTCTTTTTAACTAATCTTGACCTCAAACCATCGATTGTTTTCCCATTTATAACATGCTCATATTTCTGTTTGGTTATTTGTAAATATTCCTCATCAATAATTTCATAAAACTCTTTTCCTATTAATTCTTCCTTTATATAGCCCAATGTTTTTAATTCAATTTTATTAACATCCACAATTTTCCCTTCGGAATCGACAAAATTGAGCATATCAAGAGCTTCATTAAATAATGAAGTATATCGTTTTTCCGTTCTGATTATTTTTTCTTCAGCTTCCATTCTCTGGGTAATATCTTCCATAACAAGAATATATCCTATAGGATCTTCCATATCGTTTTTTATTAATCCACCATTGATTTCTACTGACATTTCTCTCTTTGAAGTACACATAAACCGTCCTTCAATTCCGGAGACAATATCATTTACCATAATAGTTTGGAGAAATTCTCCGATTGATAACTTCTCCCCCAGTGAGATAAAATTACCAATGTTGGAATTAATAAATCGACTCAAATCTGTTTTATGTCTGCATAACTTCAACATTGTGTCATTTATTTCAATTATCTTCCCTTTAAGGTCAATAACAAAAATGATATTGGGGACTGAATTAAATATAGTTCTAATCTTCTTTTCAGAATATTTCAACTCATTTTCTGCTTTTTTCCGTGCAGAAATGTCTCGAACAATGAGGAGATTATTTAACTCATCATTTATTTTAACTTTTTTACCATGAATACTCACATGTAACTTTTCTCCGTTTTTTCGCAAATGAACAGTTTCGGAAGAATACCACTCATCGATCTTTATATTCAGAATATTCAATAGTTGTTCAAAATGTTGGCTATCTGTCAGGTCTTTACAATTTAGAAGACTAAATTCTTCTCTTTTGTATCCATATAAGTGGAGAGCTCTATTATTAAACTCAAGGATATTCCCTTGGGAATCCAGGATAATAAAAGTATCCACATCAGAGGTAAAAATGGTTTTGTATCTTTCCTCGCTCTCTTTAAGAGCATTCTCAATTTTTTTTCTATCAGAAATATCCCAGATATATGCACGGACTCCGGTAATTTCGTCATCCTCTTCCAATAATACATTTTCAACTTCAAACGTTAAATCTTCTTTCTCTCGTTTAATTCCTCTAACCTCAAAACGTCCTTTTACTTCTGTTCCTTTCATATTCATTTCATGAAGCGAAATAAAGAATTCATTATCTTCCGGATGAATTAATTTCCATATTTCCATGCCTAATAATTCATCTTCATTCCTTCCAAATAGTCGAGCAAAACGATTATTACAGAATATTATTTTACCATCGACTCCGTAAGTAACTATACACACCCCTCCCTTTTCCACGATTTCCCGATATCGATTTTCACTATTTCTTAATGCTTCTTCGGCAATTTTCAATTCTGTAATATCATGAGAAATGCCAAGGACAGAATGAGAAAATCCATCTCCGTTTTTAATCGGAACCAAACTATTATAAAACCATCTTTCTTTTCCGGAAACAATTGAGAAACTTTCAAACCTTCTTCTTTCGGAAGCTACCAGAACTTCATCAATTCTTTCCATCTGTTTATCTGCAATTTCTTTTGGGAATAAGTCCCACATAGACTTACCTACAACTTCTTTCTGAGAATAGCCTAATTGCTCAGCACCAAATTTATTCATCGAAGTAAAAATCCCATTACTATTTATTGAATAAATAGATTCACTGGCAGACTCAATTAACAGTCTATATTTTTGTTCACTACTTAGAAGGTCTTTTTCAATTCGTTTTCTTTCAGTAATATCACGAGCAATTATGCTTACACCGGTAATATCCTTATTATCTAAAATCGGACTAAAAAACACTTCTGCATCATAATCCTCACCACCAAATGAGAATTTTTCTACTATCCGAAATCTTTCACCATCCAGAGCTCTATTATATCGTTGACTCCATAATTCTTTAACAATATCCGGGACAGCTGAATGAATATAGTCCCCTATCTGTAACTTAGCATTAAACATGCTTAGGAATATTTCTCTAAAATAGTTATTAGCAGTTAATACATAATAATTCTTATCCACAGACCAAATGGCATCATTAGCATTTTCAATTAGTGAATGGAGATTCGCTTCTTCTTTACTTAACAGTTCTTCTTTATTTTTTATATGAGAAGCCTCTTTTAGAACAATTCCATAAGTATCAGCATCTGTACATGCAAAATCAATTAATTCAAAAAAGACTTTTTTGTCTTGTAACGATCTTAAGTAGATTCTTTTAGCGATATAATTTTCATCGCCTTTAATTCTTGAATTTTCTATTTGCTCAATCGATTCAGAGTCAAACAGATCGGAGATTAACAAATTGATATGATTAGGGAAGTATTTATTAATATTATCAGAATAATTTAGAATAACATGCTTCTTGTTAAACTCGATCTCAATAAGCTCCCCAAAAGTCCCTTTGGGGAAATATAACTTTTCTTTCCTTTTCCCCTGGTTTACTATTAAAGAAATCAAATCTTCGAGAGAATTTATTATCATTAGATTTTTAATTTTGAGAGCTTTATTCTTATGTTTTTTCCTTGAGTATAGAAATATTGAATCAACTCTAGCAGAAATTTTAATTATTCTTTTTGTGGAAGGTATGTTTTTAACGTAGAAGATCTCAGATTTCCCCTCATCATCGATACTCTCGAAATCGATCTCATGGTAATCAGAGATAATCCTTATAGAGAAACAAGTTCTAAGAATTTGTAATATTCTTTTAATCTTTTTCTTCTTTTCAATGAATAAGAGAATCATGGCGTTACCAATTTATTCAAAAATATTCATCATTAATTAGGATTAGAATAATAGAATATAGTATCCTATTTCCTGGTGAGCAATAGCTAGTTCTAGCTATATGCTATCCTTAAAAATTGGTAACAATTAAAATTGAGATATCGTTCAGAAGAATTAAATCAGAATTGCTCAATTACAACTAATTTTCCTTCATCGCGTAATTTTTCAGCAAGTAGAGGAATGATTATTTTCCTCGACAAAACTCTTGTCTGAATAAAACTAATATCCCCGTCAGCAGGATTATCGGACTGGCCATGAAAGATATTTACTCTATCGGCCACATAAAGTAAACTAAAAAGATCAGTAACAGGACTAAACTTCTCAAGTTTGGAAGAATCTTCATCCCACACATTATATACTTGATTCAGAGTTATTACTCCTTCAGTTACAAGATCTATCCCATCTATTTCATAGCTAGGAGGAGCAATTGTGCTTTGATAATTTTCATAAACAGATAATTCTTGTCCAAGATGTCTTGCAACAATTTTGGCAGTGGTTGCGCCACAAACAATTTTCACCCCTTTTAATGAAAGAAATTTATCAACAACAATAGGATCGTCATCTTTTCGTAAAGGTGGTCCTGTGAAAAGATTGATTACTTTTCCTTTTCTACATTTTACGAGGGAAACAGTACAATCATCTTCAATTTTTCCATGCCAATTTAATTTTGCTTCATCTAAGATCTCTTCAGGAAGCTTTTTAAAAGGGACTCCTTCCTTAAGAAGATGATTGATGTATCGAGTTAGCCCTTCAGTACCCCATCCGTTTTTTATTCCTTTTCCAATACCGGAATATGTAATACCATCGCTAACTACAATTAAAGCTTCTTCAGGCTTCAGGAAACAATTTGCTTCGGCTGCTATAAAAGTGCTATCCGAAATAAATCTCTGGTCAATAACTACAGCTTCTCTGCGGGAAAGAAAAATGGGCGGAGGCATCTCATAAGAAAGAACAGTAGTTATCCCGTCGTTTAAGACACGAATAATAGTAAAAACGGAATAAGGAAGTTCTTTAGTTCTGGCATCTTCCATTGTTTGCACAACACTAGAAAATGCCTGTCGGACAGTGAAACCACTGAGAATTAAATTACGAATTCGAGAGGCGCACATATTTGCCGCAATATTCGCTTTAATGCCTGACCCTAAACCATCGCAAACGATATGTATTGTCGAATTCTTATTTCTTTCGACAGTAACAAAATCGCCACAAGGTTTATCTTTCTTTTTAGAAAGCTGAGAAGTAACTATTTCGACGTGTATATATCCCATAACCAATTCTTATCGCCCGATTTCCGTTCCTTTGTCTTATCTTCCGTAAACTTCAATAAATTATCAACTAATGCTTCCCCTTTTGCTGTATACTCACCTAACAATTTTGCTAATTGTTGAGCCATATCAATTTGATGATTCATCAATTCCTGAGCCTGATCAATGGTTTTTAATTTCAGGTCATCCAATTTAGCCGAATCAGCAAGATTCTTAGTTATGTTTACAAATATACCAACATACTGCTCGTCTTCAATAAGTTTATACAAAATTTGATGACAAACAATATTATAGTTATTATGACGAATAGTAACTTCCAATTTATCTTTTTCGCCATTCATCAAATCGATAAATGGTTCGGGATCCATCAAATATGAAATTCGTTTACCCAATACGGAATTTGTACACATAAAGAATTTCTGAAAAGCCGGATTCATGTGAATAATGTCAAGTTGCCCGTCAAGAATTACAATTCCATTCGGACTACTTTGAATAATCTTATCTGTTCTTTGCTCAGCCATTCTGCGCATATAAGGGATACACATTTCCTTTTCAGCCATTCCCATCAATACGGCTTTGGCTTTTTCAACACAAGTGGAATAACCACAAGCTCCGCAATTTAATTGTTCTTTTTCATCGGAATTTCCGGTTTGCTCCAATACTTCCCTAATCTCTTCCTCAGTAAACTCTTCACCTCTTTCGACAGATACTTCTTTGAAATCAGTAACAAGATTTACCTTTAATTCTTCAACTTCTTCATCAGATTCATTTACATTATTCGAATAATCTAAAATATTTTTTCGGCGAGTAAAAAGGTCAGTCTCAGTAGTAATTCCCGGACCATTACCACAACCGGTTGCGCAAATAAGAGGCTCAATAATAAGCTTCTCATTGGTTATTTCAGCTGCGTTAAGAGCTTCTGTAATTTCTTCAAAACCACTAACTGAAAGAGTATCGTCCGCAAGCAAATCTGTATTTAACAATGCCGTTTTTGTCAATCCCCCAACTAGTGGAAAAGTTCTAGATTTTCCCAAGGGGACATCATCGAAATCACTCTCTTCAAGCATCTTAAAATCGATACCTTCTTCTTCAATCCATTCCTTTAGCTCATCGAAAGTCAGCACAGCGTCAACGAATCCGGCATATTCCTCGCGCTCCGCTTCACCTTTTTTAGCAATACATGGTCCGACAAAAACAACTTTTGAATCATACCCCAGCTTCTTTTTCAAAATCAGAGCATGGGCAATCATTGGAGATACCACACGGACAAGATTAGGAATATGCTCCGGACGATACTTTTCAATATAATTAACTAAAGACGGGCAAGCACTCGCAATCAAAGCCTTATCATCATCTGCCTCAGAAATCACCTTTGCTGATTCTTTTGCAACATAATACGCACCTTCTGCAGTCTCGCTAACATAATTAAAACCAAGCTTACGAAACAAAGATGGAATTCGCTTCCTTTCCCATTCGTTAAACAGGGCAGCAAACGAGGGAGCTAGACTTACGGCTGAATTGTTCGTCTTTTTAATAAGAGTTTTCACGAGCTCCAAATCGTTTCTGTAAGCTTTAGCATTCTGAGGACACTCTCTAATACAAGTTCCGCATAAAATACATCTATTCTTGTCTACTGAAGCCTGCCCGTCTTTCATTTGGATCGCATTAACAGGACAAGCCCGAACACATCTATAACAATCCAAACAACGTGCTTCATGAGTAAATATTATTTGATCTTTATTGTCATGCATAATAATTATTCTTACGCGTTTTCAAATTCCATAATTACCGGAGCTAATTTTTTCTCAATAATGCCAACAAGTTTATCAAAAGTGGCATTACCGATAATATCTCCGTTCACCGAAGCATTAATGCTCCCAGCACATTTTTCCATACAGAAAGTAGCGTTTACGTCAACATATTCTCTAAGTCCCTTTCCTTCAACATATCTAATAAGCTTATGTAAAAGATTCTGAGATCCCTTCAAGAAACAATTAGTTCCAATACAAATATTAATTTCCAATTTCTGAGAATTAGTTCCGCTTATAAAGCTAATTTCCGATTCCAGAATACGTTTTCTGTTTTTGTAATTGGTATGAAGCAATTCATGTGCCTTTTCTCCACCAATCTCACCAAGATAATCTTCATACAATTTATGAATGTATGGGTTTTCCTGTGACTTATGAAGTTGCAATGTTTTATCTGCCGAATACAAACCTTCCGTACGCATCTTATTCGTATTATCATCAAAACAAACCGGTTGACCTGCTCCTCCTATACATCCACCTGGACAAGACATTACTTCAATAAAATCGTAACGTGTTTTACCTTCTTTAATTTTCTCAATCAATGTCTTGGCATTCTTCAAACCGTGAACAACAGCTATCTTCAGATCAGTATCGCCAATTCTTACTTCAGCTTCTCGCAGACCTTCTGTGCCACGAACTTCATGAAAATCATAATTTAATAATTTCTTACCGTTTACTTTTTCATAAGCATATCTTAATACAGCTTCACTAACTCCACCACTATTACCGAATATTAGTCCTGCTCCTGTTTTAAAACCAAGAGGAAGATCAAGAGATTCCGGAGTAAGATTTTCGAATTTTATTCCGGCTTCTTTTATCATTGAAGCCAATTCTTGTGTAGTAATCACATGATCAACTTCTTTTATTTCTTCTTTTTCAAAGTTATCTTTCTTCGCTTCAACTTTCTTTGCCGTACAAGGCATTATTGAAACAACTGACAAATTGGGCTTTTCAACTTCCAACATTGCAGGCAAATATTCCTTTGCCAAAGATCCGAACATTTGTTGCGGAGATTTACACGATGATAAGTTATGCAATATCTCCGGGTAATACTGCTCGGCATATTTTACCCATGCCGGACAACATGATGTAAACAAGGGTAATCTCTCCCCTTTCTCTAATCTCCCAAAGAATTCATTCGCTTCTTCAATTATGGTCAAATCAGCCGCAAAAGAAGTATCATACACTTTGTCAAATCCTAACATCTTCAAAGCAGCAACAATTTGTCCGGTTTGTAAAGTACCCGGCTTCATCCCAAAAGATTCACCAATTGCAACACGAACAGCAGGAGCAATCTGTGCTACAACAACTTTATCCTTATTATCGAGATCTTTCCACACTTTCTTTACCTCTGATTTCGGAGTAATAGCTCCGGTCGGGCAAACTCTGGCGCATTGACCGCAATCAACACATTCGACTTTTGATAAATCTTTCCCGAATGCAGGAAGGACAGAAACATCTGAACCCCGGTAAGCAAAATCGATAGCACCAATTCCTTGAATCTCGTAGCATGCTCTAACACAATCGCCGCAAAGTATACATTTATTAGGATCTCTAACTAAAGCATATGACGAGGTGTCTATCGGTTTTACTTCTTCGGTTTTCTTAAACCTTACATTATCTACTCCCATACTGGTAGCTAGCTCTTGAAGCTTGCAACTTGCGCTCTTCGAACAAGTTGTGCAACTTTGATCATGATTAGCCAAAAGTAACTCGAGAGCGATTTTCCTAATCTCACGAACCTCTTTCGTATGTGTCCGAACAACCATTCCTTCTCTCGGAATCGTGGAACACGAGGTATCAATCCCTTTTCCTTCTATATCAACAATGCATAACCTGCAAGCGCCGTAAACACTAAGCTCAGAATGATAGCAAAATGTGGGGATATTAATATTGGCCTTTCTAATAACTTCCAATAGATTCTTTTCATTCGAAAATGTAACTTCTCTTCCGTTTATCGTTAACTTCTTCTCGTTCACATTAACCTCCCACAACCGCGTTAAATCTGCAAGCTTCTATGCAGGCGCCACATTTTATACAAAGTTCTTCATTTATTTTATACGGTTCTTTCTTAACCCCGGTAATCGCTCCAACCGGACATTTCCTCGCACATAATCCACATCCTTTACATAATTCACTAACTATCTCCGGTGTCATGAGTGCCTTGCATTTTTTGGCGGGACATTTCTTATCAACAACATGAGCAACATATTCATCCCTAAAGTAATCCATCATCGATAGCACCGGATTCGGTGCCGTCTTACCTAATCCGCAAAGTGATCCTTTTTGTACTGCGTGTCCCAGATCTTTCAATAAATCAAGAGTATCGAGAGTTCCTCTTCCCTCGATAATATCATCCAATAACGCTAGCATCTGTTTTGTTCCTTCTCGGCAGAGAACACATTTTCCGCAAGACTCATTTTGCGTAAATTGCATAAAAAATCTTGCAACCTGAACCATACAAGTATCTTTGTTCATTACAACTAACCCACCTGATCCAACCATAGCACCGATCTCAGTCAGGGAATCAAAATCAATCGACAAATCCAAATGTTCAGGTATTAAACAACCACCGGAAGGACCACCGATCTGCACAGCCTTAAGGCCATCACTTTCGATTTTTCCGTCTTTACTTGTTACACCACCGCCAATATTGAAAATAATCTCACGAAGAGTTGTTCCGAAAGGAACTTCAATTAAACCGGAATTTGCTACGTGTCCGGTCAGAGCGAATGTTTTAGTACCGGGAGATCCGTTAGTTCCCCAGCTTAAATATTTATCAGCCCCCAACCTGATAATCACAGGCACAGAGGCTAATGTCTCTACATTGTTTACAACAGTGGGTTTTCCCCATAATCCTTTTTCCGCTGTTCTGGGTGGTTTAGGGCGCGGCATACCTCTCTGACCTTCTATACTCGCAATCATAGCACTAGCTTCACCACACACAAAAGCGCCAGCGCCCTCAACAATATGAATAGTAAAATTCCACCCCGAGCCAAAGATGTTCTCTCCTAACAGGCCCATACGTTTTGCGCTCTCAACAGCGTTTTTCATTCTTTTTACTGCCAGAGGATATTCGGCGCGTACATACACATAACCTTCATCTGATCCGAAAGCCTTGGCAGCTATCATCATGCCTTCTATTACCGAATGGGGATTGCCTTCCATAATAGATCTATCCATAAAAGCCCCTGGATCACCTTCGTCACCGTTACATATTATATACTTCTTCTTCTCATCCTGAATCCTGGTCAAATTCCATTTCCTACCTGTAGCAAAACCACCGCCACCTCGTCCACGTAACTTAGACTTACTCACCTCATCACAAATATCTTCAGGATTCATTACCGTGTAAGCTTTCCTTGCTGCCGAATATCCTCCTATAGAAATATATTCTTCAATATCATCGGGATTAATTTTCCCGCATTCTTTCAACAAAATTCTATGTTGTCTTTTATAAAAAGGAATCTCTTCCTGTCCTTTGCATTTTTTATTCGTATTCGGATCGACATAAAGTAATCTTTCTACAAAGCTGTTTTCAACCAAAGACTTTTGTACAATTTCCGCTACGTCCTCTTTCTTTACTTTCACGTAAAGAATACCATCCGGTTCGATTGTCACCAAAGGTCCCATCTGGCAAAACCCCTGACAACCACTTTCCGAAAGCAATACATTCTTATCATGATCATGACTTCCATGCTCGAATTTCAAATCGATTAATGCTTCCAAACCAACATTTTTTATTTGATTACGAAATTCTTCAAATACTTTTTTAGAGCCGTTCGCAACACAGCCTGTTCCGGCACATACAATGATTCTGCGCTTTACAAGACTATGATTTAGTATATATTCTGCTTTAATTTTCTCCAGATCGATTACATTATTTACCATTCCCATTCTCCTCTTTAATAATGTCTTCAATCAACGCAACGGCTTTCTCAGGATTCATTTGTCCGTGCACATCTTCATTGATTACAACAACAGGAGCCAAACCACATGCTCCTAAACAGGAAACTGTCTCTATAGTAAAAAGTAAATCGTCAGTCGTAACCTTTTCGGTACTAAGTCCCAATCTCTTTCTCATAGCATCTGCAATAGGAATAGAATCCTTCACATGACAAGCAGTACCATTACAAACTTTAATAACATATTTTCCCTTAGGCTCAAGGGCAAAGTGAGAATAAAAAGTAGCAACGCCATATATTTTGGCGGGAGATATACCTAATGAAGAAGCGATAAAAGTCAAAATCTTCTCAGGTAAATATCGATACTCCTCTTGAACTGCTTGAAGTATCGGAATGAGTTTGTGCTGGTTATATTCGTATTTCTCCAGTATAGCACAAACTTTTTCAAACTTTCTTGCCATCACAGTGGAATTTCCATCGAACATCGTTTCTTTCTCCGATTATGAAGTTCTTCGAATCTCTTTGTCTCGATAAAATAATCTTTCGTTGATTATCTTATTCAGCTCATAGTTAATGATTTGCTTTAATTCGGATCGATTAGATTCCTTAATAACTCTATTCCCAATAACAACCAATGTCTCTAATTCTTCGTCTTTAAAATTCTTAACCATCTTAAACTCGATCGAATCCGAATATCCCCTTTCTTCAATTGAATCGATGATAAAATCGGTCACCTCAGCTCTGTCGGAATCATAATTATCGGTATCGAAAAATATGTTCACTTCTTTCTTGTTCTTTTCACCTTTGACGAATTCTTGTCTTAGGTGACCGTTAATATCAAAAATTTTAGTTAAATCAATTTCATCTGATCCGTACATTTTAATCTTCAGATGTATCGTATCCTTCTTCATCGTATATCTCCAATCATTCATCGTTCATCTGCGACAATTTGTGGGTTAAAACAGCCAAACTTTGAGATAAATGAACATTCTCCAAAATAATTTCACTAGGAACTTTAATTGCTCTCGGAGCAAAGTTCCAAATAGCCTTAACACCACCCTTTACCATCAAATCGGCCACAAATTGTGCTTCAGAAGCCGGCACCGTAATCACACCAATATGCACACGTAATCGTTGTATCAAATCATCTAATTTATCGACAGGGAAAATCTCGACACCATTATACTTCGTACCAATCTTATTAATATCAGAATCAAAAGCAGCTAACACATTCAATCCGTAACTCTTAAAATTCGAGTATCCTAAAATAGCTTTACCAAGAGCGCCAACACCTACCAAAAAAGCATCTGTATTATTATCCCAATTCAAAAAATGTCTCAAAGCGTTTAGCAATTCATCTAAGTCGTAACCCTTCTTTGGTTTACCAACGATTCCGGTTACCGCAATATCTTTCCTTACCTGGATTGCCTCAAAGCCTAACTCTTCGGCAATTCGAGTTGTAGATAGAACTTCTACGTTATCTCGCTTCAATCTGGTAAGAAGATGTATATACCTTGGTAATCTTCTTATCGTTGGAATTGGTGCTGTTATTATCTCTTTTTCACTCATAATATCGGTATTTTTATATCGATAAATTTTTATCGATATAAAAATACTTATATGCGCAAACCTTGTCAAGAAAAATCTAATTATTTTTTATTTTTTTTTAATAACCTTCGAATACCCCTTGATTTCAAGCCGTATTCGCATTTTTTAATTCAGTCTAATAATATTATTCTCTGGCCTCTTTTATATGACCAATGCGACCAACTTAAGAGAATAACAAAGTAGTTAATAATAAAGCATGTGCCCCGAGGGGATTCGGGAGGATTATTTAAGCAATTTCATCTTGAATAAAGCTTACTTCGATTCCACTCACGTCAAAGCCGGATCCGAGACAGTACGCACGATACTAATTGGGATTAAAAAGCATAAAGAGTAATTCATACTGAATTGTTTCCTTTAGTTAACAGCATTGTTTATAAGAAAGACCTCCACTTTTGTATCCTGTAAGATTAGTACTAAGGGATTACCGAAGCAAAGTATACACTAATCGATAAAACTTACTAGCTCTTCAAAAGCCTTTATGTAATTACATTTTATCATTCCATGATCAAATTGGATTATCATACGTCGATAAACTTCCAACTGATCGTATAAGGAGTGTCACCGGTGATTGACGAATAGTGAGGAACTACGATATTATATTGAGGGACTCTATTCTTCAAATAATATTTATAGGTTTTCGTGTAGGAAGCTAAAATAACTCTATAGGAAGATATAATTATAAAAGATTAAGAACTTATCAGAAGTGAGGAATAAATAATCTATGAAATACTATTACAAAATATAGCTGAGATATTTTGAGGTTTATGCGAGGAACTATAATTTATTATGTTTTCTTCCTTCCTCAAAAATGATTGATTGTATCTCAACAAATTAATATGATTACTCACCGGTTAGCTGAAGTATCTCAGCTATTCCTTAAAGATCCTCAACTATTATTCGTTGCTCCTCACTAATACTTTATAGTTCCTCATCAAAGAAACGAAGCTCCTCAGAATTAAAATATAACTCCTCACCAATATTTTGTTCTTCCTCACTAATCTTTTGGGGTTATTCAACGAAATATGATGTCTGAAATAGCAACTTTGATGATATTACTGCAATTGAAATGAATTGAGAAAAGTCAAATTGATACTCGTTTGCGACGGACAATTATTGGAGTAAAAGAGGATCACATTTAGGATCCTCTTTTAATTATATATTAGGAATATTTATACTTGCTTTCGCGCTCTATATATCGTTCGAACTCTTCTTCGAAGTTGCACAGAAGATTTTTTGTGGATCGAATTACATGGACATCGAGTTCGCACAGCTTTTTTGCTTCTTGCATACAATATTCTTCTAACCTGTCTTGAGGGACTGTCTCATTTACCAGGCCGAGTGACTTTGCTTCGATAGCCGGGATTTCCCCTCCCCTAAAGAGATACTCTTCGGATTTAGGGTGCCCGAGGAATCTTGGGAGAAAAAAGGGAAGCGCACCGCTGGGATGTAGTCCGTATTTGACATGTGAGAAAGTATACTTCATGTTATAGGCTGCAAAACGGAAATCTCCGGCTAAGCTCAATCCGAAGAAAGGGGTTACAATTTGGCCGCAGAGAGCGTTAATAACAATCTTCTTAAAACCAATTAGTTTTCTGATATAGTTCATAAGCATATTGATTTCAATAGCTCTTATGCGGTCTTTTTCAAAGGATTTAATGTGAATGGGGTTTTCAATATCGAGTTCTTTACCTACAAGATCGGATAGAAATTTATTATACTCAAATTCGCAATAGCATCCGGGGCTATTGTAAGCAATTACAACCTTAATATCAGGGTCAGCTTCAACGGCGTCGAACCATTTGAATATAATTCCGTTTGCTTCGATGTTTGTAAGAGTTTCGAAAGCGTTTGCTTTAGAACGTAGAATAGCAATAGCGCCATCAATTTGGCACTCCATCGCTTCGTTAGAAAATTCGAGATGCTTTTTGTCTTTCATAACTATCTCCCTTTTATGCGGAAAAATATCGCAAGCATTTATATATAGCCGGGATTATCTTAATATTACCTTAAGATAACCCCGACAAACTCTTCATCTCAGCATTTACAAAGAACTTTATTTCAATATAATCAATTTTGGTTATTACTTTCAAGAATTTGTGTTAAACAAATTCTATTCTAGAATACCATTTGCAAGTTGCCAATCGAAATATGCTTCGAGATAGTCGTAAACAGCCGCATAGTAATTCAAAGTAGCCTGATCGAAACCGACTCTGGCGTCTTTCAATTCCAACTGAGTAGCTAATCCGTTTTTGTTACTGTTCTCGGCAATTTCGAAAGCCTTTTCGGCTGTTTCGAGAGTTGTTTGAGCCGAGGCGATTCTACCTTTAGCTTCATTCATCATCAGAGAAAGATTAGCCAATTCGGTATAGATTTCATCCTCTTTCTTAGCGATTTTAATTTTAGCCTTATCAACTTCTATCTGAGCTTTCTGAACTTTGGCAGAAACATTCATTCCGGAGAAGATAGGAATCTTTACAGTCAGACCGGCAATCAGATAATTATTATCATTTTCGAACTTGAATTCATCCGACTGCGCATTGAATTTGTAGACAAATGTTCCATAGAGCATAGGGAAATGTCCGGATTGCTCGACAGTAATATTTGTTTCACGCAAATTCTTTTCCCACATCATAGCGTTATAATCGGGGCGGTTCTTCAAAACTGCTGTCAGCTCCAATGAAGGAGGTAGAACAGGGAATGTTTCCAAAGTACCTGTAATATCGAATTTGCTATCAACCGGAACACCGGCCAACATTTTGAGACTGTTCAAAGCAAGCTGCAAATTCCTCTCTGATTGTGTAGTATTCGGAATTAGATTTTTCCATCTAACTTCGGCTTGCAACAATTCGAATTGTGATACTACTCCCTGATCGAATTTGTTTTTAACATTATCGTAGTTCTCTTTTGCATTCTTCTCGGCATTCTTGTTTACCTTAACAACTTCTTCCAAAAGCAATGTTTGGTAGAAGGCTTTTTTCGAGGCGTTAATTATACCGTGCATTGTAGCGTCGTAAGCGTAATCGGTTAATTTCTCGTACTGTTTTGCTGCTTTAATAGCGTTGAAGACAGTATAGTTAAAGATTTGCTGACTAACTACGGTCTGAAAATCGAAAGTATTTTTGTAATTAATTTTAAACTTGCTTGGTCCCGAAGGAGCCGGAGCACCGGGAGGCAATGGCAACATATCCATCAATCCGCTGAAATCCGCATACATATAGGCTTCTTTCAGATTACGGTTGTAAGAACCTTCGGCATTGATCTGAGGGAAGGCATTTGAACGTGCCTCCGCCTCTTGCTCTTCGGCCAATTCCAATTCTTTGGCAGCAAGTCTTAAATCTTTATTGTTTTTCTTTACAAGATCTATAAACTTATTTATATCTATCTCCTGAGCTTGAACAGCTGCGAAGGAGAATATCATCATCAATAAGATCAACTTCATTTTTTTCATATTAATAACTCCCTAAGCTCTGGACTTTTTGCGTTGAGTTAATTGATATAATGCCGGAATTACAAACAGAGTAAGAATCATCGAGACTAAAAGACCACCGATAGATACAATACCCATTGGTTCACGAAATTCCTTTCCGGCAGATCCGATACCCATAGCCATCGGAAGCATACCAAGCATAATAGCGATTGTTGACATCAAAATAGGTTTCAACTTTGTGGGAGCAGCCTCCAACAAAGCTTCCTTAATACCCTTTCCTTCCTTAACAAGTAGGTTAGCGTAGTCGATAATGAGGATCGCATTATTCACCACAATACCGATAAGCATGATGATTGCCATCATCGCGGAAATGGATAAGTTTGTGCCTGTCATAAACAAAGAAACAAAAACACCAATCAAAGCCAATGGCACCGTACCTAATATTAGGAATGGCTGAGTTAAGCTCTCCAATATTGCAGCAAGTAACATATAGGTAAGAATAATAGCTATAAGGAAAGCACGCGCCATATCTGCCATAGCTTCGTTCATCATTCTCGCGTCACCGGCCCATTTTATTTTGTATCCGGCCGGAAGATCATATTCATCAATAATACTAGTAATCTGGTTTGTGATATTACCAAGAACAAATCCATCGGCAACGTTAGCGGTAAACTGAATAGATTTGATCTTATCAACGTGAACAACTTTGGAATAGCCTTCTGTAAAATCGATATCGGCCAATTGAGCCATTCTATAAGCTCCTTTTCGAGAAACAACTGTAAGATTAGCTATCTTCTCGGGAGAGTCAACCGATTCATCATTCATTGTTACTCTGATATCATACTCTTCACCCTGATCGGCAAAACGAGTAGCTTCCAATCCTTCCATTGCGGCTCTTAGTGTAAAAGCCAGGTCAGAGACAGTTAATCCGGCTTCGGATAATTTGTCTCGATCAGGTTTTAAGGTAATCTCAGGCTTACCACTACGTGAGCTTGTATTTAAGTTAATCAAACCCGGAATAGTTTTAAATTTCTCAATCAAGTTGGTTTTGAAAGATTCCAGTTTTTCATTATCACTACCTTGCAAGTAAAATGCAATAGGAGCCATACCGGAACCGGCTGATGATTGAGCAGCAACACGAATAATCGCATTAGGTATATTCGAAAGCTCTTCAATTAAGAGACTTGCCGCTTTATCCGTTGTGATATTTCTTTCGGTTGCGTCTACTAATTTAACTTGTACTTTAGCAAGATTAGTCCCCTTATCAGTATCGCTTACCTTTCCTAAGGTGGTGAGGACCTGTTTTACTTCGTCGTGAGATACAATAACCTCTTCAACTTCTTTTATCAATAAAGCAGTCTGATCAAGGCTATATCCTTGTGGTAATTCAACTTCAACTGAGATATCCCCTTCGTCCATTTTCGGGGTAAACTCAAATCCGACCTGAGAAGCAAAGAAGAAAGAACCAATAAACATAAGGATTGCCAAAACAACCGTGCCAAAACTTGTAAGTTTATTTTTTATTACAACTTCCAACATCCTCTTATAAAGTCTTTCCCAAGACTCAAAAAGCTTTTCAAGTTTCGAGCTAAGAGGACGTTTCTTATTCGAATGTTCGGGAATAATCAACGAAGCCATCATCGGAGTCAACGTAAAGGAAACAATCAACGAGAATATTGTAGCGAATGTTACAGTCAAAGCAAACTCTTCGAAGAATTGTCCCACAATACTAGACATACTAGCAATCGGCAAGAACACAACAATATTGGTAAGAGTCGAGGCCAAAACGGCGACAACAATTTCGGCAGTCCCTTTTGTAGCGGCTTCTTTCCTTCCCAGTCCGAGCCCTTTATGACGGAATATATTTTCAAGAACCACAACGGAGTTTGCAACAAGCACACCCACAGAAGTTGAAAGTCCCATCAATGTCATGATATTAAGATTAAAACCGGCCCATTGCATCAACATGAAAGTTGAGATAATGGAAAATGGCATTGACATGGCAGCAATGATAGTCGATCTCCAATCGTGAAGGAAGAAGAGCAATACCAAAGCAGTAAGGATAATACCCAAACCGATGTTACTTAATGTATCTTCAACAGAAGACTCGATAAATACAGAGTTATCATTTACTATTTTTAAGTTACAACCGGCAGGAAGAGTTTCGGCGATTTCCGGAATTATCTCTTTGATATCCTTTGCCAATTGAACTGTATTACCATCAGTACTCTTGATTATTGAAAGAAGTACGATGTTGTCTTTTCCTTCTTTCGCAACATTATCATAATAGGTACTTCGTTCTCTGATCTCTTCACCGGAATCGTAGATTTTGGCAAGCTTGCCTAATTTCTTAATTCCGAATGGAGTTGAGATCTCGAGATTTTTCATCTCTTCGACACTTTCGAATTTACCCTTTAAGCGTGCAGAATATTCCTGACTCTGACGAGTAAAATGTCCACCAGGCATATCCATATTCTCAGCAGCTACAATTTGGGCAATCTGCGGAACAGAAAGAATATTTTGCGCAACTATTTTATTATCGAGCTCAACAACAATTTCTCTTTCTTGCCCACCAACGATATCTACTTTAGCTACACCGTTTACTTGCGCGAACTGATCTTTAATTCTTTTATCCGCTAATTCGAATAATTCGGTTCTTGAGAGATTACCATCAAGAACTACATCAACTACCGGATCGGCACCAACTTCGAATTTCTCGATAATAGGTTTTTCGGCGTCATCCGGTAAATCATTCAGAATAGCATCAACTTTATCTTTTGTCTCTTGAGTAGCAATATCAACATCTTTACCCAATTGGAACTCAATCATAACCAAAGAAACAGATTCCATTGAGAAGGATTTGGTTTCTTTAATCTGTGAGATTGTAGAAACAGCGTCCTCAAGCTTTTTGGAAATCTGGGTCTCAATTTCTTGCGGACCGGCACCAGGATATATTGTTGTTATAGTAACAAATGGGATATCCACACGAGGCATAAGGTCCAAAGACAAACCGAAATAGGCAAGTCCCCCGAAGAGCACGAAAACAATAAGGAACATGCTCATCATAATAGGTCTTTTGACCGATATATCAGAAAGAAACATACATTATCCTCATTTTACAATTTTAATTTTACTTCCGTTTTCAAGCAACAACTGACCTTCGGTAACTAACATATCACCTTCGCTCAATCCATTAGTAACTTCAACGAAGAGCTCGCGGCTTTTACCAATTTTAACAGCTCTTTTTTCGGCTTTCTGACTATTAATCACATAAGCGAAATAATTGTTATCCTCTTTTAGAATATTCTTTCTTTCAACAATAATACTTCCCTCATTAGCCGAAATCATTATTACTATATTAGCTGTAATACCGGCACGCAAATCCTTCGATTTATTATCGAATTCAACCACAGCGCCAAAAGCCTGAGTATAAGGGTTCATTGAAAGATCAACCTGCACAACCTTTCCTTCGATTTTCTTACCGTTGGAAATAGCAAAAGCTGTTTCGCCAACTTTAATGTCATCAATTTCATCTTCGGTGATATTTATTCTTGCTTTCAATTTGCTAAGATTAGCAATAGTGAAAAGCATTTGTTTATTATCAACGTTTTCTGTTTCGCGAACATTAACCTTTGTAACATATCCGCTTATCGGAGCTTTCACCTTTACAGTCTGTCTTACGGCTTCCCAATTTGCTTTATCAACCTCAAACTGAGTTTTGATATTATCAAGCGTCTGTTTGGAAATACCACCGGTTTTAAAAAGATTTTCGTATCTCTTCAAATTCTTTTCGGAATTTTCAAAAGCGACTTTCGCCTGACGATATTTTGCTGAGGGACTATCCATCGGAAATGAAAGAAGGACTTGATCCTTCTTAACATAATCACCGACTTTTACGTAGATTTTTTCAACTCTATCACCAAAAGCAGCAAAAGCAGAAGTTTCTTCGATTCCCGTAAGGACCGAATTATAAGAATGTTCTATAAAGAAATCACCCTTCTTTACAGTTTTCACACGAACCGGAACACCTTCTTCTTTGTAAATCTGCTCCATATTCCTTGCTTTGCTTTCTTCCCCTTGGCATCCGGTAATTACCAAAAGGCTGAAAAACATACCAACCAAAGCAACGTTTCTTAATTTCATTCCTTTCTCCAAATGATTTTTAATTAATATAAAATTTCAATCTATATCTTAGTCTGTGCAAACAAAACATTAACCAGATTCTCGGCTTCTTGTTCCACAGAAATTAAATCCTTATTAATTATCCAGGTGAACATCACACCCACATAAAAACTTATCACAGAAAACGCGAATACATTTTCATTAACATCCTTATTAATCCGTCCCAATTCTTTTGCTCTAACAAGAGTCTTTTTTATCTCATCAAATGCAAACTGCGAATGAGCTGAAAACTCAATTTGCAGATCCTTTAATTCCCCGGTCAACTCAGTTTTATAGAGGAGTTCCTGTACGGATCGAAAATATTCGTCATTCTCAAGACGCTTGATCATATCCTTCATTATTCTTTGAATGATCCCTAAGGGTTTCTCAGTCCCTTCCTCAACAATTTGCTGAACATAACTTTGAGTAATATTCTTATTTTCCGCAACCATAGCCTTAAACAAATCAGCTTTACTACCAAAGTGATGATAGATAGCTCCCCTTGTAACACCGGCTGCCTTTGCTATATCCTCCAACCGCGTTGCGGTATATCCCTTTTCATTGAAAACCTTAAGAGCCACTCCAATTAACTCTTGTCTGGTTTCTTCAGCTTTTTCTTTTGTTCGTTTCATTTTCCCAATAAAGTAAGTACAAAAAAGTGATCCAAACATACATACATGCGTGTATGTATGCAAGTTCATAATTTTTACCAACGTTAATTTGTGACGTACGTCACAAAAAAAAGGCCTCCCCCCATTATCGGGAGAGGCCTCATATCTGCATAACTACTAAACCAATATACAAAATCTTTGGTTTAATTTGGAGTGTTTCACTACAACTACTCAACTTTTTGTGCATCAAATCACAATTTCTTTAACAAATTTTTCTTTTCCTCGCTCAATTTAGCTATCAATTCTCCAAATAATGTATTAACCCAGGCGAACCAAGCGCGGGTGAAATTTTTCGGATCATCTTTATGAAATGACTCATGCATAAATCCTGTATCCGCATGGGTAGCAATCAACATTTTTATACATTCTACGATTTCATCATCAGAATTACTAGTCATCGCTTGCATAATGATACTCATCGGCCAAATCATATCAAGTCCGACATGTGGGCCTCCGATTCCTTTAGCGAATTTTCCATCAAAGAAATAGGGATTATCCTGACTTAGAATAAATCGTCTGGTATTTTTATAAATTTCAGATTCCGGATCAATGCAACCCAAATAAGGTAATGATAACAAACTAGGGATATTGGAATCATCCATATAGAGTCTGTTTCCGAAACCATCAACCTCAAAAGCAAGAATCTTTCCATAATCTTTATGCTCAAAAACAGCATGCTCGAAGACAGCCTTTTCAACTTCATCAGCTAGTTCGAGACATTCTTTAGCAAAAGTTCTATCCCCTATAATTTTCTCACTCATTTCAGCCAACTGCTTTAAGGATTGCACGGCGAATAAATTCGAAGGGATTAAAAACGGAAAGATTGTAGCATCATCAGACGGACGAAATATAGAACAGATCAAGCCAACAGGGTTTACAGGATTTCCCCATCCCCATCCGGCAACGGTATCAGTCTGAACTACCGTCTCACGCATAAATTTATAAGGGCCTCTATCTTCCTTGCGTTGTTGTTCTTTAAAGGTCTTAACAACAAGCTTCATTGCTTTCATCCAATCGGTATCAAAGCATGACACATCTCCGGTAACTTTCCAATACTCATGAGCTAACCTAATAGGATAGCACAAAGAATCGATCTCCCACTTTCTTTCGTGCAATTCCGGTTTCATATCCGTAAGATCGCTCTCCCACTGTTTCATACCGGGAGCTGAGTTAAAAGCATTCGCATAGGGATCGATTAAAATACATTTTGTCTGTCGATTGATTACACCGGCTAAAAGTTGCTGTAACTTTTTATCGGTATTAGCCAAACGCAAATAGGGCCAAACCTGAGCAGATGAATCTCGAAGCCACATTGACTCGATATCTCCGGTAATGACAAACGTATCCGGCTTGTTATCTTTTATTTGAAATTTTACAGTGGTATCCAAAGTATTAGGAAAACAATTTTCGAATAACCATGAAAGCTCAGGGTTATCTATTTCATCTTTTATTCTGACAATTTCTTTCTCAACAGCTTCACTAATAAAGTTTCTCTCACTCGAAGCAGGTCTTTGGGAAATAAATATATTATTCATCACTTTCGCTCCTAAGTTTGTCGTATTTCCGAATAGCGCAACGCTAGCGGTAACTAGCGAAGAAGCCTTAATAAATTCTCGTCTACTTATATTTTTCATTACTTTATTCTAAATCTGGTTAATACCGGCAAATGATCGGAAGGATATTTACCGTCATATCTATCGGTAAGATGCCGATATGAAATAACATCCACCGGTCGATTAGTGAAAATAAAATCAATCTTAGTTCTATTTGGTAATTCTACTTTTTCAAAACCATGAAACGTCCATTGGGGTTTCAAATTAATCTTTTCAGCAGAAGCCAAATCAAAAAGAGATTCACTCGCCGAACTTGCTGTAATAGCATCATAAGCCGGATTAGTTTGATCAAAATTAAAATCTCCGGTAAGAATGGTAAACAAGGAATCTGAAATAGTCGTTATTTGTTTCTTTATAAGCTTCGCAGATTCAATTCTCGCTTGAAAACCGGCGTGATCAAAATGTGTATTAAAAAAAGCTACTTTCTCCTTTGTTATCTTCTCTTCGAATATTCCCCAAGTTGCAATCCTAGTCAGTGCAGCATCCCACCCAACTGAGCCAACGCTATCCGGATTAGGGGAAAGCCAAAACACACCATCCTCCACTAAAGTATATTTCGCTGAATCGTAAAAGATCGGAGCATATTCACCTTGTTCTCTCCCATCTTCTCTTCCGCATCCAATCCAAAGATAATCTGTTAACGAAGAATCCAGAAAACTCAGTTGATCACTCAATACTTCCTGAAGCCCGACAAAATCAAGCTTATTTTCCGCAATGATTGAAACAACTTTTTCTCTTCTGTTTTCCCAGTTATTCTCTCCGTCATGGTTATTACGATATCTTATATTAAAGGACATCACAGAAAGGTTCAAATTGGATTCATTGTGAACACTATTACACGCTACAAATAATGTTATCGATAGTAGCAATATCGTCAAAAGTCTATTTGGCATAATCAAACTCACCATTCTTTACAGACCAATCCAATCCGAAAAATCCGGCAGCTTTAATTCCTCCATTCTTTGAAGAACTTATTTCCGAAGTAAATACAGTAAGATCAGGGAAAGAAAAGCCTGGTAAGAAGAAAGGACGTCTGTCACAAGTTTTCATCCCTTCCAGTCCGGTTCCACCAATTACAGCAACAGAAGCAACATCACTCCCCTTTTTCGGACGAATCATAAAACAGGAAAGATCCTTTCCGATTAATTCTTTATCTCCAATGGTAATCTTATCACTATCTATTGTAACCGGTGAATCTTCCAACAATGCCGACCAAACCGAGTTTGTTTCGGAATTTCCGTACAATAGAACATTTCTATCTTTCATCTTATCACTATCATATTCCGAATCTGGAATTACCTCTACTGAAGAATTTCCTTGATACCAAAATGTTTCCGCATCATAACGTGCTTTGTTATATGCCCATTCATTCTCTTCATTCGAACCGGAAGTACCATATACAAAAACAACATTATTCTTAATAATATCTTTAAATGAACCGTATCTATTGGCGTTTTTTACTTCTGAAGAAGGGGCTTCAACAGCTTGCCATATATTCTCTGCTCTTTCCAGCCATAAATATTTATCTTCCGGTACTACGATATTTTCTATTACCGAACCGTCCAGTTCAACTTTTGCGGTATCCCCTTCTTTCAAATCGAACATTTCTATTCTAAGACGCTGAATATTCTTTGTGGATCCGATAAACTTGTTCCATCCTTCTTCGTATACAATATCTATTGTACTAAAATCGAACTGCTTCTCTTGAGCATCAATCTTTATCCAATTATTTATTGACGAGATCCCTGGATTTGCAGTTGCAAATTTTATCGTTCTGATTCTATCTTTAGTAGGTCTGGCGTGCCTCGAAAAGAAATCAAATAGCGGAGTCCAATCAACACAATCCGCACCTGGTTTATCGTTATGATCCCACCAATGCCCAGCATCAGGTTCCTCATGCGAATCAAAATCATTATGAAATTTCTTCAACTCATCAAACATCTGTCTCTTCTGATCGACACGAACAACTTTATCATCCAACCCATGGATAGCGTATATACCTAATTGCTTATAATTTTCAGCAAGTGTAAATGTGTCACTCTGTTTTGTTGCTCGTTTATAGATTTCCTGCAAAGAGGTCTCTTCTTTACGATTACCATTATAACGATAACTCCATAGAGAAATCCAGCCGGCACTCGGTCCGATAGCCGCAAACTGATCCGGATAACAAACACCGATATGCCATGTTCCGTGTCCACCCATAGAGTGGCCGGTCAAATAAACTCTGTTCGGATCAACATTATATTTCTCTTTAGCTAAACTTAGAACTTCCAGAGCGTCAAGACGACCGGTATCTTCCCAATTATATCCGAAAGGTCTTCTGTTTGTAGGTGAAACGATATTTCCCCAATTCTTAGGATAGTAAGAAGAAGCATGCGCCAATCCTTCAACATTTGCTCCGTGTAACGCCAAAAAGAGAGCTTGCGGTTCTTTTGTAGTATTGCGAGATTCATTACAAGCGAAGTATTGTAAACTCCCGTCTATATTGCTAATAAAAGTTTCGCGATAAGTTTCTTCTTTTTTTAAGACTCTGGTTTTTACAACATTCTCGTCCAAAAGATCATCACCATCGTATACTCTGACCTTAATTTCCATATCCCCTTTGACATCAGGAACCACACCGGCAAACTCAAACTGGACTTTACGCAATGTAACTTTATCTATTCTACCAACATTTGTTCTTCTGATCTCACCGCACGAAGTTTCTGTTTCAATAACCAAATTATTTCGAACTTCATTAGAAGCGTTAATCACAACAACAGCACCCAACTTCTCAAATTTCTCTCCGACAAATACATCGGCAATTGTCGGATCAAGAACATTAAAGACTACTTCGGATTTCGGCTCATGCAAAGTAGCTCTGAATTGTCCGTAATTACACTGGAATAAGAAATGATTACTTCCCTTTTTGATTTTTACAGGGATGTAACTATACTTAAACGGGGGTTCCCAAGATTCGTAATCATCCTTAAACCCGTATACATTACCAATTCGCGGAACACCGTTTACATTAACAGTGCGATAAGACATTCCTTCAAGAATCAATATCTTCTCTTCATCAGATTGATAATTATAGTAAGCATAGCCCCCTAACAAAAGAGAATCTTCAAACCAGTCTTTATCATTCGTATGAATTTCTTTCCATATTGATTTTGAAGTATCGTTGAATGTAAAGCTAGTTCCATTTGCAGGAACTATCCATTTATCGGAAATTAATACTTTCTCCATCGGATCTACTTCCGAAAGAGAAGTTCTACTACCGGTTGGAACCTTAAGCGCAAGAACTTTATCTATCTTAATAGAATTCTGCGCAAACAAAATATTACACAAAAGCAAAGCAACTATAACTACTTTATAAAATCTTCCTAACATAAATTTCCCGTAAAATTATAAATCTTCTACTTTAACCAATCCATCCTGATAAATCTTTATAACCTTTTTATCATCACGATTTATTATTTGAGCCTCATAAATACTTCCGTTAGAAAAAAGATTAGGAGGCCAAGAATATCCTTCCGGACCCTTTTCTTCTATTTTAAGTTGATCGATTCCCAAGGCGTAAGTTTTATTCTTTTCATGATAGTCCTTCTGAGCATAATAGAACTTTCTCATAGCCCATTTCGCATTTTCTATTTTATTGAATTGGAACTCGTCTTTACCGTAGCCGGCAACTTTATATGAGAATTGGACAAAGCCCCACATCTCCGGATAATGCATTGCAATAATTCCTTGAGGAGACCAAACCCAATTATTCTCAGGTAAGGTTTTCCTTGTCTCAGGGTTTATCGCCTTTTTATATTTGCCATTATCAATTTCAAGTTCCCACTGAACTCGAGAGAAATTCACTCGCCACTGATCCCCGTCTTTAGGCGGAGTAGGCTTGAACGCGACTTCTTGTAAAACAGACCATGGAATAGCAAGCTCAACTGTCCAGCCGGCATCGTCATCAGAAGGATTATTTATTGTACCTCTGGCATCCACTCCAACTTTTAATCCTTGGATATCCCAAGAATCTATAGCAACATCCGAAGCGTCACGATAAGGTTTTCGAAGAAGCAAATCCCAAGCAGTTTTAAATACATTAACTTCCAACTCATAGTAATTATGTGTATCTCCATCAGGATCTATGAATACTTCGAAATCGTTGTCCCAAAATATTACTGCATCTCTTTGTTTCAGTGTTCCCCAAAGATGAGGCTCTTCCATTTCGGCAGCAAAATAGAAATATTTATCATCCCACAGCATTTTTGCTCGTGTTTTATAATATGGAGATGGTTTTGAGTCCCCCTCGATATCGACAAAATATTCAGTCCATTCGGCATCTTGCCAAACATGTTCATCTAACTTACCGTCGACTTTTAGAAACTGATCGGCTCTATAACAAACATAACCTTTGGGTGAAAAATCAATTTGAGGAACAGGGAACTTCTGTTCTTGAGCGAACAGAAATCCCTGAATAGCGAATACAAATAACAGAATTGCACTTTTATTCATTTAAATAACTTTCCGAAATATTAAGCGATTTTTTTTCTAATTGCGTGTCCCTTCAATCCGTAAAAAACTATATACAAATAACACAATACTGGAATAACGAAAGCATGATGAATTCCAATCGTATCGGCAATGTGTCCTTGAACAACAGGAATTATTGCACCACCAACTATTGCAGCACACAAAATTCCGGAAGCTTGTCCGGTATGTTTTCCTAATCCTTCAACAGAAAGAGTAAATATATTAGCAAACATAATTGAATTAAAAAGACCTACGAGAAGGATAGTTCCTGCAGCAACATTACCAAAAGTTAACATTGTAATAACTACTAACAATGATGCTATTCCGGCATTGAAAGCCAATGCTTTTCCAGGATTTATTTTAGTAAGTAAAGCAGAACCAATAAAACGTCCGATCATCGCTCCGCCCCAATAATAGGAAATGAAACGCCCGGCTTCGGCCTCAGTTATTCCTAAGATATAATCTTCAGAAAGATAATTGACAAGAAAGCTTCCGATAGCTACTTCAGCGCCAACATATAAGAAAATTCCGATTGCCCCTAAAACAAGATGAGGATAGCTCCATGCGCTTTTGAAAACATTATCCAAAGATTCTTTTCCATCTTCAGACATTTCGGATTGCGCTTCAATTTTCGGCAATTTGAATGAAGCAATAATTGCAGCGATAATAAACAAAACAGCTGCCAATCCTAAATATGGAATTTGAACGGAAGTGGCTTCAGCCAATTTATGCGCTTGTAACTCAATCTGGCTCATTGCAGCCATTTCTTCGGTAGTCTTAACCGCAGCAGATAAAATCAGTGCTGCCCCGAACAATGGTCCCAAAGTTGTACCGAGAGAATTAAAGGCTTGAGTAAGATTTAAGCGACTAGATGCGGTTCGTGCAGGCCCAAGAATTGCAACATAAGGATTTGCAGCAACTTGCAGTATAGTAATACCGGAAGCCAAAATAAACAATGCCATCAAAAAGAATGGGTAAGAAATATAGCTGGCAGCCGGATAAAAAAGAATACAACCAATTCCCGAAGTCAACAGTCCAATTATTATACCGTTCTTATAACCAAATTTATTCACCAAATATCCGGCAGGCATTGAGACTATAAAATAAGCTCCAAAGAAAGAGAACTGTATAAGCATTGCTTGAAAATAGTTCAAAGTAAATACCGCTTTCAAATGCGGAATTAAAATATCATTCAAAACCGTTAAAAATCCCCACATAAAGAAAAGGGATGTCAACACCACTAAAGCCGAAGTATAGTTCGGATTCTCTTGTGTATTACCATTAACATTAACAGGTGCACTAATATTTGCCATTATGCTTTCCTTGAAAAATTAAGATTTATTCGTGACAGTATTTTAATAGTTCTTTTACTGTTGTTATTGCCAAACCAACAGAAGTATCAGCTGCTCCGTAATAGATAAAAACATCAGACTCTTCTTTAGCATATCCTTCCTCATCATATTCCATTACAATCATACCTGAGGGGAAAATGACATTAGGGACCTGTCCGACTAGTTCGTACATCTCTCTGGGTTCAATAATATTTTGGCTACCGCGTGCTAATACTTTAGAAGGATCTTTTTCATCCAACAATACAACACCGGCCTGATATATATTGGAACTGCTGAAATGTGTAGCAACACCGTGATAAACATGCAACCAACCATGTCGTGTCTTCACAGGTGGTGGACCTGACCCAATCAATTCATCCCAATAATGAAAACGTCCCGACATAACTTGTCCGAATTTTTCCCAATTAACTAGATCATCGGATTTGGAAATACAAATAGTATTTCCACTAACTGGTCCATCTTCCAAACTGACTTTATTAGGTCTTTCCAATCTTACATATTTCCCGTCAATTTTCTCCGAGAACAAAACACCATTTCTATTATTTGGTTCGGATACTATCCCGAGAAATTTGTAAGTCTCGAAATCAATTGTTTTTGCTAGTCCCAATTTGCATGAATCTTCCATATCCATTGCAAACATTATATAATATTCGTCATTTATCTTTGTAATTCTGGCATCGTAGCAATGATATATTCTTTCTTTTACCTCTTCAATCCCTTCGAAATGAACTATCGTATTATCCACCTCAAATTTTTTCCCATCATCACTAACCGCTTTTACCAGAAATGTCTCACGTCCACGATTCTGGACTCTGAGTAGTAAAATATATTTATCATCATATTTTATAGCACCGGGATTGAATGCAGATGAGACGTCGTAAGCTCTCTCGTTTATATATGGCACATCTTCCCGTGAAACCACAGGATTATTTTCATATCTTTTCATCTATATTCCCTTTCTAACGCACATTAAAGAATTATCCCATTACAACACGAACAACACATTCATCTTCTTCAATTACAGGAAGAATATTGCTGTCCAGTTTCGTGCCATTAAGATAAACTTCTTTAACACCATGTTCCACATGATTAAGATTTTCAATTGCTATAGTATATTTCTTTCCACGGAAAATTCTTTCGAATTTTACAGTATCCCACTTCATAGGGATAGTAGGATCGACAAGCAATCCGTGGTAAGTAGCTCTAACACCCAATAGATAATCAACACCAATTCTATACATCCAAGCAGCAGTACCTGTTTGCCACGAATGACTTGCTCGTCCAGCCGTCGGGTGTTCATCACTTGTAATGTATTGCGAATAAACATAAGGTTCGGCATGGAAAATATCAGATTCTACATTATTTGGCAACATTTTCTTGTAATAATCGTAAGCCATTTCACCGCGCCCTAATAAACATTCCGCTTGAATGAGCCAAGTAGTAGGATGACAGAATACTGCTCCGTTTTCTTTTTTCCCCTTAACACATCTGGTAATTAATCCAATTTCCTTATCAATTTCCGTGTATGCCGGAGCACAGATTTTCGGACCGTATTCCGTATCAAGTTCACTCTTCACACTATCCATTGCCCTTGTTAACTTATCCTTATCATTGAGATTAGCAACAACAGCCCATGATTGAGTATTTAAGAATATCTTACCGAATTTATTTTCATTAGAACCAATTTTCTTATCATTACCTCCAAAGGCTCTGATATACCAATCACCATCCCAACAATTTTCTTCAATTGCCTGAACAAGAGTATCTCTTATTTCTATAACTTGATTCGCCTTCTCTTCCTCTTTTAGAGTATTTAGAAGTTCTATCAAGTAATTCAACATTGCGGTGTAGAACATTCCACCCCAAACACTTTCGCCACCGTCATCACCACCGATATAATCAAGTGTATCGTTCCAATCACCACGTCCGAAAATCGGTAATCCGTGTTTGCCGGAATTATTTTTTACGAATTGTGTTATTCGCATCATGTGTTCGAGAACTGTAGCTTCCCCACCATCCGCAAAAGGCTGTATGCTATTTAACAACTCAAAATCACCTGACTCTTTAATATAGTCAGTAACGGCAAGAATAAACCATAACGGATCATCGCAGTGTTTGGTTGTTTCCCCTTGACCATCTTTATGAAAATGATGATATGATCTACCATCATTGAATATCTGTCGTGATAAAAGAAGTACTCTTTCTCTGGCAAGATCACTATTAGAAATTGTAACAGCAATAGTATCCTGTGATGTATCTCTAAAGCCAAACCCGCGTGCAATTCCCCAATAATAAAAGCTTGCAACTCTACCTACATCAAATGCGACTTTTGCCTGATAAGGGATCCAGTAATTCATAAATCTGTTAATATTCTCATCAGGCGTTTCCACTTTTGTATGAGTAAAATGTGAATCCCATTTGGCTTTAACTGCTTCAAGACCTTTCTCGGCTTCTTCGGGAGAATTATATTTGTTTAGCACAGTTTCTTTGGTATTTTCAAAATTCTCCTTCTCAATAACACCCATTCGGAAAATAACATCAGTCGATTCCCCGGGTTGCAATTCAATATCAACTCTGAGCGCACCAACCGCATTATCAAAATCAGTTCCCGTGGAAGTCATTTTATCTTCTTCTATTGCTACGGGATTATTTTCATTTCGATATAGTCCGATAAATCTATCACGTACCGTTTCATATTCAGCAACAGGTTGATTTACCGTAAAAAATGCCCATTGATCCCAAGCTTTATTCTCTTGTTGTTGCGTTCCCATATTTTCAGTTACCCAATAGGTCTTTGTAGCAAAAAGAGAATTAAGTTTGTCATCAAAATAAACTCTGTTGAAATGCTTATCATCGCATTGATTTATAAGATCAACCATAGCGTGTCCAAGAGCAAATTCGACATATCCGTAGATTGATAGTTTACGAGATTTAGAGGAATTATTCCTAAGAATTGTTTTCCATATTTCCATATTTTCATCTTGAGGAACAAAATATGTTACTTCCGATTTAATATCGTTAATATCAGCTTCAGCCCTCGTATATCCGAATCCGTGTGCAACTTCATAAGCCTCAAGATTCTTTCCGACCGGTTGCCATGTTAAACTCCATATTTCACCGGTTTCTCTATCCTTTACATAAATATATTTTCCAGGGCGATCATGAGGAACATCATTAATTCTGTATCTGGTAATTCTACCATGTAAAGGGCTTTTGAAATAGCTAATCCCACCACCATTATTAGAGATGGTAGCGAAATATTTCCCATTATATAAATAATTAATCCAGGGAGATGGAGTAGCTACATTATCTATTATATATTCTTTATTATTTTTTGAAAAATTTCCAAAGTTCATGTAAAAACACCTTATAAGTAGACAAACTATGCACACGATTTATATTCATACGAAATTCAAACAGGATAGAACACTAAGTAATCAACTGGCGAGGAGTTTTCATCCTCGCCATTAAAGAGGTATATATATTTCAGAAAAATCTTATGGTAATAAAATCATCTTCTTTGTGATAAGAGCTTTGTTACCGAATTCATCTTTGAACTTAACACTGTAGAAATAGATACCACCGGCAACTTTCATTCCCTGGCTATTTGTACCATTCCAGTTCAATCTATGGGTTCCTCTATTAACTTCACCACTTAATAGTGTAGAGATAGATTCACCAAGGATATTGAATACTTTCACGTCAACGGAAGCTCTGTTTGGAGTAAAGAATTCAATAGTTGTAGATGGATTAAAAGGATTCGGATAATTCTGAGCTACATTGTACGCTTCAGGAATACCAGGATTATGTCCATCTTCTACAGAAACAGGAGAATCGGTTTTGTAGAATTCGATTTCATAAACACGAGCAACTGTACCACCATCGGCCTGAGGAGTGATTAAGTGCATAATAACGCTATCAGCATTCACTGCTGTTGCATTATAATGATAAGTAATGTTTCCTCTTTCGTCATCGAAATTATCTCTAACTTCTGCGAAAGTTTCCCACTGACCAGTAGCTGTGTTATGTACCATAACATCAAAATCACCAGTGTTAAATTTAGTCTCTTCATTGTTACCGGCATGATAAATAACGAAGTAATTAAGATCTCTAGCCTGATCCAAAGCTATTTTGATATCATAAGGTGGCTTTTGGTGGTTGCTACACCATTTTGTTCCGAAGTTTCCATCAATAGCAAATCTTGGAGCTTCATTATCACCGCAAGAATCTGTTGCGGTTGCAGTTGCATATCTAGCGAAGTTTTCGTTAATTCTGACTTCCATTGCTGCAGGAGAAGCCAAAGCACCAGCTGCGTCTGTGAAAGTTACATTGTAAATAGAAGCTTTAGTTGCCTTCATCCAGATTTGTGACGAAGCACTTTTCATATCTACAGTTAACGGATTACTCCATGTATCTTTATCTGACGAGAATAAGATTCCATCTTCTGCTCCAACTTGAACATTGGCAGATGCACCATGAATCAAATAATCGTTGTTATTAACCAAATCGATTCTAACAGCGATTTCAGTTTCCTGTGATAAGAAATCTTTTGCACCAGGACCAGTTACATCAATTTTTGTAGCGCCACCGGCACTTTCATTTTTTCCACCATAAACAAAACCGGAAACACTCCACCATGTCTGAACAGAATCGTTAGATGGTGTCATATTTGGCTCGAATCTGATATTATGATTACCAGCATTTAACTGATTTTGTAAAGCATCATTTGAAATAATTGTAGGGAATACCGGAGCACCGTAGCACCATCCGGATCTTGGAGTGCTAAACCATTCTTTGTCGTCATCGGAAGTAATTAATGGATTATTTACTAAATAATCTTCACAATCATCTCTCCATGGCTCAAAGCTATAAATAGCAGTACCATCTACATAGATTGTGTTTGTAATTTCGTTAGTCTGATCTCCGCCATGACCGGTAGCAGTATATGAAATACCAAAATCCTGAACGTCAGCAGGAATATTAATGTCATTTTCAAATCTACCATCCGTTAACTCATGTGATTGTCCACCAGCTCCACCAACAACATTCCCAATCCAGAATGGAGTAACAACGTCATTATCAGGAGTAAATACAAATTCCATTGATGCTTCCTGAGCAGGATTTGCCCAAGTGTCAACTTTCAAGTAAATCTGGAAATCATTTTTAATTAACCCAGTTGCAGAAGTGATATCTAAGTCATAATCAAGCTTACCGCCAAATGTGGTAATAAAGCGACCTAATTCGAACTTATCATCACTACCAATGGCACTGATATAAACCCAACCGGTTCTTAAATACGGATCAGCCATAGTAGTATCATCTACCATAACCGGTTTTAATGTAATGTGAGCTTTAATTCTAACAGGAGCATCAAAAACACTCTCAGGTATTTGACCGTCACCTTTGTAGAATTTTCTCGCAATTTCTCTGTTTCCATCAAGGTTGATAACAGGATCAACGTTTCCTGTCTCTCCACCAAACTGGATACGGTTGTTCTTGAATACCTCTACTGTAGTTTGAGCAAAAACACTCGAAACAACAAATAGAGAGAACGCTAAAAATAGGATTGCTCTTTTCATAATTGAAAGACCTCCTTAGTTGTTAATAAGGTTAATTTGGTTGACGCATTTATTTTATTAAGTGTAACAATCATGCTAGAAAAATAAACTTACTCCATAAGAATGGGTGCCACCAAGTGTCTTATGCTGACGATAAGCATAATCTATTTGTATACCTTGATTATGGAGTAAATAAGTCAATACACCTATACCAGCTGAGAATCCGTAATCAGATTCATTCATAAATATACCTTTATACCCACCACGGAAGGATAACTCTCCGAAAGTTGGCAGAACATATTTATACTCCAACCCGACATTAACTGATTCGCTGTTATTATTCGGATGAAGCGCATCGACTGACAAAAAGACTCTGTGTTCACTTGTGTATATAGGAGTCAATGTAAAACCTAATCTAAATATCAACGGGAGCTCCCAAGATTGTAATTTGAATTGTCCGGGAACGTCCTTATAATCACCTTTTTCACCTGGAGTCGGATCAATTGTATTAAGTAGATCCAATCCGTCATATCGCATTTCCGTACCGTAATTGGAAATGCTCATACCTATTTTCATCCCTTGCTCATTTTCACCGGTGGGTGAAAAGAATTTCGTATCGATTAAAACACCCATATCAACCGCAAATGCTGTTGCCGTGGAATGCCATATATTAGAACTAATATATTTTGCGGATACACCGAATGAAAACCAATCGGCTAATTTTCTACCGTAAGCAATACTAAAGGCCATATCACTAGCGGAAAATTTTTCACCTGTTCCATTTTGCATATCAAGTGTGGTAACATCCATCTCGCCGAAATCCATATATATTAAGGAAGCTCCCACTGTTCCTATTCCCGGAATTACTATTCCGGTAGATGCGAATGAAGTATTGATATCAGCATACCAAGGTTGAAATGCAAATTCAACCTCACTTTTTTCCATTTTTGCAAGACCGGCAGGATTCCAATAAATAGAGGAAGCATCATTTGCTCTACTCACATATGCATCCCCTAAAGAATTACCTATGGATCCATAGCCGACTTCTAAGAAGTTCGCTATTGTTGTTCCTGTTCTATACGGCTTTTGCGCATAAGTAATAGAACATACAATCAAAAACATCACAATTACTTTATTGAATATTTCTAAGTTTCGTTTCACGGATTCACCTTATTTTCAATTACTAATTATTCTTATCAACTAAATAAAGTGTACTATTTTATTACAGCGAACTTGCCGATTTTTTCATCACCGGTTCTATCTGATTTAACATGATAGATGTACATACCGGCTGCTATTTCCAAACCTTCTTTCGTTAACATATCCCAATGAACGGAACCATTTTCCGGAGCATTTTCAACTTTCAATTCTCTTATTAGCACTCCACTTACCGTGAATATTCTAATTGTACTTTCAGCAGGAATGTTTGTAAATAACAATCTTCTTCTTTGATTTAATTGCGAGTTTGATAACGCCGGTTCCATTCTATTTGTCGCAACATAAGGATTAGGAACAACTCTGATTTTATTCATATCCGCATCAACTTTATCAGCATCCAGATCTTTTGCCGGATTCACTTTGAAGACAATTGAATCTCTTTCCGATAACGGTGCATCGAAAGTAAGCCTGTATACATCGTTAGGTTTTGCGTTTTGCTCTTCAGAAGCTACATTCAAGAAATCGATTGCCATTACTGTTCCACCCCAACGAATTCTGTCTCCATCAATTACAGTATGTCCGGCAAGAACGTAATCCATATCTTTTTCGAATATTCCATCTCGGTTCTTATCATATACAACTAAGTCAAGTTTGACGAATTCACCATTTTCATCTTTGAATGATCTGTTTTCAACATAGAAATTAAATTTCTGGTTGAGTAAAATATCTCTCGAACTCAAAGAAGAATTGTCATAATCAAATACTTGTCTCACCAAAGTTAGCTTTGAAGTATATTCCTCAGGATTATCAGTAAAAACTATGTTATATTCCCATGGAAAGTATTTCGATTCTACTTCACTTGGGCGTATTCTCACCTTAGAATCTCCAATAAGCCATCCGGAATTAACCATATCATAAGTTGGTTCAACATTTTCCTTGTACATCTTAACCTGAATACCGTCGAATATATCAGAATAGATATCCTTTTCGTTCGGATAATAGAATGTCTCTGCCGGCCATCCTCTTTCTCGGCCGAAGATTAAATTACCTGATTTATTATTCGCACTATCGGGAAGCTCTTCATAGACAATAGTTTCCTTTCCGTCAGTTATATCAAATACTTGATAACCATTAGTAACGAATAATTGGTCATATTCACTTCTCTTATTATCTCCACGGGAACTGTCAACTACCTTGGATGTAAACTTAATCTTGTATGAATGATTTTCTTTAACATTCATAAAATCTTCAACTTTGACTGTAACTTCGCTTGCCTTTTCTTCCGTAAGAGAAGATTCCAGAAGTTCAATATCAGGGGAAACATATCCTAATGCTTTTGGAGTTGGAGTAACTACTTGAACATTTATACCCAAATCACGAATATTTTCAGCCTCATCAAGATCAACTACCAGATTATTTTCCGATGGTGTAATTCCACCACCCACATCTGCAATACCGTAATCGTATGCTACAAGCCCATAATAATATGTAACACCATTATCAACATCTTCGTCAACGTAGTAATGTTTTACTCCATTATCCGAGCCCAAGTAATAAGCAACACCATTGATCAAACCGAAATCTGTAAAACCATTTATTCCGTCAATTAGATCGCACTGATAAACCGGTTTTTTAAAGATCGGGGTACCGAAACCATCTGTAATTACTTCTACATCAGCAAAGAATTTATCGGAGGCTTTGAATAGCTTATAACCTTCAAAGTCATTTGTATTTCTTAAGAGAGGTTCTCTTGTTTTTGTATCAGCAATATCATTCCAACTCAAAACTACTTTGCCGTCCCCAGCCGTGGCTGTCAGTGTAGGTAATTTAGGTGGTTGAGCAAATCTATAATCTTTTTCATAAATAGCTTGAACTACTTCTTTATTTCTAAACAAAACCGGAACGTTAGGATTAGTGACTCCATAAGGGATTTCATCAAATGAATGAATCAAAGCCATCGAAATACGTTCGGTTCTTCCCTGGAATAATGGGAATGGTGAAGAAGCAAAGAATTCTACCAAGTTTGTTACTGAACCGGAGAACTCCATCAATTCATCTGAAGTCATACGATGGAACAAACCTTTATCATCTCTAAACCAATCTTTTTCGGAATTATGGCTAGGGACTTGGAATAATTGGAATGTTGTTAAACCAATCATATCCGATTCGGAAATATCAACGCTGGCAAAGTTTGGCTCGGCACCAACCCCTTCTTTGAAATCAGGCATATGATTACATTCCGTACCGTCAGCGTCAGGACCGGTATAATTCAAATCTAACGGACCAACACCGTCAAGACCAACATCATCGCCATAATATTCTTCTTCCTGATAAATCCCATCACCGTTTTCGTCTTTGCCATCTTCCCAGTCTTGATCTTCATCAGCATCCCAGTGCTCTTTAAGATCTTCAACTTTCAAATGATAGAAATCCAAGAATTTTTGTAAATCAACAATACCATCTTGAGGGCCAACTTTAGCAACTGCATGATTATCACGCATCTCATCAACAAGACCGTCATCATCATTATCGACATTATCAAATGGCAACCCGGGGCTTTCCAAATAAGCAAATCCCATAACACCGGTCTTCAAGCCACCTTTTCCTATTCCATCAATATCCCAGGAATAAGCTAAATCCAATGTTTTATCGAAATAACCGAGATCATCATACGGCTCATTTTCACCGATTCCATTATCAACCCAATAACCGAAGGCTACTTCAGTTAAATCGTAATCTGAAATATTTGCGATATTATATTCCCAGAAAATCGCGTCGCGAGCCTGCGGATTACTCCATTGAAACCCTCTTGTTTCAACTCTTAATCCCAAACCACCCCAAGGAGCACCGAATTGAGTTGTAACATCAGGATTCTTATCCCCGATTTTCACACCGGGACGAGGATAATATTTCACCCTACGATTAGATTGCAGATACTCTTGATCCTGAGCGTCATTTGCTACGAAATATGTTTCCTGATCAGCATATTTGACACCTCGACCAAAACGTCCATTCCATTCACCCGGCCATATTAATTCATCACCATTTGCAGGCCAGCCGTTTGTTGGCCATGAATCAGGCAAATGACTCATCGCTACATATTCATTATTAGGGTTATTATATCCCGGAACAGGCTCTAAGCCCCATTCAATTGTTCCGTTTCTATCTCTATCCATTTCTTCACGATAGCTTGTCTGGATATAATATAATGTATCCAAACCGACTCCCGATTTTATTTTACTTAAATCTGTAACAGGGATAGTATCGTTTTCCAAATACACTTTAGAACCTATCAACAGACCAACACCGTCAGTCATCGGTACACCTTCATCATTATTAGGCCATCTTGAATATTGTGTACCACAACAATTTGATAATTCGGTTGTATTTTGGAAATATAAATAAACTCTGTTTCCAGACATCCATCCTTCCCTTTCAGCTGATCTGTCTCCCGCAGGATCTTTCGGTCCTTCATAAGGTTTCCCCTGAGCAAATAAGCCGATCGAGAAAATAATTTCAATTAGCAGTATCGTTCTTATGATTGATCTGAATTTCATATCTCTTTTCCTGGATTGGTTGCCTTCTCAAAATATTTATTAATAATCTTTATCATCATTTTAGAAACTGAATTCCAAACCTAATTTTACTTCTCTAGGTGCGGAATACATAGCCGGATTTTTTATTCTATCATAGTAAGTATTGAAGTCACTCTTATGCCCTTCAACATCACTTGGTCTTACAATATCATTATAGGCTCTACCGGTTTTATTGTATACTCCTTCTTCGTTAAGAGTATCCAAAAGATTCTTAACAAGGAGTGTTAATCGTATATTATAATTGTCAATTGATAGAACGTTATAATAAGCGCTTAAGTCCAAAGAAACTGTTGTTGGCTTAGGTGAATTGTTTGGGAATAGATTAACTCTAGCCAACGGACTTTCGGATATAGGCTCCCATGTATAAGGAGTACCACTATTAAGATATCCTGTTAAGGTAGCTCCAAATCCTGTTGTATTGTATCCGACAGATGCATTTAATGTATGTCTTTGATCCCAACTCATTCTGATGAGTCTGTTAACCGGATCAATACTATTACCGGCACGGTTAAAGCTAAAGGTCGGATTATCTGCATTTCCTTTAGTGTACTGCAGAGTATAATTAACAAAGACTGTAAAATTATCCAACACATAATCAAATTTAACTTCCAACCCTTTTGCGTTACCATAGTCTTTATTAGTATATAAACCATAGTTGACCTGGTTGTAAGTAGCGATAATCTTAGTCCCTAACAGATCATAAATGTCGCGATAAAATACTGCAACTTCTAAGCCCATACCATCCATAAGTTGTTGCCACAATCCGATTTCGTACTGAACTGTTTTCTGCGGTCTAACTAAAGGATTTCCCATTGTTGTTTCAAAATCTTTTGGAGATACAACAAAGGAATGGTTGTCATATAATGCGTATAAAGGAGGCATTTGGAAAAAATGTCCGTACGCAAATCTTAAAAGAGCGGCATCCCCCAACTGATAAGATAACCCTAAACGAGGACTAACCTGAATATGTGGATCGGCTTTTGGATAAGAACTCATTTTCTCAGGATTGTCAGGGAATCTTATCATATTGGATGGATTTCTTGGGTTAGTCGGATAAACTGTATTCGGATCAAAGTAGTCTACTCTTACGCCTAAGTTAACTACCATATCATCGAATTCCATTTTATCCTGTATATAGAATGCGCCTTCTCTCGGTTTAACTTTATATATATCCGAATACAATGAAGAATCGGAAAGGATTTCAGGATTGTAATTCGGGAAAACATATTTATTTTTTATTGAATCAAAATAGGATACTGTTTCTAGGCCGGAACCGAGGAATGAATTTCTAATAGAAGAAGCTTGATTATCAATATCATGCTGAATAAACTGAATACCACTCTTCAAAGTGTGATTCTTATTCGCTTGCCATGTGATATCAAACTTGAAATTAAGGTCCTTATAAGTACGCTTTATATGCGACTTACTTTGTCCGCCTGTATAAAACCCGGGGTCATTCCTTGAATAAATATCATGAACGTATTTGGGATCAAGAGGATTTTCATAGACATAATAGCCTGTAAAATCATTGAGGTATGACGCCTTTATCTCATAAAATAAGGATTTGCCTAACGTATGGTTCCAGTGGAGAGAGAGTAAATCAGATTCATGATATGTTGTAGGCATTCCCCCGGGATTATATTTATAACTGTGATTGTAACCTTGATATTCTTCGTTGTTTTTTGAGTAAGAGATAGCTGTTCTGATTGCAGTAACAGGCTTATATGAGAATTTCGTAAAAATCGAATACGCTTCGGATCCATTCATTGGAACATACTTACCATCACCGTTATGTTCCGAATACCATGATTCTTTCTGATTTGAGAAAATACTGTAATCATCGACATTAAATCGACGAATACCATTTAAATAGCCATCACTATTTTGGTAGCGACCATTAACTAAGAAAGAAACCGTATTAGGCACTATTGGACCACTTAAGAAGAAACGATAATCGGTATTTCGAATATAATCTTTCGCTTCTTTATTCATTCCAATGAATACATCATGATGAGTTGTAGGATATCCACCAATATGCGAGGAAACCGAACCATGAAACTCATTCCCACCATCTTTAGTTATTGCATTAACAACACCACTCATGGCATTACCATATTCTGCATTAAATGTACCGGTAATAACCTCTACTTCCTGAACTACTTCTTTTTCAACATCAACAGCTTTACCATTGCTAGCAAATGACTCATTCACTAACATACCATCAACCATATAAGAGACTTCATTGCTTCTACCACCACGAAAGTGTCCTTTTACAACTCCGGCTTGCATATTTACAACTTCACCCAAATTATCAACAGGAAGTTCTTTTATCTGATCAGTAGAAACATTTCTTATAGAACCGGTTTGATCTTTTTTAGAAGATACTTTATCAGCAGTAACAACTACTTCTTCCCCTAATTCAATTGTTCCTTCCCCCATCTCAATTTCGAGATTGCTTGTTCTGTTTACAGAAACCTGTATTCCTTGAATAATAACAGTTTCATATCCAAGCATCTGAGCTCTTAATTGATATGTTCCGGGAGGAATATTAATTATAAAAAAGTCACCATTAATATCTGTCGCAGCGCCCCATGTTGTCCCTTCAAGCAGAACATTCACGCCGATTAACGGCAATCCGTCTTTTTTATCAATTATTTTGCCGGAGATCTTTCCGGTTGTTTGCGCGTGTAATAGCGAACTGAAGAAAAATAGAAATGCGAATGATAGTAATATCTTTCGACTCATCACCTTGCCTTTTTTTGCCATCTTAAATCCACTTATATTTCGGAAATGTGAATTATTGTATCGTTTTCCGTTAGTAACTCACAACACAACTAACTTTTTGTCTTAATTTAGCACGTATATTCATATTCTAAATTATCACTAATACCATAACTAGCGCTTATCACCAGTTTACGGCTCAAAACTAACCAATCTAATGTTTATTTGCAAATAAAATATTCTAAAAAAGAATATACTTTTCAAAATAATTTTTCGCTATAACCGCTAAGTCAATTTTTGTGCTGTATTCTATACAATAATGGGATTTTAGTAATGAGAGAGGGATCTATAGAGTTGATAAAAAACAAGCGGTCACTCTAATGAGGCCGCTTGTTTCTTTTGAAATAAAATTTTCACGTACAGATTTTTCGGATGTTGCACATTCTTAAGATTTTATACTAACAATGGGACATCAAAATATTCACTTAATACAAGAGAAGCGGCTCCTATTGCTACAGATAAGTTCCCATATTGAACTGTCTTTATAATTAAACTCTGACTACTGAGAGATAAAATCTCCATCTCAATTACCTTTCGGACTGGTTCAATAATTAATTCATCCAATTCAGCAACATCACCTGCCAGAATTAACATCTCCGGATTTAATAATCCTATGGTTTTGGAAATATTTCGTCCTAATATATGCCCTAGCTTATTAACAAATAATAGAGCTGCATAGTCTCCTTCTTTAGCCGCATTTACAATGGTATGGATGTCAATGTCATCAATATGATTCATATATTCACTAAGAATATGTCCTTTGTGCAAAAGACTTTTAATCGATACCAGAATATCTCCTAATT
>CALODP010000003.1:0-18185 GCA_942492055.1 uncultured Ignavibacteriales bacterium | reverse complement strand
CAACGGAATGAAGATTGCCGAATGGCTCGAAAATCATCCTAAAGTGAAATGGGTTAAATACCCAGGACTCAAAAGTCATCCTCAATATGAAATAGGATTGAAGCAACATTATGGTCCCGGGGGAATGATCTCTTTTGAATTAGCAAATGGAATTGAAGCCGGAAAAATAGTCATGAATTCGGTTAAATTCTGCCAATTGGCTGTTAGTTTGGGAGGAGTTGAAACTCTTATTCAGCATCCCGCTAGCATGACTCATCTTACAATGGGGAAAGAAGCCAGAGAAGAAGCCGGAATTACCGATGGGTTGGTTCGTCTTTCTGTAGGTATTGAAAACGCGGATGATATAATCACCGATTTGGAAGAAGCGTTCGCGAAAATTCCTTAAGAATATATATAATAATATGATAAATACTGAAAAGGCTGTCTGATACGGACAGCCTTTTCTTTTTTCAATAGTTTAGTGATGACTGTGAGCAAACGCCTTTTCTCCGGCTTCTATTTTTACTTTCATCATATTATTTTTCGGAGGTAACGGACATGTTGCGAAATGAGTAAATCCGCATGGAGGATTATAAGCCATATTGAAATCTATTTTTGTCAACTCCCCTGTTTGAGGTTTATCTACAACCAAGAAACGTCCGGCTCCGTAAGTTGTTTCTCCGTTAGTTTGATCGGCAAATACAATAAATAATTGATCTCCTGAATCCATCGCGTCCAATTCATATTCTTTTGATCCGATATTAAAGACTAATTTGCCCGGAGAAAGATCTTCCGATACTGTTCCGATTGCGCTTGGAACGGAAATTTTCTTTGGCGGAGCATATCGTATATATTTTGCGTCGATTTTCCATTTCTCATCTACCGGGTAACGTTCAATTCCCGGAAAATTTACTCGCAAATCATTTTCGCTATCTTTTGCTCTTATTCCATATCTATTTTCGCCCCGTTTAATTATATACCAATTCAACGAACCGTAAGACATTATTGTAGGAGTTTCATCCGCGTCGGTTTTTAATTCAGAGGTAAAAATTTGTGCGCTATCTATTAATACACCGCTCTCCTTTCCAAGTTCTACCGTAAGTTTTCCTTCTTGCAAAATTATTGTTCCTATTTTTGCGGGGAGTTTATCAATCATTACAATATCGTTTGTTTTAGACGATCCGAAGCTATTTTTTCCCTCCTTTAACCAGTGTAATCCTACCAAGGAAAGCCAGCCTGTCGGACGCTTGAGGTTTTCTATTCTCTCTTTGTGCCAGTTATTTATCTCTTTAACATATTCCGGATTTTGTTCGACTGATGAACAAGCTATAAAGGATAACAAAAATAAACCGATAATTAATTTGATTCCGGGGTTTATCATTTTTTTGTCTCTCACTCAGTTTTTTGAAAATAGTTTTAGGAAAATAACTCCGAAAAATGATTCTGACAATAAGTTTTAATATTTTTGCCGCTTCGACATGAAATTTAATGGTATCGGATTGATAAGGAAAATAATAGTTGCTCTCTTTTTCATAATGCTTCTCCCCTTTTGCAGAGAGGATGTTAAAATTGAAAAGAAAGAGGAAGTAATACCCCAAATAGATCTTAAGGAAAAAGAAAGACTATCAAAGAAAATAGATAGATTTTTCAGCAGGAGATATAAATACGGTTCTTTTAATGGGGCTGTTCTGTTTGCCGAAAAAGGAAATGTGGTTTACAAAAACGCTTTCGGGTTTTCGGAAAGAAGAACAAAAGATTCTTTGAAAACAAATTCCAAATTCCAGTTGGCCTCTGTCTCCAAACCAATTACCGCTTATGGAATTTTGCTTCTGGCACAGCAGGGAAAACTGACTTTTCAGGATAGCTTGCGGAAATTCTTTCCCGAATTTCCATATGATAATATCACAATCCATCAACTTCTCATTCATCGATCCGGTTTGCCGGAGTATTTCTATTTTGCCGATGAATATTGGACTAACCGCGACTCTGCGATAACAAATACTGATGTTGTGGAGATGATGATTAAGAAGCAACCGAAGAAATATTATTCTCCCAATCGTCATTATAATTATTGCAATACAAATTATGCTCTTCTCGGCGCGATTATAGAAAAGGTTTCCGGGAAATCTTATTCCGATTTTATGGAAAGTGAAATATTTGTTCCACTTGGAATGTATAATACGGATGTCTATTGTAAAGCGGAAGAGAAAGAGAATAATCATAAGGTCAAAGGTTACATATCCAAACGAAGAAAAGCGGAAAATACATATCTGAACGGTGTTGTTGGGGATAAAGGAATTTACTCAACTGTGGAAGACCTCTATAAATTCGATCAGGCTTTGCGAAAAGGGACGCTTGTGAAGAAAGAATTAATAGACGAGTCATATTTTCTCGGGCACAAGGAATTATATCCGCACGATAATTACGGATACGGATGGAGAGTAAATATGCGCCCCGACGGATCAATGATTATTTTTCACAACGGTTGGTGGAAGGGATTCAGATCATATTTTATCAGATCGATGAAAGATAAAAAAACAATAATTGTTCTCACAAACAATAGTAAAATCGGAGTTCTGGGGACAAGGGAGCTCATCAATTTATTCGAAGTGGATTATTTCGAAAAATAAATTCCCTGACATTTTTTCAAAATCAACATCATATTATTCATTTCGGATAATCGAAAAGCTTTAGCAGTATTGTTTTCGGTTACATCGAAATAGAAATCCTCACTATTAGATATCTTTTTATGAATCGAACCATTCTTGGGAATTATTCGGGATAATAATCTGTTCCCAAATTATCATTCACAATAAAAAGGGGCGATCATGGAGAACGTAATATCATGGTTCGAAATACCTGTTTCCGATATTGATAGAGCTACACAATTTTACAGCACTATTCTCGATTTAAAAATGGAGTTTACCGAAATAATGGGAGTGAAAATGTCTTTTTTCCCATTTGAGCCAGGAGTAGTAAGCGGGTCCTTATGTCAGGGTAAAGGATATATTCCCTCATCAACCGGTACTTTGATATATTTCAGTGCCGGAGAGGATTTGAGTGTCGTTCTGGATAGAATCGAGGATGCCGGTGGAAAAGTAATCATGAAAAAAACATTAATTAGTGATGATAATGGTTATATGGCAATCTTTTTTGATACGGAAGGAAATAAAATAGCGCTTCATTCCCCGAAATAGATTTCAAATGGCTGTTCCTTTCCTTTTTCTTTTTATTCATTTATCTTGGGAACAGCCCATTTTTCGAAAGGAAAACCCAATGACTTATTTTACAAATGATTTTGTCTCTTTTTTCTCAGAACTATCCGAGAATAATAATCGCGAATGGTTTGCCGAAAACAAACAAAGATATGAAACTTCAGTTAAACATCCTTTCGAGCAATTTATGAAAGAGATCCTTCATAGAGTGTTTATGGATGATGAGAAAATTCAGTTGACACCAAAGGAAGCAATTTTCAGAATATATAGGGATGTACGTTTTAGCAAAGATAAATCTCCCTATAAAACTCACGCTTCGGCAGTAATTTCATCCGGTGGAAGGAAAAATTATACAATTCCCGGATATTATCTGGAGTTATCCCAAGCCGGAATAAAATTCTACGCGGGAGCTCATATTCTTAAATCGGGTGAGCTGAATAATCTCAGAAAATTCATTTCGGAAGAAGAGAACGATTTTTCCGAAATAATAAATGATAAGAAATTCCGAAGTATTTTCGGAGATGTTCTCGGAGAAAAGAACCGCAGAATTCCAAAAGAGTTTGTCTATTTCGCTGAAAAGAACCCAATTATTTATAATAAACAGTTTTATGTACTTGGAAATGAGAAGCATGATGTTATTACAACGGAGAATTTAACAGATATCATCATGGAATATTATCATGTTTCGAAACCTTTTGTTAATTTTCTTGCCGAAGGAATTTCGGATAATAAATAGTGAGTTATGAAAATAATAAAGCCTACTCTCCTTTTGGATAAGGAGAAATGTTTAAGAAACATTCGTCGAATAAAATCAAAGGCGGATTCCAATAATCTATCTCTCAGACCACATTTCAAGACTCATCAATCAATTGAAATAGGGAAATGGTTTTCCGAATTGGGAATAGAGAAAATAACCGTCTCTTCAGTAGATATGGCAGAGTATTTTTCCGACGCCGGTTGGAAAGATATTACAGTTGCTTTCCCAGTTAATTATTTGGAATGGGAGAAGATAAATAGGATATCCGAAAAGTCTGTTTTGAATCTTCTATTTGAAAATGAGGAAAGTGTTGAGAAGTTAGATTCTCTTCTATCCGGGTCTGTTAACGCCTTTATTAAAATAGACGCAGGTTATCATCGTGCCGGAATTGATGACAGAGATATTGAGGAAATAGAAAAAGTAGCTTCGGCAATTGAAAAATCGGAAAATATTTCTCTAATTGGAATTCTGACTCATTCCGGACATACCTATCACGCGGAAGGTCCGGAGGAAATTATTCGTATTCATAAGGATGTTCTTTCCCGAATGAACAGGGTTAAAGAATTTCTTATGAAAAAATATGGAAATATCCTCCTTTCAATCGGAGATACACCTTCGATTTCATTAGCCGAAGATTTTGAAGGGGTTGATGAAATTCGGCCCGGGAATTTTGTCTTTTACGATGTTATGCAAGCTGTTTTGGGAAGTTGTTCTTTCGAAGATATTGCCGTCGCACTGGCTTCCCCTGTCGTAGCTAAGCATAACAAAAGGAATGAAATAATTGTTTATGGGGGCGGTGTTCATCTTTCGAAAGAAAGAATCACTGATAAAAACGGAAAGACCATCTACGGATATCCAGTTCGGATTAATAACGAAGGATGGGGAGCTCCGATTCCTGACGCTTTTGTAAAAGGGTTATCTCAGGAACATGGGATAATTGAAATTGCCGAAAGAGATATGGATTCATTCAATGTCGGAGATATTATAGGGATTTTGCCTGTTCACTCCTGTCTCACGGCTAACCTGATTAAGGAGTATTTTACTACGGAGAATAAATTAATTACAATGTTGAAATGAGATTGATATGAAACTACAAAGAAATAAGAGCTCTCTTCTCAGTATATTCTTGCTTCTTCTACTTGCCGGAAATCTTTTATTTGCACAAAAAATTGAGTTGAAGATTATTGAAACAACCGATGTGCACGGGAAAATATTTCCTTACGATTTTAAGGAGGGAAAATATTCCAACGGATCACTGGCTCAAGTAGCAACTTATGTGGATTCGATGAGAAAAGCGCAAAATGATAATATTATCCTCCTTGATAACGGAGATATACTTCAAGGGACTCCCGCAGTATATTACTATAATTTTGAGAAAAAGGATTCCGGCCATCTATGTGCCGATGTGATGAATTATTTGAAATACGATGCTGCTACTGTCGGAAATCATGATATAGAAACCGGACATGATGTTTATGATAGATTCACAAAGGAGCTCTCATTCCCTTGGCTCGCAGCTAACGCAATTGATAAAAAATCAGGCAAACCTTATTTCCAACCATATAAGATTATTGAGAAAGGGAAAATTAAGATAGCTGTCTTAGGACTGATTACTCCCCATATTCCTCATTGGTTGCCGGAAAAAATATGGGAGGGAATGGAATTTACCGACATGATTGTTGTCGCAAAAAAATGGATAAAAGAAATTAAGGAAAAAGAGAATCCGGATTTAATTGTGGGTTTGTTTCATGCGGGAGTAGATTATTCTTACGGAAATCAAAAAGAAGATACGGAAAAGAATGAAAACGCTACCGAACTTATAGCGAAGTTAGTAGATGGATTTAATATAGTTTTTGCCGGTCACGATCATCACGGGTGGAACAAGAAAATAAAGAACAAATCGGGAAAAGAGGTTCTTATACTCGGGGCTACTAGCGGAGCCAGAGATGTGGCGGTAGCCAATGTTTCTTTGAAGTATGACGAAGAAAATAAGAAATTTGAAAAATCCATGGAAGGAGAACTAATAAATTTGAAGTCTGTGTCTCCGAGCAAAGAGTTTTTGAACAAATTTGAGAAAGAGTTCGAAACGATAAAGAAATATGTTTCTCGCCCGATTGGTAATTTTTCCGGGGAAATCTCTTCGAGAGAAGCTTTGTTTGGTAATTCGGCTTTTGTAGATCTGATACATCGAATACAACTTGAGCTTACAAATGCGGATGTATCCTTCGCGGCTCCCTTGTCTTTTGACTCGAAAATAGATTCGGGAAAGTTATTCGTCAAAGATATGTTCAAGTTGTATAAATATGAAAATCTTCTCTATACAATGGAGTTGACTGGAAAAGAGATAAAAGATTATCTGGAATACTCATATTCCAATTGGTTCAACGAGATGAAGAATGAAAATGATCATCTATTGAAGTTTCGCATAGACAAGGACGGGAAAATTATATATTCCGAGAGAACAAAATCACCTATGTTGGCCTCGGCTTATTACAACTTTGATTCTGCTTCAGGAATTGAATATATCGTTGATTTATCGAAGCCGACAGGGGAAAGAGTTGAGATAAAGAGAATGAGCAATGGAGATGAATTTGAAGAGAATAGAGTATACAAAGTAGCTCTTAATTCGTATCGAGGAAACGGCGGTGGCGGTCATTTGATTAAAGGGGCCGGAATAGAAAGGGAGAAACTAGCCGAGAGAATCGTCTCGTCAACGGAAAAGGATTTGCGCTTCTATATGATGAAATGGATTGAAAAACAAAACGTAGTAAAGCCGTTTGTATTAAAGAATTGGAAAATTGTACCGGAAAACTATTGGGAAAAAGGGATGAAAAAAGATTATAAAATACTATTTCCCAATTAATATCATAGCATTGAAATACTAGTTTTGGGAGTGGCTTCTGCTTTAGTTAGGAATGTAACTGTAAAAGTTGCTCCCTTCCCCTTTTCGCTAAGCAAATCGATAGACGCGTTATTCAACTCGCAATATTTTTTAACGAGAGCCAATCCTAATCCATTTCCCTCAAACTTTCTTGTATAACCTGTTTCTTCCTGAGAGAACAACTTGAACAAATTTAACTGGTATTCTTTACTTATTCCAACTCCGGTATCTGATATTTTTACGGTGATATTATCATTCTCATCGAAATAGCATGAAATAGTAATATGTCCTTCGTGGGTAAATTTAACAGCATTATCAATTAGGTGATTAAAAATCTGATTAAGAGTATACTTATCTCCCGAGATGACCGTTTCTTCAGGTAAGGAGTTCTTTATTTCCAATGCCAGTTGTTTTCTTTTGGCAGCAGTGGAGAAATCGTAATAATTCGGAAATATTATTTCATTTATCAGATTTATTTTTTCGAATTTCAGATCGAATGTGCCGGTTTGAATTTCCGACATGTTCAAAATCAAATCGATTGTTCGAATTAGACGTTTGCTTCCTGTTTGCATCATATCGAATCCGATTCTCAAATCTTCGGAAATCGTTTCAGCCAATTCTTGTTTCAATAAAGAGGCGAAGCTGCAGATTGTATTTACCGGTGTCCTTATTTCATGGGAAATCTGAGCCAGGAATTCCGATTTAACTTTGTCAGAATTTTCAGCTTTTTCTTTGGCAATAATAAGCTCTTTTGTGGCTCGTTCTCTTTCGGCAACTCTTCCCAATTGGGTACCAATCTGATCCATTAGCTCAAGAAGCTTTTCATCCGGCTCAGCGCTGTGTTCACTGAAAAACTCCATAACCGCTACTACATTTTTTCCAACCATTACCGGGAATGCAAATCCCGCTTCCAATCCTGCCTGTGCTATCAATTCCGATCTTTCCGGATGAGGAAAACAATCCTCTCCCATCCATTCTGCTTTTTTGCTTAATAAAGATTTCCCCGGTAATCCTTCTCCGGCGGATAAAACTACATGCTCGGAAATATTCTTAAACAACGCATACCTGTCTTCATCCTCGATAAACCATATGTTACTCGGAAACAATATCGAATTATTCTCTTCGGCAACATAATAAACATGCCCGATTGGCCATTGAGTATAATCGCAAATTTCTCTTAATGCGTTTTCGAATACGACTTCCACCGAAGAAGCTTCATTGGAGGTAGTAGCAATGGTATTCAATAATTCAAGAGCTCTTTGAGACTTTATTTTTTCGGTAATATCTCGGTAACTGGCTATTATGAATTTTCTTTTCCCGGTAAAAATATTGCTAAAATTTACCTCAACCGTTCGCCATCCCTTATTCTTTGTTTTTAATCGTATTTCAGCGTTTGCTACTAAATTCGAATCCTTTGATAGGTTCTCAAAAATTGAATTGACCGTGGAATTATCGTCCGGATGGATATAATCGAGAGAGTGGTTCCCTAATAATTCATTACTATCATACTGAAAAGTATCAGTAATAAACGGACTTTGATACTGAATAATAAATTCTTCATCAAAGATCGTAAAAAAATCCAGAGAGTTATTAATAATCGACTTGAAAAACTCAATATCGGTGATTTTACAAATATTTTCCTCTTCGCTTATTCGTTCGAATAAACTATCTCTAGCCATAATAAATCCTAAGATCCGATATATACTATTACAATATGAGAATTACGGGTTATTAAAGGCTACTAATATATTTATAGTTTTAGTGAAATGGTATAATAAGGTCTAATTTTGTTCTTTTTTTTCAATTTATGAAGAGTTGGTAGGTAAAAACATGACTCATGAAGAGGAAAACACAAGAATATTTATGCTGATTTTCCTTCCGGAGTTTTATAATCAACAGAAATAACTATTAATTTTCAGAAGAAAGGCTTTTGGAAGTATCTTTTTCCGAAAATAGCTGCGAAATATAAATTCCTTTTTGAGAAAGAATTCCTTCATTTTCAACGAATATTTCTTTAATTCTATTAATACCTACAACATTAACTACTCCGTAACGAATATTCCTTCTTATTCCTATATAAGAGTTACCACCGTATTTGGAATCTTCTCTGTAGGCTATATTATGATCTATCATAGGAGGTTTCAGATAATATTCCATATCCGCCGGAGCGTTTGATATTATCCCGATTAATTCGAGATTTGGAGCTCCGTCTCTGATTGCCAAAACAATTCCTCCGCTTGCTCCTTCGTTTATTGAAAGGTTGGTATAAAAATAGTCGGCGCTTTTTTCCGATTTACTAATCAGACCGCTGGAGATCATTTTTTTATGAAGAGGCATTCCGAGAGAGTACACAAATGTTCCCCATTCCAGTTCGTCCGAGTCTCCGAAGGGAAATTTGAAGGGAGGAAACTTAAGAGAATTATAATTTTCCACATAACAGCCTAATAATGCTACATCACTTTTTTCATTAGAAAACAAAACTTCCAACTCCACGGTAGAAGGAATATTGGTGTAATTGGTTTGCTTGGTTTTAATTGAAATACTCTCTATGAATTGAGTTTTTCGCCCTAGCTGATCACTATAGTAGGAGATAATAGTGTCGGGGAAATTTACAATATGGTCACATGTAAGTAGGGAAATATAATTACTCTTTGCAGAAACGATAGTTCCTGTTCCCGAAGCGGTTCTGCTAAAATGCTTTATTGCAACTGATCTATTTATTAGTTGATTTTTTTGAAAAATGTCTTCTAATTTAATCCTGCTAATTTCAGAAAAAATGTATTGTTTGTAAAAAGCGAGACTATTTATTAATCTCACTGAACGAGCAATCTGTTCAAGTTCTTTAGATGGGTTAGTAAAAGGAAATTCCGAATCGTATTTTCCGTCTTTTACAAAACCATCAATAATATAATGTTGCTCCGAGCATGACAGGTGTAGGGCAAAAAACAAAAATGAGATTAAAAATATTCCGGTTGTAGTTCTCATGGTATTATTTTTATTTTCTTTACGTCAATAAGAAGATAAACAAATAACTATTTAAATAAACCAAAAAAAACAGACAACAAACTTGAGATTATGATATGGATCTGAAAAAGATAAAAGAAAAAGATGATATCGTTATAGTTGTTACGGATTCCGGTCTCGGCGGAATTTCCATTATGGCCGAGTTAGAAATGAAATTAAGAAAGAAAAATAGTTTTAATAAAGTAAGGTTGGTATTCTTTAATGCTTTAAAAGGGCATAGCAGTGGTTATAATACTATGCGCACAATGGATGAAAAGGCAGAGGTATTTGACAAAGCTCTGAACAAGATGAAGGAATTATATAAGCCAGATATGATTTTTATCGCGTGCAATACTTTGTCGGTTGTTTATCCGAATACCACGTTCGCGAAAAAATCGAAAATACCGGTTGTTGAGATTGTAGAATACGGAGTAGAGCAGTTTTACGAAAAACTCAGTTCGGAAGAGGATAGCAATTTGGTTTTATTCGGAACACCAACTACAATTTCATCAATGAACCACAGAAATAAACTGGTAGAGAAAGGGATTGATCCGAAAAGAGTTATTCCTCAGTCATGTTTCAATTTGGAAAGTGAAATTCAAATGGATCCGGCCGGCTCGGAAGTTGAAAAGTTGTTGGAGGAATACGCCGAAAAATCAATGGCAAAGTTCGATACAAAAAAGGGGAAAGTATTTGCCGGATTGTGTTGTACGCATTACGGATATAGTAAAAAAATGATACAAGAAGTATTAAACACAACGTATGGTACCGATGTGGAATTACTAAACCCGAATAACAGAATGAGCTCTGTTTTTGATGATCTTCCTAATGGTGAAGGAAAAAGCGAGATTGAAGTAAATATAATATCCAGAGTAGATATACCGAAAAGCGAAAGAGACGGTATCGGAGTTATGGTAGGAAAAAATTCCCCTCTAACTAAAAAAGCTTTGGGCAATTATATTATGGATAAAGATTTGTTTTAAGAGGAACGGATTTTTTGCGCAATATATTTGAAGAAGCCCGCAAAGAACGGGCTTTCTTAATATTTCTCAGGAATAAACGTCTGATCTGTAATAGGAGGACGGACATAACTATTTGAAATACTTCTTGGGGGTAGAGCCAACGGAACCGGAGTCAAATCTTCATAATTAATCATACTTAATAAATGTGAGATAGTATTAAGACGGGCTCTTTTCTTATCGTCGGCATTTACTACGAACCAAGGTGCCTGTTTTATATCGGTATATTTAAACATTTCGTCTTTAGCCATAGAATACTCTTCCCATTTTTCTCTAGACTTCAAATCCATAGGACTCAATTTCCAACGTCGTCTGGGATCGTTAATTCTTTTTTGGAATCTCTTTTCTTGTTCCTCGTCGCTAACGGAAAACCAATATTTTATTAATACTATTCCTGATCGAACAAGCATTCTTTCATATTCAGGACATGAGCGAAGAAATTCGCTGTATTCGTAATCGGTACAAAAACCCATTACTTTTTCAACACCTGCTCTGTTATACCAGCTTCTATCGAAAAGAACCATTTCTCCTGCAGCGGGAAGATGAGGAACATATCTTTGAAAATACCATTGAGACTTTTCTTTTTCCGTTGGAACACCAAGAGCGACGACCCGGCAAATTCTAGGATTTAATTTGTCCATTATTCTTTTAATTGTACCTCCCTTTCCTGCCGCGTCTCTTCCTTCGAAAATAACTACTACTTTTAATCCCTTTGCTTTAATCCATTCCTGGAGCTTTACAAGGTCAACCTGGAGTTTTGCTAATTCTTTATCGTAATATTCTTTTTCCAGCTTATTCTTCTTTTTGGGTGGATGCTCTTTCTGAGCTTCTTTATCCTTTTTAGACATCCGTACCTCCGCGTTCATGTTGATTCGTTCCGTTAAAATAGCAGAAATTTTCAAAAAGTCTCAATTAAAAAGGATGAAATAGCAAAAAAGAGCTTGCGGTAAGAATAAAAAACAAATATATTCATGTACGTAAACGTACAGTTTAATAAAGGTATACGTGAGTGTATATGAAAAATATATTTCTTAGATCGGAATTAATAAAAGAAGCGGGGATTTCAGAAGTCCAATTGGTCGAATACGAATCAAAGAAACTAATTCAACCTTCGGGGCAGACAGATGAAAATGTTCCCTTTTATACTAAAGCTCTATTGGAGAAAGTAAAACAAATATCTGCTTTGTTTGTTTTGGGATACCAGTTAGAAGATGTACAAAAAATTGTAAAAAAAGTCGGTTTGCCAAAGAATGGAGAAAGCAAAGACGAAGAACATAATGTAGAGAACTACATAACTATAGGTAGTTTGGCAAATAAAGTCGGAATTAGTGCCAGAACGATCAAACATTGGGAAGAAAAAGGGATTGTTGAACCTGATATGAGAAGTGACGGAGGATTTCGTCTGTACTCGAATGCTTATGTCTTTCTTTGCAAACTTATCATTGATCTTCAGTTATTCGGATATTCTCTAGATGAGATTAAAACAATTTCCGATTATTTCAGAGAATTTCTATCAATTCAGGCAAATCCTGAGCAATATTCCTGTGAAGAGACAGAGGAAAGATTGAATTCGATGCAGGAAGAGATAAAAAGACTGAATGAAAAGATGAAAGAGTTTAAGGAAGGAATAGAACGGTGGGAAGATTTATTAAAAACAAAGAACAAAGAATTGAGTTCTCTTAAAGGAAAAAACACAAAGAGGAAAACCCAAAAGGAATAGGTGGTATATGGATTATTTGAGTGATCTCGGTTATCTGAAAGCAAATTTCGATATTAATAAAGATGAATTATTACTGAAAGATCGGAATGTAATTATCAGAAATATTGACTTTATTTCTTCTCTTCCGGAATATTTGAATGAATATAAGGCAAATCTATCAGGCTTTGCGGGAGCTTACGGAAATTCGGAAGATGAATTAATGAATAATATAAACTCCGAGCATGAAGAAAATTATCGTTTTAAGTATATCTTGATAAAAGATACCGGTACAGCTCGCGCAAAGGACGCGATATTCTTGTTCCATGGCCTTAATGAGAAATCTTGGGATAAATATTTACCTTGGGGGTTAAAACTTCACGAAATAACCGGCAAAGCGATAATCCTTTTCCCTATTGCTTATCACATGAACAGAGCTCCTCTACTTTGGAATAATCCGAGAAAGATGAATTTGGTGGCAAAAAAAAGAAAAGAGAATTATTCACAAATTGTTAACGCTACTTTTGCCAATGCCGCGTTGAGTGAAAGACTTGATAAAAATCCATTTCGTTTTTTTACATCGGGAATTCAAACATATTTTGATGTAATTGATGTAATAACAAAGATAAAGGAAGGAAATCACAAGTATATTTATGATGACGCTAATCTGAATTTCTTCGGTTATTCGATAGGTGGCTTGTTGGCTGAAATACTTTTGATGTCTAATCCTCAATCTATGCTGGAAAAATCGAAAATGTTTATTTTTTGCGGAGGACCTACTTTTGATATAATGTTTCCCGTAGCAAAAGCGATTCTTGATAGCGAGGCATATAATTCTTTAAGACGAATTTATGTGGATGGTTTTGAAAAATGTTTGATCGAAGAGACTTTATCAAAAGAAAATAATTCCGAAGTAAAGTATTTTCGAAGTCTAATGAATCTTACCGGTTTGCAAGGATACAGGGAAAAACGATTGAATGAGTTAAAGGAAAGAATTTTTGCTGTAAGTTTGAGTAAAGATATGGTCATACCACCCAATTCTGTTATTTCTACACTAAACGGGGCGAACAAAAAGATTCCGATAAGAACTATGATTACCGATTTTCCGTATGATTATACTCATGAAATTCCGTTTCCCGAAAAAAAAGATATTCGTGAAATAGTTGATGTGAATTTTCGAAATATAATGGATCTTGCAGCAACACATTTTAATTAATTCACTCGGAAAGCTCTCGATCAATTTCCTTTTTTATTTCGGGAGGGAGCTCATTCCAGTGAATATTCATAATTGCTCCTTGTAGCGCGTAGACTAATATCTTAGAAACAGGATAACCATTATCTCTGAGAATTTTGTAGATAAGAACAGGGCCATATTCTTCAATATCTTCTTTGGTGTAAATGTCGAAATCGTTTAACCACTGTTCTGATTTCGAACCAATATTTTTTAGGTCGGATAATGTGGATAACTTCTTCATTTTATTTCCTCGATATAATATTCTCTGTTTCCTTTGTTTTTTATGATGATATTCGCTCTTTCCTGTATACCCTTGCTTAATTCGGGATAGTCACGAAAATAACTTTTATAAAATACCATTATGGCCTTAATAAGGGGATATTTTCTCTTTTTCTTGTCTCTTGATAATCTGTTAAGAAATATTCTGAACGGAGAAGCCTTCAAATAGATCAAAAGATCAATCTTTTTAGATATTTCCGAATAAGATAGAATCTCCCCTTCGAAATTGTTAATAACTTGTGGACAACTTTTTTCTGTCGAATTATCCTTTCCCGTAATGGAATTATATAGAGGTTTTGTAAACTCTTTATTGTTCTTCGCTAATTCAAGATGAGAGAGTAACAAATCAATTTTGTTCGCTTTCGGATTGGATCCTAATAATTTTTCTTTTTCTCTGGACACTCTGGAAAGTCTGTAATCGTCAGTGCTAATAACCAAACATTTTTCAAAAACCTCGGAAAGCGAATTCGCGAGGAAGGTTTTTCCGCATCCGCCAGGACCGGTTATTCCAATAACAAAGTTTCCTTTGGCTCTGGGTTTATGGTTTTCAATTATCCTGGTTATGTCGGAAACGAATTTATCCATCACAAAATATAATGAATAAAAATGCGGAACTCTTTTGCTAATAGATTTATGTTTTCTAATTTTGTAAAAAGTTTAGGAAAAGAAATAGATAAGTAATTAACCCATAGTTTTTATTTCCAAAACACATAGGAGAAATATGAAAAAGCTATTCATCATTTTGTTCTCGATTATTCTACTGGCAGGATGTGGGAAAAAAGCCGACGAAGGAAATCTTGGATTAAAAGTATCTTTTGACGAAAGTAATTTTAACGATACTCTCTACATAGGAATTCATTCTGCTTCTTTGGCAGAAAAACTACCACCGGCATATGAACTAAAGAAGACAATTGAACACCAAACAGCTATCAGTTTGGATCCGGGAGTCTATACGGTTTCGGTTGTTGCTTTCGGATATGAGCCTGTAAAAGAAATTGTTATTGTAGAGGAACCGGAGAAAAAGATAACTCTCCAAGCAAAACTTAATAAGTTAGGAATTCCGGAAAAGATCGAATCGGTAAAACTGGTTGGAGATTTCTGCTCTTGGAAAAAAGAAGGGGCGATCGAATTAAAAAATGAAGGGGACTCCTGGAAGTCTGATGATTATAAGATAATGAATAAGGGGGAAACATATAAGTTTTTGATTAATAACGAGCTTTTCGTTTATGATATTAAAAACAGAAAAGCAATGATGGCAGATAATTATTCGACATTCGATAATTACTATGAAAATAACGAGATTGAATTTTCTCCACGAAATTATCAACAACCTGTTAACAAGTCGGAAGCATCAACAGAGGGAAACACAAAAACGGAAGAATATAAGGCATTTCTAACAGAATTAAATGGCGTAAAGAAAATAACGGATAATGTTTTGGATAACTTCAGAAGTATTTCCGATAAAGATTTCGCCGAAAAATGCAATGAAATTACTGAAATGCTATCCGGTTTGGAGAAAAAATACGCGCTAAAATACGGACAAAAAATTCTAGAATTCAGGTTGGAAAACCTCGGCTATATCAATCCGGAATTTAGGAAATATTATCTAATGAGACGTAGTTCTTCGGAAGAGGAAGTACAAAAGTATATTTCGTCAGGCGAGTTTGTAGAGATGCTTAAGGAGAGAAAGAAATGGATAAGTCAATTGGATTATTCATCTCCCTACTTAGGAAGTAATTTTCTCGAAGGTGTTATCTTTTTAATGGATATGACGAACATAGATGGTTTTGAAGGAGACATTGAAAAGACAACTACCAATGACTTATACACAATTAGTAAACAATATGTCGGGAAATCGAAAAACTATTATGAAAAGGCGAACGCATTAATGACAGCTGGTAGATATCTCTCTTACGAAGGAGATCAAAAAGCTTTGGAGCTGTTCGCGAAATTGAAGACAGATTACTCGAACTCCGATTATGTTAAAAACGATAAGATTAGTCGTTATGAGCAGAGTTTGATAATAGGCGAAGGATCCGAAGCGCCAAAATTCGATTTGATCTCTTTAAAAGGGAAAGAAATGAACCTCGAAAAAATGAAAGGCCGTTTTGTCTTTATCGATTTTTGGGGATCGTGGTGCGGACCGTGCAGAGGAGAGATTCCTCACTTTAAGAAGTTAGCTAAAGATATAAACGAAAAAGATCTCTGTGTTATCGGTATTGCCAGAGATGACTCTGTAAGACTGGTTGAATATATAGCAAAGGAAAAGATAGAATATCCTAATGCTTTGGCTACGGAAGAAGTTTTAAAGGCATACGGAATAAACTCTTTTCCAACTACATTTTTGATTTCTCCGGATGGAATGATAATCGGGAAAAATATCAGAGGTGAAAAAACAACCGAGACAATAAAAGAAAAGATGAAAGAGTACAAAGAAAAGATGAAAGAGTACAAAGAAAAGAAATCATAAAAGAAGCTACCGGCTCAAATTTTTTGAGCCGGTAAATATTTATTTCGATTTGGAAAATAACCATTCACGTAACACAGGCATACTGTAAGATTCCCACCAAATAGCATGACCCTTGTCTTTATATTCGGTATACAACAAGTTGGCTCCCGAATTTACTTTCTCTTTCAATTCAGCTTCACTCAAAGGATTCTCTTTCTCAAATTCTTTTAGAGTAAATACTACCTCTCTTCCCTCTTTTTGGAGAGCCATAATCATATTGCGGGAGCCCCCTACCGGAACGGCCTTATCTAATGTTCCGTGAAATAGCCAAAGAGGTAAGCTTTTTATTCGAGAAGCCTTGGAAGGATCTCCCGAGCCGCTCATCGGAATAGCCGCGGCGAATAGTTCGGGATGTCTGGTTATCAAATCCCACGTTCCGTATCCACCCATGGAAAGTCCGGTTATATAAATTCTTTTGGAATCAATCGGATAATTCTTAATAACGTTTTTTATGAGGTTATATACTGTGGTTAGTTCATTACTCATTGGAATTGCGTCCTGATTGTAAGAACTTTGTTTCCAGTCGGTATCAACCCAACGGTTTTCCTTGGGACATTGCGGAGAAACAACAAAACAAGGATGTTTTTGTTGGTTTTCAGCTTCGGCCCATACGGTAGCAAGTCTGTGCCACTTTATTTGTATCTCATTGTCATCCCCTCTTTCTCCCGCTCCGTGTAAAGAGATTACAAGGGGATATGTTTTTTCTTTTTCTAAGTTTTCGGGGGAGAAAAACCGATAATTAATTGTAGTGGTATCATGTGTAAAAGATTTCTTTTCAAACAGTTGAGCTGTTAGTGAGTCCGTTTGCCCGATAATATTTGTCAGCATTGCGAAGAACAATACAATAATAGAAGAATATTTCATCATCTCGTTGCCTTATTTTAATCCGAAGAAAATTAAGAGAATCAATTTAACAAAAACCTGTCAAATAAATTGAACCTTGGATCAAGAGTTTAATAATGAAGATGTGATTTTCCGGGTAAGAAAGATATTTGGTGCCCAAGTATGAATAAACTACAGGTTAAAGAAGAAAAGATATGACACTTTACCGAACAGAGCCGAAGTAAAAGAAAACCTAACGATGTTACACTAATTTACTGTAATGTTATTTCGGAAAAGGGCTCCACAACAGATTAATTTCATACCGGAACAAGAAAACAGAACACTGTCCCCAACCAAAACAATACTGCGCCACACAAAAAGGATAATGTAACGGGAAAATGAAACACTGCGGCAGACTCAGTCCCTTGTTTTTGTGCCGTAATGTCTCATTTTGATACCGTAGTGCCATTTTAAAGTGACGTAATACCATTTTTTTTCGACGTAGTCCCATTTTTTCGCGAAACAGTTCCATTTTAAAGTAACGTACCCTCATTTTTATCCGACGCAGTATCATGTTTTTCCACTGCAGTGGCATGTTTTTGAGCTGCAGCCTCATTTTAATTTGCCCCAGCCTGTTCCTTTTTGCAGTAGCGTTCTTTTTCTCTGTTACAGCGTCATTCTTTTGGACCGCAGTATCATTTCGAATTGCTACAGTGGCCTTTTATTCTGGCGCAGGCTCGATATATTGTGCCGCGGCGCGATTTTTATAGCTCTCACCGCTTCATAATAAG
>CALODP010000002.1:225000-661552 GCA_942492055.1 uncultured Ignavibacteriales bacterium | reverse complement strand
CGATTTCCGATGGTATTCCCAGCTGACGGAGGATCTTCTTTATGTCGCTGGAAGCTTCCCCGAAGGTAAATATGTCGTCACCGCTGATCCGGTACTGTTTCTTAAGAAGTAAAGATGATTCCATAGGCTGGCGTCACTATAGCATACCCTCTCGGAGGGAGCAAGAAGAGGATGGGCCCCGGGAAGAGGAGAAATTTGCTATCCTCTTCGGGGTGTTCTACAATTCATTGACGAAGGAATACCCATTCTGGGAAGGTTTAATGGAGTTTTGAGGAGTAATTAACCGAAGAAGGAGGCCGCCATGGAAGAGCAATCCTTATTGGACGCTTTAGCGGAGGGGATAAGAGGTGAACTGGATAGTGTGACCGTCTACGAAGAGGCGGCGACCCGGAGTGACGGGGAGGTGAGAGCCTTTTTCTTTGAACGGGCCGAGGAGGAAAAACAGCACTATAACTGGCTCCTGGACTATTACCAGCAGATATCCCTGGGGGAAACACCCATAGGCCGGCCCGCCTCCCGGGGCGAGGGCCCTGTGGAGGAGGATTCCCTGTTAACCAAGGAGTTCCTCAAGCAGATCGGTGAGAAGCAGTATCTCTCCACGGCGATTTCCACGGCGCTGCTCTTGGAGTACAACGCCATGACCCATTACAAGCGGAGTGCCGAGACGGCTCAGGAACCCTCGGTGAAGGAGCTGTTCGAGGAACTATTCCAGTGGGAGACCGACCACTACGATGCCCTTCTCAAAATTCAGTCCGAGTCCCGGCAGTACTGGTTTGATATTCAGAAATTTGAGCCGTTTTAAGGGTGCGCGGAAATAATAAGCCCCGTCCCTGACCAAAATCAGGGGCGGGGTGTTTTTTTTATTCCCAAGCGAACGAGTGGAGCGAATCCTTCCTGGATTCGGTCCCGAGCGAGTGCTGGGAACGAAAGGCGAAGCCTTTCATTCGCTTTCTAATTTGCCGGGGTATGAACCTTTCATCTTGCCACCGTGCGGGAGGTTCGAAGGGTCTTGGGAGGAATCCGTCGTTCCGCCGGTTCACAGGAGGCTAATTGTTTTGGTGTGGCCACGGAACCAAACCACTTTTTCAGCCTTTCCAGCCCCTCTTTCTGTTCGCTGTAAACGGCAAAGAGCCGGGAAGAGATCCCTTCTTCCTTCTCATACGCCTCTGTCTGCAGAGTGATCCGTTTGATGATGTTATCCAGGTAGAGGGAGAACTGCTTGTCGTAGAGTTCCCGGGAATACTCCTTGCCGATTTCTGCAAAGAGATTCTTGAGGTCTTCGTAGAGGGGGATCCTCCCTATGGGGGTTTCCAGGGCCGCCGCCTCTCCATGGGCGTACCGTTCCAGCCAGCCCAGCCAAACCTTCACGTCCCGTTTTTCACCGAGAAGACCTCCTCCGTCCCCGCCCCGGCTCTGATGAGTGAGGAAGTAGTTCAGCCCCGCCATGATGGGACGGTTTTTGGCGGTGAAATGGCGGGAGTTGAAGAAGAGAAATTGTGCTTCCAAGTGGTCCGCCAAGGCGCCGGGAATGAACGGGGCGTTGGCCCAGGGCTGCCGGTTGACACCACTGACCCCCTCTTCGGTGGCGGTGGCTTTGGAAACGATGGAAGCTCCCAGGGCTACGCCGTGATCGGGGTTTTTCGCCACCCAAACCGGAGGCAGGGTGTCGGAGTCCCGGCCGGAGTAGGTGATGATCTTCACTTTCACCCCGGCGGGATCTTCTCCGTCGACCTGGTTGTAGTTGGCGATGTGTCGATTTTCCAGGGTACACCGGGCGTTGGGGTGAGATATAGGCAGGGGGTTTCCTTCAGAATCGGTTTTCCCCTCGAACCAGCGGCCCTGGTAGTTGATTCCTTCCTTGGGAATCTCCTCGCCGTGGCCGGTCCAGTGGGGCACCTTGTTTTCGTCAACCAGAACGTTGGACCAAATCACTTCGGCTCCGTCCCCCCGGAGACAATCCATCAGGTAGGGATCGCCCTGGCGGTTAAGATCCGCCACGATGCCGAAGATGCCCTTCTCAGGATTGACACCCCGGCAGCTGCCGTCTTCGGCGATCCATAACTGTGCCAGGTCGTCGCCGATGAAATCACTCCCCACCATGGCGGTGGTTGTTTTCCCGCATCCCGACGGGGCGGCGCCGGCGAAGTAGGTCCTCCGTCCCCCCGGGCCGGTGAGGCCGGTGATGAACATATGTTCTGAAAGTTCCTTTCCCTTTTTTGCATACGTAGCCAGATCCACGGCAAACCGGTGGTTCCCCTTTTTTAACAGGAGGGTGTTCCCCGCATAGGTACAGAAAAGGCTGAAGGTTGTTAACCAGCTCCGGTCCATGTAGATTCGGGCGTTTACCAGATCCTCGGGGCGATTGGCCCCCTGACTGTGCAGGTTGGTCAGAAACAGGCCGTACCGTTCCACTTCGGCGTCGAAGTGGTTAAAGCAATTCCGATAGAGGATTTCCGCGCTATGAAGAACGTAGGCGGAACTGGAGATTTCCAATGCGGGGATGGATCCTTGGGCACCGATGGGGCCCCGGTTGTAGAATCCGACTATCATTGTCATTCCCCTCATGATCCCCCTCATGTGACTCTCCAGATGGGCGGATGCCGAATCGCGGAGCTCCTTTTTCGCCAGGGTGGAGATCTTTTCCCCCTCGTTGACAATATAAAAGGTGTTGTTCACCAACCGTCCCTGTTCCTGGGGCAGATCGTAGTGAATGGTGTGATCCTTCTTGGCCAGGGGCGTCTCCTCTCCCCTCTCTAGGCTGTACTGCCGGATCCGCTCCCTATCCTCTGGAGAACCGGTGTTGATGAAAATCGATTCCGGCTGGGTCAGGGCGATGGCGTTGGCGATCTTCAAGAGTGCCTCATCGTTTTTAATCGTATCGAGTTTGGCCAGGTTGCGGCTATCCAGGGTTGCCTTGAAGAGGGCCTTTGCTTCGTTAATCCCCTTCACCCCCCCCAGGGTGGAGAGAATGTCCTTCCCTTTCTTCAGTGTTAACATCCTATACCTCTGTTTTTCGTAGAGTGATCTATACCGGAAGGGTAACACGAGAGATCGAGGAAGTCATGGGTTTTTTAAACAAAAAGTTTAAAAATACGTTATTTTTGTTTATAATATCCGGGAAAACCCCTACTTTCGGTCAAAGTAGGGGCTCTTGGAGGCGGAACTCAAGGGGATGGCGTAGGCTACGGTGACTTCTTCACCGAGAATCCCCATTTCCAGAGCCGCCTGACCGACGGTGTACATCACCCGGTTATCCACCCGGTTGTCGGCGGCGATGCTCACGGCGGAACCGATGGCTATCCCCAAATCACCGGTATTGAAGGCGCAAGGCACCTTGGGATATTTATTTTTTTCGGCGCAGTTTTCAAATCCACACATTCCGCAGGGGGAGAGTCCCATGGTTTGAACCTTGGTTCCCAGAAGGAGCATCGCCGATGCTGTGAGGATATTCTCGGCATCCCGGACAAAGTAGTCCGCCGCTCGTCCTTGGGCGTGCATCTGTTTCAAATGGTCCGATAGTTTTTTGATATCCTCCTTGTCGCAGAGGGCGAGGACGGTGTTGTCCACTCCCTTCCCCTTGGGGGCGGTGCGGGCGGCGATGAGCATTCTGCGGGCGATATCGGTCAAGGCTTTATCTCTGATGGTTTCTTCGGTGGTCATTGTGGGCTCTCCTTTTTTGAGGAAAAGAACTTGTCGGCGGATTATTCTAACACGCCGCCCCGGGTCGGGCAATCGGGGGATGATGATCTTGGCACTTTCGCCTCCGCCGGGGTAGGATGGGGCAGGAGGCGGTATGAGCATTAAAATACTTGCGTTTGGAGAGATCCTTTGGGATATCATCGAGGGAGAGCCGAAGATCGGCGGAGCTCCTCTGAATTTCGCGGGTCACGCCCATCAGCTTGGGGCAGAGTCGGCCCTGGTAAGTGCCGTGGGGAAGGACGAGCTAGGAGATCGGGCCCTTGTCTACCTGGATAGCCTAGGAGTGGATACCCGTGTATGATTTCAATAGCTTGTGGTAATATAACTTAAAACAATGCTTGAATCAAGCAAAATTTCAAAGATTGCAATCTCCACTAAGACCAGTGGTTATGATACCGCTTGCATATAAGAATAAGAATGAAATTCAAAGAAAAAAAGGAAGAAAATGCAAGGTTATTATTTTTTGGGATGGAAGAAGATATAAAGCTGAAAAAGAGGGGGCGTTTCTATCGGCTGGAGTGGTAGCTTAGTTTTCCGCTGCAGACGGTGGCCGTGTTGGTCGGCGGTAACAGCTATCATTCACAGGATAAAGATCAGTTGAATGATCAAAATTATTGTCGTGGCTTTATGATCCATAAGCCGCTGAATCAGCCTGATGCTATTAAACAAAATGAACTTACCCTTGCAATTTTTATTTTTCTTAGTTGGTATGGCATCAACGTCTATCAGATCAACACATGTGTTACCGCCGGTGAACACGGCAACCACCCCTGCAGGTTAAACATCACCCCCCCCAATTTGTAACCAATTGGTTTTGTAGACACTTCTGAGACTTATATTCGGGACAATTTTAGTTAGAATGAACTGAAGCATAAGATCCGCAACAAAATTGGCGTATCCAGTAAAGTAGGGTATTATAGCGCTGTCGTAGAAAAAAAATTCCAAATACCGATTGAAATATCAAGACTTTAAATTGATTGCAAAAAAATATCGACCTAAGGTAATGGGGAGCTATGATTTAATACCGAAACAGTGTAAAGTCATGTTGAAAACCCAAGGTATGGTGTGGATTACGATTTGTCTGAGGATGATATATTGGCGGGCAGTCTCCGGAGCATGCGGCCCTTCGGTTCCTATAACTGCGGCCATGGCGGATGTTAATGACGTGAGCCTGGTGTAGCAGCCGGTCAATTGAGGCATTTGTAATCACAGGATCGCCCATTACATTCCCCCAGTCTTCAAGGCTGATGTTTGATGTGATAATGAAAGCGGAGTTTTCCCGGCAGGTGCTGACCAGGTCAAGCAAAAGGCTTGGATATTCTTGTTTGGTGCGGATATTGCCGATATTGTCGATGATTATAAGATCAATTCGGCTCAAAGCAGTGATCATATCATCCGTAGTCCCGTCGGCCAGGGATGTATAGAGCGTGGCCAAAAGCCTTTGTAAAGAATGGAACTGCACTTTAAAACCGGCACGAGCCAAAAAACCCAGCGATGAAGCAATATGGGTTTTTCCCGATCCAGTTTTCCCAAATATTAACAGAGGCTGCCTGTTGGCAACAAAAGACAACTCCATTAAATCCTTGAGGTACTCGACATTCAGGCCGAGCTGAATTAAAATCAAGAATTTCCAAGAGGTCATGTTCTGGGCAAAATCCGCGATTTTTAGACGGCGCTCAAAAGACCGTAGTTGTCTTGTAACTGCCGGTCCACCAGGTCGGCCAGGAATGCCAAATGTCCGGATTGTTTTTTGAGCGTTTTCAGGGCTTCTTCCAGGTATTCCGCCATGTCCCGAAGATAAAGCTTGCGTAGCTTTTTTTGGACTTGATCGCCTAAGATATCATTCATTTTGACTATCCTTGTCATTAATCAGTTGATCATAATATCCTGGCTTTTCCCTGTTCAGCAGAACGGAGTACGCAAAAAATCACGAACATTGGCAGGGATGGATTCTCGGACAGGCACTTTCCTGGAAGATACTACTTTGAACCCAAATCCAACAGGCTAACAGGGGTTTTCTCACATCATTGAATTACTCATCTGTTTTTAATTTCAGAAAATCTCCCGTCAACAACTTAACTCCTTCTTCAGTTACTGATCTATGAGAACTCAATTCATCCGTAACGATATATGACATACCCGGCTTCAACAAGGACTTTGTCCCTTCTTTTAACTCATTAACTACACTTCCCTCTATACAATAGTGACAAATGCCCCTTTTCCCCACACCAATGATCAGCCAAATACCCCGGACTATATTCTACTATTCTTACTCTCAATCCGGGAAACTGCATCGTTTGCCAATAAGCCAATCCGGTTTCCCCCTTATGTTCCGGTTTTTTCTACTTTTGACCAATCAATAATTTGAAATGGAATATTTTTATTCATTGCAATCCTCCATTTTCCAAATAAATCAGGATAACTTCTTATCCCTTCTTTACTTGATAATGTGTTTTAACCAATTGATTTATTAGTACTTCTGTCCCGACATGGTTTAGTTCTATTTCCCGAGCAGATCCCCGAATAACGAAATCCCCTCGCCAAGCAATACAGGAACAGTAGTAATTATTAGCTCGTCTATCAACTCTTCTTTCAAAAAGCTTTGTATCAAAGCACCGCCATCAATATAAAAGGTTTTCATACCCGAGTGTTACCGCAACTCCGTAATCATCTCCCGAGGCGTACCATTTATTAAAAAGGCCTTGCCTTCAACGCTTGCAGGTAAAACATACAATGACTTGCTAGCGACAAATACCGGTTTATCATAAGGCCACATTCCGAACGAAAGAACTTTTTCAAATGTGTTTTTCCCCATTATTAGAGCATCAATCCCGCTCATAAAGTCAGAAAAGCCCAAATCACTTTGCCCGGGATTCTCTATTTTATCCAACCAATCTAACTCACCATTAGGCCCGGCAATAAAACCATCTAAACTCCGAGCAATATATACGTAACTTTTCATAATTCATTTCCTTCCATATTATAAAAATTGATAACCCCACGCTTCTCGAGTGAATATCCTTACTTAGAAACAATAATTCATTTACTGATGAATAAAGAGAGCCTACGCACCGAAAAATATATTTTCAAATACAACTGCCATCAAATTAAGTTATTCCTTTACCTTATTCAATATTATAATAAAGTAAAGTACGCTAAAGCCTCACTCCGCATAATACTCTCAATAATTCGGTAGAAAATTCGGCAATACCGAAAGAATTGACACATTCCGTGTAAATAAGACCTCCTTAATCTACAAAATGCCGATTTTCCGTTGCCATCTCCTATTATTAAGATCGGGAAAGCAAAATTGCCCATAAAATTATGGAAACGGATAAATTAGGAGGATCAGACGTCTTAAAACAACAGACGTGGCAGAAAAAGTGACAATTTGTCGAAGAATGTCATAAAAATGAAAAAAATATGACACAGGAGAAAAAAATATGACTTTTGATCGGACAAATATCATTTTTTTTTCCATTTTTGTCACATTTTGTTCATAATAATCCTATTCGAAGCCTAATCGGTTCTTTTCCGGGCATCGTCGGTCATATTTTTCGCGAATTTGTTGCATTTTCGGCGTTTTTGCCTCGTATTCTGAATTTTCGTCATTACAAAAATCTTTTTGGTCGCTATCGAACGTCCTTGTGTCTGTTTACAAGAAAAAGGATGACTAAGGGGAAGAAATGGTCATTTTCAAAAATAATCATAGGATTTGAAGGGAGTGAATGTTCATCTTTTGGCAAAGTTGTCACTAAAGTGAAGATTTTTTAGACATTACTAGAATCTCCGCCAGGAAATTATACGAAAGGAGCGTTAAAAAAGAGATACTGTCTGAGCGAAGCGCCCTTTGTTTCGCGAGTTTATCTCTTTTAGCGAAGTGAGTGGAATTTCAGGAGATTCTTTTACATGCTTGATCTTTTGGTACTTTAGAATACAAGTTTATGGGTCGCTCGTAAACGAGCTCAAAAAATGTGTTCCAATCACCAATCTACCAAGGGCTCGGCACCCCGACCTTGTCGGGATCTTCGACCTACGGCGCCGATAAATACTAATAAAAAGCTCCATTTATTAATAATCCTCTTTCAATATCAGCTCTCTTCCGACATTAAAAGAATCTCCGTCTCGGAAATTATACGAACTGAGCGTTATAAAAGAGATACTGTCTGAGCGAAGCGCCCTTTGTTTCGCGAGTTTATCTCTTTTAGCGAAAAGAGTAGAATTTCAGGAGATTCTTTTACAGTCTTGATCTTTTGGTACTTTTGTATCAAGACAAAAGTACACCCCCTAGAACAATCACAAAACCGGCAACAAAATAAATCAAGATATTGGAAGATGATCGTTAGCAAAACAATTATTACTCTTCATTCAATATAAAACTCATGCTCAATAATAAACAGCTCTGAAGCAGAACAAATCAGACATCATGATAAATCGAAACGCTGCAAAACAAAAACACTGAGCGCTGTAGATCTCGGATCCCGACAAAGTCGGGATGCATCCCATTAACCCAAATCACCCTGACCAATATTAAAAGCTCTTCCGACATTAAAAGAATCTCTGTCTCGGAAATTATACGAAAGGAGCGTTAAAGAGAGATACTATCTGAGAGAAGCTCATAAAAACAATACTCTTGAGAGATAATCTTGTATTGCAGTAAAATAAACAGCAGAAGAAAAGATATCTTCCGCTGATAAACGTGTAACCTATTCATGATATATTATAAAACATTAATAATCATTATCACCGAAGCAACCAACTGAGTTCCGGCAAAAAGGTATTTCAAATTTTTCGGTTTCGATTTTAATGCCATTTTCGCTCCGGCAAAACCTCCGATAATTCCCCCAAGGGCTAAGTGTATTGCCAAATTGAAATCAAAAATCCCGGCGCCAAGATGCCCGAAAAAACCGGCAGCTGCCGAAACCGATACCAAAGTTGTTGATGTACCAACAGCCACATGCATGGGAACATTCATTGCCAAGAGCATTAACGGAACCAAGAAGGAACCACCCGAAACACCTACCATACCTGATAAAAATCCGGTCAGCAAAACAACGGGAACCGTAACCAACAAGTTAACCTCATACAACTCTCCATTTGCTCCGAGAGTAACAATCCACTTACGATCACTTTTAATTTCTGCTTTGGCTTTTTCAGCATAAGCAAAGCTGCCAAGAACATAATCACAGCAAAAATCCCTTTAAGTACTCTTTCGTTAAAATATTGCCCATAGAACCCGCCGGCCATCGCCGAAATAAAGAGAAAAACCCCAAGCAGAATTGTCAATCTCCAATTATTCATTTTTTGCTTACTAAAAAGAATCGCGGCCATTAAGGAGGAACACATTAAGATAAATTGCCCGGTCGATGCCGATAGATTCATACTAATCCCGGATAATACAAGCGTGAGAACATAAAAATTACCTCCACCCCGTCCCGTCATCGTCATAAAAAAAGCTATCAACATTATCACAATAGTTAGCAACCATACACTCATTTATTCAACCTTTTGTATAGTTTGCCTGGCATTACAGCTTCCATCAAAGGAGGATAGCCTCCGGGTATTACTTTCACATTATTATACCCTTTGCTTTTTAGATAACTAAAAATAATTACAGCTCGCACACCAGCAGAACAAAATACTCCAATGGTTTTATCCTTAGGAATCTCATTCAGTCTTAAGGGAACTTCGTTGGTTGGAATTTCCAAAACCGGACAAGAATGCAACAATGGTAATTTTATAGTTTCCTGTTCTTCTTTTGCTCTTACATCAAGAAGAAGAATATCATTTTTCGCAAGAAAAGCCTCGGCTTCAATTTTGTGTTGTCCAGTTCCAAAATATTGGAAATCCATTTCAAGAATTACTTTTTCCAAATCATTCATAATTTTATCATCCATTATATTAATTTTATATTTGGCAAAATAGCCAAATAGGTTTGCAAATTTTTTTTTACTTTTTATCTATCACTTTAATCGCGCAGCTCATAAAATCAAGTACGCAAGGGATGGCTAAACGATAGTAGATATAGTTCTTAACCTTTTCCCCTTCTATTATTCTATGCTTTTTAAGAATATCCAGATGCTTCGACATAGTAGATATATCGACACCAACTAATTCGGTAAGCTCTTTTACAGACATTTTTTTATCCTTTACGGCATCTATAATAAATAAGCGTGTCGGATGAGCTAATGCCTTAAATATCTCGGCCTTTTTCGAATATTCTATTTCAATATCTTTTTTCATTATTTGTTTTATAGTACTGATAATATGAATCAGGCAGAACTCAGAACATTCCCCTTTTCTTGCGTAATAACCAAGTGCTCTAATTCTTCAATGATTATTTACTTCAGTACTCCCTCCCTTAATAACTATCATTACTGTATAACTTCTCTTTGTGATAATCTATAATCACATACCCAAAACAGAAAATCTATTTGGCGAATCTACCAAATAGATCTTTAATTTCCAAAAGTCTTGTTTTTATATCCAAGCACCTTGATATTCTCTTATGTATTCTACACACTATAATAACGGAGAATTATGCGAAGTGAACGGAATTATTTATTTTTTGACCCCTTTTTCATCTTTAAGTCTATTGTAGTCGATCAAAGCCAACTTGATGCTTGAAATAATAGTTTCCGGATCATCTTTCATAATGAAATGGCCAGAGTTAGAGCAATAAAAGAATTTCCCATATTTTAACGGATCTAATAATGCTATCCAACGTTTCATCTTTATGTTGTTATTAATTCTAAATAATTTCTGTTTATCAAAGATGGTTTCTCCTCTATCATCCCCCTCAGTCGAATATCCCCCCGCCATAATAAAATGAACAGGCACATCGGGTAAAGGAATGCTGTTGCATTCTTTAAATTCAGTCGCGTTTAATTTTGATGATATTTTCACTTCTTCAACATAAAAATTTGGCATCTCGGCATAAAGCTTTTCTTTGAATTTTTCATAGGGTTTTGCAAACATCGAATCGATTTGATGCTGAGTCAATCCAATTTCTAAATATGGGAGATCCCCATCCCCTTTCTTTTTTGTGAAATCTATAGGATCAACAAAAATAAGTCCGGCTATTTCATCCGGATAGTATGAAGCAAAACTTCTTATATATGCCCCACCAAAAGAATGTGATACTAACAAGTATGGTGGTTTAAGATCTTTTTCTACAAGCATCTTCCTTAAATTTTCTACAATATGTTTTGGAGTCGGGGGAATGCTATCATTTTCAGATTCGCCAATTCTTGGTCGGTTATAAGAAAAAATTGTCGAATTTTTTGATACTTCAGTAATCACATTTTCCCAATTACCATATTTGCTAGCCATCCCATTTTCAAATACAATTACTGGTTTATTCTTCTGTTTGTTCTCTAAACCAGCTATGAATATTTCAATCTTTTTTCCATTCACATTGATGAATTCTTTTTGTCCAAAACTAAAACCGCTCAATCCCAATATCATTACAATTGTAGATAGTATTATCCGTTTTATAGAATTTCTCATTAACCATACTCCTTAGATGATATTGTCAATTTACACACATACCATATAATTAAGCGGAAAATTTCGGCATATTATCCGCATATCAAAATCAGTAATTACGGAATTAAGTTAAGTTATTGTTTTATTGAATTCAAATATATAATTTTTCTTTGAGCGTATAACAAAACTTGTTTAAAGATTTATTAAACTCATTCCCCTTTCGGGATAACAAACCAATTATTTTATTTTCGGTGGGTAAAAACAAGACATGGCGCGACTAATTAACCCAAATCACCCCGACCAATATTTAAGGCTCTTCCGACATTAAAAGAATCTCCGTCTCGGAAATTATGCGAACTGAGCGTTAAAAAAGAGATACTGTTTGAGCGAAGCGCCCTTTGTTTCGCGAGTTTATCTCTTTTAGCGAAGAGAGTAGAATTTCAGGAGATTCTTTTACAGTCTTGATCTTTTGGTACTTTTGTACATGTGAGGCCACTGACGCATCAAGACAAAAGTACACCCCTTAGCATAATCACTAAGACTAATTCAATTCGAATTCGGGATTATAGACCGCGCGTAAACGAGCTCAAAAAATGTGTACCAATCACCAATCTACCAAGGGCTCGGCACCCCGACCTTGTCGGGATCTTCGACCTACGGCGCCGATAAATACTAATAAAAAGCTCCCATTATTAATAATCCTCTTTCAATATCAGCTCTCTTCCGATATTAAAAGAATCTCCGCCCCGGAAATTATACGAACGAAGCGTTAAAAAAGAGATACTCTCTGAACAAAACGCCCCTTGTTCCGCAAGTTTATCTCTTTAGCGAAGAGAGTAGAATTTCATGAGACTCTTTTACAGTCTTGATCTTTTGGTACTTTTGTGCGCGTGCGGTTAGTATGGTAAATAAAATATCCGGATCCTACCTGATATCTAGGATCCTAAAATCTTCATCTAATATTTTCCCGACAAAAGAGGACAAATCACCAAACTTTGTCAAAGACGAAAATGCTTTCCTAAACTGCAAATTATATTCCTCTAATAAATCTTCAATTCCCTCGTTTTTTAGTTGAGTATTTACTTCAGATAGGTCATCTCGAAACTCTATTATATAATTCATATAATTATATATAATATCATTTATGGTTCCTAAAACTACCCTTAATACTTTTGTAGCGGCTTTTTCTTCAATTAGTTTTTTACTTTCAGAAATGTTTTCGAATATCAAGAACACATAGTCTATTCCTTTTTGAAAGTTTATAACCGGTGTTATTGAGAAAGATAGATCGATTAATTCCCTATTCTTTTTCATGAATTTTGTAACTATATATACGGTTTTAGGATTTTTAACAATATCCTTAATTTTTTCTACTGAATCTTTAGGCAAATAATCCGCAAATAAAAGGTCAACATTTTTCCCAATAATTTCTTCCGAAGAATACCCCGTAATAAAATGGAACCCATTATTCGAATAAACAATTGGATAATTCTTTTGGCTTATATCTACTAATAGCAATCCACTTTTAGTTTGTTCTAGAAAAGAAATCAACATTTTCAAGAATGTTTCCGGTTGCAAAGACTTTTCCATTATCTACTCCTCATTATTTACGTATAACATACTATTATGCGGAATAATTCGTTATATCACCCCAAAGATCAAAATTGTTGAATATGGAATTAAGGTAGGGTATCATATTATATAAAGCAACTATATTATTAAGATTTGACCGGCACAACATTTTTCCTCTGCGTGTTTGCTCATATATGCTGTAAAGATCTCTCTGACGGATATGAAGTCGAAGTGCGATCACAGTAACAGTCGAATTCAAAGCAATTATTTTGAGCTACGGAAATTATGCGAACTGAGGTTAATAAAGAGATACTCTCTGAGAGGAGCCAAAGTAAGCAAGCTACTGATTGGAAATAGAACCCTAAGAGTGTAATTCAATACCGCATTATTCTACAAATACTAACAGCATTGATAACTCTTAACGGAAAAGACTCATTTGATAAATATTCTCAATTTACCCTTCTTTTATTTACTCCGGACTGAATGAGCCCATAATAAATCACGCCGTTGTATTAAAATGCAAACCATAAAACTAACTTAGTCTATCCAAAATTCCTTGCTGATGAAATGACAAAATGGATTCGAAATTATTAACATTCGACTTATACAAGCAGTACCGGATTTTAGTATACGGATTCAAACTTTGCTTTATCTTTATTTCAATCGTATTCACATACGAGAGATAATCTTGCAATGCTTCATTTAACTCCCCTTCCGTAAAATCACTCTTTAGGGATAGAATTTCCTGTACAAAGCCATCAACCTTGTATTCTATGAAATTATAATCAGGGAAATACTTTAAGGCAATAAATAAGAAACGGAATACATCCAGTACTTTTGACTTTTCAATTTCCCCCCCTTTCTTCAACCTACTATCTATTTTTCGTTCTTCAAAGGTTATCTTTTTTTGTATGTCAAAAAATTCGTCGTCAGCTATTTCAAATAGAGCCGACAAGCGGTTTATTCTTCTCTTTAAATTCTGGGGTATACTTTTTTTGTATTTTATTTTATGATCCAGAATACTCCATGCATCCTGAATAACGGTTCTGATCTGAAGTTCAAAACTAATGTTTTTAAATTTTTCGGCATTAGGAATCCCCTTTAGCCTGCTTTTTAATACCAATTGTAAGTGTAAGCTTTTATAACCGAATTTATTTTCAGTTTTTTCTAATTGGCTGGCTTTGTCAGTTATTTCAATTTCTCTGAAATACTTTTTGATAAAACGCCTTATTTCATAAATCTCCTCCGAATAGAAGCAGACAGCTCTGATGCCAATCAGATCGGTGATAAAATCACTGATTTTGTAATTGTCATCTTCCGGCTTTATGGAGGGCAAATACTTTCTTTTGAATTTGCTAATGCACTCGTCGTAACTTTTGGTTCTCCCTTTTATCATCTCCACCTTTGGAATTGTGGCGATAAGATCACACAAAAAACGCACAGTCGCGTCATGATACGATAATTGATTTTCGTACCAAGCTTTAAATTCTACTATTTTCTTCTCTAGTGTTTCCATTCAATAAATACTATATATAGTAATACGATTATGATTTTAACCTGTTATCAACTTTCTTTCTTTCTTTCATTCTATCTGACATCACAATTAAATAACAAAGCTTTACTCTAAATATAAGGTATAAAATATATAGTTTATCGAAAATATCTAATCCCATCAGAACAAAAAAAATCCGCAAACCACTGGCAGCTCTTCCGACATTAAAAGAATCTCCGCCCGGAAATTATACGAACTGAGCGTTAAAAAAGAGATACTGTCTGAGCGGAACGTCCCTTGTTCCGCGAGTTTATCTCTTTTAGCGAAGAGAGTAGAATTTCAGGAGACTCTTTTACAGTCTTGATCTTTTGGTACTTTTGTGCGCGTGGGGTTGCTGTCCCAGAACCGGCTCTGACGGGAGCGGAGTCGAAGTTAGGTTGCTGAGCGGAGTCGAAGCACGGCCACTGACGCATCAAGACAAAAGTACACCCCAAAAACACAATCACAAAGACTAAACAAAAACGAATAAAGATTTATAGGCCGCACATAAACGAGCTCAAAAAATGTGTTCCAATCACCAATCTACCAAGGGTTCGGCACCCCGACAAAGTCAGGGAGCGACATATTATAACCATGCAGACACTATAGCAATTAGCCTAAGTTCACAGCATTGCTTCGCGAGTGAGGAGAAAGAGGGCTTTATTGGTTTGGAATCATGAGATTAGATTTGGGAGTTGCAATTCCCGAAGTAAACCAAACCACAGAGAGCTCAGAGAACACAGAAAACACTTCGACCAGCTCCCGGCATAGGCCGGATCTACGACAGAGACCCAAAAGCTAATGGGGAAAGTTATTTCCATTTCGGGGAGAAACAAATTAGTTTGGGTGGTATATAACAAACCCCTTCGGGTTGTTGAAGGGGTCTGCAGAAGGAGGTCATCAGGTTAGGAGATTATGCCTTAACCGTTATGCCTAAAATTTCCAATAGTTGAGGATCATCAGCGAGAGCGAGGCGGGCTATCGCGATATAATCTCTCATCCAATCGTTTAGGGCGTCGAAAGCTTCGTCTTTTAGTTGGGTGGCTTTCTGCGCTTCCCCTATCTCTGTTTCCTGCGCATTGTTCTTTTCTACCGCTAATAAGAAGGCGTCTTTCCCTTCTTGCATTTTTTCGAGGGTTATTCCGAAAAGAACCATCTTCTCCATTGCTTCTTCACTGGCCATTCCGTTGGTGTAGAATAATCTGACTTGTGTATGCCACCCATTCCAATTTTTCTTTATTCTTTCGTTGAGACACATGGCTCTGTAGAGATCTGTTCCTTCCAGATTGCGTAGAGCTATTTTGGCCACTTTGCGAAGAATAGAGTATTTTTTGTTGGCTACTTCTCTGGATTGTTCCAACTCAAGGGTGCTTTTGATTTGTTGACCATATTCTACTTTGAAGTTTGCAAGTAGAGCATTAGCGTTGTTTAGGAGTGCTTCCCCTTCTTCTAGTTTCGCCTCGTTGTAGTTGAAGAGGGAAAGTAGAGCTTGTACTTCCGGATGGGTTTTCCCGTTGGTGATGGCTACCTGGCTATCACCAAGGAATTCATCCGTACTTCCTTTAAAACGTACCATATTAACCTCTCGGTTGATTAGTTAATATTTTCGGGGGAACTCTTATACTTTAGGGAAAATTGACCTTTTGAGGAAATGGTATCGGGAATAGTCAGGCCGTCGGGATTTGTTCCCCTAAAACCTTATTTGCGGTTCGCCGGAGCGTTTTTTTAGGAGGACGAACCAAAGGTCAATGTAACATTTTGGAAAATTTGTGTCAAGTCTTTTTCCCTTTTTCTTTTTCGGGAGACATAATAGAGAAACTCATTTACGTGGAGGGGTATTTTTTTTATTCAGAACCTTTTATATGGGTTATATGCCATTAATTATCAGATTCCTCAAAATGCTCTTTGTAAGCTTTTTCTAAATTATCTCTATCTTGTTGATTATATGTATTAACTTTTAACTTTTGATGCCCAGTTACAACACCGCGAAAAGTTGCTTCTAATCGCTTTAAATAATTAGCTATATCAATCAATGGAGGTGATCCCAATTTTGTTAGTTCAGCATATGGGGCAAATTCCAACAAGTATTCTCTTTCAAATCTTTCACCAATTGCATTTTCAAAACTCACCTCAATTGTAAAAAAATCATTTCTCAATAATTCTGGTTCATCGTTAAATGTTGCAACGTAATGCGTAATTGGATGTTTTGGAGCAAATGATTTTAATCCATTTTTGATATAACCAATTTCACTAATTTTCCTATTTTTTGAACTAAAATCTTTTACTACTTTAAATTTTACATTAAATGCCGGACCAGCTCCAATATTTTCAAGTTTCAAATCTATAAAATTAATTGACACTTCATTTTGAACTAATGATAAATATACCTCAGGATCAGTCTGCGACTTCCTCATTCTTTTAGTTTCTCTAACTAATCGCCAAGTTAAAATTGCATAGACTAAAGTAGAGAATCCGACAATAATCGTAAAGCATAAAGTTATTAACTCGGAATTTGACTCTAAAGTTTCTAATATAATTTCCATTTTTCCTCTGGCATATAATGCCGCTAATCAGCCACGCGGCTTTTTGCGTCCGCTAAAATTGCCTTGTTATGTTCTACTTACCACCATTTAGGCATGTTTTTTGTTTTTAGAATTTTCACAATAGAATCAACCATTAATGTGTCTGATATAGATAAGAGTTCGTCGGTTTTGAATTCTTTGTAGTTTTTAATCTGGTACACATCTTTAACTTCTCCATTGTGTGCGGCATCTGACCGGCAATTATAAAATTTTCGAATTGTTTCAAATATATTAAAATCGTACTGGGACTTTGGCAAATGATTTGAAACCCGTTTTCTGAGAGTCAGTGATATGGATTCCGGATTATCTGTAAGAAACAGTGATTCATATGCTATACCTAAGTCTATTGCTCTATCTACACTATTTTTTCTTCTTCTTGATATATTAAGCCGTTCTAAGGGTAGCTTTAATAATTTTCTATATTTAATTGGAATACAAAAATAAGAATTTATCAATTCATTGATAGTTTTTTGATGTACAACACCCAACTTTATATCTCGAGGAGAAAAAACCTCCGGGATCGGTAATGAATAACTTTTGCCCATTCCTTCTTTAAATGGCACACTTTCATCTAATTCAAACCATTCACCTAAAATTACCGGAGTGCTTTTATCTATCAAAGTAAGCAACCGACACACGTCAAGAACAATTGATGTGTCAATATAATTATGGGGCGCGTCAAATGAAGAGTATGTTTTAGGAACAACTTTTACTTTATATGTGAGAGCCGCTTTGGGTGCTCTATATCCAAAATTTATTCTCTGAGGAAAATGACCTCTTTCGAGATGATGCTTCATCTTTAGAAAGTTTGGATCCAAGGCTTCAGTCATGAAAGACGGAGTTAATGATGAAAACGGAATCAAGCTCAAATCATCAGTTAACTCTATAGACTCATTAACATCTATACCGGATAAAGCTAACACTTCAAAACCAATAGAATACTCACTATGTACGTAATCAAAAAAATTTTCTACCACAAGTTTGGTTTCACAATTAAGGGATTGATTAACAAGCCATATTGCCGTTGACTTTAATCCAGTTGGGTAACGTAGATTTCCAGCATTAGCAATTTTGTTATCAAAAGTATTTTTAACTTCGCAATTCGATTTTAAACATTCTACCAACTGTTGAATCAAACCTTCAGGGTATTGTCGGTAGCTTTCTAATGTCTTTCGTATCTGGATATTTGACCATCGCCCGATAAGTTCTTGGTACCCAGCATTCTTAACCGCATCGATTCTTTTAATTAATTCTTGTTTATACATAATACCTTGAAAACATAACGGCGTTGCTTTTCACCCGTCCGCCCCGAACAACAATGCCGAACTGAAAAGCTACTGCCAAATATTTTTAACAATTTTATATAATAGAACAACTTTACTTGCAACGCTAAGCTCATTAACCAAACCCAAAAACTTGAATAATGCCGCAATGAAAACGCAGTCGGGTGGCAAAGCTGTTTATGTTTACGTTTTTTTTTCAAACTTTTCCCAAGTTCTTCCAAAAGATTCAAGTTCCTCTATTGCACAGACTACAGTGAGAAAACTTGATTCAATATGCCTTTTTAATCTAGTCATTCCAGTATAAGCCAAGAACATAGATTTTTCATCATATTTATGACCAAGATATATTACAATAGCACGACTTTCCCATCCTTTGAAGCTGTGCAAAGTAGTTGCTTTAATTCTTGAATCTCCCATATAAAAACCAATTTTTCTTCTTCTTGAATCTTGACTATCATTTCCAAAAGTATGAATAACTTTAACTCCATACGATTCTAATTTCTCCGAAACAACCCTTCCAAAATTCTGGTTTGTCGTTAAAAAAGTAATATCTGGAATAGATAAAAGTATCGGGTCAGCAGATGGCGCTATATTTAAAACTTCTTCTTTACAAATTTCCTCTGCAAGTGTTTTGTTGGTCTGTATCCATTTTAATTTACAAGGATAAAAGTCCAACTCAGTTTGAGGCTTTTTGGGGATATCAATTGAATCCTTTGGAAGATATTTTTCTGCAAATGATGTTACATAATCAATCAACACTGGGGGCATCCTATAGCTTATATCTAGTTTTGCAAATTCACCTCTGAATCCAGAACCTTCCATTGCTTGTTCTGTCCAAGCTTTTGCTGTTCCGTAAATATCTTGAGTAGAATCAGCAACAAGTAACATTTCTCCACCATTTTTGCAAAGTTTGCGAAGTATAGCCCACCAATGTGGTAAAAAATCTTGTCCTTCATCAACTAAGATTGCATCAAAACTATTTATAAAATTATTTGGGTGGTTGGATAAGATTTTGTCAACTAAGGTTGGCAATCCATTTGTCAACACATCATTGGTTAAATTATCACTTGAAAAACTTGGGTCAAGGAAAATATCCTCCAAATCAAAATTATTTTTCCAAAGTTCTTTGTATTCTTTCTCAAAGCCACTTTCTAAGCAAATTCTTTTACATAAATAATGAAAGTTTAGCCAAGTTATATCTTCACGTGTATTCCCATTACTGTGTGGGTATCGAGTAGCGATATCCATCAAGTAATGTAGTAATGTTATATTAAAAGTTACAACAAGCACTTTTTTATTTTCCGAAATTAATTGAGCTGCTCTAGCACCTAATAAAAGAGATTTACCAGAACCAGCAGGCCCCTTAATTCTTCTGTAACCAGATTTAGTTCTTGCTTCATTTCCAACAACATATTTTCTTTGTTCTTTATCCAAATCATTTTCAACAGATATTCTTTGGGTAGCAGCGAAGTCTGGTTCAACTAACCAATTCCTCAAATCTTTTGCAAGATTCTCATTCATATATTTGGAAGTTGCATAATTTGAAGCAGGGAAAACCAATTTAATATTATTGCTGTTAAAAGTTTGACTGCCTATCAAAGGATAATAATTTGCATATTTGTCCATACCTCTATAGGTACGTGATAGATTAAAAAGCTCGTTTAACTTTTTTTCATCAGCAAACGGAAAAATTACGCCAGCTGTTATTACTGCATATCCAGCTTTGTTATCAATTCTTGGACAATATAAATCAAATATTTCTTGTTTGTATCTGAGTATTTTTTCAATAGGATTTTCTTTCTGTTTTGAGAAGTGTTTTCCATTCTTTGATGCCCAGAGTTCAGGAGCGGAATCATTTTTTTCTATGATATAATAGTTAAGGGAGTTTAAATCCCAGTCTTTTATCTCATATACTGCAATACCAATTTTAGGGTTTAATAATACTACGTCAGGTCGTAATCCATTTAAATGAGGTTGAATATATATATCCCACGAATCAGGTAAATGTTTGTGGAAAAATTTTATAACCGCTTTTTCACCGGGTTTCAACTTAGTTCTAAGATTTTCTAGCTCTTCAAATGGTGGTGAAAAAAATCTACTCATAGTCTATCCCATTAAGTAAACATAACGACGTGGCAAATAACCGGCGCCCCAGAACATGTAAGCCGCATTTACAAACTACGCCAAAGTTTATGCAAGCGGTGATTAACTTTCAACGCAATCGCCGGTTGCAACAATTTTGTTTATTAGTACACAGCCGTACAGCAGTGTTAATTTACTTCACAAAACTTATGAACTACACAAATGCCGCTTATATTACGGCGTCCGTGTTGATTTGTTGGTTATATTGCGTCTATTCCTTACCAAATATTAATTTATAATGTTCTTCTTTAGTAATTATCTCTGATAAAAAACTATCTAAATATGAATAAGTAATTATTTCCATATGTGAAATTCTGTGATCGACTTTGTAATGGGTTCCTATGTCCCACTTCCTATCAATGTAAAATGATATTTTATCTGTACTATCATATATATTTTTATCTTCATCATAATTAATCTGCCAAAGAGTATTATCTGGAACAACTAATACTGGCAAGACAAATGCGGTTAAATCAGAGTACTCACCACATTCTATCGCATATTTTAGTAATTCAAACGAAGAGTTAATTGATTGAGCCATTTTTTCAAATACTCCACTATCTGAATTAATGATATTCTTATCCTTAAAATGGCGTCCAACTTGATCAAGAGATTTAGCAACAAACTCCCTCGACTTATATATGGATTTTTCGCCTTTATGAAATTGTGATTCTACCCAAGGTGTATTTGGAGGTATAGAATTTGGTGCACCCGTTGGGGAAGATGATAACGTATAATGATAACTCTCATTTGAACTTCTTTTTACGCAATGGGTTACAATCGGAAAATTTTTCCTGATATTTTTACACTCAACAGCCATTAGTAGATATAAATTATCACGAACAAATTTTGCAGTTATATCAAATTGACGAATTTTATTTGTGATTGGATCAACATAGGTTCCACTATGTTCACAATTAAAACCAAATTCAGAAAACTTCTTAAATACTTTCAATTCAAATACAAAATCAGAATACTCTGATATGTATTCTTCGATATCACTCTTAACGATATTTTCTTTACTTAACTTTGTCATATATTTAGCAATATAACATATAATTATGCGAAAAATTTCGGCATATCATCCGCATATAAAAATCATTAATTACGTAATTAAGTTAAACTATTGCTTCAACTAATTCAACAATATAATTCCTTTCTGAACGGCCAACAAAACTTATTCTAAAATTTATTAAATCCTCCCCCCTTTCCCCTACAAATAATTCAGATCCACTTGCGGGATAAGACCCCGAATTATTCCATAATAGGAGATAGAAACAAGGCATGACACCTCTGATCCTTAAACCCAAATCACCCTAACCAATATTTAAGGCTCTTCCGACATTAAAAGAATCTCCGCCTCGGAAATTATACGAACTGAGCGTTAAAAAAGAGATACTGTTTGAGCGAAGCGCCCTTTGTTTCGCGAGTTTATCTCTTTTAGCGAAGAGAGTAGAATTTCAGGAGATTCTTTTACAGTCTTGACTTTTTGGTACTTTTGTGGCAAGACAAAAGTACACCCCAAAAACACAATCACAAAGACTAAACAAAACAACTGTAAAACCAAATCGGTTTTACGCTAATTTACTGTAAAGCTATTTCAGGACAGGACCCTTCGGAAACATTCCGCCCTCTTCGGAAACATTCCGCCCTCTTCGGAATCGTTCCGCCACCCTTCGGAATCGTTCCGCCACCCTTCGGAATCGTTCCGACACCCTTCGGAATCGTTCCGACACCCTTCGGAATCGTTCCGCCCTCTTCGGAAACATTCCGCCACCCTCCGGAATCGTTCCGACACCCTTCGGAATCGTTCCGCCACCCTTCGCTCTTGTTCTTCTCTGTGTGCTGTAGAGTAGAGCCGGCCAGAGATTAAACCTCAAGCCAGCCCCCTCGTCAAACCGTACGTGCGGTTTTCCCGCATACGGCTTTCCTGATCACCTTCATTCACCCGCAAAGGTTGGTCGTCTTCCGGAAGTAGCGTATGGTTTTATAAGTCCGTACTTCTTAACTAATATGTTAAATGCCTGCTGACGATACAAGCGCGACTTCCTTTGACTCTTCCGATTAAAGTATCTGTGTAATCTCATTCTCAGATAGTCTTCCAGTTTCTTCAATGAGTTTTGTGGGTAGCTTACCTTTTCAATTTTGTAATAGTTTATCCAACCGTTCAGTATCGGATTTAACTCTTTGACCAAAGCTTCTACCTTAAAGTGTCCTGTCTTTTTCAGCTTTCTGCTTATTTTCATTCTAAGCTTTTTCTCTGATTCCGGTTTGGGGATAATATTCCAGTATTTCGTACCGGCAACAACCAGACTTCTATCCCATCTAAATCTAAACCCCAGAAAATCAAAACATTCACTCTTGGCATCAATCAACTTTGTTTTACTATCGTTGATCCGAAGCTCCATCTTAGACAAATAATACTCTACTTGTGTTATTAACTCTTTCGGTATTCTCTTTCCCAACAGAATGAAGTCATCGGCGTATCTGATCATCTTCACACCTTGCCGAGAAAAGATTCCATCCGTTTTATTAACAATGCGGTCCAGTAAATTCATATAGATGTTAGCTAACAATGGGGAAATCACGCCTCCTTGAGGAGTTCCCATATTGTTTTTCTTCCCACCGGTATATCGTCCGTCCTCTTCAACTATAGGGACTTTCAACCATAGTTTAATTATGTGGAGTATACTAGGGTCAGCTATACGTTCCTTTAATGCTATCATTAACTTATCGTGTGGGATAGTATCAAAGTATTTACTTAAATCGGCATCATAAACAACATGGTTGCCTTGTCTGAGGTTATTCCGAACTTCTGTTATTGCGTCTTTGGCCGACTTCTTTGGTCTGAACCCATAAGAGGAATCATCAAAGTCAGCTTCAAACAGAGGTTCTATTACTATCTTGACAGCTTGTTGAGCTACTCTATCTCTAATTACGGGTAAGCCTAACGGTCGTTTCCCTCCGTTCGGCTTCTCGATCCATACTCGTTTAACCGGCTTTGGAAGATATGTTCGCTTTCTCAAATCTTCGGATAGTTCATCCAAAAACTTTTGAACGCCATACTTCTCAATGTCAGTAAAACTGATTCCGTCTACTCCGGGTGCGCCTTTCTTCTTTTTGCACCTTTTGTAACTTTCCTCGAGTATGTACTTTAGAAATATTTTATCGTACAACACATAATACTTTCTCTCTTTTTCCAGCTTTGCCGATAAATATAGCTTTAGTTGTAATAATCGGACTCTTTCCCGAGAATTGAGATCTTTGCGTTTCTGTAGCTTAAGATTATCCAATTCTCTTTGCAATCTCTCTTGATTACTGTTATTCATCAATTCCTTGATCTCCCTATTTCTAAATTCGTTATAACCAGTAGTGTTCCTTCCCTCCACGCAAGTTATGTTGTCTTGCGTATCAACAGTACTACGACACATCCGCCACCCTCATCCTATAGATCGTCATATCTATATCAGTTAGGGCTTCCCAAGTTCATGCGCTACCTTTATCATGCACGCCATCCCATCATACCCCGTGCAGCCGTATTGTTGCAAATTGCCGTTGCTTCACAATACGTAACAGACTTCATCAACACAGGCAGACTGGTCACTGCAGGTCAGAGTAACGAGGCCTAACTGGGTTCATTTGCATTACGGCTTACATGATCGCTCAATATGAACTTAGTACAATTTGTTTCCTCCTTGCACCTCATAAGAGCTTCAAGCTGAACGGCAAATTGGCTTGTGTAACTTTTTCATTTTACATAGGTATTCATTTATTATTAAAACGCACGCTTCTTGGCGTACCAGTGCCCTCTGTGGTTAATCTTTTCTCTAAGTCTTCTCAGCGTGGTCACTGTCGTAGACCCGGTTGAAAATTCAGAATTAAGGGTAGCTCTTTTTAACGCATTGCTCTTGAGAAATAAGGCAAGAGAAGGAGGAGCGGGAGAGGCATAAAAAAAGCCGCCTCGTAGGAGACGGCCTATATATCAAACTATATAGTATCTTATTCCTTTATCGGAATCAAAACAATCGTTTCAAGATCTTCCTTCTTTGTAGTTCTCGGATCGTTCGAATATATTTCGTACGATTCCTCTTTAATCGCGAGATTCTTTTCTTTTATGAATTCCAACATTCTAGAGTATGTTTCCCCTACCTTTCTATACTCCCCGCGATGAATGGTAGTAACATATCGTCCCCCTTCGAACTTTCCTCTTACGATGTTTCCCTCACCGTTTACCCCCTCGGGCACAGGAAAGCCAATCATCATATACCATTTTCTGGAAAACATCTTAAAGAAAGCGGAGAGTTTACTTTCGGTATTCACCTCATTCCAATCAACCTTAATATACTTTACGTAAGGAGGATTAACGGGAGAAATCTCCCTCTTTTTCATTAAATCGAGAATAGCTTTGTAGCTGTTCTTAATAGTAACCGGCATCTTGAAAACATTGGTTTCAGCCTCAATTTCCAAAGTATCTTCCGGTCCCCTTTCGATAATTTCTATCGGATCACTCATTCTACCCCCTGTAGATTAGTTATCTATTTATTTACTGTAATTGTTAACATAAAAAAGGCTTTCCGTAATTATATGGAAAGCCTTTTAATTAGTAAAGTTAATTATTAAACTCCTATTCGTGTCTGAGCGCCTCAATAGGATCGAGATTAGAAGCTTTGTAGGCCGGGTATGTCCCGAAAGATACTCCGATAATCACGCAAAGGAATACTCCTATCAAGACCCAGTCGATAGGCAATACCGCCACAGCGTTCAGATAAGAGCCGGCCAGATTCCCCACAAGCACTCCGAAAAATATCCCTATTAATCCTCCGGAAATACAAAGGGTTATAGCCTCTACGAGAAACTGGAAAAGAATATTTCTTTTCTTAGCCCCGATCGATTTTCTAATTCCTATCTCGCGCGTTCTTTCGGTCACCGAAACGAGCATTATATTCATAATACCAACTCCGGCCGCAAGCAACGCGATTCCGGCTATCACAAAAGCCCCGATCCTTACCCCTGCGGTAATCTCGTTTATCTGACTAAGCATCTGCTCGTTCGATCTGATCTCAAAATCGTTCGGTTCCCCCGGAGGTACTTTTCTTATTGTTCTGAAAAATCCTTCGGTGGTTTCTATCAAATCATTATATCCTTCTCGTGTGTGTGCCATAACGGTTATATTAACCGATCGCCTCCGATCACCATATTTACTCATAAAGGTTGAGACCGGAACAACAACAAAGTTATCCTGACTTTGCCCGAAAAAGTCCCCCTGGCTCTCAAGCACACCGATCACTCTGTATTTCTGTCCGTCTATCTTAACCTCTTCCCCTATAGGGTCACGATAATCGAATAACCTTTTGGCTACATCATTTCCCAAAACAATAACCTTTTCAACACTCGCAACATCTCTTTTGTTAAACTCTCTTCCTTTGGCAACAATCCAATTGTTGTTAGGGAAAGCCCCGATGGTACATCCGCAAAAAGATATATTCGGGTTTGTCTCTTCACTACCGAATTTTACTATCCTTCCCCATTGCCACATCTCTCCCCCGACCGACTTTGCTATACCGGCCAGTTTTTCATCCAATCGATAGAACTCTTCCATAGTAAGATTTCTTCGGTTTCTGATAAGGGAACGCTCCTCCGCGGAATGGGTTCTGATAGAGGGCCACTTTTGAAGCTGGAAGGTGTTCTTCCCAAGAGCGGAAACACCTTCCTCAATACTTGTTTGCAACATAACTATTATCGTACTAATGGCGATAATAGAGAAGATCCCAACTACAATGCCCAAAATAGTGAGGGCGGATCTCAGCTTGTTTGTCCTAAGCGAATTAAACGCTACTTTGAAGATCTCAAATATTTTCATTATTCATACCTCAACGCGTCTACAGGATCCATTTTGGATGCTTGATAAGCAGGAGCAAATCCGGATAGAATCCCGGTTATTATTGATATTACTATCGCTAAGATCACCGCGTCGACCGAAACAGTAACAGGAAAATCGAATTGAGCGATAATCATACTACCCAACACCGCGAATAACAGTCCTATCATACCACCGATCAGGCAAATAATAGCGGCCTCCAAAATAAACTGCCCCAGAATAGATCTTTTCTTAGCGCCAATGGCTTTTCTGATACCTATTTCGCGAGTTCTTTCCTTAACAGATACAAACATGATATTCATAATACCTATCGCCCCAACGAAAAGAGCTAATCCGGTAATGAGTAGTCCGGCAATCTGAATAACCCCGACAGTACTATTGATTTCGTTAAGAAGCCCTTCCTGCTGATTTATTGAGAAATCATTCTTCTCATCATATTTTAAGCCTCTTACTTTTCTCATTATCCCTACCGCCTCTTCTTTGGTCTCTTCAACCATCTGGCTATTAGGCGCGCGGACGTTTATGGTAATACTTCTTCCTCTATGTCGCTGGAAATATTTAAATGTTGTTTCGATAGGAACAAAGACCTGGTTATCGGGATTGAAATCCCCCATTACCCAACTCCCTTGTTCTTGCAACACTCCAACAACTTTGAATTTGATTCCTTTTATCTTAACATGGCTACCCAAAGCTCCCCCGTTCGGGAACAGCTTTTTATGAATCTCGCTACCAAGCACCGCTACATTACGCCCCGCGTTACTTTCCAAAGCATTAAAGAAGCGGCCTTCCTCGAAATCGAGATTTGTAGTGCTAATATATTCGTTCGTAGTTCCCTGTGTGAATACGAACTCAAGAGATTTTTCTTCGTGTTTAATAGTCTGTCGTGTCCACAAAGTTGGAGCAACCGCAGTCGGAAGCTTGGCGAGCTCTTTATATCTCTGATAATGTTCCATCTCCAGGTTTTTACGATTCCTTATCTCCCACCAGGGTACGTCGTTATTAAACCATTCCCATTTGTCGATGTAAAGGTTGTCGCTTCCCAAAGATGCCACACCGGTCTGGAAAGACTGGTCGATCCCCTTAATAGCCGTAGACATAAGCACAACCGAAGTAACACCGATAATAATACCGAGTGTAGTAAGAATCGATCTTACTTTGTTGGCTCTGATAGCTTTCAGAGAAATCAACAGCCCCTCTTTCAATTCGAAAAGATAGCTACCCATAGCTTAACCCCCGATTACCTGTTCAACAGTTCTTTTTTGAGGAATAAATCTGTTCGATACAGGCTCATCCCTTTCAATTAAACCGTCACGTAATCTTATTACTCTTTTAGAATGACTTGCAATATCTTCTTCGTGTGTCACCAGAATAATGGTATTTCCCTTTTCATGAATATCGTGGAAAAGGCGCATAATATCCTCTCCGGTTTTGGTATCCAGGTTACCGGTCGGCTCGTCCGCAAGAATAATCGAAGGATTCGTAACCAAAGCTCTTGCGACTGCAACTCTCTGACGCTGTCCGCCGGAAAGCTCACTTGGCTTATGGTGCATACGATCCGCAAGACCGACATTTTCCAAGGCTTCGGCCGCTCTCTCTTTTCTTTCGGCATTACCGACACCGGCGTATATCAAAGGAAGCTCTACATTATGGAGCGCGTCGGAACGTGGGAGCAAATTGAAAGTCTGAAACACAAACCCGATTTCTCTGTTTCTGATCTGAGCAAGTTCATTGTCATTCATATTGCTAACATTATGTCCTTTGAAATCGTAAAGACCTCTGGAAGGAGTATCAAGACACCCGAGGATATTCATAAGAGTCGATTTTCCCGAACCTGAAGGCCCCATGATAGCTACATACTCGTTTTTATCAATTCGAAGAGATACATCCGCCAAAGCGTGAACCTCTTCGGAGCCTACCTGGTAAATCTTTGCTATATGTTCAATTGTGATGATATTCATATCGTTTCCGAACTTATTATTTTGAAATTCGTTTTCTACAAAACTAAGCATTATTTAGGCTTCTTTTTGTTCTTCTTTCTTCTCTTCCTTTTTTTCCTCTTTTTTATCCTTTGGAATCATCAAGGTAGAGCCCTCTTCTATTTCTTTCGAAATAGCTCTGTAAGGACCACTTACTACTTTTTCGCCACCTTCTAATCCGCTCTTTATCTCGATATAATTATCATCACTAATTCCGGTGGAAACTTCTATTTTCTTTGCTTTATTACCGTCAGCTAAGAAAACAACTTCCTGTGGTTTTTCTCTTTTCACTTTCTTACCGTTTTCCTCTCCCTCAGGTCCATCCTCTTTTTTATCTATTCTTGCCGTAACAGACTGGATAGGAACCGCAATAACATTTTCTCGTGTCTCAGTCTCAATGTCCGTATCGCAAGACATTCCCGGACGAATTTTGGAATCCAATTCCAATAATCTGATTCTCACTTCGAAGTTAACTACTTCATCCTGAGTTCCGGCACCGGTAGTTTGTGCGCTATTACCAATCTGGCTAACCGCGCCTAAGAATTTCTTATCTCCGAAAGCGTCGATCTCAACACGAGTAGTATCACCTACAGAAACTAAAACAACATCATTCTCATCCACTTCAACTCTTGCTTCCATTTTGGATAGATCGGCTACTGTCATAATATGAGTACCGACACTGAAAGAGCTACCCATTACACGTTCACTTAATTCGACATTCAAAGAAGTAACCGTGCCGTCTATAGGAGAATAAATCTCTGTCTTATCCAATTGCTCTTGAGCTTCCTTCAATGCAGCCTTTGCTTGCTTTACAGAAGCGATCTGAGATTCATAAGAACCTTCGTTCTGTAAGTAATTGGATTTTGCTGCTTCCAACTCTTGCTCACTCGCCAATCCCTTAGCGAATAATCCTTTTATTCTATTATACTCCGATTTCACTTTTTCCAAAGCCGCCTCGCGAATCTTGAGAGTAGCCTGGCTCGATTCGTGACTTGCTCTTGCTCTGTCTCTTTGGGCTGTATATTGTTCCGGTTTAATGCGTACAAGCAATTGTCCTTTCTTAACCATATCTCCCTCTTCAACTGGAAGATTTACAATTTCGCCGTTAACCTCTGGGCGCAACACAACCTGGTATTCCGGATGAATTTTCCCTGTTGCAGAAACTACTTGAGTAATCGTACGTTTCTGAACATCTTCGGTTTGAACGGAGATTATATTTTCCTTATCTCCACCTGAAAATGTCAAAGCCAAAACCACAACAAGCAACAATCCCAAACCACCAAAAATGAATATTTTCTTTTTAGATTTTTTTTGATTTCTCGTAGCCATTACTATAGTCTCCTTAAGACAATTTATTCATAATTTTTATGATCTAGTTTACCAATAGCGTTCATTAGGATATCTTTAGCCGTATAGAAAGTATATTCCGATTCAATACGATTTTTCAAAGATTCCTGGTAATCCCTGTCTGATTGTAACACATCCAAGATAGTACTTGATCCCAAGCTATATCTTTCATTATTAATTCTTCTGTTTTCCTCTGCGGAAGTAACATTTTTCATAGCCACATCTAGCGCCTTTTTGGCTGCCATAAGATCCTGATAACCTTGCTTAACTTCTATCTTAATTGTTCTTTCCAAAGCTTTCAAATCTTCTTGGGTATTAAGATATTTTATTTCCGCCATCTGAACATTTGATTCTGTGTTCCAATTGGAAAAAATAGGAATATTGAGATTCAATCCAAGGGTTAATGTTTTGCTATCGAAAAGTTCAGAAGCGCTTCCAGCGTTTGTCGAATAACCGTAACTTCCGGTCAAGGAAGGAAGATAACCGCTTCTTGCAATAGTAATCCCCTTGTCTGCACTCTTCAGAGCAAGCTTTTGTCCTTTGTAATCAGCTCTTTTCTTCAATGCTTCCCCAACCAAATCGGACAATGCATTAAAATCTTTCAAATATCTTTCCGTATCTATCACTTCTTCTTCCCCGAAAGGAGACAAAATTTCATATTCTGCCAATACATCCAAGGCCAGATAATCAAGTAATCTGTTTTTCGCCTGATCCAGAGCATTTTCCGCATTAATTAATTGTAACTCCGCGTTACCCAACTGATATTGCTGAGCGTAAACATCAGCAACCGCAACTGAACCCAACTTATTCTTTTCTTGAATCTGCTCAAGTTGCTTTCTGTTAAATTTTACATTCTCTGTTCTTACTTTCATAATAGCTTCTGATTTTAATACAGCGTAAAAAAGCTCACTGGTAGACTGAACGATATCTTGTTTTAATTTTTCAAGATTGTATCTGGCAGTCTCCAGATCATTTTCTGCTTTTGAAATATTCGCAAAATTTGCCAAACCGTTAAAGAGTGTTATTCCACCACCGGCACTCAAACTATGACTTCTTGATTCGGCAGTAACATCCTCTGTCTTCCCGGTAGGGTTGCCGGTATTATCAAGAACATCCACCTCAGATGTGTTTCTCCTCCAGTTATAAGTTCCACCAACTTTTAAGTCGGGAAGAAGATCACCGTAAGCGCTTTTAACACCGGCTTTATTTCCTTCCAAGCTATTTTCAGATTTAATAAGATTTGAATTCCTTTGCAGTGCAATTTTGATTGCCTCGTCTAAAGTAATCTTGGTCTGCGCCAAAACAGAACCGCTAAACATTACAAGCATCAATAAGGCGAGATATTTTTTCATTAGAGTCTCCTTGTGATAACAAGATTGAGTATTGATGTAACAATTTTCTTTACAACTGCTACTTAGGACGGATAACCCCCCGGAAAAGTTACATCTTAAAACAAAGATTTTTTTCTTAATGTTCTTTTTTAGACAGTTAAATCGGTAGGAATATTCCATAAAGGAAGGAAATCACCTTAATCCTAAAGGTAATCCCCTTTTATCTTGATTAGATATTCGTATGCTTCTTCGTAATTGTTACCTATTTTCCCCTCCAATATCGCCTCTTCGATTGCGGTTTTAATTTCTCCTACTTTTTTCGAAGGCTTCAAACCACAAACGTCCATTATCTCTTTTCCACTTACGGGAGATTGAAAAGCACGCAGAGCATCTCTTTCTTTTACATCACGGACTTTCCCCATAACAATTTCATAGTTCATCAGGTACTTGGCAACTTTATCCGGATTTTTGCTAGTTATATCGGCTCGACAAAGAGTAATCAAATCTTCCAAATCCTCATCGATAGCTACAACCATTCTTCTAATCGCGGAATCGGTAACTCCGTCATCAACCAAAGCAATTGGGCGAAGATGCAATCGAACAAGCTTTTCAACATAAGGGAGCTTATTATAAGGAAGTTTCATTCTCTTGAAAAACCGTTTTACCATTCTAGCCCCGATCTCTTCATGCCCGTGAAAAGACCATCCGATTCCGTCAATAAATTTCTTCGTGGCAGGTTTGGCTATATCATGTACCAAAGCGGCAAAACGTAGCCATAGATTATCGGAACTCAATGCCACATTATCTATCACTTGCATTGTGTGATAGAATACATCCTTATGGTGAAAATCTTTTCGCTGATCTACCCCCGCCAACTCCGAAACTTCAGGGAAGATTACTTTCATAACCTCGCTATCATATAATAGTTTCAAACCAACTGATGGCTTTGGAGAGCCAAGAATCTTCAGAAATTCATCGGTAATTCTCTCTTGTGAGATAATTTTCAATCTTTCTGCAAGCTTATTTGCGGCTTCCATTACTTCATCCGTGACCCTGAATCCTAATTGGGAAGCAAATCTGAAAGCTCTCATTATTCTGAGAGGATCGTCATCGAATGTCTCCATGGGATTTAAAGGAGTACGGATAATCTGTTTCTCCATATCCTCCACTCCGTTGAAAGAATCTATCAACTCACCGTAGCTATCTTTATTTAAGGATACGGCAAGAGCGTTTATGGTAAAATCTCTTCTATTAATATCATCCTCAAAGCTACCAACCTCAACAATTGGGTTTCTGCTATCCCGATTATAAGATTCCTTTCGCGCCCCGACAAACTCAAGCTCCAGGTTATCATACCGAAACTGAGCTGTTCCGTAAGTTTTATATATCACTATATCATTAATACCCAAAGCTGCGGCAAATTCTCTGGCGAATTCGGGGCCATCCCCAATTACAAGAAAATCTATTTCTTTAATATTACGCCCGAGGATAATATCTCTGACATATCCGCCTACAATGAAAAACTCAAATCCCAGTTTTGCGGCGGTTTCCGATCCAACTTTCAAAAACTCTATATCTTTAAGGTGCTCTTTAAAATCAATCAATTCATTTACCAACTATTTCACATTCGAAAAAATTTGCTCTTTAAATTTACTAAACCATTCGATCTTTTTTTTGTTTTCAACAAAAATTTCTTCGTTATTCTTTCCATTACCTCTATTAACAGCCAAATTCGCTGTAAAAAATGCTTCTTCCAAACAAAGATTATCCTTCATATACTTAGAAACCGTCATTAATATTTCCGGATCGGATATTCTTTCCCAATTTATTCTGTTATCTAATAAAGAATAAAATTCCTTCGGATTCTCTATCAAAGCCTCCGATAGATTTTTTAATAACGGTACTAAATAGAACTGTTCTTCCGATTCCAAGTAGCCTTTTAACATTTCATACCGATCATAATAACTCCCGGTCAGATACTTTTGGGTCTCCGAAATCCCCTTTTCAAGCAACATAAGTCTTGTCAACGCGAGATTTGTGTAGTAGCTATTTGGCTTTTGTAAAACCAAATTTTCCAATAAAGCTCTTCCGTTTTGAGGCATATTATTTTTGATGTAGCTATCTGCCAGTCGAAGTTCCAGATTAAAGAAATAAGATGACTTCTCAAATTTCCCGATTTCTTTCTCAAGAATAAGCATCCCTTTTCGATCTTCACCAAGCTTTTCCAGCGTTCTAAACAACCCTAATAACGAAGAATAATTGCCGGAATACTCATAAATCTCGGAAAAGATTTCTTTGGCATCCGAATACCTTTCTTCATGATATTTCGCATAAGCTTCCTTTAATCGATTGGCAGCATAACGGGCACAAACTTTCTTAAAGATGGGTAATCTCCCGAAATATAACTGAGCGGTTGCAGAATCAACTTTGGTCTTGTTGTCCCCTAAAAAACTTTCGTATTCGGCTTCCAATTCCATTACAGGCCTTCCTATAATCTTCTCAAAATCGAGATCGGAATAGAGCTTAGCAACCTTATCAAATCCATATTGATCCCCGATATATTTGACAAAAGAACCGGCGGATATATAGGATAACGAAGATACATTACCGAAGAAAGAAGCCCCCTCAAAGAGTTGGGAAATCGGGAACTTGTATCCGCATTGTTCCGCAATTGAAGCCATGTAATGAATATCATTTCCGTTGTAGTTATTCTCCAAAGCCATAGCGAAACCCTCTATCATAGCAGGATTAAAACCATCCGCAACCTTGAAAATAGTTGTTCCGATTTCACCGGAAAAAGCGTGAGCCATCTCATGCTTTAGAGAAGTATCATAACTATCTCGCTGAGTATAAATCTGGCATAACCAGGGTTTGGCAACATCTGCGTTTCCAGCTCCGAATAGCCGTCTCTTCTGTTCCCTATTGTCAAATACAAAGGAAACAATTTTCATCTTCGGCTCAAATTTCAGTTGCTCTTTAAGTTGCTCAAAATAGAACTCATGATGTAGAATTTGCGAATGAATTTCGTTCTCGGTTAGCTTTTCGCTACAAAATATTTCAAAGTGTTCCGTCTCTATTTTACGGTTCAATTCGTTCTCAATTCTATCGGTATTTGTTGCCAATCCGAACGATGGTTTAAGCAAGAAAAAGATCACACCGCTTAGTGCAATTGCTCCTCCGATAATCCTTCTTCTTAACTTCAATTTGTTCCCTTTAATCGGCAAATACTTTATGGCATAAAAGGAAATAACAACCCAGAATAATCGATACAAAATAAACTTCATATCAATAGGAATATCCTCGTCATAAATGGTTCCGGGGAAGAAGCCTATCACAGGATTATAGAAGTATAATTGAGGTAAAAAATAGACCTCAATTATCGGAATCAAGACGCAGATTGCGAAGAGTAAAAAGAAGTAAATGTAGGCATACTTTTTCGAAATCCAATAGGAAAAATATCCGGTCGCAAGTCCCAACATGAAGGCCGGAAATGTGATCACCGGATAATAGAGAACTCCGCTATCAACAGGACAAATTCCGAAAAAAACATTATCAAAAAGTGAAATAAAAAGGGGCAAAACCAAGAGAGAAATATAGAAATATCTATGCCTGAATATGATTAAAGGAAAAGGATTGTGACCGATATATTTTCTCAAAAACCAAACCGAAGAAATACCGGCACTAATAAAAAGTAAGATGGAATTTATGACACTTACCTCGTAACCTATAACATTGGTTAGAGGTAAGAGTGTCATTACAAAGCTTATGGAAAGAACTATCCCCAACAAAATATTGGGGAGGATAAAATAATTTTTTTTCATAATTATGATCGATTAAAACTCGTTAGTTTGAACGCGGGTTATATCTGCTCCCAGTTTGGTAAGCTTCTCTTCTATTCTCTGATACCCACGATCAAGATGATAAATTCGGAGCACCTCTGTCGTCCCACGAGCTGCCAATCCTGCTAATACCAGAGAAGCGCTGGCTCGTAAATCGGTCGACATTACCTTTGCTCCCTTGAGTTCATTTACCCCTTCTATTACAGCACTGTTTTGGATATTTTCGATGCGTGCTCCCAAACGATTCAACTCGGGGACATGCTTAAAACGATCGAGATATATGTTATCTGTTACCTTCGCAGTTCCCTGAGCAAGCGCCATATAGGCTGTCCATTGAGCTTGCATATCAGTTGGGAAACCGGGATAAATAGATGTAGTTACATCTATACTTTTCGGATACAAATCAGATGCGTCGATACTGATAACTTCTTTATTTTTAATAATCTTAGCTCCGCTATCTTCAAGCTTCCCGATAACAGAATCGATATGCTCATACTCAGGATATTCCAACTCAATTTTCCCTTTAGTCATAGCTGCTGCTATAAGCAAAGTGCCCGCTTCTATTCTGTCCCCTATTATCCTTATATCACTTCCCTTTAGTTCATCAACTCCTTCTATCTCAATGGAAGAAGTCCCTATCCCATCTATGTGTGCTCCCATCTGAACCAGGAACTCTGCCAGATGTGTAATCTCCGGCTCGATAGCCGCATTGGTCAAGAGCGTGCTCCCCTTTGCTAGGACTGCAGCCATAAGAGCATTACCGGTTGCTCCCACTGATGAGACATCAAAGTTCAGCTTTGCTCCGTGAAGTTTCTTCGTGCGTGCCACTACATATCCTTCCACAAGCTGGATGTCTGCTCCCAACTTCTTCATAGCTTCAAGATGAAGATTAATAGGACGTGGTCCCCATGCACATCCCCCCGGAAGAGATACTTTGGCGTAACCGAATCTGGTAAGCAACGGACCGAGTACATAAACGGAAGCTCTCATCTTTTTTACATGTTCGTATGGCGCAACCTGACTCTCAACATTAGTAGCGTTGATTACCAATTCATGTTCAGTGAAGTTTGTCTCCACTCCTAACTGACTGAGTAACTTCCCCATCGTAAAAATGTCATTCACCTCGGGTACGTTTGTCAACCTGTTCTCACCACTACTTAAAAGACAAGCAGGCATGATTGCCAAGGCGGCATTTTTGGCGCCACTTACTTCAACTTTTCCCGATAAAACTTTCCCGCCATTTATTACAAATTTATCCAATATTGCTCCGTATTTTTCTTCTTCATTAATAGATTTTAATAATGGTTCCATTGTCTCCCGCAATATACAAATTTCCATCTTCATTTATTGTATACGCGTTCAAATCAGAGTAAAGATTCGGATCGAATCTCATCCAGTTTGCCCCCTTATCCCGAGAGAACAAAATCACCCCTTTATTGCCAATAGCAAATAATATATTTTCTGATAAAAACCCTACACGATTCAGACTACCGAATTCTCCGAGTTCCATCTTTTCCCAAACTTTCCCTTCGTTGTATGACGCGAATAAATTACTTCCCCCTCCCCCGAGAATCCCTTCGTATTCTCCGAAGAATTCTATCGACTTCAGGTACTTGTTCGATAGAGTATCTGAGGCCTTCCAGGAAAGTCCGGCGTCATCAGATCGAAGAAGAATTCCGTCCCACCCTACAACAACTCCTCTCTTCTCATCAACAAATGCTACGTCGAATAAGGTTGTATGAGTCGGGCTCTCAATCGCGCTCCATGTTTCTCCGCCATCATCTGTTCTCATGATAAGCCCTTTGCTTCCCAAAGCAAAACCAAGATACTTATCAACGAATTTAATTCTGTAGATAATGTGTCCTTCGGGCATTTCGATTTTCTCGAAAGAATTAAAATAATTCTCGCTGTAGAGCATTGCCGAACTATCTCCCACCAACCAAGACTGACCGTTCTCGAGAAATAGAGCGTCCCTTAAATTTCCTTTGAAATCAATCTCTTTTTCTCTCCATGTTTTCCCACTGTCAAAAGAGAAAATAAACTTGCCGGCCTCTCCCCCCGAATACATAATACCTTTCTCGAAAGACTTTATGAAATTCAACGAAGTGGAAACTCCTGAATTCAGTTTGACCATCCCTTTGAACTCAGGCAAAACTTCCGATGAAAACATCGTTTGTATATTGTACTTCTTCAGCTTATTCAACTGGCCACTATCCAGCAATTCGTGAACCTGATAATATACAAACCTGGTCAGGAAGAAGAGGGTGGTTAGAATAACGGTAAAAGTAACGATAGAATATATCTTCGATTTTTTCGGATCGGGTTTCTTTCTTACAAAATATTTCGAATGAACTTCCTTCAGATAATCATCTAGCTTTTTGAATTCATCAAGGATTTCATTACATGAAAAAAATCTTTCCTCAGGCTTTTTCATCAAACAACGATCAACTACTTTCGAAAGGACTTCGGGAATTCCCGGTACAAACCCAAACAACTTTTTGTGTGGCTTTTTCAGATGCCCATCCATCACATCATATTCGGTTTCGGCGGAAAACGGAACATCCCCCGAAATCATCTCATAGAGAGTACACCCGATAGAATAAATATCGGCCCGATAGTCAACATCATTCCCCTTTATTTGCTCGGGACTCATATATAATGATGTACCAACTTTGGATCCGGTAACCGTCACCCCTTTTTCAAATAAGGATTTCGAAATTCCAAAATCCATTATCTTAACAATACCTTCGGAGTTCATGATAATGTTGGATGGCTTGATATCCCGATGAACAAACCCTTTCGAATGAGCATAGCCAATACCCTTAAGAGCTTGCCGCATTATATAAACTACATCATACACATGTAATCGTTTTTGACGATGAAGTACTTTCTCCAAACTCTCACCATCTACATATTCCATTACAATACCGAACATATCATCATTCTCGATAAATCCGTATACCGTAACAATATTGGGATGAACAAACTTAGCTTGGTTTTTCGCTTCGGTTTTGAACCTTTCGATGAGGCGCTCTTTCTCTTTACCCTGCACATTAAGAACTTTAATGGCGACGTGTCTATCGAGCTTTTCATCAAAGGCTTTATAAACTACTCCCATTCCTCCTCGCCCCAGCAAGGAAAGGATTTTGTAATTATCAATATTCTTACCGATGATATCTTCCATAATGATAGGCACTTAAATTGATTTGCAAAGCAGCAATATAAGAATATTTGAATATAATATTTTTTTTATTCGAGAAATTTCGCTATATATGTATCCCGAATTTATGATTTAGTAAACGCTTGACTAAAAGTAAAAAAAGCACTAAATTTGGATTCTTTATGCGAGAGTGGCGGAATTGGTAGACGCGCTAGATTTAGGATCTAGTATCCGTAGGGGTGTGGGGGTTCGAGTCCCCCCTTTCGCACCAATCTAACCACCTCCTGTTTTATACTTTCTAATTAATTTTATTTGAGGTCGATTTGGAAAAGAAACTAAATGAGATATCAGCTCATGAACATGAGTTAGAGGTAACTCTGAGTTACGATGAAATCAAAGACGAAATCGAAGCCGCATATCAAAAAGAGAAAAAAAACATTTCTTTGCCTGGCTTCAGAAAAGGTAAGATACCTACACAAATGCTAAAGAACATGTTTGGCGAGGCAATTGAGTATAAAGCAAGTGAAGATATCGCAAATAAAAAATTCTGGGAAGTCTTAAACTCCGAAGAAAGAAAACCAATCAGCACTCCTCAATTAGTCGATCTCGACTTTGTAAGAGGTGAAAAGCTCTCCTTCAAAATCAAATTCGAAGTTATTCCTCAACTCGAACTAAAAGATTATAAAGGATTAACTTTAGAAAAACCTGCATTCAAGGTAAAAGACGAAGATGTTGAAAAAGAGATTCAACATATCCTCAAAAGCAGAGCTAGCTACGAAGAAGCTGAAAAAGTAACTGACGAAAATTTCAGACTTACAGTTGACCTACAGAAACTTGATGATAACGGCGAAGTTGTCGAAGGACAAAAAAGCCAAGATATGGTAATTGATCTTTCCGAACAAAACGTTAATAAAGATATCGTCAAGAAATCGAAAAACAAAAAAGTAGGTAGCAAATTTTCTTTCTCCTTTACTGATAACCATAATGATGTAGAGACTGTATATAATTACGAAGTAGAGATCAAGAAAATAGAAATGATTGTTTTCCCGGAAACTAACGAAGAATTGATCAAAGAAATCTCCGCTAACAAATCTTCTACTTTGGAAGAATTCAAAGCGGAACTTAAAGATAACTTTGAAAAATACTACGAAAGTCAATCTGAAAATATCTTCACAAATTCATTGCTTACTCAAATCATTGAAAATAATGAATTCGATGTCCCTGCCGGATATCAGGAATTCATGTTGGAAAGATTAGTCGATCAGGAAAAAGAAAACGCTAAGAGATACAACGCTCCTACTCCTGATGAAAAGATGTTAAAAGTACACTTGAAAGAGAAAGCTGTTTGGACAGCCAAATGGCAGATCGTTCAAGAAAACATCGCTAGAATCGAAAATCTTAAAATCGAAGACACTGATCTTGAAGAAAAAGCAAAAGCCGAAGCGGAAAAAACTGGAATTTCTGCAGAGAAATTGATCAAATTCTACAAAGATTCCGGTCGTGGCGAAGCTCTCTTAGAAGAAAAAATTCTCAACTTCTTAAAAGATAATACTAAGATCAAAGAAGTTGATCCTGATAAGGATTCTAAGAAAACTACCGCTAAAAAGTCTACTGCAAAAAAGACTACTAAAAAAGCAGAAGAAAAAGAAGGGGAAGAAAATGCCCCGGCAAAAAAAACAACTAAGAAAACTACTAAAGCCTCAACTACAAAAAAAACTAAAAAGGACGAGGAATAAATGAAACCTGAAATCTACAACCAATTGATTCCATATGTTATTGAACAGACGGGACGTGGTGAAAGAGGGATGGATATTTTTTCCCGATTGCTAAGGGAAAGAATTATTTTCTTAGGTACTGGTGTTGATGATCATGTTGCTAGCTTAATTATTGCTCAGCTCCTCTTTTTGGAAGCTGAAGATCCGGATAAAGATATTAAATTGTATATCAATTCTCCGGGAGGCAGTGTTTCGGCCGGTTTGGCTATTTACGACACTATGCAATACATCAAAGCTGATGTTGCTACTATTTGTGTCGGTTTGGCAGCCAGCATGGGAGCTGTATTATTAGCCGGTGGCGCTGATGGAAAAAGATCTGCTCTCCCCCATTCCAAAATTATGATTCATCAACCTTGGATTGGTGGTTTGCAAGGACAAACTTCTGATATTGAGATACACGCTAAGGAAATGATCAAAACAAGAGATACGATTTATCAAATTCTCGCTGATCATACTGGCAAGGACATGGAAACTATCACTAAAGATTGCGATAGAGATAAATACATGACTTCCGTTGAAGCTGTTGAATACAAAATTATCGACAGCGTTCTCGATAAAAGATCCGCAAAATAAGACCTATATCAGGTCATTAATATAGAAAGGCTACCAATCGGTAGCCTTTTTTATTTTATACCTCTCTCTACAAAACAATTCTTTTTTCGTTGCAGATAATTGTTTTTTAATATCATTCCTTTTATTTATATTCATAAAAAAAATGGAACCCTTATGAACACAGCCGTGCAAACAAAACTATCTCTAGCTAAAGATTCTATCTCACTAAAAAAATACTCCGACGCGCGCCTTCTATGTGAGCAAATTCTAAAAGAAGATTTTAACAACCTCGAAGCTATGTTCCTTTTGGGTAAAATACATTTTCATCAAAATGATTTCGCCAGAGCCGAAGAATTCTTCACGAAAATTCTTTTTATTCACCCCAATCACTACGACTCAATAGTTGAACTTAGCCTCCTTTTCGAAAAACAAAACAATCGAAAGAAAGCAGCCAAATACAGAGAAATGGCTTTTAGAATATCTCAATCGGGATTATAATTATTACGAATATCCTTTCACGATATACCAGACTCAATAGAATATCTTATTGTAGTACTCAGAGATGATAAAGAATTGAAACAAAATCATTTTGCATCCCTATTTTTCTACAAAGCAATTGAAAAAAATTTCATTGGAAATCATTTATTTTACAATTCATGCGAATAATATGATCCGGAAGGCCGATTATTTTCCATAGCAGTCAAAAAAAATCCTTGGATACCTCAAATATTTCGCAAAGTATCATGAAAAAATCGTTTTGCATTTCATCTTTTTCACTTTACATCTGTGAATTATTATTTGGCATGTCAATATCGTTACAAATCATCTCAATATCGAAATCTTTCATCTCTGTTTTATCACTATACACAAGAAAAACGAAATCCGGAATAGCAAGATTAAAACCTTGCAGCACTATTCTCTAACGATGAACAGCTATTCCATTACGATTTATCAACAAATTAAGAGATAGAAGCTACCGGACTCACTTTACTCATCCATATTTCATCCGGTAGCTCTTGGAAAGAATTCTATTTCAATTTATTACAACAAACTAAAGCTAACTGTTACCCCGGCCATAACAATAGCAACCATACTCATTAGTTTGATAAGAATATTCAAACTAGGCCCCGATGTATCCTTAAACGGATCACCAACGGTATCCCCAATCACCGTTGCTTTATGACTGGGAGACCCTTTTCCCCCTAGATTCCCTTCTTCTACATATTTCTTCGCGTTATCCCAGGCTCCTCCGGAGTTGGCCATAAATACAGCCAAAACAAACCCGGAACTCAAACCACCGACTAACAGACCTAATACTCCCGGTACCCCGACAATTATTCCCATTGCTATCGGAACCAATATTGCCAATATCGAAGGAACTATCATTTCCGCTTGAGCCCCTTTGGTAGATATCTCAACACACTTTGCGTAATCAGGATCCTTCTTCCCTTCCAGAATACCGGGAATTTCTCTGAATTGTCTTCTTACTTCGTCTACCATCTTTTGGGCGGCTCTTCCTACCGCGTTCATAGTTAATCCGCAAAATACGAAAGCCATCATTGCTCCGACAAATATTCCTACAAGTACTTTCGGATTCATTAAAGTTACTTCGTAATAGTTCATAAAGTCCGCAAGGGTCGCGTCCTCAAGCTTAATGAGTATGTTGTTTCCCATATCCAAAGCATCGGTGCCTATTCTGATAAGTCCCACCCTTAGCTCCTCGATATAAGAAGCCAATAAAGCCAACCCCGTAAGAGCGGCAGAGCCTATCGCGAATCCTTTTCCCGTTGCCGCGGTAGTATTCCCAAGTGAATCCAAGGCATCTGTTCTTTCTCTTACTTCCGGCCCTAATCCGCTCATTTCTGCATTACCTCCGGCGTTATCCGCTATCGGACCATACGCATCTGTAGCAAGTGTTAATCCTAATGTAGAGAGCATCCCGACCGCGGCAATTCCTATTCCGTATAACCCCATACCCATATTACTGAAATCGAATCCCGATGCGAAAAGGAAAGATAGAATAATTCCGGTTACTACAGCCATCACCGGAATAGCGGTTGATATCATCCCGATTCCCAAACCGGAAATGATAACAGTAGCCGGCCCGGTCTCGGAGCTTTTTGCTATTTGTTTTGTAGGCTCAAACGAGGCTGATGTATAATATTCGGTTGCCTTCCCTATCACTATTCCGGTAATTAGTCCGGTTACTATAGCTCCCCATATTCCAATCGGATTCTCGATTCCCAAACCCTTTATTATGAAGAAAGAAACTATCACAATAAGAAGAGAGCTAATATTAATTCCGTTTGAAAGAGATTTCAAGAGATCCCGTTGAGTAGCCTCCTCTTTTGTTCTTACAAGAAAGATTCCGATAATAGAAAGAAGAATGCCGCATGCGGCAATAATCATAGGGGCAATAACAGCTTTAAATTGCAAATCTGGTGATTTGATAAAAGCGGAAGCTCCCAGAGCAGCTGTGGCCAAAATAGAACCACAATATGATTCATACAAATCGGCCCCCATTCCGGCAACGTCTCCCACATTATCACCAACATTATCAGCTATTGTAGCAGGATTACGCGGATCATCCTCAGGAATACCGGCTTCTACTTTCCCTACCAAATCTCCACCTACATCAGCGGCCTTTGTAAATATTCCTCCTCCCACTCTCGCGAAAAGAGCCTGAGCCGAAGCTCCCATTCCGAATGTTAACATAGTTGTGGTAATTATAACCATGTTATGTCCGTCCCCGATATCAATAGGATAAAAGCTTTTCAGAACAACAAACCACACTGAAATATCGAGCAATCCTAGCCCTACAACTACAAGTCCCATTACCGCCCCGCTTCTAAAGGCTATCCTCAATCCTTTATTCAAAGAAAATCTGGCAGCGCTTGCCGTACGGGAAGAGGCGTAGGTAGCGGTTTTCATTCCGAAAAAACCGGCCAATCCGGAAAAGAATCCCCCGGTAATAAACGCAAAAGGAACCCATGGATTTTGGACTTCCAACACGTACGAGAGAAGAGAGAAGAGAATTGTAATCAGCAAGAAAAATAAGCCAACTATCTTATATTGTTGTTTCAAATAAGCCATCGCGCCTACACGAACGTGTTCGGCGATTATTTTCATACGTTCTGTTCCTTCATCCTCCTTCTTCATCTGTCTGTAAAACTGAAACGCGAATATCAAAGCTATCACAGCACCAATAGGCACAAAATAGAAAATATATTTATCCATTATAAACTCCTTTATTTCCGGTAGTAGTTCGTTATCTTAATCCGATTGTTAAAGCGGAACGCCACCATGCATAATACTTTTCGTTCAAATCTTTTTGAGCAGGAAAAGGAAAATAACACATCTGCTCGGCATCCCCCACAAAGAACCCGTTCTTACAAGTTCTGAAAGGCAATTCCCCTTGAAAAAAACGAATTACTGTTTTTGTTGCTTTCGTAGGGTTCTCTTTTAATCCGATAAGACAATCGCGCAGATGTTCGATATTAGGATAAGGAAGATTCCCCACGGAACCGGTTGCCGGGTCTTCCCCGAGCGCATCCAACTTTAACTCAACAAATACAAGCTTAGGAACAGATACCGGTCTGGACAAATCGGTTACAATTTTCAAAAAGTCGGAGGGAGAATACCCACTGGCTATTCTTGGGGTTACCGGACAAAGTTGTTGATAGAGATGAAGGCTCTTTTCTTTTTCGGGAACATACTCCCCTTTCGAAAGTTTTAGCACTCTCCCGTCGTCTGTTACAAGATATAATTCTTTCAAGGCGCTAATAGGGACCTTTTCGAGAACTCTGTAAATCGACAGATATACTGATCTTTTGGGAGTACCATCTTCATGAGGAACGCAGCGCTGCTCCAATTGTTCCAAGGAAACTTCTTCAGGCAATTCGGAAATGCTTACTTCAAAGAAAATGGCTTGTCCGCGTGTTCGCTTTTTTGCGCCAACTGCCAGGTAGTTCCCGAATTCCTCGGGAGGAAGCATAGAAGCGATAAGGGCTTCCGGAGTCAAAGAGAGGTATAGATATTTTCGCATGATCTTCACCAAATTTATTTGTAATGGTTTGCTATTTCACGCGTAACTATTTACCGAACTAGTACTTGATTTTTCGTATCAGTTTATCAAAGCAATCTGAATATCCATAACATTTGTTTTGGTAGGATGACAGAAATACAATCCCCCAACTCTTTTGAAATAGGAATAAGAATCGTTATTCGCAAGGAAAATATTTGCGTCGAGATTCATACTATTCCCTAAAATTATCGTTTCATTTTCAACACAAGCACCTGCCGCCATAGTAGGCCCGTCATTTCCGTCAGATCCTACACTTAACAAAGTATATTTTGAATTTCTTTCTTTCATCTTAATAGCGGCTGCCAAAGCTAGTTCCTGATTTCTTCCCCCTATTCCATCCCCCTTTACAGTTACCGTCGTTTCACCACCGGAAATAACACAAAGTTTTCTCCCCGGATTTTCCTTTTCTATTTTCTCATATCTGTCTAGCAATACTCGAGCCGCGTCTTTTGCCTCACCTTCAATAAAAGTATCAAGAACCATAGACGAGTAACCAAACTGTTCTGATGATTCCGCAATCTTTTGCTTGAGCATCTCATTATTCCCGATAATAATATTATGACTTCGGGACAAATAAACACTCCCCTTTTTTACAGTCTCGTCAACAAGGCCATTCATCCCTTTATTGATATGAGATTTTAGTCCTGACGAAATATCATTTTCCAAATTATACTTCTTCAAAATACTCCGGGCATCGGCGAAAGTTGTTTCATCAAATGCAGTAGGCCCCGAAGCAATGGTATCAATCCTATCCTCTTTAACATCAGATATTATAAGAGAAACAATCGTCGAAGGATAAGCCTCTTTAGCAAGTTTACCTCCTTTGATTGCAGACAGGTGTTTTCTTACTGTATTAAGTTCATAAATATCAGCTCCTCTTTTTAGAAGCTCATCTGTAACAAACATCTTTTCTTCGGGTAATATTCCTTCCTCAGGAAAAGGAAGCAACGCAGAGCCCCCTCCTGATAATAGATTAATAATCAGATCATTTTCATTAGCTCTTTTTGCCAAATCTAATATCCGGCGAGCGTTACAATACCCCTCATCATTAGGAATCGGATGACCTGCCTCTTTAACTTCAATAAAAGCGGTATTATCCGAAAAACCATTCTTAACGCTAACAATACCTTCCAAAGAAACACCGGTAAGAATTTCTTCCAATGATTTGGCCATATAAGCCGATGACTTCCCGGCTCCAACGACTAAAATTCTCTCGATTTTTTTGTTATCAGCTTCAAATTCGCAATTTGTTCCTTTGAAAAGAATGGAATTTTTATTATAAATAACGCTGTTTCTAATAAGAGCTTCGGCGGAAAGATATTTAATTGCCTTGCCGAAAATATCTGTTATGATTTGTTTCTTCATAATATGGTTTTCTTTTTTGATATGATAAGAAATAAAAAAAAAGCTATTTGTCAATGATGATCGTAAGAATCTGAGGTAACCATGCGTAAAATATTATTCTCCATATTATTAATAGCTCTTTTCGCAGCTTGCGGAGAAAAGAATACTATTACTCAACTTGATATAACCGGCGAAATAGAATTCAAGGATAGTCTCCTCTTCCCAACAACTACTCCTTCAACACCAAAAGAAGAACTACTCGGGAAAGTAAAAATAAATATGGTTTATCCGAACATAACCAAAATCAAATCGGGTAGTGTTAAGGATTCTCTTAGTGCCGATTTCAGTGAGCTTCTTTTCAAAAGTCAATGGACAGATTCGAGCATAAATAAAACAGCCGAAGAATTCGCGAAAGAGTTTTACAATGAATACAAGAAATTGCAAAATGACTTTCCGGGATATTCCCATGAATGGTATTACGATAAGGAATTAAAAATCATTTACAACTCCCCCAAAATTGTTAGTTTCAGATATAGCGATAATTGGTACACAGGTGGAGCCCACCCGAATTACACAACAATACTAAAATCAAGAGATTCGCAAACCGGACAAACAATTTTGCTAAAGAATATTTTGAAAGATAATAGTCTCCCCCAATTAGTACGGATAGCAGAAAAAATATTTCGTAAAGAGAAAAATCTCACATCCGAAATGGATTTGGGTAAAGCCGGTTTTTGGTTCGAAGATGGCAAATTCATATTAAATAGTAATTTCGCGATCACAGAGAAAGGATTACTCTTTTATTATAATGATTATGAAATCGCTTGTCACGCAATGGGGCCAACGGAATTATTAATACCTAATTCCGAAATTAAAGACTTGTTAAGATAAATCGAAAAGGATAACAATGAATAAAAACCCGAAAGATTATTACGCTCCGATGCATACTACAGAGCATTTACTTAATCAAACTATGGTAAGAATGTTCAACAAGGGCAGATCCTTTAGCAATCATATTGAAAGGAAGAAATCAAAATGCGATTACAGATTCGATCGTGATCTTACCGATGTTGAAATTGGCAAAATAGAACAAAAAGTAAACGAAGAAATTGCAAAAGAATTACCGGTTTCCGAAGAAGTCATATTACGAAACGAAGCGGCAAAAACATACGACCTCTCAAATTTGCCTGAAGAGGCGGATCAAAAAATTAGAATAATAAAGATTGGTGATTACGACGCTTGTCCTTGCAGTGGCGAGCATGTTTCGAACACAAAAGAAATTGAAGGAACATTCAAAATAATTTCGACCGGTTTCGAAAACGAAGTATTACGACTACGATTTAAGCTTCAGAAGAATCAAGATCAATAACAATAAATATTTTATGAGAATTCATTTTTTTCGTAGGTTTAAAAATTCTTACGAAATAACTATCTTTATAGAATTAAATTCAGTATTCTAACATATTTTCTAATAATCGGAAAGAAATATGACAAGCGCCGGCAAGTTTGATATACTTGATAATTACAACAGTCTTTTTAGGCTAGCTCAGCAAGGGAAAGATATCTTCCCGGATGATTTGTGCAATTTTTTGGTCTCCGAGTTTGAGTACCAATCTGCAGCACTATTTAAAGTTTCCCCTTCTCACAATTTAGTTATCATGGGGAAATCATCATCTGCCAAGAAAAGTCTTTTACGCGGTGCTGAAGTTGAATGCAAAATATGCCAGCAACTTGACTCTCAAGATTATTTTTCGATACATTCAGATTCCGACATCGGCCTACAGATTTCCGAATTTGTAATTTACGAAATAGGAATTTCTTTCAATCTTTCCGATAATTCCAAAGGTTTTCTCAAAATCGCCCAAAAGACTTCCTTTTCTCAAACAGATACCGAGCGTTTGAAAAAAGTAATTGATTATGTAAAACCTCTATTGGCAAGATGGTCTTCGGCAAGAGGTGGAAATACCATGATTTCCACAATGCCTTTCAGCAGATTGGCTTTGGAAATAGCAAACGAACTTCGCTCAAGTACTAATTCGATCATAGGTTCTTCTTCGATCCTTTCGGAAGATAATCTCTCGATATCACAGGGAGAATATGTTACAGCGATAAAGAAAAGCGCGCAAAATCTTTTGATCAACATAAAAGATTTCATTGATCTAGCGAAACTTGAATCCGAGGGGAACGAAGATACCGTGAAATTAGTAAACTTGGGAGCTTTGATTAAATCAAATGTGGATCTATGCAAAACAAGATACTCTACCGATTCCAGAGAATATACTATTGAAATCGATGATTCTGTACCAAAAGAATGCAACATTGATGAAAATAAACTAAAATTTGTTTTGAGTAACATTCTTGTTGCTTCTACGATCTTAACCCCCTCCGGTAAAATTAGTATTCGCGTCAAACAACTCTCGGAAGATAAACTTCAGTTTATTGTTTCCGATAATGGCAACGGAATCAGCGAAGATTTGATAAAAAGAATATTTGATCCTTTTGTAATAACTCAGGTGCCTGAGTTTAAAGGCAGTGGCCTCACAGGATTGAGTTTCGTGCTTATTTATAAGTATATCAAGCAGATGGGTGGAGAGATCAGGCTTGTTTCAAGACTTAGAGAAGGATCAACTTTTAACTTCTCCGTTAAGGCCGAATTACAAAAAGCAAAAGGAATCGAGGCACAATTATCACAGATTCCAAAGCCAACCACCACCAATAATATTCTTGTTGTTGAAGATGATTATGCGACCTCAAAGTTACTGAGTAATTATTTGAACAAATGGGGTTATAAACCGACTATTGTTAATAGTGAAGATCAGATTTTCTCCGAACTTGAAAACGAAAAATATCTTGCAATTATCATGGATATTGAGCTACCTGAAATTAATGGGTTGGCTTTATTAAAGAAAATCCATGATAATCCTACATATAAAAATATTCCGGTAATAGCTTGTTCCGTTGAAGTTGAAGAGCAAAAAGCCTTTATGATGGGGGCTGTTGAATACTTTGTAAAACCAATAAACTATAATTACCTGGTAGAAGTACTAACCAGTTATAAGCTCAGAAAAAATTCAAATGTTCTATGTGTTGACGACGATTTGCCCACCCTTAACCTTGTAAAGCAGGCAATTGAGACCGCGGGATTTAATGCAGTGGCGGAAAATATTTCGGCAAACGTAATGGAACTGATAAAAGATAAACAAATTGATTTGGCCATTGTCGATCTTGATATGCCTCATCCTAATGGTTTTGAGCTGATCAAGCTTATAAAATCAGATCCTAAATTCGCAAAACTCCCGATTATCATCTATACGGGAAAAGAGAATTATCAGGAAGACATAAAAAAAATCGATGGAATGTTCGAGTATTTGCTCGACAAAAGAAGCACCAATATCGAGGACTTAGCCGATACAATTAACTCAATGATTAACCGTTACGAAGAACCGACTCCAGTCGAAGAAGTTCTCGAAAAAGATGATAAGGAAATTAAAATTCTATTTGCCGAAGACTATAAACACTCGCAAATAATAGTAACAAGATTATTAAAGAAAAACGGTTTTGAGAACGTAGTAGTTGTTGAGAACGGCGAAGAAGCTTATAATTGCGCTACAAAAGATCAATTTGATTTGGTGTTGATGGATATGCAGATGCCGATAATGAACGGATTCGAAGCAACCGAAAAGATCAGGGAAATGGAGAATTATAAGGACACTCCAATTATAGCTCTGACAGCCTTCGCTATGAAAGGGGATAAAGAAAAATGTCTTGATGCCGGAGCTACGGATTATATTCCGAAGCCAATCGACAGTAAAGAATTTATAGAAAAAGTTAAGTATTACACAAACGCCGTTAAACAAGCGTAGTTTTTTACTTATCTTTGTGATTTGAATTTGACCTCCGTTTATAACGGAGGTTTTTTAATTATGATTTTTAACTAAAGGAATAGAAGGAAATATGATTAACGAAACACCACGAGTAAGATTTGCCCCCAGCCCTACTGGCTATCTACACGTTGGAGGTCTTAGAACCGCTTTATATAACTATCTTTTTGCCAAACACAACAATGGTGAATTCATATTACGAATTGAAGACACAGATCAAAACAGATATGTTGAAGGAGCTGTTGAAAACCTAATTGAATCTATCAAATGGTCAGGACTCGAGTATGACGAAGGTCCGGATAAAGAAGGAAATTACGGCCCATATTACCAATCCAAGAGATTGGATTTGTACAAACAATATGCTGAGCAATTGATCGAGCAAGGACAAGCATATTACTGCTTCTGCTCTTCCGAAAGACTACAAGCCTTACGTGAAGAACAACAAAAGCAAAAGCTTCCTCAGGCAAAATATGACAAACATTGTTTACATTTAAGTAAAGAAGAAATACAGAAGAAGTTGGAAGCCGGCGAGTCCTATGTAATTAGACTAAATGTTCAGCCTGGCTCAAAAGTAGCTTTTGATGATGTTGTAAGAGGAAGAGTAGAATTTGAAAGAGAGAGTATCGACGATCAGGTTTTGATAAAAAGTGATGGCTTCCCCACTTACCATATGGCCAATGTTGTAGACGATCATTTGATGAAAATTACTCATGTAATTCGCGGTGAAGAATGGCTCTCCTCTACTCCTAAACATGTTTTACTTTACGAAGCATTAGGCTGGGAATTACCTGTGTTCGCACATCTCCCATTGTTGCTCAATTCCGACAGATCGAAATTAAGTAAACGTCAGGGGGACGTTGCGGTTGAGGACTACAGAGCAAAAGGATATTTCAAGGAAGCCTTGGTAAACTTCGTTGCTTTACTAGGATGGAGCGCAGGAGACAATCAGGAATTCTATTATCTAAATGATCTGATAGAAAAATTCGAACTGGAAAGAGCACACAAAGCCGGAGCTATTTTCAATATAGAAAAACTCGATTGGTTAAATGCAGAACACCTAAGAGCGAAATCCGACGAAGAACTTCTTCCGTTAGTAAAAGAAGAATTGGCTAAGTCAGTATATAATGAGAATGATTTCAGCGATGAATATTTGTTGATGATAATTGAGGCAATGAAAGAAAGAGTCTCTTTTGTTAAAGAATACATTGAAAACTGCCCTTATTTCTTTGAGGAACCGAAAGAGTACGATGAAACTGTTAAGAACAAACGTTGGAAAGAAGATTCCCCAATACACATGCAAAAGCTTGCGGAAGAATTTGCAAAAATGGATGGCGCCAAAAAAGAAGATTTCGAAACAGCTCTGAAAAAAGTTGCCGCTGATCTCGAAATTGGAGCAGGGAAGCTTATTCATCCGGTTCGCTTGGCTACCTCTGGTGTAGGTATCGGTCCGGGAGTTTATGATCTATTGGTTATTCTCGGAAAAGAAAAAGTAATTGAACGAATAAATAAAGCTATAGAAAACATTAAATAAAACTCGATAAGGTTTATTCTTATGAGCGATGAGACAAAAAATATTACAGAAGAAAACGGCGAAGAGAAAAAGCCGAAAAACTTTGTCGAGGAAATAATCGATAAAGATTTAGAAGAAGGAAGATATTCTGAAGTTCATACTCGATTCCCACCGGAACCGAATGGTTATTTGCATATTGGTCACGCTAAATCTATATGCTTAAACTTCGGAATGGCTACCAAATATAACGGAAAATGTAATCTCCGATTTGACGATACAAATCCAACGAAAGAAGAGACCGAATATGTCGATTCCATAATGGAAGACGTAAAATGGTTAGGATTCGATTGGGAAGATCGTCTCTATTACGCATCTGATTATTTCGATACTTTATACGAATACGCTGTTAAGTTGATAAAGAAAGGGAAAGCGTATGTTGATTCTTGCACTACAGAAGAAATCAAGAATATGCGCGGCACTCCTACTGTTCCCGGCGAAGAAAGCCCTTACAGAAACAGAGCAGTAGAGGAAAATCTAGAGCTATTTGCAAAAATGAAAAATGGTGAATTCGAAGACGGAAAGTTGGTCTTGCGCGCAAGGATAGATATGACTTCCCCGAATATGAACATGCGCGATCCTATTATGTATAGAATTCGCCATGCTCATCATCATCGTACAGGAGACAAGTGGTGTATTTACCCTATGTATGATTTTGCGCACGGGCAGTCTGATTCGATGGAAAAAATCACTCATTCGATCTGTACCTTGGAATTTGAAAACCATCGCCCTCTCTACGATTGGTTCATCAAAGAATTAGAAATTCATCCACCGAGACAGGTTGAATTTGCAAGATTAAATCTTAGCTTCACCGTTATGAGCAAGAGAAAACTTCTACAATTGGTTGAACAAAAATATGTAGACGGTTGGGATGATCCTCGCATGCCAACCATATCAGGTTTACGCAGAAGAGGATATACACCGGAATCTATTCGTAATTTCGCAGAAAAGATCGGTGTTGCCAAAAGAGATAATGTAATTGACGTTTCGCAGCTTGAGTTCAGCGTTAGAGAAGATTTGAACAAAAAAGCTCAACGAGTAATGACTGTCCTTGATCCTTTGAAGGTCGTTATTACAAATTATCCGGATGATCTGGTTGAAGAGATGGAAGCGGTTAATAACCCCGAAGACGAATCAATGGGTAAACGTATTGTCCCCTTCTGCAAGGAAATTTATATTGATCGTCATGACTTCATGGAAGAGCCTTTTAAGAAATTCTTTAGATTGGCACCGGGAAGAGAAGTTCGTCTTCGTTACGCATATATAATTAAATGCGAAGAAGTAATTAAAGACGCTGAAGGTAATATTACAGAGCTACGTTGTACATACGATCCCGATACTAGAAGCGGTACCGGAACAAGCACCAAGAAAGTAAAAGGAACTATTCACTGGGTTTCCTCCCGTCACGCCATAGACGCTGAGGTAAGATTGTATGACAGATTATTTAATCATCATGCACCGGCAAATGACAAAGAGAAAGATTTCCTAGAATTCTTAAATCCGGAATCATTGGAAATTCTATCGAATTGTAAATGTGAACCATATTTAAAGGATGCTAAACCGGGCGATAGAATGCAGTTCGAAAGATTAGGATATTTCTGCGTTGATAGCAAATACACAACAGAAGAAAAGCTCGTTTTCAATAGAACTGTTACCCTTAGGGATACATGGGCGAAAATCGCAAAAGAAATGAATAAATAATTTTTAAAATTATAAAGAAACTCTTGATAAATGGGGTTCAATTTGATATATTTAGAACTTCTTTTTGATAGAGTTTGAGTTGCCGAAGTGGCGGAATTGGTAGACGCGCTTGACTCAAAATCAAGTATTCGCAAGGATGTGCCGGTTCGAGTCCGGCCTTCGGTACTAAAAGGCTGTTTCTTTTGAAACAGCCTTTTTTTTTATAATTTTTGCACTGTATACCCATCAGGAACCTTAAACAAAGCTTCCTCAATATTGATATTTTCCTTAAACTCAACAGCGATTGTTTCGTAAGCATCGTTTTTTACAATAACTTTGGAGTATAACAGAATTCCATTCCATCCGGCAAACATGCTTTTTCCCATATTATTTTTTGCAGAATAGGCTTCACATCTTTTCCCTAAGATTTCTCTTTTATCCAATCGTTCATAACCGTTTCTTTCTTTTGATTTATTACTCTTAAATGGAGCCGGATCGAATTTCATCTCAGTTCCCATCACGCCACTTCCCATAATAAAAGCGACCTTACTGTAATCACCATTTGGGTTAATAACATACATATTTTTCCCATCGGTAAATTTCACTTCCTCAAGCTCCCCTTTGGAATTATACTCCTCCTTCCTTTCCTTAATTCCGAAATCATCGAAATAGACAATTGCTTTACTTTCTCCTAAAGAACCACTGTTTTTGTAAGTGATCATCCCTGATTTCATCGAGTATTTTTTTACGATTAATTTTGCCTTATTAATTATCTCATTATTTTGAGTCTTACTCATTGTTTCCGATACGCTTACTTTCTTTTGCTCAACGGAGTCACCACAACTGCTCAAAACAAATGAGATGGCAAAGAACAATAAAAGTTTTTTACCAACCATATTCCTCTCCCAATTTATATTTTAATAAATTCCACTCTTCTGTTATTTGCTCGCCCATTAGATGTCGAATTATTATCAGTTGGTTCATTTTCCCCTTTTCCTTCTGTCTTCATTCTCTGATTTGCTATCCCGAATTTATCATTCAATATTTTTTTTACCGCCAATGCTCTTTCGGCGGAAAGTTTCAAATTGTCTTTTTCTGAACCAATATTATCTGTATGCCCGACAATCTTCACAGATAATTCAGAGTTTTCGTTTAACAAATCGGCAATCTGTTTTATGACACCAAACGATTCAGGTTTAATCAAACTTGATCCACTATTAAATGTAATTCCATGTGTTACTAATTTCCCTTCAGTCAGCAATCTGCTTCTTAAATCAGGCATACCGATCGTAACTCTAAAATCACCGATTAATGTGGCCTTATCAGAATAATTACCAAAACGCAGATAATTATGTATCAGATTTTTATTGAGCCCTCTTGGAATATCTATAACTTTTGTTTCATTACAGTAAACTCTGATTCTAGTCTTTTGGCCCCAAATAGAGTACCTGACTTTATCCCCTTCTTTTACTTCTGGATGCTGTGAAAAACTTTCAGGATTATTCTCCATATTTTCTCGCCAAAGTTTCCAAGTAATTCCATCAATTACAAACCCCAGAAAAGTGCCTCCGGTGCCTGGATAATAATCATTAGTAATCATACCGGATGGGTTGTTGTATATTTCAAGGATTAAATCATACCATTCAGACACAATTACCTCAAATTCTATTGTGAAATTTTCAGGTAATATAAGGTCTTCTATAACCGGCGAAAAGTATGAATACTCCCCTTTCAGCATCAACCATTTCCCCGGATAATTGTTTGTTAAAACAACTTCCCCCGCTGCCTGAGTATCCCAGTTTACTGGAAAATCACCAATTGCCACATCGGAAAAATCATCATAGAAGACAACTCTTTCACCGGATACAAAATCGAATTTCGAGTAAGTTTGCAATTGATTTTTATCGTTCTCCTGCGAAAATAGAAATGACGAAAACACCAGAAATGTTAGAATACAATACCCTTTTCGCATAATCCCTCCGAATAATGGAAATGAGTAATTTTAGAGATTTTCTCAAAAAATGGATTGTAAAAAACGGACAGAGCAAATCAACTTTGACTATTTCTTTCCGGAAATCACAACAACTTGACTCAAATCACGCGTGAAGAAGAATTTGGGTGGCTCTCCTATTACTTTCTTAAAATCCTTAATGAAGTGTGACTGGTCGTAATAATGGCAATTAAAAATAATATTTTGGATATCTGCTCTGTTTTGGGCTTTGATCAAGTCCCAAACATAATTTACTCTCACAATCCGAGATAATCCTTTAGCAGAAACGCCAACTCTCTTTAAAAAATTTCTTCTAAATGTTCTAGGGTTAAGATCATAATCTTTCAGAATATCCCCTATAGATTTGTGCGCTCCCATTTCCATAATGTCATCATATAGCATGTCAATATTGTCTTTAGCAAAATTCTCAAAAATATGGTTTTCTACTAGAAAATTCTCTACTAATTCAACTCGTTTATCGAATGAGTTAATTAGCTCAACCCCCTTTAGAAAAGTACTATTCCTAAACGGGTTATATTCACAATATGATTTCGTACCAGTTGATGTCATATCCAAATCGAACAAACGGGAAAAAACCGAAGAATTCATTACTATAATAAAAGTATCAAAAGGAGGAATTGCTCTTATTTTTAAAGCCTTTAAGGATGGTCTTATGAAAAAGATTTTTGGTAATCGTATTACTACATCATTATCCAATAGATATGCGCTATCTCGAAAATTAATAACCACCGCGGCGTTTCCATCAGGTATATATTTGTCAAACATCATTTCTTTTTCTTCATTAACCCTTAGCGACAAAAAATGCCTGACAAGACATGAAGTTTTTTCTGATGGATTCAAGAATTCGACAAACATCTCTTAGCAACCTTGAAATTCATTATTCACTAAAATCATCTTGGAGGATAATAATATTTTTTGATGTAATATCATATAAGAAATATCGGAATCTTATATTCGTCAAAATTGTAAAAAATGGCCATTTCACAAGAAATAAGTCTCCTATTATTACAATTATTTCTCTACTACCATTCCTATTTTTGAAACAATTATTTTAATACAATAATCGGAGCTATGATGAAATCATTTATTAAATTTTGCACATTTGCACTTATCCTCTCATATTCAATAATGGCTTGCTCAAACGATGATAAGGATAATCCTTCTTCGCCGGATGAAACCATTTCACCGTTTGGTGGAGGCACAATTACTCTAAATGGGGACGGATACTCAAATAAAACATTTACATTCTTTACGGCAATGGGGGCATATGTCGATGAGTATGAGTGCTCATCATGCGGATTATTTGCTGTCGGTGAAAAAGACTCCATTTTCATCGCTGTTACTTTCAAAGGGAATTCCACAGGGACTTACAAATGGTCAACACTTACTGAAATAGACTCAACATCATCCGAAAACGAAGTTTATTTCAATGGAGTTGTTCTCACTAAAGTCGGCTCGCTAAGTAATACATATTACACTCCAACCGATATGGGAGAAACGGTGATCACAGAATACGGAGCAATAGGGGGCAAAATAGCCGGCAACTTTGAAGGAACAATCATTAATCCGCTTACTAACAATACTATCACGGTAAAAGGAAATTTCAAAGCAATGAGAGTTTCCGTCGATGATATGTAATTCTTTTTGGGGGATTGTGCTTTACAGCTACAATCCCCTATTCTCTAACATCTTTATAACTTCTGAAGAATAAATTCTGATTTCCCAATCCTTATCTGAATCCATTTTTTTCAACATTTCAACTGATTCGGACATGTTAAGAGCTAATACCGAGAAAATCGCTCTGATTTTCAAATCCCTTTCTCCTTTTGTGAGATTTTCCATTATAATACGTCTCGTTTGCGGAGAATCATATCTTTCCAAAGCACCCAATATTGCCGGAGTTACTTTTATTCTGTTATCCTTTATTGCGATAAACAAAGAATCGTAGGCAGGTTTTGAGCCGATGTTTCCTATCGCTCCGGCAGCCGTAAACCGGATTCTGAGCGAATTGGAATTTAATTTGTCCGTAATTAATTTGAAATATTTTTCCGATTTAAGTTCTCCCAAGGCTGCAATAGCAGAGGCTACAACCCTGAAGTCTTTGTCTGAGGTTAGCTCAGCAAGAATATCTTCGGCTTGAGTAAGTTTCAGTTTAGCTACTCCTTCGGCCGCAAATTCTCTTACAGCGGGGTCAGAATTATTCAGAGATAATACTATTAGCTCATACCCGTTTTCTCCTTTATTCATAAGCTCTTCGAAGGCAGATGCTTTTTCTCTTCTACCGGAGTCGCTTTCCAAAATTCGAGTCAATTCGGGAATGCTCCTTTGAGTTTTCTCCTTAAAAGTCCACACTCCGGGCTTTGTCATATTCCCGTAATTATTAAGTAGAAAAGAAGCGAACAAAATCACGATCAGATAGAACAATAAGAATAATGAAATCTCCTTCTTCGATTCCGGTTTCCTTTTAGCGAAAAGAATCCGACATGGAGAGTAAATTATCTTCACGATAAATTCGGGAAGTGGAAACATGAAATGAGATTTGCTCATGTATTCACGATACCTAGCCCCCTCCTTTGCAACCATTTTCACCTCTTCCATCATTGCCACCCCAATAATAATAAGAGTGGAAAGCACCCAGGGAAGTGAGCTGGAAATATGAAACATCTTTTTTATATCAGGCCCAGGCAAGAAAAGAATTCCGTATGTCCAAAGAATCCAACCCAAATATTGCGGATGACGGGAATATTTGTATATCCAGAAATCGGCTACACCTTTTTCCCTAAAATAGGTATGGAACCACCCGATAGTCCCCAATAGGAAAAAGAGAATCCCTCCGCCGATCAACAACAGGGGCAAGATTACACCACATTCCATTTCCAGAATTTGACATAATGAAAAAATTATTCCGTAAGGAATTAATGCCGCATCCCCCAAACTGAAAATATAATCTGATATATCAAGTACCGGAAGCCACAAAACTCTTAGGAAGCCCAATCCGCCAAGGAAAAACATTGTGAAGGCAAAACCACCAAATACAGGAAGAAAGAGCGCTACGGCCCCCAAAGAGGTTAATCCTGCTCTTTCCGTGACATACCCCACTATTATCAGCGCGATTATTACCAATAGGCAAAAATATCCTATCTCTCTTAGATAAAAATGACTTATAAACATTTCAGTTTTGAGAGCGCTTAAATCTCCGCTTCCGGTTGCTACATTAATAACCTCAATGTTTTCACCAAGGAAATGATCGGCTAATAGAGGTAATTCGAGTGAAACAAATGATAATCCGACTGTAAATATTATGGCAAGCAGAAATAGGAAAATACCATGCAATGCTTTTGTTTTCATGGCAAATACCGGTTTAGAAAATATAATCTATAAAAAAAGGGGAAGCATTTTCCATGCTTCCCTTATTTATTACTTTTCTACAAATCTGGCATGTTCGTCGGCGTGATATGAGCTACGTACTAAAGGAGATGACTCAACAGCCATAAATCCCAACTTGAGGCCTTCCTCTTTGAACAGCTCAAATTCCTCAAGAGTAACATATCGATGAACAGGCAAATGCTCTTTTGTCGGGCGCAAATACTGTCCGATAGTCATAATATCACATCCGTGTTCTCGCAAATCTTTCATCAGTTTAAGAACCTCGTCCTTCTCCTCACCGATTCCAACCATTATTCCGCTCTTTGTCCTGAGCCCTTTTTCTTTGAACCATTTTATCACATTAAGGCTACGTTGATATTTAGCTTGTGGGCGCGCCACATGGTATAACCTTTCGACTGTTTCCATATTGTGATTCAAAATATGAGGAGGATTTTTCATAATTATTTCAAAAGCTTCCTCTTTCCCCAGAAAGTCCGGAATGAGGATTTCTACTGTAGTTTCATGCATTTTTTCATTTATTAAGCGTACACATTCGGAAAATATTTCCGCGCCGCCATCTTTAAGTTCATCTCTGTTTACCGATGTGATTACAACATGACGAAGTCCTAATTCCTTTACAGACTCCGCAACTCTTCTCGGCTCATCCAAATCAAGCTCCGTAGGCATTCCCGATTTAACATTGCAAAATCCGCAACTTCTCGTGCATGTCTCTCCGAGAATCATGTAAGTAGCTGTTCTGTGACTCCAACATTCCCCAAGGTTCGGACATTTCGCTTCTTCGCAGACTGTATTCAATTTCGATTTACGCATCATCGCATGAACGTCTGTAAAATTCTTACCGGTGGGAAGTTTGACCTTTAGCCAATCCGGCTTTCTACCCAAATCACCAATTTCTTGCTCTACTTCTTCTTTATATTCTTGTTGGTGCTTGTTAATTTTCATTAACTAATTTCCTTTCTTTTGTTTACTGCAAAACTACATCAAACTATATTTGTATCAAAATTTTCTAATCCATCTTTTATGAATTTCAAAAAGCGACCACCGAGCATCCCGTCAATCAGCCTATGATCGTGACTTAAAGATAAATACATCATCGGCTTGATGGAGATAGAATCTCCTTCGGAAGTCTCGACTACTACTGGCTTTTTGGTAACGGTACCGACCCCAAGTATAGCCAACTCAGGTTGATTAATAATCGGAGTGCCGAATAATGTTCCGAAAACTCCGTAGTTGGTAATTGTAAAAGTCCCATCAGTAATGTCATCAGGAGTTAATGATTTCTCCCTCGATTTTCTGCTGAGCTCAGCAATACTCTTTGCCAATCCCACAAGATTTTTCTCTTCTGCATTCTTAATATTCGGGACTATCAAACCGTTTGGTTCTACCGCAACGGCGATACCGAGATTGATAAATTTCTTCAGTTTTATATTCTCTCCATCTATCGATCCGTTGAGCAAATCGAACTCTCTTAATGCCCGAATGACAACATGGGATATAAAGGGCAAGTAAGTTAACTTCACTCCGAATCTCTTCAAAAAGTCGTTTCGATTTTCCGAAATATATCGGGCAATTTTCGAAACATCCACCTCAATCACAGCGGTAACATGCACCGAAGTATCACGACTTTTAAGCATATGATTTTGGATTCTTTTTCTGATATTATCCATCGGGATCAACTCAAAATTATCAGAGAATTTCACACTCTTTTCTTCATTAATAATCTCATTCTTTTCTGTAATTTCTCTTACGGAATCACCGGAGATTGAACCACGATTTTCCAGATAATTCATGATATCATTTTTAGTAACACGCCCGTTAGCTCCACTTCCGATAATCGAATTTAGCTCTTCGAATGATACATGCTCCCTTGTGGCAATATTCATAACAAGTGGGGAAAAGAATTTATTTGCTCCCGCATTTTCTTTTGTTTTTGCGTGATCCGAAGGGATTTCACTTCTATTGTTTTCGGGAGCACTTTCTCTTTCCATTATATGCTCCTTCGTTTCAAATGAATTCTTAGCTACTCCTTTTGAAGATTTTACCCGTGCCACAACCGTTCCGACCTCTACGGTTTCATTCTCCGAAACTAATATTTCTTCCAATACTCCCTCTGCGGGAGAAGGGACTTCAGTATCAACTTTGTCCGTTGCTATTTCGAAAATAATCTCATCAATCTTAACGTGCTCCCCTACTTTCTTAAGCCAGGAAATCACGGTTCCTTCCATTACACTTTCCCCCATTTTCGGCATCACGATATCTATCAGATTACCACCGATTATAGTAGTGGATTCGGAGTGTTTTTCTTCCTCAATAACCGGTGCTCCGCCGTTGGTTTCTATAATTCCAACAACCGTATCAACTGCTACAGTCTCCTGCTCATAAACCAATATTTCCGAAAGAATTCCACTCTCCGGTGAAGGGATTTCCGTATCAACTTTGTCGGTCGCTATTTCAAAGATAATCTCATCTTTCTCTACTTTTTCCCCTTTCGATTTATACCATTTTATCAGAGTACCTTCAGTTATGCTCTCTCCCATTTTCGGCATTACTATATTAACCTTCATCTCGTTAACTCCATATAAGAACTAATAGTTAAGTAACTCAATTAAAGAAAGATATATTTTATCTCTGCTAGGAAGAATCTCCTTTTCGAGAGCCGGATGATAAGGAACAAAAGCATCGGCTGCTCCTATTCTCTTAACAGGTCCGTCAAGATACTCGAAACACTTATCGGCAATTCTGGCCGCTATCTCGGCGCCAAAGCCGGCTGTAATAGTATCCTCATGTAGCACGACTACTTTTCCTGTTTTACGAACAGATTTCATGATGATATTCTCATCGAGGGGAGCAATAGTACGGATGTCAATTATCTCGATCGAATAGCCTTCGTGCTCCAGCTTTTTGGCGGCAAAATTCGCCTCGTGAACCATAGCTCCGTAAGTGATTATCGAGAGATCTTTTCCCTCCTTAAAAACTCTTCCTTTTCCGAACGGGAGCATATAGTTCGCATCGGGTTCTTGTGTGGTAGCATAGCTTTGTCGGTAGAGTCCTTTGTGCTCCAGAAAGAGTACGGGATCATTCAGACGCAACGCTGTTTTTAGCAGCCCTTTAGCGTCCGCCGCGTCGGATGGATAAGCGATAAGAATCCCGGGAATATGTGAATAGAATCCCTCGATGTTCTGGCTGTGAAAAAGACCGCCATGAATATATCCGCCGATGGCTACACGTGTTACTACAGGAGCTTCCCAAAAATTATTCGAGCGATATCTGTAGGTAGCCATCTCATCTCTCATTTGCATAAAGGCGGGCCAAATATAATCACCGAACTGAATCTCAACGGCGGGCTTCATTCCGGCAAGAGCCATTCCGATAGCAACCCCTTCGATACTGGCTTCGGCCAAAGGAGAATTAAAAACTCTTTCCGTACCGAACTGAGTTGAGAGTCCTTTGGTCGCCGTGAATACTCCCCCTTTTTTATCGGCCACATCTTCACCGAAGAGATATATCTTATCATTCCGTTCCATCTCTTCCCGAAGAGCATGATTTATGGCATCGACCATAACGATCGGTTTACCGGAAGGGATAGATGATTCGTAGCTTAATCTTTCAGCTGTGCCGCTCTCATCCAAAACAAATCGGGTTGCCGATTCTTTTTTAGGATCTGGCTGAGCAAGAGCCCAATCGGCAGCTTCGTTTATATGATTAATAATCTCTTTTTCAAACTCGGAGTAAGCTAACTCAGTAAGAACATCTCTCGAAAGCAAGTAATCTTTGAAAAGAATAATCGGATCACGGGAGATATCTTTTTCAATGGATTCCGCATCGCGATATTTTCTTTGATCATCTGAGGAGGAATGGGAAAAGAGCCTTACGACATGCGCCTCAACTAACGCCGGCCCTTGTCCCGTGCGAGCGTGCTTAAATGCTGATAAAGCTGCGGCATGAGAATCAAGAAACTTTGTTCCATCTATCTGCATCCTCAAAAGATTATTATACCCGCTCATCATCTCCGCAATCGAAAAGTTCCTGCCACCGGTTTGTTCTTCCACGGAGACAGAGATAGCCAGCTTATTATTCTGAATAACAAAGACTACAGGCAACTTCTCTCTGCTCGCCCAATTAACCGCCTCATGGAATTCTCCTTCGCTTGTAGTTCCCTCCCCGCTACTTACATAAGTAACGGCATTGTTCCCCTTCTTTCTGTTTGCCAGAGCGGTTCCAACGGCCTGAAGAAATTGCGTGCCGGTCGGACTAGATTGTGTAGGGACGTTAAACTCCTTATAACCCCAGTGGCACGGCATCTGTCGACCACCGCTCATAGGATCCTTCTCTTTAGCAAGCATATGAAGGAAAATCTCTTCCGGTTTAATTCCGAGGGAAAGCATAAATGAGAGGTCTCGATAGTATGGAAAGGCCCAATCTTTTCCGGGAATCATTGCTAACCCGAATGCGACCTGAGCAGCTTCGTGACCGCTTCCCGGAATATGGAAAAAGGATTTCCCCTGCCTAAGCAGATTCATTACTTTGTTATCTATGTGGCGTGAAGTTAGCATCAAACGGAGACCGTTCATAAGCTCCTTCTTTGTGAGCCCACCGAAGGAATCTTTTTTTCCCGTAGGAAATTTACGACTACCATTGTTATTATTTTTTTCTACTTCCTCAATCTTCGTTTCACGATTCATCAAGGATCCTTTAGTTGTTCGTTGAATAACTTCTCTTTGTCGATTACTTCGAACTCATCGTAATCAAACACATTCATGAAGTTATTAACGATTTTCTCCTTAACTTCGTTCAACTCAAAACGATATTTCTTTTCTTTTTCCAAAGAGGTCACTTCTTTATCCTTTATTCCGCAAGGGATTATTCCATCGAACATACTTAAAGATGTATTTACGTTAAAGGCGAAGCCGTGCATTGTAACCCAACGACTCACTTTTATACCGATCGCGCAAATTTTCCTTTCGTCGAGCCATACTCCTGTATATTCCGATTTTCTTCCTGTAGGAAGATCATAATCGGAGCAGGTCTTGATAATTGTTTCCTCGAGATTTCTGAGATAGAGATGCGTATCTTTTTTCCAATCGGAAAGATTGATTATCGGATAGCCTACAATTTGGCCGGGGCCATGATAAGTGATATCTCCGCCACGATCAATATCGTAAACGGAAACATTATTCTCTTTGAGAAAATCATCGGAACCTATTAGGTTATTTCTATCTGCCGTTTTCCCCAGAGTATAAGTATGGGGGTGCTCAAGGAGAAGCAGAGTATCCTCCGTTTCCCCTTTGACCCTTTTTTCGAATATTACTTTCTGAAGATCCCAAGCCTCTTTATAGTCGATAACTCCGAGATCTACATAGCGAAACTTTCTATATGTGAATTGCTTCTCCATAAGCTTCTGCCGCCGCTTCCATAATTGATTCGGATAGTGTAGGATGGGCATGAACCGTTTTGATAATCGATTCGGCAGTACCCTCCAGTGATTTTACCATACCAAGCTCCGCGATAAGTTCGGTAGCTTCGGAACCGATAATGTGAGCTCCCAATAACTCACCGTACTTAGCGTCGAAAATAACTTTCACAAACCCTTCTCTTTCTCCTATTGCGGCGGATTTCCCACTAGCGCTAAAAGGAAATCGTCCGATCTTGATTTCGTGTCCTGCTTCCAATGCTTTTTCTTCCGTCATTCCTACGCTGGCCACTTGGGGCTGACAATAAGTACATCCCGGGATAGTGGAATAATCGACCGGTTTGGGTTCTAATCCTTTTATTTTCTCAACGCAGTATATTGCTTCGGCCGAGGCAACATGAGCCAGCCAGGGAGCTCCTATAACGTCCCCTACAGCGTAAACTCCTTCTATGTTGGTCTGATATGTATCTTTATCAACAATAATCGAACTACGCTCGGTTTCAACACCAATTTCCCGCAATCCGTATCCTTCAATGTTTCCGGTAACACCAATTGCGTTAAGGACTTTCTCCGCCCTTATTTCTTGCTTCTCGCCGTTCTTAACGATAGTAACAACAACTTCGTTCTCAGCCACTTTGGCACTCTCAACCATGGTAGATGTATGGATATCTATCTTTCGTTTCCTGAGGCTCATCTCAAGAGCTCCGGAGACTTCCTTATCCTCAACCGGGAGAACGGAATCCATCATTTCAATGATAGTTACTTTCGTTCCGAGAACGCTATAGAAATAGGCGAACTCAATACCAATAGCGCCGGCTCCAATAACTACGAGGCTTTCGGGAAGTTTATCAAGAGTCATTGCCTGAGTACTGGTAATTATATTTTGGTAATCGACGGGAATAGCGGGAACCATCTTCGGTTTGGCACCTGTAGCGATAATAATTTTATCAGCGGTAATTCTTTCGGTTTCGTTTCTATCGTCATCAAAGATTTGTAGTTCTTTGGGAGAAACAAACTTACCGAATCCTTTTATTCTCTCTACATTGTTCTTTTTCATCAGGAATTCAACGCCGCGGGTAATTTTGGTTGAAACATTTCTGCTTCGTTTGATAATTTTCCCGAAATCGAATTCGAGACCTTCAACCTTAATTCCAAAATCTTTGGCGTGGTTATTCATCATATCATACACTTCGGCATTCTTCAGAAGTGATTTGGTCGGGATACATCCCCAATTGAGGCAAACTCCCCCCAGATTTCCTTTATCAATAACAGCTGTTTTAAATCCGAGTTGCGCGGAGCGAATAGCGGCAACATATCCGGCAGGGCCTCCGCCGAGAACAGCTATATCAAAATGTTTAGCCATGTTGTGTGATCCTCTCAATTATTTTTCGGTAAATAGAAGTTGAGTAATATAACTAACACAGCGTTGAAATAAAACCTTACGTTTTTTTCGGTGTGTTAATATTATCGAGCAAGAAAAAATTATTCTCCTTTTTCTTTTCGAAAGAGGTAAAATCTTTTTCGCTGTATTCGCATAGTTCTTCCAAAGGACATATTCCGCAGGTCGGCTTGGAAGGGGTGCAAATTTCTCTACCTAATCTGATGAGATTAGTGTGAAAAGGATGCGCGATATTCTCGGGAAGCCCGTCATTTATAGCCGAAAAAGTTTTATCGGGGGCGGAGCCTTTAACGACGCCTATTCTGTTAAGTGTCCTGTGAACATGCGTATCTACGGGGCAGACATTTCTATCGAGAGCGAAGAGCAAAACGCAGCTTGCCGTTTTAACACCTATTCCAGGAATGATCGTCAATTCATCCAGTATTTCCTTATCCCCTTTTTTTATAATCGGATCGAGAGAAAGATTACCGTATTTATCGTATAGATAGTTTAGCAATATTTTTATCGCATTAGATTTCTGTTTAGCCAGACCCGCTATTTTTATAGTTTCGGCTATCACTTCCCGTGAAGCTTCCAGAGCTTTATCCCAGTCAGGATATTTCTCTTTGAGTTCTTTGAAGGCCCGGAAAGAATTTTTGTCGTTTGTGTTTTGGGAAAGAATTGTTGCGATCAACAGATTCAACGGATCGGGTAATGGGTTTTCTCTCCTCGGAATTCCGAATTGTTTCAGTAATCTTTTGTTTATCTCGATTATCTTTTCTTGTTTTGGCGTTATCATTTATTTTTTCGGTATTTGATCAATAATATCATTCGGCAAAAAATATGGAAAGTAATTATTAGTGTAAAGGGAGTTGTCCGGGTTTTGCGAGGGGGATTATTGCTAATGTTTGTCATTCTGTTGTAAAGATTTTTATTTGTTAGTTAAGAATAATTACTCTCAAGCTAGCAAGAAAGAAAACCTTATTAATTATAATTTGATACTTCAATATCATGAGAAGTATTATAAGATATAATATGCCGCTCCTATGGAGCTCGACTATCTGCTTTGAATCTTTTAGCTACCGAGATACCGGCACCTATGGCGCCGGATAGATATTGGAATTTATTATCGAATACATTGAAATTGTAAGATTAGAGAGATTTGAAGGATATGATTTTGTGCCTTTCAGTTGAATCATCACGATAGATTAAAATTATTCAGATTATTATTCCGAACTATTAGTAAGGTAGATAATAGATATAGAAAAGCTGAAATATGGTATAATAAAATCTTTGTAGTTTTTCAGATTTGTTGCAGTGTTCTAATATGATTTCCGATTGAGTTTATTATTCTTTTTCTCAAAAGGAAAAAAGATCGGATATAATGAGAAGCTGTTTTTTATTCATCCCCGGGAAAGGATGTTAATTTCCCTTGGAGAGATCATAGAGAAAAAACGAATAGTCAATCTTCCTTAAATCATTTTTTTTAAGGCTATAGGCCATATATTCTTTGGCATTTCTTATCGAGCGAATATCGGATGAAAAGGAAGAAGATATCATGAGATATTAATGAGATTAGCATGTTTTCCGGAAACTCATTCTTATTTCAGTGATAATTTCATATGATTCGGAGGAACAAGATTTTCGCGAATCTCTTCCGAAAATCCTTAGGGATTTTATCAATAATAAGATTCGCGAAAAATGCAACAGATCATGTTTAGTTTTCCCCTTCTTCATCAGGAAGATCATTATTACTATTCGATTCTTCCGGCGTTTCGCGGGTTGCCGGATATTTTTTAAGCTTTCTTGAGTTAATATACCATTGATAAATCTCAGGATGATTACTTTCAAGAATAGCCATTTCCTTATCAAGAACCTGATCCAACAATTCCCTGGTTTCCTTAAAAAGCTCTTCCATTCTGGCAAGCTTAGTTGATTTGAGGCTATACAAGGATAGTCTCTCATACTGAGCTTTATTAAAATTTGTCAGAGCTGTTTCGGAATTAGAAATCATCGGTTCAGTTAATCCATAACCAGCCAAATCATCTTTATTGGCTTTAATAGCACCGAGAATATCCGCTGATCTCTGCCCCAAATCATTCACACGATGATTTCTCAATTTGGATTTAGTAGTATCTACTATTTCCAAAAGGGTGTGTTTTTTCTCATTGGCGGCATATGCCTGACAAATTTCTGCCATTGGAAAAAGAAGGTTAATTAGTATTTCTCTGGCTTCATCTCTTGCTTCGATCTTTCCTTTGGTCAAGTCTCGGATCTCGATATCAATCCGAGATATCGCAAGTACTTTTTCCTTCAGCTCATCAAAGGCTTCGCCAAGCAAAGGTAATGAGGACAAAAGGCCAATTATTGAGGCCCCGATCTCGATGATGCCGTAAAACATTGTCATATACCTGAGTTGTCCAAGATTCATAGTACATCTCCATATAACATTGTGGCAAAATTGTTAATTAATTTGTCTTAATTTTCACAGAGGATTCGCATCTACACACTCTTATTAGTACTACATTTAAATTTTATCTGAATGATTAGGATAAATTCTTTGATATCATTACCAATACAGAGTGTGAATTCTACTAAAACAATATACTTATCACTTGCTCCTATCTCTCCCTTGTTCTTCTTACATTTCTTTTCCAAGCTCTTCATATGTTTTCTAGCCTATTCATTTCTTTTCTAGAACCAGTTTATTCTTCCCCAGACGCTTCATTTCTTTTCTAACCTCTTCATTTTTCATCCAGACGCTTCATTTTTTTTCTAGAATCACTTTATTCTTTTTCAGATGTGTCATTTTTACTATTTGCTAGTCATATGATTTAGAAAACAGAGAACAATACTATACTCATGACTATCTAGCTAGGGAAACGAAAATCAACTTATCACCTTATTCTATCTTTTCCATTTACTATTTTCAACGAATTTCTCGCTCGATCAAAATGTCAAAGAGCCACGGTTCCTTAAGAGATTACAACATCTCTTTTTCTTATAACAGACTTAACAAGAACCGTTCATATATTAGTTCCACTAATTCCATTTTTTTTTGATTTTTTTTCTATCTCTTTTTCAATCTTCTCTAATATTATTTTATTTTCCTTGTTCCGTAGGTGATAACAAAAGGAGTTCAGTGTTAGTTCACAAAAGAGTTCATGAATTCGATTTTTTTTATTTTTTTTTATTCGGTTCGGATGAGGAGTAAGGAACTATGTGAATTGATGCTTTTTTATTTATATGAATAAAAAAAAAGAAGACCCACCTTAAAAATATCCGGCAGGCCCTCTACAGTTCGGTGAAGAATAAAGAAGTCTATATATAATTATTATTTATATACTTGGATGTTTTTTTTATTCTCAGTGGCATTAGAGTTTCGTTATGAGTAATCAGTTTGAATATTATCCTCTATCTCTTTTCCCAGATGTTTATTCCGTTGAATTAGCAGAATAGAGGATAAAACGAAAGCTATTTAATATAGCAGTAAGCTTACTTCGACTCCGCTCAGTAAGCATACTACTTTGGGGGATTATAAAACTTAGAACTTAGCTAAATATTGAATTATCGTCTCATATTGAGAGCATTGTCAAATAATTCCCGATGTTCCTTCTATGTTTCAGTGAAGAACAAAGAAGTTTTAATATAAGTATTATTCGCTAATCTTAGTTGCCGCTAACAGGAGAGCAGGATAGATTGATTCATCTATTGTCTGGTATTGTCGGAAATTACCGAATCCGGCTTCTTTTAAGGCAGCTTTAAGTTTTGCTTCGGGTAATTCGTGCGTAGGATATCCCATAGCTTTTGTCATCAAATCGTTTATAGCCATGGTGATATCTGTTCCAATGGAAGCTATATGGTTTGAAATTAGTATGCCACCCGGTTTTAGAGCCTTATTAATCTTTTTGAGGAATTCGGTTAATTTATCATTTGCCCCGATTTCGTAGAAGAAATGCGAACAGAAAAAGAGATCGAAATTTTCTCCCAAATCGGTAAAGTTCTGCAAATCGAATTCCACAAAATTCAGTTTTCCTTCTTCTATTTCTTTCTTCCTAATTTCTCTACCTATTTCGCAAAGTTCGGGAAGCTCGTATATATATGATATTAATTTGTTATTCAAATCATTCATTGCCAAGGAATAATATCCGGTATTACCGGCCAAATCGCACATCTTCTCAGCCTGAAAAAATTCGGGAATGGTTTTTAGGAATGCTAAGACAGCTTGCATTTTCCCTGCCTTGGCTTGTTGCTCAATTCCGTAAGCTCCTTCTTTTGTGGCCCACATACGAATATCAAATTTTTCAGGGCCGTTTTTTAGCATTTCCGTTAAGTTATCAAAATAACCGGGACTTCCGGTAAACATTTTAATAGAATGAATCTGGTTCGCTCCGGAATCTTTTAATAAAAAATCTTTGGTAAGATCGGTTATTTGATATTTATCCTTATTTCGTTTTATCATATTGATTAAGCACAATAGATTCAAAAGAGCTTCGGTAATCGGGGCTGAAGTGTTGGTAAAAGCCAATATTTCTTCCAAAGTTTTTTCATCATCTTTAAGTACTTCGAATAATTCGATTTCCACAGCCGAATTAATTATTCTCGGCAAATAGCTATAGAGTAAGAGATCGTTGAGCTCTTTGTAGTTCGATTTTATTACAGGTATATTCATAGAAACTCCTTTGTAATATTTTTTCAAATTGTTATCCGACCAAAAAATCGGCATAATATAAAATCACTCCGATTATTATTGCGGGTATTGTAGTAATAACAGTTGCCCAGAGTGATGATTTTTTATCAATTGCCAATAGAGGGAAAAGAGCGTCTCCATCCTGGGATATGGCGTTTGCGGCCAAAGCGGCAAACGGCACCAAACCTTTGAGAAAGAGAGCGACGAAAATAATCTGTGGTCCGCATCCGGGAATCAAACCGATAAGCGCACCGATAATAACGGGCCATATTCCGGACGAAAGCATAAATTGGGTCAACAATTCTTCTCCGGCTGCATGATTGCCTCCGCCGATAGCGAATATTGATAATTCGTAGATAACATAAGCGACAAAGACCCATGTAATAACAAAGGCTGTTTCTTCGGCGTTATGGATCAGTGTTTCTTTTAGGGACATTAACTTAAACTCTTCTTCCTCGTGAGTATCGTCTTGGAAGTATTTTTTTCCTAATATCATCATAATAACAGAAAAAAGAGTACCACTGATCCCAATTACCATTCCGAGATTCGGAATAGCTAATGAGTTTACATCTATCTGTGCAAGAAGCATTATTCCCAAAATCAAACCGATTGAAATAAATACCCAAAATATCTTGTAGGCATTGTGTGTAAATTTGTATCCGAAATCATCCTGGCTTTGATGCCCTTTTGCTTTATGGTGAAGAGCGATATCAATTTCATCCCCTTCCGTATGCCCGATATGCTTTACTCTTTCTCCGGCATAGTTTTCAATAAGTTTACATTCTCTGCATTGAGTATTATGATTGGCAGAGGCATGTAAATCGGTAATATGTTTCTTTTGTTCCGGAGAAAATCGCTTCGAAAGTTTTTCACCTATTTTGAAATAATCAACGATATAGCCGGTGATAATTGCGACAGATAGTGATATTAGTGAAATGATAATATAATTGATGGGCATTACGGAAATAATTACGAAAGCGGAATCTCCCATTGTCGCAATGAGGGCGGCAATTACGGTTCCGAAGCTTACTATTCTTTTTACGAAGAGGGGCATAACGAAAATAGCTCCACCGCATCCGGGAGAAAGCCCAAGCAACGCTCCGATTACCGGTTGCCATTTTTTTGATTTTTCAATTTTTGATACAAAATTACCGGAGGTTTTAAAATTTACATATCCGAACAATAAAAGGACCGCTCCGACAAAAGCGCCGACTTCCAAGAAAGCCCCTTCGGCGCAATCCAAGATAATATTTACTACTTCATTAAACATATATTTTCCCCTTAATAATAACGGGGCTGACCCCGATAATAAGATACCACTTCTCATTCTATAATCAATAAATGAGTCAGCCCCATACGTCATAATTAGCTGAATTAACACACACACTCAATCACTAATAATCCGTTCTATTTTCTTATTTTCCAACTACCTGCTTGTTGTTGGGCTTTCCAAAGTTTGTTATAAAGCCCATTTTTCATAATTAACTCATCATGTGTTCCGGATTCGATAATTTCTCCTTTATCGAGCACTAAAATTTGTTTAGCGTTTTCAATTGAATTGAATTTATGCACAATAACAATAAGTGTTTTATTTTTCACCAAATTACTTAATGCTTCCTGAATTTCATTTTCATTTTCCGGATCTAGCGAAGCCGTAGCTTCATCCAACAAAATAACCGGAGCATCTTTCAATATCGCCCGCGCAATTGATATTCTTTGTCTTTCTCCTCCGGAGAGTGTTTTTCCCCCTTCACTTAATATTGTATCATATCCATGCGGAAGAGAATCAATAAACCAATGACATTGAGCAAGTTTAGCCGCATTTATAACTTCTTCGTCGGAGGCTGATTTATTACCGATTCTAATATTATTCATAATAGTATCATTAAACAAAAAGACATCTTGGAAAACCATAGAAATATTTGACAACAATTTTTCCGGTTCGATATCTTTTATATTAACACCTCCGTATGAGATGGTGCCGGATTGAATATCCCAAAACCGCGCCATAAGATTTGTCATAGTTGTCTTACCGGATCCGGAAACGCCTACCAATGCCGTCATGCTTTTGGCAGGGATATGACAATTAATTCCATTTAGCACATATTCGTCTTTATATTTAAATTTAACGTCATCGAATTGAAAGTAATCAATATCCGGTAATTTGGTATTCTTTTGGAATTCTGGTTCGGGAGTAGAGAAAATTTCTTCTATTCTATCTGTAGAATTGGCCGCATGTCTTAATAAGACCATAATAATCCCGATATTTTTAATCGGTTCGAAAAAATAGAATCCGAGAATAACAAAAGTAAAAAGAACGGGAATAGAAATTTCCGCTACTAATGTCATCTTAATAGCAATTAATAACATTAAAAGATAACCGATATCAAGAATAAGCATAGCGATTTGTACCGGGATTCCGGCAAAAACTTCAGCACGAAAACTAAGCTTTTTGAGATGAATCATAGCTTTATCGAGTTCTTTATAGTTGTCTCCTATCATATCATAAGATTTGAGAGGTTTTATGGTTCTTGCGTATTCCAAAATTCTAGAAGAAGCTTTATTAATAGCTTTCAGATGTTTTTTCCCCAATACTTCAATTGTTTTGCGAGCAATCATAAAAAAGATCATAGCAAAGATTACAATTCCGAATAGTATTAAGGATAGCTTTAGATTAATAAAGGCTAAAAAGCTTCCTAATAATATCGGAACAATAATACCGGCAATAACATCAGGTAAGTTGTGAGAAAGAACTTCTTCGGCTTTGGAAACATCATGTAACATTCTGGAAGTAACATCCCCGGGATCATTTCTCTTAAAAAATCCAAGAGATAGTTTTCGTAATTTTTCTCCTAATTTCAATCGTAGATCAGAGCTAATTTTGTAGCTTTGCACAAAGTTATTTGTTTGGCCAATCACCGTAAAAAGGATGTAAAACAAAAAGGCGGCAACATAATACCAATAATATTTAGTGAGAAGATTAAAATCTTGTTTAGTTCCATCGAGAATAGCACTTGTAACCGCGATAATAATTAGATATAATAATCCGGTAAAAGCACCTCTGGGAAAATTAGATATTATATTTCCGGCAAGAATACTGGAAATTTTCCCTTTATATTCTCCGTATAAACTCCATCTTTTCGATTTCATATTACAACCTCCGCGGTTTGTTCTTCTAATTTCCAATCACGAGCTTTCGTATGGGCTTTCCACATTTGGGCGTAAATACCATTCATATTTATAAGGTCTTCATGTTTTCCATCCTCCGCAATTCTACCATTATCGACAACAATAATTTTATCGGCATTAACGATTGTAGAGAGTCTGTGAGCGATAACAACGACGGTTTTATTTTTCATTACATTGGAAAAAGCCTTTTGTATCTTTACTTCATTCTCCGCGTCGGCATAGCAACTGGCTTCATCAAGAAGAATAATCGGAGAATCTTTAAGAAGAACTCTGGCGAGTGTAATTCTTTGTTTTTCTCCTCCACTCAGGTGTACTTCTCCTCCTTCACCAATTATTGTATCATAACCGTTAGGGAGGGCTTCAATAAACTCGTGACAATATGCCGTTCTTGCGGCGGCTTCAATTTCTTCTTGAGTAGCATCGGTTTTATTCATACAAATATTGGAACGCACCGTATCAGTAAGCATTTGAACATCTTGAAAAACTATTCCTACCGCTTTATTTAAACCGGCAGTACCTATTGATTTGATATCGACTCCTCCTATTGATATACTACCTTCTTTTACATCCCACATTCTGGCTATTAGTTGTACCAGAGTAGTTTTTCCTGCTCCGCTTTCACCAACGATAGCCACAAAGGATGATTCGGGAATATCAAGATTTATTTTTTTTAATACTCTTTTGTTCTCTTCATTATATCGGAAAGAGAGGTTTTTAATAGATATATCATAATTTTTCGGGGTTATCGGCTTAATAGGTTCTTCAAGTATCTTTTCATTTAAGATTCCTCCGATTCTATCTCCAGCCGCGAATATTAGTTCACAATGTCCGGCTATCGACATAACTTTAACAAATTGACTGAAACAACCGGTACCGAGAATCAGAAAAAGTAGAAATGTAGCTACATCAGTTTGTCCGGTCTTTAATAAGTAGATTCCGACCGGTAGAATGAATAGCCCACCGCCGAGAGTAATACCGGTAAAAAGAGCATAAAAGGGAGTCTGTGTTTTTGATAATTTCACGGTAAAATCGCGATATCCCATTACAGAATCTTTGAACTTATTAAAGGATTCTACAGTAATGTTAAAAGCCTTAACGACAGGCATACCCTGAACAAATTCGACAATGGAGGAATGCATCGATTCTATCGCTTTATGGTACATCTCCCACATTTTATTTCGGTCTTTTCCTCCTGTTGCCACACCACTATACATAAGTTTTATCAGCAGATATCCAAGAGGTAGTGGAATAAGAGTAGCCAAAGCCATTCTCCAATCGGCAAAAAAGAGGACGCCAATTGTAGTTAAGGGTAGTATTGTACCGGAAACAACATCAGGGACATGATGAGCGACAAAATTTTCTATTCGTTCCACATCTTCCTGAATTATCTTTCTTATTCTTCCGGAACTGTTTTCCGACCAGAATCCCATCGGGAGGCGGCCAAGATGTTTTGTTAATTTTGTTCTGATAAGATATAGCAGATCGAAGGCGGCAATATGGCTAAACACAAATGAAGATAGAACCGCAGCATATCTTAATATAATTGCGATGAAAGCATATATTAGTAATTCAAAGAGATATCCATATTGATTCGTTGCTCCTTCATCGAGAAAGCTACGAATGATATAATATATTAATAGATAAGGAACAATTGCCAAAATCGCTCCGAGAGAAGCCAGAAGAGCTGTGAAAATAAATTCTTTCTTCTTCTCTTTTACAAGTTCCAATAAAGTTTTCATTAGGTGCCCGATAAATTATTAAATGTTTGCAATTAGTTCTTTACAATCATCAACGTTATATTCAAATTGAATTGTGACATGATTGATGTTAAACTCTTGTTCAAGAATTTTCCGAATTCTTTCCAAAAGAATATCGGTATTGCTAATTTTCTCATCCTTTTTTGTTGAAATATGTCCCTCGAAATGGATAAGGTTATCAGTATACCTCCAGATATGAACATGGTGCAGATCTTTGACTTCCGGCAAGTTTTCGATCTTCTTTTTGATATCCGCGGGATTTATATTGTTCGGCGCAGCTTGCATTAAGATTTCTATAGTTTCTTTCAATACATGCCAAACATGCTTAATTATGTATAATCCGATAAAGGTGGTAATAAGAGGATCGATCCAGAAAATATTATATTTCCAAATAGCAATTCCTCCCGCAATAACGGCCACAGAGGAGAGTGTATCCCCTAAAAGATGGAGATAAGCGGATTTTATGTTGAGATTTTTATCTTTCTCTTTTTTCAGCATAAGAACTGAAATCAGATTAGCTAATAATCCGAAAGAAGCTACAATCAACATTATTATTCCGTCTACTGGCTCAGGATTTACGAATCTTTGATAAGCTTCGAAAAGAAGGATAAGACAAGTAGCTACTAATATTGAAGAATTAAAAAGAGCAGCCAAAATTTCGGCTCTTTTGTATCCGAAGGTCTTTTTCGTGTCGGCTTTTTTCTCACCGATTTTATTAGCAAAAAAAGCTACAAGTAACCCTGTGGAATCTCCGAGATTATGAAGAGCATCTGACAAGAGAGAAAGACTATTAGAAAGAAGCCCTCCGATTATCTGTACGACAGTAATCCCAAAATTTAGGATAGTAGCGGTCATTAGTTTTTCACCGCTAAAATCGCTTCTATGATGATGGTGATGATGTTTTTCTTTATTATCCATAGTAATATTATCCCCTTTCTTTGAAGTCTATTCCGGCCTTAAGGATAAGGGGAATTAATCCGGCCGGAACAGTTACTTCAAAGACCTATTCCACTAGGCTACTTTTGATTCTTTTAATTTTATATTTTCTTCTATTTTTTCTCTTTTTTCTTCGCCAAATGACTTAGTCATTTTTAATAAAATAGGTGTGACAAAGAAATCTGCTAATAATGCCGCAGCGATACCGGAAACAGCCAATAGGCCGATATTTCGATAAATATATGCCGCTGATGTCAGATAAGCGGAAAAGTTCAGAATTAACACTAAAGAAGTGGTAAAGAGAGCTGTTCCTATAACAATAAAGGTTTTTCTTATCGCAGTTCTGTATTTTCCGGTTCTATCGAATTCAAGATGGCTATGATTGATAAAATGAATAGTATCGTCGACCGCTAACCCCAAAAGCATTGGCATAATTGTAACGGTCATCATATCCAAGGGGATTTCCATAAGGCCCATCACGCCACCTACGACCAATGCGGGAGAGATATTCGGAATAATACCGATAAGTCCGGCTTTAACATTACCAAAGACAAGCATCAATAAAATGGCAATTATTGCAAGAGCAATAAGGAACGAATTTATTTGTCCGAATGCTACTATTGCTTGCATAACAGTAAATTTGGCTACTGTACCTGTTTTAATAAGATGCGAATCGGGGAATAATTCTTCCGCTATTTTAGAAATTTGTTCCAGTTCCCAATTCAATTCTGTAGAATTGTAATCATTGACTTCGACCATTAAGTGAAGGCGTTGTTCGTCATAATCAATCCAGCGTTCTGCTTCGGCACCACCGGCGTTATCGTAGAGCAATAGAGTTTGCGCAATTATTTGCTGTTCGATTTCAGAGATTTCATCATGAGATAATTCTTTCGCTCTATATTCTTCAATATCATTGATTGAAGGGATCTTATAGTATTCGGAATTACCTTCATTCAAGACCATATTGATATCTTTTATAATATCCAGAAGAGAAGTTGTTTTTTTAGTTAAAGAGAAAGCTTTTATTTCGTTCTCCAACGTTTCGAATTTTCTTAGATTCTCCGCTTTTTTAGCGTCTCCGGAATTAGGGAATTCGATGCCGATATCATAGGAATAGAGAGCACCAATTTCGCTTTCCCCTATTTGGAGAATTCTATTTGCGTAAGGGACATCTTTTCCCATTGAGCGGCGAATATCGAAGGATACTTCTACTTTGGTTAAGCCAATAATGCATAATACCATTACAATAACGAAAGCTGTCAGAATAGGAATAGGATGCCCCATAATCCAGTTCTCGAGTCGTTCCATTCCTCTTTCGATGAGTAAGGATCTTTTCTTTTCTTTATTCTTTCTTTTTACTTTTTTCTTACCGAAACTCATTAATGATGGTAATAGTACTAGTGTTAAAACATATGTAACCGCTATTAATGCCGCGGAAGTGAGTCCGATCCAGCGAAGCAGTTTCACATCGATAAAAAGAAATGACATTAAAGCTCCTACGGTTGTAAGAGCGGTAAAGAGAATTGGCCATCCGGTTTCTTCAATAGCGAAAACAGATGCTTCTTTTGGAGACTTACCTTCTCTTATTGCTTTTCTATGGAAATTAAAAACATGAATTGCATAACCAACAGCCACCGCGAATCCTAAAAACATCGGCAGAGAAATCATACTAGGATCTATTTTGATACCAAGGTATCCATGGAGTCCGAAAATAATAATCATAGAACCGATTGCCGAGAGGATCGGGAAAAGAACTCCTCTTACTGATCTGAGAGTAAATGCCAAAACAATTGCCGCAAGGAGAACAGCTAATCCCATTAGTCTGGAAGTTTCCTTACCGAACCAAACTCTTTTTTCGTAGCTAATCATCGGCATTCCGGTTGTTTTAGGATTAATAGATTTATATTTATCCTGTCCGGCAATTTGTTTGAAAACATGCCCAATAATTATTTCAGGAGATTCTGCTTTGGAAGTATCAAAGCCCTCAAAAAATTGCGGATATTCTTTAGTTGTTCTTTTAAAGAAGCTTAGATACTCCTGATCAGTTTCCCAATTATCAGGGTAAGATTTCAGACGTAGCATTATCCATGTAAGCTTACAATCTCGTGAGAAGAGTTTTCCCGGAAGATTTGGCTTTGCCATGGCGAGCTCTTTTATTTTGTCCAATTTCGCTTGTTCGGATGGAATTTCTTCGGGAACAAGATCAATAATTTCCATACCGAATTCATTCCCTTTGCTAAACTCAAAATGAGTCAAAGAAAGTACTTCATCGGCAAGAGGGACATTACGTTCTACTTCTTCACTTAACTCACGAATTAAGGTAAGAGCTTCTTTAGTAAAAATATCATCGGATTCGACTAATATGGCTGCATAATCGGTATTCCCGAAAATGTCTTCGAATTCTTCTTGTACGATCATATTCGGATCATCTTCCAGGAACCAATTATCATCGGATGCTTCGGTTTGAATTAATTTTAATCCGTTAAAAGAAACAGCAAGTATAACTCCGAAAAGGAAGATATCGAGCCATCGAAACCTTACGATTTGTTCTCCGATACTCCCGAAATGTTTATTTATTTTATTTAGATTTAATCCCATCTTCTTCTCCATAAAAACGAACATTGTTCGTATTTGTTCAAAATTTTTTAGAAATTAAATTTCCCTTTCATCCAAACTTGGGAATTATCTTCATATCGGCCGAATTTTCCTTTTTCGCCGGAAAAAATGTCTGCCCCACAGGAAACGTGAAATTCATCTGTCAGAGCATAATCGATAGCTATTTTTTCATAGAAATCGCTTTCATTTATTCCGAAATAGATCATATTGGATATCTCCAAAGTCTGTCGACATATTTTTTTCGATATATTTAACGTGATCAAAGTATTATTCTCATCATCTACTAATTCATGCTGATAATCAAGAATAAGATCGTTAGCAATCTGCGCACTGCATGTCCAATCATTTCCCGGATACCAATCAAGACCGATCATTTTTTTCAACAAATCCTTTTTGTCAGTTTTATCTTTTGTCTTCAAAGATCTCATATATTTGTCATGATAGAAAGCAACCTCGGATCGAATAACAAAATCGTTTATCGGTTTATTTATTTCGAAACCGAGAAAACTTACCCGATGATATTCGGGGCAATACTGAGATCTTCCATCTATTCTTTTTTCATGAACTATCGGCAAATCATCCCAAGTATAGAATCCAGAAAAAGCGAAATCGATTCCTGATAGGAAGAAAGAAATCTTTCCGGCTATTTCGCAATTTTTCAGTGACTTCTCTGGTAATTTAGGAAGGTTATAGAGCTCCCTATCGATACTCAGAGGAATAGCCCAAGGACTATTGCCGCCAGGAAGAATAGCGTTCTTGAAAAATGGTTGCCAAATTATTTCGACATTAGTCAGATCTGTCATATATCGAAATTTCAAAGCATCAACCGGTATTCTTATATCGTCGAAATCACGTGTAATAAATTCAGTAAAATCTCCGGGACAAATGATATCGGTTATTTGCAAACCATCTGCCTTACCCCATGTAATTATTTGCCTTCCTATTCTAATATCCCATGATGATCCGACGTATTCCAAATAGAGTTCATGCAAATTGACATCAGAATCATCTTTTATTGTGTTATTACTTATAGCATTTATCGATGTGAAAAGATATGCGTCTCCGATTTGGGAAAACAGTTCTCCCCGGAATCTGGATCTTAACGCATTGTATTTATTGTTCCCTTTCATTTGGAAAGCGTAATAAGTATCAGCGAATCCTTTATAATCAAAACCTACGCCATAGGAAAACTCGGCACACATTATCGACAATAAAATCAGCAAAACTCTTTTCATCGAATTCTACCTCTTTCTATCGAAGAGACTGTAAAGATATTATCCTTTAATCCTTTGTTGTAGGAAATATTCTTTAATATCAATTCGGTTTTGTGCTTCTCTCTCAAATTATCCATAAACATTTTACATATTGACCAAATGCCATCGATTTGTTTTATTTCTTTTACATAGAAGATTTTCATAAGTCCTATTTTATCGTAATATTCTACTTTCACAGCTATATTCACATCTTTTCTGATCCATGCGATTTTCTTAACATACATGTCGTCATTCGCTTTCGGGATCGATTCAACGACCCAGCAGTCGTGTCCATCTAATTTTTCTTCTCTGAGAAGCTTATGGGTGTCTTCATCGACGTTTCTATCCCCCATATCGTCGTATGTAAAGTCTGAGCCCATAAAATAATCGTTATTCGAAGATCCGCTGATTCTTCTGACTTTTCTAAGAGCCGGCATATATAACCATCTATCATCATCCCTATTCTGCTCATCATATTCCCAAAGCAAAAATCCGGTTCCTTTTACGTCGGCAGGTTTTTGAAAGACCATTACCTTCTTAGTATCTTTACCATAATCTTTTGAATAGCTTTTAATCTCTCTAACTCTTCTTCTTTCCCGTTTGTTGATAAGAATCATTTCCATCTGTGATTGACGGTCTTCTCCGTCTTCTCTTTCGTCGACCATGATCATTATTTCTCTTCCGGTTAAATTTTGCGCGATATTTTTTTTGGCAAAGAAGATCAGAGCCAATGGCATTATTACCATACAGATCTTATTCATTTTTTTTATTCCTTTTATTTTTATTAATACTATCTTTCGTCCGATAAGAACAGCAATAACGAACACTGTTCAGAAATGTTCAAAAAAAATTATTTTTCTACCTTCTTTGGCTTCATTGTTGAGAAATCATATTCCATTATACCTTCGTATCCGTAGAACATAAAGACCATCATCTCTTGCAAAACATCTTCCATTTCTTTACCGCTGATATTATGCATTAATATCTCGGAAATGATATTAAAAAGAAGTGAGGCGATATTGTGCAAACAGAATGCCGAGATATTACATTTCAAGTTAGGATAGAGCCCTTCTGATTTGGCAATATAGTCTATTGACATGGAAGTATATTTCTCGATCAATTCGTCCTTGAAATTTGCATAAGAAGATCCGAATGACTTAAATACGATTAAATTCAATTCTTCACGATAACTATCGATAAACTTGGCTATTTCGGAAGTTTTCCGAACATGCGCACGGTATGTCCAATTTTTAGGATCCGCATACATTTGTTCTTTTTCCATTTTCTCGAAATAAGCTAATAATTTACCTGAGACAGGCTCTAAGATTGTGGAAAAGAGTTCGTCTTTGTTAAGAAAATAATTATAGACATTGCTGGTAGAAACCCCAGCTTCGTTCGCTATTTTCCGCATAGAGGCTTTTTGAAATCCTTTATTGATAAACTCAATTCTGGCTTTCTCAAGAATCCTTACTTTTATGTCATCTTTTTGTGTTTGCAAGAAATTACTCAACTCATAATTATTTAGACGCAATCTTAATAATAATATTGATTGTTGTCAAGAATTATTTAGACGGGATCCAAATAAGGGGAGTATTCCAACTATTTTACTAAAAAAAGATTTCTCACCGGATTGCAGTTTTCCCGCAAGATTACGGGCGCGTTTGAATTAGGCTCTATTCGAAGGGAAGATTAGAGGAATTACCAGTCTTCCAACGATTATTATTTTCGGTTAAATATTTATATCGGAGCAAGAACTGTCGTGCCGTGAATATTTCACGACACGACATAAAATTATTTTATTAATTCAATTTCGATAAAGGCTGAACCGATTGAGGTTTTCAGTTCTTTTTCTCCGTTGAAAACTATATCACCGCTAGCAATCAGATCATGTTTTTTGATATCTCTATCTTCCAGGAAGAGTCTGATTCTATCTCCCTTTCTAAGCTTGATATTCTTAATCTCAGCGGAAGCTACGTAAGAGTTTTGCACTTTGTCGATATAGAGCACATTTCCGTCGGGGAATTCGATTTTTCCGGAGATATCGGGGGCTCCGGTGGTGTCCCATTTTTTACCGTCGTGTTTTTCTTTCTCCACGGTAATCTTGAGTTTTACAATAGAATAAAGACTTCCTTCTTCAACATTTTCGAATTTTGGTTCGGGATTACTTTGGGCTTCCAATTTTTTATTAATTTCTTCCAGTTCTCTTTTGAGTCTGGCGTTTTCAGCTTCTTCAGCTTCTTTAATTTTTTTGAGTTCGGCAATTTTAGCAAGCTCATTATTTTGTTCTTTCTTTTTCACATCATCCACATTATCGTTGCACGCAGTGAAAGAAAAAAGACTAAAGAGAAGAATAATTGCGAAAAAGTATCTTCCAACTTTAAGTGACTTCATAAAATCCTTTCCAGTATTATTATTAATTATCAATTTCGTTTTGTAAAATTACTATTCACTAAATAGAGACTCGATCACTTCAGCGGTAGCATCGGCAATATCTTCTCCGGAAATATTATCCAAAATATTTGTAAACTGATTTTCCATATCGATTAATGAAGAAATTTGAATAGCTTTTAGTAATTCATCATTTTCAGCAAGAAAATCTTCAACAAATCCTTTAGCCTCATCTTCGGCAGCGCCAACTGATTCGTCTTTGATTTTTGCTTTAATCTGACTCATCATTTTTTCTTTTTTCTCTTTGAGAGCCGTAGCTGCCATTCGGGATGTTTCTTCTTCAGATAGCGAATTAGAATATCCGAAATACTCAAAGAGCTTACGTCCAAAGTTAACAAAATTACTCCTCATAATTGCTTCTACATAATCGGAATAATCTTCTCCGGTTCTTTTAATTGTATTGTTATTAACAGTTGTAATCTCGAGATGATCGATCTTTTCATCATTAATATAGAAATCCAGCTCCCAGTCAATTTCCATGCAAGGAATATAGAGAGTGTTTTTGGGACTGTGTTTTGTCCCTTTATATTCGAACCAACTAAGATCCGAATAGATATTGTACTTTATTTCGATTCTCACCTCTTCTTTTTTTTCGGAGATAAGAAAAACGGAATCAGGCAAGACAGCGTTAATCACTTTTTGCGATATCATTCCTATAGTCTTCTCACGAATAGAATTATATTTCTTTTTGAAGAAGGGGGAAATCTTTTTACTATTTTTAATTCTATTTTTGTTTTCTTCGAGAAATTCATGGAAATCCTTTTCCGCTTTTAATACTTCCTCGCGAGTGACTCCGTCTTTTTGCAACTCTTCGTCGGAACGTGCTTTTGTTTCCTCGATTTTTTCGAAATATCTTTTAATAACATCTTCGATATTTCGGGCTGTTCCTCCGAAAGATATCTTAAAACCAATATTAAGATTGCCAGATTTCGCGATTTGATCGAAAGCAGATAAAAGAAATTCTTTACCGGAAGATTTGTTTTCGGAGAGCATTACCCGAACGAACATTTTATATTCATCCGCTTTGGTGGTAATTCTGCTTTTCGCTTTTGATTTATATAGTTTTAATAACTCATCATCATTTATATAGTTTTTATAAGCAGAGAAAGAGTCCTCCTCCATGGTTCGCTCCCATTTCTTACGATCATCAAATGCCTCTACCAAGAGATAGTTAATAGCGACAATAATAACTAGACCGGAAGCCACAATGAGGAAATAGTAATATCTCCATAAAGGGATATTAAAAACGGCCTCATATTTGGTTTCCATTTCAGCTTTATACTCAGGTTTGATTCCCCAAGTTATTTTTTCTTCTTCGTTATAATAGATTAATTCTTTTTCTTTGGGATAGAGAATCAGAATATCTTTTAGTTTATAGCAGTCTTGTTTCCAGCCCAAGCGAGCTTCAATTTTCTTTTCGACACCGTCATCAACATAAGTTAATTGGTAAGTTTCGTCATTAACCGGAATAAACTCAGGCGGATAATTGATAATTCCATATAGGATAGCTGCAATTATAATAATCGGATAAAACAGATAATAGAAATATTTCATAGTGTTTCCCGTATTAAGATTAAAATAGCATTAATGGCGAATAGAATTTTCCAGTAATTATTCCGGAGCCCAACAAGAGAACTAGAATAATTCTTCTTCATCTCCTGCCGTTAATTCCAAAGCTTTCACGCTTCCAACAGCGTTTCCGGCAATTCCTTTGATAGATCCGTACATATCAACTGTATTTGATATAACTTTCTCGATTTGTTTTTCTCTCTCTTTCCAGATTCGTTGCATAGCTCTTTTTTCTTTATCGAGATCGCTTTTCAATCCGGAGAAACCTTCAACAATAGCTTCGACTCTATGTTTGAAATCATCGCTTATCAGATAGTTATAGAGGAGTTCCATTTTATCCCCTTTGTTTACTTCGGCACCTTTGACCGAATGGGCTTTTAATATCATTTCGCGAAGGACAAAGGAGACCGCTTTTACTTCATTAAAGTTACAGATCCAAACGCCATCTTTTCTACCGAATTTTTCCAATTCTTTCGGCATCACCTCAGTTACAATCAAAGCAATATCAGCTTGTTGATTTCTTTGATCTTCTTTTAATTTATCGATCCATCCATCTGAAAAAGCTTTAGTTCTTTTGCTTTCATAGATAATCTTACCACATACCTGTTGGTATGAATTCACAACTGTTTGGATAACATCCGCACCGGAGACTCCTTTCGGAACTTCATCGATCAGATCAAAAGGATATTCATTTCTAAGAATTTCCTCAAGAACGAGTTCTTGAATTTCCCCTTGCATTTGCATTGAGCCTTGCTCGGCTTTTCTTTTCATCTCTTCGACTAATTTCTTCTGATCATCAAGTTTTTTTTCATATTCTCTAACTTTCAGTTCATTTTTCTCGGCTTCTTGTTTTCTTACTTCTTCGGCAATCTCGTTTCGTTTTTCAAACATCTCTTTTTCCAAACGTAGTCTTAAATCTTCTTCTTTTTCCGCCATTTCTTTTTCTTTACGGAGTAATTCCAATTCTTTCTTTTTTAGCTCTTTATTTTCCAGATTGCGTCTGTTGTTTTCTTCCTCAAGCATTTTAATTTTATCAAGGAATTCGGATTCAGTTTCTTTAGTTAAACGGACTTTTTCTTCGAGAAGCTTTTCTTTCAGTTTTTTATTAAAGATTTCCCCTTCTTCTTTTTTCCAGCGCTCAATTTCTTCTTTAGCTTTTTTGAGATCATTCTTTTCTCTGTTTAATTCCTCGGCTCTTTCCGATGCCTTAATTTCGTATTCTTTTCTAATCCTTTCTTCGGCTTGATTAAAGAAAGCATCTTCTACGGGAAATTGATGCCCACAATTAGGGCATTTTATATTATTCTTTTCCATTATTTACTCCGATAAATTTAGAGTTCAAGATAAGAAATAAAAATGAGTGATTTAATTTGAAATGAATTGTAAAAAGATTTTTCAATCGAATTAAAAATAAACACAAAGAGAGCGATCACTCTCATAAAGAACAATCGCTCGCATGTAGAAAAACTCTTATTTCGGGTTATGATTTTTATTGCAACAGAGCGGGCAAATAATAACATTATCATATTCTTGTTTGGCTTTTACGATTGCTTCCTGGCAGTTGTGAAAGACCCCAAGATATATTCTGTTAATCGCATAGGGGAGAGATTGACAATTGCTGGTATGCAGTTCATGTTCACCAGAAGGTTTAGCGGTTTCGTTGAGATAATAGATTGTCATACGAATTACTCCACATATCAAAGAATTAAGGAATTCACTTTTCAGTGTATTTGATTTCATTAACAATTCATTATATGAAGAATAGAATCCGGATATAAGCAATATATATCTTACATAAAAAAATAGGATCGGAATGATTCGCCTGAATATATAATTTTTCCCGTAGGATTACAATTCAATTGTTAAACTTGCTATAGACACTTAATGCTTTTTCGTCTAAATAATAGTAATAAAAGATTGATATTGCTCCCTTATAGAATTCCCTCGTATGGGTCAATCTTCATACCTCGTTTTAATCTTAATGTGGCTGCTCTATTAACCAATTCCGCATAATCAATATTATCGGGAATTAACAGAGGAATTTTGAAGAGATCTTCCTTGCAAATGTTTAAGAAAGCTTTGTCACACTTACCATCGTCTCCATATAGTTTTTTCATTGCCGCAAAGATAGTTAACTCCTGCCCCCAGAAATAAAGCTTCTTTGCTTTGACGTTACTTTGCATTATACGAGTTTCTTTCAGATTTCTCTCCTTTCCGATATATAACCAAATATCGGCATAGAGGAAATCGACTTGAATTTCGGGTTTCCAAAATAGAGCATCTTCGCGAATAATTTTGATCTTATTCCGGTTCTTTTCAGGGATTGACAGTAATGCTTCGCTTTTATGAAAGACTTCAATCACATTAGGATCTCTTTCTATTACAATAACAGTATTAACTTCATTTCTCATGGCAAAATTGATTGCGACCCATCCCATGCCAAGCCCCATAATTACTGTGTTTCCAAAAGCATAATTGCATGGTATTTCCTGACTTTCGATTTCATGAGGATATAATGACATCCAGCTTTCCCATTCTTTTTTTTCTTTGTTAAATTTGGTCAGAACTGGCATATCTTTCACCATCCAAACTTCCGTAAAATATCCATGATCGAATCCGAGTTTCACGTGCGAGATATCCCAGCCACCAAAATTAAAATCTTTGTATTTTGGCATAAATAGATTTGAAGAAAAGAATTTTACGTTATTATTCTGCTTCATGATTTACCCAATCTATTAGAAATATATCAGAAGAATGCTTTCGTTAAGGGAGTTAGCTCTCGATTATAAACAGACGTGTCCAGTAATTACAAAACCATACTTTTCCTTAGCCCTCAAAAGAAATGATTCCGCTTAGTTCAATTTAATAATATTATTCATTTAATAAAACAAAAAAGGAGCCTCAAATATGGCTCCTTGATTGTTGTCTCGTATTATTCTTTCCAGTCTCTCTATTGATTTCCCCTACCAGACATAACATAACTTATAAAACGCATTGCTTAAATTCAACATGTTTTCATTTTATTTATAGAGGCTGCAATCATTTTCTTCTTTTTCTCTTAGCGGAATCCCTATTTCTACCGTTATTTCCCTCTTTTTTCGAAGAGCGTTTGTCGGAATAGTTTCGTCGATTACCGTTATCATCTCCATTTCTTGTTTTCTTTTTACGCTTAGATTCGGAGATTTCCAGATTGATCTTCCTTTTCTTGAATTTTTGTCCTTTGAAACCATCCAAGATCTCATAAACATATTTACTATCGGCTTCGAAGAATGAGAAACTTTCAAGAAGTTCTATTTCCCCAATTTCAATATCACGAATTCCGGTATAGTCATTTATCATACCGATAAGAGTAACAGGTTTTAGATTATCCTTTTTCCCTAGATTTATAAAGAATCTGGTCTGATCATCCGATTTAGCTTTATTCACTTTTTTCGAAGAAACAGGTGTCGCGATATCTTTTGCGTTTTTGTAATAATCCAAAAATCTATTGAATTCGACTGCAACAAATTTCTTAATCAATTCCTCGCGTTCCAATTCGCCTAGTTTTTCATAAACTTCAGGTAAAAATGATTCGATCTTCTTTTCATCAACTTCCGTAGCCTTTACTCTATCGATCAAATAGAATAATTGTTTACCGCAAATATCTTTTCCTTTTGGAATGTCTTTTGTTACAAACTTTTTATTGATCTGCTTTTCTATTAAAGAAATTTTTCTTTTTTCTTTAGGATTAGCGATAATAATAGAAGCCCCACTCTTGCCGGCTCTTCCCGTTCTTCCGCTTCGATGAGTATAAATTTCCACATCTTCAGGTAAGTTAAAATTTATTACATGAGTTAGATCATTAACATCAAGACCTCTGGCCGCAACATCGGTAGCCACGAGTAGTTGAACATGTTTAATTCGGAATTTATTCATTACCGTTTCTCTTGCGGGTTGAGTCATGTCTCCATGTAACGGTTCTGCATTATACCCGTCTTTCATCAGTTTATCCGCAACCTCTTGAGTTTCCTTTCTTGTTCGGCAGAAAATAATTCCGTAGATATCAGGAATATAATCTACAATTCTTTTTAAAGCATCATAGCGTTCTTTTTCGTAAACATAAAAGCAAAGATGTTCCACATTTTCGGCGCCACTGTTTTTACGTCCTACAGCTAACTCGATAGGATTCTTCATAAATCTATTCGCAATACGGGACACACCATCGGGCATAGTAGCTGAGAATAAGAGCATATTTTTATCCTCAGGTGTATCGATAAGAATTTCTTCCAAATCTTCTCTGAATCCCATATTAAGCATTTCGTCCGCTTCATCGAGAACAACGTTTTTAATTTGAGAGATATCAACTCTACCTCTGTTCATCAAATCTATTAATCTACCTGGAGTAGCGCAGATAATATGTGCGCCCTTCTTGAGAGCTTTTATTTGTCCTTCTATTCCGGCACCGCCAAATACCGGTACAATATTGATACCTTTCGTATATTTCGCGTAATTATTCATATCGTTCGCGATTTGCATACATAATTCTCTGGTAGGAGAAAGGATCAAATGTTGAGTTCTTTTGGTAGAAACATCGGTCTTCTGAATCAAAGGAAGCCCGAAAGCGGCTGTTTTACCAGTTCCGGTTTGTGCCAAAGCAATTACTTCGTTGCGATCTTCGTTAATCAAATAAGGAATTACTTTTTCTTGAACAGGCATAGGGTTTTCAAATCCTAATTCTTCAATAGCCTTAATCAGCGAATCATTAATTCCAATTTCCTTAAATGTTGCCATTCGTTTTCCTTAATAAGTAAAAATAATTTTAACTAATCTGCAGCGAATAAAGGAGCAATTTTTTTTCGAGCTCCTCGAGATCTTCGCGAATCTTTCTGCGCATTTTCTCTGACTCCTCTTTGAGATCAGGCAGAAGATTTCTGTAATAATCGATTCCTTCGAGCAGATTATCCTTAAATGATTTCAGATAAACCTCAGTTTTTCCGGAGAAAGGTTTTATGCTTTCCTCTATTTTTTCATGGAAATAATCCACATAAAGAGAAAGTTCCTTCACAAACATATTCGGCCTATTTTCGTCTGAGAGAAGATTAGTTCTCCCGTAAATATGATCTACCATCTCCTTGAGAGAGGCGCGCTTATTGAAATAGGCAATGTTGGGGCCGGGACAAACGGTAGTAGCGCTATTAGTTTTATCCTTCTCTAATCCTTTTTCGAGAAGTGCCGCTTCCGTAAGCCCTACACACAGGCATTCTTTCTGAGCGACTTTATCGTATTCCTTTTGGAATAAAGCCGGCTCCATGTACTTGCTCTTCAAATCGTTTATTTTATTTTTCAAATATACTCTGGAAGCCGTGCAGATCGGTCTTACAGAATATTCGTTGTTTGATTCTAAAAATCTTTTGAGGCATGGAAATCCGGGATTTCCTTTTTCAGCCTTTTCTTTTCTTTCTTTTTGCTTTCCGCTTGTTCTCAGATTACTAAACTTCACCCCCAACGGAGAAGCGTCGCTAAGGAAGATATCCTCCTCTTTCGCTTTTTCCAATTTTTCCAAAGTGTCTTCATCAATGCTAATGGCTTCGGGCACCAGCATAAAAGGAGTTCCCCATCCGACCGAATCGATTTCGTATCTTCGCAATAAGAAATCTTGTTCCGATTTTGTTCCGACACCTCCTTGAACTGAAAGTTCAAAATTGAGTTTATTTAGAATATTATCAACATCCATCTTTTCTATTGCTTTTTTATAAAGCTCTTTAATGGATAACAATAATTCTTCCTTTTTTGAGTGAAATTCTTCCAAAATAGGCCCAAGAAGATGTCCTTCTGAAGCGAAAGCATGTCCTCCGCAATTAAGTCCGGATTCTATTCTGTATTCGGAGACCCATAAACCTTTTTTTGCCAAAAACTTTCCTTGAATTAAGGCAGACCTATAATCACTTACCTTTATCGCGATTCTTTTCTTAAAATTACCAAAAGAATCGGGATAAAAATCCTTGAATTTGGTCATATAGCCATATAATCTCGGATTCATTCCGGCGGACATTACGATGGTTCCCTCAACATTGCTCTCAGCAAATCCTCTTAAGGCAGCATGTGCGTCGTTATATTCATTATCAAGCTTTTCGCCATTTTTATAGTTACTCTTATCAAGCTTGGTCATGATATTAACATCAATGGAACCTGGTTTTATGTTTTCTTTCAACCACTCAGATAATCTTTCTTTCAAGTTTAAATCGGTTGTGGCAATCATTTCCTTATATTTAGCTTTTAGTTCATTGAAATCAGGTAACATTTCGAAATATTTGGAAAGATCGTTTCCTACTTCGAATTTCATCTTCTTCAAGGCCTGGATTTGCTCTTGAATATTGCTATTCATCATATCCAGATAAGATTTAATTCTCTTAGCGCGAGAATCATCTTCGGATTTGCTTATTTCTTCCGATTCCCCTTTGGTCTTTTTTTCATAATAATTTCTAAGCTTTTCAATAAGCTCATCATCGACCAAAGATATTACAGAAGAAATTCCATACTTAGCCACCCTTAAGGGGGAATCGACAGAATACCCTATTCCTAAAACAGGAATATGGAATCTGTGTATCTTTTTTTCTATCATATACTTATTCCATGGATAATAAAGAGATATTGCAAATTTTACTCATATGGAATTCACTCAGGCAGGATTGATAATTCATCAGACTGATTTAGTTCCTTTCAGAATATAGCGGGACAATAAAATCTGCTACATAATAAACTCAGTTTTCGGAATATAAATTTACCGAAAAACTTCTTAAATAGCTCAATAATATTATTCACCACTTATTTCAATGGTCTTTCCGGCAAAAATCTCTTCTTTGAGAAAATGCTTTCCGAAATACTCAATTACCTGATCTTCCACGCAATGACAAGGAGCTACGAACTTAACCTTAACAGATTTTAGATATTCAATAGTCTTTTCGGTTACTTCATTTATTTCTTTAAGATGAAAACCTCCCATAACCCCGTAAACATTGGAGATCCCTGTTATCTTTCTGGCATGTTCAACAGTATTACAGATTCCGGCATGAGCGCAACCAGAGATAACCACTAATCCTTTTGAAGTAATTATTCCCACTCCGGAATCATCATAAACAAAATCGTCCGTTCCATCCTCTCGCAAGAAGGTAGATTTTTTTGCCTCGAAATCATTCGTCCTAGGGATTTCCCCGAGAAAGAATATACCTTGATTTATTTCAAATGGCTCCTTCGATTTGATCAAAGTAAATCTTTGGGCGGCTTCTTCTTCGGATAAATTCAATCCCAAATAAGAGTTATCCTTTTTTCTATATCTCTTATCAAAAGCTCCCGGATGGCAAATCAGCTTCTTATTATCTTTTAGAAATATCAGACCGTCTCCATGATCCCAATGCCCATGACTAAGTACTACAGTATCTATCAAATCAATATCAATATTCATTAGAGAAGCATTACTCAGAAAGAGTTCGGAATGGCCGATATCAAAAAGTATTTTCTTTTCACCCTCAATTACGAAAGAAAGGCCATGTTCTCCGGAAAAAGGCTCGGAGAAATGATTATCAACAAGAACTTTAATTTTCAAACTCACCTCAAAAAAGAAAGGACTGTAGCCAGATTATTGATCCTTCATTAAGAATATCAATCGCGGAACAGTCCTTAACAAAAACAATTATTGAACTTGGATATATTTCTCGGCCGGTAAATTACAAATAGGACATTTATCTTTAGGGATTCCCAATTCGATATGCCCGCATACAGGACAGAGATAAATTTCACTTACATCCAGATCTTTCCCTTCTTCTGCAGCATTAAGAGCGATTTGATATAGCTCGGCGTGTACTCTTTCCGCATCAACAGCGAATTTGAACATTCTTTTGGCTTTATGCCCTTCTTCCTCGGCTTTCTCCAACATAGGAGGATACATTTCAGTAAATTCATAAGTTTCGCCACCAATGGCAGCTTTCAAGTTTTCAACAGTATCATTAATACCATCCAAAGCCACTAAGTGCCCTTCCGCATGAATTCTTTCGGCTTCTGCCGCAGTTTTAAATAATTTGGCAATATTAGGATACCCATCTTTTTCGGCTTTCTTAGCGAAGGCGCGATACTTTTGATTAGCCTGGCTTTCACCAGCAAAAGCTTCACTTAAATTTTCTTTTGTTGTCGGCATTTCTTTCTCCTTTATTCTATTTATAAATGAAGATAGATAATATATTCGATTAGACTCAATAATACAGTATTACAAATTTACGAACTAATAACGGGAAAGCAAATTCGGAGTTTGTAAGAATAATATAATGTAGATGCTCCGCTTCGGAGGAATAATCACAAAGCGGAGCGAAAAAACTATTTACAGGGGGATAATTTCATGACTGCAGAATAGTGTTGATTTATCGGTTTTGCTACTTTATCGAGACTCATTCCAACGTTTTTTAGTTGGTCAACTTCTTTTTTTATGGTTTTGGTTGCATTTGCCGAATTGCTTAATTCTTTTTTCAGCTCATCAATCTTTGGAATATCAGGTAGTTTTTGATTAAGCTTTTGTGTAAGAGGCTTAAGTAATTTATCCATCCACGGATCTAAAAATTTGCGAAATACTTTCCCAACTTTCCCACCGGTTAACACATCTCTAAGAGAAATACTAATCTTTTTCCTTAAAATTTTCTTTTCAAATCTTTTATTTAACACCTTATCGATTTCGTGAGAAGCTTTATCGGTCTTTGAGAAAACTTTTTCAAAATTTCCCATTCCATTTTCAACTTTTCTTAATGGCCCTTCTATTTTATCCAATTTGGATAAAGACTTTTCGATTTTAGATAATTTGCTATCTATTCCCTTTAACTTGTTAGCGACATTCTTTAGATCCTTATTTAACGCACCTGATTTTTTTTCGAAATTCTTTATGTTTTTCTTTTTCTTCGAGTCTTTAACACACTGAGCGGCTCTTTCGTATGAATCTTTCATTTTATTCATACTATTTTTTAAGCTAATTAATTGCTGATCAAAGCGATTTGTTATATTATAAGCTCCTTCAATAGAGGAAACCGCCGGACTGATTACAGGTTTCTCGATAGCTTTGATAGTATTATTGGTAGAGCCAAGTTTTTTCTTAACTTGCTTAAGGCTAAAGCTGAGCGCTTTAACAGGGGCCCCAATAACCGGTAAATGAGTAAAAGCAGATAGAGTTCCATGAGTTCTGCCTACTTTGTCGTCCAACTCATTTACTTTAATAGCCACTCTTCTGGCACGTTCTAAGGTTTCTTTAGCTTTTTTAACTTTACCATTTAACCGTCCGACTCTCTGCTCAATAGAATTCAATTGATTATAATTGTTTTCAATGTTTTTTATCACAGATTGGGCGTTCTTTCCGGTTAGCTTCTTACCGGTGGATTTTCCTTTCTTCTTTCCCTTAGAGGATATTTTGGTGAGACTAAAAGAAGAATTATCCAAATTACTATTTAAATTGTTCCCATAAACAGAAATGGAAGACAACATGGCGATTACGACAAAAAAGCCACAGGCTTTCCTAAAATGATTGTACATTTTTCCCTCAATTGTTATTTTACAGACACTAATGAAGTGATATGAGCAGATTTTGATAATCTTTATTCCAACACATCCAGACTTTTGTAATTTAATGATTTTTGAAATTTATATACAAATCTTTTTTCTAAATAATTCATTTAATTAAAAAAATAAATTCGATATGTTGTCAATGTAAGAGAATAATTTAATATATTCTCTCAGCCGAATAATTCTCTTACTTTTATCGCATACCCTCTACTCATTTGGAAAGTATCTTTGAGCCCTGATATATGTATTCTAAAAGTATGATTAAACCATTCTTCTATTCTTTCAATCTTTCTCACATTTACAATTGTTCCTCGGTGAATACGCCCGAAATAATTATTCGGAAGCCTTTCTTCCCATTCTTTCATGCTTTTGTTACATAAATATTTCGATTTGTCGCTTTTGATTATTTCGCTATAATCCCCTGCAGATTGAATAACCAATATCGAATCAATTTTCAAGAAAGAATAGCGTCCGTTCAATTGAATAAAAATGGAGTCGTCATAATTCAAACTTCCGATTTCTTTCTTTGCATTGTTAGATTCCCCTTTGATTATACGATCAATAGTTTGTGCTAATCTATCAGGATTGACCGGCTTCATAATATAATCTTGGGCATTTACTTCAAAGGCTTTAACAGCGAAAGTGTCATATGCAGTTACGAAAACAATTTTAACGTCTTTTGGAATATCAGGCAAAAGCTCGAAACCATTCTCTCCTCTCAATTTTATATCGAGAAAAATCAAATCAGGCTTATCAATTTTGATTAACTCTCTTGCTTCTTCAAGATTGCTTGCCTCTCCTACCACTTTTATTGCGGAAAATCTTTTTAGTATCTCAATTAAGTCTTCTCTCGGAAGCATTTCATCATCAACAATAATTGTTTTGATATTATGTTTCATCTTGCCCCTTTGATATTCTTGGAATTCGCATCAAAACAATTACTTTATCGTTTTCCTGATTTATTGAGAAATAATAATTCTCGCCGTACAAACATTCGAGACGTTCTTTTATGTTAGTCAATCCGATATTTGTTCCCGAATAATTATCATTCTCACTCCGTTTCAGAAATCCGTTGTTCACAACCAATATTTCCAATCCTTTGTATTTATTCTTCCTTGCCACAATTTTCAAAAGCAAAGAATTTGTTTTCCCGTTGAAGCCGTGTTTAATTGCGTTATCTACCAAAGGATGTATTATAAAATTGGGAATAGGATAATCCGACAAACCGTTTTCAATCTCAAAGCTGACTTTCAGATTATCGCCGAATCTTATTTTTTCAATTTCCAAATAACTTTTAACTACATCAATCTCTCTCCCCAAAGAAGCTAATTGCAAGTTTTCCCCGATTAAAGAATAACGAATAAATTCCGATAGCTTTGTTATCATTTCTTTTGCTTTCTCTTTATCTTTTTCAATAAGGATTCTAACCGAAGCAAGAGCATTAAAGATGAAATGAGGATTAAGTTGATATCGTAACATTTCCAATTTGGCTTTCATAGCCAAAGAAGAAATCATGTCGTTTTTCCTTTTTTGCTCATCCCATTCTTGCCACAGTTTAATTCCCAGATAAATTGCGCTCCATGCAAACATTACAGGGGCAAACATCACCAAATCGTATAAAAAATTTATTAGAAACCTATTTGAGAAAATTTGGTCGAATCCGTAAATCATTGAATCAAATATCGTATCCAGGATTTCCCAAAATACCGAAGCAAATAGAACATATAGTAAGACTCTTACGACATCTTTCGAACTTAGATTATCAATTATCCTTTTTCGTTTTAACTGGTAACGTAAAATAGATGAAGAGATAAAGCCGGCGAGACTGCCACCGAAATATCCTAAATAGTTTACGATGTTAAGTTGACGATATTGAAAAATAAAGGGAAGAGTGAAGATTAGGAAATAGAGAAACCATCCTACGGAATTTAGTGAATAAAAATATTTATCTTTATTTCCTGACAATATATTTTCCACCATTATCTATCATTAGAGGGTTTACCGAAAACACTTTTTGCAATATAATAATTGAAAATACAGAAGCAACTAATTTGACTCCTCGCTACTAATCTTCCCTTAATGCCTTTTATCGATCAATATGTCGACTACCCGATTCATCACTTGCTTTGTCAGCTAATAACACTATTTTCGAGATGTAGTATTTCTAACTATTGGGGGTTAAAATGTTTTTACTTGCAAAAAGGATTAACATTCTTTTATTTGTCATGTTTTCGTTTTGCTTCAATTCTTTTTTGACCGGACAATCTCTCATATCAAATCCGGAAAGTGTTGCGTTCGACACGTTAAACAATCGATATCTGGTATCATGCTTCGGAAATTCAACAATTGTTGAAATTGATTCGGTGGGTACTCAAAGCGTTTACAAAAGTAATATCGGATGCCTCGGAAATTGCATTCACGAAAATGTCTTGTATGTGAGTAGCGGAAAAGATGTTATCGGATTTGATCTTTCGACTGATGACAAAGTCTTTGAGGTAAATATTAAGGAGGCCGGAGAGTTGGACGGAATTACAGCTGATTCGGATGGGAATCTCATCAACGTTTTCGATGGAAACTCTTCGGTAAACTTTTTCGAGGCAGGATCTTACGGGCTAATACCAGCCACAGAACAATTGGTACTTGGTAAAGAATGGAGTATACTTTGTTGGGTTAATCTTACCTCGCTAAATAGAAAGACAATTATTGACAAAAAGATGCTTTCAATTGAAACTTCGAGCACCTCTCTTGGAGGAAATGTAAAAAACGGACTCATAATTAAGTTAAGTAGAAATGACAATACGACATTGAAAATTAAAGGGAACGCCAATTCCTTAACAACAAACAGATGGCATCATATCGCTATTTCTTATAGTATCGCACAACAAGAATTTCTTTGCTTTGTAAATGGCATTCAACAAACCTTGTCAGTAAACGACAGCACTATTATGGCAACGGAAATTGCCGAGAACATTAACTCTCCAATAATTATAGGAAATAGAGCTTTACTTACTCAACACTTATTAGGAGCAATTGACGAATTACAAATATGGAATAAAGCTTTATCCCAAAATGAAATAAGCTCATTAATTGATAACCCTCCCTCCGGTTCGGAAGACAATCTATCCGGATATTGGAAAATGAATGAAGGGAATGGTATAATCTTTTACGATATTGCCTCAAATAATAACGGAGAATTAATAAACGGAGCATATTGTTGCGGTTATGATCCCAATGATGTTACTACGGTTAATCATCCCCGGGAAAAAGTATCTGTCCATAACTTAACATTTTCCATAGAGCAAAATTATCCGAATCCTTTTAATCCTTCAACTAATATAAATTTCACAATTCCATCCTCCGGAAATGTAAAAATAATTCTCTTCAATGTTCTTGGTGAAAAAGTATTTGATTTGATGGAGCAAAATCTTTCAGCGGGAAAACATTCTTATATGTTTTCGGAAAAGACTTTATCGAGTGGGGTGTATTTCTACAGTATCGTTTACGGGGGAAAAGCGATTACAAAAAAAATGATTCTACTTCGGTAATTATGAAGGCGATTCGGTTATATCTCCGAATCGCCTTATCTATTTTCTTAAAGTGTCTTTTCGTATCTCCAAAAAACTCTATCCATTTTGGCATTGGCGTAATGCATATAAAAAGGTATCGGGCCGACCCAAGGAATAATAGCTTTCTTAAATCCGGCTTTTTTCATATCCGCCAAACATTTCTTTAAAAGTATTCCACCAACTCCCTTACCACGAGCTGCTTCGGTTGTTCCCATCGGGCCAAACCAACCAGTCCCTTTGTTGTTAGCTTCATAGGCGGAAAAAGCGATCATTTCCTCTTTCTCGATTGCAATATGAAGAGAAATCGGATCATTTTGAAATGCGCTTGTAATTTCAAACTTCCAAGGAGCGAAATTCTTGGCCGTCCATTCCATAACTCTATCGTAATCCTCTTTGGAAGCACGAATTATCTTTATCTCTTTTGCTTCAAGATTATCCTCTTCTGTATATGTAGAAAAATCTTGTCCGGTTAATTCACATTTCAAATTAGAGGTATCACCAATCTTTTTGTAACCGTTTCTCTCAAAGAAACAGATCGCTTCAGTATAAAAAGGATCGATACCGGGCATATAATAATTTGGCCATGCTTCGTAAACTCTAATTTTTTTAATTCCTTTTTCCATAAATCGTATTTCGATCTTTCCATACAATTCCGAAGCTACTTTTTTTCTTCTGTATTCAGGATCAACGCAAAGAATTTTCACATAACCCATAGGGCCATCTTCCCTTTCTCTAATTACCCCCATAATAAAACCAACCATCTTGTTATCATCTATGGCGAGAAGAGTCAGTTCGGGAGCATAATCTTCGTCATTAATCGTATTTTCTTCCAGAAGCGGAAAAGTAAATTTGTCGAGTTTCATTCCGTCATTAACAAGGACTAGTAGTTCTCCTACGTCCTCTTTCTTCAATTCTCGTATTTCCATCTTCGCTCTCCTAAATATTGATTGAAAAGAAATTTGAATATAACCCGATAGATATTTCGTGAAAATCATGATTACTTTCACTCGGTTTCACGCTATATCTGTATCTTCCGTAAAATGTAAAAACATTATATACCTTAAACATTCCCAGAGTAATTTCCGGAGATATTCCGTTAAATCCTTTGAAATCTGTAAATCCGCTTACTCCGGGACTAATATATTCGAAAACAGGAATCTGTATTACTTCTTTATAACCTACTCTCATAAAATTCTTTTGTTCTGCTTTGAAGAAATGAGCATACTCCAAACTAACAAATCTTTTCGGATAATTATATCCACCAGAGAAAAAGGAGAATATTGGTATTTCTTTAGCTAATCCGAAATATTCCTCCCCATTCATATTAACATATGTTGGTGAAGGAAGGCCGAAAATCACCCCTCCGAAACAGCACACGGTAAATATACTTGAACCCTTTCCTTTCATATCGTTAATTTCATGAGGGAGCATTATTTCGCTCGGTTCCCCTTCCGATACAACTCCGTTTTTATCGGTAACAATAATTCTTAAGGGAACAGAAATGGAATCAAATGAATAATCACTTAATGGCATCTCAATCATATGCTTATCTGTATATTTTTCCGAAACAGTTAATTCATGTTTGTTGTCGATTATTATTTTTGACAAGGCACTGTCGGATGTATAAAATAGGATTTTTATTCTGTATGGTTTTTTCGGGGTTACGTAAGAATCAATTACAAAGACTTCCATCGGTTCGATTTCTTGAGCAGAGATAAAAGATGGCAAAAGAAAAACAAGCGTAAATAAGAGTAATAAATGTTTTTTCATATGTTTCCCAGTAGTTAGAATTTCTCTACTAAATTATAGTTTTTTTTAGACAGATTACAAGTTAAAAGGAAGAATAGTTTGAGTAAAAAGATTTTTTTTCTTAGAGAGTATCATAGCATGCATATTTTCTCCTTTTACATGATGTCGAAGAAACATTCATTTATTACCACAATATATTTCCATAAAAAAGGCTCCGAATAAACAGAGCCAAATAGAATATCTATTTAGAAAAAGATAATTTGCTTCTCAAAGATATTTCTCGGGTAATCTTTTTGACGAACCATGAGTGATTTCAATACAAGCTAGCAACCAGGCCAATGCAACACCGGCATTATGAGCTCCTACAGTATTCTGGCAATAGGGTGGTTTGCCAACATCTTCCGAAAAATGATCTAGTCTATCTACAATACCGGAGACAAACATGAATGGCGTATCAAGTCCTGCAGCGATTTTTATCAAACCATGAGTAGTTTCCAAAGATCGGGCATAATTATCGTAATAATGGAGACTATAACTTTTCAATGTTTCTCGGTCTTTTACGCCATATTCCGTATAATCGGTTACGTTAATCGTACTTAGATTAACAAAATTGTAATCAGTTAATATTCCTATCTGTTCTGCAGGAAAATGTTTGGAATTAAGCAAAAGCTTTGTTACTGTTTCCGGAGAGGAAATATACCTTGTATATTCATCGAAGATTATGGGAGTCAATAACGAATCCATCACTTGATCAAATGGGCCTTCGCGAAAATCGCTACATTTATTCTCTCCGAAGGGATGACCGTTATGAAGAAAAACTTTTCCACCGATTATAACCGATCCATTGAAAGATTTATCATTAGGATATGCAGAGGCAGTTCCAACGGCAATAACCAGATCCGGCGGTTTTCCCGAAGCATCGAAAATATTAGGTAATATTTTCATTTTTAATTCCGAGCTTGATTGATGACATGGATCATCTGTGTATTTAGCCAATAAATCGGAGATACACCAAATTTCAGCTTGGATCTTTTCTAATGTGAATACCGCTCTGGGCATTTCTGAGAATGATCTGTGAGAATGGGGATAATTAAATATTTCCGGCCATCCTAAAACCGTATACGGACGGACGTAGTCGTTTGTTAATGTAAACATAATCGGATCACATTCCCACCATTTGTTTACAACAACAACGACCCTTTTCTTTTCGGATAAGGGAACCATGATTTTGCCAATTTATTTTGAAAAATATTCTATGATATTCCCAACAAACTTGATGATTGGCGTAATTTCTAATCGATTCCTTAGCAATCCCTTAATCGTTGATAAGATGCTAAAATAGTTAATCATTAGCAACAGATTAAAAAGGTTTCTCCGAAATTAGGAAGATTATCTGAATAATAATCTTCCCATTACTTTATTTCCTATCGAAAAACGGATTTTTTGCAGAAATGCTTAATGGTATTCCATATGCAATTTTAATATCATCCCCGAGAAGTTTCATCTTAAGAATTGCCTGCCCAACAGTGTACATTATCCTGTTATCAATTCTGTTATCCATAGCGACACTTACGGCAGATCCTACTGCAATTCCAAGATCTCCGGTATTGAAAACACAAGGCTGATTCGGATTCTTGTCCTTCTCCGCGCAATTTTTCGCACCACACATTCCGCAAGGACTAAGCCCCATTGATTGTATTCTTGTCCCAAGAATTACCATAGCTTGAGCACTGAGAATATTTTCAGCGTCTCTTTTGAAAAATGCCGGAGCATTCTCATTTTCAGCTAATTCGAATAATACTTCTGATATTTTCTTTATTCCTTCCCCTGTAACGATAGCCGAAACAATATAGTTTTTCCCACGCGCCTTTGGGGCGGTTAGAGCCGCTGCTGTCATTTTTCGGGCAACATCTAAAACAACTTCGTTCTTTACTTCTTCATCTGTGATTATTTCCACTTTTACCTCGAAATAATTCTTTTTCCTTTATCGAATAGATCCCGTAATCGGATCCTTTTCATATTTCCGTTATACAAATCATGTTGTAAATCAAATAATCTTTCTTCATATGGCCCGATCATCCAAAAATAATCCGGATCTGTTCCGGTCATTAAATCATCATTATCGTTTGTCGGGCAAATATCCCGATATTCCACCGAATTTCCTTTTTCATCCTCATCAAACCATCTTAGAGGTAAACCTTGCGTTCTGCAAACATAGGGACGACTCTCATATATTCTACATCTCCCCATATCATCGAGAAAAGCACAACCTCCCTCTTCATGCGGTGCATTATAATTTAACATACTCTCGTAATTTCGCAAAATATTATCCGCTTCAACCGAAAAAACTGTTAGATCATCAATACAGCAAGCGGAGCATCCACAACGGCACACAATATTATCTTCGTTTAATCTTTCTATTTTCTCTATTTTATTATCTATTTCATCATATAAATAACTTAATCGTAACGATACTTCCTCTTCCGATATAATCATATTTTCCTTTAACTAAATCCATCGTCTCACACGCTTCATATACGAAATGTAGTCGACACCAAATCTTTCAGTAAGCATTTTTTCTTCCTTCGAAATAAAAAGCCTTTGTAGGAGAATCGCAAAAATCCCGGAAAATAATAATCCAAAATAGTTATCCAGAAATAGACTTAGCCCTACCAGAAATAGTACCATTCCGAAATACATCGGATTCCTAGAATATTCGAAGATTCCTCCGGTAGCCAATTTGGCCGAGCAATCTCCATGCTTCACAGTTGTATGAATCCTCTTAAAGTGATTATCTGCAATAATGTTAATAATAAATCCAAGGAAAGCTAGCATTAAACCAATTCCTTTCAGCAAATCACTTGTAAAAGAAAAATGATCATTAAAGATATTGAATCCCAGAATACCGACTAAGGCCAAAAAGAAATAGAGAGGTGGCTGAGAAGTTGTTCTTTTCATAATAATATCCCGAATTAGAATTTATATATTATCTAAGACGAGATATGACTAATATTATTCCATAGAAAAAATCATTTATCCTAATTCGAAAGAGGTAACTCCATATACTCCTTCGTAATTAAGCTTAGGAAGTTCTTCAGTATACATCCTTACTGTTTCGAATACTTTTTTCATACCATAATTCTCTATCAGTTTTATCCCATCAAAATTTATCGACGGAACATCCAAATAGATTTTCACATTTTCTTCGATTCTATTGTTTAATTCTTTAAGAAGCTCCTCAGCTATATTATAATTATCCGCGAAAAGAGGCCCTATTTTATATCCCTCTCTACATCTCCTTATTGAGGCATAGCCTTTGATTATATTGTTCTTTGAATAGCATAAAGTTATTATGGAATGTTTTATCCATTCATTCAAAAAAGACATTCGCTTAGCTGGAAAATGTTTTCTGTCATAATTACAAATTGCAGGGAAAAGACATTTATCAAAAGGATAAACATCATTTTTATCTCTATCATATTTCTTTGATTTTCCCTCGAAACGTATATTATTGTATGCTAGCTTAAATCCGGATTTTTCATAATTCCGTTGTTGTTCCAGAACTCCGTCCAAGCCAATATTTTTCCCTCTTAAATATTCGATTCCTTTCTTCCAAATTTCAATTCCATATCCTTGATTTCTATATTCGGGAAGTACTATATAGAATCCCATAAATCCGAATCCGTTTCCGTAATTAACAGCCGAAAGAGTAGCGATAGGTTTATCAGCTAGCTTTCCTATAAAAAAGCCATTGTTATCTGCCTCATAGAATGGCTCGATATCATTTATTCCGGTATTCCAGCCTTCCTTGTTTGCGAGTTCAAGAGCAAAAGCCAAATCCGATTTTGTCATAATCGAAATTTCATAATTTTCCACCGCTTCCTCCTTTCTGCTTTATTGCTAGCTTCTCTGTTTTATAAAACAAATGATGAAAGAGGAAAATTCCGTTTGATGTAATAACTTTTTATGCTTCCGGAATAAACTATATGTCTTCGTCGCTAATAGTTTCACACTCAATTGTATTTAGAATTGCAGCAGTGACTCCCGCACCCGGTACTTTATTCCCGGAGAAAGTACCATCATATATTCTTTTCGTGCCACAAGATGGGGATTGTTCTTTTAATATTGCTTTTCTTATACCTTCCTTTTTCGCTAATTCCTTAGTAAGCTTCGCTCCTATAATGAAATAATCCGTAATATCCTCATTCTCCGTATTCATTACTTTTGCAGCACCCTTAAGAACATCTTTACCGTCCCCTCCGATTATCTCACAACAAGCTCTAGGCGCTTTTAATCCTGCATCCATTTCAGGACAAATTAATATTGCTTTCCCTTCATCTATCAATTTCTTAATAGCCGGTTTTATTTCTCCGGAGCTCTTCCCGTCATATCTAACATTCTTTCCCGCAAGGCATGCGCTTATCAATACTTTGTTCAATTTCTCTCCATAGCTTTTTTTATTTGAATTACAAATCTCGGATATTGTTCACGAAAAATACAATACTATTTTTAGGGGCAAAAAAAACGTGACAATTAACAAAAATAAATAATCCTCCTTGGATAAAAGAAGCGTGATGTTTACATTTGCAAGTTTCAAATTATGATTTACGGTAATCATGATACGATATTCTTATGAGGGGTAAGAAAGCAATAATAGATTGCTTTACTGTGTTTATTTCAGAATTTTTTTTTCGATAATTCCTGTATCCGATGATAATATTAATATGTACCTAATTGAATTTCAATTCGCACTATTGATAAGAGGGTTACTAAATGGAAAACCGAATCAAGGCCAAAATATGTACCGGCACAAATTGTTTTGTAATGGGTGCCGCCGATCTTCTAGCTTTGGAAGATAATTTACCAGATGATCTTAAGGATAAATTAGAGATTGTTCCCTTTCCTTGTTTGGAATACTGTGAAAACCATGAAGGTTTAAAACCCCCTTTCGTCGAGATAGACGGAAATATGCTTTCAAGTGTTACCGTATCCCGATTTATTGAGAATGTAAGAAAATTGCTTGTATAATAAAGAGAAGAGAGTTGTTTAGGTTATGAATCATATTAATAACGCTACAATAATCCGAAGAGAATTGATAATAAAACTAGCTAAGCTTTTTTTTGAGGATAATCTCAAGGATATAGATAGAATCCCGTTGGAGATGGCCCCGAAGCATAAGAAGGCGGTGAACCGTTGCTGTATTCATAAAGAAAGGGCGGTGATGAAATATCGTCTTATGGCTATGCTGGGATATTTGGTGGAAGATGAGCAAGATGAATTAACCCCACTAAGTGAATATGCCGAAAAAGCCCTCCACAGAGACTCCCTCGAAGCTCCGATTTTAACAGTAGTAGATGAAGCTTGTTCCACTTGTCATAAAACAGCTTATTTTGTTACTAATGCTTGTCGTGGTTGTGTGGCGCGTCCTTGTATGATGAACTGTAAAAAGAACGCAATAGAGATGATCGACGGTCAGGCCAGAATAGATAGCTCAAATTGTGTCAATTGCGGTCTGTGTATGCAAGAATGTCCCTATCATGCGATTATTAAGATCCCTATCCCCTGCGAAGAGGCTTGTCCGGTCGGAGCTATCTCACGCGACGAAAACGGACATGAGAGAATAGATTTCAGCAAATGTACTTTCTGCGGCAAATGTATGCGCGAATGTCCATTCAGCGCAATTATGGAAAGATCGCAATTGATTGATATTTTGAAACATATTACTTCCAAGGGGAAAATTATTGCTATGGTTGCTCCGGCAATCGTAGGACAATTTTCCGCCGAATTCGGACAACTTATTACCGCTATAAAAGGGATCGGATTCGATGATGTTGTTGAAGTTTCTTATGGTGCTGAAATGACAGCTCGTCACGAAGCGGAAGAATTTTCGGAAATGTTAGCAGAAGGGAATAGAAAATTTATGACAACTTCTTGTTGTCCGGCCTATACCGAAACAGTAAATAAGCATGTTCCCAAATTATCGAGCCATGTTTCTACTACTCCTTCTCCAATGCATTACACGGCGGAATATATCAATGAAATCTACCCGGATGCGTTGAAGGTTTTTATTGGCCCTTGTGTGGCAAAACGAAACGAAGCGTTGCACGATAAGGAAGTTGATTATGTTTTAACCATCGAGGAATTAGGAGGATTATTCATCGCCAAAGGAATTGATGTGCAAAAATGTGATGAGACAGTATCGGAACACTCAGGGAAAAAAGCGGGAAGAGGTTTTCCTGTTACCGGCGGAGTTTCTTGCGCGTTAAAATCTTATCTTGATGATGAAACCCTTGTTGATGGAATATTAATAGATGGATTAGATAAAAAATCATTGCGAGAATTAAAAAGCTTACCTAGAACATTTAAAGGAAATTTTGTTGAGGTAATGGCTTGCGAAGGAGGATGCTTAAACGGCCCTAAACTTCTTAACAAACCTAAGCTTGCGCAAAGAAGTCTTAACAAGTTATTAAGCGATACAGAAGAATAATAAATTTAAGGCATCCCTAAAGGATGCCTTTTCTTTTCTAATTCTATTTCAATACTATTTTACTTTTCTTTTCTTCTGAAAGAAAGAAAAATCATTATTCCTATTATGATGGAACCGAAAGGAATAACAGATATTAACAGATTCGAATAAATTACTTCAGCTAATGTTATTAAAAGAAGTATTACGCCTAAAGCACTAAGAGTTGTTAGAATTGATCCTATCCCGAATATACCAGCGCTCTTCATATAATCCTCCTATTTTCTTAGTCAATGAATAAGACGAATCATTCAGTTAATTGTTCCGACTCATTATTCGCCTCCATTTTATTAACATCAAAGAGCTCGAAATAATTTCATATTTTTGCGAATAGAGTGATTGACAAATTAATAACAGAATTAGCGTTATTTTTTTCATTAGCGAACCTCGGAATAGTTTACTGGAATTTGTATTTTTCATCAAACTTCAACAATAACCATTGTTGATATTGTCGGTAGGAATTATATAATTTTGCAGAAACAACTTTAAGTCAAATTTTAATCACGTCAGTTCAAAAAATCATCCCATTTTTCTCGGTAGAATAAAAATAAACTTGCTCCCTTTTCCCAATATGCTTTCAACCCAAATCTCACCTTTATTTATGTCAATAAACTCTTTGCATAAAATAAGTCCCAGACCGGTGCCGGATTCTTTATTTGTTCCTTCCGTAGTATGATGAATATCCAATCTGAATAATTTGGCAATATTCTCTTCACTTATTCCTATTCCGGAATCTTCAACAATTATTTTAACATATTTTTCTTCCTTTTCCCCCTTTATCACAATCTCTCCACCATTAGGAGTAAACTTTATAGCATTCGATACCAAATTTCTTAAAACCGTTTGTATCATAAATTTATCACCTATCCCAACAATATCCTTTTTAATCTCTGATAATAATTTTATTTGTTTCTTTGTCGCATTTATTTTTAGAAGATCTATTATTTCTGAGCCCATTATTGAAAAATCTATCTCGACCGGAGCAATATCTTTTTCCATTCTTTGAATATTTGCCCATTCCAACAAACCCTTTAGCAGTTCAAAAGTTTTTTTTGATTGATCGAATAGTTCAGTGATTAATTGCTTTCTTTCGATTGGAGAAAAATCTTCCCAATCCTCTATTAATACTTCACCTACCCCCAAAAGTCCTACAAAAGGCGCTTTTAAATCATGCGAAATAATAGATATAAATTTATCTTTCTCAGCGTTAATCTCTATTAATTCATCATTACGCTGGTTTAAAAGCTCATAACCTCTTGCCTTTGAAATAGCAATTCCACAGACTTTAGAAACAGATAAAGCAAGATTTAGATAATGTTCCTTATATTCAGGGAACGGGATTTTACCGATTTCGATGATATATTGAAATCTGTCATCATTGAATTTCAAATAGAAGCCATCATTTGTATCTGTCCAACCATAGTCTTTTTCCAAAAGAATTATTCTTTCATACAATCCTTCCTTATCCTCCGAAGAATTCGAAATCATTAATTTTTCTACATCATTAATATTATCAGGGATTCTAACAAGTGTTAATGTTTGGGAAGCAAAAAGCATTTCGAATAATTCCATTATTTTTTGAAGAGTATTCCTTTCCCCAACTATACCTTTCAGTGAATCAAAAAAATCAAAAGCAATTCCATATTCCGAAAGATGCCTCAGAAAAGCCTTTTTCGATTTTTTATATGTTTTTTTGGCCATTCTTGCTAATATATTATTAATAAATAATCCGAAGTAATCTAATCCTATCGGGAGAATACTCGCAGGTAAGCTTACATATTCCGATAGTTCATTTAATTTTTCTTTGGATTTCGTACTAATACCGGTATCAAGAAGAATAAGCCCCTTCATTGAGGAATTGAAGAATTCTCTGGCTGATTCTTTGTCAAATCCCCAAACAGATATTTTTTCTTCCCAATTATTCAACCACCCGGGGGTTATCAGATAATTTCCCTCCTTTTGGAAACTTAGCAGAAATTCATTGTTTGCAAACATAAAAAAGCATTGATCTTGTTTTACTATTTCGAAATTGCTTTGTTCGGAGAGTTCAGAAGAGATTTCGGATAGACAACATCCTCCAATTACGCATATTTTGTCGTAATCATCAAAATTGAAGTTCTGGTCAAGAATTTCATCTCGCGAAATAGGAGGATGCCCACATCTTGCTTGAAACGAGAAGGCATGAATATTCTCATAATTATTTTGCTTTATAACATTATCCAATTCCGCTCGAAAATGTTTACATATGAATATGGCAATTCTATTTTTCATAATCGTCTATCCATGAAAGAGGATAATTACCCCACTTATCTACGGACTTCCGGATAGCAAACAATGTTTCATCCGAGACTTGCCATGGGATTTCTCCGTGGCTATCGGATAAAATATATCCGCCCCCTTTTCCTGCCGCTGCAATGGCATTCTTTACCATTTCTTCGGTTTTTCTCTCATTCCATTTTCTCATTTCGATTCCATTCAAATTACCCAACAATGATATCTTACCACTTGCTTTAGCTTTTAATTCACTAAGATTTTCTTCGAATCCTACTCCAACAAGAGCCGCCCCCGTTCCGGATACATCATCAAGAATATCCAAGGATCTTCCCGAAGCAAAATGAATAGCTGTAGGTCCGTTAATATTCGCCAATGTTTTTTTTTCAATTAGATAACCTGTTTCAAGATAGGTTTCTCGAGATATTATATTAGATGAAGAAACTGGATCGAAATATCCGATCGCTGTGGCTCCGGCTTCTAATTGGGCATTTCCCCATTCGATACAAAATTCAATATTGATTTCAATCAATTTTTCAAAAAGTCTCTTGTTTTCAAACATAATATTCAAATAATTATCAAATCCCATTTGCATTACGGGGAGCGAAAATGGTGAAACAACTATCCCGATTATCGGAACCGTATCCCCGAAATATTTTTTCGTCTCTTTTATCGCGGTTAATGCCTTTGCAAGAATTCTCGATTCGGAAACTTTAGGAGGAACTAAATTTTCAATATCCTTTGGGGCTTTTAGTATTGGCATGCCCGAATTAGGAGGCCCATCTTCCCGATATATTACTTCCCCTCCAAACGCTTCTGACTCCAAGGGAGCATAGAAGAACGGATAGCAACAATCACTCCCATATTTCTTATGCAAACGTATTTGTCCTTCTACAACATTTTCCGCTTTAGAAAAATACTCTTTGATAGTCATTCCTAATTCTTTGGCTCCATGCATTGTAGTAAGTAAAAATAATGGTACTTTATCCGGTTCTTGATGAGATAAAGTAGTCAGCACCCTTTCCATTGAGGTCATTGCTTTATTTTTCATTATTCTCCTCCAAAAACCTTTTAACAATATTTACGGCATCTTGCGCATCCATCCCCATGCCATTTGCTCCGACTTCTTCCCATAAATTTTTATCGAGGCGAAAAGGAGCTCCACCTACAAATATCTTTACATGATACCCTTTCAATAATTCTATTACCTTTTTTATATCAAGAGCAGAGGGGAGCATAAGAGTTGAAATCAATAACAAGGAAATGTTATCTTTTTTAATTCTATCGGACAATTCTTCTACAGTCGTTCTACCATAATCAAGAATATTAATTCCATTTCCTCTTAATACGGAAACAACAATCTTTTTTCCGAGAATATGATAATCGGTAAGTGTTGTAATGGCAATTTTATCTTTCTCCGGGGTTTGCTCTGTTATCTTTGGTAAGACTTTATCAATTATTTCCTCGCAGATTCTTGCACTCATATAGATCTGAGCCAGAGCTACTTTTCCCTCAGCCCAACCAACTCCAATTTTCTCCAAGGTAGGTGCTATTATTTTTTCTATAAAATCGATTGCGGAATAGAGTTGTCGATTTTTCTCATAAATTTCTCTCACTTTTATCCTATCTAAAGATAAAAGGGCCAATTCCAATTCTGTTATTATTTTGTCCATTATCTCCTCAAAGATTATCGCAATAGCAATAATAAGTTCCTTCGAATTATTTTTTTTATGAACAAAATATTCGTAAAGATAATTCCGATTTGTTGCAAAATGTTTTTTCATTCAAAGAAAAAAAACGGAAATGTTTATTGGGACATGAGTACAATGCAGATAGCAGAATAAACCCTCCGAAACCTAATTCTGTTTCATATCAAGTTGATGACTAATCCATGATCCGGAATTATATTTCAGACAAACATTTATTTGATAGAGTTGTTTGGTTTCCGGATCGAAAAAGAATTCATTGACATAAGCAATTAGAATCCGGATTTATGGGGCACTCATAAACAAGCTCAAGTGAAGTGATGAATTAGCCACAATGCCAATAAACAAACCAATGCTGCGCCAAGAAAAAGTGATACCTCTACGGAGCAATTCCTTACCGGAACAAATAAACGTAACACTGCGGCATAATACAATAATTCGGCTTTCAAAAACGGTAATGTGTCAAGAAAATGAAACACTGCGACAGACTCAGTCCCTCTTTTTCTGCCATAATGTCTCATTTTGATGCCGTAGTGACATTTTAAGATGACGTAATGCCATTTTTTTTTGCCGTAGTCCCCTTTTTATGTGCTACAATACCATTTTATTTTGGAGAAGCAACAAATTATTGTGCCTCAACGTGAATATTTTCCCACCCACGCGCTAAAAATCACGCAAATTAATTTCCGGCTTCTGTTTACGGCATAAAACGAGCAAATAAATCAGGAATAAGGGGAAAACAAATAATATTCGAGCAACTGCCACTTAAATAGAACAGACGTGTCAGCAAATGTGCCAATTTGTCAAAGAATGTTATAAAAACGTAAAAAACATGACACATGAGAAAAAAAAATAACTTTTGATCAGTTCAATATCATTTTTTTTCCATTTTTGTCACGTTTTGTTCATAATAATCCTATTCGAAGCCTAATCGGTTCTTTTCCGGGCATCGTCGGTCATATTTTTCGCAAATTTGTAACATTTTCTGCATTTTTGCCTCATATTCTACATTTTCGTCATTACAAAAATCATTTGGATTGCTGTCGAACATCTTTTTGCCATGTTAGATTAAAAAGGATAACATTCTGGAGGAAATGGTCATTTGAATTGTGAATCTATGGGATTGGCTTGGGAGGTTGTAATATTTTTATTTATTGGCTTGGTTTGTTGGGCTGGGGTATTTGTTTTATTATATAACCAGAGATTCTAACAGTAATGCGACGTTATACACACTCCTTTTTATACTCTACCAAAATAATATTGGCCTTTATTTCCTTTTTGAACATTTCTTTCTATTAAGTCCCTTAAAATGATTCACATTTATTTTATCACTGCCCTATCAAACAACTATAGGTTTTTAATTGGGTCTTTCGAAAAAACACCCTCAATCCTCCTCAATCTTTTGGAGTACTTCTCTTATCCTTTGTTGCTGGTTAAGTGGGGCTATCTTTAGGGATTTTTCCAAATATTTTTTCGCTTCGGCTTTATCCCCTATCTCTATAAACACCTCACCAAGGCTATCGTAGGCAAGCCAGTTATCGGGATATTTTTCCACATTCTCCTTAAAGACGGCTATAGCTTCATCCCTCTTTTGGGCGGCAAGAAGCAGATACCCGAGCACATTTCGGTTTGTGTAATTCTCTTCCATCTGCAAAGCTCTCTTTGCCCACTCTATCGCTTCGGTGTAGTTTATCTTATTCTGCAAACAATAGAAGGCCGCCTGGTACCACGCCCCAGGTTTGAATCCGGCGGATGAATGGAGCTCATTGCGGATATTGCTCAGCACAATATTCTTAGTATCGAACTTACAGAGGAAAGGGATGCGGAGTTTTTCCCATTCCAGAAAAACAGTCGCCGAAGTATCGGAGAGATTATCGAATCCGTATTCCAGCCATTCGGTATGGCTAACAGCTTCCGGCTTAACTTTTATTCTGAGGGCATCGTTCCCTTTGTCGTAAAAAAAACTTCCCCACGCATTATACTCTTTGCTGAAAATAATAATCCACTCACTCTCCGAAGGGATCATGTGAAGTCCGTATGAACCTGCAGGGATCTTCTCCCCTTCTATTTCCACCTCATGCGAGAATGTTATTACCGTGTTTTCGTTGGCTCCCGCGCGCCAAGGGGCCGGATTGCCACTCCCCTGCGGAAGTTTAACAAGCCCGTAAGGAACCAGCTCTCCCCAAATTTTTCTTCCTTTTACACCGGGACGATGATAAGTTATTTTAATTGAGCTCAAACCAACCGACTGTGCAACTTCGGCATAAGGGCTAACTCTGGGAAGCTTAAACTCCTGCCCAAATAGGATTTCGCTGACACATAGAAAGATGGTCATTGTAAAAAGAAGTGCTATTGAAGAGTATCGCCTATTCATCGTTCCTCCGCGCGGGAATAATTTTTATTCAGCAAATAGAATATATTAAAATAGATTTTATTTTACCAGTTCTTAAACAAAAGGAGAGTTATTTGGTGTAGGATTTAACGTTTCGTGATTGATATTATATGCCGCACCAGGGATGAGGCAAGAGAGCTTTATCTTAACTACAATTAGGATTAATTTTATCGTAATTCATTTGTATATTATTTCCTTTTTATATATGTTCATTTTCTAAGTATTAATATTCTCAACAATCTTAGGCAGCATATAGAATGGGTACTCTTTTTTGGGTCTTAATGGCCTATCTGGCATGCAAATACTTTTCCGATTTTGTAAGACGCCTGCGTCAGGAAAGTGAAGAAAATAAAAACAACTAATCCAATCACCACTTCTTCATATCCCCCCAGTTGAGCCAACATGAATATCAAGAAATAACTATAAACTTACATCTAGTTTGTGACGCTCCGCTTCCCGACTTTGTCAGTATCTAGGACAGTAATCATACTACTAATTGGAGTTAAAAAGCCCGGAGCGTAATTCATGCCGAATTGTTTCCTTAAGTTGACATCATTACTTGTAGGAGAGATAAAGATCGAGAATATTACATATATTGGGTTATTCTGATCCATAAGGAGCATGGAAAGACAGATATCTGGTATGGCAAGGATTATTATAATCCCGTAATGGGAGATGTTAACTCAAATAGAAATCAGCCCGATCACTATTGGATTGCACAAAACTATCCGAATCCCTTTACCCCTTCGACTACAATTAAGTTCGGATTAACCGAAGATACAAGAGTAAGCTTGAAGATCTACAACCTTCCGGGAGAGGAAGTAGCTGTTCTGATAACTAACCAAACTATGAACGCGGGACAACACTCCAAATCATTTAATGCCGATAAATTAGCTAGTGGAACCTACATTTACAGATTATCTGCCGGTAAGAATGTTATGGAAAAGAAAATGCTCTTAGTTAAGTAATTTTTTTACTTTAATAGGCTACCATTATTCGGTAGCCTATTAAAGTATCGTCTGTAGATTTCCATATTTCATTGTATTTTCAAAATCTGGGATTATCTTATATTCCTCTTAATAATTTTATTTCACCTACTCGCTATCAACAACTTGTCTAAATAATTCAAAAGTGATAAACCAATCTACAAATGATCTTTCATCTGAATTACCACAATAGTAGCTCTCAACTTTTTTCTTAATTCGTTTATAATCGTATGGAGAATATTCTTTAACAGATTTAGACGCTAGAGAATCCAAAGAAAACTCTCTCAATCCCATCAGATACTTATCTATACCTTGTTCAGCGTTTGTTTTGGAGAATTTGTTATAAATTTTAATTTTTGCTCTTTTCATTAGTGGAGTAAACCAATAAGGATATGGTATCTTACCTTTTACAAGAGGATACTTAGTTAAATTAGGATAATTCTTCGCAATAATGCCTCTAAAAAGTTTACTATTCTCTTTTTGATGCACAGAAACATTAAAAAGATGCTCCAACAATCCTTTTTGAACGAAAGGCATATATCCTTTCACAAAGTTATCCATTCTTGCTTGTTCCGAACCAATATTGGCCAACTTTGTTTTTACGACAAAAAGATCTATCCAATTCTCAACACCAACTTCTTTGATACTAGGCAATTTATTAACAAGAGCAGAAATTTGTTTCCTTATCCCTTCATCCATTTTTTTATGAATGTCAGAGTCAAAAAGATCAGCTTTATTCGATTTCATAAAATTTGCTACAACCGAATAATCTCCTTTTAACAAACTTCTTTTTCCAAAGTGTAATAACCCCATAAGCAATTCTCTTCTCCATAGCTCACCGTATCCCCCATCAATTACTACAATGTTGTCAGAAAGTGATTTATACTGCATGAGTTTTCTCGAAATAAATCCGGATTCATTGAGATACGTAACTCCAACAAAATCTCTCAATTCTTCCAATATTATGCTTTGGGTTTTCTCTTCATCTGCTACAAAATTAAACTCGACTCCATTCTCTTCTGCTATTCGACGCGAAATTATATCGTCCATTATTTCTTCTGTACGAAAAGTATGACTATCCCAATTAGTATAATTTGATGCCATGAGATAAGAAAGCAGTACTCTGGAATCTAATCCACCTGATAAGCTCAAGGATATTTTTGAATTGTTCTCCCTTCCCAACATTATAATAGAATTTAAGATACTGTTAAACTCTTCAATTCCGATTTCTCCGGTTTTCTTCGGAAGCCAATTATGGTATTTTCTTTCAATCTTATGATCTGTAATAGTTGCTTCGCAGCCACAGTTAATTCGAATAACATCCTTAATTATACTTTTGGTGGAAATTTGACTGGATAATAACCAACGGGCACCGAATTCATGATAATCTATCTCGAATTTTTTTATTGATAAAATCCAGTCAAGTCTCGTCGAAAAATAAACGCCTTCCTCACTCTCAAAAAGATGAAACTCTCGCAAACCTAATTTATCAGTAATTAGCGTCACTTCTCTTTCATTAATCAGAACACCACAAAAATGCCCATTCACCTCATTGATAAAATCAGAATTTGCAATCTTGTGAATTTCCTCTTTCAGTAAAAAAGAAGTAAAATTCTTTGAAATTGGAACCCCACAAAAAAAGGATTTACAACTTCCGGAATCATAGAATGAAGTCGTATCCGGATTTCCGCCAATAGCAATATACAATCGATCATCTTGATAAATATTCAAAGCTTGCGAATGAATCTTTTTTCGATTAATACCATCCGATTTCCCTTTAGCGACAAAACCAAATATCCAACTCATGTTTTTTCCGTATAATTGTTATTTTATGGCATCTTTTTATAAGTCTAAATAACGATATGACATACCATTATATCCAACATCTCAATATACATATAATTAGTATTGATAATATGTTTCTTTAGATAAAATGGGAATATGAAAAGATAAAAGACTAGGCTGCCTCAAAACACTTATTTCTCCATTGAAGGATTAGTAAGGTTTTGAGACAGTCCTCTACATCAGTAGTTTATAGCTTTCTTTTGAGGAGTGTGCATATTGTAAAGTTTATAGTTCATGCTATCTATAAGAGCTTGCAAACTGGCTTTGATAATGTTTTCGGAAACGCCAACAGTAGACCAGCTATTCTGCCCGTCGCTGCTTTGGACAAGTACCCTTACCTTTGCGGCTGTACCGTCGTTATTGCCCAGGACACGCACCTTGTAATCTACAAGACGTATCATAGCTATTTCGGGATAGAAGGCCGAGAGAGCCTTTCTGAGGGCTTTATCGAGGGCATTAACCGGCCCGTCCCCATCAGCGGCGGTATGTTCAACCACGCCGTCTACCTCAACTTTCATAACCGCTTCGGAATATTCTTCACCCATATCATCGAACATAACATTCACCGTAGCGTAAGTTATATCGAAGAATGAGCTTAGTTCCCCAAGTTCGCTTCGAAGAAGGAGCTCAAATGAAGCCTCTGCTCCGTCGAACTGGAAACCTTCGAACTCTAGGGTTTTAAGATATTGCACGAACTTTTTGCTGAATTTATTTTTCTCGGGAAGTTCTATCCCGAGTTTTTCCGCTTTGTATCTGATATTGCTTTGTCCCGAAAGATCGGAAACTATAACGCGCTGTTTATTCCCAACTATTGCCGGGGAAATATGCTCATACATTCTGCTATCTTTAAGAACCGAACTTACGTGAATTCCCCCTTTATGGGCAAATGCCGATTTACCGGTATATGCCGATCTATCGTTCGGGTTAAGATTCATAAGTTCGTAAACATAATTTGCAACGGAAGTCATGCTTTCCAAACTATTTCCGGCGTTAGTTTCTTTATTCATCTTCAAACTAAGGTTCGGAATAACGGAGCAAAGATTCGCGTTTCCGCATCTTTCACCAACACCGTTAATAGTTCCTTGAATATGAAGCGCCCCTGCCGCCACAGCCGCAAGAGTATTGGCTACACCAAGCTCGCAATCGTTATGAGCATGAATACCAATAGGTTTGGAGATTACACTTTTCACATCAGAAATTATTGATGTAATATCAGTTGGTAAAGATCCCCCGTTAGTATCGCACAATGTAATTACATCGGCTCCTGCTTCTTCGGCAGCTTTAAGCATCTTCAAAGCGAATTCGGAGTTATCTTTATATCCGTCGAAAAAGTGTTCCGCGTCGAAAATAACTTTGCGTCCGTGTTCTTTAAGAAACTCAACGGATTTGTAGATCAGTTCCTCATTCTCATTATCTTCAAGCCCAAGGCTATTGAAGGAATGGAGCCTCCATGTCTTTCCGAATATGGAGACATAAGGAGTTTCGGCCGCTACCAGCTTATTCAGATTCAAATCCTCTTTCACCTTATCGGGGAACCGGGCAGTTGAACCGAAAGCGGAGATAGCCGCATGCTTCAGATCTAGCTTCGCAACGCGTTTGAAATATTCTTCGTCTTTGGGATTACTTCCGGGCCATCCTCCCTCGATAATATCGATTCCGAAATCATCAAGCTTTTCGGTTATCAGGAGTTTATCCTCAATGGAGAGATTTATCCTCTCCCCTTGAGTGCCATCCCGCAAAGTAGTATCAAACAATTCCAGTTTTGGTATATCCATTATACTATGCCATTCTCATTTTCAGTTATATCATTTCCGATTTTCTAGCGTACTCAAACAAACCACCGGCTTGAATAATCGGAAGAACATCCCCTAAAGGATTGAGTTCGTATGTCTCGTTTTTAGTAACATTCTTAAGAGTATTGTTGTCGATATCAATTTCCAATTCGTCGTTTGTGGAGATCTTATCATTCAGTTTTCCCTTGCTCTCGTAAGGGATAATGAATCCGCCGTCAACCGAATTGCGATAGAAAATACGGGCATAAGATTCCGCTACAACAATAGATGCTCCCGCTTTTTGAAGGGCGAAAGGGGCGTGTTCACGAGATGATCCGCATCCGAAATTAGAACCACCGATAATTATTGTAAACTCTGAAGTCCATTCTCCTTCTTTAACAAAAGGGATATTTCCTTTTGGCAAACCGGCTTGAGCCGGAGGAACACTCGAGAGAGCGTACTCGCCATATTTCTTGGATTCTTCTTCGTCAGTTAAACTATAGACCAGATGTTCCGCCGGAATAATCTGGTCTGTATCTATGTTATTACCTAAGACGTAGGCCTTACCTTTTACTATTTTACTCATTCTGTAATCCTCTTTTCCGGAATGGTTTTACAAATATTTACGTGGATCGGTTAATTCTCCGTCAACGGCAGAAGCGGCTACCGTATATGCCGAAGCCAAATAGACACCGGCATTTTTGCTACCCATTCTACCGGGGAAGTTTCTATTTGTAGTAGAAACAACAACATCGTTATCTACCGATCTTCCGATAGTATCTTCCGGTCCGCCCAAGCAAGCGGCGCAAGAAGATTCGGCAACAATACAACCGGCTTGCTCGAAAATCTCTTGCAATGTAAGACCGTTGTACTCCTCTGTTTTCAGTTGCTTAGCGATTATCACGCTACCCGGCACAATATAGGTAGGGACTTGCACCTTTCTTCCGAAAAGTATTTTCGCAGCAAAGCGGAAATCAGTAATCTTGCCACCGGTACACGAACCGATATACCCACGTGTAATTTTGGTTCCTTTCATTTCGCTTACAGTAGCTCTGTTATCAGGGCTATGAGGTTTAGCCACGGTTGGCTCAATCTCTTCAACGTTATACTCATATTTGCTATGGTATTTGGCGTCTTCATCACTTTTGAAAACTTCATAAGGCTGATCTACTTTACCCTTCAAAAACTCGGCAGTAACTTCATCCGCTTCGATAATACCGTTCATACCACCGGCTTCAATAGCCATGTTGGTAAGAGTCATTCTTTCGTACATGCAAAGGGACTTAATTGCCTCGCCATCGAATTCCATAGCTCTGTATGTAGCGCCGTCGGTTGTGAGATCCCCCAGAATATGAAGAATAAGATCTTTGGCAGTAAGATATTCCGGCATCTTTCCTTTGAAAGTAAACTTCATAGATTCGGGAACCTTCTCCCAAATTTGTCCGGTTCCTAAAATAAACGCCGCGTCTGTATTCCCCACACCGGTAGAAAACATTCCGAAAGCACCGGAAGTACAAGTGTGTGAGTCTGTTCCAAAGAGAACAGTACCGGGAACATTAAAACCTTCCTGCGCCAGAGCGATATGACAAACCCCTTTATATCGATCAGTACCAACGTCGAAATAGTTCGGTAGGTCTTGCTCTTTGGCGAATTCTCTCAACAACTCAATATTTCTATTAGCGTGTTGGTTCTTGGTAAAGATGTAATGATCCGGCAGAATAACCAATTTCTCTTTGTCCCAAACTTTTGCCTTATCGTTAAATTGATTCTTCCAAATCCCTATTGTAGGAGGGCCACACACATCGTGTGTCATCAATATATCGACGTTTAACCATATATTTTCGCCGGGCTCAACGAACTTTCGTCCCGCAGCCTTGGCTAATATTTTTTCTGTTATTGTCATTCCCATTATCGTTACCTCTATATAACTTCGGATAATTCTTCTTCGTTAGTTACTTTTTTGTTTTCCACCAAGAACTTCACTTCCTTGTTTATCGCTTGCAAATAGGCCTTAGCGCTAGCCTCGATAATATCGGTTGCAGTTCCTCTTCCGGTAAAAGATTTTTCCCCCTTTCTTATTCTGAGAAGCACTTCCCCTTGCGCTTGTCGTCCGGAAGTAACCGAACGAACCTGATAAGCTTCAACTTTCGGCCTTAGATTCAAAGCTCTGTCAATCGCGTTAAATGTAGCGTCGACAGGCCCGTCACCGGTAGCGGAATCTTCCTTTATGGAATCTTTTGTTTTTATTCTTACTGTTGCCGTAGGAATAGAATCGGTTCCGGAATAGAATTGCAAATAATCGAGATTGTAGAATTCATCTCTTTTGGAAACTTTGTCTCCCATTAAAATTCTAAGATCGTCATCGAATACTTCTTTCTTCTTATCGGCTAACTTAATAAACTCTTCATAGATTCCGTTCAAGTCCTCTTCGGTAAATGTGTAACCAAGAGTTTCCAAACGAGCTTTTAGTCCGTGTCTGCCGGAATGGCGTCCCAAAACAATCTTTGTTTTCTGCACCCCAACCGATTCCGGAGTCATAATCTCGTATGTATTTCTGTTCTTAAGCATACCATCCTGATGAATACCTGATTCGTGAGCGAAAGCGTTTTCACCGACGATAGCTTTATTAGGCTGCACGATAACACCTGAAAATCCCGAAACCATTTTACTGGTATTATAAATCTCTTCCGATTTGATACCGGTATGGAAGTTCATTAAATCTTTCCTGACTTTAAGAGCCATTACAATTTCTTCGAGAGAAGCGTTACCTGCTCTTTCTCCTATTCCGTTTATAGTACACTCAACCTGGCGAGCACCATTCTTAACACCGTAAAGAGTATTTGCCACAGCCAAGCCCAAATCGTTATGGCAATGGATACTGATAATAGCTTTATCGATATTGCTTACTCTCTTCATCAATTCATTTATCTTTGCGCCAAATTCTTCAGGAAGAGTATATCCGGTAGTGTCCGGAATATTGATCGTAGTTGCTCCGGCATCGATAGCTGCTTCAACTACATCGGCAAGATATCCGATATCTGTTCTACCCGCGTCTTCGGCAGAGAACTCAATATCATCCATAAATGTTTTAGCGTACTTAACCATGTCGTAAGACATCTTGAGAACTGTTTGTCTCTTTTCTTCTAAGGTCTTTCCGTATCTGTCGCTACCGAATTTACCGAGTATATGAAAATCGGAAGTACTGGAGAAAGTATGAATTCTCTTTTTCGGAGCTGATTGCAGCGCTTCGGCCGCAGTTTTAATATCAATTTCTTTGGCTCTCGCAAGCCCGCAAATCGTAGCGTCTATATTATCGGAGATTGCTTTTACAGCGTCGAACTGTTCCGGTGAAGAAACGGGAAACCCCGCTTCTATCACATCGACATTTAATTTTTCAAGCTGTCTGGCAATCTCTAATTTTTCATTATTATTTAATGAAGCGCCGGGGGACTGCTCGCCGTCCCTTAAGGTCGTATCAAAAATTATTACTCTGTTTTTATCCATAATTGCCTCTACGTAATGGCCTTAAGCGTTCTATTTAGCCGAGTGAATAATGTCGAAATTAGCTATTACCTTTTCGGTAAATTGAGTAGTACTCAAAATAGTATCCCCTTCCGAAGCTATGTCGGCGGTTCTGAATCCTTGCTCGAGAGTTTTCTCAATAGCTTGCTGGATATTATCAGCAGCTTCTTTCATATTGAAAGAGAGTTCGAGCATCATAGCCGCAGAGCCAATAGCCGCGATAGGATTAGCTTTGTTTTGTCCCGCAATATCAGGGGCACTTCCGTGTACTGGTTCGTATAATGCGTACTTACTGCCAAGACTTGCCGATGGAAGCATGCCAAGGCTACCGGTAATCATACCGGCAATATCACTAAGAATATCACCGAAAATATTTCCGGTTAGTACAACATCAAATTGCTTAGGATCTCTTACGATCTGCATTGCCGCGTTATCTACGTACATATATTTCAATTCAACTTCAGGGTAGTCTTTCGCAACTTCCTCAACTACTTTTCTCCAAAACTGTGAACATTCAAGTACGTTAGCTTTGTCTACTGAAGTAACTACTTTTTTTCTTGTCTTTGCTACTTCAAAGGCTTGTCGAGCAATTCGCTCAACTTCTTCTTTAGAGTAGATCATTGTATTCCAACCTTTTTCCTCGTCATAACCACGAGGCTCACCGAAATAGATTCCACCGGTTAACTCACGGAATACTACAAAATCGGTTCCGGTGATTACTTCCGGACGTAAGGAAGAAGAATCGACAAAAGCAGAGTATACTTTTGCAGGACGAATATTCGTATATAAGCCCAAAGCTTTTCTAAGTCCCAATAGAGCTGCTTCAGGTTTTAGTTTATGCTCTAGGTTTTCCCATTGGTATCCACCAACAGCGCCTAAGAATACAGCGTCAGCATCATAACATGCTTGAACAGTTTCTTCGGTAAGTGGCTTGCCGTACTTTTCGTACGAGCAGCCACCCATTAATTTTTCTGTGTAAGAGAATGTAACATCATATTTACCTGCGACATGATCCAAAACTTTTACCGCCGCGGCCGTAACTTCTGGACCAATACCGTCTCCGGGCAACAAGGCAACTTTATAATTCATGTTACACTCCCACATCTTCTTTTGTATTTTTTTTCAACAACCAAGCCATCATTTCACGAAGTTTTGCGCCAACTCCTTCAAGTCCGTGCTCGTTGTTTTCTTTTCTCATTACCTTCATTTTCGGTTGGCCATTATTACATTCATCCAACCATTCTTTAGCGAATTGTCCGGACTGAATTTCCGAAAGAATTTCTTTCATAGCTTCTTTGGATTCTTTAGTTACAACTCTAGGTCCTCTGGTATATCCGCCGTATTCAGCAGTTTCACTTACGGAATAATTCATTCTTGTTAATCCACCTTCGTAGAAAAGATCAACAATCAATTTCAATTCGTGCATGCATTCGAAATATGCCAACTCTTCAGGATATCCACCCTCAACTAATGTTTCAAATCCGGCTTTAACCAATTCGGCAGCTCCACCACAAAGAACAGCTTGCTCACCAAAGAGATCTGTTTCAGTTTCGTTTTTGAAATTTGTTTCGATAACACCAGCTTTAGTTCCACCGATACCTTTAGCCCACGCCAAAGCCAAATCTTTAGTATTACCATCAAAATCCTGATAAACAGCAATCAAACAAGGAGTACCGTTTCCTTCCAAGTAAGTTCTTCTAACCAAATGACCAGGTGATTTAGGAGCGATCATCATAACATTTACATTTGCAGGAGGAACGATTTGCTTGTAATGAATATTGAATCCGTGAGCAAATATTAAAGTATCCCCTTCATTCAAGTTCGGTCCGATTACCGCATCGTAAACCTCTTTCTGATTCTGATCCGGAAGAAGAACCATAATCATATCAGCCCATTTACAAGCATCCTCGGTTTCCTTTACAACCAAACCGGCTTTTTCTGCTTTTTCCCATGATTTGCTCTCTTTTCTCAAACCAACGCAAACGTCCATACCACTTTCGTGTAGGTTCAATGAGTGTGCATGCCCTTGACTACCGAAACCTAAAACGGCAATCTTCTTTCCCTTCAATAAATCCAGGTTCGCGTCTTGATCATAATAAACTTTCATGATTTTACTCCTCAATTTTTATTTGCATAATCTGATGTAAACTTAGTTGGTTCGCATCTCTTCAATGCTACCATTCCGGATCGCGCCATCTCTTTAATCCCGTATGGCATTAGCACATCTACTGCCGCGTTGATTCTTTGGGGTGGACCGGTTATCTCGAGCATCATACTTTTATTGTTAACATCCACAACATTACCTTGAAAAATGTCGCAGATACTTTTTATTTCTTCCATTGTTCCTCTGGTATAATTAACGGAGATAAGAGCAAGCTCTCTTGCAACACTTTTGGTTTCCGTTAAGTCAACCACTTTAATCGTATCTATCAATCGATTAAGTTGCTTTACAACCTGATCGATTATCTGTTCATCTCCCGAAGTAACAATAGTCATTCGGGAAATATCCTTAAACTCTGTTTCCCCTATAGAGATGCTATCAATATTAAATCCTTTTCCGCTAAACATTGTAGCGACTCTATCGAAAGCGCCAAATGTATTTTCAACAAGAACCGTAATTGTATGCTTCTTCATTTATCCCTCTCTCGTTTCGAATTTTCCAACAATCATATCTTTTATCGAAGCTCCGCCGGGAACCATTGGAAAGACGAGTCCGTCCTTTTCAACTTTGAATTCGATAAAAACAGGACCATCGTTATATTCCATAGCTTTTTCGAGCACCAAATCAACTTCATCAATTGAATCAGTCGAAAAAGCCTTTAACCCGAGTGCTTCGGCAAGTTTAACGAAATCAGGGTTACTTTCTGACAAATCGGTGAAACTATATTTTTTTCCATGGAATAGCTCTTGCCACTGACGAACCATTCCGAGGAAGCTGTTATTTATCACAACAAATTTTATCGGAAGCTTATAATGAACTGCGGTAATTAATTCTTGCATGTTCATTTGGAATCCTCCGTCTCCACTAATGGAAAAGAGAGTTTTGTCTTTCACTCCGAATGCGGCTCCTATTGAAGCCGGGACAGAAAATCCCATAGTTCCCAAACCACCGCTCGTAATATTTAATCTTGGGGAGTTATACTTAACGAACTGAGCAGCCCACATTTGATGTTGTCCTACATCAGTAACAACAATCGCTTCCCCTTCTGCTTTAGCCGATATTCTATCGAGCACATGCTGTGTACGAAGTTTACCGTCACTAGTTTCATATCCTAAGGGACATTCCTCTTTCCATTTTTCTATTTGCTCTAACCATTCCCTAGTATCGGGAGCCTGACCGATTTCGGCAGCCAATTCGGCAATAACATGTTTCACATCCCCGACAATCGGCAAATCAACAATCACGTTTTTATCGATACAAGTCGGATCGATATCGACATGTATTTTGAACGCTTCTTTCGCGAAAGTATTCACATCTCCAGTCACACGATCGTCAAAGCGAGCTCCAAGGGATACGAGCAAATCGCAATTATCCACAGCTTTATTGGCATAATATGTCCCATGCATTCCAAGCATTCCCAAACAGAGATCATCCGTTCCTGGGAACGCACCCAAGCCTTGTAAAGTAGTGGTAACCGGCAATCTGTTCTCCCTGGCTAAAATAGCCAGTTCCCTTGAACCGCCTGACATAATGACGCCGCCTCCGACGTAAAGCAAAGGTCGTTTAGCATTTCTGATCGCTTCGGCAGCTTTCTTTATTTGATTACAGTGCCCTTTCACATTTGGTTTATAACCACGAATATCAATTTCTTCGGGATAGAGGAAATCGGTTTCCGCATTTATAACATCTTTAGGTATATCAACAAGAACCGGCCCCGGTCTTCCGCTTGCGGCTATATAAAAGGCCTTACGGATTGTGGAAGCCAATTCATCTACATTTCTAACAAGAAAATTATGTTTCGTAATCGGTCTTGTAATTCCGACAATATCTGCTTCCTGAAAAGCATCGTTGCCAATCAACTGAGATTGTACCTGACCGGTAAATACAACAAGAGGGATAGAATCCAAATAGGCATCGGCAATACCGGTAACGGTATTAGTGGCACCAGGTCCGGATGTGGCAAGTACAACCCCCACTTTTCCGGTAGCCTTAGCGTACCCTTCAGCCATGTGAGTTGCTCCTTGTTCGTGACGAGCGAGCACATGAGTAAGAAAATCAATTTCGTAAAGTTTTTCATACAACTTTAAGATTGCCCCGCCGGGGTATCCAAACAACGTATCAACATTTTCCCTTCTCAAGCACTCAAAGAATATATCCGCGCCGGAAAGAATTCTCTTTGTAGTTCTCATCTTCATCCCTCTGAATTTAACTATGAATTAGGTATTCTTAAAACAGCTCCAGTACTAGCCGAAGTAACCATCTTTGAGTATCTCGCCAGATATCCTTTCTTAATCTTCGGTTCAAATTCTTCCAGTTCGTTTATTCTGGATTCTATTTCTTCTTCGGATAATTCCATTTCAATCTTTTTATTCGGAATATCTATTGATATTATATCGCCGTTACGCAAAGCCGCGATTGGCCCTTTATCGGCAGCTTCCGGCGAAACATGCCCTATACAGGCGCCTCTGGTTCCACCACTGAATCGACCATCTGTAATCAGAGCAACTTTATCTCCGAGTCCCATTCCCATAATTGCGCTCGTTGGTGAAAGCATCTCCGGCATACCAGGTCCACCTTGCGGGCCTTCGTATCTGATTACAACGACTTCACCGGCTTGAACTTCTTTTTTCATAATTCCTTCAAGAGCTTCGTCTTGTGAATTATAAACGCGAGCAGGTCCTCTGTGGGATAACATATTCGGGGCTACCGCTCCGGTTTTAACAACAGCCCCTTCCGGAGCGAGATTGCCGAACAAAACGGCAAGCCCCCCTTTTTCCGAATAAGGCTCAACAACAGTTCTAATTACACTTGGATCATTAATCTGGGAATCTTCTATATTTTCTCCTAGTGTTTTCCCGGTAACAGTAGGGCATGATACATCAATAATACCATCAAGTTTCGTAAGCTCTTTTAATATCGCCGAAATTCCACCGGCTGCGTCAACATCTTCCATGTGAACATCTTTGGTCGCCGGACTTACCTTACAGATGTATGGCACTTTTTCAGCCAATTTATTTAACTCATCAAGCTCGAATTTTAAACCGGCTTCGTTTGCGATAGCCAATGTGTGGAGAATAGTATTTGTACTACCACCCATTGCCATATCCAACGCAAAAGCGTTTCTGAAAGAATTTACCGACAATAGTTTCGAAGGTGTAACATCATTCTCAACCAAGTCAATAATTCTTCCGGCTGCTTCCTTAACAAGTTGTTTTCTTCTCGGATCGATAGCCAAAACAGAGCCATTACCCGGGAGAGCCAATCCCAATGCTTCCATCAAGCAATTCATGGAATTGGCTGTAAACATCCCGGCACATGAACCACACGTAGGGCAACTAATTTCTTCCAAAACTTCCAATTCTTTATCCGATATCTCTCCGGTTTGATGTTGTCCTACTCCTTCAAACACGGAAATCAAATCTCTTTTTTCCCCTTTATCTGTGCGTCCGGCTTTCATCGGTCCACCGGATACGAATATTACCGGAATATCTAAGCGTACAGCCGCCATTATCATTCCTGGAACTATCTTATCGCAATTAGGAATACAAACCAAACCATCTAATCTATGGGCTTCGGCTACGGTTTCAACCGAATCGGCTATTAGCTCTCTACTAGCAAGAGAATATCTCATTCCAAGATGTCCCATCGCGATTCCGTCGTCAACACCAATAGTATTAAACTCAAAAGGAACACCACCGGCTTCCCTAACTGCCTCTTTAACAATCTTTCCGAATTCTTGCAGATGAACATGCCCGGGGACTAAATCGAGATATGAATTGCAAACTCCAATAAAGGGTTTCTTAAAATCCTCTTTCGATTTAATGACTCCGGTAGCTCGTAACAAACTACGATGAGGGGCCTTGTCGAATCCTTTTTTGATAAGATCTGATCTCACGATAACTCCATAAATTGCCTCAAGATATAGACCTTCGGGTTGGGTCAATCTCGAAACCCTAATATGGTTTTATACTTCTTCCTTGGAATAATTGGATGTATTGATTTCGGGATTGACCTTAATTCTATGTTAGCCCACTAGCAGAATGCTCAGCAGGCCGAGAATTAGAATAATCCCGACTAGTAGAATAATATCCAGAGATAGGTTTAGTAGTTCATTAATAATTAATTCACGCAACACATTACCATCGACAGTCTTGACGACCACGTTCGATTTTGGATTGGCAATATGTTTTGTCTTTTTATACATAGCGTGTATTAAGTAACAAAATTAATTGGGGCAAAGTTATGGAAAATATTTTTAATAACAAAACATATTTTTAGAATTATTATTTTTTTCTACACTTGACTTGTAGAAAAACTTCTCTTATATTCGCTGTCAATATTTTTCTTAGCAAGAAAAAAGTTCTTTGAATATAGTATTCTCATAAAGAAAGGTCGAGGGAACAGGCCCTGTGAAACCTTAGCAACCGGTCAGTATTCTGAAAAGGTGCTAAATCCTGCCCCAACATATAGTTGCGGGAAAGATGAGAGAAGAAGTTATAGATTTTTAAAACCTCTTCAGGATTCATTTCCCGAAGAGGTTTTTTTTTGTCCGAAATCAAATGAAATTTGGAGTTAATATGGCACAAAACAATTATAAATTCGAAACGCTACAATTACATGCCGGTCACACACCGGATAAAGATACCAATTCAAGAGCGGTGCCTATTTATCAGACATCATCATACACATTCGATAGCGCAGACCACGCCGCAGCTCTATTCGAACTGAGCGAAGCAGGTAATATTTATACACGATTGGGAAATCCGACAACTGACGTGTTGGAAAAGAGAATAGCTTCCCTTGAAGGTGGAGCAGCCGCTTTGGCCACAGCATCTGGAATGTCAGCTATTTCATTGACTATTACTACTATAGCCGAAGTCGGTGATAACATTGTATCTACTCCCCTTCTCTACGGAGGGACTTACAATCTGTTCAAAGTAGGTTTTCCAAAACAGGGAATTAATGTAAAGTTCGTAGAAGGAGATGATCCGGATAGTTTCGAAGAGTTGATCGACGAAAAAACAAAAGCCTTATATATAGAGACAATCGGCAATCCGAAACTTAACATTCCCGATATCGAAAGAATAGCAGCTATAGCTCACTCAAACGGAATACCACTTATTGTGGATAATACTTTTGGAACCGGAGGATATTTGGCTCAACCGATTAAGCATGGAGCCGACATAGTTGTCGCTTCTGCTACCAAATGGATCGGTGGACACGGAACATCAATCGGTGGTGTAATTGTTGATTCCGGTAATTTCAAATGGGACAGTGGAAAATTCCCGGCATTTACCGAACCATCCGAAGGATATCACGGAATGATCTTCAATGATGTTTTCGGAAATATTCCAAACGCCGGAAATCTTTCTTTCATAACAAAAGCTCGTGTTGAAGGGCTTAGAGATTTGGGACCATGTATTAGTCCTCTTAATTCTTTCCTTTTAATTCAAGGACTCGAAACTCTATCATTAAGAGTTGAAAGACATTGCGATAACGCGCTAAAGCTAGCCAAATGGCTCGAAGCTAATCCGAATGTTGATTGGGTTTGGTATCCCGGCTTGGAAAGCCATTTATATCATGAAAGCGCCAAGAAATATTTGCGCGAAGGATATTTCGGATCGATGTTAGCTTTCGGTATAAAAGGGGGAACCGTAGCCGGTAAAAAGTTTGTCAACAACGTTAAGCTTGCCAGCCTATTAGCCAATGTTGGAGACGCTAAGACTTTAGTAATTCATCCTGGCTCAACCACTCATCAGCAGCTTAGCGAAAAAGAACAGATAGCTTCCGGAGTACTACCGGAGCTTATCAGAGTTTCGGTTGGGATTGAACACATTGATGATATAATTTCGGATTTTGATCAGGCAATTACTATTGCTACAAAATAATTGATATTGAATAAGGAAATATAGATTTGCAATCAGATATTAAATTGGGGTCAACGGGTTTGGGAACCATAGATGAGAGACAGGAGGGGTCCTGTCTCTGCCCCAAAACTATTATTGAGAAACTTACTGTTTCAATTAAGCTTGAATGCGGAGATGAATTCTCTAATCCAACAGTGGCATATCAAACCTACGGTACGCTAAATGAGAATAGAGACAACGCAGTAATGTTATGCCACGCGCTAACCGGAAACGCGCATGCGGCTGGAATTCTTGATGCAATAGAGAAAGATGCTTTCGGTACCCCGGATTATCTTGAGAAATATTCTAAAATGCAAATCGGAAAGGAAGGTTGGTGGGCTCCTTTAATCGGCCCCGGAAAATTATTCGATACGAATAAGTATTTTGTTATTTGCTCAAATGTTTTAGGAAGCTGCTACGGAACATCCGGCCCGATTTCAACGAATGGAACAGGTAACGCCTATCAGGCTGATTTCCCTGCAGTTACTGTAAGAGATATGGTCAAGCTTCAGAAAGCTTTATCAGATCATCTGGGGATTGAAAAATACAGATACATAGTCGGAGGATCACTTGGCGGAATGCAGGCTCTGGAGTGGGCTGTAATGTATCCCGACTCATATGAATCAATAATAACGATAGCTACAGCGGCTCGACATTCCGATTGGGCTATTTCGATCAACGAAGCGGCTAGAAACGCAATTATTAATGATCCCGACTACAACAACGGATATTACTCTGCGCACCCTACAAAGGGTCTTGCGCTCGCAAGAAAGATCGCTATGATCAGCTACAGAAGCGCCTTCTCATTTAACTCGAGATTCGACAGAGAAAGAACCTCGGAAAATCATTACGACTCCGATAACAAATTTCAAGTTGAAAACTTCCTTAACTACAACGGCGAAAAGCTTGTTAAAAGATTCGACGCCAATAGCTACATGTACTTAAGCAAAGCGATGGATCTTCATGATATCAGCTACGGAAGAGAGAGTTTGCAGAAAGTACTTCAAAATATTGAAGCGCCACTCCTTTCCATCGGGATTAATTCCGATATTCTCTATACCGCCGATGAGCAGTTTGAACTTGCAGCAATGGTTAAGAACGGAATTTATAGAGAAATCGATTCGCCACACGGTCATGACGCCTTTCTTATTGAGTTTGATCAATTAAAAGAACTTATAGCCCCGTTTTTAGATAAAATTGATGAGAAATTTTAATTTCGTTCAATCATTTATAAAATTAGACTTGCATTAAAGTAATATTCATTTATCTTGTCTCCCATTTCATCCACATTGTAAGGAGACAAGATGGACCATTATAGTTTCTGGTCTTTATTCCCCCCTATTATTGCGATCATCTTGGCAATTAAAACCCGCCAGGTCTTTGTTTCATTACTCTTCGGAATCTGGCTCGGATGGATTATTCTGAGTGGAGGCAATTTTATTGACGGAACCACCTCTACAATTCAAGCACTAGTTGATGTCTTTAAGGATAGCGGAAATACGCGAACAATTATGTTCAGTTGCTTGGTCGGTGCGCTTATCGCTTTCATCCAACGATCCGGTGGCGTTGAGGGGTTTATCAAGTATATCAACAAGCTTCTCATATTTATGGAAAAGAAAAAGATCGGTAATAGCAGAGTTATTGTAGAACTACTCGCTTGGTTAACCGGTGTTCTAATATTTGTCGAATCGAGCATTAATGTACTCACTGTCGGTTCTATTTTTCGGCCTATCTTCGATAAGCTAAAGATTCCTCGTGAAAAGCTTGCCTACATTGCCGACTCTATTTCCGCCCCTACTTGTATACTAATTCCATTAAACGCATGGGGCGCCTATATTATGGGGCTTATTGCAGCGCAAGGATTCGAGAATCCGTTTGAAGTATTGATAAATGCTTTTCCGTTGAACTTTTATCCGATGATGGCCATGATAATTGTGGTTACTGTTATCGTTTCCCAGAAAGATTTCGGCCCGATGAAAAAAGCGGAAGAGCGTGTGAGGGAAACCGGAAAAGTGCTTAGAGACGGCGCAGTGCCTTTGATATCCTCCGATGTGGTTCAAATGAATAAAAAAGAGAAAATTCCGGCTCGCTCCCGAAACATGATTATCCCGATAGCCACTATGGTAGGAATGATGCCATTGATGCTTATCTATACCGGTTGGAGCTCTGTTCCCAATATCGACGGGCTTCCATGGTATCAACAGATATTTCAGGCTATAGGGAAAGGCTCAGGCTCAACTTCGGTTTTATACTCCGTACTTACCGCAATATTAGTTGGTGGAACGGCATACAAAATTCAGGGGATATTTTCGTTCAAAGAAACTATCGATCTCCTCTTCAAAGGAGTTAGCGGGCTTATTCCTCTTGCCTTATTGATGATGTTGGCTTTTGCGATTGGGAATGTTTGTAAGGAATTGGGAACAGGACTCTACGTTGCCGAGCTTTCCAAAGAATGGCTAGCTCCAGATTATGTTGCCGCAATAGTCTTTGTTGTATCAAGCTTCATTGCCTTTTCCACCGGAACTTCATGGGGTACATTCGCAATAATGATAGCGATAGGTGTTCCGATGGCGCAAACTCTGGACGCTAATCTATATCTTACTGTAGCTGCCGCTCTTGGTGGCGGAGTATTCGGAGATCATTGTTCCCCGATATCGGATACCACTATTATCTCCTCAATGGCTTCTGCCAGTGACCATATTGACCATGTTAAGACTCAATTGCCCTACGCCTTAATTGGCGGAGGAATAACAACATTTCTATACCTGATTTTAGGATTTGTGATGCACTAAGTCTCTTACTCTTCTGTGATTTAATTATTAATAAATGCCACTTCGGTGGCATTCTTTATTATAATCTCAGGAGTACCGTGGTTTCAAATTTCACGCACCGTTCTTTTAGAATCCGGGAATTGAATAATCGCCTTTATCTTTTTTACCAATTCATGAGTGATTTTTCTGTTTCAAATCTCTAATCAATCTACCAATGTATACAACATTTCGATACTGTCTCAACTAAATCCCCCCCCGTAAAAGGCTATTTCATTGCAATTAAATATATTTACACCTTCCTTATTTCTTATTAAGCCACTTTCTTTCCTTTTAGTTATATATATTAGCACTCTTACTTTATGATAATTTCACAATTTCGGAGGTATCCAGATGCAAAAACTACTGACACTATTTCTGATCTTTTTCATGGGATCCGTTTTTACGATAAACGCGCAAAGCAAAAAAGTAACTATTACAGCTCATCGTGGGGCATCGGGGCACGCTCCGGAAAACACTCTGGTCGCTATGAAGATAGCCAAAGATATGAATGCCGATTTCTGTGAAATAGATATTCAGGAAACCGCCGATGGAAAGCTTATTCTGCTTCATGACGGATCTCTTAAGAAAACAACCGGTGTGGAGAAAGGAATATGGGAAGTTAACTTTGATGAAATAAAAGACCTCGACGCAGGGAGTTGGTTTGATGAGAAATATAAAGGTGAAAAGATTCCGGTTTTCTCGGCTTTTCTCGATTCATTAAAAGGAAAAATGAAGCTCAATATCGAGCTAAAAACAAATAAGCACGAAAAGAAACTTGCCGATCTCGCAGTAAAGATTGTTAAGGAAAAGAAATTCGAAAAGGAATGCTTTTTTACATCCTTCGCCTATTCGCAGATTAAACGGGTAAAAGAGTTGGATAAAACTATGAAAGTCGGGTTAATATTCTCGAAATCCCCGAAAGATTTCGATGTTTTCACGGCTAAAGATATTGATTTACTGAGCGTTCATCATAGTCTAGTAAATGAAGAATTCGTTAAAAAGGCCAAAGAGAATGGAAAAGAGATTCATGTCTGGACTGTAAATGACGAAGCTGTGATGAAAAGACTGATTGATTTGGGGGTTACAAGCATTATTACAAATAATCCGGACAAACTATACAAGCTGATAAAAGAATAGATCGGAATACTAATAATCTCCGGCTTCGCCCACTGCAAAGCCGGAGAATAAATTTTATTTCGATTTCTTAATAGCGAAAGTTCTTGGTTGGTATGTATGACTAAGTCCTTTGTAATACATATCCCCCGATAAAGTTTCTCCTTCGAATTTGCCTGTGATATTTAAAGAATCGATACCGGCAAAAATTATTTCCACGTTGCCATCTTTGACTTCAGTATATCCTTCACTAAACTCATTTGAAAAACTTGTTGAATGGAGACTTCCCCCTTCGATATCGGTAATACTAACACCAAACTTAGTAACCATAGCTTTGTTATTGATCTTTTTAACCTCAATATGAATACTATCTTTTTCGATTCCGATAAATTCCCCTTCCCAATATCCGGCGAACTCAAGATCAGGATTCGGATCCGGCTTTGTACCGCCGTCGTCGGAATCATCCGAACATCCGACTAAAACAAATCCAAATAGAACTAAAACTCCCAACAACAATTTGAAACGATTTTTCATAGAATCCTCTAAATGATAATGATTTTATACTTATAGATAATTTCGAGCTGACATTCGGTTATTAAGAGAATTAATATACATGAAACGGCAATAATATATTTCAATAAAATTACTCTGCGCAGAATTAAATTTCCCTTAACATTTCATATTGACCGAATCCGGGCTTAAACCCACATCCGGTAATAAATTCCTTAAAGGGGATTGAATCGACAGGAGCATTAATAATCCTTATGTTTTCCGATTCTGTGTTTTCTATCAGATACTCGAATAACAAGGTTCCGATCCCCTTTCTACGATACTCTTCCGCTACGCAAAGCTGAGGCAAATCCCCTGAATCTTTTTCGATAACGGCATAACCGACTAATTTGTTATCGATATATGCACCGAATAAATCGAAGTTATATTCTTTTCGTTTAATAGAATCTATTGAATTTTGCCATGAAGGATTAAACTCCCACATCGACTCAAACAGATTCCAATCCGGATTACTAATCTTTCTGATATCGCAATTGATATATGATTTCGCATTGCCCAAAGAGATATCTTTTTTATTCTCAACGTAATAATCGAATTCTCTGGTAACCTCGAAGCCGGCCTTTTTATAAAGATCCGCCGCTTTTGTGTTCGTCTTAATCACTTCAAGCAAATACTGTTTTACACCGTTGCTTTTTAGAATAGGGAGAGACTCTTCGAACAATCTGGTTGCGAGCCCTTTCTTTCTGTACTCAGGAATTATTCCGGTACCGGTATCATATGCTGTCAGCTTGCCGTTCCAGTTCCCTGTCCCGTTCAAAGTAAACCCAACCAACTCATCCCCTTCGAAAGCACCGAATGAAAGCTCCGGATTAAATCCGCGTCTTTCGACCATGTACTTCAACTGTTCTTGGGTTAGATCGAATGGCTCTTCATAGTCTGAAAAAGCTTTAGCAAATGCCGAATAAATCTCATCAAAACTGATTTCACTCAGTGTTTTAATATCAAGCATTATTTCCCCCATAATACTTTTGGTGAATTCGTTATTTAACTTTCCCGAATCTTACTTCGTCATGGAACTCATTATTTTTATATACGGATTTCTCAAAGACTCCTTCTTCCTTGAATCCGTTCTTCTCCAATACTTTGCGGGAAGCGTGGTTATAGGCAAATACTCCGGTAAAAATTCTGACAATGTCCAAATTATCGAATCCGTAATCGGTTATCAATCTCACTGCTTCCGTAACTATTCCTTTGCCCCAAAACGGTTCTCCTATCCAGTAACCTATTTCAGCCGACTTTCGGTAAACATCTCGCTGAGGTATTAACCCGATAGAGCCTGCAAGCTCACCATTATATTCAATTGCGAAGTTTGTGATCGGATTAAGAGATAAACAAAATTCTATAAACTCAGTAGCGTCCTTTTCGGAATACGGAAAGGGGATATAATCTCTGAGATTATCCCACACATTTTTATTATTTGCCAACTTAGCGAGTTGTTTTGCGTCATCTTTTTCGAAGCTTCGTAAAACAACTCCATTACTTCCTGAAATCATACTTGAAGTGTTCCTCTATTTTACCAACAACATCTTCTTAGTCGCGGTATAATCGTTTACCCTTATTGTATATATATACATTCCGCTTGCTAAAGAGGAAGCGTCGAATTTCACATCATAATTACCTGCTTCCTTTACGGAATTCAGTACGGTTGCTATTTCATTTCCGAGGACATCGTACAATTTTATTTCAACATTCCCATTTTGCGGTAAAGAATAACTTATAGTGGTACTCGGGTTAAAAGGATTCGGATAATTTTGTTTTAATAAATACTCATCCGGATTATTCCCATTTGAGAAAACTCTAATAACCGAATACTCGTATTTCCCGTCGAAATCTATTTGCTTCAATCGATATGATATTTCTCCTGAAACAGTTTCGTTATCTGTAAATGAATATTTCTTCGTAGAATTGCTATTTCCGGCTCCTTCCACAAACCCGACATTACTCCAATCATCCTTTCCGACTTTTTTTAGTATCTGAAATCCGTAATTGTTTAATTCGGTTGTGGTTTCCCAGAGAAGTGTTGCCTTCCCTTTAGATTCGAAGACTTCAAATAAAGATAGTTCTACTGGTAACTCAGCCGGAGTAGATAGTGATGTAGGTGAATCGGCTAAAATGTTATCACCAACCGTCGATTGAAGGTTATTAACTGTAACAATATACTCGGTAGTTGTAGTTAATGAATTACCTAAGGTAAGTAGTACCGATTTATTATCCCCGTTATACCCTTTAACGGCGCTAACCGGAGTCCCGATTCCCTTATTGATAGCGTAATTAACTGCCAGTTCGGCGCTACTTTGCTGAACTTCTTTGTTAAAAGTAACAACTATCTGGTTATCCGAAATGTGGTAGCATTTTTCAATAACAAGTCCGTTATCGTTATATAATCTGTCCACAAATTCGGGATGATCTATAAATGGATTTCGGTTTCCCTGGAATGAATAAATCACATTATTTCTGTTTCTTTCGTAATCATCTACAGGATCATTCCTATGCCATTCCAAAAGAGTAGATAACTTTCCGAATAGCGGGCCGCTTGTTCCGGTATAATCAACGAGTTCAAGGTCATAAGTCGCGCTACTTTCGTATCTTACTACCATATAAAACATCATTCTGGCAATATCCCCTTTAACGGCGTCACGTGGTTCCCACGAATCATCATCAGTAAAACATCCCGTAACTCCACCATTTTGAATAAACCCGCTGGCGTCTATCTTCGGATCCCCCCCATTGTCAAAATCCTTATTTCCTCTGGAAGAATTTACGGAAACATCACAAGGACGAAGGTGATGCGCGTCCGTATATGCAGTGTCCCCCTCATTAGGAAATCCGTGCGACTTTGCCCAAACATGTTCTCTTGTCCAACCGCTTCCGTTAGCGTACTCCATTGCAGCGTTTTGTTTCCATCCGCTATGGATAAAAATGACGTTTGCCGGATTAGTGGTGTCCTTATCCGTCTCCTTCAGCATATCCCAAACATCTGTTCCCGATGAAGTATAAGGATATCTTGTGTGCCCTTTAACAATTGAGTGTAGTTTTGCTTTTAATTGACTACCATACAATCCGTCGGTTCCGTTATAATAGTCTGTTTGAGCGAATAGTGTCGATGTGATAAAACAAAGTAAAATAGGAAAGATTTTTTTCATACCGTATATTGACCATATTTGTTTAAAGTAAAATACAATTTTATAATATCTTTCAACAAATACAAAGTAATTTTACTAATAACAACAAAATGATAATATTATTCGGAGTGTTGTTTTTTGAACTCCGAAGGGGTCATTCCGGTATGCTTTTTAAAAGCACTGTTAAAGGAAGATTTGGAATTAAACCCAACTTCCATAGCTAGGGTAAGAATCGTGTACTCCGAATACTTTTCACTTACAAGCATTTTTTTCGCTTTGCTTACACGATATTCGTTTACAAAATCCGCAAAACTTTTATCCAAAGCTTCATTTATCACCTGTGAAAGATGATTAACCGAGATTCCGGTCATTTTGGAAAGATCACCGATTTTTAATTTCGGATTAAGATAAGGCTCTTCACTATTCATTAAATCAACAAGCTTAAGAGCATACTCCTTTTCCTTTTCGCTTGTTAGAGAGGAAGATTCATATTTCCCCTTTTTCTTCTCATCCGAAACATGGGGTTCATCAACTATTTCATCTGCCAATACAGGACGCTTTAGAGCCAAATAGAAAATCGCGTATAGCAATGAAACGGACGCAAACGAAGAGATCGAAAAAAATGTTGAGAAATTTATTTTATCCATCTTAGCCAAAATACTAAAGAGAATCTGAACCAGATATATTCCACCCATAATTCTGAACAATCCGGTTAGCCAATCATAGTTAATTCTCTGATAAAGGCTGAACTTTTCCTTAGCTTCATTCCGGAAACTCTTTAACATAAATATGGAAATAGCTATAAAAATAATGTTAAATATTCCTTCTACGGAATAATACATGATATATGACCCGACACTCGGCTCTATATGCATTAGCGTATTCAACACATTTCTTTTATACTCTGCGGTTTGAAAGAAATACGGCATGGTAACAATTAAATTAAACCCGATCGAAAAAGTCGACAATATTAGTACCGGTCGAATATCTATCTTCTTATGCGTAAAATTCTTTGTATAAAGAAAAACCAGCGGACCGAATAACGGAAGCAAAATGTCCGGAATACCTGAAAAATGAGGATACTCAAGAATCTCTCCCGATATTATCAGATAATCTCCGAGAGCTTCTATCGTCTTTAACAATACAATGCCACCCAGAAAATACTTTCCGATTACATCGTTTCTTTTCGAACAAAGTAAAACAGATGAGAAAAATAGTCCCAAAACCGCTGCCGACAGGATCAGAGCGTTAATAATATCTATAGCCATATCAAAATAATCTTAATTGTAATAATCCGCGAATTCTTATTGTTTTCTCAAGAATATAGGATTTCCGTCAGTGCGGAATTACAATTTCGCACTACAAAACCCTCTCAAATATGTCCGGAATCGTAAGATTGGACGACTTCTTAGCTAACCACAGTTAATTTAGCCGGTAAATTTACAAAAAAAATAAATAGCTCTCTGAAAAATTTGTCATTTATAAAATGTGATATGAAAAACAAATTGTTACAAATAGTGAAAAAGTCTCTCGAATTCCGATTGTTGGGAGTTACTACGATATTATATGTGGGTATAATAATTCTTGTAGTAAACTATTATCCGGCTAAAGAAAAGAGTCATTATTACCAGGCTGCCAGAGAGCATGCCGAATTTCTTGTTAACGCCTTATCCGAATCGGCTGAAATGCTACTTATAGAAAATAATTCGGAAGCGATGGATAAGATGTTGTCAACCGCAAAGAATGATACGAATATCGAGTACGCTTTATTATTAGATCAGTATAACAACATTATTTCCGAGTATAATCCTAATAGCCTGAATATCGCCCCAAATGCTCTTGCAAAGGGGAAAGAATTATTCGGGAACGAGCGTCTATTCTTTACCGCACCTATTAACCGTAACTCAGAAACATTGGGGCACGCTTATTTGGTCTACTCAATGAAATCGGTTATCTCTGATATCAATGCTGAATTGGCAAAATTCATTCTTCTCTCTTCTTTACTTCTCTTCCTTGGCGGAGTAATGATTTATAAATTCGTTAAGAAAGCGAAAATGGAAGAGGAGCTTAAGCGTTCCGCCGAATCGGACAGACTTAAATCGGAATTTTTGGCGCAGGTTTCTCACGAAATAAGAACCCCGTTAACTTCTATGTTAGGTATGATTGATTTGATTCATGATGATTATGTTGATGAAATAGGACATCGTATGGATGATGAGTTCAGCCTCGTCAAACACTCAGGTCAGAGAATTACCCGTACAATCGATCTGATTCTGAATATGTCTTCTGTTTCGGCCGGAACCTTAAAGCTTGAGCCGCGTACAGTAAATCTTAACGACCTCCTTTACGATCAATATCAAAAGTATCGTTTCGAAGCGCACGACAAAAACCTTGATTTCCGTTTGTTGCTAAACTCCGGTCACCCGATTGTGAAGGTGGACGAATATACGACAACTCAAATAATGGATAATATTATTAACAACAGTGTAAAATTCACCCGTAAAGGAAAAGTTAAGATACTATTAACGGAAAACGGTCTTTTCAATATTATCCAAGTGAAAGATACGGGAATCGGGATTACGGAAGAATATCTGAATTCGATCTACAAACCCTTTTCGCAAGAGGAAACCGGATATTCAAGAAGTTACGATGGCAACGGACTGGGAATGGCCTTAGTGAAACGACTATGCGAACTAAACAAATTCGATATCACAATTGAAAGCGAAAAAGGAAACGGCACAACCGTAACAATCTGGCTTCCAAAGCAAAAAGAGAAAAAACTGTTTTCTAAGAAAGAATTAATTCATAATCCGGCTACATGCTGAGTCTTGCGTCAAGGGGCAATTACGCAAGAGAGGAATAAATAAATATTAAATTCATAATATGTGGGAAAGAAAATGAAGAAGAGTTTTCTAAGAGATAGGTCTATTCAATTCAAGATACTATCTACAACATTTTTGATGTTACTTGCAATGCAAGTATTCAACGTATTCTACTACCCTTCCAACGAAAGGGAAAGAGTCCTTACTTCTATTAACAAACAAGTAGAAACTTTATCAGAATCTTTAGCCATAGCTGCCGGATCCGGATTAACCGACGAAAATGAAAAAGTCATCGGTGAATTATTCAAATGGGCTGAGAAGGATAATAACGTATTCTATATCTCCGTAACTGATAAGTCCGGAGAAACACGATATTGCTACAATCCGCAGAATATTTATCCGGATAGCAAAGAGTATAACAAATTAAATACCCTTAAGACTGCAACACCGATTAAGTTTAACAATCTTACACAGGGACATATCTCTCTAATGTATTCCCTAAAGGGGATTAACGAGCAAATGGCGGACAACATGTTTACTACCATTATGGTTAATCTCGGCATTTTTGTTTTGGGAATGCTAATCATGTGGGTAGTAACCAAATTAATTCTCAGAGGCATAAAGGATCTTAATAAAACAGCTAAAGAAATCGGGGACGGAAATTTCGATATCTCCGTAGATGTAAAAACCAACGACGAGATCGGAGAACTAGGTTCTACATTTAACACAATGATCTCCCATCTCAAAGAAACTCGTGAGAATGTACTGCGCGAAAAAGAAAGAGCCGAAAACGCGAATATAGAAATTGAACTTCAGAAAAAGGAACTTATCGAACAGAAAGAATATCTCTCCAATAGTGTAGAAAAAGTTCTGGTTAATATGCACCGATATTCAGAGGGGGATCTCACATGCAAACTGGAAGTTACCGACAATGACGAAATCGGGAAATTGTTCGCTGGCTTTAATACCGCTATGGGAAAAACAAGAGAGCTTGTTACTCAGATTATCAACGCGTCACATTTGATCAATGATGTAAGTGGCGAAATATCTTCAAGCTCCGAAGAGATTTCAACCGGCGCGGTTGAACAGGCAAAGCAAACAAACGAACTAGCCGAGGCTATGCAGGAAGTTGTTCGAACAATAATGGACACCAGCAAAAACGCTATGGAAGCAGCCAACAACGCTTCAAATTCCGAAAGTGTTGCTTCCAAAGGGGTGGAAACAGTTAGCCAGACTCTTCATGGAATGGAACAAATATCGGAAGTATTCTCGCGCGCCGCCGAAACTATTGTTGCCCTCGGAGAAAGTAGCAAGGCAATCGGAGAGGTTACAAAGGTAATAGATGATATAGCCGATCAGACAAATCTGTTGGCGCTTAACGCCGCAATCGAAGCAGCGAGAGCAGGTGAATCGGGACGTGGCTTTGCGGTTGTTGCCGACGAAGTAAGAAGACTTGCCGAAAGGACTTCCCGATCTACAAAAGATATTGAGGAGATGGTTAAGAAAATTCAAGGGGACGCGGGGAACGCCGTAAATACTATGGCCGAAGGAAGAGAGAAAGTCGGGGAAGCCCAAACCTCCGCGCAGATGGCCGAAGAATCTCTCAACGAAATAATTGCCGGTGTGAAAAACATTGTAGAAAGTATTACCACTCTCGCTAACGACAACGAACATCAATCGGAAGAGAGCAACAGAATTATGGCCGGTATCGAAACAATCCGGGTTGTAACGGAACAATCGGCTACCGGAATACACAACATCGCGGAGACCTCAAACGATTTGAACTCCCTGACACGACAATTGAAAGAACTAATCGGAAAATTCAAACTTTCCGAAGATAAAGGAATTGAGAAAGGGTGGAACGGTAAAGAGACAAAATTACTAAAGAACAGATATATGTAGGCCCCTACATATACCCTCTCTTCTTAAATAACCACAGTAGCCTCCCGGGTTTCGCTCGGGGGGCTTTTTCTCTTTAAAACAAAAAAGCCCCGCCCGAAAGCGAGGCCAAATCTATTATATGGTATTTTTTAATCGACCAATTTCTTTATGAAGTTTGGCAACATATAAGAAGCTAGATGAACACCGTAGTTGTAGTAGATTAAATCGTGCTCTTCAACAAAAGCGGCAATCTCTTTTCTGTTAACGGCTGTTAAATCGGTATCCCCTTTCAACGCGGTCTGGAATGTCCAGACACCGGAAGGATAAGTAGGAATATGATAAACCGAAACATTTACTTTCTTCTCTTCGAATACGGCCTTCAAACATTTATTAAGATCAATGAATACCTGCTGATTGAATACCGGAGACTCACCCTGAGCAACAAGAACACCGTTTGACTTAAGGACTCTTCTGCAATCGGAATAGAAATCTTCGGTGAATAATCCTTCTGCAGGGCCTACCGGATCGCTACCGTCAACAATTATCAAGTCGAACGATTCGTCAGCGGCTTCCGCTACATATTTTATTCCGTCCCCGATAATCAGATTCAACTTCTCATTATCGAACTGGCATGAGAGCTTAGGCATAAACTCCTTAGAGGCGTTTACAACATTCTCATCTATCTCTACCATTACTACCTCTTCTACCCCTTTGTGGCGAAGAACTTCGCGGATTGTACCTCCGTCTCCTCCTCCGATAACCAATGCCTTTTTCACGTTTCCGTGAGCAAACATCGCAGGGTGAACTATCATCTCGTGATAATGAGCTTCGTCCCGTTCGGTGGTCATAAACATATTATCTATCATCAATGTTCTTCCGAAGCCGTGCGCGTCGTAAACACGTACTCGCTGGAATTCCCCGGTCTTATCGAATAGAACCTTCCCTTCGGCTCGCAAAGAAACAGCAATGTTTTCGTCCTTATCGGTCAACCACATATTTCTGTGGAAACCGTTATTTTTAATTCTATCCTCAGCCGCTTTTCTGAAATTCTCGGCGTTAAAAGGAATTCTTTCCAAAAGATTCAAAGAACCGCGGTGTAATTCCAATACGGAATAGTTTTGTGCCTGAAATACTTCTTTCAAATGATCGAAAGCGATCCAAGGATCAACAGTATCTCCGCATGTAAAGAGATCCACAGCCGCGTATTGATATTCCGGCCATGTATGAATAGCAAGATGACTTTCCTGAATTATTACAACTCCGGAAACCCCGTAAGGTGAAAAGTGGTGGAAGTTCGAGTTTATAACCGTAGCTCCCGATTTCTCGGCCGCGTCTACCATTGCGGTCTCGATTGTTACTACATCATTCATGATGTTCGGTTCGCAGCGGAAAAACTCCACCAAAATATGTCTGCCCAAAGCGTTCATTCTTTTCATTTTCTCCTATACTAAAACTGTTATTTCCACTTCAAACGGGAAAAAATATTATTTACGGCAAGCTATCTCGAAACGAAGAGGAATCTGCGTATCTCCCTTTTTGCCGACGGGTAATTTACAAATTTTCTCAAATCCGTACATTAATTATTTTTCGGGTGGCAAATTATTGCCGAACCATAGGATAACGAAAGGCGAACTAAGGAACAGAGGGACTCACCACGGAGAACACCGAGAGCACAGAGAAGGGCAAGAACGAATAGTGGCGGGACGATTCCGAGGACTAGACACGTTAAGAGTATTCTTATTTTTTTCCCAAATTGATATAATTTGCCAAGTGGGTTTTATAGCATTTCATAATTTGGCTTTTCTAACTTATCTAAAAATAATCTTGTCATTGTTACCCACCTTTGTTAGTTTATTGTATTGTTGACAAACTAATTCTATCCCCCCTTCGACTTGCGACACAGGAAATAACCAACTTTCTACAATCCGAACTTCATCGAGGCCGCTAAAGGAAAATATGAGAGCCCGTCGAAACAACTAACCAGTTTCCCCTCAATTCCCAGGTAAAAATTGTTAATTAACTCTATTTCCAAACCGGCTCCAAAATTCATCTCCCCCAAACTGTAATTTTTATCTGTGTTGGCATATAGGCTTGTTGTTCTGGTCGGATCCCCTTCCATCCAATTTGTAAGCTCTACTTTGCCTTGATTTATCAACAATAATCCGGCTCCGATGACTAAATATGGCCTTATTTTTGAGTCTGACATATACAACTTGCCCCCCACGGAAAAATCAATAACGGAACTATTTTCACCCCTAAGGCTGTATCTATACCCGGCTACCGCAGGAACCCCAACACTTACAAGCCGCTTATTAAAGATGTGTCTTTGATAGGAAGAAGAGAAGAATAGAGCAATCTTTTCGGTGAGGTTGTAGTCAGTGGAAAATTTAATTAAGTAACCATCTTCCCAGTAAGGCAATTTGGTTTTATCTAACGAAGTGGAAACATACCCTCCCCCGACGGAGATGCCGAAATGATTTTGAGCTGCTAAATTACTGACAAGTAACAATGAGAGAAAGAAAACTAAAAGAATAGAATTTTTCATTTTATTATCTCCTAGAGTATGGAATGGCGCCCAATACAAGAATGCCATTTTGAAAACAGAGTCCGTGTTGATAAACGGTATTTATAATTCTTTCTTCAGATAAATCATGTCAATAAGTTGTATTCCCTCTTCAAACATAGGGTGGTCGTAATTATCGGTGAAAAAATTCCTTATAAAATGAGACTTTTCAAACCCACAACTTCCATAAAATGACAAAATCGTTGGAGTTTCTCCTGTTCCGACCAACATCATTTTGTAATCATTTTTGTAGAAATCAGCAATGAAATTTATCAATTTTCTACCGTACCCTTGCCCTTGATATTTCTCGTAAGTTGCTATGTTTTTCAATTCACATGTCTTTTTGTCTATCTCTACAACAACACAAACACACTTCAAGTCATCATCGTATAGCGCAAACATATCGCCACTTTCCAAATATTTGTCAATCATTTCCTCAGACTCGTCTGCCAAAAGCAATAAATCAATGTATTGCTTCTTGTTATTTGTAATTTTTTCAATTCTCATCACTTTCTCATTTTTCCAAATACTACTCGCTCAAAATGACATTTGCGAAAACTGCTTTAATCTATAAAGATACAAGAAAAGTTGAAGCTGGTTGCTTTGCTTAAGATACCACTGAAACCTTATCAACTGACCGCATGTTAGTACACTGGTGATTATTCTCTTGATTTTTTTTCTATCACAATATTAATGAAATCAAAAGTCGCTTTCCAAGTTAAGCAATACAGAGTAAAGCCACTATCCAGAACAGCTACCTATCTTTCATCGCAATGATTATAATTTTCAATTTGGCCACTGCGCCAACCATCTATTTATCTCAAACACGTTTCCTTTGAATTAGTAAATCTCGGTTAACTAATTATTTTGTCAGGTTGATAACCACTGAATGCTAATTGAAATTCGGTTTTCTAAAACCATTCCAAATAAAAATAACTAAAAAATAAATTATCCAAGGAATTATAAAATATCCGATTGGTATGAGAATATAATTGAATATAATAGAGTGTTTCATTTCATTTGGTTTATTACAATTGTTTGCTACTAAATAGGATTGAAAACTCAGTATTGTACTATCACAGATTTGTCGACCATTCAATGAATCAATTAGAGCAGCGAAACTTATCTCATTTTTCTTGATTAGTATATCAGGGAAATACTTTTTTAAGGAGTCTGACTGTATGATTAATTGATTAGCTTCCTGTCTTTCACCAAGTACAATAAATTTCTCAAATCGACTGCTTCCATCTGCTAAATAATATCCATTTCTCATTAGTTTGCTCGATAATTCAATAATATGCTCTTGGCATTTATTGAAAATTTCTTCAAGACTTCTATTTTTTGACAGTTCACTTAAACGTGTTTCATATCCTTGATAAAGAGAGAAGAACAGTAATAGTGTTGATAAAACAACAGCAATTCTTTGAAAACCTTTTTTATAATTATTTCTTCCATTCCACATATTAATTTTGCAACCTTGTATAAAATTATGCGAAATAAACAGCCTTCTCTCCCCGATAACGAAAACTGTAATTTTAGATTTAAGTTAAACTATTGCTTCAACTTATTCAACTATATAATTCCGTTCTGAACGGGCAACAAAACTTATTTTGAGATTTATTAAACTTAATTCCCCTTTTGACGGCAAATAATTCAGATAGGCTTCTGGTAAGTGACACAAATTTTCCCGAAAAAGGAGAAACGAATAATGAGAAGGCATAAAACCACAGGAAGAGGCAAAAGCCTAATTTATCGGGCGCTAACGATGCGGAAAATGACGAAAATTCTTTTAATTATCCAACATCAGGCAATAGTCTCTTGCTTGCAAAGAAAAAATCACACAAATCAATTACCGGCTCATGTTTAAGACATAAAGCGGGCAAATATATCAGGAATAAGGGGAAAATAAATATTATTCGAGTAACTGACACTTGAATAGAACAAACGTGGCAGAAAAAGTGACTATTTGTCGAAGAATGTCATAAAAAAGAAAAAAATATGACACATGAGAAAAAAAAATGACTTTTGATCGATCAAATATCATTTTTTCCCCATTTTTGTCACATTTTGTTCATAATAATCCTATTCGAAGCCTAATCGGTTCTTTTCCGAGCCCCATAGGTCATATTTTTCGCAAATTTGTTACATTTCCGGCATTTTTGCCTCTTATTCTACATTTTCGTCATTACAAAGATCTTTTAGATTGCTTTCGAACACCTTTGTGCCATATTACATTAAAATGGATAACATTCGAGAGATGAAGCTCATTTCCGGACATGTGTCTTTAATTTTAGTGATGCAAAGTCTTCATTTTATTAAACAGAGCTTTCTTCCCACGCTATCCGGTAATATTAATGAGTAAACAACTAAAAAAAAGCCTTAGCGTGTCTGCTAAGGCTCAATAGAAGTAATATTTTAAGAGTTAAGATCAAAGCGATCCAGATTCATAACTTTGTTCCATGCCGAAATAAAATCGTTCACAAATTTCTCTTGGGAATCGGCGCATGCGTATACTTCGGCCAAAGCACGAAGCCGGGAATTTGAACCGAATATCAGATCGACTCGTGTCGCAGTCCATTTTATTTCACCATTCGATCTGTTTCTCCCTTCGAAAAGATTCGGATCATCCGCGCAAGGCTTCCATTCGGTTTCCATATCTAGCAGGTTTGTAAAAAAATCATTAGTTAGAGTTTCGGGTCGATTAGTAAAAAGACCATGTTTAGCCTGCCCGTAGTTTGTATTCAAGACACGCATTCCCCCGATAAGGACTGTCATTTCGGGCGCGGTAAGGGTTAGCAATTGGGCGCGATCAATCAACGTTTCTTCGGATGGAACGGCGAGATTATTTTTCCGGTAGTTTCTGAATCCGTCAGCCATTGGTTCAAGCACACCGAAAGACTCTACATCAGTTTGTTCCAGTGAGGCATCCGTACGTCCGGGGGCAAAAGGAAGAGTAACATCAAAACCTGCCTTTCCCGCAGCCTGCTCTATCCCCACACATCCTCCTAGGACAATCAAATCGGCAAGAGATATTTGTTTACCATTAGTCATGGCATTGTTGAAATTATCTTTGATTTTTTCCAGAGTCCCCAATACAATTCGTAATTGTTCAGGTTGATTAGCCTCCCAATTTATTTGAGGATCAAGACGAATACGCGCTCCGTTAGCTCCCCCTCGCATATCGGAGCCTCTATAAGTGGACGCGGATGCCCAAGCTGTGGAAACCAGTTGGGAAACTGACAATCCGGAATTCAAGATTTTGTTTTTGAGTTCAGCAATATCTTTTTCGTCGACAAGAATGTGATCAACAGTAGGAACCGGATCTTGCCAGATAAGTTCTTCGGCCGGAACTTCGGAACCAAGATATCGTGAACGGGGTCCCATATCGCGATGAGTTAATTTGAACCAGGCGCGCGCAAAAGCCTCTTCGAATGCCTCCGGATTATCAAGAAAATTACGTGCAATAGGTTCGTATTTGGGATCATATCGCAGGGAAAGATCTGCTGTTGTCATCATTGGTCGATTTTTTTTCGACGGGTCATGAGCGTCTGTGATCATATCCTCATCCTCAACATCTTTAGCAAGCCACTGATTAGCGCCGGCCGGACTCTTAACCAACTCCCATTCGTATTTAAACAAGACCTTCAGATATCCAAGATCCCACTTAGTAGGATTAGGTTTCCATGCCCCTTCTATACCGCTGGTTATAGTATCTATTCCTTTACCGGAACCAAAACTGCTTTTCCAACCGAGCCCTTGTTCTTCAATCGAAGCGGCTTCCGGTTCGGGACCAACGTGAGTGGCCGGTCCGGCGCCGTGACATTTTCCGAAGGTATGCCCACCGGCAACCAACGCGACCGTTTCTTCATCATTCATAGCCATTCGGGCAAAAGTTTCACGAACATCGTGACCGGAAGCCACCGGATCCGGATTACCGTCGGGGCCTTCCGGATTTACATATATTAACCCCATCTGAACGGCAGCCAGCGGATTATCCAGCTCTCTTTCGCCGCTATATCTGCTATCCGGTTTGTCGCTTGTTGCCAACCATTCCTTTTCGGCTCCCCAATAAATATCTTCTTCCGGTTCCCAAAGATCTACTCTTCCGCCGGCAAAACCGAAAGTTTTGAATCCCATAGATTCAAGAGCGCAGTTTCCCGCAAGAATCATGAGGTCGGCCCATGAGATTTTTTTGCCGTATTTCCGTTTGATTGGCCAGAGTAATCTTCTGGCTTTATCGAGGTTGGCGTTGTCAGGCCAGCTATTTACCGGAGCAAGCCGTTGGTTGCCGGTTCCAGCGCCACCGCGCCCATCCCCTACACGATAAGTTCCGGCACTATGCCATGCCATACGGATAAACAAACCACCGTAGTGCCCCCAATCAGCAGGCCACCAGTCTTGCGAGTCGGTCATCAGATCGTACAAGTCTTTCTTAACAGCGGCAAGATCAAGTTTCTTAAATTCTTCCGCATAGTTAAAATCCTCTCCCATAGGATTAGACTTGGATGAATGTTGGTGGAGGATATTGAGATTCAGCTGGTTTGGCCACCAGTCTTTGTTTGAAGTTCCACTTCCCGCTACCTGACTGCCACTACTTCCCGTTACAGGGCATTTGCTATCATCGGTCATTTCAGTGCTCCATTTTTTATTGAAGGTGATACTCTTTATAATCTCTATCAATATTTTTCAGTTCTGTTTAATGGTTACAACAGGATAGAATAGAGTCCCGTTCATGATATTATCTATTTCGTGTTTCTCTTTTTTCCGTAAGAAGAATTGAAATATTCCTCCAGTATTTTGAAACGATAGTCGAATATCGAATCGAGTTTTCGTTTTACAAAGAGGAAGCGGGCTATCTTTCCAAGGAAACCGAACGGAAGAGCATAGTGAACAAGGTCGGTCATTACAACTCCCTTTTCATCTTCTTCGAATCGATGGAGATGATGCCAGAATTTGTAAGGCCCGAATCTTTGTTCATCGATAAAGCTCTCTTTATGATTTACATTTTTTATTTCGGTAACCCATGAAACTTTTACGAAAGGAAAAATCTTTACTTTGTATTCGATAATTTGTCCGGCATACATCGGGGGAAGGTTTTCAGTGACGATATCAAATCCCATATCTTTCGGAGTAATTTTGTTGAGGTTAGCCGGATCGGAGAAGAACGTCCAAGCTTCTTCAAGTGTAACAGGTAATATCTGGCTTCTGGTTAAAGTATGGATTTTCATTTGGAATCTCTTTTTTAAGAGAAAACAAAAGAGACTTAGAAAGAGTTTTAGATTCATGCTCCACAACCGGATAATATATTCTACACGGAAGGCCTTCTCCCTTTAGATTGGAATTCAAATAGATAAAAGATATAATATGTCGCTCCATCCGGAGCTAACAGACATGTCGCACCTCCGGAGCTTCCGGCAAAAGCATGGTTTACAACATCGGCATGTTGTATTACCGAATTTTTAACCGGATCGGGGTGATGAGTTGGCTCTAATTATAACTAATAAATCTAATACTCATTTCACATAATAAAAAAGCTGCTTGCCAAGCTAGGGGATTGAATTCCCTTACTCAACAAGCAGCTTCAAATTTATGTTATCGGATTTACCGAACTTACTAATTCCGATTAGCTATGTTTGGTTTTGAATCCTTTTTGCATCCATCCTTTGGCCAATATCAAACCGATCGGGGAAATAACAGCGATACCACCGTAAATCAACCACATTGCTTCGGTATTCATTGTTTCTACAGGAGCATCGGCAGGACAGTAGTTCATTAGGAACCATCCCGAATAGATAGCTGTAATCACTTTGGTTAAGAACCATGGGAACTGTCCGATACCCATATAGATTCCGGTCATGTTTTTCGGGGCTATATCCGCAACCCATTGCAAGAAACGTGGTTGCCACATTGCTTCACCAATCGTCATAAGAATTAAGTATAACATCAAATTGGTAAATGTTGGTCCCAATGCTAAAATAAACGTAGGAACAGCCATAACAAAAGTACCGATAATCATCATGGTGTAAGTATTTCTCTTTGATGTTAGAGCCGTAACCATAGGAGTAAGAATAAAGATCAGAATCGGATTAAGGTTTACAAAGAACTCGAAATTCTCTTGAACAAATCCACTGAAGGCACGGCTTGTGTATTGGGGAATTGTCAACCAGTTGTGAGCAAATAATGTTTGTACCGGAATCAAAATAAAAATAAAATAGAGGAATCTGAGATCCTTGAAAGGGAAATTTTTCATGTAATATCTCATTTTTTCCTTGGAAGACATTTCATCCATTTCGTCTTTTTCTTCCACTTTATCTTTATTCGGTTCGTTTTCTTCGGCCTCCTTGATGGCCGCTTTAACTGCCTTTTTTGTGAGAATAAAATAAACAACACCTATACCTACGACAGTAAGAACAACGTAAACCCAAAACACTCCGTCAATACCGAAAGACTTTCTAACGGGAGGAGAAATAAGTCCGGGCAAGAAACCACCTAAATTCATTAAGGCATACAACATAGCGTAGCCCATCGCGGAAGTTTTGGAATTAGTAAACATCTTAACGCCGGCATAGCAAGCAGGTTGATAGATACCGTAACCAATAACGATTCCCATAATTCCGAGCATGGAAATCCAATGAGCCGAACCCCATAAGCCGGGCGCTCCGACTGTCGGAGAAATAGTTAAGAACAATCTTCCTATCAGCATTGAGCTTAGGGCAATAAGAAGAGATTTTCTAAGACCAATCCAATCGACGGTAGCTCCTAAGAGAAGCATAGCTATTGTAATTCCTGCCGTTAGGAATCCAACCATTCTGCCCGCGTCGATGTCATCAAGCTGAATAAAATCGTTAAAAAAGATAGCTAATAATCCGACAATGCCGAAATAAGTAAGACCTTCCAAAACATAAGAAAGGTTAAGACCGAATAAGGCGCGTGAAGTATGAGCCAAATCGATAAAGGGCTGAGTAAGCTCTTTGGTAATTGATTTAAACATGCCACCATTATTTTCGTTAGATGCCATATATTTCCTCTATTTTCTCTGAAAGTAGTTTATATAATATTCACTTCGGGGTGAATTTCAATTTCGAATTTTTCGAAAACTTTTTCTTGAACAAGCTTCGCGAATGATAGAATCTCATCGCCGGTAGCGTTACCGTAGTTTACAACTACCAACGCCTGATCTTTATGTGTGCCTGTATTCCCAACTCGTTTTCCTTTGAGTCCGGTTTGCTCAATTAACCAACCGGCAGGGACTTTCACGCTTTTATCATCAATCGGAAAGGAGACGATATTCGGAAACTCTTTTTGCAGTTTAAGAAAATGCTCCATATCTATTACCGGATTTTTAAAGAAGCTTCCTGCATTCCCCAGTTGTTGCGGATCGGGTAGTTTGCTTTCTCGAATCTCTTTAATCAATTCACGAACTTCCGATATCGAGGAACATCTACTCCCCTTTTCTTCACACGCTTTTTTCAGCGCGCGATATTCCAAATTGATTTCCGGATTTTTATTCAATCGGAAATAGGAGTAGGTGATTATAAATTTATTTTTCAATCTGTTTTTGAAGAGACTATCTCTGTATCCGAATTGACACTCGGCCTTTGGAATTGTTTCTTCGATTCCGCTTTCTCTGTATATTCCATCAACCTTTTCCAACACATCTTTAACCTCAACACCGTATGCCCCAATGTTTTGAACGGGAGCCGCTCCAACTGTTCCGGGAATAAGAGTAAGATTTTCTATTCCTCCCCAATTGTTCTTTACGGCATGAGCAACAAGATCGTCCCAGACAACACCAGCTCCCACCTTAAGGAGAAGGGTGTTTTCATCCTCTTCTAAGATATCAATGCCATCTATGGAGTTTTTGATGATAATACCGTCGAAGTCCTTTGTAAATAGAATGTTGCTCCCCTCACCGAGAATAAAGTGCTCCAATTTCTTTTCGTTAGCGAAGGTAATTACTTCTTTGAGTTGCGGAATTGATTTAACGTTCGCGAAGTATTTCGCTTTCGCGTTAATATTGAATGTATTATAAGGTTTCAGATCAACATTTTCGAATATCACAGTAACAACACTCTTTCTAATTATGGGATTGTAAAAATATCAGACTAATCGGAAAAACACAAAGATTAATAATTTCTCCAATCAATTTCGGAAATCGAATAACCATCGGAAGACAAAATAGCGGCTCCTTGCAAATCGGTTCTAAAGATTCTGATGTTATTTCGGTTTAGTCTATCAATCACCGCTTCAGCGGGATGTCCAAATTTATTAAATTTTCCCGCACTTACAAGAGCAATTTTCGGATTTACGTAATTTAGGAAAAAATTCCCGGTACCTGTTTCACTACCGTGATGTCCTATCTTAAGAACATCAGCCTCGAGAAACCCACGATATAAACGGCAATATAGTCTTTCGGAAATTATTTCGGCATCCCCCATAAAAAGAAATTTGGTAGTTCCGTATTCAATTTTAATAATGCCACTGCTGTTATTCGCGTCGAAGGCGCGGTAGTAAGTATTTGTAGTATCGTTAAGAAAATAGAGTCTGCATTCCCCAATAGCCATAGTATCTTTGTGATAATAGGTTATTTCGGTATTGTTTGACCTTATCAAATCCTCGAATTTTGTATCTCGTTTTAGACTCGGTATCAAAACCGGTTTGTAAATTTTTTCTATCATCCCCTTTTTAATCAGGTATTCGAATCCTTTGTAATGATCGGCGTCAACATGAGTAACGAAACCGTAATTGACTTTATCTATTCCCAGATTCTTTAGCAAAGGGGCGATAATCCTTTCCCCGTTATCGAAAAAGGGAGTGGCATTTCCGGCATCAATAAGGGCAGTCTTTCCGTTAGGAAAAACCAGTAGGAAGGAATCCCCTTGCCCGACATCAATCATCATTATGTTTAGCTTTCCTTGTTCAATCGGGTTGCTATCTTTACCGAATGAGAGACAAAGAAAAATGTTCGCAATAATAAGAGAAGCGAAAAAGAGCTTCTTCGGTAATCCGGAAAACCGACTTAACCCAAGAGTAAGAATAGCCAAACCGAAATAGAAGATGATAGAATCGACTAAGGAGAAATCATTAATAAACAAATGGGAGTATTCAAAGGAAGCGGTATAATCGATAAAACCAAACATCGCGCGCGCAATGAATCTATTCGAAGCGGCAAACACCAAAGCCACCCAGTAAGAAAAGATTGATACAACCAAGCTCAAGATCGCCAGAGATACGATAATTCCGATGGCAGGAATAACGATGAGATTTGTAAACAAAGCGACGACAGAGAGTTTATGAAAATAGAGAAGAGTGAAGGGTAAAGTTCCGATTTGCGCGGATAACGAGACGGCAATAAAGAGTAGTAGTTTCCTCAATATTTCTGATGAAAGCATCCATCCGTTTATTACTTGTGATAATTTCGGATAATAAATGAGGATTGAGATTACAGCAGAAAAAGAGAGTTGGAATCCCGGGTTGAAAAGTTCGGAAGCGTCGTAGAGTAAGAGAACAAAAGCGGCCAGGGCAAGCGCGTTGAGAGGCTCGTATGATCGATTGGAAAGATACCCAAGTATTAAGGCGATTGCCATTGTGGAAGCGCGCACAACAGACGGTGGTGCCCCGGTAATCAATACGAAAAGAGAGAGCCCGATTATAGTAAAAATATATTTCGCGTAAACATTCATTCGCCCGAAAAGGAAAATAAAAATCAGAGTGATGAACCCGACATGCAAACCGGAGACAGCTAAAACGTGTACTACTCCGGCATTGATAAAGGACTCTTTGGTTGTGTACTCAATCTCTCTCCTATCGGCCAACAAAAGGCCTCTGATGAGTCCCGCTACTTCATCGGGGTAAAGAGACTTAATTTGTTTCAATAATCCTTCTCTGGCTCTGTAAACAAGATCTGGAAAGAAATCCGTATCATTATCCAGAATGATACTCTCGTGAACTCCTTTGACAGATAAGACCGCCGGAATAGAATTACCTAAGAGAAACTTTTCATAATCGAATTCGTATGGATTTCGTCTGTTCCGAGGTCGAGCGAGAGTTCCCCGAAGCAATACTCTATTCCCGATACTTAACGCGGAGAGATGTTCTTTTTCATCCCTCATTAGTACACACTGGACTCTGATATTCCCGATAAACATCGCGTTGTCATAGAATAAAGAATCGGTCATTAGAACAAACCGTTCTTTATCCTTTTCCGGCAAATCCCGGTTAATCACTCTCCCAAAAAGAATAGCGTTTTTCATTTGTTCTTTTTCAAAGGGATATGCGGCATTCGGAGTAGCGCTCTTTAACGCTATGGCACCGGAAGAAAGAATTAAAATTGGGAAAAAGATTTTTAATATTTGTTTGCAAACGAAGAGAGAACAGAGGCTACCAAGCATCGCAACCATAGCGATGGGAATCAACAGATTGTAATCGAGCAAGAAAGTTTTTTGAAGAAGAATTCCGAAAGAAAAAATAATTACAAATCTGATTAAGGGATATTTTTCAATAATACTCAATTATTGATTTTTTTATATGGTACAAACTCTTTATCGATTCCGATATTTTCTTTGCGTTTTTCCCAACGGTCATTCCGATAGCGGGATTTCGCGTATGTGTTTTAACCGACATATCTTCAAGATTCCCGTGATCGGAGCATATCAATATTGTCCTTTCCTCTCCGCAATTAGCGATCAGATAAAGAAGAAACTCATCTAATATTGATAAACAATAATCGAACTCATCTTTGTTCCTCCAATGGCCAAGGTGATCGGAAAAAAAATATTCGAAGAAAACCAATTGATTCTTTTCGGCCATACGGAAAATTCTTCTGGCAGCTGTTTGCGGCTTTATTATCGGCAGTTTGTATTTTAGCTTGTTCTGCCATCTGTAATTGTTTATTTCGGCGCTAACCGCGTTACCGTTTCTCAGATCTACAGTTTTCTTCAGTGGGATTTCCGTCAAAAGAGAACTCAGAGAAGGAACACTCAATCGTCTCCCCCCTCTTTTCAGATAGTCGAAAAAAATCTTCGGATACGGATTAACAAAAGAGACCTTGTAATCATTATCTGTAAACCATTTGAAGATGCTTTTCTCTTTTATAATAGGGACTAAAGTGGTGTAAGGAAAAGGCCCGAAATGTTTTCCTATTTCTTTGGAGGCGTTAATTCCTGTGAAGATGGCTGTTTGTCCGGTTCCGCTTTGTGGCAGCCCCTCAACACCCATACAGGCGTCTACCGGAAAAAGGAATGCATTCCCCTTATGCAAATAACTGTTCTGCAAGTGAGGTGTGGTTCCGAAAGTATCTTCCAGAAATTTGAATTTCTTTTTGATAAACGGATTCTTGTCGGGATCATTCTCTCCGATCCCAACGCCATCCAAAAATATGACAATAGTAGAATGCATCTATTTTGATTCGACTAAAATAGTAACAGGGCCGTCATTAATGATTTTCACATCCATCATCGCTCCGAAAATTCCCGTCTTAACTTTATCCTCACCAATATTAGCTTTAACTCTTTCGATAAATAATTCATATAATCTTTCGGCTTGTTCAGGTTTGGCCGCGTTCGTAAAGTTTGGTCGATTCCCTTTCCTTGCGTCTCCGTATAAGGTAAACTGAGATATAATCAGCATTTCACCGGCAATATCTTTCAGGGAAATATTCATCTTTCCGTTTTCATCTTCAAAGACTCTAAGATTACAACATTTATCGGCGACAAAATTTACTTCCTCTTCTCCGTCTTCGTGGCAGACACCAAGTAGAACAACAAAGCCTTTATTTATTTTTTCATCATGATTATTTTCTTCAACATAAACGCCTCCTTCGGAAACTCGCTGTACAAGCGCTCTCATTACTTCTCCCCGTAAATAACTCTATCAATTTCCAAATAGTCTTTGAAGGAAGTCACTTTCGAAAACAAATCCTCTTTAAGGAAAGAAGAAACTCTATCAGCTTGTCCCTGCCCTACTTCGAAAAAGACTTTTCCCTTTTCGTTAAGAATACTATAGGCTATTGATGAAATATGTTTGTAAAAACTATATCCGTCTTTATGATCGGTAACCGCTCCGGCAGGTTCGAAATCTATTATCTCCTTTTGCAAACCGTTGTATTCCTCAATACTTATATACGGCGGATTGGAAACGATAATATCAAACCCCTTGAAACTATCTATAACACTTGGCGCAAAAGCACTCATCTCGAAAAACTCAACTCTGTCAGCTACTTCATGAATTACGCAATTTTCTTTCGCTGTTTTGATCGCGTCTACGGAAATATCAATTGACTTCACAATGGCGTTAGGTAATTCCTTCGCGAGAGTAATCGGAATGTTTCCGCTCCCGGTACCGATATCCAGTATCTTCACATGCGCATCTTTATCGATGTTCTCTAAGATTTTCTCGATCAGTATTTCAGTTTCCTGCCGAGGGATAAGAACATTTTTATTGACCTTAAACTCATAACCGTAAAACTCAACCGATCCAACAATATATTGCATCGGCTCGAATTTCCCTCTTCGCGCTATATATTCCCGGTAAAGATTTTTTTCTTTTTCCTGTAGCGGTTTATCGAAAGAAAGATATAAATCCATTCTTCCGCAATTCAAGATATCGGCCAATAATAATTCAGCGTTAGTTCTGGGTGACTCAATTCCTTTCTTTTCCAAATACTCGGTTGAAAGCTTAATAGATTCCAAAATTGTGAGCATAATATCCTTTCATAATTCTTGATAGCAAATTTAAAAATAAAAAAGGGATATCCCCAAAGAGTATCCCTCTTTTTACGCCGTTTTTTTTATTATTGATATTTTCCTTCGTAAGTTTTCCAAATATAGCCGGCTACTGCTTCCGCTTCTTTCGGTTTCAATCCTTGATTAGGCATCGCCGGATAATCCGGATTAACTTTTACCGGTTTCAAAATAAACTTAACCATATCCTCTTTCTTCTGGGAATACTTCGGCATAATTTCTTTGTAAGAAGGACCGACGAGCTTTACATCAAACTTGTGGCAGGCAATACAACGGCCATTGAATATATCTTCACCGCTTATTTCGACAACCGAGATACCAATCGCGCTTTTCATCTCGTTGACGTGCGCGTAATATTTATTGCTAATTTCCTCGGATTTTATTTTTGTAACCGTATTAAAAGCGAACTGTTCTTTAGCAATAAAGCATAACAAAATACCCAGACTTACAACCGCAAAGAAGTTTGATATTTTCACCTTTGTGTCATTCAATATCTTGTATGAAAAAAGATAAGTGACAAAGATTAGTAAAATAGAAATCCCCACGAATAGTATTCCCCAATTATTTAATGAATCTTTCGAGTCGAAATAAAGACTGGCGAGAATTAAAGGCAAAGCAATTACAAGAGAGACGACTACCATCGTTACAAGTTTGGAAGAAAAATTTTCGATAATTTCGTTCCCTCCTTTTAGCAGAGTTGCAAATACGGTTCCACTAAAAACAAGAGAAAAAAGTACCACCAAAATAAAATCGACCAAAACAGAGAGACTAAATAGTGAAGCGAATGAAATTTCTCTCCATGCATCCGGTTCCGCCGCAATATTATTTGCTCCGATTAAGCAAAAGAGAGAGACCAGAAAGAAGAATAAAGCGAGAGTTCCTCCACGTGTATAATGCCAATCAGTCTTCCTCTCTATTTTAAGGAGTTCCGGGCTTATATCGGAATCATCAGCGGATTCAAACAATTCCTTCAGAATAAGACTATTAGTGAATTGGTAAAAGAATATTATCCCGACAATGAAAGTAATCAGACTTATTAACAAAAATTGTAAAACGTTATTCCCTTCCTCATTGAGAATTTCCAATAGAATAAAGCCCGAACTTAGTAATGGAATTACACCCAGAATTATCGGAAGCCATTTGTTAACAATCATCGGAGAAAGAATTTTCTTTTGAATGGCTGTGTAAGCTCCTTTCTTTGAAAAATCCAGAATTACGGAAAAGAATACACCTCCAATCAAAAGACTCAAATAAGGAATCAAAATAAAGTAAGTCAGTAATAAAATTGCTTTCAGCAAGATCAGACTATTTTCAGATTGAGGAATAACAATAGAATCCAAAGCTCCCATAAAAGTCCTCATTTTTCATTCGGAAAAGTTAAGCGCAATTGCGAAAAAAACAATAAACAACATATAGAAATTCAGATACCCGAATATTTTTCGATAATTCACAATACTGTTTCTTACTACCAATATTCTTCCTTTTGCCAGAAGCGAAAAAGAGAAGAAAAGATATAGAATTCCAGAATAGACATTTAAGGAATAGATAAAAAGAAGATAGAATCCTGAGAACAAAATCACGGCATTGATTAGAGAAAATGTTATTCTGTTAATTTGCCAAATGTATAGTTTATCGGTAAGGGATGGAAAACCGGCAAGTTTATATTCCCGATCAAACAGCAAAGCTAACAACCAGAAATGAGGAATCTGCCAAATTAAAAGAACCAACGCAAACAATAGGATTTCCGAGTCAAAGATTGATCCTCCTGCAATACTCCAGCCTATCATAGGTGGAATCGCGCCAATAATAGCACCGGGAATAACAGCCCAAGGAGAATATTTTTTCAACGGTGTATAAAACAAATTATACCAAAGAATCGCGACCACTCCCAATAAAGAGGCTATATATAGTGCTCGACTAATTAGAATTATCATTCCGGTTAAAATCAAAATTCCCGCAAATACCATAGCATTGGAATTATACAAGAGTCCAAGAGGAATAGGTCTTTGAGAAGTCCTTTCCATTTTTGCATCCGATTCGCTTTCTTGAATTTGGTTAATCACAGAAGAACCGGAAGCTAAAAGAAAAATGGCAATAGATCCGAGAAGCAGATCATTGGAAAAAACTCCTGCAAAAAGTACTCCTCCCGCAACAGTAGTAAGCATAACGAAAAAGGTAATCGGGATTTTGGCCAATGCCAAGTAGGCTTTCCATCGGTTATATTTGATACGTTGAGTAAGTTCAGTCATATTTATTCCCGAATACTATTTTTCAATGAATCCGAAATCCATTCGGAAAATTCTCGTTCGGAAATCACAACTACTTTGGAATACATCATCGAATGCTTCAATCCGCAATACTCGGCACACGCAATATCATATTCCCCGATTCTGTCCGGTGTAAATGCTAAGTAGTTTATCTTTCCGGCTATTACATCTTCCTTAATTCGATAAGCCGGTATATAAAAGGAATGATTAACATCAACCGATTCCATTACCAATTTAATTGGCTTTTTTAGCGGGACATATAAAGTGTCTGTTTTCTTTCCGTTAGAATATTCGAATTCCCATTCCCACATTCTGGCAAGCACTTTAATCTCCATCGCATCTGCCGGAATCTCTCTAAGTTTGTTAAATCCGGTATAGCCGTAATAAAACATAGATAATACAATAACCGTTGGAATTGCTATCCAAATAGTTTCAAGAATAACGCTTCCGTGAATATCCTTTGGTTGATGCCCTTTCTTTCTATTGTACTTCACAACGAAATAGATCATTGTAGCTGTAATTCCTAATAGCAGCACAACAGAAAGCCCAACAATATAAAACATTACCGCATCTACCGTTTCCGTATGACTCGATGGTCCTGTAAACATAATCTCCTCACCGGAATGAAAAATCAAAAAATGTTAGAATAAAAATTATTACCAAAGTCAAAAGACTTAATAAAAGAAAGACTTTGAAAATAGGGTCTTCGTATCTAATGTGCATAAAAATGGAAATCACCAAAAATGATTTGACTGCAGCGATAAAGAGCGCAATTGCCAAAGAAATTTCTCCGAAATTAATCCCGGCGATTGATACTGTTATCGATGTAAGAGCAATTAAGCTAATCCAAACCAAAACATAACCCAAATAGGTAGTGGAATGATTTCCACCTTTTTTATTTTTATCCCTCATTTAGCTACTCCTACCTTAGTAAATAGAATAGCGGAAAAAGAAAAATCCAAATCAAATCAACAAGGTGCCAATACAGTCCGGAGTTTTCCAACTTAACATAATCCGATGATGATATTTTTCTTTTCAGAATAAGGAAATACATTACAACCAATAATAGCAGTCCGATAATCACATGTAATCCGTGAAGTCCTGTCATTATGTAGTACAATCCGAAGAACAATATCTCACCGTTTTCTCTATTAAGTAACTCTTCCGAGCCGGGAAAAATTCCTTTATCAAATTTGCCAGTCCATTCGAAGTATTTATTTACCATAAAAAGAATGCCCAAGAAGATTGTGGCTGCCAACATGATTTTGGCAAACTTTATATCTTTTTTTTGAATAGCCGCAATAGATAAGGCCATTGTCAGACTACTCGTCAATAGAACAATTGTGTTGATTGCTCCCATCAAAGCATCCAGTTCCAGACCGGCAAGATGAAAATGTTCGGAGTATTGAAATCTGTAGGCAGCGTAGACTAAAAACATTCCACCGAAGAGAAGAACTTCGGTAAATAGGAACAGCCACATTCCCATTTTCGCCCCAACATCATCACGGTGAGAATGATTATCGTGAGAAGTCATTGTTGATTCAGAGTTGCTCATGCTTCAACTCCTTCAATTGACTAAAATCATAAGGTTCGTGTTTTACTTCCGGCAATGTATTAAAATTTTCCAAAGGAGGAGGAGATGTTGTGTGCCACTCAAGTGTAACTCCACCCCAGGGATTTTCCGGTGATCTTTTACCATTCTTCAATGCCGACAATAAATTATAAATAATCAGTAGTAGCGTAAGCCCCATCAACCATGAGCCGATAGTTGATATCAGATGTAACTCCGTAAACTGCGGTAAATAATCGTAGTATCTTCTTGGCATACCCATGTAACCCAAAACAAATTTAGGGAAATAGAGAAGATTGAACGCAATAAAGAAAAGAAGAACACTCCATGACGCAACTTTTAGATTATACATTTTGCCAAACATCTTCGGGAACCAATAATAAAGAGCGGCTAAGAAAATTGCTCCGGTTCCGCCGAACATAACATAATGAAAATGAGCAACAACAAAATAAGTGTCATGCAAATGCACATCTGTAGCCAGTGAGCCTACAACCAATCCGGTAAGTCCCCCAATAGAGAATAGTACAATAAAAGCCATCACCCACAAGAATGGAGGTTTCGGATCGATTGAGCCTTTGTACATAGTCGCGACCCAATTGAAGACCTTCACTCCACTAGGTAATGCAACAATAAAAGTAAGTAGAGAAAATAAAGCTCTGGCAACATCACTCATTCCCGAAGTAAACATATGATGAGCCCAGACCAGGTATCCCACAAAAGCGATAGCCAAACTGGAGATAGCAATTGCCTTATATCCGAATATTGTTCTTCGGGCAAATGTCGGGATAATCTCCGATACCACTCCCATTGCCGGAAGAATCATAATATAAACTGCCGGATGAGAATAGATCCAAAACATATGCTGATACAAAATCGGATCTCCCCCTAACGCGGGATCGAAAATACCTACGCCAAAGAAACGCTCCATAATAACAAGCAATATCGTTATCCCGACAACCGGTGTCGCAATAATCTGAATCCAAGAAGTAGCGTAAAGACTCCAAACAAACAAAGGCATCTTAAACCATCCCATTCCCTTTGTTCTGAGTCGATGGATAGTAGTAACAAAATTAAGTCCGGTTAATATCGAAGAGAATCCGAGAACAAAGGCAGCAAAAATTGCCAAAGAGATATTTGTTCCGGAACGAACACTATAGGGAATATAAAATGTCCATCCGGTATCAATAGGCCCACCGGGGATAAGAAGAGATATTAAAACAAGGAATGCGCCAATTATGTATATCCAAAAAGACAAAAGATTCAAGCGAGGGAAAGCAACATCTTTAGCCCCGATTTGCAAAGGCAAAAAGAAATTACCGAATATAGCAGGGAGCCCCGGAACTATAAAAAGAAAAATCATTATTACCCCATGTAAGGTAAACAATGAATTATAAGTTTGAGCCTCCATTATAGTTTCGCCCGGAGCTATTAATTCCAAGCGCATCAATATCCCGAATAAAGCTCCAACTAAAAAAAAGGAAGCTATAGCAATAAGATACATCAAACCGATTCTTTTATGATCCGTACTAAAGAGCCATGAAAGAAGGCCGGTTGGTGATTTTGTAGTACCTTCCTGATAAAATGATTTCCCCGAAATATTTGAATTATTCTCAATCATTTCTCATCCCCGTTTTCGGCTTCGTTTTTCTTATTAACACCAACACAAGAAAAATGGATCCTACTCCTATTAACATTATTGAGCCGATTATTCTGGTTATGTTTAGTGTGTATTTGCGCCCCTTCGGATCATAGCTAAAACAGAATTGTAATACTTTTGCTATTGTAGGGTTGGTTTTTCCGCTTTGGGCATCTAGCAAAGCAAGTTTTACATCAAACGGATTAAAGCTTGTTCCGAAAATATATCGTGATATTTTTCCTTTAGGAGAAAGAGTAATAACAGTGCCCGCATGGACGAACTCTTCTTCGTCGGGCTTGAAATAAAACCCGACTGCATCGGTTATTTTTCGAATAGATAAACTATCTCCGGTAAGAAATGTCCAAGCGGTATCGGGAAAGGTCTCCTCCAGTTGCAATAAATAATTTTTCTTCCATTTGGCCGCTACCTTATAATTCTCATGATGATCGAAGCTAAGTGAAATAATCTGATAATCTACTCCAGGAACAAGATCCACTTTTTGTGCAACCCAACCTAGCTCAGTTAATAGCGGACTGCATATCCCGGGACATTCGTAATAAATCAAGGCAAGTAAAACAGGTTTGTCAAATTTTTCCTTCAGTTGAATAGTATCACCATTCGAGGTAATAAACTCAGTCTCCAAAGGAATGAAGTCCCCCAACTTTTCATCAATTCCCACCTCAATTAGTTTTTGCGAATAAAAGAGAGAGCTAATAAAAAAGAAAAATGCTATAAGGAATCTACATTTCTTCATATCAAATTTATTCCCTTTTCTTATTTTCAATGCTTTCGCGAATCATGATTTTAATAGCCTTTTTAATCGGGATTTGATTCGGTGTTCTAATATCTTGAGATAATGAATATGTCTGCTCCAAAGCTTGAATCTGCTCTTCGGTTATTTCCGGAAATTCTCCAAGAGTTCTGAGATAATGAAGAACTGCAACCCTCTCTAGTGTAGGTAAATACTCATAAGCGGCCATCCCATTCTCAGATATCCCTAGTTGAAGAGTTTTATAAAGCGCGGGGAAACTCTTTCCGTTTGACCAATTTGTGGTTTCGGAAAAATTACGAGGAGGTGGAGTCATAGCTAAACCGGCCGGTCCGTCTCCCCTTCCATCTCTTCCGTGACAAGATTCGCATAAAGAGGTATATATTTCTTTCCCCTTTGCTATTATTGATGAATTCGGATTTCGCAAAATGTTCAAATCAATTCCCGCAACAACTCTTCCTTTTTTTGTGCTTAACTCATGCTCAGTATTCAGCGAATCCAAATAAGATCCTGGAATTGAATTCAGAGATATCCGATCGATTGATTTTGAATAGAAAATACCTCCGACTAAAAGAGTAATTAACAAATAGAAGTAGATCCATCCGAACAACCGGATTGGTCTCTTTATCAATTTTCTAAAATCTATTTCATCTTCCGGAATTAGTTTAGACATAATATCCACCGTTATAATCTGAAATTAATACCGCGACGAAGCTTCGGATCGCCGATTGGAACCAGATTGTTTTTGGATGCTTTGACACTGAAGATTACGCCGATAATGCCTATGGAAATTATCAATGTCCCTAATTCTATCCACCCAATCGGTATATTTTCTTTACTATATGCAGGCATAACCAGCCAAAAAATATCGATGAAATGAGCAAGCAATATCCAGATCGAGATAAATTTCAATCTGGTCGGATTCATCTTAGATGGTTGCGAAAGCAAAGCGATGTAAGGAACTACAAACCTTACGAAAATCAAAATGATCGAAATTGTAATCCACCCTCCCTTCCACCGAGCCAAATACCAGAAGGTTTCTTCAGGCAAGTTCGCATACCAAATCAACAAGAATTGACTGAACGCGATATAAGCCCAAAAGTTAGTAAACGCAAAGAGCAAGGCCCCGAAGCTATAGTAATGCTCCGATTTTATTCCTCTTACGAAATACCCTTTTTCATTCAGATAAACTACAATAAAGGTTGTTGCTGCCAATGCTGCCAAAACGGTTCCAGAGAAAAAATAGATTCCAAAAATCGTTGAGAACCAATGCGGTTCCAAACTCATGATCCAATCGATAGCTGCAAAAGTAATTGTAATCGCGAATAGAGGGATAAAGAACGCAGACTGCCTGATGTTTTTCTTCGTTAACTTTTGATCAGGAAAATTATCTTGTTTAAGAGATGTTCTTGTGATAAGTAAGTAAAATAAAATCCAAAGCACAAAGAAAAGAATTCCTCTGACTGAAAAGAACTCGATATTCAAATAAGCTTCCTTCCCTTTTAGAATAGGATCACTTGCCACAGCGGATTGATGAGTCCAATGAAAAAGCTCATGCATGTTTATGAAAACAGGAAAGGCAACTACCGGTATTAAGAGAAGAATGGCAGCAAGAAACTCAGGAATTCTTCTGAATGGAGTACTCCAAACTGCACCGCTTATATACTCTAGAGAAACTAAAAACAAACTACCAAGACCAACGCTACAAAGAAACATCAATAATATCAGTGAGTTAAACGCTGCTCGAATATGATCGGAGAAAAATCCCAAACATAGAATAACAAATCCCAGTGAAAAAAGAATAGCGCTTCCTTTTACGAATTCAGGAGGTAATGACTTCCTAGTATACTCAATTTTCATTTCGTTGTTATTCATTGAGATCACTCTCCTTTGCGTTCATGGCTCTTTGTAATGCTCGAATATATAAGACCGTTTGCCACATTTCATTATCGTTTATCTGAGTAGAATAGGAAGGCATAACATTCTGTCCCAGTTTCATTACTCGAAATATCTCCCCGTCTTTCCACATTCGTATCTTTTCAGAATGAATGCTCGGTGGATTTGGGAATTGTCCTCTTAGCCTACTTTCCCCTCTCCCAAAATATCCATGGCAAGGACAGCAATAAATATTATACTTATCCTTTCCGGCTTCAAAATTATCGAGCTTCGATGTAATAGGATTTTTATACTCTCGCCAATTGGAATTACTATCATTTACAGCTACTAATTGACCAGACCCTTGTTTTATAGTACCGAGAACAGGCTTCCGCATACCAAAACCATCCGAGAACAAATCACTTTCAGTTTGAGGCAGAACTTTACTCTGTTCTGACATCCAGCTAAAGGGGGGCATATACACTATTTTGTTCAATGTAAAATACGTTGCAATTGAAGTAATCACCCCAACGGAAAAGAGGAAAAGCATGAATCTTTTATCGAATGTCTTGGGGACAAAAGAAAGTTTTTCCTCTTCCCAATAAATCGAAATTATTTTTTCGGCACCCAGTTCATCAAATAGCGCTTTGATTTTCACTTTATCGAAAACCGGATCAGATGCTTTTATATATATTCCATATCTATCGCTCGAAACATATTTCAAATAGTCGGTATCATGAATCGGATGACTGATATTCGGAAATTTAAAGAAAAGTGCTATCATTGTAGTTACAGTTCCGATAGAAGCGCTTAACACAGTGACCTCAAATATAATCGGGACAAATGCGGGAAAAGCGAAGAATGGTTTTCCGCCAATTACTATCGGGTAATCCAGAACAACCATCCAAAACATTATTGCCAAAGCAGCAAGCGCGGCGGAAACCCCAAATACCAAAGCAGCATAACCAAGCTTTGACGACGGCAATTTCATCGCGCTATCTAATCCGTGAACAGGATAAGGTGTATTGACATCAAAATCGGTGTACCCCTTTTCCCTAAATCTTTTAGCGGCTTTCACAATCTTTTCGGGAGTATCAAAAATAGCCGAGTAAGCATATGTAATTCTTTCACTCATTTCATTCTCCGTGTGCAGGTTGCGACCCTTCCATAACACTTTTTATTTCAGCAATAGAAACAACGGGCAACGACTTCGTAAATAAAATAAGGAATGTGAAAAAGAATCCGAAGCTCCCTATCAGAATACCGATATCAGTTAATGTTGGCATGTAGTAAGCCCAACTGGAAGGAAGATAATCTCTCGATAATGAAGTAATTGTAATTACAAATCTTTCGAACCACATTCCAACATTTACCAACACTCCGACAACAAACATAAGGGGAATTGTCCTTCTAACTTTCTTAAACCAAAATAACTGCGGGAAAATCACGTTGCACGAAACCATTATCCAATATGCCCAAGAGTAGGGACCAAACGCTCGATTGATGAAAGCAAATTGCTCCGGTTCAACTCCACTGTACCAAGCAATAAAAAATTCCATTCCGTACGCGTACCCCACCATCATTCCGGTAACGAGAATAATTTTGTTCATATTTTCCAGTGTCTTCAGAGTGATTATATTTTCGAGATCAAAAATTTTGCGGATGAATATCAACACATTTTGAACCATCGCAAATCCGGAAAAGACTGCACCTGCTACAAAGTAGGGTGGAAATATCGTAGTATGCCAACCAGGTAAAATTGAAACCGCGAAATCAAAGCTAACTATTGTATGTACTGACAACACCAACGGTGTAGCAAAACCAGCTAAGATCAAATAGACTATTTCGTAGTGTTGCCAATGTCTGTTAGAATGCCTCCAACCAAGGCTCGTAATTGAATAGATTATCTTTTTTAGTTTACTTTTAGTTCTGTCACGGAGAGTAGCAAAATCTGGAATTAGACCGATATACCAGAAAATAAAGGAGACTGTAAAATATGTGGATACCGCAAAAACATCCCACAATAATGGTGAGGTAAAATTGACCCAAAGTGAATGCTGGTTTGGATATGGCATCAGATATCCGGCAAGCCAAGGACGACCTATGTGAATAAGAGGAAAAATCCCCGCTGTCATTACCGCGAAGATTGTCATCCCCTCCGCAAACCGTGCTATTCCGTTTCGCCATCTTTGCCTAAACAAAAAGAGAATTGCGGAAATCAATGTCCCCGCATGTCCGATACCTACCCAGAAAACAAAATTGACAATAGGAAATCCCCAACCGACCGGATTATTATTTCCCCACATTCCGGTTCCATAGTAAAAGGATAAACCTAATGAAATCGCTCCGATTAAAACCATCGAAAGAGTAACCGCCAATGCAATATAAAATTTCTTATCGGGCTTTCTATCCAAAGGAGCAGAAATCAGTTCATCGATTTCATTAAGCGTTATTCGCCCTTCTACCACGGGCAATTCCTTGGTATAGTTATATTCACTCAATTTGAATCCTCCGTAGGAGTATTTCTGAGTTTCGCCAAATAACCGACATTAGGCTTAATATGCAATTCCTCTAACACATGGTAACACAAATCTGACTTGTTCATTTTGTGTACATTAGAGTTCCGGTTATTCAAATTCCCAAATTGAATTGCATCTGTCGGACAAGCGTTCTGACACGCCGTACTAATATCAGCCTTTCCGACTTCTTCCCCGTTTTTTATAGCTTCAGACCTTGCTTCCATAATTCTTTGAATACAGAAAGTACATTTCTCCATTACGCCCCGTGAGCGCACTGTAACCTCAGGATTATTCATTAGTCCGGTAAGTTCATTTTCCATTAACGCGTTTTTGAAATGGTCTCTGAAATTAAAGAAATTGAATCGTCTTACTTTGTAGGGGCAATTGTTTGAACAATATCTGGTTCCAACACACCGATTGTAAACCATTTGGTTAATCCCATCCGGGCTATGATTTGTAGCGTTAACAGGACAAACATTTTCGCACGGAGCATTATCGCAATGCTGACACAACATCGGTTGATTATTTATTATCGGGTTATCAATTGACCCTGAATAATAACGATCAATTCGAATCCATTGCATTTCCCTCCCGACAGCAACTTGATCTTTTCCCACAATCGGAATATTGTTTTCGACATTACATGCTGCTACACAAACGGCACATCCGATACATTTATTCAGATCGATGGTCATTCCCCATTTTTCACCCTTGTACTCAATCTCTCTTGTGATGCTTTCCAAATCATCAGAATGCTTCAGCGGAATTCGTTCTCCTTTCAGATAACTATCAAGTTCAATCTCTCTAATTATTTTTCTTGTTTTGGACAAATCCTTAATATGTTTTGCAAATGAATGATGTTCTTGGGTAGAAACCAACTTTGCCCTTTTCTGTGTTTTGACAATTTCAATGTTCCCTAAGAAGAGCGGTTTGGTTAACATTTCGGATTTTATAAGTCTGCCTGCATTTACACCTACTCCTTGACAGACGAGCCCACTGTCAGTTCTTCCGTACCCCAATTCTATTGCAATAAAATCATCTGCTAACCCAGGCTGAATAAGAATCGGTATTTCAATATTTCTATTTTCATATTCTATTTTAATAACATCTTCCGATTCTACTCCCAACAACTCTGCTGTCTTCTGTGAAACCGCGGCATAATTATCCCAAGTGATTTTTGAAACAGGATGTGGTAATTCATGAAGCCAACCGTTCCATGCGCAACGTCCGGAGTCTATAAAATTATCGGGATATAGGGCTAGAGATAGATTCTTATTCGAACTTATTTCGAATCTATGATTAATCAATATCGATGTATCGAACTTAAGCTTCACCTCTTCCTTGCCGTTTGAATAATCGATAAATCCGTCATGTAAAGACTGCCTCCAAAAGCTCTCGAAACCAGACAAACTATTTTGCGAACCGAAATAATTATCTTTTACGTAGTCCCGAATCCACTTCGAATACTCTCTCAATATTTCACTTCTATTTTCAATCCAACTAATAATAATATCTTCGATTTGGTTAGTATCGAAGATCGGCTCAATAATAGGTTGCTGTAATTCATAGATTCCACTTCGCCTACAGTTATCTCCCCAACTTTCTAAGGGATGATTAGACGGAAGAACAACGTCGGATATCGCCGTTGTTTCATTTGGCATTGTTGATAAAGTAATCATACTATCCAGCCTGTTGTTTCCTTCAAGCAACTCCTTCCCCCACGAAAGATGATAAACCGGATTGCAGTCTAGATTTATAAGTATATCTATTTCCCCTGACTTGATATCATTTAGTAACTTTTGAAAATCGCTCCCAGTGGTTATATCACTTTTGCAAATAATCGGGTAAGAAAAATCGAATAGTTGAGAAGATCCCAAAATCCAATTGATTAGGTTGACAATATCGTGAGTTTCTTTTGGCAATAATTCTCCGGCTACTACTATCCCTTTGCCTCCAGCGGTAATCAAATCAGAAATCATTTGCTTGATAAGTCGAAACTCTATCTCGTTATCTTTGCAAAATTCCGCAATACCTCTATCTTCGATTTTCGTTTTTAGGCCAATAGGTAAAAGAGAAAGTTTATCTTTACGTTTGGCTATCTCATAAAGTAAGGCTATAGCAAATTCGTATTGCTTATCCGGCCTCAAACGAATCCGTACATCAGCAGACATTCCGGTAATTGAGTAATTCCCTTCAATGGAATATAGTCGATTGAATTCTTGAGGCACCTCAATATTTCGCCCTAAAGAAAATCGACGCGAATTTTCGATAGCATTTTCATCAACCCCAAGAAAATCACTTTCTAGTGAAACAATTACTTTTGCTTTATCAAAATTTACCGCTGGTAAATCTGTTACATCAAAACAATCTTTCCACGATTTTTCTTTGACATCGCTGTAAGTTTGATCGAAAGAATATAAATCTGCATTATAATCACGAGCGAATCTATTCAACAATTTATGAAATGAAGGAGCGGTAATATGGTTGGTAAGAACGGCTATTTTTTTTCTACTTTTTTGTGCAGTGGCAAGCTTAGATAGTATTGTTTTGTTAACTTCTTTCCAAGATCGTTTTTCCCCTTTTATCATAGGATGCCTGAGCCTTTCCGGATTATATAAGCCCAGTATTTCGGCATGAATATTTGCAGGGATTTTCCCCTTGGAAATCGGATGTTCCGGATTTCCTTCGATTGCTATTGGTCGTCCTTCTCTGGTTTTAACCAAAACACTATATCCATAAAGATTAGTGGCATAGTAATCCGGTCTTCCGGGAAGCATTCCCTCAGGACGCTTAGTGTAGGGTATTATTTCACCTTTATCTCGATAATCCGTACAAGATGTTGAGATCAACGCCGAAGAGGCTGCCAGAAGCGCTAAGAACTTTCGTCGGGAAATACTACTCATATTACTCGGAGCGAACTCTTCCGAAATTTCGCTTCCGAATTCATCAAGTAAATTCTCCGATTCCCCACGAAAATCACTTATACTTTTCCAATACTCTTTCTCGAAAAGCTTATCCATTACCTTCCTCGCTTTTCTCTTTTAATTGCTGTAGAAGAAAGTCGAATTCTTCCCTCTACAGTTTCCGGAACAAAACGTTTAACCCACTTTGGCATTTGAGAAATCAGAGTAATGCCGAGTCCTCCGAAAAGAGTACGAATAAAGAAACCTTTCCTGGATATTTTCTTTTTTTCCATTATTCCTCTTATCTATGACAAGCAGAACAATTTTCCGGTCCGAAATTAACATCCGGAATATATGCTAGACGCTCTTTGGCGTTTCTGTGACACTCCAAACATCCGGTCATATTCATATTTCTCATTTGTGTCACAACATCCATATTACGAATATTACCATGACAACTTTCACAGTCGAGATTATTATTCACATGGACACTATGATTGAAGTAGGCGTACTCGGGAACTTTATGTATTCGGATCCAATTGATCGGTTTATTGTTTTCGTAGTTTGTGGTTAGTGTTATTATTTGCGATTTGTTTTTTCGTGCTAAAGAGTGGCAATTCATGCAAATATTTGTCGACGGAACAAGGGCGTGCCTCCCTTTGGATACTCCCGTATGACAGTATCTGCAATCGATTTTCATATCTCCGGCATGAAGCTTGTGAGAATAGTTAATCGGTTGCTCCGGTTTATAGCCGATTCCATCCCTTTCCCCTTTAGCGACATAAAAGGTAACTAAGAATGATACGATCACCACAAATAGTGTTAGGGGTAATCTGATTTTTAGTGAATAATCAAGTACAGATTTCGTCATAAGCTCCCGCTATATTGAGAAATTGAAGCTCTTAATTCACCTAAATAGATAAAAGTGCGTGGTTTATCACACTAGATAAACCGCTTAAATGTGACTTTGTCTTGTGCCCTAAGACAAGGTTTTAAATATAAAAATAATCTGATAAGAAGAAAGTATTTTATGAGAATCAGTTACTTTTGACGATCGACAATGTAATCAACTAGTGTAGCCAAAGCAACTTTGCTCGTGGAATCAGGAAAATGACTTAGCTTATCCTTTGCCTTTTGAGCAAATTCTTTTGCGATTTTGTCTGCATATTCAATGCCCTGATATTTTTTCACAAACTCTATTACGTCTTTTACATTTTTATTTTTACGACCGCCTTTTATATACTTAAGAATTTTTTTCGATTCGGTTTCCCTGCTTTGCTGCAGAGCGTATATCAATGGCAATGTAATTTTCTTTTCTAAAATATCTCCGCCTAATGGCTTCCCTAATATGTTGGATTTTCCTACATAATCCAGAATATCATCACGGATCTGAAAAGCCATACCTAAGGCCTCTCCGAACTCTCGCATCAATACAACATGTTCTTTATTCTCGGTTGCACTGGCAGCGCCTATCTCACAGCATGTAGCCAAAAGAGAAGCAGTCTTGTCGGAAATAATTCTGTAATATGTTTCTTGGTCAATATCGAGTTTTCTTGATTTATTGATTTGAAGCAACTCCCCTTCCGACATTCGTTTTACCGTATCAGTAATCACTTTCAGAAAATCGAAGTCCTCTCCGTCAACCGCAATCATTAAACCTCGAGAAAGAAGATAATCCCCCATCAACACGGCAATTTTATTTTTCCAAACGGCATTTATCGAAGGAAATCCTCTTCGTTCGCTGGCATTATCGACAACATCGTCATGGACTAGAGTGGCGGTGTGAAGCATTTCAACTAAAGTCGCCCCTCTGAAACTACGTTGGTTTATTTGTCCTGAAACTTTTGCGGACAAAAGTACCAATAATGGTCTGATCTTCTTTCCTTTTTGCTTTAAAATATACTTAGCAACAAGATCAACAATGCCGACATCCGATTTAAGGGAACTTTTGAAAACATCCTCGAACATTTCCAATTCGTATTCGATCGGCTTCTTTATTTGGGATAGTTTGTTATTGAGCAATTTATCTCTGGAAGATTTTTGAAACGAATATACTTATTTCATACAATAAAACCAATGGTATGGCTAATAGCACTTGCGCAACAGGATCAGTACCGGGAGTTAAAATAGCTGCCAGAACCATTATTGTTACAATCGAGTGCCTTCTGAATTTTCTCATTATTCCCGGTGTCAGAATTCCCAATCGGGACAAAAGAAAAGATAGCATTGGCAATTCAAACACAACTCCTGCGGCTAACATCACACTAATAATAATTGAAAAGTATTCGTCTATTGCGAAATTATTTTCAATCTCAACACTACCGAATTGCGCGGCAAACTTCATCGTCATCGGAAGCATAATATAATAAGCGAATACTATTCCGACCAGAAAACAAATAGTCGAAAAGACCACAATTAATGTAATGTACCGTCTTTCACTCTTTTTTAATGCAGGAGCTATGAACTTCCAAACCTGCAAAAAAACATTAGGAATACTCAAAACAAAACCACCGATCAAGGCTATTTGAAAAAATAGAAATAACTGTCCGAACGGTCTTAAGTTTTGGAGGTGAATAGCAGCCTTTTTCGCAGGAGCAAGCAATATATGATCAACTAGCGGATCTATAAAAATCCAAGTGACGATTGTACCTATTGCGATTCCAATTAAGGAATAAATAACTCTCCAGCGAAGCTCTTCGAGATGATCTAAAAAGGTCATTTCAGCTTCGCCGGAGTTTTCTTCTAAAATGTATTGTTCCTTGGTATCCACTCAGTCTTATTTATTAATTTCAGGATAGAGTGGGAAACCACTACATAGAGTCTTTACGTCTGCTTTGATAGTCTCGAGAATCGCTTCGTTATCATAATTATCAATTGCTTTATTGATAAACTCGGCAATCTGATCCATCTGGGCTTCTTTCATTCCTCTGGAAGTCATTGCAGGGGTACCTATTCTAATACCGCTGGTAACAAAAGGACTCTTTGTATCAAAAGGAATCATATTTTTATTAACTGTAATACCGGCCGAGCCCAAAGCGTTTTCGGCTTTCTTACCGCTTATGCCTTTGTTTGTAAGATCAACCAACATCAAGTGATTATCTGTTCCGCCGGAGATGACTTCAAAGTTATTATCCATAAGTTTGGCAGCCAGTCTCTTTGAGTTAGCAACAACTTGCTTGGTATAATCCCCGAATGAATCTTGCAAAGCTTCGCCGAATGCAACAGCTTTTGCCATAATAATATGCATCAAAGGACCACCTTGAATGCCCGGCATAATCATGCTATCGAAAACTTCCGATAACATTTTTACACGATCACCTTTGATTGTCTTTATCCCCATAGGATTTTCTCTGTCTTTCCCGACAAGAATAATACCTCCACGAGGCCCGCGCAAAGTCTTGTGAGTAGTTGAAGTTACAACATCACAATACTCCAAAGGATTATTCAATAATCCCTTTGCAATCAAACCGGCAGGATGAGCCATATCGCACATCAAAAGAGCGCCTACTTTATCGGCGATTTCTCTGAACTTAGCGTAATCCCATTCTCTCGAATAAGCACTGGCACCACAAACAATCAACTTTGGTTTTTCTTTTACGGCAAGATCCTCAATTATGTTATAATCAAGAAGCTTTGTTTCCTTATTCAAAGGATAACCGACAGCGTTATAGATCTGACCGGAAAAGTTCACAGGTGAACCGTGAGTAAGATGTCCGCCGTGATCAAGGCTAAGACCTAGAATAGTATCACCCGGTTTTAGCAAAGCCATGAAGACACCCATATTAGCTTGCGAACCACTATGAGGTTGAACATTTACATACTCTGCACCAAAAAGCTTTTTGAGTCTTTCTCGGGCTAATTCTTCCGCCATATCAACAATTTCACAACCACCGTAATATCTTTTGCCCGGATATCCTTCCGCATATTTATTAGTTAAAACCGAACCTGCAGCTGCCAAGACACCCAAACTAACAAAGTTCTCAGATGCAATAAGCTCAAGGTTATTTTGCTGGCGTTCGATTTCAAGATTATAGACGTTTAAAACTTCAGCGTCGTTTTGTAAATAATTTAGCATGGCTTTCACTCTTCCATTTATATAATTATAAAAAAATTCTATTAAGGAATAGTAATTGATCTGTTTATCCAGTCGTAACACTTACCTTCTATTTTAACAGTCTGTCCGGATTTCAGTTTTCTGAAGAAATAATCTTCCTGCTGAGGTACTGAAGATTTAAGAGCCATTGCTCTTTCCTTTGCCGTAGAAGCAGTTGCTCCCCCCATACGTGCAGCTTTCAAATAGCATTCAACAGCTAACTGATAAACACATTTGTCCATGAATTCAAATCCGCAATTTCTAGCGGCTTGTTCGTACAACTGACCTTCTGTGTAAACAGGTAATCCCCAAGGTTCTTTGCTAGCTTTAGAAGCTTTCTGCAAGTATGATCTTGCTACTGATAACTGATCTATTTTCTGATAAACCAAAGCAATATTGAAATAATTCTCTCTGTTATCCGGTTCAAGATCTATCAAAGTCTTGTAACCTCTGATAGCGTCGTTCCATTTTTGAATCTTTTGATACGACAACGCTAACTGTCTCCAATAATTAACAACCTGAGGAGATTTTGTAACCAAGAATTCCAAAGGATCAATAGCTTTTTCATATTCTTTGGCTCTCATACAAACCGAAGCATATTTCCAAGCTTTTTCAAGGTTATCTTTCTGAAGATCCCATGATCTTTTGGTAATCTCAACTAACTCATCGATATTTTCTGCAATACCTGTTAATCTCTGATTCCAAGTCTCATTGGATGGTTCTGCTTCAGACAATTTATTATATAGATCAAGAGCCTTTAGCTTGTATCCGTTCTCTTCTGTAGCATTTTGGGTATACAAGATTCCCAATCTGTCTTTATAATATGAGTCAGCTTCAGGATAGTTCTCAAGAGCCCATTCGTAAGCTACAATCGCGCTATCAGCCGGTAATCCGGACCAATTTTCAACTATGTATGCTTTTTTTACAAAGAACAATTCATAATTTTTCTCTTTGTACTGAATGGCCTTATCATAAAAATAGATTGTAGTATCATAATATGCTTGTTGCATTTCCGGTGTAGTTGCAACACTATCATGAATATACCACAAAATATCTTCCATTTTTTTGAATGGTTTGTACTTTAAAAACATCTCAGGGACGTTATTAATTACATACCATCCGTATTCTTCAGCTGTTTTGAAATCCTTTTGCGCATGATAAGTATGAAACAAACTCATCTTTGCAAGAGCTTCCTGATTTGCATTTTGCTGAGCAAATAGAGTAGTAGCAAATGCGAAACAAACCGCAAAAAGAATTAATGTTTTTTTTGCTTTCAATGTTTACTCCGTATATTTGTTGTTATCTCTCCGTTCTTATAAACCAAAGCTCACCGAAACTTATAGAAACGGTCGACTTGAATATATTCTCGGAAATGTTTTTTGAATTATCGCCACGTTTACCGTATTCGAAACCTATATCGATAGTATTAGCAACACTTATAGGGAAAGAAAAACCAGCGTTTATCGAATACTGATTAATGCCTTCTCCGTTAAACTCGTATTGAGATTCTTCATAACTGGCACCGACACGTAAAACAATTTCTTCCCATATGTTTCTGCCAAGTCTTCGCCCGGTATTCTTATACTCCAATCCTAAGCCGATTCTTTGAAGATCTCTTACATTCTGAAAACTTACACCATTCTCTTTTAACTCGGACCATGGCTGATAAATGTAATCGAATAAAATTACGTAATTTTTATCCCAAGTAAAACTTGATCCTAAAGAAAGTTTTGATGGTAGGGTAGTTTTACCCTCTCCTCTGCTTCTCTTTATATCCGTTACTAAGGTATTTTCCAATATAAGGCTTTTGGAATTCGTAATATCGGAAACATAATTATAAGAAACACCTACATGTAGATTACTTAACTTTTCAATTCCCAAATACTTCGAAAGATCAGCGGAAACAAGCCCGAATGTGGCTCCCATTCCATGGTAACTTGTTCTATTAATATATGATCGCTCAACCTCATTTCCAGTCGCAGAATCAAACAATAGAGAAGAAATATGATCTATTTTGCCTGTATAATAATCATAAGTAGCTCCAATGGTAAAATCTAAGGGCACTCTATAAGATAAGCCAAAAAACAATTTAGACAAGCCACCTTTTCCCGAATAACTATATCTGCCAGGGTCAACATCCTCTTCTCCGTCCTCAACTACTGAAATTACCTCATAACTGACATCCGTAACCGGAGCTAATCCCAATGAAAATGTTATCCCGTTAGTCGGCATTATCGGTAGAGCTATAGCAAAACCGGAGAAAGTATAATCACCGTAATTTACTTTTTCTTTGCCATCATCAAGTTTTACTCCGGAAAAGGTTAATCCGGTTTGCATCCTTGTAAGAGTAATTGCGCTAAATGTAGCCGGATTTGAAAGATTAATTGTTTCACCATCAAAATAGGCAGTTCCTATTGCCCCGGTTCCCATCTGTGATCCCCATTGATAATGAAACGGATTTCCCAAACCATATCGGGTATAAACAGATCCTCCTTCGGCAAAAATAAGAGAAGAAATCATCATAATGAGTAGTACATAAAAAAATCTATTTTTCATCATTCTTCTCCGTATATGTAATAGTAATACGAGGTCTTAGTTTTTTGTCCGGATTATCAGAACCAAAAAATGCAAATTTGTTAACATGAGATTTGTCATTCACTATTCTTAATTGAATACCATTATTTTCTATCTCCTCTGTCAACCACTCTTCAACAAAACCGGAAATGTCCCCGGAATAGGTATCTCCATTTCTACTTAGTGTCCCAACAACGCGAAAATTAGAAATTGGTTTAGCATCCTCCGAATCGTCAAGAATAAGTGCTTGCAAATAATCGTTATCTGCTGATCCAAATTTTGAAATAGTTGTATCAACCTTTATTTCAAGAGTGGCCTTTTGTACCAAATGGTTACCATAATAATCTTTTAAATCAAATTTCAATTTAGCTCTGGAAACCAACCCGCCTTGCAAATAAAACATTCCATTAGCAGGTTCCTGATGTTTTCCGTCAAAAACGGAATAGACTGATATTATTGGAATTACTACTGTATCAGCCTTTTTTTCATCCACCTCTTTATATATTACTGTCAAAGAAGGAGAAAAATCACTTCCAACTTGTTCAAACCCAATAACCTTATCTGTTTCTGATTGTGGATCTAACACAAGTAAAGAATAAACTGTGGAATCCTCAGTAATTTTATCCAATCTGGTTATCTCTTTGCACCATCCTTTAATAAAACTCTCATTTAAGTCAACCGATATAAGTGTATCATTGTTTTCATTAAATGATTCTACAATATTATCTCCTCCCATATAATCCGATATATTATCCTTGGTTATATCAAAAGCTGTGGTATCGTAAAAGCTCCAGTAGGTACCAAAATTTAGTTTTTCCTGCCCTGATTTATATGTGGGATATAATCTTAATGTAGTTGAGTAGATATCGATGTTGTTACTTTCTAATGCAAGACGAATATTTTTTAGATTATTGCTACGGATAATCATAGCAGCAGAAGATTTGGCAAATGTATTTTCACCTAACAATACTCTAGGAGCATTGTACTCTACACTTTCATCACTATACGATATTACTGATTGTGAAACATCAGAAGTATAAGTATCAACTGTAATTTTTTTCAGCTTGTCCCCATCCGGTATTAAGTCTTCTCCCAATGAGGTAGGATCTTCCTGGCATGCGTTCAAAAGCAATAGCCCAAGAAGAAGAATGTTAATAAATTTTAAGTACCGCAATCAATTTCCTCCGGTGAAATCTTCAATAATAAATCTGCAAGCTTCTGTAAAATTTGCAGCTACAAAATTGGGAGTTTTTCCTTCATTTTTCAACTGATTTATTTTTTCACTTCCTTTGTCAAATGCCAACAATATAGAACTTTTAACTCCGGCGTCAAGACCACATATTATATCCGAAGGCATATCTCCCACAAAATATGATTTTTTTAAGTCGATATTATGATCTTTAGCAGCTTTTACAACCATCAGGGGTGAAGGTTTCCTGCAACCGCATTTTTCAGGTGGGCTGAAATCAGGATGATAGGGACAATAATAGAAGGCATCTATTTCTGCCCCTTCATCTCTCAATAGTTTATTTACTCGGTTGTTTACCGAACGGACATCCTCTTCCGTGATCAGCTTTCTGGCTATTCCGGATTGATTTGATATCACTATTATCTTAAAACCGTACTCGTCTCTTAGTCTTTTGATCCCCCGGGCAACTCCTTCCATTAAACGAACTTTATCGGGATCACCCAAATAGCCGGGATCATAATTTATCGTATTATCTCGATCTAAAAAAACCGCGTGATTTCGCATTAATTATTATTTCGCAACTTTTTTATACAAATCTACGTAGTTCTTTGAGGAATTTAACCATGTAAAATTCTGTCTCATTCCGTTTTTCTGAATCGTGCTCCATGCTTTCTTATCTTCATTGAAGAGATTTATTGCTCTCGAAAGAGCTTCTATCATCGATTCGGCCGAATAATCTTCGAATACAAATCCGGTTCCTTCCCCGGTTGTAGCATCAAAAGGTTCAACCGTATCTGCCAAACCACCTGTCTTTCTTACTACCGGAACCGTTCCGTACATCTGACTGTACATCTGGTTCAAACCGCATGCTTCGTATCGGCTCGGAATTAAGAAGATATCGGATCCTGCCTCAATAAGGTGAGCAAGCTCATCGTCAAAACCGAGATAACAAGAGAACTTTCCGCGATAATCAAACATTGCGTCTTCGAAGAATCTGTGATATTTCTTTGTGCCGGTGCCCAACAGAACCAACTGCATATTCAAACCCATCAATTCCTTGAAGGATTTTTCTACCAAATCAAATCCCTTTACATCGGTAATTCTCGAAATCATTCCAACCAAAGGAACTTCAAGATTAACTTCAAATCCGAACTTCTCTAGCAAAGCTACCTTGTTCTCCTTTTTATCTTCCAGCTTTTTGGCCGAAAATTTTTTCTCTATTTTAGTATCAATTTCCGGGTTCCAGATCTGAGGATCTATTCCGTTCACAATTCCGTAAAGATCTTCTTTTCGCTTGGACATAACTTCATGAAGGCCGTAACTAGCTCCCTCATCTTCGCAAATTTCCTTAGCGTATGTTTCACTTACCGTATTGATAGCGTCGGCATATGTGAAGCCGGCCTTGAGGAAATTCATTTCCCCTTTGAATAGTACTCCTTCTTCGGAAACATATCCTTCCGGTAAGCCGGTTTTTGCAAAAACTTCTTTTGGAAATTTACCTTGAGCGGCAATATTATGAACTGTGTATAAAGTTTTTATTCCCTTGAGCTTTTCATCTGTCTTCATTAGTTCTTTCAAATACAATGGGACAAGACCGCATTGCCAGTCGTTACAATGAATAACATCCGGAATCCAACCCAATTTTTGTATCAATTCGAAAACAGATTTTGCAAGTAGAATAAATCTTTCGTCGTTATCTTCAAACTCTTCCCCGGTAAGAGGCTCAGTGTATAAACTATGGCGCTTTCCGTAATAAAATTCGTTATCCAAGAAATAGATCTGCACCCTCGCTTTAGGACCTACGAGGAAAGAGGAACGTAGCGAAAAAGTAACTTCTTTTTCTCCGACATTCGTTGTAATATCTTTCAATCTTACAACTTCATGGATCTTAAACTTTCTTTCATCTATGGCACCGTATTTAGGAACAACTATTCTTACCTGATGACCTAATTCTTGAAGTTTTTGCGGAAGCGCGGAGGCAACGTCAGCAAGTCCACCCGTTTTACAAAAAGGTACAACTTCTGATGTAACAAATAGAATCTTTAACTTTTTTGCAGAAGGCATATTTCTTGTCCTTTATTTTACAAGCCTCTAATTTACAAAATTGTTGAATGTTTAACAAAATTTTATCCGATTTACCTGTATTATCTCGATCTTAAGGGCTATTTTTACAATCTTGAATCAAACTTCCTAAAAGTAAGAAGCATAATGAAAACATTATTTAAAAATCCGGCGCAAATTGTTACGGTCGATACCAAAGGGAAAAATTTCAAAACCGGTTCCGATCTGAACAGAATCGATCCACTTGAAGATCATTCCATCATTGTTGAAGAAGGACGCATTAAAGAGTTCGTTAAGAACAAAAATACCTTCCGATACAAATTCGATGAGATTATCGATGTAACCGGAAAGGTTATTCTCCCCGGCTTAATCGATTGCCACACACACACCGCTTACGCGGGATCACGAGCGGAAGAATTTAAGGAGAAGCTACAAGGAGTTAGCTACGAAGAGATAGCAAGGAAAGGGGGCGGAATTAACGCTACTGTTACCGCCGTTAGAAATTCCTCCTTCGACGAACTCCTTGATATTATGCGCCCGAGAATTGAATATTACATTGCCCAAGGTGTTACTACTTTGGAGATAAAGAGCGGATACGGACTCAGTTTCTACGATGAGATTAAGCTCTTGCAAACTATCGGTTTTCTTAATTCGGATTACGATATCGATATCGTTCCTACTTTCCTCGGGGCTCATACTTTCCCGCCGGAATATAAGAACGACAACGAAAAATATATTGATATAATAATCAACGAAATGCTCCCCTACATCAAGGAGAAGAAACTTGCCAAATTCTGCGACGCTTTTTGCGAATCGACTGCCTTTAGCGTGGAACATGTGAAGAGAATATTTGAAGCCGCTCTGGAAAACGGTCTCAAACTAAAACTCCATTCGGAGCAATTTAATAACGTCGGCGGATTGGAACTCGCTCTCGAGATGAAGGCGACCAGTATCGATCACCTAGAAGTGATACGAGATGAGGATGTAAAGCTACTTAGCGGTTCCGATACAGTAGCGGTGCTACTGCCGGGAGTCTCTTTCTTTCTCGGATACGACTTTGCTCCGGCTCGTAAGCTGATTGACAACAACGTTATTGTCGCCTTATCTACAGACTACAACCCGGGCTCAAGTCATATAGCGAATTTGAATTTGATAATGAGTCTCGCGGCTCTGAAGATGGGTATGACTATAGAGGAGACTATCTCCGCAGTTACTATCAACGCAGCTAAAGCGCTCGACGCGGAAAAAGAGACCGGAAGCCTTGAACCTGGCAAGAAAGCCGATTTCGCAGTCTTCGACGCGAAACACTATTCCGAAATTGTTTATCAAGTCGGGAAAAACCTGAATGTTATGACCGTAAAAGATGGAAAAGTGATATATAATTCTAACTACAATAAGACTTAAAAAAGGAAAGAAGCCATGAGAAAAGCTTTATTGACATGTGCTGTTTTGCTTTTCGGCGCCTCGCTAGCTATGGCGCAAAACGTTAAGGTTAAGACAGGCATTGAGGTTTTGAAGGATACTAACTTCGAAATTTTGAAAGGTAAGAAAGTAGGACTCGTAACAAATGCTTCCGGTGTTGATTCACGCCTAAAATCAACAGCCGATATTTTGTTCGAAGCTCCTGAGGTTGATGTGGTTGCCCTTTTCGGTCCGGAACATGGTATCCGTGGTACCGTTGAAGGGGGTGAAAAGGTAGAGAATCAGAAAGATGAGAAAACCGGTCTTCCTGTTTACTCTCTCTACGGAAAAACAAGAAAACCTACCAAAGAGATGATGGAAGGATTGGACGCTATCATTTATGATATCCAGGATATCGGTTGCCGTTCTTATACTTTTATCTCCACTATGGGTGTTGTAATGGAAGCCGCCGCCGAAAATGGCGTTGAGATGATTGTTCTAGATCGTCCTAATCCCCTTACCGGTAACAAGGTTGAGGGCTGCATCGTTGAGGATCAATATATCTCTTTCATCAGCAAGTTCAAGATCCCTTATGTTTACGGTTTGACTTGCGGAGAGTTGGCTAAGATGCTTAACGAAGAGAAAATGTTGACAGACGGCGTTAAGTGTAACTTAACTGTTGTTGAAATGGATGGTTGGAAAAGGGATATGACTTTCGAAGAGACAGGTCTTCCTTGGGTTCCTACTTCTCCTCACATTCCTCACAAAGATTCCCCTTACTACTATGTGGTTTCCGGTATCGTCGGTGAGCTTCGTGACGTTGTTTCAATCGGTGTAGGTTATACTATTCCTTTCCAGGCTTTCGCTACGGAATGGATTGACGCTCAGAATTTGACTGACAAAATGAATTCGTATAATTTGCCTGGTGTTATCTTCCGCCCGATTCATTACAAACCTTACTACGCTTTTGGTAAAGGAACAGGTTTGAGTGGTGTGCAGATTCATATTGTCGATTTCAACAAGGTGGAATTGATGAAGATTCAGCTCTATTTCCTTAAGGCTGTTCACGAACTCTATCCGGATAAGAATCCTTTGGAGATGACTAAGGGACATATGAGCGCCTTTAACAAAGCGTTGGGTACTACCAAAATCCAGGAGATTATGGAAGAATCCGATTACGATATGAATAAGGTTGAGGAATATCTTGATAAAGATCTGAAATCTTTCACATCTGTTTCCTCCAAATATTTCTTATACAAGTAAGTTTACTTACCCGTCCTCTCCCGGGCGGGGATTTTTTTTAGCTACCTACCAATTAGACCACAGAAAAAGAAAACTAACCGAAGAGCCCCAAAAACAAGAGCCAAACCACAGAGAACACCGAGCACACAGAGAACACTTCGTCCAATCAAAAGCCTGGTTTGAAACAAAGGTTCGTTGATTACCGAATTTTCAACCGGATCCGAGACAGTGGCCACGCTGAGAAGACTTAGAGAATAGATTAACCACAGAGGGCACTGAGCACACAGAGAAGAACAAGAGCGAAGAGTGGCGGAATGTTTCCGAGAGGGGCGGAACGTTTCCGAAGGGTGTCGGAATGTTTCCGAAGAGTGGCGGAATGTTTCCGAAGGGGGCGGAATGTTTCCGAGAGGGGCGGAACGATTCCGAAGAGTGTCGGAACGTTTCCGAAGGGTGTCGGAATGTTTCCGAAGAGTGTCGGAACGTTTCCGAAGGGGGCGGAATGTTTCCGAAGAGTGGCGGAACGTTTCCGAAGGGTGTCGGAATGTTTCCGAAGGGTGTCGGAATGTTTCCGAAGGGTGTTGGAATGTTTCCGAAGGGGGCGGAACGATTCCGAAGAGTGGCGGAATGTTTCCGGATGGTTGCGGAATGGACGCTTTATTATTTTCCGATTTTTATTGTCACCCAATTCTTATCAATCATATATTTTACAAATTCGGCTGCCCCTTTTTCTTTAATCATCTCAATTCCTAATTTCCGATTTGTCCGTGTAATAAATTGTCCAAATCTAATCATTAGTGGATTATAGATTTTACATTCCTTAGTAGATTCATATTTATTGCACTCAGCACATGAGCTAAACTCATTCTCAATACAACAAGGTCTTACTTTGCATGACTTGTATCCGACAGCGCATTTGAGATTATCTCCTTTGCAACCTTCACATTCTTCTTTTAGAAATTTGGCGCATGCCCCACAGTAAAACCCACAATATGAAACAAGGTTTATATCTATTGGCGCAATGGTTTTCATTTTTAATCCTTTTTGAATTTTACCTTTTGGGATTTATCCATTTTTTCAGTGGCGTATTGAATTATTTTTCGCCCACATTTATCTTTCCATTTTAATAGAAACGCTTCTACTAAGTCAGGTTGTTTTTTCCAACTTTCTCTTAGAAGTGTACCTAACCCTTTTTGAACATCTTCTTCTTTATCTTCCATCAAATTCTCAATCACAGGGAAAAAAGATTCAGGACTAATGCCTTTTTTAATAACTTCATAAAAAGTTACTGGAACTGCTCTTCTTTTCCATTTAGAGTTAGATTTTGTCCAATTTACAAAATCTTTAGACTCAATAATTTCATTGCAAATAAACTCGGACAAAACCAACATACACAACACGTCAGTATTAGCCCAGTTTTGAATTCCATTTTCTAACCATTTTCCTATTCTATCAAATGTTTCAATTGTGAATTCATTTTTCTTTGATGCAATAAACTGAATAGCGTAGTCAGCTTCTTCAAATTTACCAGTAGATATTAACAAATCACCTAAATCCAAATAATCGGAAATGGTCATTTCCTTTTTCCATGAATCCAACCATTTGTTTTTTTGCGTTTCGAGAATTTTAGAATCAATACCATATGCATCGTAACCTTCTTTAAAGTATCTTGAATACTTTTTGATTACTGCTTCATCTCTGTTGGAGTTGCAAAACTCAATTATTTCACGATGTTTTAATTTACTTTTTTCCATTTGCGCTCACATGATGTTCTATAAATGATGTTTAAGCTAAAAAAAACTTTTGAAGAAAAATTGTAAAAATTAGTCTTTATTCTCTTTATTGAAGAATGTTCGAGGAGTATATCCGGTAAAGATTTTAAAATCATGATTGAAATGCGACTGGTCGTAATATCCATTGTCCAATGCTAACTGATACATAGATAATTCTTTGAATTCTCTTTTCATTTTTAGAACATTCTGAAACCTGATAATACTTGAAAATTTTTTAGGATTTAAGCCTACATGATTAGAGAAAATTCTTTCAAATTGTTTTATTCCCAAACATACTTCTCGAGCAATGTTTTGTGTTTTTATCTCTCCTTTAGAGTCTTCAATCATAGTAACTGCGCGTTCAACTCTTTCAAAGTCTCGATTTTGAATTAATCTTCTAAATAAATAATATTCTATGTGAGCAATTCTTTGTTTGTTGTTTTGCGAATCAAATAGCATATCTTCTAACTTATCGGTTTTACCTTTTACTAAATCACTCAATGAGAGGTTTTCGTCCAATAATTCAGTAGCTGGAAAATTAAAAAAAGCTCTTAGTCCATGTGGCTTGAATAGGATAAGAATCATCCCGGTCTTACCGGATAATGATAAGTCGTAATAATTGGTTTGCTGCCCGCAAATAACCAAATTTGATTCAATATATTCACTCTGATTTTTTGTTTTAAATTTTGATGGAGAACCATAATGAAATACCAAGGTAGCATTTCCAATAGGAAAAACTCGTTCCTTTGGCAGAAAGTCTACACAATTGTCTATTTCAACAATGAAGTAGTTTTTTATGTATTTTTTTAAAATCCCAATCGGTTCAATTAAATCAAACATTTTTATTATTGTCTCATGCTGTTTTACGTTGTATACAACATTTTAGTAAACGAAATGGGTATAAAAGGATATATTCAGCAACCACTTATAGGTGTAGTTGTTGTTAAATAGAACATTTTTCTTTTTAGGATTTTTATTTTAACATAAAATATTAATAAGGCTTACAACATATAATCATGCTTAAAACTCCGGCACATTCTCCGCGCACCGAAAAGCAGTGATTACGAAATTAAGTTAAGTCATCGTTTTATTTAATTCAACAGTATAATTTCGTTTTGAGCGGGTAACAGATCTTATTTAAGATTTATTAAACTTTACTCCCCTTTTCACTACAAATAATTCATATTCCATGTCGGGATACCAACCCGAATTATTCCGTAATTGGAGCATGGGAACAAGCCCGGACGTTTAAATTGGGCTCGCATTTAGGTGAGACAGCCCCAGCCTGCCGGAATTGGAAGTTTTGATAGAATGTCAGAAAAGGGTGTTATGTTGCGTTTAATAAAATTTGTCAGTATCATTATCGTGATACAATTATGATACAAGGGGGTCTAAAATGCCGATAATTAAACCAATCTCTGATTTACGAAATAAATCGAATGAAATTTCAAAATTGGTACATATGTCTAATGAACCCATATATATAACAAAAAACGGTGAAGGAGATATGGTACTTATGTCAATGGAATATTTTTCCAAATTGGAATTAAAACTTGAATTACTTAGTAAATTATCAGTTGCTCAAACTCAAAAAGCATCGGGTGATAAAGGCAGAACACTAAATCAAGTGATGTCGAATATTCGGGGTAAAATTAATGCCGGCAAATAAATATCAAATCAGATTTTTACAAATTGCTGAGGAAGATTTTTCTGAAATCGTTGAATATATCGCATTAGATAATCCAATAGCCGCAAACCATTTAGCAAGTGAAATTGAAAATAATTTAATTCTTCTGTCAGAAAATCCAATGATGGGAAGAGTTCCACGAGATGAAGATATTAAAAATCTTAGATACAGATATATAATAATTGAAAATTATTTGATCTTTTATACAATAGAAGAAAAAGTAATTTTAATTCATAGAATACTTCATGGAGCAAGAAATTATAAAAAACTATTATAGTTTCATGAAGAGAGTATAATGCCGGCAGTAGAGGGATTATTATTTTCCCCTTTTTAGGGAGCTTTAATATGAATTATAATGCATCATGTATAGAAGTATTCAAGTCAGAGAATCGTTTTTTTAACTCTTTTCTTACTTTATAGCCAAGATTCGATAAAGAAATAATTTGGTTATATTCTTTTGATATTATTTCAATGGTATCCATTTCGATTTTTATGTCGATAATTTCATTACGTTTATACTCAAATTCTTCATACTTTGGAGCAATCATTAGTTCAATCAAAATAGTTCTTACTTGATTGTATTCTGACAATGGAGCTGGAATCCTGCCAATAATTTGATTTTTACTAAAATCCACAAAACATTCTTTATGAAATTTCATTCTAAAAAGTGAATAATAGATTAATGTCATTCCAAAAAACAAAAATGGCAAAAAACTGAAGAACTCTTCTGATAATAAATTATCATATTCTTGTTCTATTGCTTTATAAAAAACAAATACTATCGCTACTCCAAAACCAAAGGCACTAATTCTCTTAAAACTAGTAAAAAGAGTGTTTTGTTTTTTGATTACTACCTTTGCAGATTCATTCGAACGATCAGCTAACACACTATTTATAAAACTATAATCTTTCATTCAATTTTGCATTATAACGGCGTTGTGTTTAAGCGGATGCCAAGCGTTTACGCCGCCTAATGTTATGTTTTACTGATTATGTTATTTATTTACTTCCTACTTAATAAAAACAAAATAATGTCGAACTATAAATGTTACGACCGGCTGAAGCATTCCGCTTGAAACACTGGTTATGTGCGAAACTGCATACTATTATTAATTGTCTGTTATTTCTTTTTCTTGTGTATCGATGATCTCAAAATTAATTCCGTCAAGTAATAACTTTAATTGCTCAATTATTAATTCAACTCGTTTATCAATGAATTGGTCTAGTGAGTTTGTCGGCATATCTTCCAGCTTTACCCAGGTTAAAAGCTCAGTAGGTATTAGATGAGAGTCAATTGCATTTTTGAAATCTGAATTTGAATCATATTCTCTTATATAAACTAAAGGATTCTTATCACTTATATCTAAATTCGTAATTTGTGTTAAGTATGCTATATTCATTAGACTATTATTGTCAAGTTGGTTCTCACCCGGATACTCATTTATATAATTTGTCGGGAAAATATGATGTAGATTGGGCTTGTCGGTTGTAAAGAATAAATTATCAGCTAACACGCTTCTGTCTGTATATTTCCAGTCTTTTGGAGATTTGCTCGCATAAAAAGCCAATATTGAACGTGATAGTCTACCTTTAGAACTATATGAAGATCTTCTCAAAACATCCTTATTTATTAGAAATCTTCCGAAATTTATTTCTCCATTCTTTTTTTCTCCGTTGAGAAATTTAATGTGGTTATTAATGTCACCAGTGTTACTTAATAGATCATCATTATGAAAACTATTAAACCAGAAATATTTTTTAAGAAAATTATAATTAGGTTGGTCGTTTTTATAAAAATAGTTGGCAATTGTTAAATAGAAATATCTGTATGGGATTAGTTGAGGACCTTTTATATTTAGAGTATTTTCAAAAAAATCGAAAGTCTTTTTTATTGCTTTCTGAGCTAATTCCCAAATGGTTTCAATTTGCTCTGTTTTTATATCATTTAAATATCTTGGAGTAATATTCCATATCCCAGAATCGTCAATATTCTCTCTAATTAGAATTGCCAGTATTTGCAAGTAATCAAAATCTTCCAGTTTAAGAAATTGACTATTGTTAATTTGTCTAAATTCTTCAATCAGTTCACGTAAATAAAATCCAGACTTGTCTTCTGTTTGAGGTCTATATGTTTTTGCAACAACAATATCAAAGATATCAAGTGGCTTACCGGCTTGATTAATACGTTCGAATATTTGACAAACTTCGGCAACTTTGATTCCTTTTAGCTCAATGAACGATAAGCGATAATTATCCAAAACTTGTTTAATTTTTCTTAATTCAAGCCAATAAGGATGATTATACTTTTGAGAAACTTCACTATGATTTACAATTTTTTCTTGAATAGTTTCGAAATTTTGTTTTATATCAATCAGACTTATTATTAAACCTTCATCAAACTTATTTTTACGCCCCGTATTTCTTTTTAGTGTCCCTTCCTTATCATCTATTTCGTCCCAGTATAAAAATCTTTTTTTATAACTTTCATCATCAGTTTCCAATTCGTTTTCAATTGTCAAATCAAAAAATAAAGTTGGATTAAAACCATCTTTCCCATCGATTTTTCCACCATATAAAGAGGTTAAAAGAGAGGTTGTTCTTTGTTGCCCATCAAGAATGTACTGATATTCACTTTTTGTGAAAGTGCCATCTGATATTATGTGACCACCAACTTGGCGATGGTTTTGCAACTTTAAATCTGTTTTCCAAACAAGAATACTTCCAAGCGGATAGAACTTATAAATGCTATCCCATAATTTCTTAACATTTTCTTTTTCCCAAACGACATCTCTTTGAAAAGTTGGAATTTGATAATCTAAATTTTTCAACTCATCTAAATAAGTAGAAATTCCCTTATCAGTTGGCTTAATTCTATCAGTAAAATTCATTTGAGTTCCATAATTAGTAAAATCGATTTTTAATAAGAAAGATTGCTCTGATAATTTTAGCACACAACATATAATTATGCGGAAAATTTCAACATATCATCCGCATATTGAAAATCAGTAATTACGGAATTAAGTTAAATTTTTTCTTTATCACTTTCAACATTACAACTCTACCTTCATGCAATAAGGAAGGTTTTTATTATGCGGATACTCTTGTATCTCCTTTTGCAGTTTTATAAAACAATGAACACTTTCGGGATATCATTCCTATTTTCTCCATAATAGGAGAATGAAAACAAGGCATGGCGCTCCATCCGGAGCTAACAGACATGACGCGCCGCCGGCGCTACAGGCATTGCGCACCTCTGGTGCTTGCAAACTTGATCAAACATCAGCTCTTACGGGCCCTCTAAATCTATCTCTTTTTACGTGGAGGGGGATTTATTTTTTACTTTTTTTAAGAACCTTTAATATGGGTTATATGACGGTCTGTTTATTCGAGAAATTTGAAAAACTTCGTTTCACCAGAGACACAATCAGTTCCGCCAATAAACTTGTTCTCATACATGACCTTGTATAATGAATTATACGTATATGTTGAATCTCCTAATTCTAAGCGATATCTGAAGAATTTTTTATCTTGGCCAAGTTTTACAAAATATTTCTCAAGAATTTGTGAAAAGCCTTTTTCTGCATACTCTTTCAAAATATCATCATCAGGGTTGACAAATCCATAGAAGTTGCTATCAATTTTCATAGTATAATTTAATTCATCGATATACTTAGCTGGAATAAATAGCTCCTCTTCGGATAGATTTTCTAAGAAGGAAGCATAAGAAATAAAATCATTTGAGTAATATTTATCATAAACTAATTTGCCTAGAAAATTATCAACTACAATATCAAATTTTTGGTCATCTGAAACAATTGGTAAGATGATTTCGTAAATAGAAATGATTTGAGGTGGTGGTGTAGCAAGTGTATCGTTTTTTTGAAAATACTCCAAGGTGTTTTGTTTAAAATCCAATTTCCGATAAAAAATATCGGGCTCCCTTTCACTACAAGAAAGAGAAATAATTATTAGAATCATAGAAATTGATAATTTTAACGATATTTTCATAAGCTATATAAGGGTGTTGCCGCTAAGCCGCCGCCCAGAATTTATCCCGAGCTTGTCGAGGGACAGCAATGCTTAATAAACATCGATTATTTAAATTAGTAGCCGCACTATTTTGATCGACAAATGCGGCGACCCCACTTTACTTTTACAAACTACTTAGAATCCGGCAGCTGTCGGACCGAACGTAAAACGAAAAATAAAAAACTACACTCAACTCAAACCGTTTCGGAAGTCAGTCTTGAGCGGCTGGATATACGGTATCATGGCATAACAATTCTTTTGTCCATGTGGCAAACTTTTGTTAAGTTTTTCTTAATAACGAATGATGAATCATTTCTTAATCCTACGTAGACTTCAATATCAACTTTTATGGTATCACCGATTTCAAATTCTGCCATGTGCATATTTATTGGAAATTGGAGAGTTGTAAATGGCAAGGAATCGCTTGAATCTTCAAGTGGCAATACAATTGGAAACTCTGGTGTTTCCTTGACGTAACTTGGGTAAAATATTCCTGCTGAAATATCTTTACCCTTATAATATTGCGAAATGTTGATGCTATCAATAATAAATAGAGAATCTGAGTAATTCTTAAATAACAATTCTGAATCCATGCCTAAACCATGAATCAATAAACCTTCTCTAGAGCTCGCAGGATTCATAGTGTTATATTCTATTTCTAAATTACCAATTTGCTTCAAAGAAAAGTAAGGCAATCGTTTATACTGGCCATTATCTGAAAGAATAGAAAATGTTTTTCTTTCAATTGTGTTGCAACTACTTAGGCCGATAAGCATTATTACAAAAAAAAAGAGTTGCGATATATTCCTCATTCACATTCCTATTTCATTACCGTATAACATATAATTATGCGGAAAACTCCGGCTATCATCCGCGTATTGAAAATCAGTAATTACGGAATTAAGTTAAACTATTGCTTCAACTTATTCAACTATATAATTCCTCTATGAACGGCCAACAAAACTTATTTTGAGATTTATTAAACTCTATTCCCCCTTTTCCCTACAAATAATTCAGATAGGCTTCTGGTAAGTGACACAAATTTTCCCGAAACAAGAGAAAGGAATAATGAGAAGGCATAAAACTACCGGGAGAGGCAAAAGCCTAAATTATCGGGCATTAAGGATGCTGGAAGTGACGAAAATACTTTTAATTATACAACATCAAGCAATAATATCTTACTTACATAAAAAAAATCACGCAAAAGAATTACCGGCTCATTATTATGACAAATATCGGGCAAATAAATCAGGAATAAGACGAAAAAAAATATTATTCGAGCAACTGGCACTTGAATAGAACAGACGTGGCAGAAAAAGTGACAATTTGTCAAAGAATGTCATAAAAACGAAAAAAATATGACACATAAGAAAAAAAAAGGACTTTTGATCGGTGCAATATCATTTTTTCCCCATTTTTGTCACATTTTGTTCATAATAATCCGATTCGAAGCCTAATCGGTTCTTTTCCGAACCCCATAGGTCATATTTTTCTCTAATTTGTCACATTTTCGGCATTTTCGCCTCATATTCTACATTTTCGTCATTACAAAAATCATTTGGATTACTGTCGAACATCTTTTTGCCATGTTAGATTAAAAAGGATAACATTCGAGAAGAAATTGTCAATTAAAATATGAACATCATGATTTGCCGTAGATTGGTCTTACATTTTCAGCAATAATGTCAATTAAGTGGATATTTTGGCATCCCGATTTGGTTTTCTACTAATTATGCAACACACAAGTAAGTTTGGAGAAGAATCCGTTTATTTTCGAAGAGGATTACTACTTTTAGTAAGCTTACTTCGACTCCGCTCAGTAAGCATTCTACTTTCTTCTCTTTGAAGTCTTAAAAAATACTTCGACTCCGCTCCCGGCAAAGGCCGGATCTGAGACAGTAAGCATGCTATATTCTTCATCTTCAATTCTCTCAAAACTTCGACTTTCTTTCGACATTAAAAGAATCTCCGTCTCGGAAATTATGCGAGCTGAGCGTTAAAAAAGAGATACTGTTTGAGTGGAACGTTCTTTGTTCCGCGAGTTTATCTCTTTTAGCGAAGTGAGGGGAATTTTAGGAGATTCTTTTAATGTCTTGATCTTTTGGTACTTTTGTGCGCGTGCGGTTGCTGAGCTGAGTCGAAGTTAGGTTGCTGAGCGGAGTCGAAGCACGGCCACTGACGCATCAAGACAAAAGTACACCAATTAGAAAAATCACTAAGACTAATTCAATTCGAATTCGGAATTATAGACCGCTCGCAAACGAGCTCAAAAAAATGTCTTCCAATCCACAATCTACCAAGGGCTCGGCACCCCGACTTTGTCGGGATCCGAGACCTATGGCGCCGACAAATACAAATACTGCATACCCAGCCACACCAAACAAATAGAGAGCCACAAGACAGAATAAATTAGATATCCAAACAAATCAAAAAGTAGCAAAACAAAAGAACCTTGCACGTCCCCCCTTCTCTTGCCCCATCCCTAAAGAGCAATGCTGTCAACTTAGGCTGATTGAAATTCAAATTGATAAGAGATATAATATGTCGCTTCCCAGAAATCATTTCCGGAAATTAATATACAGGCAAAATCACACTCCATTTGAGAAAGAATAGAGAAGAGGAAAAGAAAAATAGTTATATTTCGCCAAGCTTTTAAGTTATTTATAAAGAAAGAGGAAGTTGTGAAGATATTAATCAGTAATGACGACGGAATAGATTCTCTCGGGATATATGTTTTGGCCAATACTCTCAAGGAGATAGCGGATGTAACGGTAGTCGCTCCCCGAACCGAGCAGAGCGCCGTGGGACACGCTATCACTATGCAGATTCCACTACGTGTAACCAAATATTACAAGAATGAGGAATTTTTCGGCTACGCGGTAGACGGAACCCCGGCCGATTGTATTAAGATGGGAATAAAGAATATTCTCAAAGATAAACCGGATCTTGTAATATCGGGAATAAACAAGGGATCGAACACCGCTATAAATATTATATATTCCGGTACCGTTTCCGCGGCAAGAGAAGCGGCTATTATGGATGTCCCTTCGATTGCGGTATCCGTAACGAGTCACACAGCCTCAAATTACAAATACGCCGCCAAGGTAGCTATGCAATTGGCACAGATGATTGAAGAGAAAGGTTTGGAGAAAGGGACTCTGCTAAACGTAAACGTTCCCGATCTGCCGGAAGAAGAGGTAAAAGGGATTCTTCTTACCCGTCAGGGAAAATCGAAATGGGACGATGGCTACGAAGAGAGAACCGATCCTTACGGAAGGCATTACTATTGGCTAACCGGCGAGTTGGTTATTCACGACACCGATTTGGAAGCGGATCAGAAAGCGATATTGGAGAATTACGTTTCGGTTACTCCTATTCATTTCGATCTGACCGATTATAAAACTTTCGAAAGTATGAAGAGTTGGGATCTTACCAGTCTTACGGAAGTTAATTCTAAAAAGTAATTACCGCGGATATATATGGATTTTTTCGAAAGTTTCTCGATTTTGCTCTCCGGCAACGGGTTTATTCTCTTTGCCGGAATTCTTGTTATCGGGCTTGTTACATACTTTTCTTACAAATATACTATTCCCCATCAAACCAAGGGGAAGAAGCTATTTCTTATTTCCCTGAGAGCTATTGCCCTTACTCTATTGCTCTTTCTAATATTCGAACCGGTTTTCGTATCGAAGAGTCATACGGAAAAGAAGCCGGTCAATCTCCTCTTTATAGATAATTCGTCCTCCGTTTTAGCGAAGGATAGCATAGCAACCGGAGAAGCGATTCGCAGTTTCAAGGAAGCATGGAGAGGAAAAGTAAAGAATACTCTGGAGACAAATCTTTTCGGGAACGGAATAGTACCGTTGAATGAGGGAAATGATACGCTACTCACCTTCCGTGATCCGGCCACAAGATTTTCCGATATATCGAAAATGATTTCCGACTCGGAAGAGAATATCGCATCGGTCACAATAGTAAGTGACGGTATTGTTACCGACGGCGCGAAAAGCGTAACGCAATTCGAAAAGAGAGGTATCCCGATATTTACAATCGCTGTCGGGGATACAACCAAAGAGAAAGATGTAAGGATAAGTGACGCGCAATATAATAAGTACATCTATTCCGAACGTGAGACCGTTCTGGAAGCTACTCTCCTCAACAAAGGATACGGTAATGAGGAGCGGACGGTTTCCCTATTCGAAAACGGAAAGCTGATCTCCTCGCAAAGTCTGACTCTTTCCCCAAACGGATTGAATAAGGTACGGTTCGATTATAAGCCGACGGGAGAGGGGGAAAAGAAGATAACAATTGCGGTATCCCGTGGTAAGGATGAGAAAAACGTTATCAACAACAGAAAGATATTTTTCATTGATGTATTGAAGAATAAAACGAAAGTGCTCCTTCTTGCGGGGGCTCCGTCGAAAGATTACTCAATACTGAAGCAGACTCTGTCGAATGACACAAATATAGATTTCGAAGAGATCGTAGAGATAAACGAAAATATTATTTACCCGAAAGGAAACTTCGCCGAGAGAATAGATTCGGCAGAGATAATTTTTATTCTCGGTTGGCCGAAAGCTAACTCGAACAGCGATCTGAAAAAGAGAATAGCCAAGGCTACCAAAGAGAAGCCATATTTCCTAGCGATAGATAAATCGATAGACTACTCTGAACTGGAAAAGAGTGTCGCTAATTTACCGTTCGAATATAAATCATCCGGTGGTGATTTCGTAAAGGTACAGCCGGTTATAGAACCGGGGACCAACGCGATTACCAATTTCGGCAACTCAGCCGAATTCGAATCCTTCCCTCCGATATTCACATTGGATAGAGGCTTCAAGGCAAAACCGGGTTCGAGTCTTCTGGCGAAAGGATCAATCAATGGTATCCCTACCTCCGCTCCCCTTCTTCTATCGAGAAGAATAGCGGGTAAGAAATCGGTCGCTTTGCTCGGTTTCGAATTTTGGAGATGGGTTATTTCCAATTCCTCAGAGGAAACGAATACATTTAAGGAGTTACTGAATAACACTACCAGATGGTTGATAGCGGATGACAATTCGAAACAGTTTCTTGTTAAGACAGATAAGAGAATATACTCGGCCGGCGAGAATGTTACTTTCACAGCGGAATTGTATAACGAAGCTTTCACTCCGATAGAGGGAGCGGAAATTGAGATCGGAGTAAAAGAGAAAGGAACTTCGGCAAATACATTTGTGTTGCGAGAAGAAGGGAACGGAATTTACAAAGGAGAATTTGCTCCATTGAATTCGGGAGATTATTCCTTCACCTCGAAGGCAATTAAAGAAAAGAAAGTATTACACAAATCGGGTGGTAAGTTCAATGTCGGGGAAATAGATATTGAGAGAGCGAACAGAGTAGCGGACAATACCTATTTGGAACAATTGGCTCATACTACCGGAGGAAGTTTTTATTATATTCAAGAAAGCGGGGGCATATTCGATCGGATCAATAATTACAACAATCAGGAGCCGATCAGAAAAGAGTTACTCAATGAGTTCAGATTCAGAGAATCGGAATGGATAATGGCGATAGTGATTTTCCTATTCGCTACGGAGTGGTTCTTTAGAAAGAAATTCGGAATGTTATAAATGAGGGAGACAAAATGAATTTTATTGAATGGGACAAATCCCACGAGACAGGTGTATCGGAAATCGATAATCAACACAAATTATTTGTAAAGAACGTAAACGAACTATACGGTCTTTTGGGATCGGATCAGATAACCACGGTAAATTATCTGATGGGAATTATTCTAAAAAATTTGAAGATCCATTTCAACACCGAAGAGACAATGATGCGAGAACATCATTTCGTCGATTTTTATTCTCACAAATTGGAGCATGATCGTTATTACAATAAGATAAAGGGCTTCAAGGAGACAATTGAGAACGGAGAATCGAGATTAAATCTGGAAATGTTGAGATCGTTGAAAAGGTGGTTCAGAAATCATCTTGAAATAAATGATAAAAAATGTGGTAAGTATCTCTACGATTTGGGAATAAGATAAGGAAAGTCCCAATGAAGAATGCGTTGGAAGTATTCTTCGATTTTCTTATGCCACATCTTTGCGCTTCGTGCAAAGCGCCTTTGAACTCCGGGGAAACTTTACTCTGCTCCGATTGTCGGAAAAGAGTTAAGAAAGTTCCCCGAAACGAGCTCAATGAGATGTCCGCCATAAAGTTTTCCGACTCCCCCGTCACCGATTTTCTTTCCCTCTACTATTTTCAAAAAGACTCCCCCATTCAGGATCTGATACATCAACTGAAATATGGCAATCGATTTCGCTTCGGCGCAACACTCGGTGAACATGTAGCATTCGAGTTGCGGAGTGAAATTGCCAAGTGGAATATAGACTATATACTTCCTGTTCCTCTTCACAGAGTCAAGAAAGCAATCCGTGGCTACAATCAGTCATATTACATAAGTAAAGGTATTAACGGGGTTCTGAGAGCTTCTCTGCGAAAGGATTTACTCAAAAGGAAGAAGGTAACCTCAAGCCAAACACAACTATCGGCAAAAGAGAGACTGGAAAATGTAAAAGGGGCTTTTGTGGTCAGGAGCGAAAAGAGAATAAAGGGGAAAAACATATTACTTGTGGATGATGTAATTACCACCGGCGCAACCATAAAGGAATGCGCCGAGGCAATAAATAAACATAAACCGAAATCTATATACGCGCTATCGATAGCGATAGCGGAATAATTACATTTTTTCCGGAGCCGAAACACCTAAGATAGAGAGACCGTTTTTGATAACAGTCTTAACCGCAACCGCGAGAGCTATTCTTGCAGCAGCTAATTTTTCTTCGGTACCGATGATTCTGCATTCGGTGTAGAATCTATGAAAGAGCGCGGCTAGTTCTTCAAGATAACCGGCTATTCTATGCGGCTCGTAATTTTCGCAACTATACAAAATCTCTTCGGGGAATTGATACAATTTCTTGATCAGATTTTGTTCTGCGTCGCTAGTTAGCAATTCAACATTCTCTGTAGACATTTTGATTTCTTGCTCTGATGTCATTCTGAGAATAGAGCAGATTCTCGCGTGAGCGTATTGCAAATAGAAGACAGGGTTTTCATCCGATTGCTTCTTGGCAATATCGATATCGAAATTCAAATGGCTCGAGATATTACGCATAATGAAGAAATAGCGAACAACATCGGCACCCACTTCCTCAACAAGTTCGTCAAGAGTAATAAAGTTAGCCTTTCTGGTAGACATCTTAACCACTTCCCCTTTCTCGAGGATAGTAACGAACTGATGAATCAATACTTTTACCTTATCGGTATCGTAGCCTAAGAACTTCACCCCTGCCATTACATCAGGATAAGTAGCGTTATGATCGGAACCAAAGAGATCCACAATCAAATCGTAACCACGGTCGAACTTAGTTGTGTGATAAGCGATGTCCGGCAAACGATAAGTAGGCTCACCGGTTGATTTTACGATTACTTTATCCTGCTCGTTTCCGAGGTCGGTTAATTTCAACCAGATAGCGCCTTCTTTTTCATAAGAGACCCCTTTCTCGTTGAATATTTTCAGTACGTTATCGATCTTACCATCAGCATAGAGAGTATTCTCATTGAAAAAATTCTTCATTTTGATATCGATATTACCGAGAGTATTCTCGATATCCTTGAAAATCAATTTCTCAGCGGTATCTTTGAATATTCCTTCGGCCTCTTCGTTTTTCAAAGCGTCTTTGTGTTCGTCAACCAAAGTTTGCGCTATATCTTTTATATACTCCCCTTGATAATATTCTTCGGGGAACTCAATCTTTTCACCCAATATTTCGAGATAACGCAAGCGTACGGAATCGCCCAAAACTCTCATCTGGCGACCGGCGTTATTGAAATAATATTCACGATCAACCGTATAGCCAATAGCCTCAAGCATATTAGCAATGGTATCACCTATTACGGCGTTTCTTCCGTGCCCAACGGTTAACGGTCCGGTAGGATTAGCGGAAACAAATTCCACAATCGCTTTCTTACCTTCGTATTTTTTCGATTTACCATAGACTTCTTCGCTATCGAGAATATCTTTTATAATTTCGCTGGCATATTTCGGAGTGAAAAAGAAATTCAAAAATCCGGGGCCGGCAATCTCAATTTTCTCAACAATGTTTTTATCGAAATCGAGGTTATCGATAATTTCGTTAGCTATTTCACGAGGATTTCTTTTTAGCTTTTTTGTCAATAACATAGCGGCGTTAGTAGAATAATCGCCGTGATTATTTATTTTCGGTACGGAAAAAGCTATCTCAATTTCGTCAAGATAACTTAGCTTTTTCTTCGCATCATCGAATATTTTATCAAGATATGCTTTCAAGTTTTATCTCCGTTAACATCATTTATATTAGTTTATTCTTCATCTTCAATTTCGATAACCGGGGCGTCTCCCCAAAGTTTCTCGAGGTTATAAAATTCGCGTGCCTCTTTATGAAAGACGTGAACCACTACATCGAAATAGTCAAGTATAACCCAATTAAGACTATCGTATCCTTCCTTAAAGAAGCATTTGATTCCATGGTCACGCAATTTGTCATCTACTTCATCGGAAATCGCTTTAACTTGAGTAGTTGAATCTGCCGAGCAAATGATAAAAAAGTCGGCGATTGGGGTTAATTCTCTTAAATCAAGAATTTTGATCGAGTAGCCTTTTTTCGAAGAAATAAGTTCCGTAATTCCGTATGCAAATTCTAATGTATCCACTACACTCCCTTAATTTAATGGTTCCAATTTATGATAATCTCTTCCGATTACTACAGTAACATCGAGAAAATAATCTTTGTTCAATTGCGGAAAAACATGTTCCTCTTTTATTCCCAGAAGTTTGGCAATACGTTTGGCGTTGGCCATATTCCCTATTCTATCGATAACCATAGAATGCTCAATATCGAAGGAGACATAATTTCCGGTATTAACAATATCAATATTCTTATCCCTGAGATAATCTGTAAACCTGTCTGCAATTCCGCTGATGCCACATCCGTTAAGAACTTCCGCTTGAATAATCTCGGAAGGGACTCCATCTTTATCGGGGAGTGTCTGCATCTTTTCGCCGAAAGTTAATTTTACAAATAATGAATAGCTCATGTAAATAATCAAGCCGGCAAGCAGAAATATTACCGTATTCAAAAAAATGCCATTAAAAGAATTGGCAATCGCATTTTTTTCTGGTTTTGTTTTCACAATTATTCTTCTCAAGAATTTCAGGAAAAAATAAAAAAATAACCGAGTCGGAAAACTCGGTTATTAAAATTACTAAAAAAAAAACTTTTATTCTTCCTTTTGGATTACCACCCGAAAGGAGAATCGGAATAATATCCGAACGGACTATAGTATCCGTTGGGAATTCTTCTGTATTGAATCATCAAATTACTATTTTGCGAAAGCTTGTAGTTCAATTGTGCCCGACTAATATAAACTCCGCCAAGGCTTTTAGCGTGTTCCCTGCCATAGCTACTATAGGGAGAATTAACAAAGCTTGCGTCAACCTCAACGTTGAGGTTTTCTGTAAATTTGTAGGACATACTGTTTGTATAAACTCCAAGGGCCAAACCTTGATTCCCGAAAGCGCTATATGACATTGAGAAAGAATGATTCATTTGAAAATTATTCGGATTAAAAAAGCCGGTGAAGAGACTTGATTGGCTATTGTTTCCAATCCCGTTACGAATACTGATTTTGGTATCCATCTCATCTTTAAATTGCCCGAAGATCTGAGAGGAAATTAAAAGCAGAAATAATATCGGTAAAATCTTTTTCATAAAAACACCACTTTTTTCCCGTTTTACAAACTATCTCTTTCTTTGTTTCATCAATAATAATAATCTGATGTTATTATTACAAGAGGTATCGATGAATTATTTTAATTTAACAATCATTTCAACTTCAACAGGAGCGTTTAGCGGTAGTTCGCTAACACCAACTGCGCTGCGTGAATGCTTGCCTGCTTCTCCGAAAACTTCGACGACAAATTCGGAAGCTCCGTTAGCAACTTGTGGCTGACCGTTAAATCCTTCTTCGCTTGCTACAAAGGCAGTCAATTTTACTATTTCCTCGATATCATCCAAAGAAGAAGTAACTGATTTGATAGCGCTTAGGCAATTGATAGCACATAGTTTAGCGGCTTTGGTACCATCTTCTATTGAAACTGTTTTTCCCATCTTGCCTTCGAACTGAAGTTTACCTTCGGCAACAGGAAGCTGGCCGGCGGTATAAACATATTTATCAACTTTTTTTGCTGTTACATAAGCTGCCAATGGTTTTGGAGCGACAGGAATTTCGATTCCCAACTCTTTTAATTTTTCTTCGTACATAATTTTACTCCGTTTTAGTAGATTTGTAGTTCATGTAAAATTCTATGTATTTCATTATTATTCTATTTGCAAAAATAGAGAAAACTATCTTAACAACAAATGGTGAAAGATGACCGGAGATAAATTTACAAAGTTAGTAGAAGTGATGAGAAAACTTCGCACTGAATGTCCTTGGGATAAAGAGCAAACACACGATTCGATAAAGTCGGCTACATTGGAAGAGGCTTATGAAGTAGTTGAAGCGATTGACGAAAAAGATTACAATGAGTTGAAAGGAGAACTCGGAGATCTGTTACTTCACATTGTATTCCATTCCGTAATTGGTGAAGACGCAAAAAATTTCACTATCGACGAAGTGATTGACGGAATTACAGAAAAGCTAATCAGACGTCACCCACATGTTTTTGCCGACGTAAAGGTAAACGGAAGTAAGGATATCACCCGCAACTGGGAAGCGATAAAACTCAAAGAAGGAAGATCTTCGGTGCTGGAAGGAGTACCAAAAGGATTTCCGGAACTACATCGTGCTTTCAGACTTCAGGAAAAAGCTTCCAAAGTCGGTTTCGATTGGGAGAAAAAAGAGGATGTTTGGAAAAAGGTGGAAGAGGAAGTAAAAGAATTCCAGGAAATTGAGGATAGCGGTGATATTGAAAACATCGAGAAGGAATTAGGTGATCTTTTCTTTTCACTTGTTAACTACAGCAGATTTGTCGGAGTAAATCCGGAAAACGCGTTGAGAAGAACAAATGAGAAATTTATTAAGCGCTTTCAATATATCGAAGAGAAAGTGAAGAACGATGGAAAAGATATTGTAAAGGCAAGTTTGGAAGAAATGGATAAATATTGGGAAGAGAGTAAAGACTACGATTAGTCTTTACCATTCTCTCTTCCATTATACTTTTCGTAGGCGTTGATGATATCTTTAACAAGTTTGTGGCGTACAATATCCCCTTTGTTGAAATAGATAAAGTCGACGCCATCCACGCTACCCAAGACTTCCTGTACTTCAACAAGTCCGCTGTAAGTTTTGGCCGGAAGATCAATCTGAGTAACGTCGCCGGTTATAATTGCTTTGGAATTTGGTCCCAAACGGGTAAGAAACATTTTCATTTGCATCGCAGTAGCGTTTTGCGCCTCATCAAGTATTACATAGGCGTAGTTTAATGTTCTACCTCTCATATATGCCAGTGGCACAATTTCTATAATCCCCTTCTCAATGTAATTCTTTAATTGCTCCGCCGGAATCATATCTTGCAATGCGTCGTAGAGGGGACGTAAATAAGGATCAATCTTTTCTCTGAAATCTCCCGGCAAAAATCCCAAGCTTTCGCCGGCTTCAACCGCGGGTCTCGCCAAAACGATTCGTTGCACAATTCCCTTTTTCAAAGCAGCTACTGCAAAAGCAACAGCCAAATAGGTTTTTCCGGTTCCGGCAGGACCAATCGCAAAACAAATATCATTTTTCATCACACTATTGAAATACTCAACCTGAGTAGGGGTCTTCGCTTTAATAATATCCTTCTTCGAGTAGAGAATAATATTATCATACTCTTTTTCGCTGATAATCTCCTGCCCATGCATTGTCAAATCGATAATAGTGGAAACATCTTTTTGAGAAAGTGTTCCGGTAGTATTAAGAACATAGATCATTTCCTTCAAAACCTTTTCGATATTCTCAATCTCTACGGCCACCCCTTTAACATAAACATTTTCCCCGCGAACAGTAATGGTAGAAGAAAATCGTTCCTCGAGTGGCTTAAGATTCGCGTCATTGAATCCTAACAACGAAAGCTGATCAACGTTATCAAGCTTAATAATTTTCTCAATCTGTGTCGTAATAACCTCCGAAATAATAAAAAAGCCCTTTTTCAAATATATTGAAAAAGGGCTTCATTTTGTCAAAATTCTATCTAAAGAATAAACTATAAACTAGTTCTGTGTTGGAGGAGCTGGTTTGTAGTTTTTTCTAGCTTTTTCGTATCTAGCTTTTTCTTCTTCAGTCAAGTTAGGAATTTTGAAGATCTGTTTTGGATAAATCAAATCAGGATTTTTGATCTGGTCTCTGTTTGATTTGTAAATTACTGGCCAAGCAAATGGGTTGTCATAGTGTTCTTTTTTCTTAGCAATACCCCATAAGTGGTCACCCTTAACTACAGTATACATAATTTCCTTAGGTGCTTCTATCCAAGCATCCAAAGCTCTCTGCATCTGGTTGTGGACTTTGTCGAAGAATTCAGGAAGAGCGCTAATTTTGTTAGCTTTCAAACCGTCTAATTCAACTTGTCTGTCATCCTTAGGACCTTCTTTTCTTTTGATTTTGCCATCAAGGATAGCAACTTCTTTTCTGAATCTGTCAACGTCAGCTTCAGTAGCGCCAACTAATGCATATAATTCGTCAATACATTCTTCGTATGTCTGCAAAGTAGCCAATTCGTCTTTCAATTCTTTAACTTCTGGCTGGATTTTGGCGATTTCAGCTTTCTGATCTACTTTCAAAGCATTGAGTCTGCTCATTTCCGCTTCCCACTCGTCCATGCTCATATCTTTCTGAGCAAAAACATTAGCAGAAAAAAGAAGCATTAAACAGAACAATCCGGCAAAATACTTTGTATTCTTCATTTAATTCCTCCGTAAGTGTATTTTCTTATTTAATTTTCTTTAAGTTTTCTTTAGTAATTTCTTTGTCTTTTGCGCACTGATCTAATTTAACTTTCTTTTCAGCAAGCTCTCTAGAGATTTTAGTTCTTTCGCTTTTCAAAGAATTAATCTCTTTTTCCAAAGATTTTACTTCTGCTCTTAAAGCATCTAACTCTGCTAATTCTTTGTCAGATGGGCCACATCCTGTAAAAGAAATCATACTAGCAAACACCAAAACTGCCATAGCTATATTAAGGAGCTTCTTCATTTTGGTCATTGTGTTCCTCCTTGATTATTGGATAAATTGTAAATAAGATGTAGTAATATAAATAATTTTTTATTGTTAGGGAATCATTATTCCCATTCTATATAATAATTTTAAATTATTCTTTCCTCCACTAGGGAAGTATAATTCTCACCGGCAATAATAATATGATCAAAAACTTTAATATCGAGGATTTTCCCAGCCTCCACAAGGCTTTTTGTAACCTTTATATCTTCGTTGCTAGGCTCCGGATTCCCACTAGGGTGATTATGTATAACTATAATATTAGCAGAATTATTTTCAATTGCAACTTTAAATACTTCTCTTGGATGTACTATGCTCATATTCAAGCTTCCACGAGTAATATTTTTATAGCAAATTATCTTATTTGCCGAATTTAAGCATACCACAATGAAGACTTCCTGCAATTCATCCCTGAGTAATGGAGCAAAAATATCGGCGACTTCCTTAGGGGTTCTTATCTGAGAATTTTTGAACCATTTTGCCTGATGCTCCACCCTTCTGCTTATCTCAAATGCCGCTGCTAAAGTAGCTGCTTTATCTTTTCCAATACCATCTATTCTCTGTATCGTTTCGACCGATAATCCTGCAAGAACCGAGACATTACCATGTTTGGCAATTACTTCCTGCGCAACTTCAATAACCGATTTCCCCTTCATGCCGGTTCTAAGAAGAATGGCAATCAACTCGGAATCACTTAAATTGTGCGCCCCTCTCAAAAGTAATTTTTCACGAGGTCGATCATCCAAAGGTAAATCTTTAACTTTGATTTTCCCCTCCGAAACAATTGAAAACAACTTTATACTAAGCTATCTGTTCCATCCATAATATTATCAACGGATGGGATTACCTCAAGTGCCTTGTTGAAATAGAAATCAGCTTCTTCTTTCCTTCCGGTCTCAGAATAGATTGTCCCCAATAAAAAATAGGATTCTTCATTAGGATCACTCAGTTCGAAAAAATCATTCAAATATTTTTCTGCCTTGTCGAATTCCTTCATTCGGACTAATATCTTACCGGCAAATAAAAGAGCTTGCGGATACTCCGGAACTATCTTCAAACATTTCTTGATATTTTCGTATGCGTGAAAATACATCTCCTTTGCAAAAAAGAGTCTGGCAAGAAGAAGTTGGGTCTCGTAATTCTCAGGAAACAGAATCTCCGATTTTTTCGCGTTTTCAAGAGCATTATCATACTCTTCATATTTAATCGCGATTTTTGCTTTATACAAATAGGCATCGGCGCATAAATCCGATTCATGAAAAACTTCAAGAAACTCCGAGAATTTAATACCGGCAAACTCGAGATCACCTTTGTAAAACTGGGCCACCCCTGAAAGAAAAACTATCTCATCAGTCTCATCTTCAATGTCATTATCCAAGACTTCAATGGCGGCATCGTATTCGGAATTACGAATCAACATTTCCGCAAGAATAACAATCATTTCCGAATCATCCGGATGTTGTTCGATATACTCGGAAAGAATACTATAGCCGGAAATAAGTTTATCCATGCTCTCATATATCTCGGACAATTTTATGGTCGCGTAGCGAAAAGTTTCCTCTTCACTACGCAACTGAAAATAAATCTGTATAGCGTGTAGATATTTCCCTTCTTCCTCGAATATTTCGGCCTTTTCAATAAGGTAATCGAAATCAGGCATTCTTATTCCCACTCAATTGTTGAGGGTGGTTTTGAGGAGATATCGTAGCAAACGCGATTAATACCTGGTACGTTTCTGATAATCTTATTGGAAGCAGCCTCTAAGAAATCATGTTCGAAACGATACCAATCAGCTGTCATTCCATCAGTTGAAGTAACAGCTCTCAGAGCAAGAACATTTTCATAAGTTCTGGCGTCCCCCATTACTCCTACTGTTTGTACAGGAAGCAATACGGCAAACGCTTGCCAAATCTCGTTATATAGATTCCACTCTTTAATTTCGTTTATGTAGATGTTGTCAGCCTCGCGGAGTACATCAAGTTTATCTTTGGTTATATCTCCGAGTATTCTTACAGCCAAACCAGGCCCCGGAAACGGATGACGCTCGATAAACTCATCAGGTAGCCCTAATTCTCTACCGATCGCTCTTACTTCATCTTTGAACAATTCTCTAAATGGCTCGATTAATTTCAGATCCATTTTTTCAGGTAGTCCGCCAACATTGTGATGCGTTTTTATTGTAACGGATTTTCCCTTCACTGAGACCGATTCTATTACATCGGGATACAATGTACCTTGAATAAGGTAATCGGCATCTCCCAATTTTTTACTTTCCTCTTCGAATACATCAATGAATGTATTCCCGATAATCTTTCTTTTCTTTTCCGGATCGGTAACACCGGCTAATCTGCTCAAGAAAATTTCGGAAGCGTCAATCGAGATGAGATTTAGATCATAATGATCTTCGAACATCTTCATAATTTGAGCGCTTTCGTCTTTTCTCATCAAGCCATGGTCGATATGAATACAAACCAGATTTTCACCAATAGCTTTAGAAACCAGTAGCGCCGCAACTGAAGAATCTACTCCGCCACTTAAAGCGCAAATTGCTTTTGAATTACCGACTTTCGCTTTTATCTCTTTTATGCTGTTTTCAACAAAATTCTTTGGTGTCCAATTAGCGCTACATTCGCAAATTCCAAATAAGAAATTCTTGATAATCTTTTTCCCTTCTTCGGAATGAGCAACTTCCGGATGGAACTGTAAACCATAGATGTTCTTTTCGACATCCGAAATAGCACAAATCGGAGAGTTGTTCGTATGAGCATCAACTTTGAAACCTTCCGGGAATTTGGTAACGAAATCACCATGGCTCATCCAAACAATCGAGTTCGATCTGACATCCTTTAACAAAGGAGTTTCGGTATCAATGATTATTTCGGCTTTGCCATATTCCCTATTTTCCGCAGGTTCAACTTTCCCGCCGAAATTATTGGAAATAAGCTGTAAACCATAGCAAATTCCCAAAACAGGTACTCCGAGACTAAAAATCTCATTATCAATCATCGGAGCCTCTTCATCATAAATACTCATAGGTCCGCCGGAAAGAATAATTCCCTTCGGGTTGAGTCTTTTGATTTCTTCAATAGAGAAAGTGTGAGGATGTATTTCCGAATAAACTTCTTCTTCTCTAATTCTTCTTGCAATTAACTGAGTATACTGAGACCCAAAATCTATTATCAATATCGCTTCGTTATGTATCATCCTATTATCTACGAAAATTAAAAGTGAGAAATGAAATTAATTATAAAAACAAATCGGTCTATTGACCGATTTGCTCACTATATTTTGCGCTATCTAACAAATCTTCAAGCTCCGCTTCATCAGCGATTTCAAACTTGATAAGCCATCCTTCACCGTAAGGATCGGAATTGACTAATTGAGGTTCATCCTCAAGTTTAGGATTAACTTCAGTAACTTTTCCGCTAGCCGGAGCAAACAAATCGCTAACAGTTTTAACTGCTTCGATTGTTCCGAAAGTCTCACCCTTTTCAATATCTTCAAGATCAGGATCGATATCAACAAAAACAACATCACCCAACTCGCCTTGAGCATACTCAGTTATGCCAACGGTTCCGATGTTACCTTCTACCTTTATCCATTCATGATCTTCGGTGTATTTAAGTTCTGCAGGTACGTTCATTGTAACCTCTTTGTTTTTTGTTTAGGCTGAAAATAATTTATCTATAGAATTTGTGTCGTAATCGCCTTTGATAAAATGTTCATTTTCAAGCACTTTCTGATGAAACGGAATTGTGGTCTTTATCCCTTCTACCGTAAACTCTTCCAAAGCTCTTTTGGCTCTTTCTATCGCGTGAGCTCTGTCTGTTCCCCAAACAATCAGCTTGGCGATTAAAGAATCGTAAAACGGAGGAATCACATAATCGTTATAAACGTGAGAATCGACTCTGATTCCAAATCCACCCGGGAAATGAAGATAATTCAATCTACCGGGAGAAGGTCTGAATCCATGTTCTACATCTTCCGCATTTATTCTGAATTCGATGCTATGCCCATTTAGTTTTTCAGGAGGAGGTGCGATTTTCTCTCCTGCTGCAACCATTATCTGCTGCTTTATCAGATCAATATTATTTACCATCTCGGTAACAGGATGTTCAACCTGAATTCTAGTATTCATTTCAATAAAATAGAAATTCAGATATTTATCTACCAAAAATTCAACTGTTCCGGCACCTTCGTAGTTAACCGATTTTGCGCCAAGCACAGCGGCCTCAGCCATTTTAGCTCTAACTTCCGGCGATATAACCGGCGAAGGGGATTCTTCGATAAGCTTCTGATGCCTTCTCTGTACGGTACAATCTCTCTCTCCGTACTGGTAAACGTTTCCAAATTGATCCCCCATTATCTGGATCTCAACATGACGTGGACTTTCGATAAATTTTTCAAGATATAATTCGGGATTTCCGAATGCCGCATCCGCTTCAGCGCTCGCTGTTTGATAAGCTTTTTCTATCTCCTCCTCTTTCCAAACAATTCGCATTCCTTTTCCGCCACCGCCGGCAGATGCTTTTAGAATTACGGGATACCCTATTTTGTTAGCTATTATTTTAGCTTCTTCAATACTATTTATCGCTCCGTCACTTCCGGGAACAACTGGAACACCAACTTTTTTCATTGTTTCTTTAGCAAGAGCTTTATCTCCCATTCTATTAATCATATCAGGAGATGGCCCGATAAATTTGATATTTGCTTCTGAACATATTTCGGAAAAATCGGCGTTTTCGGCTAAGAAACCGTATCCGGGATGAATAGCATCAGCTCCGGTAATCTGAGCTGCAGACATAATGTTTGATACTTTCAAGTAACTTTCTTTACTATTTGCCGGACCAATACAAACTGCTTCATCGGCAAATATTACATGTAGAGAATCTTTGTCGGCTTCGGAATAAACAGCAACAGTAGCAATACCTAGTTCTTTACATGTCCTAATAATACGTAACGCTATTTCGCCACGATTTGCTATTAACAACTTTTTAAACAACCTAGCCTCGACTACTTTTTTGAAGGATTAGTCTTTCTTAACAAGAAATAATGGCTGATTATATTCAACCGGAGTTGCGTTCTCAACCAATACTTTTACAATAGTTCCACTGACGTCCGATTCGATTTCGTTCATCAATTTCATTGCCTCAACAATACAAAGAACATTACCTTCCGAGACCTTGTCCCCTATCTGCACATACGGATCTGCGTCCGGAGCGGGGGATCTGTAAAATGTTCCAACTATAGGTGACTTTACTTCCACCAAATTGGGATCAGCTTTTTCAATTTCAACTTCTTCGCTTTTTTGAGTTGCTGGAGCGATCTGTATATTCGCCTGTTGTGGCATCGGAGCCTGCATTGGCTGTATATACTGCTGAGTTTGTACCTCTTTTGAGGCCTTGGAGATCTTAAGCTTAAGATCCCCTTCCTCTACGGAAAACTCTGTAATATCGCTATCTTCAACAACTTTAATCAGTTTCTTAATTAAAGTTATATCCATACCGTCTCTTTTTGTTAGTTTTTAACTCGTTCTACGTATTCGCCGGTTCTGGTATCGACTTTTAGTTTGTCGCCAATGTTAACGAATAGCGGAACATTTATTTCAGCACCGGTTTCCAGTGTAGCAGGCTTCATAACATTAGTTGCCGTGTCCCCTTTGAAACCAGGTTCTGTTTCTGTTACTTCCAAATAGACAAAGATTGGAATTTCAACCGTAACAATCGCGTCGTTATCATCTACAAGAAGTTCAACACCTTCTCCCTCTTGCAAAAATTTCGCGCCATCTCCAAATGATTCCGTAGGAACAGTGATCTGTTCGTAGGTTTCATTATCCATTAATACTAGCCCACCAGTTTCTTTAAACAAGAACTGGTATTTTTTTCTTTCAACTCTAACTTCTTCAACTGATTCGCCTGATCTGAATGTATTATCTAGCACTCTTCCTGTTCTCATGTTTTTCAATTTGGATCTTACAAAAGCTCCACCCTTGCCAGGTTTTACATGCTGAAACTCAATTATAGTATACAGATCATTCTTGAATTTAATTATCAGTCCGTTCCTGAAATCTGATGTATCTGCCATGTTTCCTTCTTTATCTTGTTATTAAATTAAAAAATATACCATCTCAGTACTATAAAATCAAGATTGCCGAAAATACCGGCAAAGATCATAATTTTCAACTGTTTTTTTATCCCATTATTTAACAAGAGCCAGATATTTATCAGCTTCACCAGCCATTCTTGTAGTTTTATAATCATTCTTTACGATTTTTAATAATTCCTCTGCTTCCTCTTTGTCTCCCGCTTTTATGTAATTTGCGGCAGCCTTTACAAGATATTCAGCATTTAGAGGATTATATTTGGAAACATTAGCTGCTTTTTCAAACAGAGATGCGGCTGACTTATAATCACTTTTAGCTACTGCGCATCCGGCTTTACCGGCTATACAAGTAGCAGCCATATCTTTGTTATCGCCGGAATAGTCACCGTAGGCGTCTTCGGCATTATCAAAATCTCCGGAAAAATAGTATGCGTGTCCTAAATAGACTTTAGCCATTTCTCCTTGTTCAGTACCGCCAAACTTGCCGGCGATAGCTTTTAAGCCTAATATATCTGCTGCAGGAGTTCCTTCAATTGCTTCTTTATACGAACCCATTTCATAAAGGGGAAGTACTTTCGCCAATGCTCCGCTAGCGTCAAGATTGTCACTTTCCAGCTTGTTCGAATAGAGAACAATTGCCCCAATAATCACTGCAACAGCTACTAATCCGATATAAATTTTTGATTGATATTCTTCGAAAAATTTGGTTGCCTTATAATAAGATGTAACCAATTGATCTTCTTTGATTTCTTTCTTGGAAAATTTTTTCTTCTTCTCTAACACTTATTATTCTCCTTTTGTAATCTTGTTTAAAAAGAACTCGAAAAAATACTAAAATTTATAGTCCTATTCTAATATGATTAGAATAAATCCATGCTTTATCCTCTTTGAAAACCTCTATACGATAGGCTCCCTTTTTCTTTACAACAAACTCTGCTTCGGCGTTTTCAACCGAATCAATTTCCTTTCCGTTCCTGATTAGTTTTATAACACCGGAAATATTCGGGAGTAATACTTTCAGCCTGATTTCTTCTTCCAAGGGAATATTTTCCCCCATATGAAACTTTTTTTCCCCTTTTACGGCGAAAAATCTAAACCCCTTTGCGTCTCCATGATAATAATTGGAGACAAAGCATCTTCCCTCTTTCAGACTTTCAATTATTTTCTTTTGAGTAATTTCCTTCTCTTTCTTATTCAATTTTCCTTTGGTTAGGATGTGAGTGCGAACTGATTTGAATAATACTTTATAAGGAAATACTTCTACTTCAAAAAAACCGAGCAAATTCAGTTTATGGGCATGAGCGTCAATTCCACCAATCCCAACAACTCGTCTTTCCAAATTTAATTTATCCCAAACTTCCAACGTCTCTTTAGGAGGAGAAACAATAGAACTAAGGGGATGAACAAAATAATTATATTTATTTTGCTCGGTTAATCCTTCCATCCATTCCGACATATGATTCCAGATTTCTATGCCGGTAAAATTTTCAGCGTCCCATTCCACCCACGGATAAGGGGGATGCTCTTTCATCGAATCTCTTTTCTCATGCGGATGGGCAATAAAACCGATACCGCCGGCTTCATTAACCCTTTGCACATATTCCTTTGCTGGCAGACGGGTAGAAAAAGCTTCCTTAATATCGAAGGCCAAATAATGATTCAAATTCTTCTTATCATTTATTTCACATCCTACCATCACGAAAGAATCGCCATACCAACCATCCTCCTTCTCTTCCTTTGCGCGCAGAGTGTTATGATCGGTAACCGCTACAAAGTCTAACCCGACTTCATTGGCGTACCCGGCTATCTCCTTAATGGTACCGGTACCATCGGAATAATTTGTGTGTATATGAAGAGATCCAACGTATTCAAACATAACAAAACCCGAACAATATCAAATATGGGAACTATTCTCCCTTAACTCAAATTTCAAACAAAGTGGTGTACTTTGTTGTTTGTTGTTTCACCATATCGGAAAGCTTATTCATTAAAATATCCACCCTTTCGGTCGGATCATCATCAAAATTTTCATATGATTGTTCGTCTACGAAAGTATATACTTCCTCGAAATTATTCTCTTTCCCTTTTGTTTCGTATACGGAATAGCTTTCCAATCCTTCAGCTGCTACAAGACTTTTTAATTCACGAATTACATTAAAATACTCTTCCCTTTTTTCCGGAAGAATCTCATACCGAATAGTAAAAATTACTTTACTCATATTTATGCCTCATTTATTAAAGATCTATATACCCATTAAAAGTAACAACAGCGGGCCCAGTTAATGTAACCTCAGAAATTTCTTTCCCGTTCCTCTTGAAATCCACTTCCAAGAATGCGCCACTTTTTGTAACAAGTTTTATCGGCGGTTCAACTTCGTAGTTCAATGCCGCAATAATGGCAGAGGCAGTCGCCCCGGTTCCGCAAGCCAGAGTCTCATCTTCAACTCCGCGCTCATAAGTTCTTATCTTAAGAACATTCTCTTCTATTTTGATAAAATTTACATTTGCCCCTTCCGGCGACAAATCATGATGATATCTTATTGCTTTCCCAATTTCAAAAACCGGAAATTCTTCAATTTTTCCAAGAGAAAAATCATTAATATTTGCCACAACATGTGGAGAGCCGGTATCGGCAAAAGAAACATTCACCAATTCGTCTTTTATACTCATTTTGAAATTAAGCTTTATTCGGGATGGTTCGTTCAAATAAAACTTCACAGTATCGGAATCCAAAATCTCCCCACGATACTTATCCTTATTACAAATAAAGCTCGCTTCCCCCGCCGGCATACGTCCGCTAAGATAGGCGTATCTCAAGGCACATCTGGCTCCGTTTCCGCAAAGTGTCCCCGTAGAACCATCGGAATTGTAATACTCCATAACAAAATTATGCCCTGTGGAATCATCCACGGTCAACACTCCGTCAGCGCCAATTCCAAAACGTCTGTCGCAAATACTACTTATTATTTTTTCAGTCAGCTCCAAACCGGGGTTCTCTTTTCTGTCGAAAAGAATGAAATCGTTTCCCGCACCGGTGAGCTTTACGAAAGTTCTCTTTTCCATATCACTTTCAAATTTAATTTAATAATAAAATCAAAGCAATAAAAATAAGTATATAACGGCTTTATTAACAAGCAAGAAATCCTTTTCTCCCCTTTATTGCCAAGTATTAAAGCCAACTTATGCCGTTTTAGAAAATTTTCTTCGTTTTTACAATGGGAATTGAAAAATTGCTCCTTGCCTTTGCAGATAGGAGCTCTTAAATCAACCAATAGAAATTAATATTATCAAAAATGTCAGAAATAGGAATCCGCGTTGAAATAATCCGGTAATACTACCTATTACTGAAGCATTTCCCATAGAATATGAGCTCGTTTCGGCAAAACAAAACACTCACCCCAAAAAGAAGACACACCAAAGGGAAAACGGAATACAACAAGCTCCGAATTGAAGAAAATCGGGGAAAATAGAACAATTCAAGGCATATATTCTTTATTGTAACACCCATATTCTATTTTGCGTCATATATCTTGTATATATACTCGCTTATCTGCTATATATATCTATATATATTGCTCTTTGCATCAGATATATTTCTTATATACTCATATATCTGTTATATATATCCACTCATATTCCATATATACTCATATATCTACTATTTTGCATCAATGCACTATACCATGTTTTGTCCAACTGAAAAGTGACCAAAAATCCAACTGAAAAGTGACCAGAGGAAAAAAGAGAAAATAGAGTTATCCTGAGTAGACAAAACTCAGGAGGGAAAAAAGGTGATCAGTATGGAAGACTGGGTAACAATCAAAAATCTACGATCCAAAAATCCGGGAATGAGTCTACGTGAGATAGGTCGGATATTGGGCTTAAGTCATAACACCGTAAAAAAAGCCTTGTCAAAAGAGAGTCCTCCGGAGTACGTCCGGAAAGAGTCAATAAGTGACTCCTTGTCTCCCTTTACGGAATTGATCTTTGAGATGTCTAACATTAAGAGATATCGGGGCTCCCGTATTCTCTATGAGATAAGGAGTAAAGGTTACACCGGCAGCAGAAGCAGCTTTTATTATTATCTCGGGAAAATAAAACAGACTTCCAAGAAAACATTTCAACCATACGAGACAGCTCCCGGGGAACAAGGTCAGTTCGACTGGAGCCCATATACTGTTTTAATCGGAGGGGCACGGGCAAAAATCTACATATATCAATATATCTACGGTTTTAGTCGCTATAAAATATTGGAAGTATCCTTGTCGGAGAATCAAGGGGCAGTATTTGAAGCGTTCGAAAGATGTCTTCAAGCCTCCGGAGGAGTATGTCAAAGAGTCCAAACCGATAACGCGAGAGTTTTCATAACAATTCATTCAAAGGATAACTGGCGGTGGAATCCAAGATATCTTCACTTTTGCGGTCATTACGGGTTCGCTCCAAGTCGTTCGATGCCAAGTCATCCGTGGTCCAAAGGGAAAGTCGAAAAACCGTTCGCCTATATAGAAGACCATTTCATCGACGGAAATACCTTTAGTAGCTTTGAAGAGTTATGCTCAAAACTGAAAGAGTTTCAGAATCGGGTCAATAACGAGCTTCATTCGGTAATTAAGCAAAAACCGGAAACGGTGTTTGCCAAGGAGAGGGCTTCCCTAATGAATCTGCCATCATGTCGTTATGTGGGGATAAAAGAAGAGATAAGAAAAGTAAGCTACGATTGTCTGATCTCTTACAATGGGAACAGATACTCGGTGCCATGGGCTTTTGCCGGAAAGCAAGTATGGATAAAGATATCACAAGGGTACTATATCGAGATCTACTCACAAGCCAACAAGAAAGTAGCCTCCCACAGACTCTCTTTAGGAAAAGGGAACGTAACCATTAAGGATGAGCACTACAGAGGGAATAACACTACGAAGGGCAATTTTCAACGCTTGTCGAAAGAGTTTATGGAGAAATTCCCCGATCAATCTTTGTTCTTGGAAAAACTGTATGCGCAGAAAAGATACAACAGCGGATACCAATTGCGATACATTATGGAACTCTCGAAATTCTATTGCGCGGAAGATTTTCTTTCGGCACTGAAAAAGGCGATGGAAATATAACGTCTTTTCATTTTCCTTCATATCCGGTTATCTGGAAAAGAACTGTGAGAGAACAATTATCATAGAAAATATGAGACTCAAAGAAAACTACCCGAACAAGGATATAAAAAGAGACCTTAAGGAGTATCAATTCAACTTTTAACCTAAGTAAGGAGAAGTGAAAATGGGAAACGACAGAATGGAAGAACACATGAAAACACTCGCTCTGGAGAGGATTAAGGAGATTTACATTATCGAAGCGGAAAAAGCGGCCAAAGCAAAAATGAGCTTCCGTGAATACTTGGCAAGGCTGTTGGAAGAACAAGTTATCGCTAAATATGAGAGATCGGTCAACAGAAAAATGAGAATGGCGAACTTTTCACAGATTAAGAAACTGGACGAATTCGATTTTTCTTTTCAACCGAAGATAAACGAGCAACTAATAAGAGAACTGGCTAATCTGGAGTTTATCTCCAAAGGGAAAAACGTATTGTTCTTAGGCCCTCCCGGGGTAGGAAAAACACATCTGGCAATCGCTTTGGGGATTAAGGCCATTGAAGCCAGAATGAGAGTTCTCTTTTACTCCGCAGAGAAACTAACCGAGGAATTGGCTGCGGCAGAGATATCCAATACTCTAAACGCAAAGCTCGAATCTCTCGGGAGACTTGATTTACTTATTATCGATGAACTCGGATATCTTTCCCTAAGCAAGCAAACAGCTAAACTCTTTTTCCAGTTAGTGGCCAAAAGATATGAAAGGGGATCTATTATTGTTACTTCAAATAAGGCTTTCGAGCAGTGGGGAGAGATTTTCAATGATGATGTTGTGGCTGCAGCTATTTTAGACAGATTGCTCCACCACAGTTATCCGTTTTTTATTAACGGAAAAAGTTTTAGATTAAGAAACATGGTGCATAATAAATAATTGTACTGGTCAATTTTGTCTGGAATATTGGTCAGTTTTCGGCTGGAATTAACAGGAACTATAATCAGTCCCAAAAGGATCCTTGTTGGTTGGTAGAACATTGTTCATGAACACTCGTTCAATGCGAAGTGGCAGTCGTGTAATGGGAGGTGACAGTCGTTCGAAGAGAAGTTACATTCGTTCAATGGAAGGTGACACTCGATCAAAGCGAAGTGGCAGTCGTTCAAAGAGAAGTTACATCCGTTCAATGGGAAGTTGCAGTCGTTCAAAACGAAGTGGCAGTCGTGCAATGGGAAGTGACAGTCGTTCAAAGAGAAGTTACATCCATTCAATGGGAAGTTACATTCGTTCAAAACGAAGTGGCAGTCGTTCAAAGAGAAGTTACATCCGTTCAATGGAAGGTGACACTCGATCAAAACGAAGTGGCAGTCGTGCAATGGGAAGTGACAGTCGTTCAAAGTGAAGTTACATTCGTTCAATGCGAAGTTGCAGTCGTTCAAAACGAAGTGTGATTGGAAAAATACGATATTAACTCAGAGAAATTACATAAGGGATTGGGTTTGTTTCTGGTAGTGTCTTACCACAGAGAAGAGAAGAGCAAGGGCGAGGACCACGGAGGGCAAGAACAAGGAAAGAACGGTTCACCACAGAGGGCACTGAGAACACAGAGAACACTTCGACAAGCTCAGTGACCAGAGCAAGGGCGAGGACCACGGAAAGCATGAACAAGGAAAGAACGGTTCACCACAGAGAGCACTGAGCGCACAGAGAACACTTCGACAAGCTCAGTGACCAGAGCAAGGGCGAGGACCACGGAAAGCATGAACAAGGAAAGAACGGTTCACCACAGAGAGCACTGAGCGCACAGAGAACACTTCGACAAGCTCAGTGACCAGAGCAAAGGCGAGGATCACGGAGGGCAAGAACAAGGAAAGAACGGTTCACCACAGAGGACACTGAGAGCACGGAGGACACGGAGAATGCTACCGCCAGTCAGAAGCCTGGCTTGCAGCAAGCTCCCGGCAACGAGGCTCATCACCCTGCCCCGAGATCTCTCAGTTCGCTGTTGAATGGAATCGGTAGCACCAGATTTCCTCCGACATCAAATATGCTACGGGTGAAGGTGTAGTTTAAGTGGAGAAAGAGTAATGACCCGCCGTATAGGGATATTTTGGGATAAACTTTATTATCGATAAATGTCATTCCGATTCCTCCGCCGGCGGAAAAGGGATTGTATCCGAACGAATCTCCCCGCTGAAACTCAAGGTAGCTGTAATTGGTTTTCTCTTTCTCGGTTTTGGCGAAAGGAGTAGTTTGTTTTCCATAAGTAATATTGTAATAATAATCACTATCGTAACAATACCCAAGGCTAACCTTCCAACCGAAGGAAAAAGATGATCCGGCGCTCCATCCCAGACTGATTCCGGGGCTTACGTATATACTAGCTTGTGCTTGCGCGGATTGAAAAACGGAGAAAAATATCAGTAAAAAGAATATTACTTTTCTCATTGATGACCTCAGGATTTTGTAGAGTATGTATAGTTACTTTGCTTCTCACGTAAGATTTCGAGTAATTCGAAGATTTTATACATTTCGGCTTTCCCCTTCTTGTAGTCATTAATATCGAAGAGCCCAAGTTTGGTGGAGTTTTTAATCGCACTATTTTTGTATGGCATCAATTTCTTATATATATCATTGCTTTCTTTCTTGTAGTACTTTTCCGATTTCTCATAATCACTTAATACACCGGAGAATTCTTTCGTTATCTGCCCGCATTGATTATAATAACGACTTGTCTCTTTCATATGTTGTAAATACCAATATTCGAGACATGGATTATTCACTAGCACCTTTACATTCTCAAATGTTTGTAATTTATCTAATATTTTTCGAAATTCATTCAGCGGGGATTGTCCCACTTTCTTTTTTTCCCTTTCCTCTTTAATAATCGTATCGAAATCTACAATCCATATAACCAAATCATAATCTTTTCGGTTTTCTGTTACCATATAAAACAGATCCTTCAATTTCTTCCTCTTAGGTAACTCAGGCTCAATTCTAAGTTTCTTGAGATCTTCATTCTTTCTCAGCATTTGGAGATACCATTTTTCGGTTTCCCCATCAACAATTATAGAGACGATTTTGTATCCGCTTCCTCTTCTTTTCCTTTCTTTATTTCTCATTTCACAAATCCAAATAATAATCCTCTAGCTCGGGATTGGCACCAAGCTTTCCAATCTTATAGGCATTATAGACTGAACTTGTATTACGAATTACCGATGTATCAAAATCGGTCAAAGAGAACAGATCTGTATTCCCACTCTCGGTTTTTTCGGTAAACCAGAGAATGTCATTTCTAAAGAGATCCCTCTCCATAAGAAATTCTCTCTGATGAGTAGTAGCTATTATCTGAGAATTATGACTGTTAGCCAGAAACGTCAATAAGAAATGCTTAAATAGATCCGGATGAAGAGATGACTCCAATTCATCAATTAAGAAAATTGTCTCTTTTCTTATTAGCAGATCCAACAGACCGCCGAACTGATAATATCTCTTAGTGCCGGCAGATTCGGCTTGATAATCAAGTCGGTATTCCTTCCCTTCTCCGAAAGAATGAATAAACTCGAGTCTTTTCCTTTGTATACCGTTTCGGGAAAAATTCACTCTATCATCACTGTGACTTGAAGATAATTTCGATAATATTTGCGCAACGTCCGCGGATATTTCCAGATTATCATTCTTAATAACAATATCCGAAATATTGAAATCCGCCTTCTTCAATATTTTCAAAACATTATCTCGGTTAATTTCGTTATTCTCTATCCCATGAGTGACAAAAGAAAATAAATTATTTATCGGATATGGAGTAATCATTGGTTTTAGCTTTCTTTTAAACCAATCGGTTACATCATTGAGCTCTCCGAAATCAATATTTTTCTTTAAATATCCCCCTAAAACCGTGTTATTTGATAAAGTATTAGCTTCCAAAATTGTTTTCTGGTCTTTGGGTATTCTAACTTTGCTCCCTAACTCGATTTTTGATAATCGTTTATCTTCCTCAGTCACTCTTTTAAAAACCAAGGCCTTATTGGGCTTGAAGAAATATAATGCTTCATTTAGAACGGTTGTTTTATTTATCACAACTGAGTAAAGATACTTTATACCATTTTGAATAAACTCTAAGGAAAAAGAGGTGTTTTTCGAATTGGAATCTTTATCAAAAAGAAAGGGTTCAAATACGAATTCGTCTGTTTTTTTCTCTAAGGGTTTTAAAACCATATTCCTCAAAAAATCGAGGCCATTTAATACATTAGTTTTTCCAGAAGAGTTTGCGCCGTAAATTATCCCCAATTTCAATAAACGATAATCTTTTTGCTCCCCAACATTGCAAACATAATACTCCTCAAGATCCTTACTATTATCAGCTTCAAATGATAATAATACTTCTTCACGTATCGAAAGAAAATTACTAATTCTAAAATTAACTATCATATTATCACCTTATTTTGCAAGTCTTTTACAAAATAACACACAAAACCACCAAAAGCAAGAGTATTTCAGTGGCATTTATGAAGCAAACTTTCCTTATTCTGATAGAAAGATAGAGTGAAAAACTAATGGATTATTATTCGGAACAAGAAATCCCACCAATCAATTTCGCCTTGGTGGGATTACCAAATTATTTTATCAACATCATCCTTTTGGACATCGCGAAAGCACCGGATTTTATTGAGTAAACATATACTCCGCTGGCAAGATCCGCTCCGTTAAATTCAACGGAATAGCTCCCCCCTTTTCTTTCCCGATTAACAAGAGTAGAAATTTCTCTTCCAAGAATATTGTAGACTTTTATGCTAACGTGAGCATCTTCCGGAATAGAGTAATTTATTATTGTTGTCGGATTAAAAGGATTCGGATAATTCTGCTCCAAAGCGAATTCCTTCACTCCTTCGTATAGAACTTCAATCTCTTTGGAGTATTCGTACTTGCCATCGTAATCTATCTGCTTAAGGCGATAAACTGTTTTTCCGGCGACAGGATTCTTATCGGTAAATGCGTAGTACTTAACGGAATTGCTATTCCCATTTCCGGTAACAAATCCTACTTTTTCAAACCCTTCATTCTTTGCTGAAGAACGCTCAATCTCGAATCCGTAATTGTTCGTTTCGGTTTCTGTCTGCCAGTTCAAGCTAACGCTCTCTTTCCCTACTTGCGCCGCAAAGAGGCTCAATTCGACAGGCAATGGGAGGGAAGGATTATTTTTTAGAGTCGGATAATTGGCTCCGTCTCCGCCGATAATTTCCCAGGCATTAATAAAATCCCATCCGGCAAATGTAGCCTGAGTTTTCATTTCTAAGGAAGTTTTTTCGGTTGCTCCTACAGCGCTAGTCTGGTTAGATGTTTCATTATCGTAATAATTATCGGAGAGAACCAATACCCCGATGGCTTTCCCGATAAATCCGAGATACCCCAAGTATTGTCCACCCGTAAAAGTTACACTTCCCGTACTGTAACATCTCTGCACAGTGCCGTCGTAATTCTCACCGACAAATGCCCCGACTCTGTTATCTCCGTCGCTTGTGGTAATAACATCTCCTTTCGCGTAACAATCGGCTATCACAGGCAAAACTCCCCCGTCCTGATTATTCTGTCCGGCAAAACCACCAACATAGAGATGCCCGGTAACATCAACATCAGCATAGCAATACTGTATAGTTGTTCTATCTCTGGAAAATCCTACCACCCCACCGACTCTGTCGAAGCCGGAGAGAGTTCCGGTAGCCAAACAATTAGTAATTGTAGCATTAGTGGTATTATAACCGACAATTCCTCCGACATGGTTTTTCCCGGCTATCGTTACATTGTAAATCGAGAGATTTTTTATCGTTCCTCCTTGGGAGAAACCGAACACACCAACATTATCAGTCCCGGATCGATTAACTACAATCCCGGAAATACCGAATCCGTTTCCGTCGTAAGTTCCCGTAAAAGCGTACTCATTCCACCCGGTTCCGATCGGGCTCCATCCTTGATTTCCGTCCCATGTAGCAATGGCAGGCTCCACGGCCTCCATATTAATATGAGCTACTTGTTTGAAGACCTTCCCCCATTCGCTTCGGTTTTGACTAACCCAATATAGGTTCTCATAACCGGATATAAGATATGGATCCTCGGTAGTCCCGGTTCCGGTAGGCGCAATGGCGATTTGCCCGAAAATTGTTTGAGTAAAAAGTAAAGCAGAAAGTAACAATATCTTATTCATTCTTTAACTACCCCCTTTATCAGTAATAAGCAAGATTTAATCCCTCTTTACAAATAGCAATTGGTGTTACTATAATAAAGCCTACAACAACTATTATCGAAAACATTAAATTACTTTTTATCTTTATGGTATTCAACGGAAAGGAATATTATTTGTCGCATGAAGGGGGAATTTGTCTTGAGAGGATAAGAAATATGGCAATTGTATCGAACCATTGTCAAGAAATCAGCCAAGCGTCAATTTATCGATAATTGCGAGATTCGTTACTTCTCACAATGGCCATCTATTCTATTCGCCAGAAACTCCCCGAACCGGGCAACATTGCCCGATCCGAAGCACATTCTCAAACAACTAACTACTTTATCAACAGGAGCTTAGTAGTCTTGGTAAACTCACCGGAGCGTAAACGACAGAAATAGGTTCCCGAAGGAAGATTCCCGGCGTTAAAGAGAATGCTATGCTTTCCGGCTTCCATATTCTTATTAATCAATTCCGCAACTTCCTCACCGAGGGAGTTAAAGACTCTCAAGGAGACTTCCCCCTTACGAGGTATGGTAAAACTTATTGTAGTACTAGGGTTAAAAGGATTAGGGTAGTTAGTGAGCTTTTCTTTGATGGAAAATGAATCGGAATTCTCATTTTCAACTTTACTAATCTTCTTGAATTCGGCAATTTTTTTGCACATCAAATCATAGTAATACCATCCGTGCCCACCGGCCATTGGCTCAATATCGGAACTAAACTCGGATTTCCATTGATCTACAAACATTGGTTTCTCTTCAGTCCCCAAATTTTGGGCAGTCCATTCGTTCCAAGAATGAATAAACACAAATTTTACATTTGCTGCGATGGCCGCATCCATATACTTCACAAAATAGGCTCCTTTCCTACGCCCTTTTGCCCCAGAGGCAGGGTTTATTCCATCTTCTGTCATTACAGTAGCCTGTGTTGCCACCGGAGCACACATCTGTTCCGGTTTCCCATCAAAATAGAAAGGAGGTGGCGGAGTATTCGAATTTACTTTGAATTGCCAGTATTTACTTCTTTCATCAAGCCCCCACATTCTACGACATGTATAATGTCCGAAAATACCTTTCTCAGGAATTGCCGGATCAATATTCCCACCGGCAACATTTACTAATTTTTCCCCCAGGTATTCAAAAAATATTACATCGTCGTAGATACCGAAAATTTCTGTTTCTACCTTTTTTAAGCAAAGACTATCCTGAACCCAAAAAACTATTTTCGGAGTAGGTAACCCGATATTATATCTTTCCTCGTATCTTTTACATATAGCTTTGGCTCCGTTAACAATCTTTTCCTGAGTTCCGTTAGTTAAATCCAATGTAATAAAATCAACTCCGGCAGAGTCCAGCAACTGAGCATGCCAATCAATTAGATCTCTGTTAGGATTTTCCGGAGAATCGAAGTACATTTTATAATTACTTTTTATTGTTCCGTCTCCTCTTGTTGCGGCATACAAAGGTTTCCCCCACCAATTCCATTGAGGATACGGACTATATGGAGTTTCCCCCATTATATAGACATCGTCACCATACTTACTGTTTAAGCACTCGTTCGCCCAGCATGAATAAAAAATACCAACGTACTTTTGGGCAATAATATCATCTGAAAACAAAATGCTCGAAATAACAATCATTATTCCAAATAGTAATTCATTTTTCATCATTTATTATCCATCATTCTTTTGCAAATCCGAGAAATACATTTTGTTACACCATGAAACTATCATCTATCAAAACGATATGAATACGAAATTTGTATAAATGTCTTTTCTCTTTTACTTTATTCAATAGCTATTTCAGAAGTAGCATTCTCTTCGATTCGGAATACTCACATGACTTTATCGAATAAATATAAACTCCGCTGGCAAGATCCGCTCCGTTGAATTCAACAGAATAGCTCCCTGCCTTTTTATCCCGATTTACCAATGTAGAAATTTCTCTTCCCAGGATATTGTATACTTTTATGCTAACATGAGCATCTTCTGGAATAGAATAATTTATTATTGTTGTCGGATTAAAAGGATTCGGATAATTCTGCTCAAGAGCGAATTCCTTCACACCTTCGTATAGAACTTCAATCTCTTTGGAATACTCATACTTGCCATCGTAATCTATCTGCTTAAGGCGATAAACTGTTTTTCCGGCAACAGGATTCTTATCGGTAAATGCGTAATACTTAACGGAATTGCTGTTCCCGTTTCCGGTAACAAATCCTACTTTTTCAAAGCCTTCATTCTTTGCATAGGAGCGTTCAATCTCAAATCCGTAATTGTTTGTTTCGGTTTCAGTCTGCCAGTTCAAACAAACACTCTCTTTCCCTAATTGCGCCGCAAAGAGAGTAAGCTCAACAGGTAAAGACTCACTGGTCGAAAAGTGAACTGTCTCGGAATATTCTCCTTCTCCGTTAGCGCTGCAAGGCTTAACTCTCCAGTAATAATCTGTGAGAGGTAACGCCGCGCCGAATGAGTAAGAAGTATCCCCTACAACCGACCGGTTAACGACAACGGAAGCAAACCCGGCGTCATTGGCAATCTGAACTTGATAGGAAGCCCCATTCTCCGCCTTTGTCCACTTAAGCAGAAGTGAATCGGGATTCCCTACGGTAGTGTTCATCGGAGTAACAGGGGATGAAACACCTATAGGAACAACATTCACCACACTGCTCATTCCACTCTCGTTCGAATTCGCGTCGACGGCGGTAACTACATAATAATTTCCCCTCTCTACCGAATAAACCGGCGAGTAGGAAGTGGTAGTAACAATCTCTTCTATATTAGCGGTGTTCTCCAAATCCACAGCTGTAATATTCGATTTGTCGAATCTGTAAATTACATATTTCAGAAACTCCCCTTCATTAACCGCGTTGGCCGGCGCGCTCCATTCCAAAGTAGTGGTCGTTGGAGTTCCGCTCTGCACATATTTGAAATCGCTTACAACCGTAGGGGCAACTTGCTCTTTCCATCCCATCTTGGGTAAGAGTGCCGGGTGTTTATAATAATTATTCTTCATGGTATCTGTACAATGGGCAAGATTAGCAACCAGACTCTTGGAGCTGAAATAGATACTCCCCTCTACCGTCTCGGTTTCTCTGTTCATCTTTATCTGTCGCGAAAGCTCGTCGATCGGCCAACCATCCTCTTCCAATCTGTAAGCGGCGTGTCCGATATATAGATGTCTTCCGTTCACAAAGGAAGGTTCTGACCACTGTGGCAAACGACCGTAATAATTCACCCAATACAACTGCGGAACAATATAATCGATATATGCCACACCGGTATGACTTACTCCGTTGATATCAGTATAGATTCCGGACAGCCAATCACTTGTTCGGCTATAAATACTCAAATTAACCGATTGATTTCCCGATGGACTTATCCCGTATTTTACGAAAGGCTTTTCCGCTTTGATGCTATCATTCAAAGTAGCCAAGAGTAAGTTTACGTTATTCTCACGCCATTTTGTTCTGTCGGAAAAACCGTTGCTATATGCCGCGAAAGTAGCGTCGTCATTAAATGTTCCGTAACTGGAATAAGGGTAGAAATAATCATCGAAATGTATTCCGTCCACATCATATCTTCTTACGATATCCATTACAACCTGTGTTACGTAATCCCTCACTTCCTGCAAACCGGGATTAAGAAAGCGATACTGTGTGCCATCACATTTGATAATCCATTCCGGATGAGTATTAACCACATGATTAGCCGCCAGCGCACTTACATTATCATAAGGGGCAACCGCGCGATAAGGATTCAACCATGCGTGAAGTTCCAAACCTTGTTTATGAGCCTCTTCAATGGCAAACTGTAAAGGATCGTAATTCGGATCGGCGGGAGCTTTCCCCTGCACACCGGTAAGATATTTTGACCACGGCTCAAAAGAACTCTTATATACCGCGTCACATTTCGGACGAACATGGAAAAACACAGTATTCAAACCATAACTCTTGTACTTTGCGATCAAATCCTTCAACTGCGCCTTTTGCGCCTCAATATCACTGACTGTGGAACCGACTCTGCTTGGCCAGTCAATTCCCAAAGAGGCCACCCAAACACCACGCATCTCATACTTCGGATTAACACTCTGTGCCGAAACGCTCGAATAAAGAGCTAAAGCTAATAACAGTAGTAAACATTTTTTCATACAATACTCTCTTGCTTCATTTTAATTGTTATTGTCCGTGAATCTCATACAGAAGTGGAACTTATCATACTCCGATAAGAGGATCCTCATTTCTCATACATGTGGAATTGCACAAAGATAATACTTTTCCGGCAACCAAACATTTAAAATCGAACAATAATACTCAAAAACTCTTTAACTATTCCTATTTTCGACGGAAAACTATAACATATGGAATAAAAACGAATCTAATTAGGAAGGATTGTGGTAGGGGGTGTTATTCGTTTCGTTAAGAAGAGCTTTGGGAATGTTTTTGTATACTATTTCCTTAATCCTAGCCCCAACCACCATTTTCTATCGACATGAAAAGAATCTTCGTCTCGGAGATTACGCATACTGAGCTTAAAAAAGGGAAATTGTTTGAGCGGAGTTCATGAAAATACCGACTTATCAATAGTCTCTTAAGTAAACAGAATTGCTTCTTGGGTGGAGTGAAATTTATTTTCCTCTTCTTAATAAGAGGAATTCATTTTTATTATTTGTTTCTGAAGTGTTTTTTTGCATATTTTTCATTTCCTCGTTTATAATTTCCGGTTATTCTCGCCATTAATTGTTGTTGTTCTTTGAATTCCAAATATCCCATTACTTCTACAAAGTCCGTTGCTTTTTTATTTCTTAAAATAGTCACCTTACTTCCATTACGATTTATTACCACTTCTTCTCTTTTGTTTCGAAAAAAAGTAAATCCTAAATCATCTATCTCTTCTCTTTTCATATATTATTTCTATCTCCTTTAATTCATAACAGGACAATGAAAAAACCGTACAACCAATGGAATGCTATTTAATAGTACCCCCTCTTAAAAACAAATAACTGCCAGCTGTTTGGTTCCCGCATTATTTCATACTTACACCAATTGTTAATATGATGTATTTAACAAAAATCGATCTTAAGGTATTCAAAATATTTTTTTAACTATTGGAATCTTACGAATCAAGAACGCTAATAAAAAGCAACTTCCAACTACCGGAAGTGCAAAGATTATAAATTTATAGATTAATGGTAATTCGATTGCTTTTACGCTTAAGCAAATTAGCACAACTATCGGAGGATGAATAATGTATACAATGTATGCGCTTTTTGACATCAAGTCACCAAGTTTCCCCTGAGTATTAACTCTTTTTTGAAATAACCCCAGAATACCAATAGTCAGTGCTATACCTGTAAACTGTTCCCATAATGAATAGAAAAACGATTGGTAATGCCCACCTCCCATAAAAGGTTCAAGATTACCTGATACTGCCCCACTTAAGTATAAAAACATCGGGAAGATAAATAATATCATTATTTGCGCGAATAAAAACCATTTTCGACAATTCCTATAGTTTAGGGAATCCAACCAGTGATTATTACTTGCCATAATTCCAAGAATAAAAAAACTGATATACTGCGGAAAATGAGCAACTTGAAATTCAAAGGGGCTTAAAGTCCACCCGATAGGTAGCCAAAGACGGGTAATAAAGGTGATAATTCCCAAGAAGAGTGCAAAAATAATAATCTTAAAATTATTCGGAATTTTATCGGGTTGTTTTACCTCATCCGAACTCGACTTTGTGACTGTGCGATATGCTGCGAATATAAATGTGAACGCAAGAAGTGCTTCGACAAACCAAAGCGGACCAAACCCAAATCCCTTTTGACTAATAAAAAATTCGCTAAAGGAAATTTTTGACTTGGCATTGAATAAAATCGGAAGATATTCTGTAATTGGAGAAAGGATAAAATAAAAGAAAACCAGGGGGATTCCTAATCTTATAATTCGCTTTTGTAAAAATAATTTTGCATCATTTTTTCTGTAGGAACTATTTGTAAAATACGCAGAAATAAAAAAAAGAAGTCCCATAAAAAAAGATTGGTTTGCAGCCACAAACAAAGTTAGAATCACTGAAGCTATTGGGCCGGCTTGTCCTTCAAAATAATACCAGCCACCTGGTGCTCCGTATGTTATCGAAAGATGATGAAGCACTACAAGACCTATAAGAAATATCCTTAGGTTGTCAATATAAGTTATTCTTTTTAATCTCAATTCTTCCTCATGATATTATTTCCCCGTTATATACTTATTAAACTATTGAGATTTCCTTTGGATATCAGTTACTATTATACTAATGATTCTCCGAACTAACGCCAATAACAAAATAAGTAATTACGAAATTAAGCTAAGTTATTGTTTTATTTAATTCAACAATATAATTACGGTTTGAACGGCCAACAGACTTCTTCCCACTTGCCGGGCTCATACTTTTATCTATTATTTGCTTCTATTCCTCTTCCGTAACCACATTTTTTTTGGTCCCATATATATATTCAAAACTTTACAGCTTTGCCTTCACCATACCAAAATTCCGTATCCCATTTAAATGTAAATAGTAACTCCCACCACTTATGACTTCTTTGGCCATACTGAAAATTAATTATGGAATTTGCCCCAACTTCCTTTGCTTTTATGGCCATTTCTCTTTTAATATCAATGAGATTTGAGTTTTGGCCAGATATTTCTACCTTGATGTATTTTAAGATTCTAAAACTTGTTGGAGCATTTTCAGAAAAAAAAATTCCATCTTTTTCAGTGCCTTTAATCCCATATTTTTTAATCATTTTTTATCTCTTTCCAAAAAGACAACTATTTCCTCTCTGTTGCTACTAAGCATCCCCGGGAAAGTAGCAGTAGTTACAGATTTAACAATCCAGCCTTGTTCTGAAAAAGCATTCAATGCTTGCTCTAACTTCTCAGGATTAAATTTGCCGGAAAACCACTTATCTTTCTGTGTTAAAACTTTGTACTCTTTCATGTTTACCTCATAATATTTTGATACGTATAAAGTTGCTAATCAGCCACACTCATTTTTTCTTCGGTGGAATTAGCCTTATTATATTAAGTTTAATTTCATATGTAATAAAGGGAAAGGATTACCCTATCCTTCAAGTTTAGAGCAACCGATTTGAACAAACTCCATTCGTCGGTAAAACCTATTGCAGCAGGATTTTGTTCGTTTACATCAACTTTGAATGCGCCAAAATTCTTAATGGCGTATTCAATAAGTTTTCGGCCGATCTTTTGCCCAATATAATCTGGATCCACAAACAACATTTCAATTTTGAAATCAGCTACACCAATAAATCCTAATATCCTACCGTTACTGTCTTTAAAACATGACAAAACGACAGAATCAAAATACTACTCCAAAATCAAAGGCTTTAACTCTTCAATTTTCTCTTCTGGCAAAAAATCATGAGTTGCCCTGACATAAGCTTCCCAGACATTGATTAATTTCCGGTATTCTTCTTTTGCTACGCTTTGAATATTCATGAAACCTTTTAGAATAATCTTGTAATTATGCAGGAACTCAACTCACGTCATAGCCTCCAGACAAAAGTACACCAGTCTTATTTCACATCCTTAAATAATAATCCCAATAATTCCTTCCAAGTTGCACTGGGATCAAAATTTTCAACTAATCCATCATCATCTTTTTTATTAGTAAAGGCACTCATTCCATGTTGAATCATATATTTCGGATAGTATTTCGGATACCCGATTTTTTTTAACAAGTTAAGAAGCTTCTTTTGATCTTTCATCAGATTATTTGAACTTTGCTGGAATTTCTTTGCTTGCTCAACTGAGAAATCTTGAACAGTATTCATTCTGGCAAATGCCAAAGCTTGATGAGCCGATTTATCCTTAACTCTTTTGGTGTCAAAAACCGAATATACTGTTGCTACAAAAAAGGCTATACTTGCGTCATCATATTCCCCTGCTTCAACTTTTAATTTAACTAAACCAAAAATCGACACCGGATTATCTTCATTAGTTATTTCACTAATCTCTTTCAAATCACCGGGCGTGCATTCAAGATTTCCTTCCGATTCATAATTTTTGATCTGTCCAAATAAACAGATCGCTGAAAAGAAACAAATAATTAATAATGTCATTTTCTTCATAATAGCTATCTCCAGTTATATCTAATTTTTTCCCTTTCGGAAATTCTGTTACTTCCACGAATTTTTCTACTTCCGCAATATTACTTTGCTATTGATCCAAATAATTAACTGATTATCCATATCCCGAAAACAACTGCACGAGATATCAAAAAAAACAAACTAAACTAGTTTAATCTCTTCAATATCGCAACATTATATTTATAACTACTCCAATATAGTGAGTAAAAACAAAGAGGAAAATATAGATAGATGGAAATAGTAATTTCTTTTCCATAATTCGGAATTTGACATTACCAAGAAATATTATTCCAAACTCATCCCCTCACCGACCTTGTCGGGATCTAAAGCTCCGCCCCCCTTCTCTTGAGGGATAAGGAAAGAGAAGGGGGAACGAGCAACATTCTTCTATTTGACAATACTTTACCGTAATACTCAATTACTTCAGACTCGTAACATCTCTTCACCTCTTGCGTTGACTGCAAGACTGCCGGACGTCTAGACTTCTAGACTGCTAGTCATTATGACCTGACTGCCAGACGTCAAGACTGCTAGCAGTCTAATGTGCCATTCATCTAATGGGATGAGAATGCATTTCCTTAAATGCTGCGTTAAATCTAATATTACTCTCTCTCGGTTTCGTGTTACTCCCCCTTTTTTCATATTGGTGTTGCTCTGTTTCATGAAGGTGGTCTCCGGTTTCGAGGAATAACAGCTTGGTGTCGGGAAGAACCGTTATGATTTCGGGGAACAATGCCACTGGTTCGGGGAAGACCGTCACGGGTTCGGGAAACAGCGTCATGGGTTCGGGGAAGAGCAACACGAAGTCGGGAAACTGCTCTATGAGAACTGATAACCACGCCATGAGTTCGGGAAGAGCTTCATTGGTTTGGGGACTCTCGTCACGCAATGCTGTCAACTTAAGAGAAATAATTCCGTCATGAAGTATGTTCTAAGCTTTCTAATTCCAATACGTAGCGTGCTTACTGTCCTAGATCCGGCCTTTGCCGGGAGCGGAGTCGAAGTAAGCTTACTACTAAGTAGAATCACCTTAAATTCTCCCCCTCGACTCCGCTCGGGGAACATGATATTATGATAGTAACGCAACTGTAATATTTCACTACGTTACTACCCAGTTTGTTAAGTTGACAGCCTTGCTCTTCACGGGAGATATGACATTATATCATATTGTCCGGATATAAAAATTCTATCTCCGGAGATTAGAATTAGATCAATCCCGACCAAATTTTATTCTACGTGGAGTAAAAAATTATCGTTATCGACTGATTTTTGTTCTCGGGAGAGTAATTTTTGGTCTCTGTTAAATAAATTTTGTTCTACATGACATAAAAAAATGATCTCCTTCGAGTAAATTTTACTCAAATGAGACCAAAATTTTATCGGCTTCGACTCTTTTTTGATCTCGGGAGATAAATTAATTATCTCCGAAGATTATTGACTATTCTTAAGAGAGCACTGGGATATGTTCATTTGTAACGGAAGGGATTTTGTTTTTCCCTTTTTTAAGAAGCTTTAATATGGGGTATTCTTTTTCAGATTTATTGAAAATCACCCCTTGCTCTGAAGGTTTTTAAGATATTACGATAATTTTGATGCCCTTCTCTTACTAAATTTGCACCACAATTTAGTAAAAGTATTAATGATTCTTTTGAATGGCAAGCTCAACCGGGACATTATCATGTTTGTTTGATATCTTAAGATCAGCACCATTTTGAATTATATAATTGATTACATCAATATTATTATTCATTACTGCTTCTAATAATGGAGTTCCAAAATTATCATCAGAATAATTAATATCTCCGCCCATTCTTATTCGCTCTTTGACTAATTCTAGTTTTCCAGAACGACAAGCGAATATGAGTAATTGATTTACTATAAATGATTTCTCAGATTTTATATCAAAAAGTATTACGGCGTGGTGCCTAAGCCGAAGCCCAGAACAACAGTGCTATATTTATTAAATAACTTTTTAATTAGAACAAACTCTCATTTAACAACTAAGCCAAACAATAAAACCGAAACGGAACTACAAACTTTTAAACTGCACAAATACCAAATGCGAAAAAAGCTTTCGGCTTGAGGCACGGGATATACTTACCGCACATTAAAAACTGGGGCAACATGCAGTTACCCCAATTTTATTTTTATTTGAGTACGGTCATTTTTTTGAAAGAACTAAAATCATTAACTCTTAACGAGTAAATATAAATTCCACTCGGTAAATTACTTGCGTTAAATATTCTCGTATAATTTCCAGTTTCCATTCTTTCATTAACTAATGAGGCAACCTCTTTACCTAATATATCGAATACTCTTAATGATACGAACCCGGATTCTTTTATTGAAAAACTAATATTGGTCTCCGGATTAAACGGATTCGGATAATTCGTTGAAAGTTCATAATCTGAGATTTTATTTTCAGCCAAATTATCATTATTTCCCTTTTGCAATGCGTTATTAAATATAAGCCAATCGTAATTTGACTTTAGTGATTCTTTATTAGTATTATCAACTGCGCTAACACAATAGAAGGCTTTTCTATTTCCGCTGCCGGTAAAGTAATAATCCGGGTCTGTCCAGCTCGTTGTCGGGTGATTCACTGTCGCTACATTTGACCAGCTTATGGGTTTGCCGCCAGTTGTAACAGCACGGTAAACTTTATATTTGCCGCCGGATATAACATCCGGTTCGATATTAGCCGTCCATGTTATGTTAGCATTATAACCATTTCGTGTAACAATCACATTTTGGGGGGTTGATGGTTTTAATGACTGACCGGAGGATTCTGAAGTATAAACTTTTATTGTTATATCATTCCCGGATTCATTATATAGCTGAATAGAAATATTTGTAGTTCCATTTACATAGGTGCTTGGATTGCTCCACGGGGTTAATAACTCATTATATCCAAAATTATAAGCGTCAAATTCATCTCCCATAACATTTCTTGTTATTTCGTATTCTTTGTTTAAGGGATTTATATCTACCCACTTATTGGCCCAATGACTGTTCCAGTAAATATGTTCTTCTTTTTTGTCGGTTTTACCAGTATTACGATTAACAGTAGATTTTTTTGTCTTAGGCAAATATCCTTCCCAAGGTCTTCCAGGATACCAGCCAGGACCGGCATAATAATCGCCGTCATAAGTCCAGTCCCATCTACCGTCAGCAGTTACAGCCTCATAATTAACACTGGGAATAGCAGAATTGCCGTTTTTTACTAACCATACGTATATTCCACTGCCTGTATCTGTGTAATCATAACCGCCGCCGATTGAACCGCCACGGATTATTTGGTCATATTTGCTTACCTTTTGATGGTTTTCAACCAGAAAAAAGGTTGATGAATTTTGATTTGTTATTGGTACAGGAATCCGTAAAACATCGCCATCTGTTATAAAATCCTTTAAAGTAAGAGAAAAGTTATTCTGCGTACAGTTTGTGTAGGCTATATGGCCTAACCTTTCCCTTTCTACAGCACTTAAAGAATAACTACCAGACATAATACCGCCAGTATTTCCGTGGCCAGCTCCAAATAAGAGGTGACCATATTCGTGTGCAAGAATTGGTAAAGTATAAGCAAGACTTTTTATTCCCTTTTTAATCGTCAAACCCGAGCTCAAATGGCTAATCCAATTATCTCCAAAAATTTGAACTCCATCAAAATTCAGAGTAAAATCATAATCTGATAATATAGCTACCGCATTGAAATCACCGTGCCCGGCATCAAACCATTTGGGGGAATTAACATTTGTAGTATCATATCGTTCATTTTTGGGAGTTCTATAAATCATTATTATCATATCAACATAACCATCGGGCGAAAACTCAAACGTTTTAGTAGTGCTGTTAAAACTCCATTTATCGTAATCGCTAAAATCTACATAAGGATTTATTTGAGTTAATGCATCTTTATTGCATTCTCCAAAATGATAACCGTTGTTTTTATAATAATCCTCTGTATTTATTGTAACTAAATTTGGATATACATCGCCGATAAAGTCAAAACTTCCCATGGACATATCTTTCCAGTAATCTGAAATTGTTAAGTCCGGGTAACTACTTGATGGAGATGATGAAATTAAATCATTGGCCCAAGTAGGTAGTTGGTCTTTGGGCCAAGTGAAGTTATTTACATCAACATCCGTGCTGTCAAATTGAACAAATACAACAAGCGTTTTCATGTATTCGTTTGCTCCATTTGAAGAAGGTTTGTATAAACCTCCGGTTTGGGCTTTTACTGAACTCTGCTGTATATTACATGCGCATTTAACTTCTTCGTTGTTACTAGCATATAATGTGTAATTTATAAATAAGATTATGGAAAGCGCTTTTATCAATTTCATATTTCGCCTCATTAAAAATTATCTTAAATAAATCATTTTTTTAGTTAGATTATTTTTTTCTGAGATGAGACTGTAAAAATAAATTCCACTTGACAAATTGAATTTAGACACATCAAAATTTACTGAATATTTGCCGGCTGAGTGAAATTTATCAATCAACACGGCAATCTTCTCCCCTTTGATATCGTAAACAATCAGCCTCAAATTACTACTTTCAGAGACAGAGTAATTTATAATAGTACTAGGGTTAAAAGGGTTTGGGTAGTTTTGCTCTAAAGAATAGTTTTTTCTCATATTTTCATTGTTTGAAACACCGACAGTAGTAAAGGAGGTATCGCCATAGGCAACGCCATCAATGAAACAACCTCTTAAATACGAAGATATCCCAAGATAACTTCCTTCTGCCAACTCTCCAAAGTCATCACAAAAGTATTTTTCGTAATCCAGCGGAACTTGGGGATGAGTGGAGTGGTAACGTATCTTTTTTATTGTTCTCCATTCTCCGAACTGATAACCTTCAAAAACATCTACTACTTCTGACCAACATGTATCTACAACTGTGCTGTCTTCATAAAAATCAATTTTATAAATCCATTTTTCTCCTAATTGGGCGTTGTATTTATAGAATACATCGTCAGTGATAACCGTATCATTTACATTGTGATAGATACTAAGATTCTCAAAAAAACCATTACTTTTTAGTCTTTTAAAATGCTGATTTGAAATATTGTTTAAAGTATTGCCTATAGATTTTCTCAGTAAATGAGTTTCATAATACAGAATCGAATCACACAATGTAGCGGTATCTATAACTGAAATTTTCTCTTCAGAGTACTCATAACTGTAAACCCAGAAATTACCTATATTCAATTTATATTGTGCGGTAGTAGTTTTTGCCAACAAAAAAAGTACTACCATAATTATAAAAGTGGAATTAAATTTTTGCATTTTCTTTATCCCAGTAATTTTAATTATTTTTACTATTGCAGACAGGGTGGCGTGAGCTAAAAGAGGGTAGCTTTTGGAGAGTTAACTCTTTATAACTCACAAACTCTGTTCTGCGTTTATAAATTTTTGTTTTTCAACATATTTCCCTCCTTGCTTCTCTCGCAAATAATATTGTTGTAAGTATAACATATAATCATGCGGAAAATTTCGGCATATTATCCGCATATCAAAAATTAGTTACTACGGAATTAAGTTAAGTTGTTATTCTTACTATGTCAACAATATAATTAAAATCAAAACGCCCTACAAAACTTAATTACGCAGTAGTATGCTTCCCTATCCTCTGTGGTGTTTTTTCTCTTTCTCGGTTCCCTTAAGAACATAAAAAAACCGCTGATCTCTCAGCGGTTCTCACAAAACAAACTATATACTCAAAACAGATTATGCCTTTTTGACAAACTCCGATTTTAATGCCATCGCTCCGAAGCCGGTAATTTTGCAATCGATGTTATGATCACTATCGACAAGGCGAATATTCTTTACCTTAGTCCCCGATTTTATCGGTCCGGTTGCCCCTTTTACGGGCAAATCCTTTATTACCACAACTGTATCACCATCCTGCAAAACATTTCCGTTCGAATCTTTTACAACAAATGTATCCTCTTCGGCAACTTCATTCGGGTTCCACTCGTGCTGGCATTCGGGGCACGCGAACAATTCTTCACTCATAAAATATCCGTACGGACATCCACATTGTGGACATTCTTTCATTTCATCTGACATATTATCTCACTTTCATATTAATTTCTATTTTTGGAACGGTAAAGCTACCAAAATTCAGGCAAAATATTTTATATTTTCCCTAACTTTATCGTCGCAACCCGAGCTTTTCAAATCTTACGAATATTGCCAATTGAAGATATTTCTACTTGATCAGCATCATCTTCCTTGTCTCAACAAAATTACTACTTTTCAATTGATAGAAATATATTCCCGACGACAACTCCGATCCGTCAAACGCTATTTTGTGTTTACCCGACTTGGCGCTACCGTTGTAGATTGTCTTAATCTTGTTCCCCAAAACATCAAAAATATCAACCCTTGCGGAAGTGGCGCCCTTCTCTCCGGCCGGAACAGAGAACTCAATGGTGGTTGTAGGATTGAAAGGATTCGGATAATTTTGGGAGAGTTCATACTCCTCAATAATTTCCGATTCTTCCTCCTCCACACCGACAATCTCATTTTCGGAATACTTAACAATAGTAACCGAATAAGGAGGGCAAACAACATCTGTTTTCTCTTCGGTGTTTCCTTCTGCAATCGACGAAGAACAATTCTCAATTCTCTTTTCATCGAACCGGAATAATTCGTAACTCTTCATCCCCTCAGGCTTACTCACCGAGGCAGTAAGAGTATCCGGTCCGTATTTATTGATCAGAATAACAGTAACCCCGTTATCCTTCCTCTTAACCGCGAAAGGTTGCAATTGGTACAGATTAACATTCATTCCGCTATGATGTTCCCCGGTCCCTTTCGGGGATTCATTAGTCCGGCAACCGATTATTTCCGCGCCATCAACCAGTCCCCCTTCTTCAATCAACAGCTTCAAAGAATAGTAAGGCTTGAGGGGATTGAACTGCGGAAACCAGTCGAGAATTCCGAAACCGCCGATTGTTTCCCAACGCAGGGCGATATCAAATCCCCCTTTCGCGCTATGCATTAAAGCGGCAGCCTGGTAAATTCCCCCGATGATATTTGTGTTCCTCGGATCGGTCCAGAGCTCATCCCCAACTTTCCAAACGGCGCTGAAATTATACGCGTCCAACATTAGCATCGGATCATCTTTATCCCCGATCATCTCTCTGATCTTCAATGGGATTTCCTCGTACCAGATTGTCCTGTCCAAAACCTTTTCCGTCCCATCCTCTTTACTGAACGAAATAAATGTATTGGAGGAGATAAAATCCAAATACTTAGCTCCGTCCGGTTCCTTCAAAAGGTAATTTGCCCAGTGGCCGTTTTCCCACCCGAGAAATCCCGAAGGACCGCCACACAATATTGTGGGATCGGCCTCTTTTATTTTCTTCGCGGCTTTCAGATATAACTTTGCGGAGTTTCCGAAATGGATGTAATAATCCTCTTCCGAATGAACCATGTTCAACTCGTCAAAGAGAATTATCATATTGATTTTATCTTTATAACGATTCGCGAAATTGTACGCCGCCAATTCCCACTCCGTTATTGCGGAATCGTAATTCCACCAGGCGGAATCGGCTGACCCCATGAACCATTTCTCCCCCCAGATACAAGGAACTGCTTCATATCCGGCGTCCGAAATTTCCGCGATCTTTTTATCGAGCTCATCCCAATTCCAGACTCCCGGACCCGGATGAAATTTCCTAATCTCAGCCCAAATTCTGATCAGTTTTAAATTGAGAGGCTTAAGTCGCTCAAGCGCCCCCTGACTTGTAAATGTGTTAGAGTGATACTGAATCCCGTGAAACTCGGAACCAATTTTGTGATAAGTCGTATCGAAAACAGAAATTTCATAATCACCCGAAGCTTGTCCGAATGTAAAAATGGGTAAAAGAATAACCCAAACCAAAAATAAACGCCTATACATGCACATAACAATCAATTCTATTATTAAAAAAAAGTTTATCCGTAAGTTCTCTAGCCGGAATCCTAAAATTAGTAAATTTAACCGCAATTAACACAGAATTAAAGATGAAGCTTGCTTGAAGGAATGATGGAATAATGAATCGAGTATTGGGAATTTATGGAAATGATGTTGGGGTGCAGGGCAACTGGTAGATCTTTCACAGGGCAACCGTAATTCATTAGTTTGCAAAATTAATTTATTCAACAAATTGGCCATTCCTATTATTCTTGTCAGAAAGACCTCTTTTAATACTCTTATTAAGAGCAATATTTTCTTCTATCTCGTCCATTTCAAATTCATCTACATAGATACTGTGCTCAATAAATCTGTTCACAGCATTTTCGACAAAATTAGCGATAGGTCTATTATCTCTTTCGGCCAATTGCTTGATTCTCTTATAGCTTTCTTCGCTTAATCGAAGAGTAATTGTTTTAGACATTATTGCATCCCACAAATTATATGTCTAATATGTATCAATTATAGAGAAAACCCGCAAGATCATTTTTTCGGTATAACTCTTAGATTATCGGCAAGGTGTATTTGCGTCCGATCCGGCATCTTGTTCCGCTCTTTTGCCTTTTACCCTTTCCCTTTTGACTTTCCCCTTTTCCCCTCATCACTCAACCTTTCCACCAAGCCAGTGCGCAAAGACCAAATTAGCCGCTGCGAAAGCAACACCGATAACAGTCCACAGGACAATCTCGGCAAAGGAAAACAAACCACTCTCCAAAATCTCAAGAAAGCCATAAACGCAATAAGGCAAAGAGATCAAAGAAGTAACAATAACAGGAAGATACCTCCCCCATACTATCCACTGCCCAACATGCACAAAGAGATGAACAGAAAAAGCCATAAAGATTGCAAGCCAGAGGTAATAATTATCCCAAATAATAGAGCCGTAAGTAACCAGACATATCACAACAAACTCCTCGGCAACTGCCAACGCAAACCCGGCTGTCGACAACCCCTCCAATCCGGGAAGCACCCTGCCGGCCAACCGCGGAAAGCGCCTCCGCAGCATATCCCCATTCTTCAGGAGCCATCCCCTGAAAAAGATAAGCGGTAGTGTCTCAAAAAGTGTGTACATTCGAAAATAAGTGAATACTAGTTTTCTAATCTCTCGGCAAATATATCCTTAAATTGATTTAAAATAAAACCCCATCCGGCTATAGGTTTAGTCCAAGCTCTTTCTACGTTTCTACATGCCAAATAAACAGCTTTAATGGCAGCTTCATCGGTTGGGAATTGGGTCTTATTCTTTGTGTATTTTCTAATGTTCTTATTTAGATTCTCTATAATATTTGTAGTATAAATGAGCTTTCTTATTTCAACGGGATAATCAAAATAGTTCGATAGATTCTCCCAATTTGTAAACCATGAGTTGATTGGCATCCTATATTTGCTTACCCATTTCTCTCTTAATTCTTCGAGTGCCTTTTCTCCGGCTTCTTTGTTCGGAGCTTCATAAACATTCTTCAGATCTATAGTAAAAAGCTTTCTATCCTTATAGGCTACGTATCTTAGTGTGTTGCGTATTTGATGTAGCACACAGACTTGAGTTACGGTTTTTGTGAATGTTTTCTTGATTACATCCGTAAATCCCTTCAGATTGTCTGTTGAGCTTATTAGGATGTCTTTTACTCCTCTTGATTTTAGGTCTGTTAATACTTCATACCAGTAGGATGAGGATTCTTCTTTGCTTAGCCATAGGCCTAATACTTCCTTGCGCCCTTCGCTGTTTAAGCCGATGGCTATGTTTATTGTTTTGTCTGCTAATCTGTAGTTCTCTCTTATCTTTATATGGAGGGCGTCCATCCAGACGATATAATATAATTTGTCCAGTGGTCTGTTCCTCCATTCTTCTATTTTCGGTAATATTTTATCGGTCATTCTCGATATCGAGCTTTTATCTATCTTCACCCCATATATGTCTTCTATACTCTCTTGTATGTCTCTTACGCTCATTCCTTTGCTGTACAATAACAGTATCTTTTCTTCTATCATATCTATTACTTTCTTTCGCTTCGGGACTAGTTTTGGGGTGAAACTCCCATTCCTATCTCGCGGTACTTCTATGCTGTATTCCCCGTTTTTAGTCTTTACTAGCTTGGCTTTATTGCCGTTCCTACTGTTTTCTTTTCCTTCTTCTTCTCTCTTTTGGTACTTCTCATAGCCCAGATGTTCATCCATTTCTGCTTCTAACAGAGTTTCTATGGTTTCCTTATATAACTCGTCAAAAAAACTATGTACATCTTTTCCTTTTAGTTCTTTCTTTAGTAATCCTTTCAATTCTTCTTTATTCCCTTTTTCCATGGTGTCTCCTTTTTTTTGTGCGAATATAGTGTTTTTTTTATTTACACACTTTTTGAGACACTACCAGATAAGCTCCTCAAAATCATGAAAAATAAAAACAATCGGCAATAACGTTACAATCAGAATATCCATAAGCCTTCCTTCATTTCGATCAAACTACTATCTTAAAGAGACAAAATTACTCCCAAAGCACCACAAAATCCACCATGTCTCAATTTCAACACCAATCTTTCGCAAAACAAGCATCACAATCACCGCCATCTCTCATCTTGCCTCTTTTTTTTATCATTTCCAACAATTAATCCCCTTTTTCAGCCAAGAACCACACTTTCGCCTCACAATCACACTCATAAAGAAAAAGAAAGGGTAATTACCTACGTATAATCACGAAAACAAAAATAATATGAGGGATTCTGCAACAGAGAAACAAACTTGGCAGAAATTGTGACATATTGTCATAGAAAATCATCAAAATGATAATAACATCACAAAAATGGAAAAAAAATGACTTTTGACCGATCAAATATCATTTTTTTTTCGTTTAACTCACTTTTTCTTCGTATAACTCGTATTCGGAGCGAATCGTGTGATTTTTCAGGCATAATCGGTCTTATTTTTCACGTAAGACTTATATTCTCCACATTTTCGTCACGTTTTCTGCGTTTTCGTTACTTACCAAATCGTTTGAGGCGCATTCAAACCTCTTTGCGTCATTTTCCAAACAAAAGGGTGAGATTCATAAAAAAAAGTTCATTATTAAATTAAAGTAAGGAGATTTTCGGATGATATACTTCTCTTTTACGAAGTAACCCTACTTTATAGAAAAGATTCGTTATTATCCCATTTACGAATGCTATTGCGGTTTTTCAATATATTGTTTTTTGTGAGAAAGAGCGGCATTTAGCCGCTCAATCTCTCCGGAACGCGGAATAATTACTTTATCAATAGAAGCTTGGTAGTTTTCGCGAAACCACCGGAGTTCATCCGGCAAAAATAAGTTCCGGAAGGCAAACCGCCGGCGTCGAAAAGAACAGAATGCCTACCGGCCTCCATGGTACGGTTAACCAGTTCGGCAACCTCCTCACCAATCGCGTTAAAAATTCTTACTGTTACCTTTGCCGCTTCCCCCAGCTTAAAGGAGATGTTTGTGGTAGGATTAAACGGATTCGGATAATTCTGCTCAAGGGCAAACTCTTTCGCTCCGCTGTAGTCTATTTCCACACTTTCCGAATAACTATACCGCCCGTCCAAATCAATCTGCTTAATTCGGTATAATAGCCTCCCCTCCGGAGGATTCTTGTCGGAAAAAGAATAATACTTTGTCGAATTGCTATTCCCGTTCCCTTCTATAAATCCTATCTTGCTCCACTCACTCTCTCCGTCGGCATCCGAATCCTTCGGGAAGCGTCTCTCCACTTCGAATCCGTAATTATTCTCCTCGGTAGCTGTCTCCCAATTTAGGAGCACTTCGCTTGCAAAGGAATTAGCGTTAAAAGCTATTAACTCAACCGGAAGTGTAGCTCGTATAACCTGATCTACATCAATCTTCCCATAGCCATCGTAAAAATCGGGCGCGGCTCCTCCCGATATTACTTGTCGGGTAAATAATCGGGTATCTTGTAGCGACATCCCAAGATAATTGGCCAGGAAAGCAAGTTGCCCGGCAATGTAACCGTTGGAATAACTGGAGTAGTCAGGTTCAATCGTGATCGGATCGTGAGAGAAGAATTCAATCTTGTATCCGGTTTCGTTGACGTCATCCCCTGCCCCGCAAACAACCACCGGACAAGAGACTATATCACCGGAAAAGATCAAACGATAAGAATTGCTCCCCGCCGGCATTACAATCTGAACTCCGGGGTAATCGGGAGCGTAATAAACAGCGCTCTGAATACCGGTTGTTGATCGGATAAGCATTTCGTATCCGTTATCCCGAGCGTGATTCAGGCTATTTACAATTTGGGTATCATAGTAGCGTAATATAGACCCCTCGAAAGGAGTGCCATCATAACTGGCGTAACCTAACTTAAACGCGTCCTCTACATATATATCGTGCTGCCCGCCAAAACCGGAAATTAATACCTTCTTTACCGACTGGGCAAAATTTATACTATGAAATAATAAAGCCAAAAGTAAATAGCTGAGGGGAATAAGAATTAGAGTCATAATTCCTCCAGCCTATTTCACTTGATGATTAAAAGCAAAGAAAAGAGAGAGTTACTTTTCTATTACACTTATAATCGGATAACAAGTTTGATTTACTCTTTGTTCCCATCGATATCAGACTTTTTTTTCTTAGATGGGGTAAAATTTTCGGGATGATTTATAAAGAAAAAGCCGATCGATGGATCGGCCTTTGTAAAAATTATTCGCAATCTATTACAACATCCCCCACAGGCCATCTCGCGCGGAGATTCAATGTATCGGGATAGAAGTAAAACTCTTCCGCTGTCTCGAAAGGTTTTATCTTTCCGGAAGAATATTTTCCGTCGTTGTTTTTATCACAGAAACTCCAAAGAATATATTTCCCCGGTTTCACTCTCTTAAACTCAAAGGTAAGATCATCTTTCCCCTTTTGGGTATACTTTTCGCTAGGATTCTCACTATTCTCCAAAACAACAATTGCTGTTGCCAAAGAATCTTTCTTGGAGATCAGTTTCCCCGAAACTCCGGAAAAATCTAGTTCGTTAATCCCTTTGAACTTATATGTAAGAACGGAATCCCACACATTACCTGCAATATCGGGAAGATTTTTCATATTAATATCGATGGAAAATTCCTCTTTCGATTCCAAAGCTCTTCCGAGCTCAACCCGATAATCGGAATCGGTAATTCTCTTAACCGCAAAAGGAAAATCGGCTTTCTTGTTATAAGGCCTTATATTCTTTTGGAACTTAGAGTAGTCTATTCCGTCGTCAAAGGAAAACAGAATGTACGGATCGGAGAAATCGACAACATTGTTTTCATATTCCGTGTTGGTTTTCAATACGACAGGATATGATGTATCTTTTTTCGCGTTTACAGCCAGAAAAGCTGATTCGTAATGGAGTCTGTTCCCTGATTTATCAAGCACATTGGATACCGACAAATAATTCTCCCCTTCTTCATTCAAAGAATCTTTCAGATTAAGGAAGAATTTGTTTTGAGTTCCCTTCCCCTTTGTGAAGTAATCCACATGGTGGGTAGTTTTCCCGGTTGAGTCGAAAATAAAGAAATTATCTTTCGATAGTTTCGCGCTGTCAATAGCCTCATTGAATTCAACGAGAATATGATTTCTGTCTGTCATAGTAATTTCGGCGATATGTGGCTCGGTTGTATCTTCCCGGGTCAAGATGAAATTCAATCCTCTATATTCAGGAGCGTCCCCCGATAAAACCACTTCCGATCTCGGAGCCGAAAAAAGATCTTCCTCAACATTATAGAGTAAATCTTTGAATTCATCCTTAACAGCAAATACTCTGTATTTTCCTGTAGATAATCCGGTTAAAGAGTAATCCCCTTTGCTACCAACCTGGGATACATAATCCGGCTTGTCGGTTAGAGGATTACCGACAGTATCCCCTCTTTCGTGAAAGGCAAAGATCATTATTCCGGCAGGATTTTTTGCGAACACCTCACCTCTGATTCCGCATGTATCAATCTGATCACCCGTTGAAAAAGTAAGGGTATAAGCTTCGGCCATTTTGTTGTTGTTATTCAAATCTTCCAGATCGGTCCCGATTGTGAATGTATAAGTCCGATTCTCTTTCAGAGTATCCTTGAATACTATTTCAACAGCTTTACCGTACCAGTCGAATTCCAGAGGATGCTCCAAAGCAGGTGAAACAAAAACCGCTTCTTGCAACGAACTCTTATTCACATATTCCGAGAACTCGAGCTGAATAATATTTTCGTTATAATTAACCGATCCTTCGGGAGGATAAACGGCAATTATCTCAGGTGGTTCCTTATCGGCAGGCCCACCTGTGGGAGCAACCTGATGCGCGCATCCGGCTACAATAAAAAGAGTCGCGATAAACGCGATCAACAGAGCAAACTTTATCTTTGTGTTCTTCTCCATTTCCTATACAACGCCACATTTTTTTGATGTTGAGAAAGTGTTTTAGCAAATCTATGTCCGCCTCTTCCGTCGGCTACAAAGAAGAGGAAGTTATGTTCGTCAGGGAAAATAGCCGCCATTACCGCTTCTTTTCCGGGATTGTTTATTGGTCCCGGAGGTAACCCTGGATACATATATGTATTATATTTCGAGTCAATTTCCAAATCTTTATACAATATCCGGTTATGACGCTTTCTGTTTCTAATCAAATACTGCACGGTCGGATCGGCCTGAAGTTTCATTCCTCGTTTCAGCCGGTTATGATAAACCCCGGAAATAATCGTAAACTCTTCGGAAATGTTTGTCTCTCCGTCAATAACGGAAGCAAGTGTAAGAATCTGATGTTTGGTCATTCCCAGTTTCTTCATCTGCTCCTTAACCGAATCGGGTTCAAACAGCATGTCCATTTCCCGTTTCAGTTTCGTAATTATTTCCCGCGAAGTAGCTCCGTCATATAAATAATAAGTTTCCGGTAATAAATACCCTTCCGCGGAATTAGCCTTAATTCCGATATCATGTAAAAAGACCTTATCGGAGCTCAATTTCATAAAACGGGTAGAATCCACACCAAACTCCCGCCTCATTAATCCGGCGAGATTATGTTGCCAAATACCTTCTTGAATAGTAACAAGTTTTTGGGGAGAAGAAACTCCGGTAAGCAAGAGCTCAATCATTCCGAAATATGTCAAGCCATTCGGAATTTCATATCGTCCGGCTTTTATTCCTCTTTCCGCCCTATATAATAAGGCGGCTATTTTCATATTGATTTTGCTCGGAATAATTTTTTTCGAATAAAGAGAATCTATAACGGAATTGAGTGTCTGTCCCTGAGCGACCTCGAAACCGACTTTGTAATTATAATCGTAATAGTTCGGAGTACAATAAGTAAAAAGCAACAAGCCTATCAAAAATCCTCCGATTGTGGAAATAATATAGGCGTTGTTCTTTGCGAACGGTGTATTAAATTGTAATATTTCTTGAATCTTCTTTAAGTAATCCTTCACAGATAAATCTTTTCTTTTGTTATTTGGCTTCGAAATTTAGATATAATATAATTATAAATCTATTTATTACTTAACAAAAGTATCATCCGGAAGACTCGCGAAAGCGTTTGTAGAAAGAGGATGCGTTATTCCGTTTTCATAAAGTTTCATCCCTCTGTACGCTATCATTGCGCCGTTATCTCCGCAATAGGTAATATCGGGGACAACAAATTTCTTCCCGTATTTGTTTGCCAAATCTCCAACCGCGCTTCGGATTGCGGAATTAGCAGCAACACCACCGACGATAGAAACCGACTTAATCTGCTTGTAATATTTCAATGCTTTTTCGACATTTCCGGACAAAGCTCTCACAACAGCGTTTTGGAAAGAAGCAGTTAGATCGGGCAAATCACTTTCCGGAACATTACCGACTTCACCGTAAGTTCCTTCAATGTGTCTGAGCACAGATGTTTTCAGACCACTGAATGAGAAATCATATTTATTCTTTAATCTGGCAACAGGAAATTTGATTTTTTCGGGATCGCCGGTTTCCGAATATTTCTGAATCTTCGGTCCACCCGGATATCCTAATCCGGCCATCTTCGCTACTTTATCAAATGCTTCCCCGGCTGCGTCGTCAATTGTTGTTCCTAGCTTTCGAATATGTAAATCATCTTCTACAATAAGCAAAAGTGTATGTCCGCCCGAAACCGTTAAGCAGAGATAAGGAAATTCTGGTTGCTCTTCCATCAAGAATCCGGAAAATATATGCCCTTCGATATGATTTACCCCAACAAAGGGTTTGTTGAGTGAAAATGCCAATCCTTTTGCAAAGGTTAAGCCGACAAGCACCGCGCCAATAAGTCCGGGCCCGGCAGTAGCCGCGACAACATCTATATCCTCTTTAGTTAACTTAGCTTCGGCAAGGGCTTGCTTGAGCAGAGGAATAATAATCTGGAGGTGTGCCCTGCTAGATAGCTCGGGCACAACTCCACCGTAATTTACGTGGAAATCCTGGGATGATATTAAATTCGATTTCAATTTTCCTTCGGAGATAATTGCCACCGAAGTTTCGTCACAAGAACTTTCAATACCTATTACATTCATAATCTAATTAAATGTTAAAATGCTTTTCGTAATATGCCATGCCATCTGCGGATTTTCTTGCAATCTTCTTATGGAATAAGCGTACCAATGCTCCCCGAAAGGAACGTAAATCCTGATTTTATGGCCGTCATTATTTATTCTATCTCGTAGTCTTTCCTTTACTCCGTAGAGCATCTGGAATTCATATTTCTCTTTGGAAATCTTCTTTTCATCAATCATTTTGTAAGCGCCATTTACCAATGGATCGTCATGAGTTGCAATTCCGACATAGTTGCCATTGTCCAACATCATTCCCAAAGCTTCGAGATATTTCCCTCTGACTTCTTCTTTCCCCTGGAAAGCTATTTCAGCAGGCTCTACATAAATACCCTTACATAAACGATAATTGGTACCATTTTGATTCAATCTGGTTACATCCGCGATGTTTCTTCGCATATATGCTTGAACAACGATACCAACATTTTTGTATTCTTTTTTCAATCTTTCATAAAGATTAAAAATCGAATCCGTAACTGAAGAATCTTCCATATCGATTCTTACAAAATTATCATATTCTTTCGCCTTATCCAAAATTTCTTTGATCTGTTCATAGCAAAACTCCTCGTCAATCAGCAAACCCAACTGAGTAGGTTTAATTGACAAATTGGAATCGAGCTTATGCTCTTCAATTGCTTCCAAAACTTCGATCGCTTCTTTCTTGGCTTGAGCTGCTTCTTCTTTGGAATTAACCGCTTCCCCTAATACATCCATAGTAGCCACGATACCTTTTGCATTCAGCTCTTTTACTACTCTGATACCGTCTTCTAATTTTTCACCTGCAATGTATTTTTTTGCAAAGATATGAACTATTGATTTTGGCAATAGTTTAACGAATTGAACTATTATTTTGTTTAACGCTTTCAAGTTACACCTCTTGAAAATGAGCAACATAGTTATATAGAAAGAGAACGTACCAACAATACGGTCGTTCGGTTGTTATATTTCTTTCTATCTACTACTTAAGCATGGAAGAAATCAAAGTCAGAATAAAATCCGACTTACTCTTCAACTCATCAATAGTGGCGTCGTTTACAATAACAAAATCAGCTAAATCCTTTTTCTCATCATCGGGCATCTGGTTTTCCATCCGCTTAAGTATGCTGTCTTTATCAACCTTATCGCGGTTAATAACTCTATCAATCTTAACATCATCACTACAAGAGACAACAATCACAAAATCAAACAGATTTTCAATATGCGCTTCGTATATCAGTGGGGCCTCAACGAAAACTATCTTCGATTTATTAAGCAGTGTTCGTTGAAGAGATTTAATTTTTCTAATTGTCGGAGGGTGTACAATAGAATTCATTTGTTCAACTGCATCAGGCTTCGAGAAGACACGCTCGGCAAGATAAGCTCGGTTAAGCTCTTTACCGTCATAAGCTTTTTTACCGAATCGTTTGATTACTTTAGCGCGTACTTCATCGTTCTCTACCAAAACTTTTTTGGCAACATCGTCCGCATTAATCACAGGATATCCTTTCGACGCGAAATGATCGCATACAACGGATTTTCCGGATCCTATACCACCTGTTATTCCTATTTTGATTCTATTGTATTCCATAAAATAAAAGGCCCCTATAAAAATAGGGGCTCGTATAAATTTATTTAGCGTATGCTATTTTTCTAACTTCTCTGATTACTGTAACTTTAATCTGTCCCGGATACTCCATCTCCTCTTCAATTTTCTGAGCGATGTCGTATGCCAAACGATCTGAAAAATCGTCATCAGCTTTATCCGGTTCAACAACAACACGAATTTCACGTCCGGCTTGAATTGCGTATGTTTTAGCAACTCCTTCGAAAGACTTAGCAAGATTTTCGAGATTCTCCAATCTCTTAACATAGCTTTCGAGTGGCTCGCGTCTGGCGCCGGGTCTTGCACCACTAATAGCGTCAGCAGCTTGAACTAATGCGGAAATCGGATGTTCCATTTCAATATCTTCATGATGGCTACCGATAGCGTTAATAACGATAGGATGTTCTTTGAATTTCTTAGCAAGATCATATCCTAATAATGCGTGTGGCCCTTCGATTGCTTTATCAACAGTCTTACCAATGTCATGCATCAAACCGGCCTTCTTGGCAAGCATAGGATCGAAACCTAATTCCGAAGCCATATGTCCGGTTAAGTAAGCAACCTCAATACTATGCTGCAACAGATTCTGGCCATAGCTCGATCTGTACTTCATCTTACCGATGTGTCGTGTCATTTCGGGACGAACACCATGCAAACCTAATTGAATTAATGCGTTTTCACCTTCTCTTAGAACTTCTTCTTCAAGTTCAGCTTCAACTTTCTTGACAACCTCTTCAATTCTGGCAGGATGAATTCTACCATCGGCAATCAGTCTTTCGAGAGATAATCTGGCTACTTCTCGTCTGAACTGATCAAAGGCTGATAGGATTACAGCTTCCGGAGTGTCATCAACAATAACATCAACTCCGGTAGCGGCTTCGAACGCTCTGATATTTCTACCTTCACGACCAATGATTCTACCTTTCATTTCATCATTCTGAATCTGAACAACAGAAACAGTAGTTTCAACGGAATGATCTACCGCAGTTCTCTGAATTGCCTGAACAACAATTTTTTGGGATGTTTTCTTAGCCTCAACTTTCGCCTCATCGCGAATTTGCTGTATTTGCTGAGCAGCGTCACTTTTGGCTTTGTTGATCATGTTTTCCATGAGCATCTTTTTGGCTTCTTCAGCTGTAAGAGAGGCTATCTTCTCGAGACGAATGTTCTGTTCTTGAACCAAGCGATCTAACTCTTGATCCTTTTTTATAAGGTTATTTTCACGCTCGATTACATTATTCTCGAATTCTTTGTTTTCTTCTTCCTTAGTATTAACTATTTCAAACTTTTTGTCTAAGCTTTCTTCACGGTCTTTAAGCTTTTTTTCATAACTTTGTAACTTTTGTCGCTTTGTATTTAATTCGTTATCAAATTCTTGCTTCTTTTTATACCACTCGTCTTTAACTTCTAGTAATTTTTCACGTTTCAGATTTTTTGCTTCTTTTTCCGCGTCGTCGACAATTCTTTTGGCTCTTTCTTCGGAATTAGCAATATTATTCCTGCCGATCTTAGAATTAATCGCCCATCCCAAATAGAACACCAAAGCTAAAACAACCAATGCAACTGGAACAATAAATAGCGGATCCAATATTGACATTTTTCCTCCATAAAAGAATATTTATAATAAAACCGACGCTGTCAGCCGTAGGAAGAACCCTTCCTAGCACAGTGGGTAATTGCCCGACGCTTTTTACTTCCACTGGGTTCACAAAGTGAACTCCCGGCATGCCGAGATGAGGCCTGTAATACACGTCGCAAGTCAAGAACCCTTGATATTTAATTAATAGTTCTTCAAATACAGGGCTGACAGCGCGGGATAAAACTTATGATGGGGAGGACATAATCTTAGATTCGTCTAAAAGAAGCTTTATTCTCTTAATTTTATCATTCGCTTGTATAGAGAATTCACGAGATTGATTTTTTTCGACAAATAAATCATAAGCAATATTCAATGCTGCAATAATGGCTATAGTATCTTTAGATTGATCAGCCAATTCTTCACGAGTTTCATTCATCACGTTATTAACATATTTCGCCAGTTCAGTTGCAATTTCTTGATTTTCAACTAATAATGAATATTCTTTATCGAAAATTTTTACTTTAAGCTTCTTTTTTTCACCCATTATGTCAAAACCATCATACTAACATAATATTTAAGAGCGCAGATGATAATCTATTCTGCTAATTAAATCGCCAATTTTATTCTTAAAGGCTTCTCTTTCTTCCGAGCTAAGAGAATCTACTTTGGCAACATCATCAAGCTCTCGCTCTTTTGATATAATCCGATTCTCTAATTCCTTTATTTTGATTTTAAGAACTTCGTTCTCTTCTTTGAGGGTTTCAACAAGCTTTTCAAGATGTTGGTTCCTAATAGCTACTTCCTCACTTCTCTGATTAAAGATATGAATCATCTTTTCCAGAGAAGCCAGTTCATCCATTACAAGATTATATTTGGATGATTCAGCCAAAATAACTACCCTCTAAGTTCAGCATTAAAAGTTTTCTTTACAGTTTCAATCGCTTTCCAGAAATCTTTATCTACTTCATCGTCCGTAAGTGTTCTCGCCTTGTCAAAATATTCTAACTCAAAAGCTAACGATTTTTTCTTCTCCCCTATGCTTTCACTTTCAAAGATATCGAATAACTTTACATTTTTCAATAGCGCAGAACTACCATTCTTTATTGCACTAATTACATCTGCAGAGTCAATATCATTATCCAATACGAAAGCAAAATCTCTTTTCATTTTCGGGAATTTCAGTAGTTCCTCGAAACTATTTTCTTCCCGATCTACATCATTTATTCAATCCGAGTGAAACCAAATTTTCTCTTAATTCTTCATTACCCTTTGATTGATCAATTTTCTTCTCCAGAGTAATTCCGATTTTCTGGACACTTGGAATGTTATCGTATCCGAATACACGAGCAACTTCTTCAATTAAATCAATTTCTCTCTCAATGTCATGTCTGAAAGGAGGAACATCAACCAATAATCCATTCTCTTTTTCTTCTAAGATTGTAAGTTGCAGGCTTTTGAAAATTTCTTTAACTTTTTCATTCTCAACTTTGTATCCCAAAACATCATGAATTCTTGAAAATCTTATTTCCACTTTTCTATGTTCAATTTCCTTCGGATATGCGTCAATTTCTCCGGCTGCGATCTTTCCTTCGCCTAATTCAGCTATCAACTCAGCCGCTCTTTTTGCTGCATATACAACGATTTCAGGGTTGCAACCACGTTCGAATCTGAATGAGGCATCGGTAGAAATTCCCATCTTTTTGGCTGTCTTACGAACAGCAGAAGGACGGAAATATGCGCTTTCGATTAATACATCTTTTGTTGCTTCTGTTACTTCGGAATTTTCTCCCCCCATTACACCGGCAACCGCAACAGGTTTTTCACCGTCACAAATCATCAAATCCGTAGGAAGCAGTTCTCTCTCTTTCGAATCGAGAGTAACAAATTTCTTTTGATCCCCTGCGCTTTTAACTACAATTTTCTTTCCGGCCAACTGATCCAAATCGAATGCATGTAAAGGTTGTCCGAGATCGTGTAGAATGTAATTCGTTACGTCAACAACATTATTAATTGGTCTTAAACCTATAGCTGTAATTCTTTTCTGTAACCATTCAGGTGATTCCTTTACAGTCACATCCTTTACAACTTTAGCAACATATCTTGGGCAATCAATTTCATTTTTAATCTCAACAGAGGCTAAGTCTTCCGATTTGAATTCTTCTTCCTTCAGATTCAAAGGTAATTCTTTGAGTTCAAGTCCAAGAATTGCTGATAGATCACGTGCAATTCCGTAGTGACTAAAGGCATCGGCTCTGTTTGGTGTGATGTCGATATCCATTACAACATCATTCAATCCGAGAGCATCTGCAAGAGGAGTCCCCGCTTCAAGCGACTCATCAAGAACCATAATTCCGGCATGATCCTCACTCAATCCGAGTTCATCTTCGGCACAAATCATCCCGAAAGATTTTTCTCCCCTGATCTTAGCTTTTTTAATCTCAAATCCACCGTTCGGTACAACTGCACCAACTTTAGCCAGAGCAATTTTTTGTCCCGCATCAACATTCGGAGCGCCACAAACAATTGCCAGATCTTCAGTTCCGTCGAATACTTTGCATAAAGAAAGTTTATCGGCATCCGGATGCTTTATTCTTTCCTTTACATATCCGACAACAAATTTATCAAACTGTTTGCTTTGATCTATAACTTCATCTACTTCCAATCCGGAAGTAGTTAATTTATCTACAATTTCGTCAGCTGTATAATTGCTGAGATCGATATAATCTTTCAACCAGTTAAGTGAAACTTTCAACTTTTCCTCTCCCTTAAACTCGGGTTTAACTCTATTTGGAATTTCTTACAAATTAAAACTGCATTAAGAATCGTTTATCATTATCAAAGAAAGTTCTGATATCATCGATACCATACTTTAATAAGGCGATTCTTTCAACTCCCATTCCGAATGCGTATCCGGTATATTTATCAGGATCAATTCCGACATTTGTCAAAACATTAGGATCAACCATTCCGCATCCTAATATTTCCAACCATCTTCCTTCCTTCCCTTTTGGCTGCCACCAGATATCAACTTCTGCGCTAGGCTCAGTAAATGGGAAGAAACTCGGACGAAATCTATATTTAACATCTTCACCGAAAAATTGCTGTGCAAAAGCGACGATTGTACCCTTAAGTTCAGCAAATGTTACATCAGTATCGACATATAGCCCTTCAACCTGATGGAATAGACAGTAACTCTTAGCGCTAATCGCTTCGTTTCTGTACACCTTACCAGGCATTATAGCTCTCAAAGGAGGCTTCTTCGAATGCATCAGTCTTACTTGTACGGGAGATGTATGAGTTCTAAATAAGAAATTATCATTAACGAAAAACGTATCTTGCATATCTCTTGCCGGATGATCGGCAGGGAAATTCAACGCTTCGAAATTATTATAATCCGATTCTAATTCCGGACCAAGATAGATAGAAAAACCAAGCCCTTTAAAGATTTGTTTGATCTCATTGAGTGTCTGCATAAGAATATGCTTTGTTCCCTTCTCCTGTTTTCTTCCGGGAAGGGTCAAATCTATATAATCTTTAGACGAGTTGGTATTTTTCTCGATGCTTTCTTTTAACTCATTAAACTCATTCTGCGCTTCATTTCTAACTTCATTCAATACCTTACCATACTTCGGTTTTTCATCTTTAGGTAAAGCTCTGAAATCTTCAAAAAGCTGCGAGAAAATACCCTTTTTACTAAAGTATTTTAATCTAATCTCCTCAGCATCTTTGGAATTTGAAATCTCCTTGATGTCTGATTTAAAGTTCTTCTCTGCTAGCTGAATTCTTTCTAACATTGTTCCACTATCCACTGAAAAATTTAAAAAAATACCCTCAAGAATATTTACACGCTACAGGCGATATTCAAGAGGGTATAAACTTAGTTCATTACAAATTTTACTATATCAGTAAAAGCCTTTGGATTTTCCACTGCTAAGTTTGCTAGAAGTTTTCTGTTTATATCAACGCCTTTTTTATTCAATGAATCAATTAATCTTGAATATGTAGTGCCGTTTTCTCTAGCAGCAGCGTTGATCCTAACAATCCATAATTGTCTAAAAATTCTCTTTTTAGCTTTTCTGTCACGATAAGCGTGCTGTAGACCTTTCTCTACGTGATGTTTTGCAACAGTTAACACATTGCTGCGCGCACCCCAGTAGCCTTTGGCCATACCGAGAAGTTTTTTACGTCTATGCTTTGACGCGACTTTATTTGTTGATCTAGGCATGACTTATTTCCTTTATCATTTTTGAATCATAGTTTTTACACGTTTCATATCAGACTCAGCAACTAAGGTAGCCTTTCTAAGATTTCTTTTTCTCTTAGTACTCTTCTTAGTAAGAATGTGAGACTTATACGCTTTATGTCTTTTAATCTTACCGGAACCGGTTACTTTGAAACTCTTTGCGGCTCCACGATTACTTTTCATTTTTGGCATACGATCACCCGTCTAATTTTAATTCTTTTTCTTCTTTGATTTTTGTGGTGCTAAAATTACATGCATCGTTCTGCCTTCGAAGCGAATTGCATTTTCAACTTTAGCTTCTTCTTCTAATTTTTCAATAAATTTCCTGAGTAATTTCTCTCCGTGTTCTTTATAAGCTAACTCACGTCCTTTGAAAATAACGGAAATTTTAACTTTGTTTCCATCTTCTAGAAAATTTGCAGCATGACGCGCTTTGAACTCAAAATCGTGAGTATCAGTATTAGGATGCAACCGAATCTCTTTTAATACCGTAACTTGCTGTTTCTTTTTCTGAAGTTTGTCTCTCTTCTGTTGTTCGTATACGTACTTTCCGAAATCTATTATTTTGCATACAGGAGGTTTGGCATTAGGAGCTATCTCAACGAGATCCAACTCAGCTTCTTCAGCTTTTTTTAAAGCCTCCTTAACGGAAATTACACCTACTTGTTGACCGCCGGAATCGATTAACCTAACTTCTTTCAGATTTAATAAATCTCGGTTAATTCTGGTTCTTTCTTGCTTAGGAGCGATACAACACCTCTCTTAATTGTTATTATTCTTATTGGCTATGGAACTAGTTATTTCTTTTATGAATTCATCTAACTGAATACTTCCTTTATCCCCTAATTTATGCTGGCGTACGGAAACAGTTCCCGCTTCTTTTTCTTTCTCACCTACTACCAACATATAAGGAGCTTTGTTAGTTTCCCAGTCCCTAATCTTATAGCCAATTTTTTCGTTTCGTTTATCGATTTCAACTCTTACACCAGCAGCTTTCAAACGGTTGTAAACTTCTTCGGCATATTCAAAATAGTTCTGCGAAACCGGAACAACAGCACACTGAACAGGAGCTAACCAAACCGGAAATGCTCCTCCAAAATGCTCTATCAAAACACCCATGAATCGCTCTATAGATCCCAAAAGGGCTCTATGAACCATGAATGGTCTATGTTCTTTACCATCCTCCCCGATATACTTCATGTCAAATCTTTCAGGAAGGTTGAAGTCAAACTGAATGGTACTCATTTGCCATTCTCTGTTCAAAGCGTCTTTTATCTTAATATCGATCTTAGGACCGTAGAACGCTCCGCCACCTTCGTCGACTTCGTAATCCAAGCCTTCTCTTTCCAACGCTTTCTCTAAAGACTTGGTAGCCTTATCCCACAGCTCATCGTTGCCAACAGCTTTTTCAGGCCTGGTCGAAACATAAAATTTTAGTTTGTCAAATCCAAATGATTTCCACATATAGAGAGAAAATCTTAGAACTTCGATGATCTCATCTTCTATCTGATCTTGAGCACAGAAAATATGAGCGTCATCTTGTGTAAATCCGCGAACTCTTAACAATCCGTGAAGAACACCACTTTTTTCGTATCTATAAACAGTACCTAATTCCGCCCATCTCAATGGTAAATCTCTGTAAGACCTCAACTGAGTTTTGTAGATCATGATATGAAACGGACAGTTCATTGGTTTGACGTAGTAATCGGTTTCGTCAATTTCCATGGGCGAATACATATTTTCTTTGAAGTGGGACAAATGCCCGCTTGTTTCCCAAAGATTGCTCTTTCCTACGTGAGGAGTATAAAGCAATTCGTACCCGTTATCCATGTGAGCATTCTTCCAGAAATCTTCAATTGCGTGACGAACTCTGGATCCTTTCGGATGCCAGTAAATAAGCCCTGCGCCTGCTTCTTCGTGAATGCTGAAAAGATCAAGCTGTTTTCCCAGCTTTCTGTGATCTCTCTTTTTTGCTTCTTCTAAGAATTCGAGATGCTCTTCCAACATTTTCTTCTTTGGAAAGGAAATGCCGTAGATTCTCTGCATCTGTTTGTTATTCTCGTCCCCTCTCCAATAAGATCCGGAAACAGACAATAACTTAACATGTTTTATCTCTTTTGTAGTAGGAAGATGAGGTCCTGTACACAAATCTGTAAAGACACCTTCCTTATATATACTAATGACGTCCTTCTCTTCATCGAGACCGTCAATTAGTTCCATTTTGTATTCGTCGCCGTTAAAAAACTCAAGAGCTTCTTTCTTGGATAATACTCCTCTCTCGAAAGATTCATCCTTTCCGGCCAATTCCAACATCTTTTTCTCAATCTTAACCAAATCTTCTTCGGTTAATTTCGTATTGATATCGATATCGTAATAAAATCCGGTTTCTATAGAAGGACCTACTCCGAATTTTGCTTCCGGATACAACTCCTTAACAGCGTGTGCCATTAAATGGGAAGTTGAATGCCAGTAAGTCAATTTTCCTTCTACATCATTGAATGTGAATATCTGAAGGTCAGAGTCTTTTGAGATAGGTGTATTAATATCTTTCAAAGCACCGTCGATTTTTGAAACGATTGCTTCTTTTGCCAAGCGGCCTGAAATAGATTTCGCTATTTCGAAGGGGGTAATCCCAGTATCAAATTCTTTTTTCGACCCATCAGGGAAAGTAATAATTATCGCGCTCATAATCTCTCACTTAAAAAAAAACGGAGCAAGCTCCGATTTTAACTGTGGGTTCTAGAGGAGTCGAACCTCTGACCTTCTGCACGTCAAGCAGACGCTCTAACCAACTGAGCTAAGAACCCATCATTCTCGTTTAAAACGAAGAATGTATAATTCTGAAAAATTATACATTCTTTATATTCTTTATTCGCTTGAGTACCGAGGGCCGGACTCGAACCGGCACGGGAGAAACCTCCCACTGGATTTTAAGTCCAGTGCGTCTACCAATTCCGCCACCCCGGCGAATGAAGACTCCAAATATAGATATTTTTCCTATTCGACGCAAATAATAATTGAATTATTTTCCCCCTACTCTTTCTATTCTTTTTCCAAATTTTCCCATTTATAAAATATTGAAAAACTCCTTGCATTATTTTTTACTCTGTGTTATATTTGACTTCTGTTTTTGAAGGGCCTGTAGCTCAGTTGGTTAGAGCATCTGACTCATAATCAGAGGGTCTGCGGTTCGAGTCCGTGCAGGCCCACTTCAAAGTAGCCACTTGTTTTCAAGTGGCTTTTTTTATGCCCGTTTCTAACTTCTTATTATTTCCTTCTATTTTATCGTTATCTTTATTCCCTTATTATTTTTCGGTATAACTAAGATGAAAAGAACTATTGAATTACTGGCACCTGCAAAAAATCTTCAATGCGGAATTGCCGCTATTAATGCAGGAGCCGACGCCCTTTATATTGGTGCTCCCAAATTCGGGGCACGCTCCGCAGTTGGGAATACTCTCGATGATATCCGGGATCTGGTTTCTCACGCCCATAAATTTCGTGTAAAGGTTTTCGTAACGGTAAATACCATCCTCTTTGAAGATGAGCTTGAAGAAGCAGAAGAGCTTATTCGGGAATTACATAAAATCGGAATTGACGCTGTAATATTTCAGGATATGGCTATTCCGGAAATGAATCTCCCACCTATCTCTTTGCACGCCTCAACACAAACAAATAATTATGATCCTGATAGAATTCGTTTTCTCGATTCGATTGGTGTAGAAAGAATAATTCTTGCTCGCGAATTATCTCTGGAACACATAAAGGAGATTAGAAAAACCGTTAAGGCCGAGTTGGAATTCTTCGTACACGGAGCTCTTTGCGTTAGTTTAAGCGGGCAATGCTACATGAGTAAAGCAATAACGAACCGTAGCGCAAACCGTGGCGAATGCTCACAACCATGCAGAATGAAATATGATCTGATCGATAGCAACGGTGAAGTTCTCGTAAAGGATAAGCATCTCCTTTCTCTCAGAGATTTCAACTTATCCGCGCATCTGGCCGATTTAATTGAAGCCGGTGTTACATCGTTCAAAATCGAGGGGCGTCTGAAGGATATAGATTACGTCACAAATGTCACAGCATTCTATCGCCAAGAGCTTGATAAGATAATCGCAATGAATAACGATTTGATTCGCGCTTCAATCGGGAAAAGCAAAATCCCGTTCTCCCCCGATCCCGAGAAATCATTCAATCGAGAATTCACTACATATTTCCTTAATGGGAAGGATGAAAACCTTTCATCGATCAATACTCCGAAATCACGCGGGAAATATTTGGGAAAGGTAACTAATGTTACAAAGAATTCCTTCTCAATTGATACTTCCGAAAAGATTGTTAACGGGGATGGCCTCTGCTATTTCGATTGGAAGAACGATCTGCTCGGGTTGCAGGTCAACAAGGTTGATAAAAACAGAATAATAACTTACGAACTCAACGGAATAAGAAAAGGAACAAAGATTTTCCGCAATAGCGATCATAGCTTTGTAAGCGAACTTGCTTCACAAAAATGCGAAAGAAGAATCTCCGCCTCCATTACTTTCGAAAGCAGCGATACCAATATTATTCTGTATGCTACTGATGAAGAGGGAATATCCGTTTCTCTTTCGCTCGAAAACATCTATGAAACAGCAAAGAATAGAGAGAAAGCATCAAAGACAATACAAAAGCAATTAAAGAAATCGGGGGATACCATCTTAGATATAACCGAGGTAAATGTCATCTCCGATTCCCTCCCCTTCATTCCGGTTAAGGAGATCAACGAATTACGAAGAAATCTTTTGAATCAGTTGGAAACCGAAAGATCAGCGAACTATAAAAAAAATGAATTTCACTTGAGTAACAATAATTCCACTTATCCCGAAAAGAATTTATCCTACAAAGGAAACGTGGTAAATTCTTTGGCCAAACAATTCTACCGAAAGCATGGTGTTGAGGAAATAGAGGATGGCTTCGAGATGAATAAGGTAAAGGAAAATGCCGAACTAATGACTTGCAAATACTGCATAAAAGGGGAATTGGGATATTGCGCTAAGGAAGGAAGCAAAGAAATTATCTCCGAACCACTTTACCTGGTTAATCGAGATAAAGCTTACAAACTCATATTCGATTGCAAAAATTGTTTTATGAAAATAGCTCAGCCAATCAATAAATCGGACATAAAAAAAGCCGCCTCTAAATAGGCGGCTCATGGATCTTAAAACTCAAGATCTTTTGAAAACTTATACTTTACTTCAGCTTCCCAATTTTGTGACTCAGGATCAGGATTTTCCAATACCTCGAAAATCACATAACCGTCGCGACATTTCGCGGCCCAAATATCTCCCTTTACCAAAGGAGTTCCGCATACACCGGTTGACCATTTAGTGGTATCAATTGCCGAAATAGTTGTAACATCACCAGCCCCGACTTTGTAGATTTTGTCGACATATGCTCTGTACCATACCCCGGTAACACCTTCCACATAATCCCCGAACGGACACCAACTAATGGTTTCCCCGTCAATGGTATTATAGTCTACCTGATCTCCTTCTTTGTATGCTTTTCCTGCAGACCAATCCACTCCCCAATGAGTGATAGTAAGGGTTGATGCCCCGGACTTAGGATCTGTTCCGCCGTCGTCGTCATCGTCGTTACAAGCAATAAAGAATAATGGTAATGTTAAAGCAAGTAATACAAGTAATAGTTTTTTCATCGTGCCTCCGAATTAGATTATTTATGCAAATGGATCAAACGCCCTCGGCGATCCGTTTTCATCGAAGTATCACAAAAACAACTCTTGATTATCTATATCGTAGCCCTCGTATATAGTCGAAATGAACTTAATTGATATTCTTTAGAAATGCAATAATAAACATGCAATATCTTCGTTGAGCTTTTCTATAGTTGATATAGATCATAATTTGCATAGGAAATCATCAAAGAATAGAACTTTTCTATAAAGTAAACAAAGCTGGGATTGATGTAACTGAATATGAGGGTAGAGTAAACAGATTTTTAACCGGAGTAAATGAAATTATCATTAATGCAAACAAGTTTCGCTATGAAGTAACATAAATTTTGCTTGATGTAAATGAATTTGGCAATAGAGTAAACGAGATTTTGGATAAAGTAATGTTACTCTATACTCATTTTCACTTACTTTATAGAGAATTTCTGTTACTCTATACTCAATTTTGCTTACTCTATGGAGAAATTCATTTACTCTATAGAGAATTTACGTTACTCTATACACAAATCGGCTTCCTCCATAGAGAATTTCGTTTACTTTGCACGGAAATTCCTTTACTTCTAAGGGAAATTAAGAATTAATAGAATATATTCAAGGTGGTTTGCCATTGGTTGCGGGTAGAAATGGACCGGAAATAAAGAATTATACTCTATTACCTCATGATCCGGTATGAGACAACATTCGAAGAGAGATGTAACTTGAAGGAATATTATTCAATACCGGAAATAGCACTACTATTTAAGATTGTATTTCTCTTTCATGTAAGTGTAGGCGTCATTGAGAAGCTGGGTTTTCCTTTTGGCAAGCTCAAGTAACTCATCTCCAAGGTCGGCCACTTTGTCGGGATGATATTTCCTTAAGAGATCGATGTAGCACTTCCTTATCTCGGCCTTTTTTATTCTTCCCTTTAGCCCGAGTACCTTTGCGTAGTAAGCGTCTTTTTCCTTCTTACTTGCTTTGCTAACATCAAATTCTTCGTCGTCGGTAGAAGCCTTACTTTCGTAACGCTCGTATTTTGTGTAGCGTTCGTACTTTTCGTACTTCTCATATTTTTCGTAATTGGAATATGCTTTTCTTCGGCTCGATTTTTTCTCGAATCCTTTATTATAGGGGCCAACTACGTTTTTAATTTTCCAATAGAGATCGGTGTTTCTATCCTGAATAGTATCCATATATTCCAGAAGCAAAATATTCAGCCCGTACCAGTCGGTATTTTTAATCTGCTTGGCCGATTCGATTAGTCTTTCGTTATAATTATGCCCGAGTTTTATGTTTATGATTTTCTTCAGGCGATCTTCCTCGAACATCGGATTGGCGACGCGGAATAATTCTGTTATCCATTTATCATCAGCCATATTAAGGATCAATGCAAAAAGGATCATCATTTCGTCGTAGAACTTCTCCGCGGAATGGAGCGAGATAAGGGACATCGAATGCTGAATGCATCTGAGTCGGCCGTAGAGAGCGAAAATAAACTCGTTGTGAGTATCTTCCAAAGAAAGATTAAAATAGTTCTTACATGCCGAAGAGAATATCTCGGAATTATAAGCGTTTTTGAATTCCTGTCCTTTGGAAATTTTATTGGTAAAATAGTTTCGTGAGAAAGTAGTTATATCTCTGTAGGTTCTTCCTATAACAAACCAGACAGTATTATAAACCTCGGAATAGAGGGCAAAAGCTTGCTGATAGTTTTTTTGTTCGTAAAGGAAGTCACCGGTATCACGTAAAACAGAGATATTCAGATTCATACAACTACTCATTATTTCAGGGAAAAAAGATTTCTCTTACCGAGAGAACTATTATCGGCATAAATATACTTTTATTTCCGCTGAATTGGTAATTATTCGATGTTAAGTTTTTACAACGATAGGTTTAGGAGGCAGGCCGGCACCCACAACAATACCGGCCCACACAATCGGATTACTATGAAGAAGTTATCCTAAAATAGTTTCGAATAGTCTACGTAGTAAAGAAATTTCATAGAAACACTATTAATTTGCGGCATATCAAGAGTGTTCTCCAGGTTGTTCCAATACTTCTCTTCAATATCTCTTTCCTGCGAATAGATTGCGTTTTTCCATACAAGAAGTAACTCGCTACCCGGCGCAAAATTCCATTTGAAAGAAGCATCGATATTAAAGGCGTTGTAGTTAATATTGTTATTCCCCGAATAGGCACATTCCTTCAAACCACCCTTCTCTGTTAAGAAATAATATCCTTGATATTGCGCTCTCGACCAATAGTGGCGCAGTTTGAAGGTAAAGGACATTTCGTTATTGAGAAGATAGTTTGCGTTAATCTGATTTGTAATAACATTAACGTCCCTTTTCCCTAAAAGGACATCTGAAGAAATTTTCCGCACATATCCGATATCATTGTAACGACGCATAAAATCGATGTCGAACGAGATAGCCGCTCTGTCGGAAATTCTGTAGGTAGGGCTAATTCCATAAGAGAATGATTCGTAAGGAACATCATAATCATAGGAAGCCGAATAAGAACCATAAATCAATCCGTAAAAATCTTTTCTAGTATCTGTTCTGATGTAACCGCAATTGTGCCAGTATTTATAATCTCTAACAAATCTTCCCGGAGTTCTGGCTTCGTAATAATCCTTACTCTCGAACGGTCTTAGCGCCGCGTGCATATGGGCAAAGTAATAGTTCTTAAAGTTTGCGGAGAATTCGTATTCAACAGTGTACTCAGTAGCAAGAAGAGGTTCGTATAAATTTCTTTGAGCAATATTGATCTCATTTTCAAAACTTCTGAAAATTCCGAAGGGTTTATAAATATTGTAGTTGAGCACCAATTTATTTACAAACAGGTTATTGTTTCTCAAATACCCGAATGCGTTTTGCTCGTATTTATCACTGATAATATTCATTTCGTAGCGATATCTGAACTTTCCACTAATCTTACCGAAACTCAGATCGGTTCGGAAACCACTTTCGGAATTCCCCTTTATATCGGTATAGCTAAAGGCTCCGGTACCTTTAACTGAATATTCACTTTGCGCGTCATCGAAACGAAAATCAACAGCCGCAACATTAGAAAGGTAATCCTCGAAAGAAACATTAGTATTTATTAAAGAGACGTAAGAATTATTATCCAAAGTTTGATCGGCCACCAGTACATTATAGTTTGTAAATGGTTGCGTTCTTATTTCGCGAGTTTTTCCGGTAACTGTATCTTTGGCAGTGGCGTAAGTATTTTCCGTCATCGCGTTTAGAAAACCAATACCCAATCCGTTTTTGTTTCGGCCGGATATTTTCGTAGCGTTTATCATTTTCGCTTCGGCAGGGTTTTCCTTTAATACTTCATTTTTGTTGAGCTCACCGGTCGCGGAATAATATCGGGATGGAGTTCCACCGATTCTTCTGGTATAAAGAAGATTTCCCTTATTGAAAAGTTCGGTTCCTTCAGTGAAGAATTGTCTTTTCTCGTTATACTTTATTTCAAACGGAGTAAGGTTCAATTCCAGATCATCCGACTCAACTTGCCCGAAATCAGGGATAAGAGTCATATCCAATGTAAAGCTTTCGTCAATCCCATATTTAACATCCATACCGCCGTTATATGAGTACCCCCAGTCATCTTTCACATTTTTCTCGGAATAGCTGGATACATATGGAGTAAATGAGAGACGAACAGGAGGATTAACATCTTTGAGGCCTTTAAGTTCCCCGATATGCTTCCACCATTGATCGAGCTGCACACTTACAAAACTCCACGAAGACCATTCCTGATATCGATTGATAAATCGAAAAACATTAAATCCCCAATCTTGCACTTCCGTATTTGAAAAGCGCAAAGCGGAATATGGGATCTTTATTTCGGCAACCCAGCCATTATCTGTAACAGTGACCGAACTTTCCCAAACCGCATCCCAATCGTTATCCGGCCCTTCCGCGGAATATTTTCGATCGGATTGTACGCCGGAAGCGGAAACGATAAAATAGAAAGAATTCATACCATCGTTAAAAGGAGAGATATGAACGGAAACCATATCCGCATTCAAATCGTTATGAATATCTCTCTCTCCTATTTCGAGATCTATACTATCGGGATGATTATCCAGTAGAACTGCCCCTACGTAAAGAGCGTAATCATCATAACAAACTTTGACGATACTTTTCTGGGCGGAAGGCAAGCCGTTGTTCGGAGAGTATTGAACAAAATCAGTTAGTACCGGTAAATCGTTCCAGATTGCTTCATCAAGAATTCCATCAATAGACGGAGCATCCGATGCCCGGGAAATTGTCCCCGATTTCTTATTAGATTGCGCAAAAAGAAAAGTTGAAAGGAAAAAAGTAAGAAATAACAACAGATTACAATATTTTCGCATATCCCCCTCAGAATTAATGCAACATTTGAGTAAAAGAGTAATTGATAATTACATTAATGGCCCGTCTTAACTGAGCAACCAACAAACAATGTTGCAACAGAAATTTTCCAAGCACTTCTTAGGACGAATAGTTATTCCAAAAGTTCAATATTATTTCTTTTTTTTGATAAGAGGATAAGACTAAACCAAATCGGAAATCTTCATCACGTAAAGCCCGATTGTAATAGTTATTACCGAAAGAAGAGTTGAGATAATGATAATATTTCCGGAGAGCTTTTCGTTTGCCCCCATTGCCGAAGCCATTATGAAACTTGCGATGGCAGTAGGAGTGGCGAAAAGAACAAACAGAACAGCCAAGGGAATTCCTTTAATCCCCAATAGAACGGAGACAACTAGCGCAATAGCAGGGAATAAAACTATTTTGAGGAAAGAGGCGATGAGAGCCATTCCGGAAGCTCTGGTAACTCCCTTTATATTTAGAGCCCCTCCAATTCCAATAAGAGCCAACGGTAGTGCAATTGCCGAGAGATATCCTAATGTTTCTTCAATCGCGTAGGGCATTGATATATTCATCAATGAAAAAGGGATAGCGACAACAACAGCGAGAATCAGAGGATTCCTTAATACATCAGACGCAATTTTTTTTATATCCGGCTTTTCCTCACTTACCGGTATTGTAAGGGCAATTACCGCAAGAAAATTATAGAGTGGAAGAATAAACGCTAAGACAATGGATGCGAGATTTAATCCCTCCTCACCAAACATATTATTTATTACAGCAAATCCGACAATAGCGAAGTTACTTCTAAAGGCTCCTTGAATAAAGGCAGCTTTATCTTTTCCGTTATTTGTAAACATTCCCCCCGCAATCCAGGAAATTCCAAAAACAAATAGAATAAGTAGAAGAATTGCGCTGATATAAAATAGATCAATGGAATCACCGATATCAGCTTTTATTAATTTAGAAAAAACGAGAGCGGGTAAAGAAACATTGAAAACAAACTTTGAGGTTACATCAACAAAGACCTGATTTACCATTCCCACTTGTCTGAGAATTATCCCGAGTATTACAAGAATAAAAACCGGAGATACAATGTTCAATATGTAGAGAAGAGTCTGCAAATTTCTCTAATCCCCGAAATGTTTTGAGAAAATAGAGTCCATTATTCCGATTGTTTCTTCCGATAATTCCATCTCACCGGCAAAGGCGTTTTCTATTGCTTGCTTTTCGTTTCTGGCTCCACAAAGCAAATGTGTAATACCTCTTTGAGCAAATGTCCATCTGAGAATCAGTTGAGCATATGTTAATCCGTTTGAGTCAGCTAATTCTTTCATGTCATTTAGCATACTGTTAACCTTCGCAAGATTCTCTCCTTGAAACAAAGGCTTGTTTTTTCTGGCATCCCCATCATTAAAGGAATAATCCGGTTTAATTTTCCCGGAAAGAAGCCCTTGAGTCAGTGGAGAATAGGCTAAAACTGCAATATTGTTCTCGCAACAATAATCCGTATTCCCTTTCTTAACAATATCTCGTTGGAGCATGCTGAATTTTTCTTGATCCGTAGCAATAGCTCCGTATTCTTTCATTTGTTCGGGAGTAGCGTTTGAAACACCTATAGCTCTGATTTTCCCTTCATCTTTGAGCTTAGTGAGCTCAGCCATAGTATCTTCAATCGGAGTAGTACTTTCCTGCCAATGTGTCTGATACAGATCAATGTAATCGGTACTAAGTCGTCTTAAACTATCCTCTAATTCTTTTCTAATCGATTCCGGACCAAGATACTTGTATACTTCAAAATCGGAATTTGCGTCGGAAACAATATCCTTGTTAGAGAAGAAGAAAAAATCCCCAATTTTGCGCTCCCAAACGAGTCCGCATTTGGTGGCGAGAATTACTTTTTCTCTTTTACCGGAAATAGCTTTACCAATTATTTCTTCCGAAGCTCCGAAACCGTAAACAGGAGCTGTATCAATCAGATTAACGCCGTGGTCAATACTTGCTTCAATAGCCGCAATACTCTCCTTCTCATCTGCGCCACCCCACATCCAGCCTCCCATAACCCATGTTCCCAAAGCTATAACAGAAGCTTCTATTTCGCTTTTCCCAAGTTTTCTGTAAATCACAATTCACCTCATCATTTCAACTAATATTGTGTATTTCTAGAGGAATAAGAAGCCTCTCTTGTCCACTCCAAGCATTTACCCATTACGAGAAAATAACCAAACAGATATCTCGCCATTTTATTGTGCTTAGATTTTTCTAATATTCAAACTTAATCATAATCTGAATTATCACATAGTTAGAATAAGTTTCTTCATAATATTGTTTAATAAGATGAGAAAATCAGATAAAGGTTACTGTAAAAGTGGAACCAACATTTTTTTCGCTAACTACATTTATTTTTGCTCGATTAAGATCACAATATTTTTTTACAAGGGCTAGTCCAAGTCCGTTCCCTTCGAATTTTCTTGTGTATCCCTGTTCTTCTTGTGTAAATGGTTCGAAAATATTTTCCAAATATTCTTCGGATATTCCAATACCGGAATCAGTCACAGAAACAATAACTGATTTACCTACAAAGGAAATATTAATGACAACCTCCCCTCCATTAGTATATTTGATGGCGTTATCAATCAAATTCTGAAAAATCTGCACAACCGTATAATGATCGGCATGAATCTCGGGAATACTCTCTTCTCTATTAATGACTAACTTTATCCCTTTCTCATCTGCTAGACTTTTATACTCAGCATACAAATTAAAAATAACAGCTTCATAAATATCAAAATCCTCAAAACGCAGATCGTAGGTTCCTGTTTGCAATTGGGACATATTCAATAGCAAATCAATAGTTCGAATTATTCTTTTACCTGCACGATCAATAATCTCAAAACTTTCACTTAACTCATCTGCAATGGCTCCTTGGAGATCATCCCTTAATAATTGAGTAAAACTAAGTATTACATTAATAGGAGTACGAATTTCGTGGGACATCTGGGCTAAGAATTCGGTTTTCAGCCTATCGGAATTTTCGGCTTTGGTTTTAGCCTCAATCATCGCTTCCTCGGCCAATCTCTTTTCAGTAATATCCTCCATTGCCCCTTCAATAATCCTCTCACCACTTTCATTCCTCAGCAAGCGTATAAAAACCCGTACAAATGCTATGGTTAAATTCCCCTTTCTTATCTTGGTCTCTACCGTATGCACCGGTCCGTTTTCAACTAATGAAGCAATTATTTTCATTCGTTCCGAAGGCTCCACATAGAAATCGGCTACATTATAATTACTAATAAGTTCTTCCAAAGAATCTACCGCTAATATCTTGAGTATGGCAGGATTAGCTGCGAGAATGGTTCCATCAACAGCAGTCTGAAAAATACCAAACGCTGAGTTTTGGAAAAAGCTTCGATATCTTTCTTCACTGATTCTGAGATTTGCCTCGGTTCTCTTCCTTTGTGTGATATCCCTCCATTCCGCCAGTAGAAAAGATTTTCGTTCTCTCTCACTATGAATCAGTTGAATAGAAATATCGAAAGTCCGTTTTTCCCCTTCCAGTGTAATTATTTCAGTTTCCATTCTCCTGAAATTTCCTTTAGCTGCTTCTCTAATTGCATACAGTATTTTTCTTTTTTCTTCCTCTTTATAAACCCAAAGGGGAGCATCCAGAAGGGGGATTCCAATTATATTTTCTTTTGATACCTTTGTGAAATCCAAAAGAGATTTATTTACATCCAGCAAAATTCCATTTAGATCAAGCAAATAGATAAACTGAAAAGCCTGATCGAAAATAACCTTCAATTTTTCTTCACTGTCTTTTAACGCTATTTCTGCACGATGTCTTTTGACGAGATGAATATATATGAGATGAAAAATCAGGTAGGCTGTGATAATTACGTAAAACCATCCTTTGAATGTCTGAATACGCGTTAAGAACTCTTCGTCTTGAGTAAATAGTAATAATGCTCTGTCAGATAAAATTATCCATGACCCGCCCAAAAGAGCATAGATTACCGCAATTCTAATTGCCGGCCATCTCACACTTTTGAAGAAGCTTTCCATAAAAACTCTTATCTATTTTTCAAATGTCACCGAAAATGTAGTGCCTTTCCCTTTTGCCGTATTAATCGTTACAACGGCACCATTAAGCTCACAATATTTATTAACCAATGCTAGCCCCAAACCGTTCCCTTCGTATTTTCTGGTATATCCTTGTTCTTCCTGAGTAAACGGATTATAAATATTCGGAAGATACTCTTCCGATATTCCGATTCCGGTATCAGAAACCAAAATGTTCAATTCATCCTTTTCATTTCTGCGAACATGAAGCTCTACTTCCCCGTATTCTGTATACTTAATTGCATTATCAATAAGATTATAAAACAATTGCCCTAATGTATATTCATCCCCATCAACTATTGTATCTTCACATTCTTTTTTTATTTTCAAATCCAGATTCTTTTGGGTTGCCTTTAGCTTGCTATCAGCTACCAGATTAATAAGAATATCCTCAAAAATATCAACCCTTTTCTTTACGGATTCGTAACTTCCGCTTTGCAATAGAGACATATCTAATATCATATCAATAGTACGAATAATTCTTTTCCCGGCTCGATCCATTATGTCAAAAGAATCAGCCATATCATCAGGCAATTCATTCGTTACCATTTCTTTAAGCAGACTGGAAAAGCTCAAGATGGTATTTATCGGAGTCCGAATTTCATGGGACATTTGAGCCAAAAATTCAGATTTCAATCTATCCGATTTCTCAGCTTTTTCCTTGGCCTCAAGCATTGTACGCTCTGCCAGTTTCTTTTCCGAAATATCTTCTATTGTCCCTTCTATAAACTTGTTCCCCTGCTCGTCAGAAGTCAACTTTGCGCTATTTCGAATAAAAATGTAATCTCCGTTTCGTTTTTTGAAAACAGTTTCGAATCCGGATACAATTTCTTCCGAGATGAGTTTGTTTTTGTAAATTTTCCGTTCCAAAGGATTTGCGTATATTTCTTTCTCGATATCAACTTTTGAAAGTTCTTCGTAGGATTCATATCCAAGCATCTCAATTAGAGCCGGATTCGCTATTAAAAACCTTCCCTCAAAACTACTCTGAAAAACTCCTAATGTAGCATTTTCAAAAATATGACGATATCTCTCTTCACTCTCCTTTCGTTTGGTAATATCCTCATCCATTATAACAATGTTTGAAATATTACCTTTAAGATCGTATAGAGGATACATATTTTTCTTAACCCATCTATTTCTTCCATCTATTTTCAACTTTTCCGCATTCAAGAAAATTTCATCAAAAAAAACAGTTTCACCACTCATAACTTGTGATATACCGGCATACAATTGATCATTCCCAAACTTTGCAGTTTGCAAAATATTGTATTCCCCGAAGTATTCTTCCGGTTGCTTAATATCAAATAGTTTTCCCCATGCCGGATTGGCATATAATAATAATCCATCTTTGTCATAAACCTGAATAGCAAATGGCGCTTGCCCAAATAAAGAACGGAATTTTATTTCGCTATCCTTTAAGGCATCTTCGGTATGTTTTCGATAAATAACAGAACTGATATTTTCCGAAACTATCTTCAAAATTTCCAAATCCTCATTATCATAATCAGTTCCCGAATCATAGCTCTGAACCGCAACTACACCAATTGCAGACTTACCTACCCGCAAAGGAACTCCGATCCAAACAGCAGAAGGAGCTCCTACAGCTTCCACAATTTCACCGGATTTTGCAAGCATGCTATTTACATAATCATCAACAAGAAGTGGAATTTTGTTTCTTCGTACGTAATCTGTAACACTGCCCGACAAATCATATTCTACATTTTCTTCAATATCGTCATACTCGTCTTTGTGGTACGGAAAAGTGTATTTTTCTGTAGCATCATTGTATAATGCTACATAGAAATTATTCGTATCAATCACATTTTCCAACTCATTCCTGACGAAAAATAACAACTCCTTTAGATTTTTTGAGCTATTCGATGCTTCTGAAATTTTATAAAGTACTTTTGTTAATTCTTCTTCTTTATTGGTTAAAATACTATCCGTAAGTTGTGCCAGAAAGACAACATGGTCTGCGGAAGTTTCAATTTTGGTCAACATTAACGAAAGCTTCCCTGACACATTGGAGCTATTTATCGAGATAATTTGCTCAAGACTTATCCGAGATTCTCCGGTAAGTAATTTATTAATTGAATTTCGTATTTTTTTTTGAGAGGCTCTGTCAAATAGAGAATAGAATTTCATATTCGAATCGTTGAGAACTTCAGGCGAGAGTATTTCTTTTATTTGATTGCTTGCGTAGAGAATTCGGAAATCGATTGAGAAAATAATTATCCCTTCATAGAGGTTTTCTACTATTTTTTCGAAGAATCTTGTTTCGGGGATCGGGGGTGTGTTCATCTTTTTCCTTTGATCTTTAATAAGCTATTATAAATTAAGAGTAATCTTTCTAACCCTCATATCTTAAGTTACAAATAGAATTCTTTTTATGCACTTATAAAGATCATTTTTCGAAAAAGATATTACTTATCGAAAGTAACTGTAAATGTTGTTCCTTTTCCTTTATTGCTCTCCACATCTATTACGGCATTATTTAACTCACAATATTTTTTCACCAGAGCAAGTCCTAGTCCGTTCCCTTCGAATTTTCTTGAATACCCTTGTTCTTCCTGCGAAAAAGCTTCGAATAGTTTTGGAAGGAATTCCTCGGAAATTCCGATGCCGGTATCACGAATCTCAACACACATTTTATTATTTTGATCTCGAGAAAGCACAATTTCCACTTCACCTTCGCGAGTATATTTAACTGCATTGTCAATCAAATTCTGAAAAATCTGATTCACACTATATTCGTCGGCTTGAAGAATACTATTATCTGTTTGCTTTACTAAGGAAAGCTTAATCTTCTTTTCATCCGCAATATTCTTAAACTCACTCTGTAATGATTTTAAGGAATCTTCAAATAGGTCAAACCATCTGGAGCGATATTCATAGGTTCCGGTCTGTAATTCTGACATGTTAAGAATCAGATCGATAGTTCTAATAACTCTTTTACTAGCTGACTCAATAATGTTAAAACTAATTTTCAAGTCTTCCGTTTCAATCCCTCTGCACTCTTGTCGAATCAGAGTAGTGAAATTAAGTATAGAATTTATTGGTGTACGAATTTCGTGTGACATTTGTGCAAGAAATTCCGATTTCAATCGATCAGATTTCTCCGCTTGAAGTTTTGCCGCCTCAAGTTCCAGCTCAAATTCTTTTCGGGAAGTAATATCTCTGTTTATCGCAACACTTCCTATGAAATTACCTTCTGCATCTCTAATGGAAGATATAGACCAATCCACATATACTCTGTGGCCGTCTTTAGTGATATGTTCCGCTTCACCTCTCCACTGATCTTTTTCCAAAACACTTGTTCTGATATGTTTTCTTTCTTCAATTGAAAGTTCTGCGCGAACAACATCTTCAATCCGCTGCCCCAATGCTTCAACGGCTTTATATCCATATAGTCTTTCGGCAGCATCATTCCAAGAAGTAATATAAAAATTATGGTCAGAGGAGATTACAGCGTCATTTACATTTCGAAGTAATTGTGCTTGGTACTTTAATTTCATTTCCGCGTCTTTTCTTTCGGCAATCTCATCTTGAAGTTTTCTTGTATATTTCTCCAATCTTCTCATAAAATTGTTAAAATATCCGAATAATTGTCCCAACTCATCATTCCGCTCAATTTCCGCACGAACTGACAGATCTCCGAATTCGGCTTTCGAAAACTTTTTCATTAATTCTTTGATAGGACTTGTAACGGATGAAGCTAAATATACTGCAACAGGAAAGAGAATGAGCATTAGAAAAATGGCAACACCAACAATAAGTTTTTGAGCCATAAACACTTTTTCATGAACCTCATCCATATAAACCGAAGAGCCAACCACCCATCCCAATTCAGGGATCTGATAGAAAATGACCATTTTCTCTTTAATCTCTTCGGAAAACTGATCCCGCCAATTATAATACAATTTTCCATTCTTTAGATAGGCCATTTTTACTAACAAAGGTTCACCGTTGGAATCCGTAATCTCGTTCCCATTTCCTTCCAAATAGGGGTGAAATATTACATTCCCGTTTTTATCGATTACGAAAGTATATCCGGACTTCAAAAATTTCAAAGAACTCAAATTATCTTTTATATCATTGAAATCTATCAGCTGCCCGAATTCATTTCTGTAAGAGGAAGCACTAATAATCCAATCCCATGGCTCAAAATAGGTCATATACAATGCTTTTTCTCTGGGAACGTGGTCTTCCGGATTTTTCCATTCATATTCGATATAACCTTCTCTTGAGGTTATCTGCTTTTGAATAAATCCGTATTCAGAAACATTGGTTGCGTTGAGATCTTTTCGGGGATGCAATACAATATTTCCTTCACTATCTATTACGTATAAATATCCGGTTGTACCTATCGACTGTGTTTTTAGAATATCTAAGATGAGTTTTTGTGCTTTTGCTTTTGATAACTTTCCTGATTGAACTTGAGCATAATACTTCTCAATTATTTCACGATTCCCTTCCGCGGAAGCTCTTAAGCGATTCTTGATGGATACGTCGGCTAAGGTTTTTACCATGTTCTTTATGGTAGAGGTAACGTTTACTAATTCACTTTCTACCCCTTGCTCTATTTGAGGCTTAATAAAAAAGTATATCGTTAAACTGGAGATTAGAAGAATTGTTAATAGCGCTATATAAAACCCGACAAGTAACTTCGACTTTAACCCTAAATTATCGATATGCTTCTTTATTCTATTCAATCTTCAGCCTAATCTTTTTCACTGTGAATCATTTTGGTTTGTAAATAACAATAATTAAGGAGAAAATTGCAAACATAATGTTGTAAACGGTAAAAACTTAACATAATCCACCTATCTGTCTTTGATAATCCTTCCAATTTTTTCCCAATATTCTATCACCAACGGTATAATGATAGGGAAAAACAATATATAATATGTATACTTATATCTGGAGGCTCCTACGGATAAGGAAGTAATACCAATTCCCAAAATGGTAAACAACAATAGCAATCCCGTATACTTACGAATATTTCTTAATCTTATAATCCGGGAAAGCTGTATCAACATAAATCCCAGAAGAATAAAATAGTATATGTGGTGAAATATGTGTAAAACGGAAAAGGATATAATAAAGATCCATCCTTTTTCTTTAACTATCTTACCAAAATCTTTTTCTACTATAATCGTTTTTGAGAATTTATATAAATTCCATTCATTAGTATTAAGCAATTTAAAAATTGCCCAATCATCAACCAAAAACATCCCACCTAACTTTGCAGGAAAGTACGAAAGCCATTTCATCGGATTATTGGTAATCCATTCAAGAGCCTGACTTTTCCAATATTTCCCTTTTTCAAAATGGGTTAAGGAATCTTCATTTTCAATATATCCGATATTCCCTTCGGAAAAGACTTTATCATTATATAATCCGGTGGCATCATCATTAGCACCCATAATAAGATTCACAGGCCCAGTATCAGAAGTAATAATAAAATTACCGTAGTAAAGCCAAGTGCTAACTCCAATTATTACAAATGTTATTATCACTGCGCCAAAGTAATACAAATACTCTGAATACTCCTTTAGTTTGGTCCTTTTGGTCAATAAAGCAAGAATCGCTATCGCTATTACCAAGGCAATTCCGGTCGGTCTTACATTTGTGGCTATTGCAACAAATACACCACTTAAGAAAAGGTTTTTATTTCCCCCTTTGAGATAAGTATATATAGACAACATGACAAACACATTAAAAAACAATTCGGTAAAATTCAGATAGGTAACAGCCAAATTCGTTAAATACACTACATACATCCATGAAGAATAATAGGCGAATCTATAGCTACCTGAAATTTCGAGCGTAATCTTAATTAGTAAAAATAATTGCAAAATATTAAGAATAATATTCGAGATAAAGATCATGTATGGAGAGCTGCATATTTTCAGCAAGATTATTAGGTAATTTACATAGAGAGGAGCAAGAATATAGGAATCATAAAGATTCAATTCGGAAGGATAGAATTTACCATTTGCTATTGCTCTTTGAGCTAATTCCAAATACATCATGGAATCACTGTTAAAAATGGGATCCACAAAAAAAGCAATACCGATTAATACTGTCAAATAGACCAACCCAATTATTGTTATTTTTTTCTTATACATTTCTTCCAAATTCATTACAATATTTCATCCATTTTTAACAGCACTAATATACTTTACAATATTTTGAAGAACAAACAAAAGCCTGTCCTTTCACTTACGCTACTCGAACAGGCTTCCCCCCTGGATGTAACCAACTTATTTTCTGCAACTAATATCTATCTACAGTAATATCTCCCCCCGAAGTTTTACAAAAGAGCTCTTCTCCGCCATTGCCAATATTTCCATAGAATTTCCCGGATGAAACAGTATTACCTCTGGCAGAATCCAAATTACACTCTACATCACCACCGGATGATCTCAGTTCGGCTTTGGCGGCAAAGTCATCTGAAACGTAAACTACAATATCTCCCCCACTTGTGGAAAGCTTTATCCCTTGGTTTTCGCCGAAATAGATCAGGCGAATATTACCTCCACTCGTGTGTCCGTATACCTTTCCCGACTCAACTTCCAATCTGATTTCACCTCCGGAGGTTTCCGATTTCACCGAACCAATTATATCTTTTCCGATAATATCTCCACCGGAAGTTTCCATATCAATTATTCCATCGTGAGCTCTTATCTTGATATCCCCCCCCGAGGTATCAAGCTTGAGCTTTCCTTTGGTTTCGCTGAATTCTATATCACCGCCGGATGTTTTTACAATTGCCACTCCTTCCAAACCGGCTATATCAATATCTCCCCCCGAAGATACTATGTCAGCGTCGAATTTTTTCGGAACTCTGATCTTAAATTTGAGTTGGTAGCTGGAAAACCAATTGAACCAAGAACTCCCCCTTTTCTTGGCCCATATTCTAACCCCACGAGAGGTTCTTTCGAACTTAAAACGGACTTTCTCGGATACTTTTCTTGTACCCCAAACATCAACTTGCAATTCGTTTTTATCCCATGTGGAAATCTCCACATCCCCGAAACTTGCTTTGAGCTCAATCTCTTCTCCGGGATTAACTTCAAACTTTTTGTCGTATAGTTTCTTGAGCTCGCCGGCTATTGCGGCGGATGAAAATAGAAGAGTAAATAATATGATTAGGACAAATGATGTCTCTATTTTGCTATGTCGGGAAAAAGGAAAAAACATTGAACTGATACCTCCGTTTTTTTTACATATATTTAGACTTACGAATCACAAATTTGTTACATAAAAAAGTATATTTTTTTTAATGTTCTATTTATCGGACTAAATGATGAAATTTTTGTTGGTTTTTCTGGGCGCAGGTTTGGGAGGCGGACTTAGATATTTTATTTCGAATTTCGCGCACAAACTTCTACCTGTCAATTTCCCTTATGGTACTCTTGCCGTTAATATTTTAGGAAGCATAATTCTTGGCTTTTTAATTTTTGGTTTCGACGAAAAAAATCTTCTTAGTAGTTCTATGAAACTGATGTTGGGTGTAGGGTTTTGCGGAGGATTAACAACCTTTTCCACGTTTTCTATGGAAACATTCAATCTTCTTAAGCAAACCGAGTTTCTTTTGGCCGGAATTAATATTTTAATAAATGTTACATGCACTTTAATTGGAATTTACCTCGGTTACTTAATAACAAGGTGACAAAATGAAAATTGAAGGGGACGCCAAGCTCCTAAGAATATTCTTGGGAGAAGCCGATAAGTTGGGACACACTTCGGTTTATGAGAAAATCGTAATCACCGCCAGGGAACATCAACTGGCCGGAGCTACTGCTTACAAAGGAATTATGGGATTCGGCGGAAATAGTAGAATTCACACCGCTAAACTCCTTGCTCTTTCGGAAGATCTCCCTATTGTCGTGGAAATTGTTGATACAATTGAGAAAATAGAGGCCTTTATTCCAATTGTGGACCGGATTTTCGAAGAAGCCAATTGTGGCGGACTTATTACTCTGGAGAAGGCTGAAATAATAAAATATACTATGAATAGGAATAAGTAATTTGAGTTTGATTTCGAGATTTATTGTTTCTTTTGCGATTGTTTTCTTTTCCTTTTCTTCTTCCTTCGGGCAGTATAAGTACGATCTGAAACAATTCGGGAATGAAACATCCGATTTTCTAAAGCAGCCTGGCAAATGGAACGGAGAAGATCTCTTAACTCTCGGAATAATACTCGGCGGTACTTTCGGCTTGATGCACATCGACGATGATGTCCGCGCGCATATCTTAGAAAACGGAAATCATCTCGGCAAGCTGCACTGGGAATTCGGTAGATATTGGGGTGAGCCGGTTACTTCCGTTGCCTTATCTACTCTTTTTATTTTACATGGCGCGCTGAACGACAATACGGCAAACAAAAAACTGGGTTTCGAAATAGGACAATCCTTTGCCTACACTGTGGGAACGATTGGGGTCTTCAAAAATCTGCTTAGCAGAGCGCGTCCTTGCATGGGAACAGATCCGTTCACTTTTAAGCCGATAACATTTTCCGACGATTATTGGTCCCTCCCCTCCGGACATACGGGATTGGCCTTTTCCCTTTCGACAGTATTATCCGGCAACATAAAATCCGATTTCATGAAAGGGGCTGTTTACATTCCGGCAATAATAACAGCCGTTTCGAGAGTTTATTACAACCGCCATTGGACTTCGGATGTCTTTCTTGGAGCTTGCGCCGGTTACTTTATAGGCAAGTTCGTAACAGATCTTCATAAAGAAGAAGAAGAAGGAATTTTTTCACATAAACCGGTATTGAGTTTTTCGATACCGATGTAATACTAATCAGCAAAACAAGGAATTATGAGTTATGGATCATTCTCCTAAATTTTTGGAAATCGTAAACGATTCGAAAAGCAGAATCAAAGAATTAACGATTAACGACGTAAAAACTATGTTCGATTCCGATGAGGAATTTCATTTTATTGATGTAAGAGAAGAGAGCGAGTGGGCCGCAAAAAGAATTCCCGGAGCAATCCATTTGGGAAGAGGAATTCTCGAACGAGATATTGAAAATATGATTCCTAATCCGGAAGAAAAGATTGTTTTATATTGTGGCGGAGGATTCCGTTCAGCCCTTTCGGCCGAAAATCTGATTAAGATGGGTTATGCAGATGTCTATTCAATGGATGGCGGAATAAGAGGATGGGAAGAAGCGGGTCTTCCGTTAGAGAGAGATTAATGAACAGAACGTTATTCACAACATATGTAGAAGATATTTCGAAAACCGGCATGTTCTACGAACTTCTTTTCGAAATTGCCCCGATAACAAAAGAGGATGGATCTCTTGTATTCGAATTGAACGAAATGTGCGGCTTATCGATAAAACCGTTGAGTCTGCTTCAGGAAAAGATGGTTGATAATCTATTTTCGAAGCTCCTTAAGGATAAGCCACAAGCTCTTGAAATTTCCACTCTTTCCGATACTCCGGAAAAGCTTCACGCGAAAGCTCTGCGTTTAGGGGCTCTGGAACTGGATAAGGATGAACAATCCGGTATATATCGCTCGATAAACCACGACGGACATATTTTGATTTTTGAAAAAGAATAGGGACTGTAGCACGCCTAACAGTTCCCTTTTTTATTTTACCTACCTACATTTCATAGAATTCATCAACTGACATTGTTGTAATCTCTTAAGACAAGTGAAGATTAACCACTGAGCTCACAGAGAACACAGAGGAAAAAGAGAAGGGACTAAAATCAGTCTAAAAAGTACACTTTTGGGTTGGCCGAACATTGTTCATGAACACTCGATCAAAGCGAAGTGGTAGCCGTTCAATGGGAGGTGACAGTCGTTCAAAGAGAAGTTACATCCATTCAATGCGAAGTTACACTCGATCAAAGCGAAGTGACAGCCGTGCAATGGAAGGTGACAGTCGTTCAAAGAGAAGTTACATCCATTCAATGCGAAATTACACTCGATCAAAGCGAAGTGGCAGCCGTTCAATGGAAGGTGACAGTCGTTCAAAGAGAAGTTACATTCGTTCAATGCGAAGTTGCACTCGATCAAAGCGAAGTGGCAGCCGTTCAATGGGAGGTGACAGTCGTTCAAAGAGAAGTTACATCCATTCAATGCGAAATTACACTCGATCAAAACGAAGTGACAGCCGTTCAATGGGAGGTGACAGTCGTTCGAAGAGAAGTTACATTCGTTCAATGCGAAGTTGCACTCGATCAAAGCGAAGTGGCAGCCGTTCAATGGGAGGTGACAGTCGTTCAAAGAGAAGTTACATCCATTCAATGCGAAATTACACTCGATCAAAACGAAGTGACAGCCGTTCAATGGGAGGTGACAGTCGTTCGAAGAGAAGTTACATTCGTTCAATGCGAAATTACACTCGATCAAAACGAAGTGACAGTCGTGCAATGGAAGGTGACAGTCGTTCGAAGAGAAGTTACATTCATTCAAAACGAGGTGACGGTGGCGCGGAAAGTCGGGTGAGTGGAGAAAAACGAAGTTCGATTGGAGAGATATGGGTAGTGTCTCAAAAAAGAGTATCGAAATCAAGAAAAAGCTTCCAAAGGAGGAGGTTACAGAATTTCTCCCCCTCGGAAAGTGATGGTCCCTTGGAGGATTTATAATTCTTTTATTTCTCCTACAAGTTTGTTGATGGCTTCTTTCGCATCGCCGAAGTACATCAGGGCATTCGGATAGAAGAATAATTCGTTAGAGATACCTGCGTAACCAACGTTTAACGATCTTTTATTGATAATAACTGTTTTTGCGTAATCGACATTCAGAATCGGCATTCCGTATATAGGACTTGACTGATCGTGCCTGGCAGCCGGATTAACAACATCATTAGCTCCCACTATGAATGCAATATCGACGTTGTTGAAATCATCGTTGATATCTTCGAGGGCGAATAGCTTGTCGTAAGAGACTTGCGCCTCGGCCAATAGTACATTCATGTGTCCCGGCATTCTACCGGCAACAGGGTGAATAGCGAATCGGACATTTGCCCCTTTCTTTTCCAAGGCATTTGCCAAATCTCTAACGGCGTGTTGCGCTTGAGCCACAGCCATTCCGTATCCGGGAACAATAACCACATTTTGCGCGGCGTCGAATATCATCGCGGCTTCTTCGGGATCAACCGATTTCACATCTCCCTTAGGAGCATCTCCAGTTGCGGCAACCGGAGCGCTTCCGGCTGTTTCCCATCCGCCGAGTAATACATTCATCAGTGAACGATTCATTCCTTTGCACATTATCATCGTAAGAATTAATCCGCTTGCTCCGACCAAAGCTCCCGCGATAATCAGCAAGTTATTTTGAAGTACAAAGCCGGTCATTGAAGCGGCAATTCCGGAATATGAGTTGAGGAGTGAGATAGCGACAGGCATATCGGCTCCTCCGATAGGGAGTACAAGTAGAATTCCGAGAACCAGAGCGATACCGGTAATTGTGAGAAGATATTCGCTTCCGACCGGATTCATTACAATATAAACACCCGACAGAAGAATAATCAATAGCATCAGAGCGTTCAGAGGATGCTGCCCGGGGTATTTAACAACTTTTCCGGTTACTATTCCCTGGAGCTTTCCGAAGGCGATCAGAGAGCCTGTAAAGGTTACTGATCCGATCAGGACAGAAAGGACTATCGTAACCGATGTGGCTATTTCGAATGGTTCGGAGTAATTGAGAATTTTGTAATATTCCGAGAGAGCAACCAAGGCGGAAGCTCCACCCCCGAAACCGTTTAAGAGTCCGACCATTTGGGGCATTCCTGTCATCGGAACTTTGGTTGCCATTATTACCCCAATTCCCCCGCCAATGATAAGGCCAAGAATAATATATTCGAAAGTAAGAACTCGTTGATCGAGTAGAGTCATTACAATCGCGAGGAACATACCGGTGGAGGCAAGCATATTTCCTTTGCGTGCGGTTTTAGGGGAACTCAACTTCTTTATTCCGAAAATAAAGAGAACAGACGCTACAAGATAAACCAAATATGAGATTGTTTGCATGATAACTCTCTATTTCTTTTTGAACATTTTTAACATTCTATCGGTAACTAGAAATCCTCCTACGACGTTGATCGTGGCAAAGATAAGAGCTACCAATCCGAGAATAGTGCTGATAGTAAATTCCTCCATTCCGGCGCTCAACAGAGCCCCTACGATTGTAATTCCGGAAATCGCGTTGGAGCCGGACATCAACGGAGTATGGAGCGTAGGAGGAACTTTGGTTATAAGCTCGAACCCGACAAATATGGCGAGGACGAAGACATATATTAACATTAGTAGATCTACTATTTCCATAATTCCCTCCTATTGTGCTTGAATAAGATTTTTAGTTCGTTCGTGCACTACTTCCCCGTTATAACAGATCAACGCCCCTTTAACGATTTCGTCTTCCGTATTGAGCTTTACTTCTCCCTCTTTACCGATATGATCCAAAAGCGCCATAATATTTTTGGAATAGACTTCACTCGAATTAGTGGGGACGAGACTCGGAAGATTTGTCTCCCCTATTATTGTTACTCCGTTGTACTTTATTGTTTCCCCTTTCTTGCTTACTTCGCAATTGCCACCGAATTCCACAGCCATATCGAGCACAACGGAACCGGGACGCATTTTATTGACCATCTCTTCGGTAACCAGAACCGGTGCTTTTTTCCCGGGAACCAGTGCTGTTGTTATTACGATATCAGCCTCGGTAACATGTTTGAAGATTAGTTCTTTTTGCTTCCGGAGAAAATCTTCAGAAGCTTCTTTCGCGTAGCCCCCTTCATCCTGCATATTCTCTTCCGTTTCCACTTCTATAAAGCGACCTCCGAGACTTTGGACTTCCTCCTTTACCGAGGGGCGGATATCGGATACTTCAACAATAGCACCCAATCGACGGGCTGTTCCGAGGGCTTGGAGCCCGGCGACTCCGGCTCCCATTATCACAACTCTGGCAGGTTGAATAGTACCTGCGGCTGTCATCATCAGGGGAAATATTTTCCCAAGCTCATTAGCTGTCATTATCACCGATTTGTATCCGGCAATATTTCCTTGCGAGCTAAGGGCGTCCATTTTCTGTGCGAGCGTAGTTCTGGGAATAGCGTCCATCGAGATTACATTAATCTTTTTCTCGGCGCATTTTACCGCGACTTCGGGATAGTGAAGGGAATAGAGAAAAGAGATTAACAGTTTTCCTTCCGGTATTAAATCGATTTCTTCTTTTTGTAGATTGCTGTTGAAAGTGGGTCTTTGAACTTTGAGAATAATATCTGCCGAAGTGTAGAGCTCTTCGGCGCCATTAGTTATTTTGGCACCTGCCTTTTCATACTGATCATCGGTAAAACCGGCATTCAAACCGGCCTCCTTTTCCACAATAACGGAGAATCCTTTTTTGATCAGCTTAGCTACGACATCGGGAACCAAGGCAACTCTTCTTTCGCCTTCGAAGATTTCTTTTGGAACAGCTAGTAGCATATTTTCCCTCATCCGATTTGGGATAATTCATGAGTTTAAAACTAGTACACCTTTTTATGGTGATTAGTTCAACTTATGTTTCTGAAAAAGGAAAGTTCAGGAAGAGTTATAAAAAAACCGCCTACCAGGGAATTCGGTAGACGGCCTTTGCTTTACATCATCGGACAGGAATATAGAGCGGATTATTTATATTCCTCGGCTAGATTATCAAATTTTACGATTTTACCTTCCGGAACATCTTTGAATGAATTTTCCATCTGTTTTGTAGTTCCGTTAGTGTAATGTACATTCATTTTTTCTGCAGTAAGTATTTTCCTTACTTCATCTATATTAGTAATTGTGGTATCGAAATAAACTAAGCACATAGGCCCGTCTTGTTCATAACCAGTTGCAAATCTAATAATACCATTGTTATCAGAAAGATGACTTACCAAATAAGGCATTTTTCTTTTTACAAAAGGATGCCAAGCGTCTTCTTTAGGATAAACTAATACAGAAACATTCTTTGTATCATGAGTATCATATTTATTTACCTTACTACTAAAGGAGTGGAACATCAATTTTCTGAAATCAAAATTACCGATTTTACCGGCAGATTTACCATGTTCGGAAATAGAGAACTCGATTTCAACTGTTTTTACTGCGCCTTTGCTATTGTAGGAAATTTCTTCGGCTTCGACTAATTCTTTGATTTTGTTTGTATCAATAATAGCTGCATCGTAATAAACAAGGGCTTCGATCGGTTCTCCGAACATTGTCTGGAAACCATATACACCTTCTTCTACACGAAGGGCTCTTACAAGATTTGTATAGTCAACTCTATCGAATACTCCGTCAATACCTACTTCCCAAACATTAAGAGAATCCGGACCATCCGGAGCAAGATTTCTACACATTTGTTTTGTTGGAACAAAGATAGATTCCTTAACATCTTCCAGTTTAATCTGATTTTTATCATAGAAGATTTCAATTGTATGTGAAGCAGCGTATGCGTCCATACCAACGATACCTTTGATTCTTCCTAATTGCTGAGCCAAAGATCTTGCGCTACCGAAACATTTAACTGTTTTCAATCCTTCATGTCTGTAAACACCAACTTCTTTTACATTTTCAAATCCACCCCATCTTTCGGAGATAGTAGTAAATTCAAACTGGCTTGCAAATCCCAAGCTTAATGCAATAACTACAGCAGTTGCAACAGGAGCAAAATACTTAGGCATTTTTTTCTTTGAAATAGTTAACGCGCCGTCAACTTTACATGTATAAACACAATCGGAACAAAGGTTACAATCGATGTGATTAACTTCTTCGAAGTCCGTAATCTTTATACCCTGAGGACATTTCTTAGCGCAAAGTCCGCAATTGGTACATTTGTCAGGATTTCTTTGAATTCTAACACCCGGCATAACAAAGCTTCTCATAAAGCCAACTTCCGAGATCAAGCCTATAACTACCATAGCTCCGAACAACCAAACCAAACTTAGTTCGGCACCCAAAGCATTAGCAATAATATAAAGAACAATTGCTCCGGCAACTGGAATAGCGTTATAGAAAATGTTACTCAATGCTCCTAACGGGCAAAGATATTTACACCAGAAAAATCTGAATACAATAGAACCGACAATAGTAATAGTGAAAGCGATTATTGCGTATGCAAGATTCATATCCGGATTTCCGAAAAGATTTACTACAGCGAAATACGGATCGAAAGTTTTACAGAACAATTCACTACTTGTCATAGTAAAGTAAACTGTAATGAAAAGAAGAACATATTTCAATACACGTAAAGGTCTATCTAATACTTTAGGAATATCTCTTCTGATTTTTAATTTGTCACCTAATTTACCTAACCATTCGGTTACTGTACCGATAGGACAGATATAACTACAAAACAGTTTTCCGAAAAGGACTACGGCAACGAGTAATCCGATACCCATCATAACTTGTACTTCTCCCATCGAGCAGGACATTGTACCTAAATTCAACTTACTGAATAAGGAGGACAATCCACCGAAAGGACAGTAAGCCTCAAAATCAGGTCTGTAATTCGCATCAAAAACAGGTCTGATAGCAACATAGAGTATCATTCCCATTATAACGGACTGAAATATTACTCTTAACTTATTCTTCATTCTTCCCCTTAAATAAATTGTTTGTATAAATGTTTGTTATAACTTATCCAATACATGATCCAAAGCATTTTCTTCCAAAGGACCATCGACAACGATTATGAAATTATCCATATCAAAATATTTTTTAGCCACCTTAATTACATCTTCCTTGGTAACTTTTAAGATTTTCTCAGCTTTCTTATCGAAAGAATTCAACGGTTTGTTTTGTGAAATTGCTTCAAAACAAATTGTTCCGATATCATCCGGAGTTTCAATATAGAAAGGCAATAAGCCCAAGTAATGTTTTTTGGCGGTTTTTAATTCTTCGTCAGTAATTCCTTTATCAATCAATAACTTTATCTGCTCGAATAATCCGGTTATTACTTTTTCGGCATTTTTAGGAGCTGTCTTGGTGTTAAACTTCCAGTAACCGATTTTGTCAGCCTGTGAATGCAACTCACTCTTAATACCGTATATCAAACCTTGTTTGTCTCTGAGCTCAATTCCAACTCTGGAAGTTAGGGCACTGGCAGAAAGAATGTAGTTCATAATTCTAACTTCATATTCTTCCTCTTCGGTAAGATCATTTCTAGGATTAAATCCGATATTAATTATGGCTTGCTTGTAAGACTTATCTTGGAAAACCTTAATCTCTTTTCCGTTTAACGGAGCTACTTTCGGATACTCGTTAATTACCGGAGCTTCCGAATTGTTTTCCCATTTACCGAAATATTTTTCAGCCAATTCGACCATCTCCCCTTCCGAAAGATCACCGATCATCAATAAGGAAGTATTCTCCGGTCTTATATATTTCTTGTGAAGTTCAATAATATCTTCTTTGGTTATACTATTTACAGACTCAATTGAGGACATATCTTCAGATAAAGGGTGTCCTTCGTATATTTTGTCATACAAATAGTAGAACGCTTTCATAGATGTTCTTGTAAAGCGCTTTTTAATTCCGAGCTTCATTCTTTTCTTTACAAAAGAAATATCTTTATCTCGGAATCCCGGCTTTGTGAGAATATCCATACCGGTCTGTAACATTTCATCCATATCGTCAATCAAAGAGTATCCGCTAAAAACAAAATTCGTACTGCTTCCTTTTATACTGAAGCTAAAGGGAACGAAATTCATTCTTTTCGAGATAGTCATATAATCTTCGGCTTCCGTACCTCTGTTCATTACGGATCCGAGTACGGAACTGATTCCGGTTTGATTTCCTTTCTTTTCTTCTTCCATCAGACCGGCTTCAATTACTCCGGCAACCTGGATAGATGGAGTCAAATGGTTTTCGATTACATATAGTTTAAGACCATTGGACAAAGTGTGCAATTTTATCTTAGGCTCTATTTTTTCCGGAGTCAATATTTCAGGAAATTCCTCACTTCCTTCCAAAGCATCAACTTCGTCTGCCAAAATATCATTCTTATAGAAGAATTTAGTTCCTTCTTCGTCAACTTCTTCTATTTCTTCTACCTTTGCTGCTTTAGCGTTAACTTTTCGTCCCGGAATCTTATAACCGATAATTACTTTATCCGAATCAAAATACTTGTTCATCACTTCCATGATGTCTTCTTTGGTTACATCAATTACACCATTGAAGAAATCCTGATAACTATCCCATCCGTAGTAAGCTTCGTATGTACTTATCTTTCTACCGATATCTACGTTTTTTGTATCATTGGTTTTCTCGGAAAACTTATAAAGATTTTTAATCTTCTGAAGTTCGTAATCCTCAACCGGCTCAGTTTTCATTTTCTCAATTTCTTCGAAAACTATTTCTTCTACTCTATCTTTGAGAGAATCGGCTTTTATACCGATGTTTATAGAAAACAGATCAGGATCTTTCGTAACCGAAAATCCACCGGCTGCAGAAATAGCAATTTGCTCGTCATTTACAAGTCTCTTGTAAAGTCTTGCAGTTCTGCTCTTAGCGCATAAAATCTTACCCGCTACTTTTAATTTCGGCATATCCGGATTATTATAAGCCGGAATATGGAAATAGATACCTGTCGTAGGGGAAGCTATATCAGGATGCTTAAGAGAAAAAGTCTTTTTTACAATAGCCGGAGCTTCAACGGAGTACATTTCTTCTATTTCCGGTCCTCTCGGAATGCTACCATAATAACTCTTTACTTTTTCGAGCATCTTTTCGGTGTCAAAATCACCTACCAATACTAAGAACGCGTTGTTAGGAGTATAAAAAGTTTTATAATATTTAAAAGCGTCTTCTCTGGTAATATGATCCAGATCGCTCATCCATCCGATAACCGGATTTTTTGTCGGATGGCTCTTAAAAGCAAGGCTATATAATTCTTCTCTATATACACCGTTTACATTACTTTCTACTCTTAGTCTTCTTTCTTGCTTTATTACTTCTATTTCGCTTTTGAATTCTTCCGGATTAAATATTGAATTCTGCATTCTATCCGATTCTATATCAAGAGCAATGTCAATCTTATTTTTCGGCATATATTCGTAATATGCGGTCATATCGCGCATTGTGAATGCGTTAAATATACCCGAATTATCGGAGATGGTTTTAGAAACAGAACCCTTACCGTATTTTTCTGTTCCCTTAAACATCATATGTTCTACAACATGTGATATTCCGGTCTCTCCCTTTGCCTCGTTTCTCGAACCTACTTTATAAGTAAGTTGATGATATATCAAAGGAGCGATATGACGTTCCATAGTAAGAACGGTCAACCCATTTTCCAATTGATGTCTGTATAGTTTGCCTTCAACATACTCCTTTCCAAAAATCGAAATGGAAAGGAATATGCTTAATAAAATTATTAAGGACCAAGTTTTTCTCATTCCTCATCCGCCTCGGTAGAAAGTGTACCTTTTTTGATATCAGCTCTGTATTTTTTTACTCTTTGTACCGATTCTTTAACCATTTTTGCTCTTTCTGGCATTGGGATATCTTCATATTTCGGATTTTCATCCTGATTACCCAAAATCCATGTTGTCAAATAAGCAAGCTTTGCAATCTTTTCAGCTTTTTCCATATTTAATTTTTCTATGTCGTCATCCGGAGTATGATAATCATCATGGAATCCGGAGAAGAAAAAGACTGATGGAATTTCTTTTCTTAAGAAATGAGCCTGGTCGGATCCTTTTCCGAGAAAACCAACATTATATAATAATTCCATACCGACTTTCTCGTTTGCCTGCTGAGCTGTTTTGATAATATCTCTACCCTGGAATGCGCCCCCTACCCAAACTAACTGAGTTTCGTTTCGGCCAATCATATCCATATTAACACATGCGATAGTTTTTTCTAATGGGAAAATAGGACTGTTTCTTACGTAATATCTGGATCCGAAAATACCATTCTCTTCAGCACTGTAAGCAATAAAGAGGATACTTCGTTTCGGTCTGTTTTGGGACATAGCTTCAGCCAATTCTATAACCCCTGATGTACCTGAAGCGTTATCATCGGCACCATTATGTATTTCCCCTGATCTGGAAGGATCCATAGCGCCGTAATATCCCAAACCTACGTGATCGTAGTGACCACAAACAACAATAACTTCATCTTTCAATTCCGGATCTGAACCTTCCAAAAATCCGGCTACGTTCTGTGTAGTCTTTGTAGTATAATTAAAATCAATATTTATTCCGGCTGTCATTGCATCGAATTCAAACGGCTGTCCGGTTCTGCTCTCTTCCATTTTGTTTAATATTTCACTAAGATCTTTCTTTGCGAAATGACCGAACAATTCCAAAGATGCTTTGTTCGACAAATATATTACTGGAATTGAATATGGTTTGTATTCGTGAAGTTTCGTAAACTCCTTTGCGTAAGCTTTCAGAGAAGTTCCGTAAGCTGCTTCCAAAGTTGTATACTGATTCAAAGGTGATTGAACGACCATAACAGCAAGCGCTCCTTTTTCTTCAGCAAGCTGTCTTTTGAATTTCACCATGCGATATTCAAGTTTTTTTGCTTTGGAGAAATCACTGTTAGGATCATCCGCTCCCGGATAACTGTCAACAATTACTACAATCTTGTTTTTTACATCTAGCACATTACCATCTGCGTCAACAAAATCATTATAACCGTTTTCCCCTTTCTCAATTCCGTATCCTGCAAAAACTATTTTTCCGGAAAGATTAATATCTTCATTTGCTTTGTAGTTTACGTAGAAATCTTTTTCATAATCATATGAGAAAGTAGTATTGTAATCACTTCCCCCAATACTGAAAGAAATTCTCGTATTAGGTGAAAGTTCTGTGAACTGTAGTTTAAAGTCCTGGAAATATGGAGCATAATATTTAACATCTTCGATGTTCAAAGGTCTTTGAAAAACCTCTTCTTTTGGAGATCTGAGGAGTTTCCCTGTGAACAATGGCTTAAGCCCTGCTTTTCTGAACTTGTTTGCGATATACATTGCGGCTAATTTGCACTCATCGCTTCCGGCCGGACGTCCTTTCAAACTGTCACTTGCCAAATAGGAAATTGTTTCTAACATATCCTCTTTGGATATGGTATCAAATCCTTTCTCATATCCCTCCATAATCTGTGAGAAAGATATTCCCGCAAAAACAAACATAAGCATTGCGGCACAAAGTACTCTTTTCATTTAAGACCTCTTCATCGTTTCAATCGAGTTGGATAATTAATTATTCCGACAACCTTCTCTTAATCCTTCTCTCGAATAAGAATTAAGGGCCAAAGCGGCTCCCCGAGGAAGGGAGCCGCTCTGACTTCGGACTTTGTCGTTTTATTTTAGCAAGAGCATTTTTTTGCTCATTACTGTTTGGTTCTGGCTAAGTGTGTAAACATATACACCACTTGCTAGGTTAGCAGCGTTAAAATCAACAGAGTATGTTCCGGCTTTCTGGCTTGTGTTAACCAAAGAAGCTACCAACTCACCTGTAACACTGTAAACATTCAACTTGACAATACCGGCTTCAGCAAGTTTGTACTGAATCTTTGTTGTAGGGTTGAATGGGTTAGGATAGTTCTGTGTTAATTCATAATCTTCAGGAACAACAGAAGAAATGTTTTCTACTGCTGTAGACAAATCTGAATTTGTATAGATGCTACCATAATAACCGGCTACCCAGATTGAACCTTTCTCATCCAAACAAATAGAGTTTAGGTTCTGAGCAATTGTAGCGTTCCCTTCTACGATGTTTGTCCAGGTGGTACCACCATCTGTAGTTTTATATATTTCGTTTTTATGTACAAAATAGTAAGTCTGAGCATCAACTACATAAACACCGTTTACGCTTGATGTTAATGTAACATCAATTTTGTTCCAAGTTTTGCCACCGTCAGTGGTTTTGAAAATCATTTTGGAACCACTAGCCAAACCTACATTTACATCAGCAAAAGCCAAGCAATCAAATGATGCGCTTGAGTCTTTATCAGTCGCGCCGTTTACTACTCCATTAGTCCAAGTGTTACCACCGTCAGTTGTATAAGCAACTAATAAATCATCACCACCAACTACACCCTTATTTACGTCATGGAAATAAACGGATGTTAATTCTTCTTCAAAAGTTGTCTCTGGAGTAGTCCAGTTTGCTCCACCATCTGTGGTTTTGAAGAAGGCTTCCTGATTAGTACCCAACTTCCCTACTACATAACCGTTATTCTCATCAAGAAAATAAACTGCAGAATTTATTTCAGTAGCAGAAAAACCAGGCTCTCTCTGTACAGTCCAAGTTTTTCCACCATCTGTGGTCTTAGTTATTTCTCCGTAACTTCTGGCTAAATAACCTACATTTTCATTTACAAAGGTCATTGCTTTGATTGGAGCACAAGTATTATTCTGCTTAGCATAACCGTTTTCCCAGGTTTTCCCACCATCTGTTGTCTTCAAGAATACACCGTTATTTCCTGTCGCATATCCAACAGCATTACTTACAAATTGAATATTATACAAAATTTCACAGAAGGTGTTTGAAGGGGATTGCCAAGTATCTCCCATGTCCTCACTTACTAAAACACCACCATTACCACCAACGGCAACGACATGATTTCCTGCTCCGGCTAATCCTTTTATAGTAAATCCGTAAGGAACATCCAAGATTGTCCAAGTAGTCCCACCATCTGTTGTTTTCTGAATTACTGATCCGAATAAATTAAAACCACCGGCCGCTAACCCATTATTTTCGTCACTAAAATAGCAAGCATTCATTGCACAATAAGTCTTGTTGGCCTCATTCTGCTCCATGGCAGTCCAGGTCTTTCCACCATCAATCGTTTTTGCCATAATTGTACCTTGAAGACCAAAAGTTGATCCCCAACCTACTCCGTAACCAACTGTTTCGTTTACTAAACAAATTGATTTTAAATAGAACTGAGTATATGGAGGATTTGGGAACTGAGCTCCGGTTGCGGAATTCCAAGTTGTACCTCCGTCAGTTGTATAAAAATACTCTGTATGATCTGCACCAACAGCAACACCGTAATTATCATTATAAAAATCCATGGCATATACATATTTTGAAACTGTTAGACTCGTTTTAGTCCATGTACTACCACCGTCAGTAGTCTTAAAAATGCCACTATTCTTTGATTTGTAATCCAATATCCATCCAACCTGAGCGGATGTAAATTTAATATCTTTGATGTCTCCTTGTAAAGTATCTAAGGTCTCAACACTCCAAGTTGAGCCACCGTCGGTAGTCTTACACAATGTTTTCTTAGCACCTCCAAGATAGCCAGTATTTTCATCGGAAAAATAGACACTATAGAGATGAGTTTTCGCTGGAATATCCAATTCCAATTTGATCCAATTCATACCACCATCGGTAGTCTTATAAACTTCAGCTTTTGCCTCTTCCTTAAAAGAAACATATTGAGAAACTGCGTATCCAAGATCTTTGTTTACCATGCATACGTCTTCAAAATAGGGATAAGTAGGCCCGTTGACCTCTTTCCAATCTTGTGCGCTTACTGTGATTGTCATCATCACTAAAGCCACAAGTACAGAGTAGAACTTTTTCATTTTTCCGATACTCCTTTGTTGTTAAAAAGTGAACATTTTTATTGTTGCGGCACTGTAAAAATTCTCTTTCCATCGTTCGGCAGCATCATCAGTCTCTATCTTTCTATACTCACCATGCAAATTCATATAAATATTATCCGTAATCCAAAAACCTAATCCGCCGGTAATTCCCTTACCAATTAAGTCTTCACCACCGATTTGAAAATCCTTTTCAATAATGCTGTAATTAACCCCGACTCTCACAAAGAAATCTTCAACCAATTCATACTCCAAACCACATCTGATTGTATGATTGAGTGAATTGTCGTCATAATACTTATTATCTATATACTTCGATGAATCCACAGATTCATTCGCTGCTTCATATTCACCGGCTATAACAAGCCCAAGTGATTTATTCGCATATGTAAAACCAAGTCCTGCAGTTGTTAATGCTCTTTCCCATTCCCATATCTTCAACTCGGTGCTACAAACCTTCGACCAGCTTTCGTTACCAAAATGATTGGCCGATATCCCTAACATAAAATCATCGGTTACATCATACTGAGCTCTTAACTGCAAATCGTAATTATCGAATGCTGTATAGCCTTCTTTGTTTTCTTTTTTATTGCTAAGCGGATCATATACTACCTTATTTGCAAATCCGTAATGTCCGTTTAACACCACCCTCATTCTATTCATGGGATATAAAGCAACCTGACCCCCAAAGATGTGTTCTTTGTCATTTCTTCTATGGTCAACGCTTGAGCCTCTATTGAGTAATCTGTAAGTATCACCTCGATAATTATAGCAGGTTACACTTGTGATGTTGATATCATCCGCTTCGATCTGTTCCTGAGTATCACGATAATTATAGGTAGCTCCAAGTACAAAAGAGTCCGATAACTTATAGGCTAAACCAAGATTAACCTTTACATTTCGGAAAACAGTTTCGGCATAAGAATACTTCTGCTTTAACCCGTCAAGAATCTGATATGACGCCGCGGCTCCAACCAGGAAATTATCCGTAAGATTAAAACTGTACATCAGTTCAAATGCCGGCCCTTTATATTCGAAATCTTCTTTTGTAGTATCTACAAAATTAAAAGCATCGCCGGCGTAAGGCTCTTTGAGTAAAGTGCGATAGTAATTTCTTCTCATCTCACGGTCGTAAATAACGCCTCCACGAAATGTACCTTTCTCTCCCAAAGGTTTTATACCAAAGGCAGACATACCGTAATTTTCAATTCTATCGGCGGAATAAGTTGGCCTGTAATCACCGGCGACTCCTGAGAAATAGGGCGTCAACTCAAGCTTTGTTTCTTTTTCATCTTCTATTAACCACGCGGGGTTATTTCCGAAATCATATATATTTAACGAAACTTCCTTGTCTTTCAGACCATAGGATAAGTTTCCCATACTTTCGGTTCTTACTTTCTGTCCGTATATAAATGCTGGTATAACAAGAAGACCGAAAAATATATTTTTAATTATTCTATTCATTTTTAGTTCATCCTATTTGCTGATTAATTTTGAAACCCCGGTGTCGGATGTTCTATTACTTCCCAATCCATTATTGCGTTATCAGTATCTAACCCCGGTTTTCTTCTTTGAAGAGATTTTCCCGAATAGGATGGTGGGGCAAGAGCGTAACTCTTATCAATTCTCTTATCCAAAGTATGATCCTTTCCTTCTTTGGTCTTGAAAGAAATTGCGTCAACTACGGAATTAATATCAAATCCGTCTGCGTAATTGGCATCAGTACCATCAGTAAGTACAATAATATCTGAGGTTAAACCTACCATAAAATCAACTGCTTTATCCGGAACCATATTTGACAAATTCGGGACATTAGGATTATCCATCTCAGTTGACTGATACTGATCACAGAATTCCCAATCAACATTGCTCAAATCAACGGAACCTTTTACGGTTTTTGTATGATCTATTGCGTCTGCAGCTATTACAACATACTGTCCCGGATTTATTGGATGATTTTTTTCGCCGGGATTTCCCGGAAATTTATAAACAAATCTTGCTCCGTCAATATCTCCGTCACTATCTTCGTCAGCTCCGGGGCCCAAATGTCCGTCGGTTATGGAATTTCCGCAAACACGCGAAATCATCATTCCATCCAAATATAAAACTTCATCGGAATTGTTGTACAACTCTACATACTGATCATAGAAATAATACATTCTATTAACCGGCCCAACCGTATAAACCTCATTAATTTTAATTCCTCTGCATGAAGTAACTTTCACAAAAATCGTATCAAGATTCTCATCACATCCGAATACATTCTTGCCGGTAAGGCTACCCGATAATAATCGGTTACTTCCGTCAATCTCATCGGCGTTTACCGATGCGTTGTATATCTGTGATGGAATATTTTCGAATACACAGAATCCGTTAATGTCTGTCTTCCTTATTTGGGAACCGTAGCCCGAAGAGACTAATACCTCGGAATTTGGAATCGGAGTATTTTGTAAAACTCCACCTTGCAAAGTATCTTGCTTGACTACATAAATATTCCAAGTGGCTTTCCCGTCAACATCCGTAGGGGCTTCTTCATTGCATCCCGTGAAAATCGAAAATAAGCCTATTGCAACTATATATAATATTCTCTTTTTCATTTTATCACTTCACTATTTTGTCAATGATCATACTAAATTCCAATCCGTAGAATAGATCGGGGTTTCGCTTACTCTCGGTATAACTTCCCGGAGCGCTTTGATATCTGTGGTATGCCGGATCATCAAGAAAGTTGTTAACAAAAAACGACATCTCTGCCCCAGGGAAAAGGGACTTACTAACACTAATATCAAATAACCATTTAACCGGCTTTGTTCTAACCATATGATCAAGTCTGTAATCCTCTCTCTGAAATTCATTTAGAAGAGCGTAATCAACCGGTTCGAGATTGAAATTTTTATATCTGTCCATTACCTTTTGCTCAGCTCTTAATGTAATCCACAAGCCAAGATCAGGATGTGTATATTTCACATAATAGTTCATCAACAAATAATCACTCCATTTCCCGCTTCTCGGATAAGTCCACCCGATCAAAGTATCAGCTCCGGGAACATTAAAATTGGGGAGCTGCCCTTTTGAAGGGTCAGGATCTTTATCATATCTCATTGTCGACTTTACATCCTTTATATAATTATAGGATGCCGACACCCTGAAACTCATATTTAGATCTTTTATCTTTCCTGATTTTGCAGAGAGTTCCAATCCTCTGGTGATATTATCTCCATTGTTGGCATATATGTCATAAGAATCTATATATTCAACCTTGTCAACTGCTCCGTCTTTATAAAAAGCAAATACCGGAATTTCTATCTTCTCTAGCTCATCTGTTCTTTCTTTGTAATAGCCTGATATTGTTACTCCTACTTTATTAAAGAGCTTAAAGTCGTATGCAGCTTCGTAATGATTCTCTTTGTACCCTTTTAAATTCGGATTTCTCAAGTCATATTCATAAGTGATATTTCTCATTTCAACCGGATTTCTCCAGACATGAGTATCATTCGGTCTATACATCTTTGACATCGGTGGAGATTTGGAAGCTCTACCTGCGCTTAACCTTAACTGATGACCTTTTGCTAAGTAAAGCATCAAATTAAGTCTCGGATTAAAGAAGGTTCCATTATGAGATTCTATTATGTCACCGTCTCCAATAAATCCACTCCAATTAAAACCTTTCGGTCGATATGTTTCATATCTGAATCCGACACTTAAGGAAAAATCGAATAAGAACTTTCCGGTCATTTTATCTTCGGCATAAAAGCTTAATAATGTCTGTCCCGGAATATCATCATAAGAGTATGATCTTTTTTTTCCGTCTATTCCGTAATAATTAAATACCGAGTCAATTATTACTCCTTCTCCAGTATTTGCGTCATATTGCACCTGAGTACCAAAGAGAACATTATGAATAATATCTCCGGTATAATAGATTGTTGTCCAATCTACACGACCACCTATATTCCACTCCAAACCTTTTGTTCTAACCGCTCCTATATATCCGCCGCTTATCGTATCTCCTCCGGGTGTAATAAATTCAGGTGCAGAGACAAACTTTGATCTCCTGGAATTAATATTATGAGCTTTACAATATAGATTATACTCTAATTTGGAAACTCTGCTTGGTGTATGATATTCACCCCATGTGGCCAAACCCACTCTGAAACCTCGATTATAGTTTTTATTCTTACTATAATCTCCTTTAGGTTCCTCTTCGTCATTAATTACCTGACCGCTCAGTTTGTAATTACCTTCATAGCGTCCGCCAAGTTTAGAATCGGAATAAACAAGCTGACCTGTATATCTTGTGTATTCGTCCCCTTCTACTCTAATATCTCTTTCGCTTCTGGCAATATTAAGATTATAACTCAATGCGTCCTCTTCCAAGGCGATACCGCCACCGAAGTTAAACTCACTGTTCGAAGGATTTGTTTTTACTTTTATTCTATTCGGACGAGCTCCGATTTTTGTCTTTATATTTATAATACCACTCGTAAAATCACCGTACTTTACGGAAGGTAGTCCGCTTACAACTTCAATCGATTGAAGGTTATCCGCAGGAATTGTCCTCAAATCGACCCCTTTACCAAGGTTATTATCTGCGTTCATACTTTCGAACTGAAGATTCGAATTATTCGATTCCGGAATACCATCAACCATTATCAATGTACCGAAAGTGGCCAGATCATCTGCTTCATCTCCTCTAACAGCTACCTGACCGGTCTTCCCTAGCCCCGGATTCGATGTTTTCTGAACTCCCGGAACCAACGAAAGTACATCACCTACGTTTGTTGCTTGAAAGTGCTCAATCTCAGCGGCAGAGATTTCTGTCTTTGTCTGCATATCAACCGGTATTATATCTTTCTCGGCAGTAACCTCAATACCACCGATTTGAAATGACTCGGGAAACAACTGAAAGTCAACTTGTGTGGTTTGTCCTGCTTTTACAACGCATTTTTTCACTACCGGTTTATAACCGATAAATGATGCGCGAAGAGTATACTCACCCGGTTGTAAATTTCTGATGTGGTAAACACCTTTGTGTGAACACGCTGCTCCGAAATGATTTTGATCAACTATTACATTCGCTCCCGGAAGAATATCTCCGTTCTCATCCGTTACCTTACCGCGAATTCGTCCGGTCTTTGCTGTTAATGATTTCGAGGAAGCCAATACTACATTGTCTTCACTTACTATCGTATATCCGATATCATAATCATTTAACACATAATCAAGAACTGTCCCGAGTTCTGCATTTTCAAAATCAGCCGAAACTCCGTCAACATTAACCAGATCGTTATCGTAAATAAATACTGTTCCGGTCTCGTTCGATATTTCCTCCAAAACCGAAGACAAATTAGCGTTCTTAACGCTAATATTAATTCTCCTCTGCAGAACCTCGTACCCTCCGGTTTCATATCCGGCGAATTGGCAATCTACTGCGGCTAGGAGATAATCATTCTCCAAATCGCTTTCGTATGCCATCGCGAAGTTTGCAGTTAAAAACAGAACCATCGCTATAAAAAGAGCTTTTGGTCTGTTAAACCATACAAAATAATCCATACCTGCTACCATCTCTTAATTTTTTCTAGAAAAAATTAATTTATTATTAGTGTGTTACCTTTGTTCTCGATGTTTACATTCAACGAAATCGAAACAGCAGTTACTATATCTTCCAACGAACTGTTTGCGAAAATTCCCGTTAATCTCTTTTGCTTTAGGGAATCAAATTCGAATTTGGTATTTATATTATAATAGAGTCCTATCTCATTCATTACCTGCTCCAACGAAGCATTAGTAAAGGCCAACTTATTCTCTCTCCATGCGTTATACTGATATACGTCAACCTTCTGAGGTCTCGAAAAACCAATGTTGTCGAAAAAGATCACACGTTCCCCTTTCTCAACCAAACTCGTCTTCTCACTTTTCGCCTCTTCATATGCCTTTACCGCACCTTTGAATACAACAAGCTCCATTTCAGATTCCGAACGATATTTTATATTAAATTCGGTCCCGACAACTTCTGTTACTGTTTTCCCCGTTCTTACTCTGAATGGCTTATCTGCGTTATGAGCTATTACAAAATATCCTTCCCCTTCTAATTCAACTTCTCTGCTCTCTCCGTCGAAATATTTCGGATATTTCAATTTGCTATAGGAATTAAGATATACCATTGAACCGTCTGCTAATCTTACCTCGGCTCTTTCCCCTTTACGAACAACCCTTTCGTAAACTTGAGTCTCTTCCTTTACAATTACATTATCTTGTTGAATATTTATAGGTTCATTCTGATGTAGCACATAAAAGGATATGCCTAAGACCAATACGGCGGCGATTCTCGAAAACCACGTAACAACATGATTCCCTCGACGATGAGAAAGTGAAGATCTTGTTTTTGGGGTATATCTTGGTGTTTCTTTCTTCATTTTTTCTTTTATGTTCTTCCATTGATTTTCCGATTCCGGCGGAGCAGGAATCCCTTCCTTCCCTGTCTTCTCCCATAATGAAAGAAAAACCTCAAATTCCTTTTCATTTTCAGGGGATTCTTTCAACCATTCTTCGAATTGTGTTTTCTCTCCCTCCGAGAGTTCATTTGTCACAACCCGAACAAATATTTCGTTATTCATCATTTTTATGCTTTTACCCATTATTTTCTTCTTTTACAGGCTTAAAACACTACACCTATTAAGGTATACACACCTTTAGGAAAAAAGTACTATGCTACTTGAGATTTTTTTTTAATCCAGATGCTCGGATAACGAATCCCGCAGTAAACTCAGGGATTTCGTCATTTGGTTTTTTACGGTCTGAAGAGATATGTCAAGTGTATCGGCAATCTCCTTATATTTGAAATTGTGATACCTGCTCAGAATAAAAATTGTTCTGCATCCTTCCGGCAACTTCATTATTGCGTGACTCAAATCCTTCATCAACATATTTGTTTCATAACCCTTGCGAGGATCGAACTTAGCTGACTTCAACAAATCACTATCTCCGTCTATAGACAACATGGGTGTTGAACGCTCCAACATATTATAGGCTAGATTTCTCGCAATCTTAAAAATATACGCCTTCGGAGACTTTGAGGTATCTATTCTCTCTCTTGAATTCCAGAAATTCAAAAAAGTCTCTTGGGTTAAATCTTCTGCTATTTGGTAATTGTAAGTGTATCGGTATAAAAAACTAAAAATGACTGGCTGAAAGGCAAAAAACAGCTCTTTAAAAGCGGACTCATCCCCTTTTTTGATCTTCTTTATCGTTTGTATTAATTCCTCGCCTTCCATCGATAGGAGTTTTGATCCAATTATTGCAATAAAATAGTACGCAAAGTAATGATTTTTTTCGTCAATTTACATTTTGTTTATTTGGTTTATTCCCTTTTTTGCCTTAATTAATAAAAACAATTCAAATATCTGCATTATTACATAAGAATGTCTTACTTTACTTCTCTTTACTCTTTTACATTTTCTAACTATAGTCTCTTTCCATTTTCAGTATTATCGAACCTTTCTTACCTCAATTTTAGTCTTTCCAAGCAATGCAAAGTCATTCCCCGAGTGATACAAAGTCATTTTATTGAGGTGCAAGATGATTTCCGAGCGATACAAAATCATTTTATTGAGGTACAAGATGATTTCCGAGCGATGCAAAATCATTTTATTGAGGTGCAAGATGATTTCCGAGCGATGCAAAGAAACAAAAGAATTACCGTTATAGGATTATCTGAAATAATTATGCAAATAGATAAATTTTTATCTATTTAGCCAAATTTCTTTTTGTATCTACTCATTAATTTGATAATTTGGTGATTGAAAAAAAATCTCTATACGTGTTAGGAATAAGCTGAAATAGAGATTTCTGTTATTATATTAAAAATTTCTCGAGGATTAAAAGTATGGCAAAAATTCTCTATAAGGAACAACTCTCCGAGAGTGTTTATCTGATGAGGCTAGAGGCTCCGTTAATAGCGGAAGAAAGAAAGGCCGGTCAATTCGTAATCCTCCAAATGGACAATGATTACGGTGAGAGAATTCCCCTCACTATTGCAGATGCCGATACTGAAGAAGGATCAATTACTATTATCTTTCAGGTTGTCGGTAAATCTACGACAGATTTAGCAGGGTTTGAAATAGGTGATGATATTCCTACACTCGTTGGTCCGCTTGGAAAACCAACTCACATCGATAAATTCGGTACAGTTGTATGTGTAGGGGGCGGAATTGGTGTAGCTCCTCTCCACCCGATAGCTCAGGCCTTCAAAAACGCCGGCAATAAAGTTATCACCATTATTGGAGCGCGTAATAAAGATTTGATCATCCTTGAAAAAGAAATGGATGAAATTGCAGATGAATTCATTGTTTGTACAGATGACGGTTCATACGGAAGAAAAGCTTTGGTTACGGAACCATTGAAAGAAGTATGCGAAAGAGAAGAAAAACCGGATCTTACTATTGTAGTCGGTCCTCCGATTATGATGAAATTTTGCGCCGAAACAACACGTCCTTACAACGTTCATACATTGGTTTCATTAAATACAATTATGGTTGACGGAACAGGAATGTGTGGTGGTTGCCGTGTCAATGTTGGGAACGAAGTGAAATTCGTTTGCGTTGACGGGCCGGAATTCGACGGTCACCTTGTTGATTTCGACAATATGATCTCAAGATTAAACTCATATAAAGATATCGAGCATGAAGCTCACGAATGTAATCTCGACAAAGCTGTTAAGGCAAAAATGGAGGAGACCGCGGAATGAGTCATCTTTCAAAAGAAGAAAACCAGGCTAACGCAAAAAAGATTTTAGACGAAATTCTCACCAGAGAAGAACCTCTGAAAAAGAAAGAGAGAATGGATATTCCTCAACAGCCGATGAATGAACAAGATCCGGCAATAAGAAGAGCAAATCTAGAGGAAGTTGCACAGGGCTACACAGCAGAACAAGCTATGCTCGAGGCAATGCGCTGCTTGCAATGTCCTAAATCTCCTTGTATAAATGATTGTCCGGTTGGTATAAATATTCCAGGATTCATAAAACATGTTGCCGAAGGTAATTTTGCAGAAGCAGCAAAAGAATTGAAAAAGACTACTCTTCTTCCCGCAATCTGCGGAAGAGTTTGCCCTCAGGAAGTTCAGTGCCAAAAGAACTGTACCGTGGGGAAAGCTAAAAAAGATGTTGAGCAAGGTGTAGCTATCGGCCGCTTGGAAAGATTCATTGCCGATTGGGAACGCTCGACAGGTAATATTTCTATCCCCGAAGTAAAACCTGCTACAGGGAAAAAAGTGGCTATAATCGGTAGTGGTCCTGCAGGATTAGTAGTAGCCGCCGATGTCCGCCGCGAAGGTCATGATGTAACAATATTCGAGGCTTTCCATAAGCTGGGTGGCGTAATGCGCTACGGAATCCCTGAATTCCGCCTACCAAATGATATAATCGACAAAGAATTGGAAACTCTCGAAAATATGGGAGTTAAATTCCAGACAAACTTTGTAGTTGGTAAAACTCGTAAGCTAATGGATTTGATAAATAAAGATGGCTTCGACGCTATTTTTGTCGGTACCGGTGCCGGTCTTCCGATGTTTATGGGAATCGAAGGAGAAAACCTAGTAGGAGTATTTTCCGCTAACGAGTACTTAACCCGCGCTAACTTGATGAGAGCTTTCGATCGCAAACATGCTGATACACCAATCTACAAATCGAAACGTGTAGCAGTTCTTGGTGGCGGAAACGTTGCTATGGATGCTGCCCGAATGTCAGTTCGTTTGGGAGCGGAAAAAGTTTATGTTGTTTACAGAAGAACAGAAGCCGAAATGCCAGCACGTAACGAAGAGATAGCACACGCTAAGGAAGAAGGAATTGAATTCAGATTCTTGCAAAACGCGAAGAGAATTATCGGTAATGATAAAGGTCGTGTTGAAGCAATGGAATGTCTCAAGTACGAACTTGGAGAACCGGACGCTTCCGGCAGACGACGCCCGGTCGTAATTCCCGATAGTGAATTCACATTGGACGTTGATACGGTTCTTGTTGCAATAGGAAACGGAAGTAATCCTCTCATTAGTCAAACTACTCCGGAGCTTGATGTTAACAAATGGGGCAACCTGATTGTTGACGAAGATCAGAAAACATCCGTTGATAGAATCTTTGCCGGAGGAGATATTGTTCTCGGCGCAGCCACGGTTATTCTCGCAATGGGAGAAGGAAGAAGAGCCGCCAAGGCAATCAACGAAATGTTAGAAAAAGAAATAGAAGTAAACGCTTAATATATGAGGCTGCTTCGCAAATTTCGGAGCAGCCTTTTTTCATTTCCCTGTCAGTCACCTACAAATATATCTTCATAGACCACAACAATCTTTAAGCTCGATTAATTGAATATAGGCGAGAAAGAAAATATTACAATCTACAAAAAATAACTTGACACGGTGATAAAGTAATATTATTTTTTGAATCATTATTCAATATAGAGTGATCATGCGTACAAGAGAAGGGAATAAAGACAAAGATATAATCAATGCAGCGATTAAGGTTTTCGCTACATATGGTTATCACAAATCGAAAATAAGCAAAATCGCAGAAGAAGCAGATGTTGCTACAGGTAGCGTTTATGTTTATTACAAAAACAAAGAAGATCTATTATTGAAAATCTTCGAGAGCCTTTGGGAACAAATTTACTCCGAATTCCAAAGTTTGGCGAAAAAATCTGTACTCTCCCCCGTGGAGAAAGTAGACGCAATAATTGATATTATCTTCGATTTGTTTACTTCAAACCCTAACATGGCCTTAGTTTTTGTTAATGAACAAAATCAGCTTCAACATGATAGTGGAAAAGATTTCACTAACTATTACAACAAATATCTGGAACTTATCAGAGTTGTTGTTGAAGAAGGGATGAAGAAAAAATATTTCACCCCGGATATAGATCTGACAATTTTTAGCCACTTTGTTTTTGGTGCTGTAAGAAACATGCTTCATAGTTGGGCCAGAGATCCGGAGGCTTTCCCAATAAACAAGATAAGACAGGATGTCAAGTACATTATTAAATATGGTATTCAGATATAGTAAAAAAAATTTACTCATTTATTGAATTGAAATTCAATAAACAAAAGGTTTTGATATGCGAAAATTAGATTCTATTAAGGCATTACTTATCGCTTTGTTTTGTTTCAGCTCTGTTAATGCTCAACAGCTTACTTTGGAAAGAGCTGTTAGTGTGGCTTTGAGAAATAACGCCAAGTTAAAGCAGTACGATGCCAAACTTGAGCAAAAAGAATTTGATAATTATTCAGCTTGGGGAAATTTTCTCCCTAGTATTAGCTTCGATGCTCGATACACTCATTTGAATGATCCGTTGCAAATTGATTTAGCTCCCATTAGAGATGTAATAATTTTATCTAACGTTGAAACTCAAGGGGCTCTATATAATTTAACAAATATTGTCAATGGGAATCCTCCTCTCTCCCAGACAGTCCTTGACGCCTATAAAAAAGGCGTCAGGGGCCAATTAAATTCTATGTTGCCCGAATTTAAGTCGACTTTGAAGGAACAGAATTACTGGACAGCAACATGGACAGCAGTTCAGCCTTTGTTTGTAGGAGGAAAACTAATTGCGGCAAAAAAATACGCTACGGCCGAAGAGAAAGCTGCCGCAATAGAAAGAGAAAGGGTAGCAAACGAAATTATCACTGAAGTTGTTGTAAACTACTCAAGAGTAGAATTACTTAAGGAATTAGTTGGCTTAAGAGAACGTGTCCTCGACGGTATGCAACTCCACATGAAGGACGCGCAAAAGCTTTTCGACGAAGGGGTAATTGCAAACTACCATTTATTAAGAGCCAAAGTTGCAGTGGCCGAAGCGGAGAGAAACCTTACAACAGACGAAAATAATCTGGAATTAGCAAAACTTGCTTTGGCAACTACTCTCGGAAAAGATAACTACTCTTCCCTCAGAGTAACTGATGGTATGAAATTCAATGAAACAATTCTACAACTTGATGATATGGTTCAAATCTCACGAGTAAATCAGCCTATTTTGAGATTAATTGAACAAAAGAAAGAAGCCGCAGCGCAAGGTTACAACGTAGCTCTTTCGGAATTATTCCCCAAAATTGCAGCATTCGGAAAATACGAAATGGTTCCGCAAGATCTCTCTGCAATGGAACCGAGATGGGCAATTGGTATTCAAGCTCAGTTCAAGATCTTCAATGGCTTAAAAGATTTCTTAAATCTCCAAAAAGCCGAAAGAGTTGAGGAAGAAGTTGAATTTATTAGAATAGACACAGAAAGAAAAATAAATCTCTGGTTAAACAAAGCATATAAAGAGGTCGATACATATTCGACTCAATACAAAAAACTGGAAGCTACTCAAGATTTGGCAAAAGAGAACTTAAGAATGAATGAGAAAAGATTCAAAAGCGGAATAGGTACTTCCCTCGAAGTAATTGACGCCCGACTTTCCTTTGAAAAGGTTGAAGTAGAAAGACTTAATTCACTTTTCAATTACTACAGTTCTTTGGCTAATCTATACTTGGCTGCCGGAAAACCTGACGAAGTATTAAAAATTTGGAATAAATAGGAGAATATGATGAAACTCAACAAAGGGCACGTAATACTATCGATCCCGATTATAATTGCTTTAGCCGCCATCATTTTTCTGGCAATTGACGGTGTAACAGAAGAAGAAAATTATCTAACCGGTCTCGTTGAAACTACAGAAATTGATATCGCTTCCAAAATTCCGGGGCGTATAGATTCTATGTTTGTTAAAGAAGGTGATCTTGTAACAAAAGGTGAAGTTATTGCGAAGCTTGAAAGCAAAGAACTCGACGCCAAAGTTGAGCAGGCTCGCGGAGTAAAAGAGGCAGCTTATAACAAGATGATCCTTGTAAAAAAAGGCGCAAGAGAAGAACAAAAAAGAGCCGTTGAAAAACTTTACAACCAGGCAAAGCACCAATTCGATTACGTAAGCAAAACCTACGAAAGATTTAGTAAGCTTTATGCGGATTCGGTTATTTCTCTTCAACGTAAAGATGAAATCGAATTCAAATACAATGCTGCAAGAGAACAAATGGAGGCAGCAAAAGCCAAATATGATATGGTAATGAACGGTGCTCGTAAGGAAGAAATAAGTGCCGTTGAAGCATTGTATCATCAGGCAGAAAACGCTTACAACGAAGCTATGGCTTACTATCAGGAACTCTCACTCCAAGCCCCTATTGCCGGTGAAGTTTCCAAACTGATAGCAGATCCGGGTGAAATCATTGCAAGTGGCTATCCTGTAATAAGCATCCTTGATAAAAAAGATACTAAAGTAATCTTACAAGTTCGTGAGGATAATTTGGCTCAGTTCGAAATGGGGAAAGAATTTAAGGGAATAGTAAGAGCTCTCGGCAACAAAGATTTCACATTTAAAGTTAACTATATCTCCCCTCTCGGTGATTTCGCTTCTTGGAAACCAACCAATCAAAAAGGGGATTTCGATCTCAAAACTTTCGAAGTTCATCTGGTTAGTGAAAGACCAATTGAAGGATTAAGATCCGGTATGACCGTAAACATCGAATTACGATAACATAAGAATATTATGAAATATATTGATTCATTACATACGATTATTTTCAGAGAATTCAAAAGAATTGCAGAGAGAAGAACTCTTTACTTGTTAACAATATTTCTTCCCGCGATTTTCTTTCTGATTTTCTCGTTGATATACAAAAAAGAATTCGTTCAGGATTTACCCGTAGCGGTTTGCGATATGGATAATAGCGCCTTATCGCGCACTGTTGTTCAATACATTGAAGCTACACCGAGCATGTCGGTAGTTAAATATCTTTCCTCCACCGAGGAGATAAAGAAAGGATTTCAAAAGGGTGAAATTCAAGGCGCGATATTCATTCCAAAGGATTTGGAGAAAGATGTAAAATCCGGTCATAGCGTTAACGTCGTTGTTTATAAAAATTCCGCCAATATTATTGTCGGTAATCTCATCCTTAGCGATGCGGTGAAAACAATTAAAACGATTTCTGCCGGAGTTTTGCTAAAGAAATTCAAATCGGCAGGAATGACTACCGAACAGGCGATGGATAAAATCCTCCCGGTAAAAATTGACACTCATTATATGTACAATCCCAATTACAGCTATCTCAATTATCTCGTTCCGGGACTCTTAACCGTAACATTGCAATTGATAATTATGATTGCGTCAGTAGTTGTGATAAGTAGTGAGTTTACACACGAAACATTTCCGGAACTCTTACGAATTGCGAACAATAAACTCAGTGTTATAATAACTGGGAAAATGATTCCCCATTTTCTTATTCATACTGCTTCGGTCTTGTTAATATTCGGGGTATTCTTTCAATTCTTCAATATTCCGGTCAACGGATCAGTGCTGGCAGTAATTTTGTTTACGCTGTGGTTTGTTTTGGGTTGTTTGAATATCGGATTTCTTATTTCCAGTCTGTTTCACGATCAGTTGTTCGCTACGGAAGTTGCGGTTGTCTTAAACACTCCCGCTTTTATCTTCAGCGGATTTACTTTCCCTCTCTGGGGAATGCCGGCGCTTCACAGCACTATGGCGCAGGCTCTTCCGTACACCCATTTTCTTACAGGCTTCCTAAAGCTGTATCAAATGGGAACTCCTCTATATGCCGTTAAACATGAGTTTGCCGTTCTCGGGCTCTTCATTCTGATTCCGGCTATCTTGATGTTCTTCGGTCTGAAATATCAGATCAACAAATACTATAGGAGAGGAACGGAGGTAGCCAAATGAAACTAAAGCTTAGCGGAATACTTAATATTTTTAATAGAGAATTACATTTCGTCGCGAAAGATATCAATATCCTTTCCGTTATTCTAATTGCGCCAATCATCTATGCTTTCCTATATGGCTCAATCTATTTGAATAAAGTGGAAAACGATGTTCCTGTTGCGATAGTTGATATTTGCAACTCTAATACCTCTCGTACTTTTATCAGAAATCTTGATGCGACTGCCAATATCAAAGTTGCTTCTCAGGAAGCAGATCTGGCCTCTGCTAAAAAAACAGTAGATAATTTCGAGAACTTTGCGGTTATATATATTCCCGAATCATTCGATTCCGATTTGAAGCTCGGAAAGGGTACTGATATTAAGTTATTCATCAATTCTACCCGATTCCTTATTTCTAATGACATTTCGAAGGCCGTAAATGAGGTAGTTGGTTACTTCAATGCAGGAATTAGACTCAAATATTTCTTGGCTCAGGGAGAAAATTACAATCAGGCTATGGAAATTGTTGAGCCTGTTCAACCCGAGATAAGACCACTCTTCAATGTCGTAGAATCTTACGGTGATTTTCTACTTCCCGGAATGATGATACTAATCCTTCACCAAACGTTACTAATCGGTTTGGCTGAGAGCTTTGCCAGAGAAAGAGAGGAAGGAAATATTATTCCCCTTTTCAAACAAAGCAACAGAAGCACAGCGGCCTTAATCATCGGAAAAGGGATGTTCTATTTCCTTTTGTTCGGCGCTTACGCCTTTTTCTATTTCACAGTTGTCTTTAACGTATTCACAATAGCTTTGAAGGGAAGCATTCCTACATTGATACTAATTACAATGCTTTTCTTAACCGCTGTTATATATTTTGCGATTTACCTTTCCTCATTTTTTAAGAGGAAAATTGTCGCGTTGCAGTTCTTAACCTTTACATCGTATCCCGTCTTTTTAATTTCGGGATACAGTTGGCCAATGGAGTCACTCCCCTTCGTATTGAAGATACTGGCCAATCTTTTGCCAAGCACCCCATACTTTGCGGCATTTACCAGAGTTACTCAGATGGGGGCTGGTTTCGGAGATATTATTCCGGAAGTAATTCATATGGCGGCTCTCCTCCTATTATACTTTACCGCCTTACATTTTAGAATGAAGAATTTGATCAAGAAGAAAGAAAGCTCGCTTGAGAATATTGCGGATGAGCTGAATTTATCAGAAAACTAATATAATTCGCTATCCATTTATTGGAGGATGTTATGAAAAAAGTCAGTGTTATTCTTCTATTGCTTCTTGCCAGCGTATCTATAAACGCTCAGGCTAATAAAATTTCCGTCGGAATGATCGGAACACAGTTTATTAACAATTCCGGCGATAATAAAATAAGTCACGCCGATAATCCTTTCGGATACGGTATGATTTTAGGTTATCATTTTAACAACGAATTCTCCGTTGCTTTTACCGGTGAGTTCTTCGATAATGATCTCAAAGCAGGAAATGGTTCCGAAAAAAACTTCAGAGGACATTTATCTGTCTTCCTTATGCCATTTGGCTTTGAACGAGTTCATCCATATGTTTCGGGGGGTATAGTTGTATCCCATCGTGAAACAAACTACGAAAACTCTCTTTTCGGAAACAAAAATAAGAATATAATTAATGGTCGTCTTGGCCTTGGAGCTGATATTCCTTTAATAGCCAACTTCTCTCTTAACGGTGATTTGGGCTTTTATACTGATGGCTTTGAGTTTGTTGGTATCAGCACAAGTCTTGGCCTCAGATATGGTCTCTAATGTCTCGTAGAAAAAGATAGATTTAATTTAGAACTCCGGCTACGTGCCGGAGTTCCTTTTATTACTTCCCTTTTTATTCTTATTTTTGTCATAGCCCGACATCGAAGAGTTCTGTAAAATAAAAACCTCATAATTCTTTTCGTTAATCACCGCATCTTTATTCTGACTCTAATCTATTCCATTTTTTTATTCACTCTCCATATAGAATAGCTTCTCATAGATAATTCCCTTATCTTCATTTTGAGATATTAATCACGAATTTGAGTAGTAATAATGGAATTCTCCAATAAATACTTATCCCCTATTGCTCCCGAAACTCTTTTGGTTACATTACAAAACTATCTCGATCATCTTGAAAAACAGGTTGAACTTGCTAATACTAAGGCTTCATTACTTCTTGCTACCGTAGCCATTGTTATTACTGCCGCTGCCCAATACTTCAGCGATCATTCCAATTGGTTAACTATCTCTCATACGCTCGCATACGTCTCATTCGGACTACTTGGTATCTCTCTAATTCTTTTACTTATAATTGTCTTTCCTGCCAAAAACAATCGTAATAAAAACTATGATAGTCTTTTCTATTATGCTTCTGTTCTTAAGCATGATCACCTTGCAGTTGACTATCGAAATCTTACATACGAAGAGGCTATAGGAAACTTCGAGAAGGCAATTAAAGGAAAGGCTAGTTGGCTTAAAAACAAATTCTTCTGTATTCAATTAGCTATTCTCTTTCTTGGCTCAAGCATTATAATTATGACTCTCGCCTTTCTTCTTTAAGGTTTCGGAGTTTTCCTTATTCGTTTTATCACTCTTCTTCTTTCCTAAGAGGCAATTAAGTATTATTATTATACTCAAGAAATGATTTATGTATAACCCCAAACGAGTATTTTGATGAAAAAATTAATTGTAGTAGTTTCTCTTATTGCCATAGTTATCTCTTGTTCTTCCCGAGTTGATAACAATTCCTTCATTGCCGAATTGAATTCTCTTAACAAAGCTGATATTTCTTCCGGAGAAAAAGCTCTTAAGTCTTTCGAAAACTTTGCCCAAACCTCAGTTGCCGATTCATGCGACAAAGCATTCCTATTACTGGAAAATTTCTATAATCAAATGGCCGGAGCTTTATCGGCAAACTATGATAATGACAAAGAATTTCAAAAATGGAAACAGGAAGGAACTGTAGAAAAGGCCCCTTACTTTGTAAACGAAGTAAAACTCCTATCGGTGAACGGATTTCGATTCATTTCAGAAGAAGGATATTATTATGTAGCTGTTAATAACAAATTTCTCATGAATAAAGCTCTTCCCTATCTTTCGGATGCTTTCAAAGAATACGCAAAGCTTATCTCTGACAAATCCATACTCGAAGATGCCTGTCTTCTTGTTTCATGGAAAGAATTAGCAATACAAATAGTTGCAATTGAACGCTACGTAGCGAAATACCCTACTAATGCCTATGTTGAGGCGTTAAACTCCGATGTCGCGTTTTATCGTTCCGTTTTGCTGAGAGGTATCGATAATTCTCCCATATTCGACTACAATGGAAACTTATTATCGGAAGTCAAAGAAACATATCTCTTTGTTGAAAAGAATTATTCGGATACCGAAACCGGAAGAATTGTTGGTGATTTTTTACGAGTACTAGAGAAGGCAGACTATAAGAAAGATAGAAGTGTTAGAGAGTTTATGGAAAAGCTATGATATTCTCTCGGAATGGGATGCTCCTTTTGTGGTAATAACCTTCCAAAAGTTGAAAGAGTTATAAGCATTGTACTTGTCATAATGAGTAGAAATATTTTATTGTAACACATTGGAGAAAGCATTGGCCGATTATCGGTAAATGCTTTTTTTCTTTTTAAGCTTCTATTTCTCACCAATAGGAGATATTTTGATCCATACGACCTACTTTCACATAACTTTACTCATTATCATGAGTAAGAAATTATATAGTTATTCTATTTATCGGAATTATACGAGTACTTCAGCTTCGAAACTTGTTCAGCTAAAATCGTCTTGTACAATTCCTTTAATTCAACCGACAAAAATGAATTTTCGACAAGCGTAGAAACTAATGGAGGGACTTTGGCGAACTTATTCAATAATCTTTCTACTCGCTTCTCTCTGATTCCTATTCTTAAACCCAGGGCGTAATAATCATCTCGGGTATATTTTGCAGAATATCGGAATCCCTCCGTTTCGAAATCATCCTTAAACAAAGATAAAGCTGTGTCCGAATCTTCCCTAATATGTAATTTTGTATTCAAGAGGTCATATGCCGGTGTTAAAATATAATCTTCATATTCCGGATTTCTAATCAATGAAAAATTCTTGATATGGGCATCACCGTTCCCGCTTATATAATTGAATAGCAACATACAGAAGAATTTTTCAACCTCTATGATACCGGCAGATGCGAATTTTTTGATTAACTCGGCGATTTCTTCGTAACTGTAATCATACTTGTAATTTTCCCCGGAAGTCTCTTCGGTTCTTTGAGCAATTTGGGCGAAATCTTCTTGAAGTAATCTGTTTCCGTCTTCAAGTACATCGAATCTCTTAGAAAGAAAAGCCATATTTCCATCAGGGAAAAACAATACTCCGTTTGCCGAAGTTGCCAAGCCAAATACTTGTTTCGCTATCTGTGTTGTCAAATGTTCATTGGCAGGTACATATCCCGCGTTGGTAAGCGCTATAGTCGGAGGAGGTTTTAATATAAATTCGCCCTTCTCTTCGGTTAGTAACAATCTATCTCCCTTTAACATCAGAGAATGCTTTGTCTGAACTCCGGATAAGGACAATTTTGCTATTCCTTTTCGATTTGCCTCGTAATACTCAGGTAAAGTAAACTCCAATTCCGATGAAACCGACTTCCCGTTAAATAATTCCGCCCTACATTTCGGGCAGAAAGAGGAATAACCGGCTTTTAAACATCCGGGGCAAACATTTATATTCATATTTTCCTCACAGTTATTCCCCCGATGGTATCGGAAACAGCTGTTTCTGCTAATCTTCTAAATGTATCTTTTTCATCTATCTTCAAGAGCCTTGTTTGTATCTCCTTATTAGATCCTTCCGCTAATAACCCGTAAAAAAACGGGAATAATACTTTTGAAAAAAAAGGTTCCCTCTGCTTAGGAAAAGAGAGACTAATCTGAGGAGCTGTTAAATCTTCCAAATATTCAGTAGAGTATGAAAAAAAATATCCCTTTCCTGATATTCTTTTTAATATTCCTACTAATTTTCCGTTATGCAAGACTTCCAACGAAATATCAGCCATTTATTTTAATCCCTATTTTTATTTCCATTCCCAATGCCGATAGAATTTTGTCAATTTGAGCTATTGTGGGATTTCCTTCTCCCCCTTCTATGGCTTGTAAGCTTCTTCGGCTAACTCCTGTTATCTCCGCGAGATCAACCTGACTAACTTTTAAGAACTCTCTTCTACCTTTTATTGCTTTTCCCATTTCTTTGACAGTCATAAATACTCCATGCGTATTATCATGCGCTTTATAGATTATCCATGCCAGTATAATAACAAAAACATTCTCAATGCGCAATACTATGCGCATTGCATTGTTAATCAGATTTGAAATATCGGAATGAAGAAACGCCCCCCTTTTGTTGAAGCGTTTCTTTAATAGGTTGGCCTTTGCTACTTATTCGTAAATAAAAGTCGCGTTGCAACGATCACATATTGTTCCGGTTTTTCCGGCATTCTCTTTTATCCCCAGCTTTCTGGCAGAGTTATATTTTTCACCGTTCCAGATATCCTCAAATGATTCTTCAAAGAGGTTTCCCCAGTCTTCGGTATCGAACAAACAGCATGGAATAACGCCCCCATTGGCCGAGATAATCATTGCGCGCCATAACCAAAAACAACTTTTTCTCTTGCCGCTCTTAACTATCTTCTCGTTATTCTCATCAAAGAAACGGAATTCCTCCGTCGGAGGTAACCACTCTTTCTGCGCGGCTTTTTTCTCCTCCCCTTTCAACGGATAGAAGTTAAGATTCCCAAAGCGAACCACATCAACCCCTATGTTGTAGGCGAATTCCTCAATTTCTTTCATTTGCAGATAATTCTTGGATGAGATAATTGATTGCCATTCTATAAACGGGGTTTTGGATTTCAACTCTTTCTTTACGCGGATAATCTCTTTCAAATTTCCGATTACCTTTTCCAGATTTCCGTTTACCCGATATTGCTCGTAAATATCCTGAGTAATTCCGTCAATAGATACTATCAGATAGTCAAGCTTACTTTTAACCAATTTGACCGGATCAATGTCGAGGCTGAGATTACTACTTACAATTGTACCGACATTAGACTTATTGTTGAACTTGATAATGTCATAGATATCTTTGTTCAGAAATGGTTCACTGTTATTATATAAAAAGACCTGAGTAATATAAGGGGCAATAGGTTTCAATATCTTCTTGTAATTCTCCAGATTCATATTGTTAGGACGATCTATTACATCTCCTCTCCCCATAAAGCAAATGGGACATTTCAAATTACATCTGTTATTCAAATCCACAAAGATGTTATAGGGATAAACTCCTTTCATATCAATGCGTTTCTTTCTGTAGCGGGTCTCAACTTTTATGAGATTCAGTACTTTCTTTAAAGTGATATGACGTAGGCTTATTCCAAGGTATTTTTTGTATCTGAATAACTGTTCTTTTCTCATAATAACATCTGCAATGAATTAGTCGGATAATATTGTAATATATTTAAGCCGTTAACTTACAATAATTCCGAATAATTCGCCTATTTCGACTTTAATTTATTCTTCAAAAATAATTGAGTGCTTATTAACGGGATGATTACTATCTTGGAAATATCCTTTCCGAAGGTCTGTGTGACCTCGACAAATAATTTTATTTGATTATCTAATTCTTTTACCGGAGCAGATAAGATGACTGACTTAAATCGTCAGGAAGCTACTCATATAGTTAAGTTCGCTTTGAGAACAGTAGCCGATTTTATTGATTCAACTGATATTGAAAATTTCGACTTTATCCATTTTACCCACACTCATAAAATTGATTTTATTAACGCATTGAAAACTGAGCTCATTAATAAGGGTTTCGACGCTCCTCTTTCCATTGAAGTAATGGATGACTGGATAACCGTAAGAGATTGTGTGGATTACTTAACGGAGAACTCTACAGTCACACCGATATAAACTAAATCCGAGGTTTATATGAAATATTTCCCTCTTCTTATAGAAGTATTTGCATGTTTATTCTTGGCAGCAGGGAAGAACTATTCACAATCAGTTGCAATAACAAAACTTGATGTCAAAATTAACACGGCAAATGAGGCCTCTCTCTATTATGACATCTATTTCAGCGATACTTTGAATTCCGAAAAGATTAATAATGAGAGAAAAAACTATACTGTTAAGCTGAAGTCTCTTCAATCCGGCGAACCGATCAATAATGTTAAGGTTACCAGAGCGGCCAATAAGAGATTATATCGATTCGTTATTACTTTTTCCGGCGAAAATAAATCGGATCTTTTGGAAAACATATTTTCAAAGGATTTTCCCAGCTATATCTCAGCCTCCGAAAGCTTTGTTATCCACACGAAAGATTCGTTACACTCCATAGTTATGACCCCGGAAATACTTGAAGAACTTACTCTTTCTACAAAACATCTTACCAACGAGCAAAAAAAGATCCTTATTAGAAATCTTAATCAAAATTCTCCCGAATTAAGGAACAAATTTCATCTTTCCAAAGAGGTAAACAATCAAGATTCCACTCAAACAGAGTATCTCCTTGATTTCGACTTTCAGAAGCCTCTGGTAAACGATTTAGTCGGCGCCCCACTCTTTTATCAGGTTAAGGGACATCTTAGCTCTGACGCCGCTAATCCGGCCAATTACATTAATCTCTATCTCAAATACCAGGTGCGAAACTCAGTATACGCCGAAGCAGGTAGAGTCGGTCCGCAATCTTTCAAAGAAAACTCCCTTCGTTTCAATCTCGCTATCGAAACTCTTCTTCCTAACCTTATCGATTTAACTGCCGGTACTCCGCGCCTCCGTCTTAAACCTCAGATAAAAGCCGGAGTAGGATATCATAAAAATTTTCAATCACATAATCCTTTCGAAAACAAAGAAGGAAATCCGGTAGCCTTCATCTCGGGATTTTATCATATCCCTGTTTTGGAGAAATATTCCATAATTGCCGAGATGAACTGGATTTACTCCGAAAAGCTAAAGACAAAAGAAAATCTGTTGTTCAATTACTCATTGACTCTGGGTTACGAGACTCCGTTGAAAGAATTAAATGTGTTGGTGAAAATCGTGAATGGTAAGAATGAAATCAATCCGGGAATTGCGACTATCTATTCGGTAGGTTTATTATTGAATTTCCTTCCGCTATAAATATATGAAGGCCGGAAGCAATGCTAACCGGCCTTTCGATTCTATTTTACGCATTCGTAGATTACATATTTTTCATTTTCGGCAGTGATATTAACATCGGGAAAGAGTTTAACCAGATGGGAATAATAATTCAAGTGTCTGTTGGCTACCAACTGAAATCTGCCCCCTTTTTTCAATATTTCCCTAACTCCCTCAAAGAGACTTAAAGAGACTTCTATGTTAGTTTCATACTCAAAGTGAAATGGAGGATTGGAAACAACCAAGTCGAAAGAGTCTTTTTCCAAATCGTCAGTTGTATCATTGTAATGGAAAAACATATTCTCTTTATCGACATTCAATTTCGAAGAAGCGACGGCAAGAAAAGAGTCATCGAGAAAGTGAATTTCACATTCTTTGTTCTTCTCTCTGACCATGGCTCCCAAAATCCCGTTTCCGGAAGCGAGATCCAATACTTTTTTGTCCTCGTCAGAAACATTGATATTATCTATCAGAAATTGAGTGGCGAAATCAATATTACCGGAAGAGAATACTCCGTAATATTGCTTAATTACTTTATCATCTTTATAACTGATCTCGTTTATTAACTCAATTTCCTCAATTTGTTTCTTCCCTTTCAAGGTTATCAAGCGGGCTTTCTTTCTTGCTTTGGACTGTTCTACATTTTCAAAAAATTCCCCGGCAATAGAAAGCATTTGCGGAGTATAATGTCGCGTCATGAAGGCACATATAATCTCCCCATCCTCTTTGAGCGCCTTTGCCAACTGATATAGATAAAGACGAAAGAGCTCCATCGATTTCGGAACATTTATTATTCCGAGAGAAATTTCCTCTTTTAATCCAACCAAAGGATTTATTATTCTTCCCTTCTTCTGGAAAAGACTATTCTTTCTCAGATTTTGATTTAACGCTTTCTCCTGACTCTTTGTATCGGTAATGGAAACCGGGGAATAGCTATGTAGGAAACAACTTAAGAAGCCAAAACGATCATTGCACAAAGCAATTGATTCAGGTTTATTCTCCATTTGATCTATATAGAGCAAAATAAACTCATCAGCAGCGCTCCAACTCCTCAAGGATTTGTTTTCCGTCTTAGGATATCTCTTTATATCCATACTCTTTTCATTATGTTGATATATCATCTTTCCCCTTTTATCATTATCATTCTATAACCAATGTTTTATTTCGATTGGTAATATACTTAATAATTACGAATGATAATTCGCTAGAGTTGTTTTGGTTATAAACTATTTTTGACATAACGAATATTGGTATTGCGAAGAATTTCATTTTTGTTTCGAGCCGTCAACGTAGCGTAAGGCTTTAACAATGGCTCGTTTGGTTGTAACAAAATAGCTTATAGAATTAACCGGATCTCGTTTGTCTTCGGCAATACTATAATTGTGATCAACTATAACAGATTGGTTTATAACTACATGCGATATTGGAGCGTCAATGGAGCAATTTCTTTCAACAAGCTACCGATCTTCTTCAACTAAGTAACCCTCTTTACCAACTATACTTTGTATATCTCCACCTAAGCCGAATCAATTGGTAGCAGTGCCGGATATTCTTTTGGCAGAATAGATAATTACACCATTCATGGTAAAAAACCGAATTTCTCTTTTTCGCTAAAGACCACCCGATTATTTGAAAAAACTTCACAATCACGTAACCATTAAAACATTACTCATAATTATCCGATAAAACGACTCAATGAATCAACGATAAAAAGGAAATATGTTCACTACTTATTCACTATATCATATTCTTCGACTCCCATTTGAGCTGGGCTACTATTTTCGATAAGATATCAAAAATAATAATTTTCTCTCCTCAACCAAGTTCCTTCTCATTTGCCGCCACCTGAAAAAATGGGTCGAATGAACTCTTCGAAAGAAAAACGAAAAAAAACAATTTTTCTAGAAAAATCATGGAACTTCGGGAATTATATATGAAAGGATCTTGTTGACTTATTTGTACTACATAAATAACTTTTTATGCATTATTAAGGAACAGCGTTATGGTGAATCCAAGTAAACCATCCAGGGCTTACTCGTTGCCGGACGCTCAAGTCATCCAAAAAGGAAGAATACTACATTCCATTGGAGTACAAGACCTTAGTAAATTTACTGAGGTGGATCCTGATATTACTTCGGAATGGTTTGATGGTATGCAATCCAGTTTAAATCAAGCGGATAGCTTCGAGCAAGATTCGGCTGTTGTTGACGAAATAGCCACCCTTACCAATGATATTCAACAGATAATGAACGAATGTCATGCTCATGTAAAAAAACACAAATACTTCATTCAAAAGGCCTTTCCGGGAAACGAAAGGATTCAGGATTCTTTTGGAATTTTTGACTATCAAAGCGTCAGAAACAGTGAAGTTTACCTCATCAGATTCTTTAATAACTTGAAAGAGAGAGAAATTCAGCACAGTACCGAATTGCAAGCTGCCGGTTTAACGGAAGGGGATATTACTTTGACCGGAACTCTCTTGACCAGACTAATTGACGCTGACAAAGCTCAGGAAACAGCCAAACAGAACAGACTTCTTATTACCGATGAAAGAATTAATCTCTTCAATAAGGTATGGGAGTATATCTCCAGGCTAAACAAGCTGAGCAAAATTGTTTTTGCCGACGATTATACGAAGCTGAAACAATATCAATTGTCGCATGATACTCACTCAACTCCGGAAGAAGGTGAAAATGGTTAAGTGTTATTATCAGCCTCGGCATTTATCGAGGCTGATTTAATAATTCACTCCGAATTTTCTTATTTCTCCTCTAAAACTCTCCCGAATTCTTTTCCCAATTCCTCTTCCAATACCGAAATAAATTCGTCACTCATCGGCTTAACTCCGCTCTTGAATCTCTTAACTATTTTCCCGGATCTCGAGATAATAAACTTTTCGAAATTCCACTTAATCTCCGATGTCCCGGAAATACTATTATTCGTTAATATTTCGTAGAGAGGCTCTTTTTTCTTTCCGAGAATCTTCACCTTATCGAATAAGGTAAAAGAAACTCCGAAGTTTGTTTCGCAAAAGGATTTTATCTCATCATTGCTTCCCGGTTCTTGTCCACCGAAATCATTACAAGGGAAAGCAAGTATTTCGAGACCTTCATCATGATATTGTTCATATACTTTTTGAAGATCTTTGTATTGGGAAGTATAACCGCATTCACTTGCGACATTCACAATAACAAAAACTTTTCCTTTATACTCTTCCAAAGAGATTAACTTACCGTCAGCTTTTCTTACCTCAACGGAATAAAGGGTAGGATTATCAACCGGGGGATTAGATTGCGCAAAAAAGGGTAATGATATAACGGAATTATAAAGAAAAGTGATAAGAGCGAGAGGTCTTAGCTTAGCCATAATAATATCCTTTTTATCAAATAACAAAAGGAGATTGGCAATGGTTCATAAAAAAGGGGAACCGATAAACGGATCCCCTTCTTAAAATAATATATCTTCGACTACTTAGTCAGCCATAAGAACTGAGATAGCAGCTGTGTTAACAATATCGTCAACGCTGCAACCACGGCTAAGATCGAACAATGGTTTCTTTAATCCTTGAACAACCGGACCTACAGCTTCGGCGCCACCCAAACGTTGGGCTATTTTGTAACCGATATTACCGGCTTGAAGATCTGGGAATATAAGAACATTGGCTCTTCCGGCCACTTTGCTATCAGGAGCTTTTCTTTTACCGATAGAATCGATAGTAGCCGCGTCGAATTGAAGCTCTCCATCGATATTTAAGTCAGGTCTTTTTTCCTGAGCTATCTTAGTTGCTTCGATAACCTTATCAACTAATTCATGAGAAGCGCTCCCTCTGGTAGAGAACGAAAGCATTGCGACGTATGGTTCTTCTCCGGTTAGTTTTTTGTGGTTATCAGCGGTAGCTATTGCAATATCAGCCAACTGAGCCGCGTCAGGATTAGGAACAACCGCGCAATCAGAGAAACTCATGGTTTTGTCAGGGAATATCATAAGGAATAAACTGGAAACAATGGACATACCTTGAGGCATTCCAACGCATTGAATGGCAGCTCTGAGAACGTCACCGGTAGAAGCGGTAGAGCCGGCAACAAAACCATCAGCCATACCTTCGTTTACCATCATAGCGCCAAAGAAAAGATCTCTTTCCATAGTAGCTTTGGCCTTTTCAATGGTCATTCCTTTATGTTTTCTTTTGTTGTAAAATATATTTGCGAAATCGCTAAGCTTTTCTGCCTTAACGTGATCAATAACTCGGACACCTGTAAGATCAACTCCTAATCTTTCTGCGTCTTCTCTTATTTTATCTTCGTTTCCTAGGGTTATTACTTTTGCGATTTGGTTTTTGGTTAGTGCTTCGGCGGCTTTGAGGACTCTTTCGTCGTGTGATTCCGGTAGGACTATTGTTTTCTTTCTAGCCGCTGCTTTTTGTTTAATTTCTTCAAGAACATCATTTGAAGGCATTTTTCTCTCCAATTTTTCAATAATAAGCCTTTCTAAAATAGAAAATTCCCGGGACACTTTTTCTTAAAAAATTTATTATCCGTAAAACTTTATTTCGTCAAAGGAAATCATTGAATGTTTTGTAATAATTAATAATATTGAAATAAGATTCTCCAACTATGGGATATCCGGATTATGGCTTTCCCCGAAAGGACGTTAAGATTAGTCGGCAAGATCATTTTGGGAAGTATTATTCTTCTTATGCTATTTCTCGTCCTTTCCGCTTTCTTCGACATTATTGTAATGCTCATTATCTCAATCTTTCTTGCCCTGATCTTTAATCCTCTCGTTAACTTTCTGGAGAATACCGGACTCAAAAGGATTTTGGCTGTTCTTATTGTTCTTATGACTTCAGCCTGCGTATTGGTTTTCGGATTTTATTTTTTCATTCCGAAACTGATCAATCAAATAAATATGATCTCCGCCAGCCTTACCGAAGAGAAAATTGACGCTCTATTCATTCAATTGGAAGAAACTCTCAAACACTACATTCCGTTTGTAGACTTCAAGGAACTAAGCGGAAAAGTCCAGGAGTTTTTCTCTACTCTCATTTTGAGTTCCATAGATAACATACATACAATCGTCTCCAGCATAATATCCGTTGCCGCTCTTCTAGTCATAATACCCTTCATGACCTTTTTTATACTTAAAGACAAAGCCCAGTTGGTTAAAGGAATAGTAAATATCGCTCCTAACAGATATTTTGAATTCACCTACTATGTATTGGATAAGATCGCTCACCAACTTGGGCGCTTTGTTCGGGGATGGATATTCGACGCCTTTATTGTGGGATTCCTCAGCGCAATAGGATTAACTATCCTCGGTATAAAAAACTCTATCACCATCGGAGCAATAGCAGGTATCGGCCATCTGATTCCCTACTTCGGCCCCTTAATCGGAGGTATCCCGGCTCTGATAATCTCTCTCATACAATTCGGTGATCTTTCCATGCTTCCGGAAATAACCGTCATGTTTGTTGTTGTTTACACCTTGGATAACGGTTATATCCAACCGAATATATTTTACAAGAGCACGGATATTCACCCACTTATGATAATAGTACTTATCCTCGCCGGGAGTCAGGTCATGGGTATCTTAGGAATGCTTCTTGCCGTTCCGGCCGCAACCGTATTCAAAACGGCAGCAAGGGAAATCTACTTCGGATTTAAGAACTACAAAATTATCCGTGCCCATTGGTTTTGAAATATCTTTCTCTTGACCGAAGTAAGCTCATTTGCTATCTTGTGCATTAATCGCTTTGACTAAATTATGAAGCTAATTCGCATTATATCATTACTTATAATTATTCTAATATTCGGTTGCGAAAGAAACACTCCGGTTGATATTATCGACGACGGAATTCCCCCCTCCGCTCCGGCCGGCGTACGCTTTTTCAAAGCATTTGACGGCGAGATTGGTATTGAATGGCCCAGATTAAAAGAAGCGGGTATTTCCGGATATAATGTTTATCGCTCAATCAATGACAGCCTCAACTTTATTCATCTGAGAAATACTCCCTACAATTACTATTACGACGATTCTTTGTCTTACGATTCCACCTATTATTACTATGTTACCGCGGTCGATCAATTCGATCTCGAAAGCTCACGGTCGAATATTGTAGGGATAAAACCAATCAACTACTACGCTCCCCTTCCTCCCGTTTATCTGAGAAGCTACGGGAAAAACAGGGAGGATAATCTATATGTAAATTTGCGTTGGCAAAGTCCGGAGGCATCCGATATAGAATATTTTGAAATCTTCAGAGATACAGTTTCTTTTACCGACCAGGATTCGATTCATCTTATCGGACGAACATCTTTTCCCGGCTATGTGGATTCGAATAATATCGAACTGTTGAAGAATTATTACTATGTAGTGAGAACAGTCGATAAAGGAAGCCTAAAGAGCATAAATAACCCGCAAAGCATTGCCATGGTTTTCGATCGCCCCGTCATTACCTATCCGGTAAACAACTATATAGGTTACTCCTTTGACAAGATATCATTTATTGGTGTCGGTACTAGCGCAAAATATAAAATTATCATTCAGGAAAACGAACTTTTTGATGTGGTTAAAGAGATGAAATATATCGGGAGTGTTCCGTATGAAAAGATTACTATTCCATTGAATACCTATGGTCTCGAAAGGAATAAAACCTATTTCTTAAGAATTATTTCTTATTCCTCCTATTCTTCGGAGGCAAATAGCTTTTCGGAGTTATATAATTTTACTATTATGGGGCATTAAAAATTGGTGGAATAAAACTACTTGCGGAAACTTTTTTTCATAATATCGATTTTTGTGCTTTTCAATGTCACACTGTTTTCTCAAAGTGCTCATGACAGTTTGAGCTTTCGTGTTTCCAATTTCACCAATAACACACTTTCTTCCTCCTTTGAGAAACAACTCAATATCTACAATCTGAATAGCCGCCTAAAGTACGGAATTAATTTCGACAAGTTTTTTATTGGGATTCACGAAAATTTCAATTCCACCCTTGTAAAAGGAAGAACAAATAACATAAAGGATGAACAATACTTCTCGGTTCTGGGGGAATACAACGCATCTAAATTGCTTCGTTTGGGAATATTACTTAACAGTAACGTATACTCCGACGATAGGAAATTAGGAATTAACAAGAACGAATTATTGAATACTTCATTCTACCTTAAGCTTTATCCCCACGACTTGATAAGTATAACTCCTTACATAGGAATATCGGAGAATAACCAGATAACCGAAGAAGACAAAGGACTCATTTACGGTTCCGAAGCATCGGTGGATAACCTCTCGGTAAACGAATTTCTCTTTAACTCATCTCTAAAGTTTCAAAACGAAGAGATTTCCCCGAGAAAAAATACGCTTCGTTCCTACAACTTGAATATCGCCAATATGCTCGACAAATCTCTGGGGAATACAATAAGAGCAGAGTACGAAGAATTTCGAAAGGATTTCTATTTCGAGGCCGATTCGGCAACTGCCACAGCATTTGAGATAAAGAACAATATACAAAGCCGTACCGAAACCAGATATTCCATATTCGACAGATTATCATTTGTCCCCGAAAACTCCCCTCTCAGCTTCGATATTATGGGAAGAGTAAGCTGGAGAGATATCGACAGAAATACCCGTTACAGATTAGTGAAAGGAAATATCTCTCAAACCTTCGACACACAAATAAATGAGTTTAATATCAATCTGGAATCTTCCGTCGGTTATCGTTCTAAAGTCTTCAATGGATTTCTACGTTTCATCTTTGCGGAAAGGGAAGAAAACCACAACGCAAAAAATTATGACGGTAGCAATCCTATTCAATTCAATACAAGAAACGACCTTGAAAAAATAAAGAATAACAAAGGAATACAGGCAACATTAAGTCTCGTAGGGAATTTAAGACTAAGTCTAAAGGATTTGTTAAGCTTCAGTTTGTTCCACAGAAAGTTAAGATACGATACACCGAGTAAAGAAAATTATGATGATCGCGACGAGCTTCTTTCGATGCTCGAGCTTAATTATTCCCGCAGAATCTCCCCCTTCTTCACATTCTTCGCCGGAATAGAAGGAGGTATCAATCAGATTGTTTATATCTTCGCTGAGAGAAGCGCCAATAACAACATCAGAAGAAACCTCAAATTTTCTTCAGGTGGTGATTATATAGGGAAATATTTTTCTTCCAGAAACACCGCCGAAGTATCCGCAAGCTATACTGTTTATGATTTTGAGGATATTAATCCTAACTATAAGAGTTTTTCCTTCAGACAATACTCGGTTAAAGACTCCTCGAAGTTGTTCCTTACAAGAAATGTTTCGTTTCAGTTCAACGGATACCTCAAGTACTCCGAGCAAGGAGATTTTAAATGGAACAATTTTTCGGGAAAACCTGTCAGGTTCTTGGAAGAATACTACGGTGAGCCTATGGTTAAATACATTTTCAGAAAAAGAGCTGGCTTTGGTATCGGAATAAGGTATTTTTCGTTACTTACTTTTAACTATGACGAAAACAACAAAAAGAAAAAAGCGAATGAATACACCAGTATTGGTCCCATTTCCGAAATCACATATAACTTGAATAACAACCTCAGCTTAAAGATCAACGGTTGGTATGAGAAAATTAACACAGAAAATAAGAAGAATAAAAATCTGACAAATCTGTTCTTCACAATAAACTGGCAAATCTGAGGAATAAGAGCTCGGATTTTGCGATTATACTTGCGTTGATTCATACTTAATTTATATCTTTATTTCTTTGAGAAATAACTATTTGTAATCTTCCTGTTATCTTCTGGAGTTAATTTTGGCTACAAAAGCATACACGAAAGTCATCAAAAGCGATCCCGCGGTATTACCGGAATTAGAGAGTTATGTACTAAACATATTGGATGAAATAAAATTAGATCATGAAAAAGTAAATAGTCTGGTTTTATCAGTTGCCGAAGCAGCGTCCAATTCGATACTTCATGGTAATAAATCGAACCCAGACAAGGATATTGTTGTTACCATAAAAGTAAACGAGACAAAATTAGAAATTTCGATAAAAGATCAGGGAGAAGGTTTTGAACCTTCAAAAGTTCCGGATCCGACTAAGCCTGAAAATATACTGAAGGATAGTGGACGAGGAATACACATAATGAAATCATTTCTTGATGATTTAAGATATAATTTCACTTCGGAGGGCACCGAAGTAATACTGGTAGTAAATCTAAAATAAAACGAATTGTTCTATTTTTTTAATGTTTTCTTCCTTTCCTGATGGATTAAGAGACTTACAGGCTGATATGGAAACTATATATAGTAGAAGATGCGTTAATTAATTATCACAAAAACTAGGAGAAACAATGGCAAGAAAGAAAATTGCATTGATCGGTGGCGGCCAGATTGGCGGCGTTTTGGCTCAGTTAGCCGCATTAAGAGAACTTGGTGATGTTGTAATGTTCGATATAGTAGAAGATCTTCCTCAGGGAAAGACTCTTGACATCGCCGAAGCTTCCAGAGTTGACGGTTTCGATGTTAACTTAAAAGGAGCAAACAGCTACACAGAAATTGCCGGTTCTGACATCGTTATCATTACAGCCGGTCTTCCAAGAAAGCCCGGGATGAGCAGAGACGACTTGTTAGCAACCAACGCTAAGATAATGAAACAAGTTGCCGAAGGTGTTAGAGACAACGCTCCTAACGCAACTGTTATCATAATCTCGAATCCTCTTGACGCAATGGTTACATTATTCCAGAAAGTTTCAGGCTTCCCTACTAACAAAGTAATGGGACAGGCTGGAGTTCTTGACTCTTCAAGATTCTCTTCTTTCATCGCATGGGAATTAGGCGTTTCCGTTAAAGATGTAAACGCAATGGTTCTTGGCGGACACGGAGATACGATGGTTCCATTGATAAGATATGCCAATGTTAATGGTATGCCTGTTATGGAATTGTTGGAAAGAAAATATGGCGATGCTGCGAAAGCTAAAGAAGTTATGGACGCTATGGTTCAGAGAACAAAAATGGCCGGTGGCGAAGTTGTAAAACTTCTTAAGACAGGTTCTGCTTTCTATTCCCCTGCATCATCAGCAATTGCTATGGCAGAAGCTATCATCAAAGATGAGAAGAGACTTCTTCCTGTTTGTGCCTTCATTGAAAACCAGTACGGAACAGACGGTCTTTACTTAGGAGTTCCAGCTGTATTAGGTGAAAACGGTGTGGAAAGAATCTTCGAAATCACACTTAATGATGAAGAATTAGCCTCTTTGGACAAATCTATCAGTGCTGTTAAAGGTTTGGTAGAAGATTTGGCAAGATTAGGATTCTAATTAAGTTCATAATAGAGCATAAAAAAACCCTCTTAAAAAGAGGGTTTTTTATTAAAAACATATCAAAAGAAATCTTTCTACTGGACTTCATAAACGCTAACAAAGCGTCTGTCGCCTCTTTTTCTTTCAAATTTCACTTCACCATCTATGAGAGCGAAAATAGTATCGTCACCACCACGCTTTACATTATTACCAGGATGGAATTTAGTTCCTTTCTGTTTGACGATAATCGAACCGGCGGTAACTTTTTCGCCGCCAAATCTTTTGACGCCTAAATATTGCGGATTACTATCTCTACCGTTTCTAGATGAACCTTGCCCTTTCTTATGAGCCATTACGTACCTCCGGTTAACCTATTTTTGTTACTTCAATTCTAGTTAATTGCTGTCTGTGACCGTTCTTAACTCTGTAAGATTTTCTTCTTTTCTTCTTGAAAACGATTACTTTATCGTCTTTCAAGTGTTCTAAGACTTTTGCTGTTATTTTTGCGCCGTCAACACTAGGGGTGCCAATCTTGGTTTCTTTACCGTCGTTAAGTACCAGAATTTTCTCAAGAGTAATTTCTGAATCAACTTCAGCATCCAATTTAGGCACGTAGTATTTAGTGTTTTCTTCAACATTGAACTGTTGTCCGGCTATATCGACAACTGCGAACATCTAATCCTCCGATTCTTAAAATTCAGAACACTAAAATTAGTAAAAAGCTATTACTATGTCAACCTTTTGGAAAATATTAATTCCGGTTACAAAGATAATAATTTTCCCTCAAAAGATTTACTATTTCTTCAACTTAAATGAGAACTCGGATCCTATCCCATATTGGCTTTGAACTTCGATTTTTGATCCGTGAGCGTCTAGAATGTGCTTTACAATAGCTAGCCCCAATCCGGTTCCACCGACAGCTCGTGATCTGTCTTTGTCAACCCGATAGAAGCGCTCAAATATTCTCCCTAGATCCTTTTCGGAAATTCCTAACCCGCTATCTTTTATTGTTATTCTTCCAAAGCCATCTTCCTCGGAAACAAGAATTTCCACTCCACCGACTTCGGTATATTTTATTGCATTGGAAATCAAATTAACCAGCACCTGGCGTAATCTGTTTTTATCACCGAATAACTTCATTTTCGGTTTGATATCTCCTAACTCAAGCTTAAGTCCCTTTTCCTCGGCTTGCAAAGACATCTCTCCGGCAATTTCTTCCAAATAATCTTTAATATGAAAATACCGAAAGCTCATTTTCATCTGTCCGGATTCGATCATTGAAATATCTATAAGATCATTCAATAGATTATTGAGATTATTCGTATGGTGATATGCTTTGGCAGTGAAATTTCTATTTACTCTGTTATCATCAATAGCACCGTCTAGTAGTGTCTCCAAATATCCCTGAATAGCGAAAATGGGAGTTCTCAATTCATGGGAAACATTACCGAGAAACTCTGTTCGAACTTGCTCGAGCTTCTTAAGATTCTCAATATCGTTTTTTGTACGAAGGTACATCGATTTGATTTCACCTTCTAACTCATACAAATTTCGCGTTAGCTTGATTTCTTCGGGAGCATTGATTCTATTTTGCCTGATACCACTTATAGTCTTTAGAAGTGTAAATACTTCAGTTCCCCTACTTTTCCCGACATAATTTAAGAGAAGAACTATCCCGCATAAGAATGCCAATGTAAAAAAAATCAATTCCCCCGGAGATGGGGAAACAACCGAAATAAAAACAAGAAATACAAAAACCGAAAACAAAATAGTCTCTTTCAGGTAAACACTTGCGGAGAACAAGTTTCGTCGAATATTATTCCAAGTTTTTGAAACGATATCCTACCCCCTTAACTGTTTCGATCATATCGGAATAATCCCCGAATTTCTCTCTTAGCTTACGTATATGCACATCAATTGTTCTTTCCACCACAAAGACATCTGTTCCCCAAACATCTTCCAAAATTTTCTCTCTAGGAAATACTTTCCCGGGATGGCTTGCCAAATAAGCAATAATTTCAAATTCCTTTTTAGGGAGGATGATTTTACTACCATTCAGAAAAACCACATATTCATCGCGATCTATTACAAGAGGACCCACTTCGATTTTTGAAGTTTGTTTCTCACTACCTCCGGATATGTTCCCCTTTCTTAGATTTGATTTGATCCTTGCGATAAGCTTTTTGGTCGAAACAGGTTTTTGAATAAAATCATCAGCTCCGATATTTAGTCCGTGCACTTCATCGATTTCACTCGATTTGGCAGTTAAAAATATGATTGGAACATCCGCAAAACCATCTTTGGAACGTATTCTAGTGCAAACCTCATACCCGTCCATTTTCGGCATCATCACATCTAAGATAATCAAATCGGGATGTTGCTCAACGGCTTTTAGTGCTTCCTCTCCGTCAAACGCAGTCAGAACTTCAAAACCCTCTTGCTCCAAATTGTATTGAAGAAATTCAATAATATCCTTTTCGTCGTCGACAAGTAGTATTTTAGTTTTCATAACCCTCTGTTCTCGTATTATTTCACAAATTAATTATCCAAATAATGGAGCCCCTCACTGTTCCACTCTTTTCAATTAATTGCTTACCTTAGCACCCCAAGAATAGCACACAACAAAAGAATATTTCATGAAATTTTCTAAGCAATCTTTTCTTTAACGGACTTGCCTAAAAATGCTTTCACTTTTTCGTAAAGGCCATTTGCGTCGATTTTAAGCATATCGTAAAGTTCGGCTTGCGATCCGTGCTCTATAAAGCTATCAGGCAACCCTATTCTAAATATATCATTTTTATAATTCTTATCGGAATAATATTCGGTAATAGCCGCTCCAAATCCACCGGCAAGAACATTTTCTTCAATTGTAATAACCTTTTGGTGAGTTTTTGATACTTCATCCAGCATCTTCTCATCAAGAGGTTTAATGTATCTCATATTTACCAGCTTTGCGGAAATTCCCTCTTCATTCAATTTCTCAACGGCTTTTTTACTGAATTCGACCATTGATCCGACAGCCAAAATAGCAACATCCTCTCCTTCGGTGACTACTTCGGATTTCCCGATAGGTAATTCATCAAAACCGGGAGTCATCTCAACCCCGATAGCACTACCGCGAGGATATCTTATAGCAACTGGACCTCTATTATAATTAACCGCAGTGTAAAGCATATTTCTCAACTCTTCCTCATCCTTCGGTGCCATAATAACCATGTGCGGAATCATTCTTAAATATGTAAGATCAAAAGTACCATGATGTGTCGGACCGTCAGCGCCAACTAATCCCGCCCTATCAAGCACAAAGACAACATGCAATTTTTGTAAAGCGACATCATGAATAATCTGATCATAAGCGCGTTGCATAAATGTTGAGTAAATGCTTACTACAGGGGTAATTCCTTTGGCTGCCATTCCAGCCGCGAATGTAACCGCGTGTTCTTCCGCAATCCCAACATCGTAATAGTTTTGAGGAAAAGCTTTCTGTAAATGAGACATTCCGGTTCCGTCTGCCATTGCGGCTGTTATTCCTACGACGTTTTTATTCTCTTCAACAATTTCGGTCAAAGCTTTTCCGAAAACATCAGTATATGAAGGAACCCCGGAAGATTTCTTAATTGCTTTACCTGTAAGCTTATCAAACGGAGAAGCTGCATGGAGTTTTTGCTTATCTCCTTCGGCCGGTTTGTACCCTTTCCCTTTTTCCGTTACAACATGCACGAAAATCGGACCATTTAGAGGACGAACGTACCGAAAGACTTTTACCAACTGAGCGATATTATGCCCGTTAACCGGACCGAAATACCGAAAACCCAAAGCTTCGAAAAGCATACCGGGAGTAATAATCGATTTTATTCCGGTTTCAACTCTGGAGGCTACTCTGCGAAGTCTGTCACCGAATTGATCCAGTTTACCGGTAAGATCCCAAATTGCCCCTTTGAATCTGTTATACTCAGGATGGGCAATCATTTCTGTAAAGTAGTTTGATACTTGCCAAACATTTTTTGAAATAGACATTTGGTTGTCATTCAAAACAACGACAATATTGCTTTTCAAAATACCGGAATTATTCATGGCTTCGTATGCCATTCCGCCGGTCATAGCTCCGTCACCTATTACAGCAACTACACGATTGTCGTTTCCTTTTTGTTTGTTTCCTTCCGCTATCCCTAAGGCCGCGGAAATTGATGTTGACGCGTGCCCCGCGCCGAAATCATCATATTCACTTTCGGAACGTTTTAAGAAACCACTAATCCCTTTGAATTGTCTGATCGTAGGAAGCTGATCTCTTCTTCCGGTAAGAATTTTGTGAGGATAAGCCTGATGGCCAACATCCCAGACAATTGAGTCTTCAGGTGTATTAAAAACTTTATGCAATGCAACTGTCAATTCAACTGTCCCCAAGCCTCCACCGAAATGTCCCCCTGTTTGGGAAACAACATCAATGAGATATTGTCTTACTTCGGAACAGAGAATTTTCAATTGATGTAAATCGAAATCTCTGATATCCTTGGGAGAATCTACATTAAATAACAGCTGATATTTTGATTTGTCTACCATTTCATTTTCCTTGAATTACCGAAATTATTCCGCTTCCGAATTAAGTTCCTTTTTGAGTTCGGTTACTTTTAGTTCCGCTTCGGATAATTTTCCGTAACATTCTTTGGTTAGCTTGATTCCCTCTTCATATAGCTTTATGGAGTCTTCCAATCCGATCTCTTCATTATCCAACAATTCCGAGATCTCTTGTAGTCTTTTTAGGGAATCCTCAAATGTATTTTTCTTTTTGGCCATTAGTCTATGCTCACTTCATTATCATAAAACTTAAGTTTAGTGTTTTTGGTTCTTTCGAAGTCACTGGCTCTCTTTACAATCTTGCCTTCTTGATGAACCAAAACAAATCCTTTTTGCAAAGTGCTATTTATATCGAAGGTTTTGATATTAGCTTTAAGCAAATCCAACTTATTATTATTTTCGCGTACTATCGAGGAAATCGAATTCTCAATTCTGTAAATCAGATTATCAACAATCTGTGCCCTATATTTAATTATCTCATCCGGTTTTCTGAATCCGTAAGAATTGATTAGTCGTTCTACTAATTCTTTCTTATCCCGAATAATTTCGAAGATTTTGTTCGTGTTAGTATAGGAAAAATCATCTATAAAGGCAAAGATTTCATCCTTATCGGGTGTAGCCAGTTCCATCGCAGCAGAAGGAGTTGGAGCTCGAAAATCCGCTACGAAATCGGCAATTGTAAAATCTATTTCATGTCCTACTCCGCTGATAATCGGGATACGGGAGGCGAATATTGCTCTGGCTACTTCTTCCTCGTTAAAAGCCCAAAGATCTTCCAGAGAACCACCACCTCTTCCGACAATCATTACATCTATATCATCTCTTTTACTTAGCTCTTCTATTCCCTTAACTATTGTAGCAGCAGCCCCTTCTCCTTGAACTTTGCTTGCAGCTACAACAAGCTCAGTCAGAGGAAAACGACGACTCGCCACATTAATCATATCCTTTAGCGCAGCTCCGTCTATTGCGGTTACTATCCCAATCTTTTCTGGAAATCTTGGTATCGGCTGCTTTGTTTCTTGTCGGAATAGTCCTTCGTCGGATAATTTCTTCTTCAGTTTTTCGAAAGCTATTTGCAATTCACCTTCACCGGCGTGTTTCATTGAGCGGACATCGAGCTGATAAGTACCACGCGGCGGATAAACGGAAAGTCTTCCGGTTATTACAACTTTCATCCCATCTTGCGGAGTGAAGAATACGTAATTATTTACCCCTTTCCACATCGTACAGTTTATTTGCGCGCCGGAATCTTTTAATGTAAAATACCAATGACCGGAATAGTGCGCCTTGAAGTTCGAAATTTCCCCTACAACTCTCAGGGAAGAGAACCCTTCTTCGAGAGTAATTTTTATCTCTTTGGTTAATTCCGAAACACTTAATATTTCCTCGGATTGATCGAATAAATCGGGCACTCTGCTATTTCCTTTTCTCTTTCCTGAAAATCAAACAATATTGGTGATGTCTGTTCCCTACCCACGCATTATTAACACCCAACGCGATAAGAGGCTTATCATCCTGGAGCCATATTTTCTCATCTTTCATTACCCAGCTTTTATCCCCACGCTTTGTAAGCTCAATGGCAGTGTCATAAGCCAAAGGGTAAAGTTTACCATCACAATATATGTTGTTGGTGATTATTGTCAAATAACCACCCTCTTTTGTAATGTCATAAACCTGGTCAAAAATCTGCGACTGTAGCTCCAAAAATTTATGATAATCTTCCTCGTTACCGATATCATTCGGATTTGAGGAATATTTAGTATCGAGTCCTTTGTCCAATCTGTTTTTCTGTCGAATGGAATTTCTCTCGAGTTGGTTCCAATACGGCGGAGAAGTTACAACAAAATCGAAAACTCTCTCTTCCAATCCTTGTTCCCTTAGCAATTGCTTAAGATTCGAAGAAGAACCGAGGAGTGGAATAATATCATTCTTAAACTCCTCATTTTCTATTCTATTGCTACTCGTTTCGAAATATTTCGGATTGATCTCTACCCCAACAGCGTTGCGATTATTTCTCCCCGCGGCAATTAATGTTGATGCCGTACCGAGAAAAGGATCAAAAACCCACTCGTTTGATTTGGTAAAAAAGCGGATAAACTCTTCGACTAACGATTCCGGATATTTTGCGGGATGAAGGATCTCTTCCTCATTCCTTCTGGGGGGACGATGAATAAACCAGGACTTTGTAAACTTAATCCACTCTTTCCCTGTCAACTCATTAAGCTTATTTCTTAAACTGAACTTTCCTCTTTCTCCGCAATCGATATATTTTTGCTCTTTATTTGCCAAATCAAATTCCTATTTTCAACTTTTATTTTATCTTCGGGAATTCTTCCGTTTATTCGAATATGGAATGCCATTAAAAACAAACCGGGCAATATTACATTATTCTCTTCGTAAATCCAAACTATTAAGATTAAAACGAGATCTTTTTGCAATGTTAGCATGAATTAAGGAATTAAACAAACTCCCCCGAATCCCAACTACTAATTTAAGAAGGTAAAGACAAAATTGCGGAAAGTATTTAAGTTTTTTTCGATAATCAGGGAAAGGAGTATGGCAATCAAGGTTACCTCGAAGAAAGTACAATTCTTCACAGGTAACCTTTAAGTACCTTAATTCAAATAACTTCTTAAAAATCTTCCGGTATAGCTCTGCTCGCAAAGGGCCAAATTCTCGGGAGTTCCTTCAAAGATTACTTTTCCCCCTTTGACGCCTCCTTCCGGCCCCATATCGATAATCCAATCGGCGTGCTTTATTACATCGAGATTATGCTCAATTACAACTACTGTGTTATCATTATTAACCAACTTTTTGATGATCCCAACCAATCTTTCTATATCGGCCATGTGTAAGCCGGTGGTTGGTTCGTCAAGAACGTAGACGTTCCCCCTTTTGTGTAGCTCCGAGGCAAGTTTTATTCTTTGAGCTTCCCCGCCGGAGAGAGTTGACAACGGTTGACCTATTCCGAGATATCCCAAACCAACCTCGACAAGTATCTCTAGTCTGCGTCTTATCTCTTTATGATCGAAAAACTCGTATGCCTGGTTCACCGTCATATTGAGAACATCGAAGATATTCTTTCCGTTATATTGATATTCCAGAACTTCTTCCCGATATCTTTTCCCTTCGCATTCGTCGCATGTTATATGAATTTCATCCATAAAACTCATCTCTACTTCCACATACCCTTTCCCGTTACACTTCGGGCATGCCCCTTCCGAATTGAAGCTGAATAGCGCTGCCGATTCTCCCGAGACTCGCGCGAACTCTTTTCTTATCAGATCGAAAATGCCAATGTATGTAGCCGGGTTGGATCTTACATTCGCGCCGATCGGGCTCTGATCTATTACAACACATTCTTTGCTTTTCTTCACGAAATATTCATTTATCAAACTACTCTTCCCCGAACCGGCAACTCCGGTAACGCAGGTTAAAACTCCTTTCGGGATTTTAACGGAAACATTTTTAAGATTATTCACCGTTACATTTTCCAGGGAAAACCAATCTTCAAACTCCTTACGATCAGTAGAAATCTTTTCGACCGATTGGAGATATTTTCCGGTAATGCTATCCGAAAAGGTTATTTCATCCGCTTTGCCGTTGAAAACCACTTCACCACCACGAACTCCCGCCTTAGGTCCGATATCAACAATCCACTCCGCAGATTTTATTATCTCCGGATCGTGCTCTACTACGAGAATCGTATTCCCCTTATCACGTAGCTTACAGAGAAGATTTAGTAGTCTTTCCGTATCACGAGGATGAAGCCCTATCGAAGGCTCATCCATCACATACATCATATCCACCAGATCGCAATCGAGCTGGCGCGCCATCTTAACACGTTGACTCTCTCCCCCCGAAAGAGTTGAAACGGTTCTGTTCAACGAGAGATACCCTACGCCAATATCAATCAGATGGGAAAGCATGCCGAGCATCTTACTCACAATCGGGCGGGCAATTTCTCCGTCAACTTCTTTCAGAAAACTATGAAGGTCGGTCAATTCCATATCGGATAATTGGCTAATATCCTTTCCGTTTATCTTCACGGATCGGGCAAGGAAATTCAATCTGGTTCCGTCGCAAACATCGCATGTCTGCTCGATGAAATGTTTTTCGTAAGCGTTCTTTCTTCCTTTGGATAAGCGCCCGTCACTTTTGGAAAGATGCAAACGTTCGAGGCGACGAATAACTCCCTCGTAGTTTTTGGAATATGTTCCTCCCCCGTGCTCTCTTTCGATCGGGATTCCTTTGGTATGGAGGAAATTATTCAACTCATCTTCGGAATAGTCTTTCAGCTTCTTATCCACATCGAACAGATTCATTGCCATCATTTCGCGCCAGTTCCATCCCCCTACTTTATAATCGGGATAGTTAATTGCCCCTTCTCTGATTGAGTTATCCCAATTAATCAGAGAATCGACATTAGCGCGGATTCTTTTCCCGACCCCTTTGCATTCGGGACACATTCCCTGCGGATGATTGAAACCGAAACAATAGGAAGGTCCGATAAACTTATCGCCGCACCGAGAATATAGGAGGCGAAGATATGTACTAAGCTCAGTGGCTGTTCCAACAGTGCTTCTTAAATTTCTCCCCATCCTCTTTTGATCGATCACGATAGCGGTGGAGATGTTTTTGATCTCATCAACATCCGGCCTAGTTAGCTTCGGCATTCTGCTTCTGGCAAAGGAGGAAAATGTATCGATCAATTGTCGCTGCGATTCGGAATAGATTGTATCGAAAACCAGTGACGACTTTCCCGAACCGGATACTCCCGTAAATACTACTATTTTCCCTTTAGGTATTTCGAGAGAAACATTTTTGAGATTATGAGCTCTCGCCCCTTTGATGATAATATTTCCGTTCATTTTAACATATCCCCTTTTCATGCATCCATTCCCCCCATTCGGATGGGAACCATTTCGGTACTTTACTCTTTTTAACTCTATCCACACAATTGAGATAAGGTTTGATATCGATAATCGGTGTATCGGGGAAAGCGTCGATATTTTCGATAAATATTTTCCCTTTCTTCTCGTTTACTCCCCGCACTTTGCAAACCGTATCCATAATAAGATTAGGACGCTCGGGGCTTCGGCAGGCGAATACTCCGGCTATAACATCCCCTTTGGCATAAGGGATAGGGACTTGCATCAATGAGCGATGTTCCGGTTTATCGAAATCACGCGCCCACCAATAAACATGAATATAATCGTAGTGCTTAAGCTCAAGCAAACCACCCAAATATTCCTCATCTATCTCAAGATGATTTCCGGTCGCGGATTTAACTATCTTACCGATGCTTCTGATTTTGAATTCCATTTTACCCCCGTTTGGTTTAGCAACATCACAAATCTAGCGGAGAGTATTCCGCAATGTTTGACATTTCTTGCTATTTATTAAATTCCGATGTGCAACTTCAGTGGAGCGTAGGTATTTCGGCCAGTCAGTAGCCTGGTTTTCAACCAGTCAGCAACCACGCTTAGAACCACTGAGAAGAACAAGGGCAAAACCACAGAGGGCACCGAGAACACAGAGAAGAACAAGAGCGACAAACCACGGAGAGCACTGAGAACACTGAGAAGAACAAGGGCGAAGGGTGGCGGAATGATTCCGGTGAGTGTCGGAATGTTTCCGAAGGGTGTCGGAATGTTTCCGAAGGGGGCAGAACGTTTCCGAAGGGTGGCGGAATGATTCCGGTGAGTGTCGGAACGATTCCGAAGAGTGTCGGAACGATTCCGAAGAGTGTCGGAACGATTCCGAAGGGTGTCGGGACGATTCCGAAGGGTGGCGGAACGATTCCGGTGAGTGGCGGAACGTTTCCGGTGAGTGGCGGAACGATTCCGGTGAGGGGCGGGACGTTTCCGAGAGGGGCGGAACGATTCCGGTGAGGGGCGGAACGATTCCGGTGAGGGGCGGGACGTTTCCGAGAGGGGCGGGACGTTTCCGAGAGGGGCGGAACGATTCCGGTGAGGGGCGGGACGATTCCGAAGGGTGTCGGAACGATTCCGCACTTCGGCAGGCTCCCGGCAAAGGCCGGATCTACGACAGTGACCAGAACAAGGGCAGAACCACAGAGGACACGGAGGACACGGAGAAGAACAAGGGCAAAACCACTGAGGACACGGAGGACACAGAGAAGAACAAGAGCGACAAACCACGGAGAGCACCGAGCACACAGAGAAGAACAAGGGCAAAACCACAGAGGGCACCGAGAACACTGAGAACACTTCGACCAGTCAAAAGCCTGGTTTTCAACCAGTCAAAAGCCTGGCTTGCAGCAAGCTCAGTGACCAGAACAAGGGCGACAAACCACAGAGGGCACCGAGCACACTGAGAAGAACAAGGACAAAACCACAGAGGGCACTGAGAACACTGAGAAGAACAAGAGCAGAACCACTGAGGGCACTGAGAACACTGAGAAGAACAAGAGCGAATGGTGGCGGGACGTTTGGAGGACTGGATAGGGCTCTAATCATGAGATTATTTTTGGGAGTTGCCATTTTCGAAGTAGGAGTCATGATTATTTTGGTAGGAGTTGCCATTCCCGGAGTAGGAGTCACGATTTTTTTGGTGGGAGTTGCCATTTCCGGAGTAGGAGTTGCGATTTTTTTGGTAGGAGTTGCCATTTTCGGAGTAGGAGTTGCGATTATTTAGATGGGAGTTATGATTTCCGGAGTAAAGCTCTCTGCATAGGACACTTGGGAGATAGGAGACGATTTTGGGAATTACATTTTAAGGGGATGTTTTGCATGAGATATCATTCATTAAGGGGCTAAATCGGGATTGGTGAATGATATATCATTCATAGAAATGGGTTTATTCGCAATAATATTCGGTTAGATAAATTACTATGTCATAGCTCGATGTCACAGCTTGTCATAGTAAGCTTGCTATTAAGTTTTTATGTTATTCCAAGCATGATATTCATTTCAGTCATTCCGCAAGCTTGTTATAATCTTGCGGATTATCTTTCTGCAATTTGGCTTTGATGTCGTATAATTACTTCTATCCAAAAGGGCTTTTCGATTTAGGTATTACAGGTACAACTCCACTGCCCGGAAACCGAACCCGTTATTAGAAATCAAAGACAACCAATAGTGTTATTATTAATATTATTCCTACTCTTACGGGAGCACTTAATTTTTCTCTTTTTGCGTGGAGTGGTATTTATTTTTTTTCTTTTTAAGAACCTTTGTTATGGGTTATACGTAATTTCTAAAATGGTAATTCGTCCCACTCAACTGATATTGTCATTCTCTCTTCAGTTGAAAAAGAATTTTTATCTATGTGAACAACAAATCTTAACAAGCCATCCAAATCATATTTATCTTTTCGTTCCTCATCCCTCCAATCAGCTGCCATTACTTTTTTCATAGTGATATCAATTGGTAACCAATCCTTTGGTGGCACTAAATTAAAATCCGGTTTAATAATATGCCTAGTACTAAATGGTGTAATGTCGGAGTCAGTTGTTTTGCATTTTTTTTCATCAAACACAACATGCCATCCTTTACCACTGTACATAAATAAGGAATGAATATCTGTTATTGGTTTTTCAGAAATATTATGAAGCTCAACGCTTAGATTAACAACGGCTGTGTCATCATTTGTATTACGATTAATCCAATGTGACTTAATTTTTATTTTTGTAAGTAACGGTTGTGTGTCCCTTCTCAATACTTCTTTCTTTGCCCAATTTAGTCTCTCAGTTAATTCTTCTCTGAGATGTGTAATTGATCCATTATAAATTATATGCGGACGATGCAACAAATCAAAAGGGATATCTTCACTTTTTGAAGTAAGCAATATTATCAATTTATTGCGAGCATCGGCATACCCAACTTCATAAAATACATTTGGATTTCTATCTGACATATCAGCGATTATTATATCTGCGCTGTCAATTTCTTGATAAATTTTATCCAGCATATTGCCATCAAATATTTGATCATCTAATCGCTCAGCTTTAATACCGACTTCGGTGGCTGCTTCTTGTATACCTAATTTATATACATCTTCAAATGTCTTTGAAAAAGGCATTAATACAAATGCAAAAAGTTTTTTTATCAATACATCCTCAATTTTAATATTACGTATAACGACGTTGCCGCTAACCGGCAGCCCAGAATAAGAGTGCCGAATAACCGCAACAACTTTTATTTATAAAAATATTTCTTAGAACAAACTACCTTAAAGAGCAACTCAACTTTGCAACCACAACTTCATAATTTCACAAATGCCACTCTGAAAAACGCTGTCCGTGTTGAGCGGCGGGTTAGGCAGTTAATTGATACAATGTGCAATTACTAAGTCAGTATTTTCTGGTATCGATTTAGAAAGCATTCCGTCTCGATTTGAAGAATTCTCAAATTCAGCTTTACTAATTATACTCACAGGAATATCAACAGAATTTTTGACAATATTAGATACCTTATTGACTAATGATGTGTCATCATTTAGCGCAATGATTTTGATGTCTTTCCATAGTTTTTTCGATTTGAAAGTCGATAAGTAAAAAGAACTCCCCCAGCCTCCGGTTGAAGTTTTGTAACCTTTTTTCTGCAACTGACTAACTAAAGAATTGGCCAACATTTTTTCTTTCTCGGTGGCTGGATCTTTTGTAACGTGAACAATATGAATACGGAAAACTGAATTAGTCATAAAATCTGTTAGTATAACAGATACACTTTTCTTCTTTGAATCTAATTCTTTCTTGAAATCAGAGAATGCTAATTTGGTTTTTTCAGATTGAGATGATACTTCAAATAAGTATTCAGATAAATCCTTATTTTTTTCTTGAATGCTTTGAAATTCAATATCAATTCTCGCCTTTATATTTTCAAGTTCAGCTTCTAAATCGGCTTTAAGGTTTTCGACCTTTGGTGCCATTGCCTCAACATATTTTGAAACGTCAACACCATTAGCGAACTCATTTGGGGGATAGAAAACATAAGGTCGGTTCCATAGAATGATAAAGAAAGCACTAGCTACTAAAAGCGGAAAGAGAATAACAAATGATGTTAAAGCAATTTGAATTCCATTTGTAGCTTGTGTAACTGCAATTCCAGTAACCACTTCAGTTAAAGAAACAAAAAGTGAGATTACCCATAACGGTGATAATTTTGAAGGCTTAACTTGGTGATTTTCCATTTTTATTATCCTACTGCCTAACGATGTTGCCGCTAAGCCGCCGCCCAACACAGCAATGCTTAACTAACAACGAATATTTATAATTAGTAGCCGCCAGTAAATTCCACCGCACTGGCGGCGACCTAACTTACATTTACAAACTACTTAGAATCCGGCAGCTGCCGGACCGAACGAAAAACATAAACCTTAAAATTGCACTACACCCAAACCGTAACAGCGGTCGGTCTTGAGCGGCTTGTTATGTTACGTCTTAAATTGACATAGAGCCAAAAAATTCATCATACTCAGTATTGCCAATATTGAAAACAAATAAATTATTTCTACATCTTGTCAATGCTGTATAAATTAGTTCTGGGGAAACAAACTTATCAGAATTAGTATTTTCAATAACCAAAAAGAGATTTTTTATTTCCCAACCTTTAAAGCTATGGGTTGTGGATAGTTTCATTAAACCAAGATTCATTCGAAAATTTCTTTTTTTGTTTTTTCTAATCATTTCGATTCTGTTATCATATAAATATCTAGCTGAATCTTTAGTAAGGATATACTTTTCTTTTGTTGATACGAACTTTGAAATCCATATTCGAAATGAGTCAATATCAAAAGTAGAATTGTCAATTAACTTTTGAAACTTAGACTGTGCGGGAATGCTATCTAGATGTTCCCAATAGCACAAAGCTAAAATCAAATTATTAATGTTATGCTTAAAATGTTTTATCCCTTCGCCCAAGATTTTATCTTTGTCGTCATACTTGAAATCAAATAATAGTTTAAAAAGGACTTCTTTTGTCTCGAACATAGTTTGAGTGTTTTGCAAAGTTGAGTGACGAATAAACGAGTCTATTTCTTTTAGTGTGTCAATTTTACCAGATAAAATACAATTATCATTTGGATGTGCATTGATTTTCTTTGATTCATTCATTATAAATGTACTTACTTCATCAATTGACGCTTCAGGAGAACTCAAATAAACGAATTTTTCGTCAAATAAAGATGGATTTGCAATTTCCATCGAATCAAAATCATACTTTTTGGTAAAAAAATGTTTTTGAAATTCAATTGCTATTTGTGCTATTTTGTTAGAAAGACGAAATGTTTTATTAAGGCTTTGATTCCAAGCCCCTAGAATATTTGTTCTTGGTTTTTTGTCTATCTCCATTTCAAGTTTATAAATATTCTGTTTTTCGTCGCCAAATAGAACGTATTCACCTCCATTTTTTAAAAAGTAATTTTTAATTATTCTAAGCCATTGTATCTTATAATCTTGCACTTCATCTATAAAAATGGCATCATATTTATAGATTCTGTCTTTAACTGATTCGAATAATTTTTCATTGCTGTAATACTTTTCGAAAAATACATCTTTTTTATCTTTTGTCCATTTATCAAATTCCTCAGGTATGTTGATTTGTAATCCATTATTATTTAGCTCTCTTGAAATAAAATCGTGGTAATTATTTATATAAAAATTGTCCCATGAAAAATCCTCTCTTACTTCACTAATTCTATCGTGGATATAATTGATAAGTGTGATATTGTATGTTAGTATAAGTATTTTTCTATCAGTTCGTTTATGGGCATTCACCGCTCTTTTAGCTAGAACTAAAGTTTTACCACAACCAGCAACACCTTTAATTTTTTGTTCTTTCCCTTCTTCACTAATGGATAATATTTTTTGTTCTTGGGTGTAGGGGATGTCTTTGCCATCATCAAGTGCGTGTTGGGGTGGTTGTAAAAATATTTTTATGCTATTGTATAGATCATTATTAAAATAATATGAGTCTTTTAGTAGCCTACGTTTCTTTAGAATACTATATATGTTCTCTTTTGTTAAGCCGTCTTTTCCAATGAAATCAAAATGAGATAGAAATTTCTTTTTTTTATCATTTGCTCTGTAGTATATGAAGTCATTAACTGCAGCTGTATTTTCACAATGGAAATATATTGCACAATTTACTATACCCCAATGCTTTGGCTCTTTTATATTTTTTTCTAATAAGTTTGCGATATGAAGATTGTATAAGTTTTCTTTGTATGTTAACACTTGTTGAATTGGAGAGCGAATAATAGAGTTATTTACTATCCAGTTGCCGTGATTGTCAGTTGAATAACTACTTAGGTTCCAGTCCTTTACCTCTATAATTAAAACACCCGAACCTTTACGCATAATAATGATATCTGGTCTATCACCATTTAAAAAAGGTTGGGAATAAATTTCAAAACTGTCATCCAAAACACTATACAAGTATTTTAATAGTTTTGATTCTCCATCGGTTAACTTTACTTTTTGCCTTTCCAATATTTCGAGTGAAGGGAATATTAGAGCCATAAAATCTCATTTTTAAAAAGTAACATAACGGCGTGGCAAATAACCGGCGCCTCAGAACAGGGATGCCAAATATTGCACACTCTAAAATTTATAAAACATTTAATTAATACAATTACTTAGAGCTACCAATTTAAATAAAACGCAAAACTTCAAATTCTAAAATAGCCAAACAAACTAGGGCGTCCGGTTGATTTGCGGGTTAGGCTTAGAATTAAGTAATATATTTCAGTGCATCATCTTCAAAACTATGAATTCGCACTTCAATATCTTGAATGTCATTTAACAAATCACTTTCCATATTGCTATTTAAAATAGCAAATGCAAAACCATTAAAAATCTCAGATATATTAGTAGCTTTAACATACAAATCTTTTCCTAAATAAAAGTAAGAAGAATTAACTCTTTTCTGTAATTCTACAATCATATCAGCATATTGCAATATTGTATTATTATAATCTTCTTCTGCTTTTTGTTTATAATTGCTATCATTTTCGATAATGCTTTTAATGGAAGCCATATTTCCTACTCCTTCCTTTCTTTTGTAACCACCTATCATTGCATTGATGGACGAAACACACTTCCACATATCGTCAATTATTTTTGCTACTTTTTCATATTTAATATCTTTTATTTTGCCTTGCCTAGTAATTAGAAACTTATATTTTTCCAATTTTTTGTTGATATACAATGCTGTAAATAAAATCATTAAACCAATTACACATTTATCTATAATTGTAATTAAAATTGTATTCTCAAACGACATTTTTTTCCTTATTAAAATGGTATCATCCTAACATATAATTATGCGGAAAATTTCGGCATATCATCCGCATATTAAAAATCAGCAATTACGGAATTAAGTTAAGTTATTGTTTTATTTTATTCAACTATATAATTGCGTTTTTGGCATGCAACAAAACTTATTTTTAAATTTATTAAACTCTATTCCCCTTTTCGCTTCAAATAATTCACAACCCTTTCGGGATAACAACCCGAATTATTCCGTAATAGGAGCATGGAAACAAGAATGCCGCTCCATCCGGAGCTAACAGACATGACGCGCCGCCGGCGCTACAGGCATAACGCACCGCTGGTGCTGGCACATATGGTGTTCGTAAACGAGCTCTATTGGTCCGGGATTTCCGGTTGTTTTTCACACCCCCTTTGTCGGGAGCTACGATCTACGGTGCCGATAAATACTAATACAAGCTCACAAATAATAAACTCCTAACTGAATAGGAAAAGTCCTAAGGCAGAAGAAATCGACTCCGTAGATAAATCAAAAAGCAACAAAACAAAACCACATAGAACGTCCCTCCGCTTCTCTAGCTCTTCCCCTCAAGCAATGCTGTCAATTTAGCACTAGGTAGTAACTTTTTAGTTGCGATACGAGCAATGTTCCCCGAGCTTTCCTTGAGCTTGTCGAAAGGGAGTCGAGGGGAAAATTTAATGGGATTCTACTTAATAGTAAGCTTACTTCGACTCCGCTCAGTAAGCATGCTACATTCGTCTTTTGGATTGCCCCAGAAAACTTCGACTCCGCTCCCGGCCAGTCAGAGGCCTGGCTTTCAGCCAGTCAGGAGCCTGGCTTTCAGCATAGGTTCGTTAATTACCGAATTTTCAACCGGATCAGAGACAGCAACCACGCTGAGTAGACTTAGGAAAAAGAGGATTAACCACAGAGGTCACCGAGAACACTGAGAACACTTCGACCAGTCAGAGGCCTGGCTTTCAGCCAGTCAGGAGCCTGGTTTTCAACAAGCTCCCGGCAAAGAACGGCGAAAAAAGGAAAAGAGTGGTTTTCCTTTAACAGTAGCATTATGTAAAGCTCGCCTTCTTATATTATGTGTTATTGTCAGCTCATTAGGTTTGTCCGTTTAGAACAAAACAGCCACTCTTTGTGGAGCGACTGATATACCTTAGCTATATTTATTAAAGATATGCGTTAGGACTTTCTCCAATAACAAAATAAACATCAGAAAATAAATCCGCATTCTTGCCAATGCTTGGGAGTTTAAGTGTTATAATATATTCTCTACCTTCAATAAATTTGATTTTGGTACTAATCCAATATAATAAGGGTGACATGCTACCAAAACTAAGAGATTTCTTCCCCTCCTTAATAATTGTACCAGTAGTTTTCTCAACAATTTTATACTCAAACTCATCAAAAGATTTTACAATTTCTTTTTGTATTTCTAACACGTTACTGTGTGGTTGTGTCATATCGACATTTGCAAAATAAAATCGCAATTCATATTTACTTGATGTTTTGGGTGCTGTAAATGTGATGTCTTTTGATTTAACTCCCTCTGAGAAAACTATTTTATCTTTATAACCGATCGTATTTAATCCCCAAGTTTCGCTTTTGTTTTCATTGCAACCCATTATTGCACCTAAGATAAATAGAATAATTACTAAACTAATTTTACTATTCATTTTTTCCTCAGAAATATTATTATAGCTCCTATCTTTGAGATGGCAGAACATTTTTATACCAACCAGGAGTCCATCTAGATGGTTATAATTTGAGCCTGATGCTCTTAATGTACTCCCGACTATTGAGTTACTGTTCCTCCGGTTGCCAGTTGGTATAGGAGCATATTTAACTTTGCTATCATAACTATTCCTAGATTCAACTAGTTTTCTCACAAACTCAGTTTCTGTCATTCCATCTCGGATTTTAAGTGTCTCCCTATCTTGCGAACTCACATCAGCTGGAGCCGTAGTTGTACGGAGACCAGCCTTCATAAAGATGTGCCAGCGGATCAACACTACACCAACGAGCAATATTAGAATTATAATACCTTACTTCGAGATAATCAAGGTTTGTCTCGGTATCACATTCTTTTTCAGTGAATTTATATTTCTCATTTGGTTGTGAATTGTTAAACTCTCGTAAAATTGAGCCGTAAGGATAATAATCTTGAGCACTTACTACGTTTTCTCTTTCGGCTATGGAATGCTGTTAACTTAGCAGTTAGCATACTTCGACTCCACTCCCGGCGTAGGCATGATCTAGGAGAGTTACAATGTGGAGCGTAGAGAGGATTAATTTTTGTGGCAATGTTTGCTGGATATATCATTCATGGAGGCAGGTTTGTTAACGATAATATTCGCTTAGATTTATTACTATCTCACAACTTGTCGAAGGAAATTGGAAACTATCCGGAAGTTCCGGATAGGCTAATCATATTATTACCAAATAATAAACCAATAAACAATAATATTTTCTACAACGTTTAACGCTATTCCTTTGGAATATCCATGCTCCCACCCAACAGGCATATATATTTCATCTTTCAGCTTTTCTTTATCCCAATATTTCCCTGACTTTGATTCCAAAACATATATTCTAAAATCATCACTTAGTCGATTTTCGTATTCTAGACTATGATACTTACTAAAAAAGAAATTTGGGACAGGTAATTTCCCGACATAACGATCACAATCAATATAAGTAGAATCACATGAAGATAAAATGAGATCAAATTCTAGTTCATTGGCTTGATTTCGAAATCGATCGACAATCAAAAGAGATGAATCGCTAGGAATATATTCTACAACAGAATGGTCAATTAAAGAGGAAATATATAATGAGTCCGACTTATTACATATTTTATCAGTGACTATTAAACAAAGCGGCATGGTAGATGATGTTTCCGTTAAAGAACAAATACTAACTCCAATTTCGTTGCTCAGTTTTTTAGGAAAATGATCTACAAATACTTCCGGGAAAAAAGATTTTGCAGTACTATATTCTTGATTAATAATATTTTCGGTTCTCCGATCACAGTTATTTAGCAATAAAGACATAATTGTTAAAAAAAATAACGGGAATAGTACATTTCCCATCTTATTATTTTTCATTTAAGACTCTCTTTAAGTGTTAAAAATTAATTAACAAGATTTACTCTATCTATTTTCCCCTAACAAATCTTAATTTTTCCGCTTTCTTATTCTTGAAGTAATTTATTCAATCCGGATCTAGGAGAGTTACAATGTGGAGCGTAGAGAAAACTATTTTTGGGCAACAATGTTTGTAGAATATATCACATTCTACATCAAGCTTAACCTTTAATATAGATATCAACATCAATCTCGCCTTTGAATTCAGAAATTAACTCAATAATTTCGTTATTTAAATTGAAGGCGGGAATGTCATCTCTGTCAATATACAAAGCAAAAGCAAGCTCCATTTGGCATTTATACTCCTTGGCAACATCTAATAATTTTTTCTTATAGGGACTTATTTTGTTAATAATCTCTTCTTGTCCTTTGTCTAAATCATAGCAGCTTACATCTAGCACCCATCCATAGTGTTTTCTTTTTAATAAAGAACCTCCAATATACTCCCCCTTATTCCATGTTTTAGTAGCTTGAATACCAATCTCATTAATTAAATGCGCAAATTTGCATTCATAATTAAATAAAACAAATTCAATTTTCATTAAAGTTGCCATTATCCTCTTCCTTTTTTTATATTATGCCCTATGTATTCGCCTTGACCAGCGCCTCCTTTTCGAAATTGATAAATATTGCCTTTCTTGTTTTTAACTTGCATCCTATTGAGATCAAACAGCTTTATACGATTATTTAACGACTACACCTCTTAAGCTAAACCAAATATCTTGTCCGAAGGGTTATCTGCAAATATTAGGTGTACTGTTTACATAATGTGCGAATGATAAACCACTCCGAAGAAAACGCAAATATTCCGTAGAGGCTCTGTTCGTATAATATTTAATACCAACTTTTATTAATTTACCTTGTTTAGTGATTGAATGGTAGCATAGATGTTGTTAACATCTGTGTAAAGAACGACCAGTTAAAACAGTCCGAATCGGTAGTAAATGAACCAAATTATAATTATAAGGCATCCGAACAGAAATCCTGACGCCACGGGAAATAATGACATCACTGAAATTATTACAATATAATTATTGGCCAATATACTGGTTCAAAATGGTCAATTATTTTTGTCATTTCACTATTATTAACTGCTTCTAACCATCCTAAATTACGATTTTGTAATCCACTATTATCTTCATGGATAACTATTCCAGCTGAAAATCTTAATTCGCCAGCTTCATACAATAATAATCTACTTGTTACGGTAGCCATATCGCCACCTTTAATTATAAAACTCCAATTTGTTTTTAATTTATTTAGAAATTCTAAATCTGATAATTTTAATAAATTTCTTTTACATTTATTTTCTTTATACAAATCATCATTCGATAAAATTATATACGCTTCCCATTTTCCATTTCTAAAATCAAAGTCATCGAATATTTTTATGGTATCATTTATTGTTACCCCAATTGGTTTATACTCACAGCCTACAGCGTAAATTACAAAAGTATAACCCAAATAATAGCTAATAATAATTATAACAAAAGTCGCGATTAATAAAGAACTAAATATTTTCTTTGACATTTACTTCCCTCCACGTCCTTTTACATTAACTATTTTACCATCATTATAAACAAACCAAGTTATTTTTTCACCATTTCCTTCCTTTTTATACTTATTGCTTAGTTTCATGGCTCTATTCAATCCATTAACTAAAAAGTGTTCTCTGTTTTTATGATTTCATGGTTGCCATGAAACCACAATACCTTCCATTCCATTTGGATCAATTACACCAAGTGGGTTCCCCATGACATAATTATAAGGACTCCACCCCGGAGCTTTATCCGCCAACGGATCAACACTACACCAACGAGCAATATCGGAATAATACCCCGTAAGGATAATAATCTTGCGGATTATCTTTCTGCAATTTTTAGGGCGAGTTACTACTCCTCAAAACCACTAAACCCCTTATTAGCTATACCGTGTGTTAGTGGCTGGCATTATTCTTTTATCATCTTCAATTCTTTAATATTAGCAGCAAGGATTATTGATTTTCGTTGGTCGAATAGACCAAATTCAATTACAAAGGCCTTTCTTAAATCAGTTTCAGTCCATTTTTTAAAAACAGGATTATAGAAGGGACCAATTTCGAAAAGGCTTTGAATTGGATACTCGTCAAATTCTGAAACCGCAACCAATAAATTATGTGTTACCTCTCCATTTGCAAATCCGGCACTCCCAGGCTCATTGTCTATTCTATAAATTCTTATTGATAATTCTGTGGTCTTAGTCTCCTTCAGAAGTTCAGCATTGTTTAGCACCTTGACAAGTCGCGAGTTGTCCAACTTATCAATTTTCATCTTTGATTGGCTAAAAGAGTTACTGAGCGATAAGAATGTCAGTATTAGAAATAATGCTGCTTTGATGTCCATTTTTTCCCTTTTTGCATGCCGCTAACGTTTTGGCGGTATGAAACGTTGCGCATTTTGAAATACAAACTTATCAGCCTGCTAAGCCGTTGATTAAATGTTATTCCATTCAAACATATAACTATCCACACAATATTTTATGCATGCATGTTGTGTGTATATGCTTTATTTATATCTTTTTATTATCTCAAAATGGGTATAATGGAGCTACATGATTAATACCAATATTTGCTCCTTCAATTGGATAATTCAACTTTTTCATTATTGGTAAGTATCGTGCAATTTGAGTTTCATTTTTATTAATAAAGTCAATCCAGAATCTCATACCGACCCCTGCAATTAAATCTGAAATCTGTACCAATAAGTTTGATTTTGAATCAATAAAATGCAATGAAATTTTATCACTTAAGTTAAATAAAGCATTATCTAAAATCATAGAGCCGTTAGCAAAAAAAATCCTTGTCTGGATTCTGCATTGTTTTAAACGCAGTCTTAAAAATTATATCAAACTGTTTCTGTTCATCATGTATTATTTCAAATCCATTACCTCCAAGAAAATCAATATCATATTTATTTGCTCTAGCAATTAGGTTCGTAAATGCATTATAATTTGGCAATAAATGTATTAGTTTCTTATTTGGATTTTCGTCTGGAATCGGCAAGAACTTTTTCAATGCATTTGCTTCATTTTCTTCTTTATCCTCAAAGTAATCAATCTTTGTCTGCTCAACATTAATCTTTATCTCTTGTTGGTCGATTGAATCAAAACAATTAATTAGGTAATCATAGAAAGATTCAAGTGAGTCATTCGTATTTTCCTTTATGGTTTCAATCAAACCTTGATAAATATCTTTATTCAATAATTTACCAATAGTTGATATTATATATCTTTTTCCATAAATCGTATGGTCATTGAGTGGAAGAGAATAGTATGGAATTACGAAACACTCTACAATTTGAATATTTAAATAAAACAACTTATCCATTAATTCTATAAAAAATGGTATCTTATTGGTTACAATAAAATCGACATGTTCAGAAACGAACGCTGGTTTACTTGAATAAATATTCTTAGCTTTTAACTCGTCTCCTTGTATGTGATATTTGATTTTCAAGATTGCTATAAAACTTTCAAGTTTTGAACCAGTATCACTGTCCGCAAATATTCCAGCTAATACATAATAAGGCTGTTCCTCAAAATTGAATTTCGAGTCTTTACTTAAAATCTCTCCTGTATTTCCACTTTCGTCTATATACAGTTTCATCTTAGTTTTATTGCTCCTTGCATTACTCACAACGGTAAAGTATATGGCAAGTAGGCGATTGCGGGTTGCTGTTCTGTCAAGTTACGAAAATATTTGTGCGGGCTAAAAACCTTAAAATTAGCAATTCCCCGCCTATTTGCTATATACAATGTTAGCGTTTCGTTGTTTTATTTATTCAATTTTTTCTTTTGTTCGAAATAAACATTGTCATTTAGTTTTTTCAATGCTTTCATAAAGTCTTTTTCATTCAAAACTGTCAATTGATATGTTGCAATTTCTTTCAATTTCATAAATCGCTCGCTTTTATCCACTTTTTCCTTAATCATTTGTGCATTTATAGTTTCAAGATTCGATAAAATCGCTAACTCGTTTATGCTTGCAATATCTCTGATATTCATTGATTTTTTGGCTAAGTCAGGATTTGCATCTCTCCAGTCTTTTGCGGTGCAATTGAAAAGTGCAACATTTAATAAATCTGCTTCTTCTGCGTAAGCAAGCCATTCTTTGTCCTTTTCATAATTTTTGTCTGGAATGATGAAATTTTTGACAGCATCGGTATGTATGTGATAATTGGTTTTGCTTAAAATCCGTTTAACATTCCACTCAAGATTGTATTGATTTGTCTCAACTTCTTTAAGCCTTTGGTACTCTGTAATCAAATAAAGCTTAAAAGTAGGGCTTAACCAAGATGCAAATTCAAAAGCAATATCTTTATGAGCATAAGTTCCACCATATCTTCCCGATTTTGAGATTATTCCTATGGAATTAGTCGCTTCAATCCATTTTTTCGGGGTAAGCGTAAAACTATTTGAACCTGACTCATTTCTAAAGGCATCGAATTCGATGCCTTTAAAATTTGGATTTCTTAATTCTTCCCATAATCCCAAAAATTCAATAGTATTTCTTGTTCTCATCCAGTTTTGAATGATATAATTTGTCCTTTCAGAATCTCGGAATTTTGCCATATCTGTCAATGAAATATATTCTTCCTCGTTCTGTTTATAAAGAACTATCTCTAATTCATTAACATTCAATTTAGTTTTGTTCATAATTTATTTCCTTTTTAAGACTCTAAAAGTAATACAATTCTTGCTATTGAAGACAATGCTTGTGCGTGTCTTTGCACTGAACGCTAAGGTGTGTATAAAAGTAATTGTTTTTATCCAACCAATCTAGTGGTATAAGAACAATTGTATATATTTTTAATTTCCGAATCATTCTGTTTTATTCAAAAAAACTCATCAAGTGGATTTCTAATTTTATCAATTGCTTTTTTCGATACATGAGTATAAATCTCAGTCGTTCCGGTGTTGATAAACATCAATACTTATACCCATGTCCTATTCTGTTTCTCATCCAAACTAATTAGCAACCGCAAAATTAGTAATGTCTCAATATAACCAAAATAACAAATTCAGTAGTTTCGCAAATAAGTTAAATTATTATTTTAATTAAATCTATTGCATTTTTTCGCACAACAAAACTTATATTAAAATTTATTAAACATATTTCCCATTTTCGCAAGAAATAATTCACAACACTTTCGGGATAACAACCCGAATTATTTCGTAATAGGAGCATACAAACAAGACATGCCGCTCCATCCGGAGCTAACAGACATGACGCGCCGCCGGCGCTACAGGCATGGCGCACCTCTGGTGCTGGCAAATAAGTTCTATTGTTCCGGGATTTCCGGTTATCTTTTACACCCCCTTTGTCGGGGAGCGACATATAATATCCATGCAGACACAAAAACAATCAGCCTAAGTTGACAACATTGCTTCGCAAGAGAAGAGGGATGGGTTCCCTAGATCGATTTATAGATTACACGACAACAAACTCAAATAGTTCACATTTATTACTATTGTTAAAACTTATCATTAAGATGATAGAAAATTCTCGAGCTTTTTGTATGCTTCTTTATGTTTTTCCGAATCCATTCGCCTAAGATTTATCTGCTTCCATTTTACAGAAGGTAATACATCTATATTTTTCAATCCGAGTAAATCCCATTTTGGTTCTTTTCTTTTAAATGACAAAAGAAATTCCTTTTCTTCCTCCTTTAGGGAAGTCTTAACTAACTCTTTTAACGAATCGAATGCCTCTGTTAACTCACTTAAATCCCGGTAGTCCTGTGTCATTCCTGCAAATTCATGTTTAAACAGAGTTGACAAATCCTTCACATTAGGCTCAAGTATCTCCACTATTGGCCTGTCATGACTGATAAGATATACAAGAAACGCTTTTCTAATTTCCTCTGTAAATCCCTCATTCTCCAATAATAGTTTTATGTCGAATAAATCCCTTGGATGTTGTCTATCCAGAGCGGCGCATATTTTCCCACCATATAGGTCAGGCAGTGACAGACATTGCATTTTCAAAGATAACTCAAATATATCTTCTGCTCTGTTGCAAAGTGTCATTTCCTCAGGCTCATAAACCGAACCTCTAAATACAGTATTGGTTTCTATCTTTATTAAAGCATTACTTATTCTAACCTGCAACCCACTCAAGCTATCGACATTATTGAGTCTACGCTCAATAATTTGCGCCCCTGTTATTGAAGATTTCACTGAATTACCTATAGCCTTAAGTTTACTCTCAATGCCGGCTAAAGTAGTAGCTCTATCTTCAATAGGCAGATAAACCAGATCAATATCAACGGAAAGACGTGGCAAATCTCGTATAAAGAAGTTTATGGCAGTTCCCCCTTTTAGAGCAAATTCTTTAACCTTATTAATATATGGTAGAACCGTCAATAATAATTTGGCTTGATTGAAATACGGACTATCTTTCATTTTCTCTCGGCACCGTTATATTATATTTTTTATTGAACATTCCGCTTTTAACAACAGATAATTTACCTTTTCCGAAATCTATTTTTTTAAGATCCAAGTCCTTTACCCAGGTATGATCGTTTCTTTCGGCCATCCACATAAATATTCGCTTCACTTTATAAGATTCGCACTTTTCAAGTAGCGTTTGTACCATCTTCGGACGAAGAGTGGTCAGGTTTTCCATTATTAATGTGGCCTCATTAAAAGACTGCTCCAAAGGTATTAAATATATCATCTCCATAGCCGCAAGCTCAGGTGAAGATATACTTATCTCAAATCCATCAACCTTGTATTTAGTGAAATATCTTTCTTCATCATATGGAAATACCTTTGTTTTCTTAAGGGTAAGATCCTTTACTTTTTTTAACATAACATTATAGTTCTCACCCCGGTCACCAAATATGTATTTGGCACTTACTCTGGCAAAATGCCCAAACCCCTTCAGCTCAAGGGCAGTTCTGCCTCCTGCATGCAACGTGGTGTTGCTTCTATTCTGAAGACCGTATAACACACCTTCCCATTTAACTATGTCATCCGATAATTGATAAGACCCTCTTGTATAGAGTTTTAGCCACCCTGATTTGGAATAGCTTTTCAGTAACTGTGGCGAATAACCAAACCTTTCCAACTCCTTTACAGTCTTTATTGTACCTCTGTGCCAACTCTTTATAAGTTGGTTAATTTTTGTAGTATTTTGTATATAATCCATATACTAATTTCCACCCATTCTAACAACGGTTATTATTAATCAAGATTCATACATTATATATATACAAAATCCCGCAAATAGCAACCATCTTTTTTTTCTACGGTGTATGAATCCAGACAAATACTTTACTCCCCTCTATAGCATCTAACGCCACTTATTTCAGTCATTTGCCATTTAGTCAATAGCGCCAACTTTAGCGGGAAACGCCCTGCCTTAACCATCCCTCGGATCAAAGATGTCCCCCCGAAGAGCAAAAATATCCTTGCCGGCATCACAGATGTCATTCAGAGCATTTGGCAAGTCATTTTGGGTATCGGGTATGTCATTTCCGGAAATTAGTATTGCAGCACCAGAGTACTATACTTTTTCGAACAAATTGTAATAAGAGAATTGAGACAGATATATCGAGTCACCGAGGTTGTGAGATAGATTCTATTCGTATGGTTTTAGGAGGAAGATGTTATTATATCAGTCCGGCCCTTTTCGGACCGAACTTGAATTTATTTTTCCCGTTCGGGAAGTAATTTCTTTTATGATTTCGGAAGTGTGATAATAAAGCGAGTTCCTTTTCCAATTTCGGAAAGGACTTCTATTTTTCCGCTATGTTTATCGACAATCTCTTTTATAAGGGGAAGTCCTATACCGGTTCCCTTTTCCCCTTCGGTACCGAATGTGGATGATTTCGCACCGACATTGAAGATTTTGGAAATGTCTTCTTTGCTCATCCCTACTCCCGAATCGGCTACTTCAATTTCCACCTCTTCTTCCTTCTTTCTGATGGCGATATCAATTTTGCCATCACGCGGAGTAAACTTGATGGCGTTGTTCAACAGATTTTGGAGAAGGGATCTGAACATGTTATTATCGGCTTCCACAGAAAGAGTATCATCAGCATCGCAGTTCAATTCAATCGATTTTGCTTTTGCCGATTGTTCGAGTACATCCACTACTTCCTTGGCAACGGAAGCCGGATATATCTCTTTCTTATCGAATTCAATTCTACCGGATTGCATTCCGGCCCAATTGAGTAGATTTTCGAGCAATCTGTATTGGTTGTTGAGTGCTTTGTTAATTTCGCCGGAGTAATCGACTATCTCCTCTTTGCCAAGGGAGTCGATATCTTCGTGCAATATTTCGGATAATCCCATTGTAACCCCGAAAGGTCCACGCAAATCGTGAGCGATAATGGAGAATAGTTTGTCTTTGGCAGCGTTGAGTTCTGCCAATCTTTGTTCCGATTTTCTCAATTGCTCTTCGGCCAGAATTTTGTTCGTATCGTCGTGCGATATGAATATAACCGAATCATCGGAAATATAAGAGATCCTGGCATGGAACCAATGTTCTTTCCCTTCCATCATAATCGGATAATCTATAGGAACAACTTCCTTTGTGCTAATACATTCCCTTACGGCTTGCAATAAAGAATCGGCAATCTCTTTTTCGAAGAAATCGGATATCTTTTTCCCGACTACATCTGTCGCCGATATTCCCCAATCTATATCTTTGGTAGGAGCGGCTTTTATGAATACTCCGGAAGTGTTTAGTACAAAAATATGGTCATTCATAGAACCGAAAAGAGCTTTCAATTCTTTTTCCTGAGTGCGGATTTTAATAAAAGCTTTCGACAGCAACCAGATAAGAATAGAGATGATAAAAGCGGAGATATAGAGAATTATAGTAATCACTTCGGTTTTATCGAGATAAGTTTTCCATCCTTCGCATGGAATAGCGGCAAGTTGCCATGATCCGGTCGGGAGTAGAACGTCAACGGTAACAGGGTCTTTGTCGAAAAGAGTGGAATTTCCGAAGAATACCTCTCCCTCTTTTCCGGTTCCGTCAATACCTCTGAGAGCGTATTTGTATTGGCCGTCATCCGGAAGAAGTTTTATTTCATTTAGTAATTTATCTTTCCACACAACAATATCGGTAACACCCCAGAAATTGTGTTCAGTATGATTTTTTCTTGAAAAAATTGGTGTATAGCTAATAAAGGCAATTCCACCTTCTATTAGTTTAACAGGACCGGCAATGAAAGTATTACGAGTCTCAATTGTTTTCTCTACAATTTTCCTTCTGGCAGGATGCTCAAGCAGATTAAGCCCTATAGCTGCTTCATGCCCTTCGTAAGGGAATATCGCGTTTATCACACAATCTCTAGAGAGAGACATAGTACTGATAACGGAATCTTTATTAATCAATTCATCGGCAAGCTCATAGAAAGTTTCATTAGAGATATGCGGATTAATAGAAGTATAGGCAGCAATACCTTTAGTATAATAGACTCTTGAATTAAGTGCTTTTTCCAATTGCGACTTCTTAGTGATTAATAGATCAAGAAGATTGCTTCTGATATCTTTCTCTTTGTTATCGTTAGAGAACTGAGTGTATCTGAGAATAACAAAGACAAGGATAAAGAAAGAGGCAACAGCCAATAACAAGGGTTGATAATTGAATCTTTTTTTCGTTTTTCTCATAAAAATCCGGGATTAGTTTCATTAGATTCTAAAATAAACAGACAGACAAAAATAGTAAATTTCATACGAAATAAAGCTTACAACTTTATTTGGGATAACATTTTTTTTTGATAAATTCCGTAAAACAGTATTCCTCGACCAAATTGTACCGAATAAATAGCAAGAATTGCAAAATAATATAAGACATGTGACACTATATTTGCTCTCAGTTAAACAAAATTATATTAACAGTAATTTAATCGGAGTAGATTGCTCCTAATGCTATTTTCCCTTACATTACGGACTATTCGAAGAGAGTTTGTTTTGGAATCTACAGACCACCCGATTAATTGATATTGCCCGAGTTACTAACGCGAGGGGCCAGTGCGCTAGTTAACTCTTAGATATAGATATACAAATTCTAAAACCTTGCGACATTGAAATGAATATTCGGTAAAGTATTTTTATCCGACCGGATATCTCTATGGGAAAATAATATTTAAACTCAGGGGGACCCTAACGATGAAGCCTACAACATAACAGCAATTCCGTTTTGCGGAGAGCACTACGGATAATCGATTATTTAACTCACGCTTAGAAAAGAGAAAAAAACTAAGGTAAAAAATGAATTGCTCATTGAGTAAAAAGAAAAGTATTTATAGAAAAATTATTCTGATGGCACTCGTCATCATATTTCTCCCTCTCGCCGGAACAATGGGACAATCCGAAACATTATCCCATCTTTCCCTAGAAGAAGCTTTGGGGAGAGCATTGAAAAAGAATAATCTGATTCTATCGAGCAAATACGCTTACGAACAAGCGAGTTGGAACAGAAACAGAGCTTGGGCGGAATTATTCCCCTCAATTAGCTTTAACACAAGATATATGTGGATTGACGACAAAACCTACGCCGAAAGAGATTTCAGAAGATATCTCCCGGCAGAGTTGCGCGATCAATTACCACAAACTGTTTTTCAGGAAACATATTCTTCGAGTATCGACTTGAACATGCCACTATTCAACGGAGTATTGTTGAATGGCTTGTTTGTGGCGTACGAAAATGAAGATATGGCTGAAAAGTTAAAAGAGGGAACGGAACAGGAAACAGCGTTTCAGGTAATAAAAGCTTATCTCGATATTTTGAAAACCGATGAGATTGTCTCGTTGCAAGAAGAATATCTGGAGCTTTCGAAAATGAATTACGAGAAAGCGGAAAGATTATTCAGAGCCGACAGATATTCACAAGCAGAAGCGCTCAGATGGAAAGTAGATTATCAACAGCAAAAGAGTACTCTTGTCAATAGTCAATCGATAAAGAGAAGTGCCGTAATTAATCTTGAACGACTTATAAATGCCCGTCTAGCAACGAATGTTGTATTAGAGGATATTATTCCGGCCAGTTTGAAAGTTGAGTCGGACGGAATAGTAAAATCGGAAGACACTGAAATAATTGCTCTGATTGATATATCGGATGAGGAACTTACTAAAGTAAACTCTCGTCTGGCCGCTGGAAAATCGGGAAAAGAGATAAGTAAGCTTATGTACAAAAACAGCTATAGTTCTTATCTCCCGAATGTTTCCCTTTCCTATTCGTACGGATGGCGAGAGAACAATACGTTGGAATTGGATGACTATTCACCGAAAACATTGATGGTGAATTTGAGCATTCCAATCTTCTCCGGATTTCAGAATTACACAAAAGTGAAATCGACTTATTACGAATACAAGAAAGCTGAAGAGGATTTCAAAGATCAGTTGTTGAGCACCAGAATGTTATTGCAGGATATCGCAAACCGTCTGATCAATTTGAAAACGCAAAAAGAGCTTACGAAGCTGAGCTATGACTACGCGGAAAAGAATTATCGTATAGTAAAGCAACAGAAGGAACAAGGCATTCTTTCGAATATCGATTTCATTGACGCGAAGCTTAATTTGCAAAACGCTAAGCTCAATAAGATATCGGCGGAATACGATCTGATAAGCACGATGGTTGAGCTTTATTATATGTTAGGAAAAATAAATCAGTTTATTCTATAGAGGATATTAATTATGGAAAAGAGAATAAAAGCAAATAGTATGCGAATTATCCTCCTAGGGATCGTGATGATTTGCCTTTTACTATTCGGATGTCAGCCACCTGCTGCCGAAGAGAAGGATAAAACGGAAAGAGAAGTACCGGTAGAGATAATGGAAATAAAATCGAAAAAGGTAGAACAAAATCTTCCTCTGACGGGAATATTACATCCGATAAACTCAGTTGATCTTATTGCCGAAGTATCGGGAGAAATAGAAAAGATAAAAAAGGAATTAGGGGAATCGGTTTCGACCACCGATACACTAGCCTATATTGATGACATCATCCCTTTGAGCCAGTATAAACAAGCTCAATCGCAGTATATGTCTGCAATAAACAATTTGGAAATAGCCCGAAAGAATCTGGCTAGTGATAAAACCTTATTTCAAAACAAGGATATTTCTCAGATTGCTTTGGATAATTCCGTTTTGGCGGTAAAAAGCGCCGAGGCTCAAAAGTTATCAGCAGCTGCGGCACTTGAGATAGCCAAGAAATCGTATTACGATACAAGAATTACTTCTCCGATAAAGGGAATAATCGCTCGTAAACATTTTGATATCGGAGCTATGATAAACATCGGCTCCCCTCTTTACAGAGTAGTTGATATCTCGAAACTAAAACTGGAAGTATTCGTACCGCAAGCTTATGTAAACAGAGTACACAAAGGTAGTGCCGCTACAATTAAAGTTGCCGCGCTCAGTAACATGGTGTTCAACGGAAAAGTTGTAAGGATTTCTCCTCAGGCGGATGAAATTTCCGGTGGATATTTGGTTGAAATCGAAGTAACAAATACTCCTTCCTCTCTACTTAAAGGAGGAATGACCGCTGATATTTCACTACTAATGGAAAGTCTGGAAGATCAGATAGTTGTTCCCGATTATTCGTTGGTTTCCCGTAACGGTGAGAGATTTGTATATGTCGTAAATAAAGATCGCGCAAAACTCACGAGAGTAATCGTAAAAGAGATTCTGGGCACAAATGCCGTATTGATGAGCGGGATTAAAGCGGGAGACAAGATCGTAACTGTTGGTATGAAAAATCTCGGTATTAACACAAAGATAAAAGTAGAAACCGCAAAAAAGAAATAATGTATAGAGATAATATATGAATATTGCAAAATTTTCAGTAAAGAATACTGTTCTCGTAAATCTGCTGATGTTGGGACTCTTCATATTCGGTTGGATATCCATGAACAGAATGCCTACCGAATTAACCGAGCCGGTCTCGTTTAACTGGGTATTTATAACTGTTCCCTACCCCGGGGCATCTCCGGCGGAATGCGAGAATTTATTGGTAGACCCGATTGAATCCGAAATTCAGGATGTTGATGACATCGATGAGATTCAATCGACGGCAGGAGAAGGCTTCGCGTTTCTTCTGGTTAAGTTCGAAGATATGTCGGATGATGAATTCCGAAACAAATACAACGAACTAAAATCGGAAGTAGACAAAGTAGATCTTCCGGAAAACGCCGAAGATCCGGAGATGGATGACTTCAACAGTAGCGACTTTTTACCGTTGATAAATATTGTAATGGCCTATTCCATACCGGAAGAGAACGCGCAAAAGATAGCCGAAGATCTTTCGGATGATTTCAAGGATGTAAATGGTGTTGCGAAAGTTCAGGTTTCAGGGCTTGGAGAAAGAGAAATCTGGGTTGAAGTTGATCCCATAAAAATGGTAAATCTGGGAGTTACCTTCGACGAAATAGTTTTAGCCCTCAAATCAAGAAATCTAAACGTTCCCGGCGGTAATCTTTCGGTTGGCAAATCTGAATTTCTGATACGTTCGCTCGGTGAATACGAATCGATTGAGGAAATCAGAAACACAATTGTAAGAAACATTTCCAATGGAAAAACGATAAAGATAAAAGACTTTGCCAGGGTGGATGATAGAAGAGAAGAGTTGGAAATTCTTTCGCGAGTAAACGGAGAACAATCGATCACCTTCTCCATATCGAAAAAAGCGGAGTCAAGTTCTATTCCGGTCATTAACGAAATTAAAGATCTCGTTAGCAAATATGAATCGAAAGTACCGGACGGAGTTAAATTTAGCTGGACAAATGATAACTCGGTTTACATCGAAAGAGTAATCAGCGTTCTGCGCAACAACGCAGTAACAGGTATGATTTTGATTCTTCTTATCCTCTATCTGTTCCTAGGAAAATCTAACGCGCTATTGGCATCTTTGGGTATTCCGATATCCTTCCTGATTACCTTTATCTTGATGGAGCTTTGGGGCTATACCCTAAACGGAAGTACTCTGTTTGCTCTTGTGATGGTACTCGGTATAATAGTCGACGACGCCATAATAATACTGGAAAACAGCCACAGATACAGGATGATGGGCTACTCCTCCAAAGAGGCCGCAATAGTAGGAACTCAGGAGGTTGTAAAACCAATTATTTCCTCAATCGGAACAAATATCGCCGCATTTCTTCCTTTGATCCTTTTACCGGGTATTATGGGAAAATTCATGCGCATAATTCCGATAGTTTTCTCACTGGCATTAGTCGCTTCGATGTTCGAAGCTTTTATTCTACTACCGTCTCACTACGCTGAATGGACAAAGAAGAGTAAAGTATTCGAAAGAGGAGAAAAAGGATTTTTTAAACTTCTTAGACGAAAATATGAAACGCTTCTAACAAAAATCCTTAGAATGAGATATTGGGTTACCGCCGGATTGGTAACTGTTTTCGCCTTTGCCATATTAGTTGTAATTCCACATGTTGGTGTTGAGATGTTCGCTGACGAAGACATGGATCAAATGAGAGTGTTGGTTCAGATGCCGGAAGGAACAAGTCTGGAAGAAACCGACAGAGTAATGAAAAAATACGAAGAGAGATCGCTCGGATTACCGGAAGATCATCTCCAAGCGGTTGTTGCCAATGTCGGGTTGCTTCAAGGGGACGAAGAATGGTTAGTGAAGAAAAACGTCGGACAGCTATTGATTCAGTTGCAACCGGAAGAAATCAGAACAAAATCAACAGATGAGCTTCTGGCAAATCTTCGTGAATCTTGCGCATCCATTAGCGGACCAACTTCGGTTCAATTCGTAAAAGTATCCGGTGGGCCTCCGGTTGGAAAACCCATATCCGTAAAGGTTCAGGGAAAATATCTCGATGATATTAAAGCTGCTTCTTTAGTATTACAAGATTCTCTGAAAAATCTGAAGGGTACCTATGATATCGCTGATAATTTTCCTCCGGGAAAAAAGGAAATCCGAATTAAGATAAATGAGGATAAAGCAGCCCTCTACGGATTTAATACACAATTAATCGCATTGAGTATACGATACGCCTTCGACGGTGTTGAGGCAACGGAATTTAGGGACGGTGACGATGAAATTGATGTACTTGTAAAATATGACATAGAAAAGAGATCGTCGATGGATGATATTCTAAACATGAGAATATCCAATCCACAAGGGAATACTGTTGCCCTAAGGGAAATGGTATCCTTTGAAATCGCTACCGGTCCAACTGATATTCGTCGTATTGATCAGAAAAGAACAATAATGGTAACCGGTGAATTAAATCAGGCCGAGACTTCACTGGATAAAATAAACAATCGTTTGCAGAATATTTTCCCGATTATTCAGGCTGATTTCCCGGAAGTCGATTTTGACATCGGCGGACAGTTCGACGAATTTACAAAGACATTTCAGAATATGGCTACCCTCTTTATGTTAAGCCTTATTTTGATTTTCTTGATTCTCGGAACTCAGTTTAATTCATATTCGCAACCACTTGTCATATTATCTACAATTCCTTTCGGATTGATTGGAGCTGTATTAGGTCTCTTAATATCAGGGAATCCGTTTAGTATTGTAGCGATGTTCGGCTTTGTTGCGCTTGCCGGTATTGTTGTTAACGACGCAATTATTTTGATCACCTTTGTTAATAACAGAAGGCAACAAGAAGCTCCGACAAAGTATAATATCTGGCGAAGCATTGTTGACGCGGGAAGATTGCGACTCAGACCGATTTTGCTTACTTCCCTTACAACCATAAGCGGACTCTTGCCTATGGCTGCGGGAATAGGTGGTATGTCTGAAATGTGGTCTCCGCTGGCAAATGTTATTCTGTTCGGATTAGTAATATCTACTATACTTACTCTATTTATTATTCCGTGCTTCCTAGCGATTTTGGATGATCTTAAAAAGACAAGAAAGAAAGCTATATAGGAAATTTTATTTCTAGTCTTCTTATAAAGGAGACTAGAAATATTTTGAAATGAGGAATGATTTTGATTGGGAGATGAAATGAAAATGAAGGTTAATGTAAACCACTTATTTTCAGCCAAAACAATAATGATGTTTAGAAAATTATTGGCAATAATGGGAGCATGGACAGTAGCATCCTTCTATTTTATCTTCATGGACTACGCAACCAGTGAAGTATTCGCACCGATAGAAAACCGTCCTTACTATTTTATATATGGTTCCTTAACTCAATTTTTCGGTGCCATAATCGGCTCTTTTTTATTCGGATTCTTAGAGATTTTTATTCTTAGAGATTCACTTAGAAAATTCTCCCTTGGAAAAATTATTTTTATAAAAAGCATGCTTTACATCCCTTTATTCATCTCCATTACTCTTATGGCATTTGAATTCTATTCATTACTTACCAATGAGGTCTTCTTTACAAATAAGAAAGAAATGTTTTTTTCTTATGAGGTACTAATTAACATGCTTAATTGGAGCGTGGTAATCTTTTTGACTGTTATTTTCCTTGAAATAAGTGAGTACTTCGGTGAAGGAAGGCTTTTGAAATTCCTAACCGGAAAGTATCATTCTCCGGTTGAAGAGAACAGACTTTTCATGTTCATAGATATAACCGGATCAACTACAATTGCGGAAAAACTCGGGCATCAAAAATATTTCTCATTTCTGAATGATTTCTTCTTCGATGTTACTAATCCGATTATCTACAATCACGGGGAAGTTTATCAGTATGTCGGTGATGAAATATCCATTTCTTGGCTACCCAAAAGGGTCTCTGCTAAATCCAATTGTGTGAAATGCTTTGAAGAGATAAAGAAACAATTGGAAAAGCGTTCCGACTATTATCTAAAAGAATATGGGACACTCCCAAACTTTAAAGGTGGCATAAATTACGGGACAGTAAACGTGGGGGAAGTAGGTATGTTGAAAAAAGAGATTGTTTACAGCGGAGATGTATTAAATACCACTTCAAGATTGGTAAGCGAATGTAGAAACTATTCCACTGATCTTCTTATTTCACAAGACGGAGTTGAATTCCTTACAAAGAAATGTAAAATGGACTTTTTAGAGAAGGGAGAAATAATTCTTAGAGGCAAAAAAGACAAAACAACGATATATTCTACCCGATAGCAATTATGTCAGAAAAGAAAAAGTCCGCTCCATATATCTATCTTACGCACAAATAATATAAAAGCGAACATTCAAAATTCTATTTCAGACTATACAAACTTGATGTCGACTATCTCCTTAAAGATACCATGATAAAAGGGTAGACGAAGCAAATCCGTAAGAGCTTCCTTTTCATTCTCAGTTAACTCAAAATAAACTTCACCGATATTCATCGCAATCATAGTTTCCATCTTGGCAGAAAGCCCCATAGAGGGGAGATATTCATTTAGTTTATCTTCCAGTTTCTTATCAAGATCTGTCAAACTTTCATTAACCTTTTGAATTGTCTCTTCGTTTTTGGCAACAAGGACAAAATTGACATAAGGTTTATTGAAAAATTCAGAAGCTTGGTCTGCAAAACTAATTCCATTCTGCGTTTCAAGGAAAAGATTATTCTCCTGCCCGACAACAAGATAGTTATTAGCGTTAAAATCGATTTGAGCGGTGTTCAGGGCAATTTCTACATCAACTCCATATAATTCCTTAAAGATAATCTTACTCAAGATTATTTCGTTTGTAGAGACGTCCCCATGCATAAGAACTTTTTTGAAGTCACTTTGTTCCGGAACAAAATAATAGTAAGCGTTTGCCAGTTGTCCGTCGCATGCAATAGCAGCTTTGGAGGAAACAAACAGCTCTTTATGCTTATTCAAATCAAGAGAAGGAATCAAAGCTATATCCGCTTCCCCGTTTTCTACGGTATTGGCCAAAACAGAAGAGGGTTTTATGATTACCTCTTCCCGAAACTCTGTAGGAAGAATAAGAGAAAAGAGGGCCGAATAAATATTTTGTGGTATTGCTAATTTCATAAACACACCTCGTATAAATAAAAAAAGCCGCTCAGAAGCGGCTCGGTATCATAATAGATCAGAAACTTATCTTTGGTTTTTATCCTTGATTCTAGCGGCTTTACCGGAAAGACCTCTAAGATAATACAATTTGGCTCTTCTAACCTTACCTTCTCTAGTAACTTCAATTTTGGCTATTTTAGGAGAATTATAAGGGAATATTCTTTCAACTCCAACACCGCTGGATATTTTTCTTACTGTAAATGTTTTGTGAATCCCGCCACCTTTAATAGCAATAACATCACCTTCGAATACCTGAATTCTTTCCTTATCGCCTTCAATTACTCTAACGTGAACTCTAACTCTATCACCGGCCTTAAACTCTGGTAGATCGGAACGTAACTGATCTTCAACAAGTTCTTTTAATTTATCCATTGTTTACTCCAAAGAATTTATGTTTTTCCATTTCGCTGTCAATATTTTGGATTGTTCGTTTTTCCAATCCTTAATTAATTTATCATTTCCCGAAAGCAATACTTCGGGCACCTTTTTTCCTTTATAATCTGCCGGTCTGGTATAGTATGGAGCTTCAATTTCGGCTCCGTTCATCAAACTATCTTGTAAAGCTGATTCACTATCATTCAGAACACCGGGTATAAGCCGGATTACAGCATCAGCAATCATCAAAGCAGGAAGCTCTCCACCGGAAAGAACAAAATTCCCGATCGAAACTTCATCAGTAACGAACTCATTAATTACTCGTTCGTCAATTCCTTTATAATGCCCCGCAATAATAATAATATTTTTTGCTAATGAAAACATATTCGCCGTTTTTTGGTCAAATATTTTTCCTCGCGGGGTAGTAAAAATAATATGATCATACTTTCTTTGAGAAGTTAGCTTCTCTATGCAATCGAAAAACGGTTCCGGTTTAAGTAGCATTCCCGGCCCACCCCCAAAGGGCTTATCATCAATCATCTTATGTTTATCGTACGCATGATCTCTTAAATTATGTACAACTATTTCGACTTTTCCCTTATTCTGAGCCCTTTTAACAATGCTAACATTAAGAGGACTTTCCAACAAGTCCGGAACAGCGGAAATTATATCAATCCTCATCATTCCCATCTAAATAGATTCCCATTTCCGTGAGGTGTATTACCTTCGATTCAATATCAATCGATTTCACATAATCCTTCACGGCCGGAATCAATATCTCCTTCCCTTCCTCGTTATTCACAACATAAACGTCATTAGCTTCCAAAGGAATGACGTCGATAAGATTGCCAAAGAACTTATCATTTAAAAGAACTTTGCAACCAACAAGATCATGGATAAAGAAAGTGTTTTCGTCAAGAAGTACGCTTTCTTGAGCATCGACGTAAACCTTCTTACCATGAAGAAAGTTTACGTCTTGATCAGTATCAAAATTCTGAAATTTCAGCTGAATTTCCTCCCCGCACTCAACAACCTCCTCAATGTAGAACGTCCTAATTCCACCGTATACATCAATATACACCTTTTCCAGTTCGAAAAATCGATCAGGAAAATCGGAATAGGATCTGAGAACAACATAACCGGGTTCTTCAGCTGCCTTCCTTATTTCAGCAATGAGAATGTAACTGCTCAATTCACTCAATTTAATCCAGTATCTTTAGTATTGCTCGTTTGCCGTCTTTGGCGGCAATCGCAGTTAATAAAGTACGCATAGCTTGAGCTGTCTTGCCCTGTTTGCCAATGACTTTCCCAACGTCGTCCGGCCCAACCTTCAGAGTTAGTTCTACAGTGTTATCATCCGGTTGTGCTTCCTCGATGCTAACGCCATCAGGATCATCCACAAGGTGTTTTGCAATGAAATCGACAAAGTCCTTCATGAGAATACCTTTTTTAATTTAGCAAAAAGGCACTATTATTTAATACAGTGCTATGCCTCAAAGGGCTAAAGAAAAAATTATCCTTCTTTAGATTCCTCCTCCCCTTCGGCTTTTTCAGAAGCAGTGCCCTTTACTTCCGAAGCACCTTCATTATCAGCTTTTTCCTCTTTTTTTGCTTCTACTTTCTTACTGCCTTTTTTAGCAGCAATCGCAGCTAATTTAGCTTCTTTTTCTTTTCTGAATTTTTCAACTTCAGCTGCAACTTGCTCTTCTGTTAATCCACGTTTGATGAGTTCTCTCTTTAATAAGATACCTTCACGTGATAACAAGTTTTTTACTGTATCAGTTGGAATAGCACCAACACCTAACCAATAAAGTGCTCTTTCTTCATTAATTTCAACAGAAGCCGGGTCAACTTTTGGGTTATAAAGTCCAAGGGCTTCAATAAATCTTCCATCTCTAGGTGAACGTTCGTCTGCTGCAACCACTTTGTAAACAGGTTGTCTTTTCTTACCCATGCGTCTGAGTCTTAACTTAACAGCCAAATTTATTCATCCTCCATTGTTATTGTTAATCTATCAATTAAATTTAATATTTCTCATTAATCTATTGCCCCCTTTTCCACGGAACATCTTCATCATCTTTTGCATTTCTTTAAATTGCTTGATGAGACGATTCACATCTTGAATAGAATTTCCGCTCCCTAAGGCAATTCTTTTTCTTCTACTACCATTTAGTATTTGGGGTTTCTTTCTCTCCTGTTTGGTCATCGATTGGATTATCGATTCCACCTTAACCAGGTGTTTATCATCCACATCAACATTTTTCATCTGTGCCCCTATTCCGGGTAACATGCCAACAAGTGATTTTAAAGAACCCATTTTTTTTATCATCTTAATTTGCTTGAGAAAATCTTCAAAGTCAAACCCTGAAGTCATTAATTTTTTCTCAAGATCAGCAGCTTCTTTTTCATCAAATTGCTGTTGTGCTTTTTCCACCAAAGAAATTACATCACCGCGACCTAATATTCTAGAAGCCATTCTATCAGGATGAAATATCTCGATCGAATCGAGCTTTTCACCCAAACTGATGTACTTTATCGGCTTACTAACAACAGCCTTAATTGAGATGGCGCAGCCACCTCTGGAATCACCGTCAAGCTTAGTAAGAACTGTACCGTCAAAATCAACTTTATCGTGAAATGCTTTGGCCGAATTAACCGCATCCTGACCAGTCATGGAATCTACAACAAATAAAGTTTCATTTGGGTTCACTGCTTGCTTAATTGCAGCGACCTCATCCATAAGATTTTCATCAACGTGCAAACGTCCCGCAGTATCAATAATAATCGTGTTAAGATTATTGGTCTTAGCGTAATCAATTGACTCGCGCGCGATTTTTACAGCATCCTTGCAATCTTCAATTGAAAACACAGGAACATTTATTTGAGTTCCCAAAGTTTTTAACTGGTCAATTGCCGCTGGTCGATAAATATCACATGCAGTAAGCAAGACTTTCCTTTTCTTTTCGGAAAGGTGTTTTGCTAACTTAGCACTAAAGGTAGTTTTACCTGATCCTTGAAGACCAACCATCAAAATAACCGTAGGACCGGATGGGTTGATAGAAATCTCGGTTCTACTTCCCCCCATCAATTCTCTAAGTTCATCATAAATGATCTTAGTAATTAATTGACCGGGAGTTATGGATGTTAGGACTTCCTGACCTAAGGCCTTTACCTTTACATCATCAATAAACTTTTTTGCGACTTTATAGTTAACATCCGCATCTAGTAAAACCCTACGAATTTCACGTAATGTATCGGAAATATTACTTTCGGTAATCTTTCCTTGTCCGGTAATTTTCCTAAGCGTTTTATCCAGCTTCGCGGTTAAATCTTCAAGCATATATTTTCACTTCTCTATAAAAATTTATCATAACACAATAATCCCAGACACATCTACGCCTTTTGCAAAGCGTTGGCACCTGAGACAATTTCCAAAATCTCATTTGTAATTGAGGCTTGTCGTTCTTTATTATACGTAATCCTCAATGATCGTATTAATTCCGTCGCGTTCTCGGTTGCCATATCCATAGCTGTCATTCTGGCACCCAATTCAGCAGCATAAGAATCCAACAATGATGTCCATACTTGCGCATTAAGATAACGCGGAAGCAAACTATTGATTATATCAATTTTATTTGGCTCGTAAATATACTCCGAACCATTGTGAATTTCCATATCCGTTTTCGTATTATTAGCCGGTTCTATCGGATATAATTTTTTATTCACAATTTTTTGCTGAACAACAGACTTAAATTCATTATAAAGAACAACTACTTCGTCAATTTCACCGGCAACAAACCTTGCGGCAAACTCTTTATTTATCTTTGAAGCAAAGTCAAATTTCAAATCGGAGAAAATATTCAAATAACTTTCTCTTATTGTAACATTCTTCGATTTGAAATAATCGGCTCCTCTTTTACCAATGCAATATAATTCCAAATTTCCTTTACTCTGTAGTTCAGCGTATTCATTAGAGATAAGTTCTTCGGCAGTTCTAATAATATTCATATTAAAACCACCACATAATCCCCTATCGGAGGTAACAACTACCAAAGCTGCTCTTTTTACTTCTCTTTTTTCCAGAAACGGGTGCTCAAATTCTTTCTCAAGAGAAAGCAAATGTGCAAGCACATCGGAAATTTTTCTCGAGTATGGCCTCGCATTGATAATATTCTCTTGCGCTCTTCTCAACCGTGCCGCAGCGACCATTTTCATAGCTTTGGTAATCTGCTGCGTACTCTGAACGCCGACAATTCTTCTTTTAATTTCCCTTAAAGTTGCCATAATCTTTACGCTTCTTTAAATGCACAAAAAACCAACATCAGAAAGCAGCCAAGCTTTCCGATATTGGCATCAAAATTTTATATATTTTTTAGTCTTCGCTCTTTTTAAATTTCCCTAAGAATTCGTTAGCTGATTTCTTCAATCCTTCAACAACGTCATCGCTAAAGACTTTTGTCTTTCTAATAGTATCAAGAACTTCTCGATTGTTTAGATCAAGATACTCATGAAATTCTTTTTCAAATCGTTTTACATCAGAAACCGGAATTGTTTCCAAGAAATTCTGAGTTCCGAGGAAAACACTAACCACTTGCTTTTCAATCGGAAGTGGAATATACTGTCCTTGTTTCAATAATTCCACTAATCTTTCCCCTTTAGCCAGAGTTTTCTGGGTAGCTTTGTCCAAATCCGAGCCGAATTTAGCAAAGGCCTCCAATTCTCTGAATTGAGCAAGATCCAACTTCAATGATCCGGAAACTTTTTTCATTGCTTTAATTTGAGCACTACCACCCACACGGGATACTGAAATACCCACGTTGATAGCTGGTCTTACTCCGGCATTAAAGAGATTTGGTTCGAGATATATCTGTCCGTCGGTAATTGAAATTACATTTGTCGGAATATAAGCCGACACATCCCCTTGCTGGGTTTCAATTATAGGTAAAGCAGTTAAACTACCTCCACCCAAATCAGGACTAAGCTTGGAAGCTCTTTCAAGTAGTCTCGAATGCAAATAGAAAACATCACCAGGATAGGCTTCACGTCCCGGAGGTCGCTTTAACAAAAGAGAAAGCTCTCTATAAGCAACGGCCTGTTTTGAAAGATCATCATAAACAACCAAAGCATGTTTTCCGTTATCTCTAAAATACTCACCGCATGTTGCTCCTGAATAAGGTGCAATATATTGCAGAGGAGCTGGCGTGGAAGCCGAAGCTGAAATAACTGTGGTATAAGCCATAGCTCCGTGCTCTTCTAATTTCTTTACAACTTGGGCTACGGTAGAATCTTTTTGCCCAACGGCAACATAAACACAATAAACCGGTTCTACACCAACTTCCTTTGCTTCATCAGTATGTGTATATTTTTGATTTACAATAGCATCAATAGCAATTGCAGTTTTACCGGTTTGTCTATCACCGATAATCAACTCTCTTTGACCGCGACCAATCGGAATCATCGCATCTACGGCGGTAATACCGGTTTGTAGCGGTTCCTTAACCGGTTGTCTCTGAATAACACCTAAAGCTTTTCTTTCAATTGGAGAATACTTTTCATGTTTGATAGGTCCTTTGCCATCAACCGGAACACCCAGAGGATCAACAACACGTCCAAGCAAATTATCACCTACCGGAAAAGAAGCGAGTCGCTTTGTACGTTTAACCGTATCCCCTTCCTTTATAAGGCTACTATCACCAAAAAGAACACAACCAACGTTATCTTCCTCAAGGTTAAGAACCATTCCCATCACATCATTAGGGAATTCTACCAATTCACTCGCCATAACATTTGACAAGCCATAAACACGGGCAATACCGTCACCTACGGTCAGAACTGTTCCGACATCATAGACTTCAACTTCGTTATCAAATCCAGATAACTGCTTTCTCAATATTGCAGAAACTTCATCCGGTCTTACTTCTGCCATTTTTGTACCTTACTGTTTTTCAACTGTTTAATTGAAATTGCCGTTTTCTTTGAGTAATTGTGTTTTCAATTTTTTCAATTGATGCACTATTGAGGCATCAAGAATTGTATCTCCTATTCTCACAAGAAAACCACCAAATATCGATTCATCAATACTAAAATCGATTTTAACTTTACTATCGGTATATCTTTCAAGGACTTTTATAAACTCATCTTTTTGAAGATCATTGAGCTCAACAGCACTAATAACAGATGCCCGAACAATACCCATCTTTTTTTCTCTGATTTCTACAAACCGACTAGCGATTTCCATTAAATATCTTTCTCTGTTTTTATTCAAAACAAAATCAATGAACTCCAGGGTATCATTTGTAATCTTATCTTTGAAGATTTCACTAAGCGCATTTCTTTTTTTATTCAACTCGATTATTGGCGAAATCAGAAAAGTTCGCAAATCTTTAGAAGCTGCCAATGTTGAGGATACCAATGCCATATCATTCGCAACATATTCCAAAGTATTACGTTCAGTTGCTAACTCCATAAGAGCCTTCGCATATCGTGTTGAAACGTTGAACTCACTCATAATTACTTCTTATTTATATCCTCAAGATATTTGTTTACTAATTCAGTCTGCTTTTCTTTATCCAAATTCTGGCGCAAGATTTTTTCCGCAGCATCTACAGCTATTGAAGCTACTTGTTCCTTCAATTTGGAAAAAGCTTCCTGATTTTTTCTTTCGATTTCCGCTTTTGCATCATCGATCATTTTTTTTGCTTCAACTTTACTTTCCAGAAGCATTTGCTCTTTTACCTTCTCGGCATATTCACGACCTTGGGCAATAACTTTTTGAGCGTCTTCTTCGGCCTTAGCGAGATTCGCACGGTTTTCAGATAAAACCTTTTCCGCTTCGGTTTGAGCAGATTCAGCTTGATTCAGAGAATCCTTAATAAACTTTTCTCTTTCCTCCAGTGAGGTAAGAATAGGCTTCCAAGCTAGTTTCTTTAATATAAGTAGCAAGAAAACAAAAGTTATAATTGTCCAAAAAATCAAACCGGGGTTTACATCAAGCAAGCCTCCGGACTCTCCTCCACCACTCGCAAATGCAAGTAAAGCCAGATTTAGAGAAAATGTCATTATATCATTTCCCTTTAATATTTACTAAACTCCGGAGCTTGATATTTTCTCAAATGCTCCTTAAAATTTCTTACTTAAGAGCCAACAGAATACAAATCACAAGCGCGAAAAGAGAAATACCTTCAATAAGCGCAGCAGCAATAATCATTGATGTTCTGATGTCACCTGCAGCTTCAGGTTGACGCCCACTTGCTTCCATTGCCGAGCTGGCTAATTTTCCAATACCGTACGCACCACCAATTACTGTTAGCGCCGCACTAATACCAGCTGCCAAATATGCTAATTCCATTGATTCCTCCTAGATAGAATAATATAAATTAGTGATCTTGATGTACTGCCATTCCAATGAACAGAGATGACAGCATTGTAAAAATATATGCTTGTATTAAAGCTACAAGTATTTCAAGTAAATAAATAAACAAGGCAAAAGCTACTGAAACCGGAACAACCGCAGCTGTTTGTAGGATAAATATTAGTCCTAACAACGAAAGGATTATTATGTGACCTGCCGTCATGTTTGCAAACAAACGAATTGCTAACGCAAATGGTTTTGTAAGTAATCCCAATATTTCAACAATAGCCATTATTGGTATTAACCAAGTTGGGACTCCAGAAGGAATCAATCCCTTAAAGTATCCCCAAAGTCCGTTTTTAACTATTCCTCCAAGCTGAATTACGATAAATGTAAAAATTGCTAAAGAGGCTGTAACCGAAATATTACCTGTCGCAGTACTACCATACGGAATTAATCCCAAAAGATTACAGGTCAGAATAAAAAAGAAAACCGTAAGAAGATAGGGTAAGAACTTCTTATAGCCCTTTCCTATAGTCGGTCTTGCTATTTCATCTCGAACAAAAACGATAAGTACTTCTAGAAAATTGGCGAGTCCTTTCGGAGTGCGTGAATTTTTGTAGGATTTTGATACCGCTCTAAATGCAAGAATTAAGATTGCGGCCGCTATCCACATAAAAACTACATGTTTTGTAATTGAAATATCCATTCCAAACAAATGTAGTTCGGGTAGCTTAATGGATGTAAAAGGTATTTCTAACTCATGACTATCCAATATATGGTGCATAATCCAACCAGTATCCTGAGTTTTCTCTGCACCCGCCACACTTAGGCTATCGCTAACAGTTTTAACTACGTCGTGTTCCATGTTTTATCTTCTTTGATTCACACATTGTGTGATAGTACACCACATTCATTATAACGAACATAAAATAAAAAATAAAGAATACTAATATAAATCCGTAAATATCAACATTCAAGAATTTTGTTGCAATAAAAATTGTTATTAGTAAAAAAAGGAGCCGAATTCCCATTCCGCCAAGATTAAATAGCAAAAATTGAGTATTGCTCTTTTCGACAGACCAAGTAAAAAGCAATGTACTAATTAGAAAGTTAATTACATTAATGATTATTGCAAATGAAACAGAAAGAAACATCAGGGACGAAATTAACTCAAATAGATACAATCCAAGAATAATCGTAGCTGAAATCGCTACAATGGTTGTCGCAATATTATTTATTCTTCTTAGATTCATCTTTCTTGTTCAACTCTAACACAGTTTTTATTATATTATACAAGCCAGCCGCTCCACCCAAAAATGAAAATAGAATTGTTAAGACAGGGTAAATATCAAGCTCATCATCAAGCCACTTCCCTAAAAACAACATCAATACAATAGAAGCCGCCAGCTGAAATCCCAAACCCAGATACGGTCCTATTTTAGCATACTGATTCATCTGAGCTATAATCCTCTGTTACTTTACTTTTGGCTGTTGTTTGATTCATGATACAGTTACCGTCAAACTGTGCACCTTCTTCAATTATAAGGATCTTAGCTATCAGTTCCCCTTTTAGCTTTCCACTTGTTTCCAAGACCAATTTTTCTTCGGCATTTGCGCTTCCATCAACAATGCCACCTAAAGTAATATTTAGGGCTCGGACCTCGCCCTTAACAACTGATTTATCACCTAGAGTAAGATTCCCGTTGACCGTCAGATTACCATCTATCGTACCATCAATTCTCACATTACCATCACTATACAGCTTTCCTTCAAGCTTAATACCCGCACTTAAAATACTAACATCTTCTGTCAATCCATTAGAAATATTTTTCCCCATTCCAGATCTCCTTCCGCTATTTTAATAATATATTTAATGGATCTATCGGTTTTCCATTTTTCCATATTTCAAAATGTAAATGAGGGCCAGAAGAATTGTACCCTGTATTTCCCATCAAAGCAATTGTTTCGCCCGATTTTACAAACTCCCTTACGTTTTTCAATAAGGCGCCACAATGCTTATAAATTGTTAATATTCCATCATCACATTGAATTATCATGATATTTCCGTTCTTAACAGAAAACTCTGCAAATACCACAACTCCATCTTTACTGGCTCTAATCGGTTCCCCTTCCAAGGCTGAATAATCAACCCCAAGATGTCCTTTTCCAGGTAGGAACTTTTTTGTAATTATTCCGTTACTCGGCTTAGAATAAATAGGATCCTCACCGAAATAACTCTTGATCAGAGCATAAAGATTTCCTTCAGGAGTGAAGTTCCTCTCTTTTTTATATGCTCTTAGGGAATCGTATATTGCCGCAGTAGAATCTAAAGAATCTGTACTGGCCAAAATCAAGGCGTATTTCATTCTTTTATTAAGAGCAGTCATTGACTCAAGTTCTCTCGTCAGAAAGGTTACGCGAGTTTCAAGTTTTTCCAATACAATTTTTTGCTTTTCAAGTTTTTCATTTTCCAAAAGAAAAACAAGATTTTTCGCCGGAGTAAAAGCCAGAATTGAAATAGCCAATACTAATACGAAAAAGAAAAAAAGCACAAACCATTTAATTACTCCGAAAAGAGAGAATTTATATCTTCTGGTCTGCAACGAAGGAAAATTCGGGGTAACATAGATTGAAGATCGTTTTAAATTATCTATCTTAAGAAAACTCATCTTAACTTCACTTTTTACTGCAGAATATAATAATAATTTCGATTAAATGTATCAGAAGAGTCTTCTTAATATTTCCAGATTTTATGCATCCAAAACCATTGCTCTGGAGCTTCTCGAATGTATTCTTCCAGTATAGACATATACCTTTGATTTATAGCCTGGATTTTCTCATCCTTATTGCTTGGCAAATCTGCCAACTCTATTTCCTTAACTTTAATCTCGTATCGATGATCATCTTTTCGTTGAACTACCGCTACAATAATTGGGATATTATTCTTTATTGCCAAAGCTGCTGTACCTGCATGTGTTGAAGTGTTTTGGTCAAAAAACTTAACCCGAGTTCCATCACGTGGTCCTCTTTGATCTCCAACAAGTCCAATCATCCCACCGTTTAGCAATGTCTTGTATAGTTCACGAACGCTAGCACCAAGTGTAGCAACCTTATTTCCATACATCTCACGAATTTGTTTTAACCATTCCGAAACGTCTGCATTATGTTGTTCCTTCATTAATACAGTCATTGGAGCGTTCAGAGCGAGTCCCATGTATAAGGCTCCCAACTCCCAATTACCGTAATGAGCTGTAAGTACTATAAGCCCCTTGCCTTTGCTAAAACGTTCTTTAATTTCGGAAAGATTTTCACAAACTGCATAATTCAAAATATCTTCCCTACTAAAGTTCTGTAAATAAACAATTTCCAAAAAAGTAAGTGCAAAAGACAAATAATTCTTTTTGGCAATTTGAATTATTTTTTCTTCAGTCCACTCAGGAAAGGCAGTTTTGAGATTTCCTAAAACTGTGCTTTTCCTAATCGGGACTAAATAGAAAAAGATATTTCCCAAGCATTTTGCAAAAAATCTCAGACCATTAAGACCTGAGATTTTTAGCAATTTAGAAATTACTATATAAAAATAAAATTCAATTTTTCGTTTCAATGGTTTTGCCTTAATTTGCCAGAATTCGTCTAGTCCAATTATCGTCTCGTAACTCGCCTCTCTTATCAGAGTGTAACAATTCATAATCAGAATAGCCAGTTATATCTCCAAAGATAAACTGTACTCCACCTTCAATACTTTGATAAAACCATATTTCATAAGGCTTTTTATCATAATCATTCGGATGCATATCTATTTCATCAGGTTCTCCGTATAACAAATAAACTCTTCCTCGATCGGTTTTATAACCGCTTTTAGTGAATGTCCTATACTTGCGCTCAACGTATTCAACTCTTCTCATATACTCTTCTTTTGCTTCATTAGTGCGAGTAGTCAGATCCGGATCACGTTTCTTCCAAAACTCAAATAAAAATTCCCTTTTTACTTCTTCCCCACTGAGAACTTCATATTGATCTATTTCTTGAGATGTAGCCACGTATTTAATATATTCAAACATCTCATCACATTCTTCCTCGCTATATACCCCAAATTCACTACTTATTACCTGATCATCTCCTACTACATTCTTAAATGTGTCAACTACATCAGGATTTATAATAAATAATCGCTTAGAAGTAGATATTCCATGATTAGTTTTGGAATCTATAATAGACATTACCAATCTGTATGACCCAGTAGGATACTGTGAAACATTAATTAAACCTACCTCAACAATAGAATCATTGTTTCTCTTAATATTCTTTTTCTTCGAATAGACTTGAACATCAATACTGTTTATTAAAGACTTAGTTAACACCAAGTCATTTACTCCGGTAGTATCACTCGTTAGGTTATACAATTCGGTATAATAAAACATAACCGGAATATTCTGCCCGAAAACATTAATTGGATTCGGGATTACTTCCATTGTATTCTTGTAGAATATTGAATTTGTATTCTTACTATCATTAATTATTCTAGTAGCTAATTGAATATCACTCATTCCAAGAGTATTTTCCGGAACTAAAGAAATCTTAATTGTCTCCTTGAATTTCTTACAATTAGATGAATCGAAAAAATCGTATGCCGAAATATCTAACTCATATTCACCCTTTTCTAAAACGTATCCTATCACTCCAATAAGGTTTTTATTATCGACACTCCCATTAGTATCATCTACCTCGGAGTTAGCTTGATATTTCTTTTCTATAACAATTTTCCCATTATCAGCATCTAATATTCTTACTTGCAGAATAGCACTCACAATATTTCGATCATTGACTATCTGCTTTTGCAAATTTGATTGTCCAATTGAATAATGAAGCTCAAGATATGATGACTTAATATCATACTTATAACGAGCATAATCAAAATCAAAGCTTATACTGGATTGAGCCCATAGCAGGCCAGTAAGTAAAAAGAATAAGATGGTAAGTTTGTTCCGTAGCATGCAAAATCTCAAATTATTTAATAAATATTGTAATAGCTCTATAATTACAATAATAAGTTACAACACTAATTGAAAATAAGTAAGGTATAAAAAAAGCGCCTAACGAAAATAATCATTAGACGCTTATTTGTAAATACGATATATAAATTAAAAGAACATTTTTACAGTAAATACATGATTCGGATTTTGGAATTCCTGCACATCTCTATAAGCATAATCAACAGCAACAGCCATATCGCCGGATAAATCATATTTTACACCGGCACCAGCAGTTAACCCATAAATATCGTCATCAATATTCTCAGTTTGTAGTTTATAACCACCGCGAAGGAATAAGATATCCATGTAACTATATTCCAATCCGAAACGGAATACATCTTCTTGAGAATTATTAGATACAAATGTAGATGCAACCGCTATATTGTTGTATTGATTTACACTATGCTTATATGCAAAACTTAGTGAAAATGAACTTGGCAGTTGAAATTCTTCAGTAACAACTTGCACTGCTCCATCTCCTCCACTAAGTTGCGAGCCAGGGACCTCAGTTGAATAAATCATGTCACTTCCTGAAAAAGACATATTTGATCCAACATTATTGAGAGCAGCACCTATACTAACATTTTCACTAAATTGATATTGAACACCTATATCAATCGCAAATCCAGTAGCACTAGTATTAACAATCTCTTCGTTGATTAATTTAAAATTTGTTCCAACACTTATTCTATCGGAGATTTCCTTTGAATAAGTTACTCCAAACACCGTAAATGAAGGAGAATATGTTTGTCCCGAAGTTCCATCTGGATCATTCGAGGTTGTAATAGGAATATCTCCAAAATCCAACGACTTTATACTTAAAGCTAATGACCCAAAATCACCGAGTCTAGTACCTGCTGCAAAATAGCCGACATTAATATCAGCAATATAGGTCATATAATTAAACATAGCCTCACTTTTAGCAGAAAGGCATACTCCAGCAGGATTATAATGAATTGCCTCAAGCCCAGTTACACTAGCCATAAATGCACCACCCGAAGCAATACTTCGTGCTCCAACCGGCAGAAGTAATTCTTCTGCACCAGTCGTTCCCTTTCGAGAAACATCTCCGCCATAAACAAGAGACGCAAATAATATTATTAACAACAATGTGTATTTTTTCATTTTACTTCGCTCCAAATATTTTTCTAATACCATAAATGTATTTTGGTATAATTAAATACATTAATACTTAGGAATTTGTTTTTGAGGCATAATTATCGCAAATTTCAACACTTTATCTCCGTATTCTGGAGATGTGACAATAGCAATATACATACCACTAGCGACTCTTAATCCTGATTCATTTTTCAAATCCCATCTTAAGAATGGTGAAGTTGGCGAAGATTTATCATCAGAATTAAGAGTTCTCAATAAGTTACCTGATAATGAGAATATCTTGATAGAAATATCATCAGGTAAGTTTGAGAATGTCACAAACGGCTCATCAGTATTAGAATTATCGTAACTCGTAGCCACATTAAATCCAAATAATGGATTAGGATATACAGTAACTTTATCAAATAATGCCTTTTTATCTGCGGAAGTAATCTCTCCCTTTAAAACAGTCTTAAATTTAATAACATCGGCCGGAGTAAACGGATACTTAGCTACTGGAAGCGAAACAATACTCCCACTATAATCTAATATCGCCCCTTTTGAACGCGAAAGATCAACTACATATAATGTATTTAAGAAAGGAGACTTAGCGACCTGTCTATCTCTATATGACAAATTTGCACTTTCAGGTACAGGATAATATTTTCCACCTCTTAATTCAGCCCAAATTGTTTTCGCTCCATCAGGAAAGCCACCTTTTAGAATCGTATTATTTCCAGAGTGATCATAATCCTCGTCAAATATTAAAATATATTCACCGGAGACGAATACATTAGTGTCTGGCTCCCAAACACCATCCGGATTACCACCTAAACTCTTAGATTTTTCAATAAACCCAACTGCCAATTGCCTTGTTTCACCATATTCATCGTCTTTTACCCATGCAGTAAAAGGTACATCAACAAATCCCTGTCCAAGTTTGCCAACTATTCCCTTACCAGTAGTATCGGCTTCTGTAACAGCTTCAGCATATACCGTCGAATTTTTTGAACTGATTTTGGAACCAATATAACCGGCTAAATAACGATAGGCTTTTCCGGATTCATTGAATCGTATCTCAACGTTACGGAGTCTATCTCCCTTTATGAACGTCGAATTAAGCCCTGCTAATGAATTGGTAATTCCCTTGATTTCCGCATTATCCTGATCAATATCTGTACCGGGATAGTAGAACTTCACCATCTCTTTATCATACCATGTATTGGTAGAAACAAATTTCATCGTATCAACACTTGGATCTTCTTTTGATATTCTAAGAATGAAGCCATCAGTTATTTCAGCACTTATGCTATCATTATGGCCAAAAGAATAATACTGAGCTGAATCCAATAAAACATTTCCATTAGTCAAATTAGTTATTTTCCAATATGGTAAATATTTCTCTGAAGTACTATCAGGGAAGAAATTAACTTGGTACTCATCACCAGTTAAGGCACTTTTATCAATAATGTCGTATTCAACTATTTTTGAATTTTCTCCAGTGATTCTAGTATTCTCCTCAATTCGAGTATACATATCTTCACCAAAAGTCACTTTGAAAACCTTAGGAATGTTTTCAGCCTCAGCTGTAAAAGCATCTATCGACAAATAGTAATCGCCATCTTTAAGAATACCTTTAGTCGGGTCAACTTCAGTATCAGCTGGATCTGTTTTATATTTTAATCCCATGTAATTTAAAGCGTACCCGGTAATAGCAAAATAATATTCTTTCCCTTTTATTAATTCATCACCGGTATTAGGATCGTTAGTAATTCGAAGTCTGATTCGTCCAGTTTCAGGATCAGAATACAAAGCTGAATCCAGTTTATTTTCACCTTCAGCATATAATGGATCTAATCCACCTGTCTCTGGATTCTCTTTAAATATATTCTTTACTTCATTGTTCAATGAATATGTTTTATAAAGTTTAACATTTGGGTGATCGTCAATTGTCTCAATAGTAGAATTTGTCTTATAAGTATATACATTATAACCTTGAAACTTCAGATCCCAAGCGTCAGTTAGGCTATGATAATTAACTTGTTCTGGAGTATCCCAATAGATATCAATGTAATTATCTCCACCAACAATTCTTGGCTTAACTGCTGGTGGTGGCGAAGGAGATAAATAATTATGATCAAAAATGAATTGCGCACCATCAGAAGTGCTTTTTGCTTTATCGACCGAAAGAACACTTGAAGCTCCTTGTCCAACAATATAAGCTACTGTTACTTCAACTTCTTCATCCTTTAATAGCTGAAAAGGACCGATGTTTTGCATTTGACGTTGATCTCCCCCATCAGCAACAAGCCATCCAGTCTGTTTCACAGGGTCACCAGAATACCAAAACTTATTATCAAGAGTTGTACAATCTACACCTTTTACCACTCCATATGCCCAATTACAAGGATCAATCTCTTGCCCTACTCTGTTTAATCCAAGCATATAGTGTCGCGCTTCGGATGCCTCATGAGGATCTCTGAGGTCTTCGTCTCCCTGTATGTATTGAACAAAAGAAGATAGCCCTAAATTTGTAGCTCCAGGAAAAACATCAACTCCCTTTAATTGTCCTTTTACTGTAAATGCAGTATCAACGGCAATATCAGTACCTTCATCGTAAATTCCATTTTCATTTACATCAGTAAATGAAACTCCTGGAACATAAACTCCAGGCCCCGAAAAGAAATCGATCAAAAAACATGGAGTTTGACTTCCATATCTATCATCCTTTTGAAGATTATAAACATACCCAGCATTTCGATCAATATCACAACCTACATAATCATCTGTAGGTGTTCCTAAATCTGGATCAGCCCAGACACCAAAATAGACGCTGTCCATGACATCAGCAACCGTACCAGTATTTTTAAATCTATATCTAACAAAAATAATATTTCCGATAATTCCTTTTGATGCAAAACCAAATACAGATTGTCTCACTTCAATTCCTTGAGGTGCAATCCCAGGAAACCCATTAGTACGGTTCCCAACCGGTTGACCATCATTGTAAACGGACCAGGCAACTTGATCACCAATTAAATCCGGCATATCTTCAGTAGGATCCCATACTCCATTTCCATCGAGATCGATAGGATCATAAACACCATTTCCATTTCCGTCATAATAATCTGCCCCTAATGCAACTGCATCTGCCCAATCAATCCAACTTTGTGAAAACGGTGGATCTGATTTATCTACTACGTAAACAACATTCCTTGGATCTCCTTGCCCACCGACTACACCCGGAACCCAGTTTTCAATCAAAGAAGCACTAGCTTGAGCGTTAGCCCACAACTTTCCATTTGCTTTCCCGCTCATAAAAAAGCCACCGGAGAAAAGAAATATTTCGCCTCCATATTTCCCCCCCTTTCCTACAGATGGGATATTTACATCAGCAATAATACCTTTATTATCTATTGGAAGACTGATATTATTTATTGCAAATAGATACGAATCCCCTTGTTTTCCTGATAAACTCTTGTTACCCTTACTCAAGCTTTTAACACTAGTCTCTGGATTGCTCTTCCCGTTTTTCTCCGCTGCGAAAAAACCATACGAAAGGCAAACCCCTATTATGAGTACCAGGATATGATATATTTTTCGTCGTTTTAATTTCATTGTTTAATTCCTCTTTTGGAAAAAATGTCTTACTCAGTTACTAAAAAGTGATATTACCAAAATTCACTCTAAGCCCTAGCTTGATTTGTCTTGGGATACCAAAATTTCCAGGATCTCTTTCCAAGGCTTTATAATCATTTTCGTAACCTTCACCACGTGCTTCAATGATTGCTTTACCTTGATCGGTTTTTAGGTATCCAGTGGTATACGGATCTCCAGTCGATTGATAAACATTCACAACATTATCAGCATCAAATACATTCTCGATCCAAACATATGGAGTAAGGCTAAGGTTACCAATATTAAATACCTTATCTATTTTTAGATCCATTCTAAACGACCCGGACATATATCTCGAATTCATATAACCAGTAGTACTTGGGCCTCCATCATTTCCTGTTAATATATCAAAGTAATCTAATGGAGTATATGGCCTACCACTATTATACGATAGAAGGATATTAGCATTTAATTGTTCCAATAAACCCAATTCACCTTTTGGAACGTAAAAATTTATATTAAAAATTGCTGTGTGTCTCTGATCAAAATCCAGAGGAGCAATTACTTTGGGCGCCTCATTATCTTGATTCCTAAAAACTGCAGTTTGACTGGAATTTGTAGAAGAACCTGTTCCCTCAGCAATAGAATAAGTGTACTGTGCTGAGACATTAAAATAACTCAATTTTGTAATATCTAACGATAAAGCCATCCCTTTTGTTGTTCCAAAGTCGGAATTTTGCGGAGCTATGTATGTATATTTAGCACCACCATCAGTTCTTTGGAAAAATCTTAATTGTCTGTTAACCAAACCTTTAATTGTTTTATAGAAAGCAGTTACATTTAGGGCTGTGTTACCACCAATTACTTGTCTCAAACCAATTTCATATTGTATGGTCTCTTCACTAGAGATAGAGCCTGTTCTTACATATTGAGGATCCATTGTTTCGAAAGTAATAATATCATATGGCCCATTGTACAAATCCTCTAACGCAGGTTGTTGAATAAACCTTCCGTATTGAGCATGAAATACAGTTGACTCGGTAACTGGAAATCCTAATCCGATTCTTGGTGAAAATTCAACTTCAACATCCTTTGCTGTAAAGTCATTTTTATCAAACTTGGTAGGATCATCTCCTCCCAAAAATGGCTTACTCGGATTCTTAAGAACATCCTCCTGGGTATCAAAATAATCCACACGTAGACCAAGATTTAATACTATGTCATCTTCCTCAAATCTATCTTGAATATAAAAATACCCAAGAATTGGATTTTTGGGAGCAAATTCGCCATCACCACTATTGGTCTTATTCAAATTAAGGTCATAGCCAAAAATAGTTGGTTGTGAATTTGCAATTGCTTCCGTCTTCGAGTAACCTTGATCTTTTACCATAAATGCAAGTGAGGCAGGATTTATATATAAACTTCTAATTGTATTATATTGAAACCCTCCACCTAATTCAATCAGGTGATTCTCATATTGTGATGTAAGATTAAAATCACCAGAAATAATATCATTCTCATCTTTTGAGTATACATTATTTACTCTACCGTATTTCCAAAAAACTCCTTCAGCATCTTTTTGTATCCGTAATCCATTAGAAGCTACTACTACACCTAACTCATTATATAGAGCTTCTTTGTCTCCATACTTAAATATATCGTCCTTAAATACAGGATTGTACTCCTCAGTATAAAATTTTCGATACCCAACATTAAGATTCCAAAATGTTGAATTTGAAATTGTATGTGACATTCTTGCACTTAATGAATAATTATTCTGATCAAATTCTGGAAACATCTGAGAATTATTTTTTACATATGAATGTATATAACCTCTTGCATTTCTGAGGTTAACATTTGCTCCTAAATTAAATCTGATATTACCAAAATCATGATTAGTTCTAGCGGTAAATCTCCAGACACCTGAAGAAGTATTAGGTCTATAATTATAACTTTTATTCAATGTTTCAAATTTTAAGTCCACAGCTGAGGGATTATTATCCAAAAACCAACCCCGCTCTGCCGATACAAAAAATGTATGATTTCCATTTCCAGGTATTATTGGACCACTTAATGACCCAGTATAAAGATTATAGCCATAATCATCTGTGAAACTGGACGTAACCAAATCTGCAAATAGATTATATTTTGGTGAACCAGCTTTGGTTGTAATATTAATAATTCCAGATTGCGCCTGTCCATACTTAGCTTCATAACCACCAACTTGAAATGACATCTGATCAATCGCAAAATCACTAACTTGCGCTTCACTTTGATTATTCATTACATTGTTTTGTGGCACACCATCAATAATATACAAAACCTCTGAAGATCTACCTCCGCGAACGTTAATGTTTGCATTCCCATCAGCTCCGCCGCTACCTTCAGCTGCTACTACTCCCGATTGTAAAGAAGCTACTTTTGTTATGCCTTTTACGGGCATTTTTGCAATTTGATCTGCGTCAACAACTTTAACTGTATTAGTTGCTTTTTCCTCAAAAAACTTTTTATCCGTCACTACAATTTCATCGAGGTCAATACCGCTTGACAAATTGGTGTTTAACTCATATGTAATTCCGGTTACAACACGAATATTCTGAATCGTTTTCGAGCTATATCCGACAAATGAAACTTTTACGTTATAAGTACCAGGGGTTATATTTAGAATAAAATACTCGCCATTAATATCAGTAGCCGCACCCATTTGTGTATTTAATATTACAATGTTAGCGCCTATTAATGGTTCTCCTGTTTCCGCGTCCGTAATCTTTCCGGCCAATTTTCCGGCTCCGAGCTGTCCATAGGAAAGACTACCTATTAAGAGGAAACTAAGCAAAAATAAACAAATTTTTGTTTTAGCCATTTTTCTGAATCTCCTTACCATTATCGGTAATAGATTGTTATTTAATCAATCTACACTATTTAAAATAAATATAAGCTCTCTCCTTTCAGAGAGAGCTTAATTTATGGAACTATCTTATTTTATCAACATCATTTTCTTTGAAGCAGTATACTGTCCGGCCTGGATTTTGTAGATATACAAACCGGAAGCTAAATTTGAAGCATCAAATTTAACTTTGTTTGAACCAGCTTCTTGTATTCCGTTCAATAATGTGGCAACCTCTTTTCCTAAAACATCATAAACTTTAATTGATGCAATTCCTTTCTCAGGTAAGGTGTAAGAAATTGTGGTAGTAGGATTAAATGGGTTAGGATAATTCTGATCTAACTTGAAAGAAGCTACAGTACCAACATTATCTTCAACATCAGCTACTACTGTTGCTGTAACGCCGTCTAGCAAGTAGAAGGAACATTCTTCAACATCACTTGGTTCACCTGAAGTAGGATCCAATCCGAACTGAGTATACATAGTAAATAATTGATAATCATCACCATTTTTGTAAAGGATTGGAGCTGTTTGAGAATAAACTTCACTCTCATCAGGAGTTTCAGTAATATTTACTGCTGATGTCCATGTAGCACCATTATACCATGAAACATATAAATCATATTTTGTTGCAGTTGCAGAAGGAAGATCAGCATATTTAACAGCTAGAACACTTCCATCAACGCTTCTGGCAAATTCAATTTCGTTAAGTGTATTTAAACCACCTGCTAGATCAATACCTGTTGTATTTAGAGCAGCTATCTTTGTTGCTCTCCAAGAACCAGTTTGATTATCGATTACATAAACACCAGTATTGGATCCAACTGTATCTGTAAATGTTCCGGCAAAGAAAGCAGAAGCAGCTGTTTTACCAGCAGTGGTATAAGTAATAAAATCACACTCATAACTTAATCCATGAACTTTATCACCTAATTTACCACCGTCAATTGCAGCTTCTCTCCAATCAGCCCATGCCCATTCGTTTGCGAATGTAGCGCCATCATCTGAGGTTGCTTTTAGACCGAATGTGTATATCTCACCATTCATTGAAGGAGCTTGTCCTTGAACCATAATGAAACCATTTCCGGCATGATTTATATCACCCTTCATACCATTAAATGTATCTTCAAAGAAATCAGACTCATAAGAAAGGATTTCCTTACTCCAAGTAGCACCTTTATCATCAGACTTTAATAGATAAGTGTTTACTTTTTTGTCAACAGATATTGAATCGTATTCTTGCAATCCAGCAGGAACGAAAACAGAGCCGTTTGCACCAACAAACATCTCATCAGCCGGAGCAAATACACTATCAACATGGAAAGAAAATTCACCTGCACCAGGTGCGTCTCCGCTAAGTGCCAAATATCTCCAAGTAGCGCCTAATTCTGCCCAAGCACCTACAACTGCTACTTCTTCAACATTGTCAGTTTTTGTTGGATTGGCGATTACAACATTCGGATGTCTTCCAGCTATAAATCCAAATGGCTCATTCATAGGACCTATTTGTTCTGTCCAGTTCTGTCCCATATCATCGGATACCTGATAAACAATTCTACCACTTCCGGCGCCTGTTTTATCATTTCTTTTAATGATAGCTAATAATGATGAATACGGATCAAAATAAATTTGATTTGTAAATGAAGCTTGTGTTGTATAAGCATTCCAAGCCTTACCTATCAGAATTGCGTTTGCAGCCAATACATCGTTTGACGGAGCCAAACTTTTGGCAGTCATTGCAGCAACTTCTTTATCTACAACTTTGTGCTCTTTTTTTAAGTTAACTTGAGCAGAAAGAAGCGAAGTAAAGCAAAATGCCAGCAATAATAACATAGTAGTACGTTTTAACATAGCTACTCCATTTTAGTTGTTAAGATAGTTAGTTGTAGTGAATTAATTATGCATGGAACTTTCTGGGATTTCAAACGTCTAATCAACCGAGTTTGTTGATAAATATTTTTTTATGATGTAAAGCAAAATCAAAATACTATATAAACTATTATTAGTCAAGCATCAAATCAAAGAACGTGCACCCTTTGGGTGTAATGCGTTTTCGATTTAATTTTTGTCTGAAAATAATATTACCATACTACTTTGTCAAGGGGTGATATTGGTAGCGTGGTAATATCACCGTTGAAGAAGTGTATAGAGCCCCCCCTATTTTGGTGCGTAAAAATAATACTAATTTCCATTTTAATCAATAATGAAAGGGGTTTCCCGAGTTTTTCTTCTTTTAAATGAATTATTTTATTCACTATTTTGAATAAACCCCTTTAGTATTATTTTTTTTATTTTTTTTCAGCTCAAAAGAGAAGATGTTAATTACCCTTTTACATTCTATACAGTTTTTCAATTACATTTCTGTGAATTAGTAGAACAAGAATTTTTTCCATATATCACTTTTGAAAAGTGATAGAAAAATCTTTCCGAACTTACTTCGGATAATTGATGATTCATTACTCTATTACCTTGAATTGTAGTAGAAATCCTTAGATCGCCACCTGAACGCTACTCAGATGAATCATGGGTAATTTTTTTTGAGAACTTACTACGTTCAATGCCCCTTCACTATTTTCTTTTTGAGCCATGGTAATTTCCTCGGATATAAAATATTTTTTATTTTCAATTAATAGAAATCTGCAATCTAATCTCAAAAATTATTGATAAAGAAATAATACTTTACTTGAGAAACAATCCACACCCCAAATGCTATGGTTATCCCTGCTATTCGCTAACTCAATAATATTTTTTAGATAAAGAGACTAGAATAATCAATCGAATTCCAAGCAAAGTTACGTTCTACCAAAGCGTCGGGATGTTCGTGAAGAGCAGAAGAGCATTCGATCAAAGCGAAGTTACACTTGATCAAAGGGTGGTGGCTGTCGTACAATGCTAGGCTCTGTTCATTAAAGTGTGTCAGAAAAAAATAATAGATTAGGGAATGAAAAAAGGACACACAATGGCAGAAATCAAAAAAGAATTCGATTGGATCACCTTCTCGAAAGAAGCAAAAGAACAATTACTTCAAGGCGTCCCTTTAGAAGGAAAAGAAGGGATATTCGCCCCTATGTTAAAACATCTGTTGGAAACAAGTCTTGAAGGGGAATTAGAAGGTCATTTAAAAGAACAGATTAGCTCGAACAGAAAGAACGGGAAGAAAACCAAACAAGTGAAAACCTCCTTCGGAAATATAGATGTAGTCACTCCCCGTGATAGGGATTCAAGTTTCCAACCGGTAATCTTACCCAAGCGAGAAACCACCTTAGGAAATACCTTAGATAATAAAATAATTAGTCTCTATTCAAAGGGAATGAGCTATACTGATATCCGGAGTCACATGGAAGAACTCTACGGCATAAAGGTATCTCCGGCAACGATAACCGGCATAACCGATAAAATAGTAGAGGAAGTAGAGTTATGGCAAAATAGAGAGCTGGAAAGCGTATATCCGTTCATCTGGCTGGATGCCTTGCATTACAAAGTAAGAGAGAACAAAAGAATAGTCTTAAAGGCCGTCTACTGCGTAATAGGAGTAAATAGAGAAGGGATAAAGGATTTGTTGGGACTATATGTCGGAGAACAAGAAGGATCCGGCTATTGGTTGAAAGTATTGAACGATCTTAAACAAAGAGGCGTAAGGGATGTCTTCATAGCTTGCATTGATAACTTAAAAGGGTTTGCAGAGGCAATAGAAGCTACTTTCCCCGAAACTAAGGTTCAACTATGCGTAGTACATCAAATACGCAATTCACTTAGAAAGGTGGCTTACAAAGACAAAAAGGAAGTAGCCACTGACCTTAAGTTAATATATCAAGCTCACAAGAAAGATACAGCCGCAAAAGCTCTGAATGACCTTGATCTGAAGTGGGCTAAGAAATATCCGGCTATGGTTAACGGATGGTTGAATAACTGGGAAAGACTTACAAACTTTTTCGATTACCCCAAAGAAATAAGAAAGGTAATGTATACTACGAATATTATTGAGAGCTTTAACAGCCAATTAAGAAAAATAACTAAAACAAAGAGAGTTTTTGCTAGCGATATGGCTCTATACAAACTCCTTTATTTGGCCTACAATAACATGAATAATTTGGGAACTAGACCTATAGCGGAGTGGGGGCTTATATATAATCAACTATTTATTATATTTGAAGACAGAATCATGAAACCATAATGAACTGACACACTTCTTTGAACAGTGCCCAATGCTAAGTTACACTCGATCAAAGCGAGGTGACAATCGTTCAATGAGAAGTTACATTCGTTCAAAGGGTGGTGACAATCGTTCAAAGGGAAGTTGCACTCATTCAATGCGAGGTAACAATCGTTCAATGAGAAGTTACATTCGTTCAAAGGGTGGTGACAATCGTTCAATGAGAAGTCGCACTCATTCAATGCGAGGTGACAGCCGTGCAATGAGAAGTTACATTCGTTCAAAGAGAGGTGACGGTCGTACAAAGTCTAGTTACACTCGTTCAAAACGAAGTGGCAGTCATGCAATGAGAAGTTACACTCGTTCAAAACGAAGTGACAGTCGTTCAAAGTGAAGTTACACTCGTTCAAAGAGAGGTGACAGTCGCGCAAAATGAAATTACATTTAATCAAAGAGCGAGGATTGTTTTGTAGGCTAAAGTTTGTGAAAAGAAAAGAGGCTGTTCGTAATGGAGAACAGCCTCGGAAATATCTTAAAAGCGTTTAGATTAACGCGTCTATTTTTTCTACGAATGTGGCTTTTGCAACAGCGCCGATGATGGTTTCTTTCACTTCCCCGTTTTTAATTAGCAAAACAGTAGGGATGCTACGGACGCCATATTTAATAGCGGTTTGTTGATTAGAGTCGACATCAAGTTTACCGATTTTAACTTTACCGTCGTAATCGGCAGCGAGTTCTTCGACGATCGGAGCGATCTGGCGACAAGGGCCACACCAAGTTGCCCAAAAATCGACTAAGACCGGAGTATCAGCTTTAAGAGCTTCGGCGTCGAAATTGTCATCTGTAAATTCAAAAGGTTTCATTGTTTTTTCCTTTCATGTTTATTGGTCAAACTTTTCCATTCTTTTTAATAATTTCTCGGGCAATGATTCCTTTTTGGATTTCGTTAGTCCCTTCGAAAATTTTGTTAATTCTTGCGTCCCGATAGAATCTTTCAATCGGTAATTCTTTGGAATATCCCATGCCTCCGTGAACTTGGACAGCAAGATCGGCAATTTTGTCCAACGAATCGGAACAATAGTATTTAACCATCGCGGCTTGACGGGAAATATCTTTTCCGAGATCATAGTCAACCGCGGTACGATAGACAATCGATTCCATGTTGTAGATCATGGTTGTCATTTCCGCAAGCATAAATTGAACCGCTTGGAATTTGCTAATCTGCTGTTCGAACTGCTTTCTTTCTTTAGAATACTTAACCGAAAGTTCCAACAACTCTTTAGCCGCGCCTAAGCAGGCGGCACCGAGGCCGAGTCTTCCGGCGTTAAGAACTTTCATAGCCAACAAAAATCCGCGTCCATCGGTTCCCAAAAGATTTTCTGCGGGAATATGAACATTTTCAAAAGTCAACGGATTTGTAGTGCTTCCTTTAATTCCCATTTTCTTTTCAGGGGGACCGGCACTAAAGCCCTCGGTATCTGTTTCCACTATAAAAGCGGTAATACCTTTTTGGGTACGGGCAAACAAAGAAACGATATCTGCAATTCCTCCGTTTGTGATCCAGAGCTTTTCACCATTAATCACCCATCCGTTTTCGTTTCTATCGGCACGTGTTTTAAGATTAAAAGCATCCGATCCGGCTTGCGCCTCAGTTAAGCAATACGCTCCGATTTTTTCTCCGGAAGCCAACAAAGGAATATATTTCTTTTTTTGTTCCTCTGTTCCACCAAGAAAAATAGAATTAGTACCAATGGATTGATGCGCACCGATAAAGGTAGCGGTAGACATACATCCACGGGCTATTTCTTCCTGAGTGATACAATATCCAACCTCGCCAAAACCTCCGCCGCCATATTCTTCGGGAAAGGCGACGCCGAGAATACCTAATTCGGCAAGTTTGTTAATTAAGTCACGAGGAATTTTTTCCTCTTCATCAATCTTAGAAGCGATCGGTTTGATTTCATTGTTAGTAAAATCGCGAACCATATCGCGAAGCATATTTTGTTCTTCGGTAAAATTAAATTCGAACATGGGATTTTTCCCCGGATTTATTTGATTGGATTACAGACTTTCTTTCCGGTATAATCTGTCACATATTCCGCACCATCAACACCAATAGTATTTCCTGATATCCAATAAGCCCTATCGTCGCATAATAAAGAGATTGCCTGAGCAACATCCTCGGGAGTAGTTAATCTTCCGCCGGGATTTTTCATAGTAGCTGCTTCTAGCATTTCGACATTTCCCGGAATTTTTCTTAAAGCAGGAGTATCGGTTACGCCGGCCATAATAGCGTTAGCAGTAACTTTCATAGATCCGAGCTCAACAGCGAGTTGTCTGATATGAGATTCCAAAGCTGCTTTGGCCGCAGAGACAGCCCCGTAGCTAGGAATAACATTAGTAGAACCTGCACTAGTAAGAGCGAATATTCTTGCTCCTTCGGCCAACATATCTCTGAGCACCAAACCTTGAGTCCAGTAAACAAGGCTGTTAGCCATAACATCCAATGTCATGTTCAATTGAGCCGGAGTAGTGATTTCACTTTGGTTTTTTCCGATAAAGGGTTTAAGGGAACCAAAAGCCAATGAGTGAATTAGAACATTAATTTTATTTTCTTCTTTGGAAGCGTCGTTCATTTCCTGAAGTTCGTCAAGAACATCGTTTCTTTTTATCTGATCAGCTGCGTTGATATTAAAGAATATCGCTTGCTGACCTGTCTTCTTTATTTTCTTGATAATTTTATCAACATTCGGCATTGTAACTTTTCTATCAAGATGAATTCCTATAATATTAAATCCATCCTCGGCTAACTTAACAGCACATGCGCCACCAAATCCACTTGAAGCGCCTAATACCAAAGCCCATTTCTTTGCCATAATATCTTTTCCCTAATAGTTTTAAAATATTGGATCAAACTTAAGAAAACTGATCTGGTAAATCAAATCAACTTTTTACGGAATATATTTGAATCCGTTTTCACCCAAGAGATCCGTTAAGTCATTAATTAAGCCGTCGCAGATTTCCACTTTGTAACTTAGGTAGAATTCTCTGATATTCCCATTATCCTTGACACACATGAAGACGGGAATATCTCCGGAATAATTATCCATTATGTTTTTTAGTTTTTTTATTGTCTCTGCGTCATGTTTCTGATCAGTGGCATACAATAAAATCTTGTTAGTCATTTTGTATTTTACTTCATCCAGTGGGTAGGCTTCCTCCGCGTGAATCTTAATCATATCACCACTATTTTCCAATCGTCCTTTTACGAGCACGGTTCCTTCCGGTTCCATACAAGCTCCGAACTCGGAATATATTTTGGAGAACATAATTCCTTCGCAAGATCCGGTAAAATCATCGATCTTAAAGAAAGCCATTTGGTTACCCGATTTATCAAGCTTAGTGCGAATATCGGTAACAACCGCCGCGGCAACCACATAATCTTTTCCTTCGTAAGTCGCAGGTTCACCGAGATGCACCGAGGCAAAAGATTTATATTCTCTTTCGAACTTCCTAAGAGGATGATCTGAGAGATAGAAGCCTAACACTTCTCTTTCCTTAGCCAGTTTTTCTTTCACGTTCCAAGGCTGAACATCAGGTAATTCCGGTTCCGGTATTTCCATTTCTTCGGCGATCTCTCCGAAGAGGCTATCCATCTGAGAGTTCTTTGCGTTCTGCGCTTTTGCTCCGAAAGAGAGAGCTTCTTCAATGGCCAAAAAGTTTTGAGCTCTTGAGCCACTAAGCTCATCAAGGGCTCCGGCCTTAACCAATCCTTCGAGCACTCTTTTATTAACAGTACGAGTATCTATATTCATACATAAATCGTAGATCGAAGTAAAATCGCGTCCGAGTTCTTTTCTCTTTCTGGCCAATTCTTCTATCGCGTTTATACCGACATTCTTTATAGCGCACATACCAAATATTACCGTATCGCCGTCTACGTCGAAATATACTGCCGGCCTGTTAACCGTAGGAGGTCTTACAGGAACCTTAAGCTTTCTACAATCATCTAAGAAAGAAGTTACCTTCTCGGTATTGTTAAACTCATTCGTTAAGTTTGCTGCCAAAAACTCAGGCAGATAATTAGCTTTCAAATAGGCAGTATGATAAGCTACCAAACTATAGGCAACCGCATGACTTTTGTTGAACCCGTAGTTCGCAAATTTATCTATCACCACGAAGATGTTTTCGGCTATCTTCTTCTCGACCTTATTAGCAACAGCGCCATCAACGAACTTCTTCTGCTGCTCTACCATTGCGGCTTTGTCTTTTTTACCCATCGCTCTACGGAGAATATCCGCTTCAGCTAAGGTCATACCGGCAATTTTATTGGCGATCTGAATTACCTGCTCTTGGTAAACGATAATACCGTAAGTCTCTTTCAGGATCGGTTCGAGTAAAGGATGTAAATATGTAATCTCTTTACGACCATGACGCATCTCGATAAAGTCTTCGATAAATTCCATCGGGCCGGGACGATAAAGGGCGTTCATCGCCGAAATATCTTTTATACTGCGAGGAGCCAACATTTTGAGATACTCTCGCATTGGGCCGGATTCAAACTGGAACACTCCACTTGTTTGTCCCTTTGAAATCATATCGAAAGTTTTCTGATCATCGAGCGGAATATCATCGGAAGAGAACTCAATACCTCTGTTTTTCTTAATGAGCTTCAGAGCGTCTCTAATGATGGATAGAGTTCTAAGCCCCAAAAAGTCCATCTTCAGAATACCCTGAGTATCAAGCTCTTTCATGTTGTACTGAGTAACGATATCTCCTTCTGCTCCGGCACGGGCAAGGGGAACAAAATCACTTACTGATCCGGGAGTTATAACGACTCCGGCCGCATGCTTGGACGCGTTACGATTCATCCCTTCGAGAATCTTACCGTACTTGATCAAATCCTGAATCTGCGGATCGGTAGATTCTTTAACCCATTTAAGTTCGGCAACTTCTTCGAGAGATTGCTCAATCGAAAAAACTTTACCGAATTTTGAAGGGATCCACTTGGTAATATTATTTACAGTAGCAATAGGGATCTTCAAAACTCTCGCCACATCTTTCAATACCGCTTTAGATGAGAGTCGGTTATATGTAATAATCTGACATACGGAATCGTAACCGTATCGTTGTTTTGTATATTCAATTGCGTCGCCTCGCTGGTCATCGGCAAAGTCGACGTCGATATCAGGCATCGACTTTCTTTCGGGATTCAAAAATCTTTCGAAAAGAAGATCGTATTCCAACGGGTCAACATTAGTGATACTTAGAGCATAAGCCACCAAACTACCGGCAGCACTACCTCGCCCAGGCCCTACAGGAATTCCACGATCTTTTGAAGCGTTAATAAAATCATGCACAATCAGAAAATATCCCGAGTACCCCATTTGTTTGATCACACCGATTTCGTAATCAAAGCGTTCCTGAATTTCGGGAGTGATTACATCGAATCTTTCGTGCAGACCTTCCACGGCCAAAAGCTCAAAATACTCATCAAGATTTTTTGCTTTGGAATCTTCCGGAATTGGAAACAAAGGAGTGTGAAATCCACTGAACTCAAAATCGAAATTACATTTCTCGGCAATCTCAACGGTATTCTCAATAGCGCCGGGATAATCCTTAAAAAGCTCAATCATCTCTTCGGTCGATTTAAAATAGACCTGATCGGTTTTGTATCTTAATTCGCGATAATCGGCTTTACCCGATTTATCTCCGAGAAGCAATAAAATATTATGAGCAAGCGCATGATCTCTTTCGATATAATGAATATCGTTAGTAGCTACGATCTTGATCCCCAATTCTTTAGCCAGCTTAGGAACACCTTGCAACACAGCCTGATCTTTTTCCAAACCGTGATCTTGTATTTCAAGATAGAAATCGTCCCCGAATAATTCTTTGTAACGGATCGCTATCTCTTTTGCCTTTTCGTAGTTGCCATTTACCAATTGCGCGGAAACCGGACCGGCCAAGCAAGCGGAAGTACAGACTATCCCGTCTTTATACTTTTCCAAAACTTCCATATCGATACGAGGCTTGTAATAAAACCCCTCCAGGTATCCGATAGAAGAAAGCTTCACAAGATTATGATAACCTGTAGTGTTTTTGGCAAGTAATACTATATGATTATAGTTACCGCTTCTTTTTCGTCCTTGTCCTCCTTTATCGAATCGACTTCCTTCCTGAACAATATATGCTTCGGTTCCGAGAATCGGTTTGATTCCGGCTTTTTTCGCTTTTTTATAAAACTCTCCGCAACCATGCATTACACCGTGATCGGTTAATGCCAATGCCTTTTGCCCTTTTTCAACAGCGGCGTTAACCAACTGCTCTATTGTACAGGCAGCATCTTGCAAACTGTAATGCGAATGATTATGAAGATGAACAAATTCTCCCATTAACGTATCCTAACTTTTTCTATTTCACACCGGTGTGTCCGAAACCACCGTCTCCTCTGTCACTGGAGTTTATTTCATTCGACTCTACCAAATCTGCCATATATGTTTTAGCCAAAACTAATTGCGCTATTCTATCCCCTTTGTTAATTTCAAAAGTTTCGGAGCCGAAATTAAACAAAATTATTTTTATTTCTCCCCGGTAATCGGAATCGATTGTTCCGGGAGAATTCAATACACCGATTCCATGTTTGGCAGCCAAACCACTTCTCGGGCGGACTTGAATTTCGTATCCGGTAGGAATTTCGACACTGAGATTAGTTGGAACCATAGTAAATTTCCCGGGCTCCATTACAACCACTTCTTTTACCGCTGCTCTGACATCAAAACCGGAGCTACCTTCCGTAGCATAGTTAGGTAACGGAATATCTTTATAATCTTCCGAAACTCTTTTTATCTTAACGCAAATCTTTTCCATTCATTTCCTTTCGTCAAAAGGTTATTAATAAAACTAATTTCTTCTCAATAATCTTTTAGTTGTTGTTTTTATTTCAGTCAAATTCAGGACACGGAGGAGAAACAACAAAACCACATATCCAATAAGCATCAATACTTTGTAGCCCAAATTCAAATATCCGGCATAATAGAGTGAATAATAGCACCCCGCAATAATGGCAATTACAAGAAAAACTCCTACAATCTTGGAATACTCATATTTGATCGGATAAAACTTCTGTACAATAAGGAATAGTCCAATGGCCATAACAAAATAGCTTGCCAAAGTAGCGAAGGCTGCTCCCATAATTCCGAATTTCGGGATTGCGAAAATATTTACCAAAACATTAACCGCCGCTCCGGCTCCGGAAACATATGGGAAATAATTTGTCTTCTCCTCGATATAGATACCGGCTGTAAAATTGACATACAATCCATAAAACAAGTAAGCCAATAAGATGATTGGAACAATAATAATTCCGCCAAGAAAATCTTTACCTATTAGTGTTTTTCCGCCCCATAATTCTATCGTAGCAAAATCTTCAATAAACAATGACAGAACGACCCAGATAAATCCACCGACCAGAGTAAAAAGAGTAAGTACTTTCGAGAATACCTCTTTGGCATTTTTATCTTTCGCGTTTGTCAGCAAAAATGGTTGCCATGCAAAATTAAACATAGACACAAAGAGCATCATAAAAATGCCGAGCTTATAATTGGCTCTGTAAATTCCAAGAGTACTTTCGCCAGCCAGTTCCTTGACTATTGGCACATCAATTACTGCTACCATTGTGGAAGCAATACTAGCCGGCAAATATGGTATCCCGAATTTTACCATTTTCTTCAACACCGGTTTGGAAATACGGATCTTGATTTTTCTTGCAATCTCAGGTGTCAATACTGCCACGGAAAAAGCCGAAGCAATAAGATTGCTAATAAAAATAGCCTCGATTCCCATCTTATATTTTAATATAAGTACCAGATTGAGGGATAGATTCAACACAATGTTAAGCAATTTGATTCCGGCAAACTTCTTTGTCTTTCTTTCAAGCCGAAGATTCGCAAAAGGAATCAACGCCAAAGTATCTAGAAATAATATTCCGATCACATATATGAGAAGCCCGGAATAATTACTATCCAAATTTATCGCGGTAGCAATTTGATGCCGAAAAATTAAAAACAATACCGAAAGAACTGAGGTCGTTATAGTTACAAACCAAAAAGGAGTGGAGAAAGTATCTCTTTTTTCTTCCCCTTCCGCTAATGAAGTATACTTCATAAAAGCCGCGTCCATACCGTAGATATATACAACCGCCAAAAAAGATAGATACGTATAAACCAAGGTGTAATGGCCGAATTCTTCGGTAGAAAAAACATTTGTATAAAATGGAACTAAAATAAACCCCAGAAATCTTCCTACGATCGTACTGATTCCATATATTACAGTATCTTTAGTAAGTTCTTTTAACTTTTCAAACATATCATCTAATCAGGAATAATAATGAAGAATGACAACTAAAAAGAAAAGTAGTATAATCACCACTTTTCTTACACTTTGGTCTTCTTGAAGAAAGGGGCTAATGCGTCTAAGTAAATCTTCGGAGGCCTTGTGGCTTTACCGTTTTCCATATTAACAAAAACATGATCGGTAAACCCTTCCGTAATAATCTCGTCTGTCCCTTCCCGTTTAATAAAATATTCAATGTGGACTTTAGGCGTATAAATCTCATTTACAACAGCCTCAATTTCCAATAGATCATCATAGAAAGCCGAACTCTTATATTTTACTCCGGCTTCTATAAGAGGCAACTGGAAACCATGCTGTTCAACAATACTATAAGGGAGCCCGATATTTCTAAGTAACTCGGTTCTCCCAACTTCGAAATATTCAAGATACTTCCCGTTATATACTATTTTCATTTTATCGGTATCAGCGTACCGAACTCGTATTGTTGTTTTTCTACTTAACATTTTATACTAAAAAGTCCCGAGAATATTAGTTTTTGTAAACACCCATATTGGCAAACTTGTCCATTCTATTATTAACAAGTTTTTCCGCTTTCATTTTCTTCAATGGCTGAAGCTCCTCAACAATAGTATCTTTGAGAGTTTCGGCAATTGTTTTATGATCCCTATGAGCGCCTCCGAGAGGTTCGGGAACAATTCTATCTATAATTTTTTGTTCTAACAAATCTTTGGCTGTCAGCTTCAAAGCTTCGGCGGCTTGTTCTTTATATTCCCAGCTTCTCCACAATATACTTGAGCAAGATTCGGGACTGATAACGGAATACCATGTATTTTCTAACATCAATATTCTATCCCCGACTCCGATTCCCAAAGCACCGCCACTGGCACCTTCTCCGATAATTACAACTATTATCGGTACTTTAAGATGACTCATTTCCAACAAGTTTTTGGCGATAGCTTCGGCTTGGCCGTTTTGCTCAGCTTCCAAACCGGGATAAGCACCGGGAGTATCGATCAGTGTTACTACAGGAGTATTAAACTTCTCCGCCATCTTCATAAGGCGCAATGCTTTTCTATATCCTTCAGGATTAGCCATCCCGAAATTTCTATAAAGGTTAGATTTTGTATCTCTTCCTTTTTGATGACCGATAATCATCACTTTCTGCCCGTCAATTTTGGCGAATCCACCGACGATGGCCTTATCATCCTTATATAATCGATCTCCGTGTAGCTCAACGAAATCGGTTGTCATCATATAAATATAATCAAGTGTATAAGGGCGTTCGGGATGTCTTGCTAATTGTACCCTTTGCCATCTTGTCAAGTTTTCATACACATTTTTCTTTAGCGTGTGAACTTTCTCTTCCAGCTTTTGTATTTCATCTTTTATATCGAGGTTATCCTCGTATTTTTTCATCTCTTGGATTTTATTTTCAAGCTCGATAATCGGCTTTTCAAAATCCAGTTTAGTGGTTGTCATCCTCTCTCCGGTTTAATAAACATTTTTGATAATGTCTTGCCCAGAATTTCAATATCAAGCCACACATTCTGGTTCTTTGCGTAAAATATTTCCAGTTTGTCGAGCTCTTTTCTATCATAATAATCATAAACTTCAGTAAACCATAGTCCGGTTAATCCGGGCTTTCCCAAGTACAAATCTTTTACTTTTGTATCCTCTCTCGGACCGACAAAACTGAACTTCCCTGAAACTACTCCGGGAATCGAAAGTACAAATTTACTAAAAAAACTTCTCTTTGATGCGAGTTTATCTGAAAAATATATTATCGGATATAATAATAGTAAAATCGAAACCGAAAGAAACAGATCAAATAACCTTTTCGTAAAACGGTGTCCAAACATAGTAATGTTGTAAGAAATCTTTAGTAAGGGTATATTTTCCAGCATTGTAACAGCCGATTTCCCAACCAAAAAATCCAAATCATTTCCGGCAACCAAAAAATCGACATTCTGCCCATGGCACAAATCTACTATACCGAACATCTTATCAAAAGAGATTTCATTCGATAGAAAAATAACTTTATCTATTTTTTTCTCTTCGATTACTTTCCTGATATTATCGATGCTCCCAACAATCGAATAATTTCCAAGCTTAGCTCCGACAGATTTGTTGCTCAATCCGATAAAACCGATGATGCTATAGATCGATACCAAATTGCTCTTTAATTTTTCGGAGAGTTCCAATCCTTTATTCCCTTCCCCCACTATTAATGTTCGGGGATTTCCGGAAGTATCGCTCAAACCAATTTTGAAGAAAACTTTTGAAATAAATCGCCACCCGAAAAACAAAATTGCTGCAACAAGATAAGTAACGAGCAATATCACTCGGCTAAATGCGTATTGTTTCAAGAAAAAAGTTAATGAGGAAAGCACAATAACGCCCGCAACCAAAGAAAGAATTCCTCTGAAGATGGATAAGGTGTTTCTGCGATAAGCCCCACTAATAAAGCCGATAATTACTTGGGAAAATGCAGGGATAATATAGACCCATGGTTTGTATATCTCAGGAATTCCTTTCCATCCGCTCGGACGATAGTTGTTTTCGACAAAGAGTAATGCCACACAAAACAATATCATATCTATTAGCGCCGCGAATATAGGTAGTCTGTAGAGATTCAAAAATGCTAGAAATTTTCTGGCAATAATCGCGCTTTGCAAAACAACTTCGACTAAAATGGAAGAAGAGAAATGTTTTTTAACAAACAAATGCATTGCTTCGTAGAATACTCTGGTCTCATCCAAATTGCTACGTTTTGTAGACTCCCCTTTGTAGTGAATGATTTCGGTATAGGGAAAGTAATAGACTTTATATCCGGCTTGTTGAGTTCGATAACACAAATCCAGGTCTTCTCCGTACATAAAAAACATCGGGTCAAAACCTTCTGTAGCTTCGTACACTTCTCTCTTGAAAAACATAAAAGCACCCGATATGGCGTCAACGTAATGAGTTTCGTTTTCATCCAAATAGGTAAGATTATAGCGAGAGAAGATTTTGCTTTTCGGAAAGATTTTACTCAGTCCGGCAACTTTTGTAAATGAAGTCCACGGACCGGGAAATCCGCGACGACAAGCAAGTTGAAGTGTGCCATCCGGATTTAATACTTTACATCCAACCATCCCGGCGTCGGGATGGCCTTCTAAAAACTTGATCATTTTGGACAAAGTATCTTCGCGTACCATAGTGTCAGGATTTATCAGAAGAATATACTTTCCTTTAGCTAAAGCCATTCCCTGATTATTTGCCTTTCCAAACCCAAGATTTTCTTTATTAGCAATAATCTTAACATCAGGAAATTTGTCGGCAATTTCTTCGACACTACCATCGTTAGAATTGTTATCTACAATAATAATTTCACTTTCAATCCCATTTGAAGACTTATAAAGTGAATCAATGAGTGTGCTCAAAAATTGCTTCACATTGTAGTTAACAATTACTACAGATAAATCTATCATGATAATTAATCGATTTTTCCGAAAATACTCTGAAAGCGAAGCTTCCAAACCATGAAGACAGCCTCACGAACAATTTTCTTTGACATTTTGGAGACTCCCTCGATTCTATCAACAAAGACGATAGGAATTTCCAATATTCTGAATCCTTTTTTCCACGCTTTAAAATTCATCTCAATTTGATAAGCGTAACCATTGGATTTAATATTATCCAAATTAATTGACTCAAGCACTTCTCGTTTGAAACATTTGAATCCGCCGGTTCCATCTTTGACCGGAAGTCCGGTGATAATTCTTGAATACATGTTAGCGAAATAGCTTAATAGCAATCGCTTCATTGGCCAATTGATTACGTTAACCCCTTGGATATAGCGGCTACCGATAACCAGATCATAATCATCCAAATGCTTGAGAAAATTCGGTAATTCTTTTGGATCATGAGAAAAATCAGCATCCATCTGGAAAGCGATTTTGTAACCGTTTTTCAGCATATATTTATAGCCGTCAACATAAGCAGTACCAAGCCCCATTTTTCCGGGTCTTTGCAGAACTTTAACTCTTTCATCCTTTTCACTTAGTTCTTTAACGTAATCTCCCGTACCATCAGGGGAGTTATCATCAACAACCAAAATGTGAATCTCAGGTAAAATCTCATGAATATCACAAATCATCTTTTTTATATTTGTGATCTCATCATATGTCGGAATAATTACAATTGATTTTTCCATCAAACTCTCGCGTCAATTTTATTAATCAAAATGTCCTTTCCCGAACAACACAACGAAAACGGTTCGGAAGAGGATATTCAAATCATTTCTTATTGATATATTTTCTATGTAGAAAAGATCGTATCTGAGTTTAGTTTTTACGTCTTCTACACTCTCGTCATATTTATGCTTTACTTGCGCCCACCCCGTTATACCCGGACGGACTTTCAATCTTCTTTTATATAATGGTATTTCCTCAGCCAATTTTTCTACGAAATACGGACGCTCCGGTCTTGGCCCTACCAGACTCATCTCTCCTTTAAAAACATTAATCATCTGGGGTAATTCGTCCAAACGAACCTTCCTGATAAATGCTCCCACCTTAGTTATTCTAGGATCATTCTTAACTGACCACATCGGACCCGATTTTTTTTCAGCGTCTTGCACCATAGATCTGAATTTATAGATCTTGAAAACACTCCCATTCAAACCAACACGTTCTTGTTTGTAAAAAACAGGACCTCTACTTTCTATCTTAATTGCGATAGCAGTCAATATTGTAGCCGGAGCTGTAATTACCAAAAGTAAAAAGGCTACAAACAAATCCAGAATGCGCTTCACCTTTTTTTCCCATTCCGGCATTAACTGCGGCATTATATCAATCAAAGGAAATCCGTAAATCTGTTTGGTTTTGGCTTGCCCGGAAATCACTTCGTAAAGATCAGGAATAATTTTAATTTTCACGTCCATATCTTCACATTCACCAAGAACCTGAAGCAGTACATCATCTTCATATTTTTCCAAAGCTAGAATCAGTTCCTTTGCGTTGTATTCCTCAACTACTTTTGTTATTTCTCTGACCGAGTCAACAACTTTCACACCATTAACTTCCTTGCCGATGTTTTCATCTTTTACGGCGACATAGGCAACAACATCAATACCTAAAGCTCTATGCTCGATTATTCCGTCATGCATACTTTGCGCTTTTTGATTATACCCAACCATTATTACATTCTTTCGTCCGATCCCTTTAATTAAAAGACTTCTTTGAAGACTTCTAATCAACACACGACCTATCCCGACATTTACAAGAAACAAACCCCAGTATATCAGAATAATAGAGCGGTTCCCTTGAGAAACTCCGTGGATAATATCATCATACAAAATCGTAAAAAATAATATGAATATACCGAAAAAGGATGCTTTGAATAGAGTCGTTAATTCCTCGAACCGTGAAGCCGCAAACCAGGTTTTATACATACCTACAAAGGTAAAAATAACAACCCAGTAAAAATATACCACTATCATTGAAAGGAACAGAACAGGTTCCGTTAACATCTCAAATAAACCGGATTCGACTCTCAAATAATAATAAACCAACCAAACCAAATTTATCGAAATGAAATCCGCTAATAAAATTAAAAATTTTTCTCTTTTCTTTCCCAATGCTATCTACCTAATACTTTATTTGCTATATATTCTCCGATTGCCAAGGATGATGTAGCTGCAGGCGACGGAGCATTACATACATGTAACACATCTTCATCTTCCATAAAATAAAAATCGTCCAACAAACCACCATGTTTGTCACACGCCTGAGCTCTAACTCCCGCTCCTCCCGGAATCAGATCTTGCTTCCTGATTTCAGGGATCAATCCTTGCAAAGCTTTTACAAATGCCGATTTATTATAAGATCTCCAAAATTCGCCTAAACCAACCGACCAATATTTGAACGCAACCTTTATAAATCCGGGCCACACTAAAGACCCTAGTGTATCAAAAACACTAATATCACTTTTTTTGTATCCTTCTCTCTTAAAAGCGAAAACCGCGTTTGGTCCCGCCTCAACTTTTCCCGAAATCATTCTTGTATAATGAACACCCAAGAAAGGGAAATTCGGGTTTGGGACAGGATAAATAAGATTACGCACCAGATTCTTTTTGCTCTCTTTGAGCTCGTAATATTCTCCTCTAAAGGGAATAATTCTAATCGGAAGCTTCGGATGTGTCATCTTTGCCACTTTATCGGAAAACAATCCTGCGCAAGATACTAATTTATCACAATAGAATCGGTTACTTTTTGTTGTAACAGTTATTTTGCCCTTCCCTTCTTGGACTATCCCGACAACCTCTTCGGAAAATCTGATTTCCCCGCCTAGTTCAATAATCTTTTTTTTCAAGACCTCACAGACTTCCGTGTAATCAATTATTCCGGTATAAGGGACATGAATTCCGGCTACTCCGTTAACCTTTGGCTCATGAGCTTTTAATTCCTCACGCGATAATCTCTTTATCTTGCTTAACCCGTTTTGTAAACCTCTGTTGTAAAGATCATCCAGAAGAGGTAATTCCTCCTCCTTTGTTGCGACAATAACTTTCCCGCAGATATCATACTCAATTTCATTCTCGTCACAAAACTCGAGCAACATTGCATAACCTTTGCGACAATTCTTCGCTTTCAAACCACCCGGTTTGTAATATATTCCGGAGTGAATAACACCGCTATTGTTCCCGGTCTGATGTTTTGCGACCCTTTCTTCCTTCTCAAGTATAAGTACTCTGCAACCAGGTTTCCGCTCAAGAATCTTATAGGCTGTCGCCAATCCTACTATTCCGGCACCGATTATTATGAAGTTATGATTGCCCATTAGATATCATCTCTCAGTTGATTGCCAAATTCCGGAATGTTTTCGCCTTAAATATAGAAATAGCCCATGGAACAAGGCCAAATTAGCAACTACGAAAAAATAAGGCAAAGAAAACAGACGACAATTAATTTTTAGTACTGACGCCAGGTATCCCAATATTGACATAAGAAAGAATACACCGATAATTCCCAATGAAATTTGGAATAAAAACAACCCCTTATTGGCCAAGAATATATTTACTAAAAATAAGAATATACAGATTACGGGGAAAAACCATCTTAGAACTTTATGTGAGAAGAAACAAAACGAAAGTAAAATGTTTTTATTAAGAAGTAATCCGCGAAAAATCTTTAGCGTTTGAAAATTTGTCGCGCTAAATCTTACTTTCCTTCTATACTCGGCCTTTACATCCTTACCGATATATTCATAAGCTATAGCTGATGAATTGTAGCGAAATTCATATCCTTTTTCCAATACGTTAAGTGCTTGAAAAAGATCATCAGTTACCGGCGTATTCAGAGGTAATTCTCTATACAAACTTCTTCTAATAGCAAAAATACCACCATTAGCTCCGATCAATACACCTAATTTACCTTCACTCTCTTTTATCGTTTTTTCAAATTTCCAATAACTTGTCTCTTCAACTCCCTTTTTTCTGGAATCAGAGTAATCAAGTAATTCCAAATGCCCCGATACACCGCCAACTTTATTATCAGAAAATCCTTTGACAAGATTAGTGAACACATTCTTATCAAACTCAGTGTTAGCATCAGTAAAGACCAAAATATCATTCTTTGCTTTGGAAACTAAATCGTTAACAACTCCGGCTTTTCCGCGACGCTCGGTAAACTTAAATACTCGTAAAAAGGAATACTCTTTTTCAAGCTGATCTAATATCTCATTAGTAGCGTCAGAGGAACAATCAGATCCAACCAATACTTCCACATGAGATAGATCATAGTCTTGTGCACTAAGGTTCTTGATGCGTTCTGCTATTACCTTTTCTTCGTTATAAGCGGCAATGATGACGGATAAAGCTATATCGGAAATAACACTCTTTTCATATCGTCTTTTCTTCTTACTTAGTATTGATGCTACAAAAGGATAGAACATATATGTATGCAAGCACAACAATACCATTCCCCCAAATACTAACATGTATATTACTACACTAGATTGCATTTTCTACCAATAGTTCCTTATATACTCCTTCAAATTTTGCCCCTACCACTTCCCATGTATAATTTTCCTCAACAAATTTCCTTCCATTTATTGTAATGCTCTGATGATCCTCTGTCTTCTCAAAATAATTAATAATTTTTTGGCAAAATTCTTCTCGCGAATCTGCAATTAAAATCTCTTCATTATCAGTCACATCTATCCCCTCTTTTCCTATTGAAGTCGAGAGGACGGGAATTCCAAACCCCAACATTTCAATAATCTTAATTCGAATTCCACCGCCGATCCGTAAAGGTACTATTGCTAATTCCTTAGAAGCTAACTCTGCCCATAAATCGCTAACAAAACCAACTATTTCAACATTGTCTTTAACTTCATCTCTGATATTAAGTCCACCAGTATTTCCTCCTCCATATACATATAACTTCACATAAGGTAAAGCTTTGTGCACTAAGGGAAGAACATCATTAATAAACCAATTAAGTCCGTCTTTGTTAGGAAACCAATTTAGATTACCTACATGAACTAGACTATAACTTTCTTTTCTAATTCTCTTCCCAAGCAATAAATCTTTATTAACTCCAGCAGGAATATTCGTGATATTTCTCGCTCCATTAATTGAAATTAATTCATTTTGATCGTTTTCACTTATCATAATACATTTATCAAACAGACTGCATAAATTGGGTTCATATCTCAACAATTTCAAATATTGAATAAAAGCAAACAACTTCAATAAAATGTTTCTTTCTTTTTGATAATACCGCCTCATGATTCTTAATTCGAGATTCTGTTGTCTCAAAATAACAGGCAATTCGGGCTTCACCTTTCTAATATGTTCGATGATCCATCCCATATGCAAATGCTCAATTTGCACAATATCATATTTGTTCGACTCTACTAATTGTGTAACAACCTCTACAAGTTTAACATCTATGTATTTTGATGTATTATAAGGAATTGGTGAAAATAAATTCTTTATTGCTCCTAAAATACTGTTGTCAGTCTGAACGTCAATGATGTAAGGAGTAGCATACTCTGAAAGTATTGCATACGACTTTTCATAATCAGAATCTTTTCTATAACAGACAAAATCAACATGATGCCCCATCTGAGACAAAATCTTGGTATTACCCCAAATACTGATTTTCCCACCATCAGTTTCAGGAACAGGAATTTGCGGCGAAATTTGTAAAATATTCATTCACAATACTAATTAATTAAAATACATAAGATATTTATCTGAAGCGGATTTCCACGAAAACTCTTTTGCTCGTTTAATTTTCGGTGTAGAATTATCTGCTTCAGAACAATTTATTACACACGTTGCAATAGCTTCTATATCATCCGGAGATGCAACTTCTCCCGTAGTACCAATCACCTCAGGAAGCGAAGTTACATTTGATGTAACAACATTACAGCCTCGAGCCATTGCTTCTAATACCGGCAAACCGAACCCTTCTAACAATGGTACATAAACAAAGCATTTCGTATTATCCAAAAGATATTTAATTTCACTATCTTCTATAGGACCCAAAAACACAATATCGTCTTTAATACTGGTCTCTTCTAGAAACTTTCTAAGCTCTTCATTTTTCCATCCGTTTGCCCCGGCCAAAAGGAATTTCAACTTAGGAAAACTCTTTTTTACAATTTCAAAGGCTCTGAGAGAACTTACTATATTTTTCCGAGGCTCAATTGTTCCATAATAGAAAAGGAAATCATCGTAACATGCATACTTTTCTCTGCATCTTTCTTCCTCAGCCTTAGATAAATTTTCGAAAAAAGACTCTGAGACTCCATTATATATTGCAACTACTTTTTCTGAATATTCTGGAAATCTCTCGATAATCACACTTTTGGAATAATTAGAAACAGTAAATACTATATCTGCTCTCTTAATCGAAAGAGGATAATATTTTTTAAACATTCTTAATGATTTTCTATTTACTGTTTCAGGAAATCTGTAAAATGCCAAATCATGTATAGTAACAAGACCTTTCTTATACCCCCAACTTGGTAAAAACCCACTCGGAGCAAATGCAATATCAATTCTATACATTTTCATAAAAAAAGGCCAAAGGAAAAATAGCCAGAGTTTATAAAGAGCTTTAAGGAAAGTAGGAAGAGGGATAAGAATCACCTTAACATTCGCATTTGTTAAATATCTCTCTTTAACACTGATATACTTATATAAACGATCTACAAAAACATAATACTCCTTTGATGTATCCTTACAGAATTCATCTAGCAACGAAAGTGTATACCTACCGATACCACTGTTCTTTTTCTTAAAAGTTAATAATATTCCATCAATTCCTATCTTCATTTTGTAGCACCATTTTTATTTCAGATAGTTTAATCATCCCTAAAACGAAAAATAGTAAGAATGTCTGTAATAATATTACAGAAGATAATACATACATATTGTACGCAAAGTGATTTAAATATATATGTACCACAGCATAATTCACAAACAATATCATTCCACTTTTCATGAAAACGGATAAAACATTTACTCTTCCGTAATACTTTAATAAGAAATGTACATAAAAAAACATTATCAGGAACTCTGTTATTACAGCTACCCAGCTTGCTCCGACGAAAGAATATTTAGGAATTAATAATATATTTAATAATATGTTGAGTATTGCGGCAACAAATACACTTTTCGCACACTCTTTCTGTTTATCAATACTAATTAAAAGGTGCCCAAAAACATAATTCATTCCCAAAGGTATTATTGTCCATATAATAACTTGCAATCCACTATACCCAACAATATACTTTTCTCCAAATACCATGAGATTAATTTCATAACTATTAAATGTAACAATCAGTACAATCGGTAATGTAATCATCATTGTCACATTCAATAAGCGATTACTAAAAGATATTATCTTTTCTTTATCCCTGTGATAATCACGACTAATAATCGGATAGGCAATCGTCATTAAGGTAGTCGGTATTAGCATATACATCTCAACTATTCGATGAATTGAGCCATATATACCAACAATTTCTTTTGAGATCGAAAAATACTCCAGTATAAGAACATCAACTCGAAAATAAATGACGATAAAGATGTTCATTGAAAATATTGGAAGTGCCTTTTTTACAAGCTCCATTATTTCGGAAAAAGAAACTTTTTGAAAAGCAATATCGTATTTTCTGTTGAGAACAACAACAAATAGAAGTACACTTATTGTATTAGCAATGGCTAATGATAAAACAAATACTATAACATCATGCTCTATCAAAAAACTTAGAAATCCTAAAACACTAATAAACAGCTTTTCAAAGATCATCATCTTCGAATACAAATCAAAAGCATGCAATGCTGTTGTCAAGGACTTCAAATACTTTAACAGTAGTTGTGTTACTTGAAAAACCAACAAGATATAGATCGCAAATATCTCATACTTGGTAAAAGAATTCACAAAAGCAAAATAGATTGAAATCAAAACTATTACTAAGAAGAAAGTTGCAATTCTAACATAAAACACTTTATTAAAAAAAGAATTTAATTGAGATCTATCAGACGATACTTCTCTAATCGCAATATAATCGTATCCGTAATCAACTAATATATTTAAGATAACTGCAATAGAAAGCCCATATGTATATATTCCAAATTGTTCAGCCCCTAACACACGAGCAGCAACAATTATTAATAGCATCCACGCTGGCTTTGTTAAGATATTCGCAACTACCACCCAAGAGAATGATTTTAAAATACCATTATTCACTCAGCCTCCTACCTTGCAACTCTTCGTGATAGTTTATTCGAAAACTCTACAATTCTTGCAATCAATGGAATTAACAGAAACAGTAGAACAAGACTTACATACCAATATGCTTGTCTAGTTATCATTGTAATGTATGACATCATAATTACAATAAAAAAATAAACCATAGGGACTAAATATATTATATTTCCACTTGAGTAAAATTTCTTCCAAAATAAAGTCAATAATGCCCCAAGGAGAAAGGGAACAAAAAAAAGTCCAATCACGCCAAAATCGGCATGTATTTCTCTTAGATAAGTAGCCGTATTAGTCCACATTGGGATATAATACCCTTTTGAATAAAATGAAACTCTATCGGTTACTCCGAATTTTGACAAAAAGTTATAAATCGGAGAAAATGTATTCTCCCCAAATCTTGCTTCTTCATTATCTTTTTCAAAATACTTACTCATCACCCCTACATGACTACTAAAATACAAATAAATTGAGGGACTAATTATCAATCCCTTTTGAGTCCCTTTTAGCTTTGTACTTGCAGATTGATAGGATTCAACTGTCCCACGAACAGACTTTACTACTGTTGCTCCACTTAAAAAAATCACAAAAATAAGAACCATGTACGAAATTGTCTTTATACGCTCACTTTTCAATTGACTGATCGTGATTCTTTGCACCATATAATGTCGATAAAGCATGAAGGCTGCAATAAACTCGACAAACCCAAATAGCATACCTGCTCTTCCAAATAGCGCCATTGTTTTCAAGATGACTGCGATCAAAGGCATAATTGATATTAAGTTGATTTTATTTTTATAAGCTGAATAGATTCCACTTAAGAACACGGCCGCATACGACAAAGAGGAAATATATGGAATCAAACCTGGTATTTTGTTTTTAATTCTCAATTGATACACAATATTTCCAGAAGAGAAGACAGAAGCTAGATCACCAAACATCTTTATCAGTATAGACCAGTGATATAACGCTTCAATTATTCCAATTACTGACATTATTAAAATAATCCGTCCAAGAATACACCCTCCATCTGCAAATAAATTGGATATACTACTTTTACTTTTTATTCGTATCCTTGCATTGGCCGAAATTACTGTTAGTACTCCAAATAAAAAAGCAAAAGAAGCCCCACTTATTACAAACCAAGACTGCATTGATAATGGAGTATAATTCAACAAATTAATTTCATAGAGAGCGACCATGCCTCCCCAAATTGCGGAATAGACACTTAAATGATTAAACCATTTACCCAAAAATATTTTACCGAGAATAATCCCTGCAATTGCAATTACTAAAGTAAAGAATACGGACATATTGTTATATCTTCAATTTGTATAAAGAAACAATTCTTTTACTTAACATATTTCCAAGACGTTCAATATCATTCATATCGTGTTCAACAATATAAAATCGATCCATATTAAAAACTAAGGGAAGCAATAAAAATAAAAATAACAATGTTACACTAATAATAATAAAAGCTTTTTTCGGAGCATATTTTAACTGAGGAGCAACAGCCTCATCAATAGTTATCAAGGTTGGAATATTTTTATATTCCTCCATCTTGGCCTGCTCGAATAATGGATACAAAAATTCAAGTACTTTGTTTTGAATTTCCAACTCTCTGTATAATCTAAAATATTCAATTTGCAATGAAGGCATATCCTCAAAAGCTAAAAATACTTTTTCAACAAAAGAATCATTATTATATTTCTTGTTAAGTTCTTTCTTTTGCTTTGCAATAGCTTCAATTTGATTTAATATAGTCTTATACAAAACAGAGTTTTTATTGATATTTTTTTCCAATCCATTAAGAATAATCTTCTTTTCAAGGAGTTGTGTTTCTAATTCAGCGACATATTTAACTCCCATTTTAACTTGTTCAGGCAATGATATTGCGCCATTAGCTTGCTGAAAAGCTTTATACTCTTCTTCAGCTCTTTCTAAATCAAGAAGACACTTGTTATACCTTTTCTCTATAAATAATCTGTTTCTCTTGGCGCTCTCAATACTAATCTGTACATTCATACTATCTACTTTAGAAACAATATAATTTACAATATCAGCAGCAATCTGTGGTTCCTCGTGGACATAACTAACTTCTATAAAACCGTAGTCATTTGGATCAAATACAAGATCTCCGATCATCGCTTTTCTAACTTTGTCATAATTTCGGTCATCAATCGAGTAATAATCGAAAAGATTAAATTTATCTATTAATTCATCTTGTAAACTTCGACTTCCGATTAAACCAAAAATAACATCCTCTCCATCACTCCCTCCAAGTCCTAGAAGACTTGCTCCCATCGATAACGCACTATTTCTTCCTAACAATGCCCCTAATCCACCGGAACTACTTGCTGAAGAAAGCGTAACCGTGGAAACGGCTTTATAGGTCTTAGGGATCAAAAAGGAAACTATGGTCGACAATATTAATACAACAGACAAATTTATTATTAAAAACCTTCTCCATTTATACAAAATACTGAGATAATCAGTAAATCGAGGTTCTCTATTTTCTTGTAATTTATTTGACATTTCACTTTCCGTTATTTAATTAACAAGATTGTTGTGGCTACTGCACCTACAACACCAACTATTTTGCTGAACCACTCGAAATAATACTCAAAATTGGTATCTCTCTCTCTCGGGACAAATATCGCGTCTCCGGGTTCAAGAATCACATCAACAGGATCAACCCATTTTTTTGATCCCCCTTTAATTACCATTATATCACCTTCTTTAGCCATCTCTCCAAACCCTCCGGCCATGTTTATGTAATACTCGTAATCCATTCCCTCAACAATATCCATATACCCCGGATTCGCGACCTGTCCGTAGATATAAATTGTATTATGTTTTTCAGGAACAATAATCACATCACCATCTGAAAGTGTAATATCGTATTCGTCATCCATTTCATTAAATATCTTTGTGAAATTCGCCGAAACATAATTTCTTTTAACCGCAGCTTCATAATTGTAATACTTTCTTTGCTCATACCCTAAATCACTCAACCGCATTGAGCTCAATCTTTCGTAATCAGGATTCTTTTCAACTTCATCAATATGTTTTGAATTTCTAAATACTTTACTCTCTACGAGTGATGCTTTTTCTGTAAATCCACCCGCCATCTTTATAATTTCAGACAATTTCGTTTGGCCTCTCACTATCGGATATAAACCCGGTCGATTCACTTCACCTTTGATAATTACATTCTCCGAAAGTATTTTCCTGACCTTTTCTCTAACTACAACTCTGTCGTTAGGACGCAAAGCAATATCATTCTCCGAACCATTCAAGATTTTCTGATAATTAATAAGCATATGCTCAATTTCAAAGCTATTCGGGTTCAGGCGGTACAAATCTATTTTTTCCAAATCAGCAAGTTTTGTCATTCCTTGGGCGATTTCAATCATAGATTTCAATGAATCCTTTTCAAAAAATTCATATTCCCCTTCCAAACGAACGGCCCCGGAAATTGACACACTATTCGATTCCAAATCTATATTCGGAACTACTACCCGATCTCCATCTTTTAATATCGGATTATATTTATTGTTTCCGGTAGCATAATATCTTATCAAATCAACCGAAAGAGTATCTTTATTATTTCTATATACTTTGATATTTCTTAAAGACTGAACTTTCTTTTGTGTAACATCTACTTCTTTTCCGTAATACCTAATTGTTTGATCCTGATTTATTAAATCCTTTTGATCTTTATTTCCCAGAGGATCCAAGTCAATTTTCTTTTCATTTATCAAATTGGCCTGATAGATAACTTCATCCACCCTTTGAGTTGAAGTGGCATAATAATTTCCGGGATTCCCTACAATACCACTTACATTAACTGTAAAAACTCTTGGCTGAAGAAGGGTCGTTGTTATTTCTCCTTTTAAATATGTTTTTCTTAGCTCTCTTTCTATTATTACTTTTGCTTCGCTAAGCAGAACATTTCCCACATTAATTATCCCATGATCAGGCACAATTAGTTTTCCTTCGGGGGTTACATTCAAAAAATGCTTAAAAGGAATATCTCCCCAAACATCAATCTCCAATAAATCTCCGGGACCTACATAATATTCCTTCGGATTAATTGGTCCGGCAAGAGGTATACTCTTCTGCATCTCTTCGAGTATTTTTTTCTTATCCACTTGAAAATTTGGAAGCAATCGCATCTCATTACTTGACTCGCTGCTTTTCTGCTCAAAAATATTCGAATAATACTTTTCGACCGATTTAGTATCTTCGGTTGTTTTCGAATCAAGCATATCTTGTCCCCAAAGACTGCTAAATCCTAAAAACATTAGTAATAAATATTTCTTCATTCTTTTCTCTGTATTATTTTTTTTCGTTTTACGAATTGTACTGTTTCTTATAAAACTCTTGATACTCACCCGAAATGATTCTTTCCCACCATTCCTTGTTATCAAGATACCATTTAATTGTGGCCTCAATAGCCTCTTCAAATCTATATTCCGGCTTCCAGCCCAGTTCACTCTGAATCTTAGTAGAATCAATCGCGTACCTTCTGTCATGCCCTGGACGATCTTTTACATACTCAATCAAATCTTCCGACTTTCCTAAGCTCTTCAAGATTAACTTTATAATCTCGATATTCGTCATTTCCTGGGAAGCCCCGATATTATAAACCTCTCCGACTTTCCCCTTTTCCCAAACCGATTCTACCGCTCGGTTATGGTCAATTACATAAATCCAATCCCGCACATTCAATCCGTCACCATATACCGGCAACTTCTTATCGTTCAACGCGTTGATTATCATCAAAGGAATTAATTTCTCAGGGAACTGTAACGGTCCGTAATTATTTGAACATCTAGTCACAACTACCGGCAAACCGTAAGTATGCTCGAATGACAAAGCCATCAAATCGGCAGCCGCTTTACTTGATGAATAGGGACTGTTAGGCTGTATAGAAGTCTTTTCCGTAAACAGGCCTGTCTTTCCCAAACTTCCGTACACCTCATCGGTAGAAATCTGGACAAAACGATCTACCTCATACCTTCTGGCAGCTTCCAAAAGAACATTGGTTCCTATTACATTTGTCTGATAAAAAACTCCGGAACCCAAAATGCTTCTGTCAACATGCGACTCCGCGGCAAAGTTGATTACATCCTTTATTTTATATTTCGTAAAAAGATAATCCACCAACTCACTGTTAGCAATATCCCCCTTTACAAAACTATAATTCTTATTAGTTTGAATTTCCTTAAGATTTTCAAGATTGCCGGCGTATGTTAACTTATCCAAATTTATTACTCTGATATCATCTCTGGTAGATAATATATGTCGGATAAAATTACTCCCGATAAAACCGGCTCCTCCGGTTACAAGCAGATTTTTCACTCAGACCTCTAAAGAATTGTATTAGTACATGAGGAGAAAAAAGACCCCTAAAGGTCCCTTTTCCAAGCCGTTAAGATAATTAAAATATTATGGATGACAAAGAGAAAACTCCGTCACAAAACCAAAAAACCTTTCGCAAACTAAACGATACTCCCTTCTCATTTGCATGAATAACATATAATTCTATCGAATGAGGAAATGATTCCTATTATCAGTTAATATATAAATACACATGAGAAGCAAAGTCGGTTTTACGCTAATTTACTGTAAAGCTATTTCAGGACAGGACCTTCCGCCACTCTGGTCACTGTCGTAGATCCGGCCTTTGCCGGGAGCCTGCCGAAGTGCGGAATCGTTCCGCCCCTCTCGGAAACATCCCGACACCCTTCGGAAACGTTCCGCCCCTCAAGACACATAAAAACTACAAGCACTACTAGTCCGACGATAAAAAACAATCTAATAACGCTAGTCCTCTAAAACGCAAAGAACCCGAGAAAAAAACCTGCTTGTAAAAAGAATCCGTTTCCATTCAAATCATCCGGCATCTCGTTAATACCTTTTTCATTGTTATATTTCCAATCCGTCCCCAAAGAGAACTGATATCCGCAGCCAATTCGGAAAGCCATAAAACGATTCACGGGATAATCTATATTAAGTGTAGGGGATACAATCCAATAACTTCCGGAGAGCTTACCGTAACTGTTCTTCTTATTATTCCCGCTGTTATTCCAGAAACCATCCCATGTTATCGCGGAACTGTTCTCGAAATACTCAACATCCAATTCCCCTACGCCAAGCATCGCCCCTACTGATAGGGCGAATATCTTCACTTGCGGAATAGTATACTCAATAGTAAATGCCCCTCCCCCGATGGAATAAATAGCTTCCTTTTCTATTCCATTAATGGTTCGCTTCGTGTCGCTACTTCCGCTGAAGCCCATTCCACCAATTCGGAGATCTTTAACAAAGAGAACATACACATATCCTCCGCCACCCCAAGTAAAAATACCTGAGTTATCAATTTTACCTAATCCGGCTGCTTTCAACTTACTATTTATCGGGGATAAATCGGGATAGATAATCATCGGTGTTACTCCACCGGCCAAGCCGAACTTAGAAATCGCTCCGACCTGATTATAACTCTGTGCTAGCATGGTAAGAAAAGGGAATAAGAATATGGCAATGAAATACTTTTTCATATCTCTCTCATGATTTATCAATGCTGTCAATTTAAAAGCATTAGTATGGGAAAAGAAATTAATCCATCAAAAGGTTATCATTAACAGTTAACTATAATATACCGCACCTACAGCGCGGATATAATCTTGTACAACCAATAATCTACCGAGATAATGCGCCTACAGCGCATTAAAAAATATTAACAAAAAGTATCTTCAAACAACCCCTAATACCATAATTATACCAACGACTGCCCGGCGCCATCGGTGCCGGTATCTCGGTAGATAACAGATTCAATGCAGATTTTTGAGCGCCGTAGGTGCGACATATTATATCTTTTATCTATTTTAATTCCAATTGGCTTAAGTTGACAGCATTCCATGATTTATTCAGGAGGGAAAGTTATTGAAAAAATAACGAGGGGTAAAGAGAAAGAATAGAAAAAGGCTGTTTAAATTTCCAAGCAAACGTAATATGCCAACCACCACAACAAGGCGAAATTTAACGCAGCCTTTTTCAGGGATGCAACTTTATAATATTAGTCCATCATCATTCTTAAGAAGGATGAACTATCTTCTTCGTCGAAACGATTTTTATACTTTTCTTCCTCTTTCTCCTCTTCCTTCTTCTCCTCCTTTTCCTCAGGTCGAACATTAAACCCTGAGTTGAAGAGAGAATTCTCGGAACTGAATCCACCTTTGGAGCCTCGTACTCTTAGAATGGTAGGTACGTCCAAATCGGCATTTTCATCCACTTTAAAATCATCGTAATTAAAACCGGATCTGGATTCGATCTTATCAGCTTCCCTCTCAGGTTCCGGAGCTTGAATTGTAGGTTTCTTCATTTTCGCTTCGTCGGCGTTAAAACCGGTAGCGATAACCGTGTAAGAAACATACTCGTTCATCTCTTCCTTATGCACCAATCCGAAGATAACATTCGCTTCCTCTCCGGCCGCGTCATAAATAACCTGATTACCTTCATTAATTTCTCTCATTGTCAAGTTGGTAGAAGCGGTAACATTCAACAAAATGTTTTTGGCTCCTCTTATCTTAACACCTTCCAACAATGGGGAAGATATGGCCTGCTGAGCCGCTTCAATGGCTCTGTTTTCACCGCTGGCTTGTCCGCATCCCATCAATGCTTCACCGGAATGACTCATTACAGATCTTACGTCCGCAAAGTCAACATTGATCATTCCAGGTATTGTAATGATTTCGGCAATACCACGGGTAGCTTCGTATAAAACTTCATTTGGCTTGTCGAAGGCTGCAAAGGCCGCGGAAGAATCATCCAATATATTCAAGATTCTTTCGTTGGGAATTACTATCAAACTATCTACATATTGACGCAATTCATTAATCCCCTCTTCGGCATTGAGCATTCTCTTTTTACCTTCCCACTTGAATGGTTTGGTAACAATTCCAATAACCAAAGCGCCTATGCTCTGCGCGATTGAAGCCACAATAGGAGCTCCACCGGTTCCCGTACCACCACCCATTCCGGCGGTAATAAAGACCATGTCACTTCCTTCCAGGATCTTGGTGATCTTATCACGATCCTCTTCAATGGCTTTCTTTCCAACGTTCGGATCGGCTCCGGCACCAAGCCCTTTTGTAAGATTGGTTCCAACCTGCACCTTGTGTGATGCGCTGCTTTTGTCCAGTACTTGGGCATCGGTATTGACGGCTATGTATTCCACCCCGGATAACCCTTTCTTAATCATGCTTTCGATAGCATTACAGCCGCCGCCTCCAACGCCAACCACTCTCAGCTTAGCTGATAAGGGGTTATCCCTGTCTATGGTGGCAAATTTAGGCATAAACTTCCTCCTTGTTGTGGTTTAACTATAATTCATCAAAAAATTCGCGGATCTTATGTACGAAACCGCCAAGATTAACTTTCTTCTTTTTCTCTTTTTTGGTTTCGGTCTCCAAGTTTGAATCCCCCGATATTCCCGGCGTTCCCTTGATCAATCCCGAAACAGTCGCGAATTCAGGACTCTCGATCTCGGTCGATAATCCTTCTCCCAACTCCAACGGAACTCCCATTCTGCAAGGCAATCCGAAAACTTGTTCGGCCAATTCAGTGCATCCTCTTAGTAAAGATCCACCTCCGGTTAAAACTATACCGGCTTTGATTTTATTTTTTAATCCTGTTTGTCGTAATTCATTATCTATCAACGCGAACAATTCTCTCATCCTTACGCTGATAATCTGTGTAAGAAGGGTAACCGGAATTTTTATATTCCCTCTTGCCCCTACTCCTTTTATATAAATATCTTCGTCCTTTATGATAGCTTCTTCCAACGCGTATCCATATTCTTTCTTCAAACTCTCCGCGTCAGCTGTTACTATTCCCAAAGATTCTCTGATGTCGTTTGTAACCTGACTTCCGGCAACACCGAATACTTTCGTATGCTTAATGCTCTTATCATGAAAGATCGCTATGTCCGTAGTTCCTCCGCCGATGTCTATCAACAAAGTACCCAAATCCATTTCATTCTCTTCCAATACCGAAAGACTCGACGCAATCGGTTGAAGAACATATTCGTTTACCGTAAATCCGGCACGCTCAACAGATTTCTTAATATTCTGTATCGCGGGAACCGACGCCAACACTACATGATTTACTGCCTCAAGTCTGGAACCGCACATCCCTATTGGGTTTTCGATTCCCCCTTGATAATCCACAAAAAACTCTTCCGGTATTACATGAAGAATTTGACGATCGGAAGGAATCCTAATCGTTCTGACATCTGCTTTCAATCTCTCAAGATCACTAGCTGTTATCTCTTTGTCCTGGCTACTGATGGTGACATAATTTCTATGTCGCAAACTTGTAATATGCTCACCGGCAACACCGACATTAACAACATCAACTTCCACTCCGGCTCTGTTCGAAGCTACATTCATAGCTTCCGTTATTGCCTCGGCAGTTTTCGCGATATTAGCAACCAAACCTCTGTTAAGTCCCTCGGACGGAGCCACGCCGAACCCCAATATATTCGTTTTGTCTTCGGACTGCTCCGCAATAACCGCGCAAACTTTTGTGGTTCCTAAATCAAGTCCCGCTACAATCTTATTTTTCATGATTGATTTTCCTTGTCTATAGAACTTTCGGATAAGCCAAGAAAAATGTGATCTCTATAGCGTAGATCAACATAATCCAAAAACTCGCTTATTTGTCCTTCCTCTATATTCCGCCAAACTTTATTCAAATAACACAACTTTCTTATTTCGTTTCCTCTCCCGATTATTAACGGATAATCGGAATTAGCTATATATAGTATTATATCCTTTCCTTCTCGTAAATCGACTTCCGATAACCTCGAATAGAGAGAAGGATCTAATAATTTTATCGTTGTCAAAATTTTCATCCCCACTACGAGATCTTTATTCTCTAATGCGGATTTAAAATTCTTTATTGCCTTTTGCTTCTCCGGATTAATAATAACCGGATAATCAATCTGCTTCGTAAAAGGTAGAACTGGAATAACTCTGTTCTCCTCGGAAATTAAATATTGCCTTTCATTAGCAAATAGAATCGCTTTGAAATTCTTCTCTCTCAATTCTATTCTTATTTCGTTTCCGCTTTGTAAAACATCCACACTTTCCACATACGGATGTTTTCGAAGTCTGTCCTTTACTACATCTATTCCCAAATGTCTATATTCACTGCGCGAAACTAACTTAGCGTATTTCAGATATTGCTCTTTCGGTAAATGAATATTCCCGATCAACTCTATCAACTCTAGGCTATCTGTTTTCTCATCATCCAGAGAAAAGGTCAAAGTGATCAGAACAGCTAATGAAGCCGCGAGAAAAATTATACCGAATATTTTCGCGCCCGATTGCATTTGTTTCTATTTATTTTTCCAAAGATCGATAAACTTCTCTCCGTACTTCCAGATATCTCCGGCACCCATAGTTACAACTATATCATCATCCTCAACAAGTTCTTTTAACTTCGCCGGAATATCATTTTTGTCTTCAACATAAATGACATTCTTATGTCCGAAACTTTTTGCCGCGTTAGCTACAAGCTCACCGTTTATCCCCTCAATTGGTTCTTCTCTCGCGGGATAAACATCAGTACAGATAAATAAATCCGAATTCAAAAATGCTCTTCCGAATTCAGCGTAAAAATCTCTCGTTCTAGAATAAAGATGAGGTTGAAAAACCGCTACCAGTCTTCTTTTCCATCCGCCTCTTATTCCGGACAAAGATGCGTTTATTTCAGTCGGATGATGAGCGTAGTCATCAACCACTAAAATATCATCCCCTTTGTACTTTGTTTCAAATCTTCTGTAAACACCTTTGAAGCTTTCCAACGCTTTCTTGATTACTTCGAAGTCAACTCCGAGTTCAATTGCTACCGTAACAGCAACAAGTGAATTCTTTATATTATGAATTCCCGGAATATTCAGGGTAATCGTTCCAAGCTCTTTCTCTTTATAAATCACTGTGTAAGTACTGGAATACTCGTTATGAGTAATATCAATAGCTCTTACATCAGCTTGCTGTGTCAAACCGTAGGTAATAATCTTTTTGTTAATCATCGGCATTACATCTTGCAGAGCCGGCTCATCCAAACACAAAACAACAAATCCGAAAAAAGGTACTTTATTTGCAAACTGTACGAACGCGTCTTTTATATCATCCAGATCCTTGTATGTATCCAGATGTTCTTTTTCCAAAGTTGTAATCGCAGCTATACTTGGTGTAAGGCTTAAAAAAGTTCTGTCGAATTCATCGGCCTCAACAACAATATAATCGCTATGACCAAGTCTGGCATTAGTTCCGCCAAGTCCGCTTAGCTTTCCCCCTACTATTATTGTAGGATCAATCCCAGCTTCGGTTAAAACCAACCCAACCATGGAAGTTGTTGTTGTTTTACCGTGTGTTCCTGCGATTCCGATTCCGTATTTCATCCTCATACATTCGGCTAACATTTCAGAGCGCTTTATCACCGGAATCTTTCTTTCCATAGCTTCCAACACTTCGGGATTCTTTGTATTCACAGCAGACGAATAAACCAAAACATCAATATCTTTTACATTCTCCGCAGAGTGCCCTTTATGGAACTCAACCCCGAGCTTTTGTAATCTTTCCGTTATTTCACTATCGTTCAAATCGGAACCGGAAATATTAAATCCCTGGCTAAGCAATATCTCAGCAATACTGCTCATACCTATTCCGCCAATCCCGACAAAATGTATTTTCTTTATAATTTTCTGTATCATTTTCGTCTCTCTATTTCTTCTCTTCTGCCAAGCTAATTACTCTTTTGGCTATTACTTCCGCCGCGTCCGGTTTGGAAAACTTTTTGATATTTTCCTTTATCTCGTTAAGTTTCTTTTCGTCATTGATCACTTCCGAGACAACATCAAATATCTTTTCCGAAACTTCCGAATCTTTTACGACAACTGTAGCCTTATCATTTTCCAAAGCCATCGCGTTTTTATACTGATGATTTGCCGCAACATTTCTAGACGGAACAAAAAGTACCGGTAAACCAAGATAAGCCACTTCCGCGATTGTAGTCGCTCCGGCTCTGGCTACTATTAAATCAGCCGCCGAATACGCCGCCGACATATCATCAACAAACGGCACTACCTTTACAGATTCATTTCCCAATTCTTTATATTGATCGTAATACAAAGATCCTGTCTGCCATATAATCTGCATTCCGGCTTCAACAAACTTGTGAAGATTATTCTTCATAGCGATATTCAGATCACGCGCTCCCAGGCTTCCCCCGAAAACGAACAGTGTCTTTCGTTCTGATTCAAAATCAAATTTTACCAAAGCTTCTTTTTTGTCAATCAGCTTCATATTTATTCTTACCGGATTTCCGCTAAGTAATAATTTATCCCCATCCTTGAAATATTTTCTTGATTCATCAAATGCTATGTGAATCTCATTAGCTTTGCTTTCGAGCATTCTGTTTGTCTTCCCGGGAAAACTGTTCTGCTCAAGCAAAACGACTTTGCTTCCCAGCAAGGAAGCTACCCAGACAACAGGTCCGGAAACATACGCTCCGGTTCCAATTACAACTCTAGGCTTATATTTCAAGCAATATCCGAGGGCTTGCCCAATCGCAACCACTAATTTCACTGGGAATAGCAAATTAGATAAAGTCAGCTTTCTCATTAAACCGCTAATCCAAATACTTCTGAAATTGAATCCGGCTTTCGGTACTGCACGACTCTCAATTTTATTTTTCGTTCCGATAAAAGTAATCTCAGCATCGGGCAATAGCTCTCTTATCTTTTCAGCGACAGCGATGGCAGGATAAATATGTCCGCCGGTTCCTCCACCCGCTAAAATGAAACGATATTTGTTTTTTCCCTTCACTATGCTATTGCCTCTGATTTCTCTTCCTTCTTCATCACCGAAGAAATTCCAATATTTATTAATATCCCAATGGATATGCTATACAAAATTATCGATGTCCCGCCAAAACTAAGAAACGGTAATGTAATACCGGTAGTCGGAACTATTCCCATTACAACTGCCGCATTAATAAAAGCGCTAAGGACTATATTAAAAACAATTCCAAACCCAAGTAATTGTCCGAATTTGTCTTTAGCGTTTTTTGCTATTACAATTCCTGTAAAGAATATTGTGAAATACAATGCCAATACTACAAGGGCTCCGATAAATCCGAATTCTTCGCCAAGAATCGAAAAAATGAAATCGCCGTAAGACTCAGGAAGGAACAAATCACTTTGCCTGCTTTGTCCTATTCCAAGCCCAAACAAACCACCGCTTCCTAATCCAATTTTCGCCTGCATTACTTGTATATTCGGTTCCGCATGCCCTTTCAAACTTTCAATAAATCCCAAAACTCTCGAACGGGAATGACTGAACAACATCATAGCCGCGCCGCCGATAACGCCTGCAGTTCCTAGAGTTCCGGCGATATGTTTGAAAGAGCTTCCGCCGACATATAGTAAAGCGAACGATGTAATTAGAATTATCATACTTGTACTTACATTAGGCTGAATAATCACCAGCCCACAAACCAATGCTATCCAAACAAGAGCGTATCGATATCCGCTATGAAAACTCTTTATCAAATCTCCTTTCTTTTCAATAAAAACGGAGAGATGCATCATCAATATCAATTTCGCCAACTCGGAAGGCTGAAATCTAACTAGCCCCAAATCTATCCATCGCGCGGCTCCCTTTAGTTTCGGGGCGAACAGTAATGTTAAGAACAAAAGGACTACTGTCCCAAGCATTAATGGCTTACTGTATTTCTTATAATACTCATAAGGAATAATTGCAAAAACAACCATTGCTCCAACAGCGCCGATTACTTTCCATAAATGCTGTTTGAACAAATGATAAAAACTATTGAACTTAACTTCACTGTATGTCCCGGAAGCGGAAAACACCAACACAGCTCCCAAAATTATCAGGAGCAGAACAGCTACTATTAATATTCTTATCCATCCCTTCATCAGAGTAATTTATTTACCGCTTCTTTGAAAACTTCTCCTCTGTGTTCATAACTATTGAACATATCAAAACTTGCGCAGGCCGGAGACAATAAAACAATTTCTCCTTCAGCTGCTTTCTGTCTCGCTATTTCAACACAATTTTCTAGTGTATCTACTTTTTCTGTATCAACAAGATCCTTGAAATAGTTATAAACTTTATCTGCAGATGAACCGATTGCGTAAATTTTCTTTACATGCTGCAAAACAGGTTCTTTTATATCGTCGTAATTATTCCCTTTGTCTTTGCCGCCTAGTATCAAATGTAAGGGCTTATCGAAACTTCTTAATGCGTACCAAACTGCGTCAACGTTTGTGGCTTTTGAGTCATTGATAAACTCAATCCCATCAACTTCGCGGACAAACTCCAAACGATGCTCTACAGCCTTAAAGGTTCTCAGAGCTTCTCTCATTTTTTCGGTATTCAATCCGAATATCTTAGCGATTATTACAACCGCCGAGATGTTATATAGATTGTGCTCCCCTTTCAAGCTCAACTCGGAAATCGGAAGTATCTCCTCGATTTCCAAATCTTCGGAATATTTCAATACACCATTTTCACTGAAAGCCCCATTAACAATTTTTCTTTTTATCGAAAAATTGTACTCAATGGTATCATCTCCCAACGACTTTGGTATTTCAATATCATCAGCGTTGTAAACGAAGTAATCTTCGTCATCCATGTTTTTCGTAATCGCTATTTTTGCCGCCTTATATTTCTCGTAATCATTTTCGTAACGATCCAAATGATCCGGAGTTATATTTATCAACACAGCAACTTTCGGCTTAAATCTATCTATATGATCCAGTTGGAAACTGGATATTTCCAAAACAACAAACTCATTTTCCTTAACAGTATCAGCTATTTCGGAAAACGCGTATCCGATATTTCCTGCGGTATAGACCTTTTCACCGCATTTCTCTATAACAAAAGCGCAAAGACTTGTTGTTGTTGTCTTTCCGTTTGTTCCGGTGATCGCGATTATCTTCCCTTTGCAAAACCATGAGGCAAATTCGATTTCACTTACTATCTTGATCCCTTTTTCCTTCCCTTTCACCAAAACCGGTGCATCGGAAGGAACTCCAGGACTCGTAATTATCAAATCGCAATCGAAAACTTTATCACTATGTCCGCCTGTTTCGTATGCTATCCCTTCATTCTCCATTGATAGGATGGACTCTGCTAATTTCTCTTCATGACGAAGATCACTAACAAAAGGAATTGCTCCATTTCTTTTGGCTAACTTTGCCGCTCCGATTCCACTTCGCACAGCACCGAGTATCGATATTTTTTTTCCTTTGATATCCATCATCTTATCTTGAATGAAAGTAAACTAAACAGTGATAAAATTATCGTTACTATCAAAAAACGAATAACGATCTTTGGCTCTGGCCATCCTTTCAACTCGAAGTGATGGTGTATAGGAGCCATCTTAAATAATCTCTTTCCTTCACCGTATTTCTTCTTCGAATATTTGAAATATCCTCTTTGAAGAATTACGGTTACTGTTTCCATAAAATATATTCCACCGAGAATAGGAAGTAATAATTCTTTCTTTATTAGAATAGCCATCACTCCCAGAGCTCCGCCAAGTGCCAGTGACCCCGTATCTCCCATAAATACCTGAGCAGGATAAAAATTGTACCACAAGAACCCTAATCCGGCTCCTATTAAAGCGGCTATAAATACGGTCAATTCTCCGGAACCCGGTAGATACATGATGTTAAGGTAATCGGCATAAATAACATTACCCGATACATAACTCATTACAGCCATAGTCATCATAACGGGAATCATAGTTCCCATAGCCAACCCATCCAAACCGTCAGTTAGATTTACTGCGTTTGAGGTCGCTGTTATGATAAAGATAACAGCAGGGATATAGAGATACGAGAAATCAAAATTCAAATTCTTGAAAAACGGCAATGTTGTTTCAGTGCAGTATTCTGAAAATTCCGGAGAAAAATAAATTATTGCCCCGACAATTCCACCAATAAGTACTTGCCCCAACAACTTGTATCTCGCTATTAATCCGTTCGGCATTTTTTTTACGACTTTCAGATAATCATCAATAAAGCCGACGAATCCTAACCACAATGTTGTTGCCAAAACTATTAGAATATAAGTACTCTTTATATCCGACCATAAAATAACCGGAATAAGGACGGACAAAATAATTATTATCCCTCCCATTGTCGGAGTCCCCGCTTTCGAAAAATGATTTTTCGGACCTTCTTCCTTTATCGTTTCACCGATTTGCTGCTTTTTCAGAAATCGAATTATTTTCGGACCGATATAAAAGGATAAAAATAATCCGGTAACTGCCGCCAATATTGAGCGAAACGATAGAAACCTGAATGCGTCAAAACCAGGAGGAGCAAACAACTCGTTAATGTAATCAAACAAGTAGTATATCATGATACTCTCTCCTTAAATAATTCTACAAAATCTTCCATTTTCATTCCACGCGACCCCTTCACCAAAATAACCGTATCATCATAATCACATTCGCGTATTCTTTTTTTCAACTCTTCTCTATCAGAGAAGTACTCACTTTTTATTTCATTCTTTTGTAAACTCATATGAAGATTTTTCATTAAATCTCCGATCAACCAAATACATGAAAAAGCTTTCGCTCTTATCTGCTCCGATAATTTTGCATGAGCTACAATTTTGTTTTCCCCCAATTCGAACATATCCCCTAACACCAATATCTTTCGGGAGTATGCAGTTATATCATCCATTAAAATCAACGCCTCTCTTACAGACTCGGGATTGGCATTATATGTATCATCTATTATTAATGAATTCTTTATCTCTATGTAATTAAGACGACCTTTAGCCGGTTTCACTTTTAGAATAGCATCTTCCAAAACTTCCGGTTCAAGCCCAATCTCTTTAGCTATGGCAATTGCCATTAAGATATTTTTTGCGGCTACTTTTCCGTGAACAGGCAAAACATATTCTTTTGACTGCATACCGATAGTTACTCTTAGAGTTGTTCTGCCAAATTCATCACAGCCGGTTATCTCCCCTTTGTAATCGGGATTGTTGCTAAAACCAACTGAAACTACTTTATCAAATTCACTCTTTTTCTCTTCTAATATCGGATCATCCGAATTAAGAAATACCATCCCGCCTTTCGCAGAAGTAATATCCAACAGTGTTCTTTTCTCTTTCCAGACACCTTCCCTATCAATAAGAAACTCAAGATGAGAATCTCCGATATTTGTCATTACTGCGTAATCCGGCTGAGCGATTTTTGCCGTATATTCTATTTCACCGAAATGATTCGTTCCGTGTTCCAGTATCAAGGCTTCGCATCTTTCATCGGCCGAAAAAATAGTTAAAGGAACTCCAAGATGATTATTGTTATTGGCTAATGTCTTTCCAACATTATACTTGCTCTCCAAAATCGTCCCGAGATATTCCTTAGTCGATGTTTTCCCGTTGCTTCCGGTTATTGAAATAACTTTGCACGAAAGTTTTTTGCGCCATATTGTCGCCAATTCCCCGAAAGCTTTTTCCGTATCCGGAACAGTTACAATCGTACTATCAACCTCATCAAAGCTTGATAATTTTTTCTCATCGATAACAACAGCTTTAACCCTCTTGTTTATCGATTCTTTCACAAAGTCATGTCCGTCGAATCGTTCCCCTGCTATGGCAATATAAATTGAGTCACTTGTTACTTTTCTGGAATCAATATATACACGGCTAGCCTCTTCATAATCATCCGGATTATAAATAACCGAACCGCTAAGTTCGAAAAGATCTTCAAGTGTAATTCTCAATTCACTCATTGTCTTAAATATTTCTCCGCTGTTTCCTTGTCGGAAAAATGATTTCTTATACCATTTATTTCCTGGTACGTTTCATGTCCTTTCCCGGCAATTAATATAACTGCGTTACTTTCCGATTCAGTAACCGCTTTCTTTATTGCCTCTTCTCTGCTTTCAATAACCGTTGGGTTTTCTCTCTTAATCCCTTTTAAAATGTCAGCAATAATCATATTCGGATTCTCCGTTCTCGGATTATCCGAAGTCACGATTATTTCGTCACTTAAACTGTCGGCTATTTCACCCATTATCGGGCGCTTAGTTTTATCTCTGTCCCCACCGCATCCGAATACCGTATATACCGGCCTTCTCTCGGTGTTTACATGTTTAATCGCTTCCAACGCCTGACGCAAACTGTCAGATGTGTGAGAATAATCGATAATCACTTTTTTCTCCCCTTCCTTTACCACTTCAAAGCGTCCCGGTACTTGAGGAGTATTATTTATTCCGTCAATAATCTTTTCCGGATCGAACCCTTCCAAGAAGCCTATAGCTGCTGCCATTCCGGCATTGTAGGCGTTAAACTTCCCTATTAACGGTGTATTGAACATGTATCGATTACTCTCGAATCCAATCGTAAAACGGGTACCATCCAAATCGTAATTAACATCTTTCAATTCGAATAGTCCCCCTTCCGCGGAACCGAATCTGTTTATCCTTGCCGCCGAATCACATACAATACGCTCGGCGCTCTTATCGTCACTATTAAGTATTACATCCGAATCACTCTTCAATCCGTCGAACAATATCTTTTTCGCTTTAAAATATGTTTCGAAATCTTTGTGATAGTCAAGATGATCCGACGTAATGTTCGTAAATATCGTATAAGCGAAATCTAGCACGAATACTCTTTGAAGATCAAGGGCATGCGAAGAGACTTCCATTACACAATATTCGCACCCGTTATTTACCATTTCAAATAGCATCTTGTTTATGTGATGCGACTCGGGTGTCGTTAATTTCGAATCTATTTTATCCTTACCGTTATAATTTGCTATTGTTCCTAGCAAACCGGTCTTATACCCCATACTTTCCAGTAGATTTTTCAGATAGTATGTGGTTGTAGTTTTCCCTTTTGTTCCGGTAATTCCGATAAGCTTTAGCTTCTCCGAAGGACGTCCGTAATATGAAGTAGCCAATTGCGCCAAGGCCTTTCTGCTGTTTTCAACCAATATCTTTATGCAATTAAAAGCATTGAACATCTCATCGGGCACTGCATTGTCATCTTCGAGAATAACAGCAGCCGCTCCCTTATTTATAGCCTCTTCAACATATTTGTGTCCGTCCGATTTCAAACCCTTTACGGCAACGAAAACGGCGTTCTTCTTCAACTCACGAGAATCGTTTGTTATCGATCCGATCCTTCTGGATTCCGCGTTTCCGTATACTTGAATCGCGTCCAGTTCGTTTAGTACTTCGCTTACTTTCATGTTAGTGTATTCTTATTTTATTAAGTTTATTTGAAGACTCACATTTCAATAAGCACTCCGTTCCGGATTTTATTGTACTTCCCGGAGCAATACTTTGGCTTACTACTCTGCCATTACCAACTACCTTACATTTTATCCCTGCAGCCGAGAGTAGCTTTATAGCTTCTCTGATGGATACCCCTTCCAACTTTGGCATCCTCCCCAGGGTTTTCTTTTTATCTTTCAAATCTTCTTTTGCATCTTTCCCGCTCGGCAGATTTGCCGATCTCATACTATTTTCGTTTTCTCTATTTTGCTTTACGGTAAATAGAAAATCATCGAACGCGTCTTCCTTTCGCTCGATTTTCATTTCCGACGGAACAATATTTATATCCGCGTCAACTATCTTTTCCGCTATCTCCTTGAATATCGGCGCTGCTACTTGTCCGCCGTATCGTCCAATCTTAGGAGCCTTTACTAATACTAAACACGCTACCTTCGGATTATCCGCCGGTAAAAATCCTACAAATGAGGAATTGTAATCTCTATTCGAATAGCCGGTACTTTTCAATATCTGAGATGTACCTGTCTTTCCGCCTACTAAAACATTTGTGAGTCGTGCTTTTATTCCTGTTCCCTCCTCAACTACACCGACCATAAAATCTTTTATCTTCTCGGAGGTTAACTCACTTACTGTTCTTCTAATCTTTTTCGGCTCGAATTCCTCAACAATCTCACCTTTGTAATTCGATATTCTCTTTACTACGTATGGCTTGTAAAGTATACCGCCATTTATCAACGAATTAAACGCGGACAGTAATTGCAAAGGTGTTGCGGATATCTCGTAACCATGAGATATAAATTTCTTCGAGATTGCCGAATATGATTTCGGCTTCTTAAGAAACCCGTTTACTTCTCCCAACAACTCTATTCCGGTACTATTACCAAAACCGAAATCTCTAAGACATTTATAGAACATATCCGAATTCATTCTTTCGCTAAGCTTAGCCATCCCGATATTACTGGACTGCTCCAATACTTGCCTTGCTGTCAGAGATTCGAACTTATGCGTATCATGAATAACTGCCCCTCTTACTTTATAGGAGCCGTTCTCTGTATTTATCAGATCATTCTCTTTTACTAAACCATTTTCCATCATCATAGCCATTACTATCGGCTTTATTGTGGATCCCGGTTCGTAAGTATCTGTTATCGCTCTGTTTCTTCTTTCGTTATCCGAAAACACATTATATTTTTCCGGATCGTAATCAGGTAAATTCGCCAATGCCAATATGGCTCCGCTATTCGGATCCATTATTATTCCTGTTGCCGTTTCCCCTTCGTACTTCTTTAATCCTTCCGACAACTCTTCTTCCAGAATTGACTGGTAATTCATATCGATTGTCAACTCAATCTTATCCCCCGGTTTTGCCGGACGGGAAAGATCATTGTTAATCGATACTACTCTTCCTACTACGTCATTTTCTATATATCGTAAACCGTTAGTTCCCTTCAGATAACTTTCGCTTACTTTTTCAATCCCGCTCTGCCCTATGCAATTCTTATCCACATATCCCAAAATATGGGCGGCAAGATTATGATAAGGATATACTCTTGTGTGATCTTCTTTTTTAAAGAACCCGTTTACATACATATTATCAAACTGTAACGCGTCTGCTTTCGCAACCTTCTTTTCAAGACAAATATTATTCTTACCACGATCAATAATTCTCAGATAATGACTTTTATCTTTCCCGAATACCTGAGATAACTTTTCCACCAAAGCATTTTTACCTTCATCAGATAGCATCCTTTTATCAACAAACAGAGAAATTTCATTTCTCGTATAAGCCAATACATTGTTGCTTCTATCCGATATTACTCCTCGCTCGGCAATTATTGTGGAAGAACAATTCTGTTGTCTTTCTGCGATCGCCGAATATTTATCATACTCGGAGATCTGAATAGTAAACAGCTTAGCCACCAAAACGCAAAAGCAGCAAAAGAAAATTATGGTTATCAGCAAAGCTCTCGAATTATTCATATTTACTATTTACTATTCTTTCTATTTTTTTTACTTCATCCTCTTCGATTACAATTCTCTGAAACGGCTTAGTTGATCTTATCAAACCCAACTCTTTTTTGGCAATTTCTACTATTCGTGCCTCCGAAGAGTACCTCTGCAATTCAACTATCGAACGCTCTATCTTGTTTTGAGCCGTCACTAATTGCTCTTCAAGTCGAACCTTCTCCTTCGCCATCGATTTGATTTCCGTTAGGATATAAAGATGTATAAATACGGCAGATACAATTGTGAGCAACAATACTACCAATACTTCATAGAAAAACTTATCCTTTTTCATATCCTTTCGGCAACTCTCAATTTCGAACTGCGTGCTCTCGGATTTTCTTTCAATTCTTCATCCGATGGAACCACGGGCTTTCTAGTTAAGATGTTCAAGCGTTTCTCTTTCTCACACTGACACACCGGAAACTCCGGCGGGCATATACAGCTTAAGCTTTCGTACTTGAAGAACTCTTTTACTATTCTGTCCTCCAAAGAATGAAAGCTGATTACGGCGATCCTTCCGCCCGGCTTCAATAGCTCTACTGACTCGGCCAGAAGCTTTTTCAAATCCCCAAGTTCGTCATTTACATATATTCTTAATGCCTGAAAAACTCGGGATAGCGATTTGTTCAAATTCCTTCCACCAACTACCTTCTCAATTATTTCTTTGAGCTGGCCGGTCTTTACAATCTTCTCTTTTAACCTGTATTCACATATCCTTCGGGCAATCTGGCGCGATTTTTTCTCTTCGCCATATTGATATATTATATCCGCAATCTCTTTTTCGTCAAACTCGTTTACAACATTCCTGGCCGATAAATTCTGAGATTTATCCATTCGTAAATCCAATATTGCGTCGGTTCTATATGTGAAACCGCTATCCTCATTATCCAACTGATATGAGGATACTCCCAGATCTACGAATATTCCATCGAATTTTTCAACGAACTCAATCTTCGAAACTGTTTTTATATTCGAGAAACTTGTATTAAAAAGTATAATACGTGAATCATTATTAAATTTTTCGAGGCAATGCTCGAATGCAAATTTGTCTTTGTCGGTACCGATATAAAGAGCATCCGGCGAAAGCTTCTTGAGAATCTCCTGCGTGTGCCCTCCGAATCCCATAGTCCCTTCGAAATAGGCTCCGTCGGGGTCGGTTATCAGATACTCAATACATTCATTTAGTAAAACCGGAATATGATATTTCATCTTATTGCATAACTTCTTTTGCTATTTCTTCATATGGCTCATCGTTATCCATGAGATAAGATTCGTACTCATCAGGTTCCCAAATCTCTATGAACTTGTTCATTCCGATTATCAATACATCTTTCGTAATTCCGGCATGTTCTAACAAATTTTTCGGAATGGATAATCTCGATTGGGAATCGAGCTTGTCTTCCGATGCCTTCATTAAAAAGAGTCTCATGAATTTTGCGTCTTTCGGGTCAAATGCGTTAAGGTTGTTCAATTTGCTGTCAACTAGCTCTTTCCAGTTATCCATCGGATAAACTACAATACACCTGGCCGACCCTCTTGTCATCACAAAAGCGTCGTTTGCGTCAGGATTTAGAAATTTCCGCATTTTTGCAGGAATACTTACTCTTCCTTTCGCGTCTACCGAGTATTTAAAGCTTCCTAGAAACATACCTTCTTTGACATTATTAGGGAATAATCAACACTTTTACCCACTCTCTGACAAAATAACTCTTTTTTGTGGGGAAAGTCAAGTTATTTTTTACAAAATTTCAAACGTTACTTATCATAATGAAGCCTAATAACTCATTATTTTCAAATAACTTACAAATGATTCTGCAAGATTCTCTCGGGATTTTCTGTCGATTTATTTTTGGATTTTTTCGGTGGAGTATAATCCCATCATCCTTATAGAGTATTCCCACAATTCAACCGAACATTTCTGCGGATGTATTGGAATATCAGGAGTATTGGGAAAATGTGGGTAAAAGGAAAAGAGCCATCTATCGGACTTGAACCGATGACCTGCTCATTACGAATGAGCTGCTCTACCAACTGAGCTAAGATGGCCTCTCTCACATAAAAAGACTATTTACCTTTCTTTTTATGTCTGTTTTTTCTTAATCTTTTTTTCCTTTTATGGGTCGCCATTTTATGACGTTTTCTCTTTTTACCGCAAGGCATAATTATTCTCCTTGTTTATGTTATCGTTTTTCCAAAAACTCTTTTGCTTTCTTGGCAACGTTTGAGTTAGCGTTTATTTTTATTGTCTTTTCCCACCAGTCATATGCTTTCGCTTTATTGCCTGATGTAAAATTTATTATCCCAAGATTGAAATGGGCTATCTGATGATTCGGATCTTCCTCTAATCCCTTCTTTATCGTTGCTTTCGCTTCTTCGTACTTCCTTAGCTCAAAATAACATACTCCCATATCTACCCATACATCCGTTTTTTTCGGATCTATCTGCAAATAATCGGTATATCGAGCTATTGCTTTCTCGTAAAAGCCCGAATCATTCAATTTGTGCGCTAACTTCAAGAGTAATTCCAAGTTTTCGGGATTCTTGAGATATTCGGCTTCTAACTTTCCTATCTCGGCTATATTCTCCCTGTTAACGCCACTTACATTCATCCCATGTTCGATATTTCCGATTTCCTTTCTTTCCGGATATTCGAAACTCCCGGATGAAAGCAGTATTACATATCCCGATATTATCAGGACAACAATAATGTAAAGAACCTTTACCAAACTAAGTTTCTTTCCGTTTCGCATTCCCTTTTTGATGGTTTTACCCTTTCAAAATATTCACGAATTAACGTTTTTCTACTCTTCCGTATTGGTATTATCTTTGTTAAACTCTTTCTGTCCTCTATCTACAGCCGATTTGAAATCCTTCGAAAACTTAAAAACCGGAACATAATGCTCCTCTACAAATACCTTTTCCCCGGTTCTCGGATTCCTGGCGTATCTGGCGTTCTTCTTTTTTACCTTGTAACTCCCAAAGCCGCGTATCTCTATTCCGTTACCTTCACGCAATGCGTGAATTACGGTATTCAAGAAACCTTCTATGATTGCCTCGGTTTCAAGCTTAGTCAGACCGGTACCTGCGGCAACCTTTTCAACAATATCAGCTTTGGTCATACAATACCCTACTAACTTATTGGAATAAAATATTTTATAGCTCCAAAAAATATTAAAAATTCGGGTAAAATCAAAAGAAAGATTTTCTCTTTATCCCCATTTGTAACTTCTTTTTCCTCCTTCTCTTTCTATGCTTCAATAATTCTTCTATTGTTAAGATTTTTACCTTATTCCAAAGACTGCTTATTGCTTAATTTTAATTAAAATTTAATACTACTTTGTAATAATCTTCCGATTCCTTATATTTCCCGAACTAATCGGCTTGCACAAATGGAACTACTCTCAATTATCTACATATCGTTGATTATTTTCTGTTGCCTTGTGCTAATAGTAATAATATTCTCCTTTTCTGCCTATAAAGTTCGCACCAAGGGAAAGGAAAAGGATTATAATGCCCTTATCGAGAGTGAAAAGAAGAAAACAAAAAAAACAGCCACCAAAGCTAAAAATCCGGTAAAAACCAGAGCCGCCATAAAAAAAGAACATATTTCCGCTCCAATAAATCCGCAGAGAGATAATATTCATAAAAAGCAATTCGCTACAACCGATCAAAGAGGAAGAATAAAACGAATACGCATGGATTCCAATAAAAGAATTTCTATTCTAAACAAAGGAATTCTCCCCGATAATAACGAATCACAAGATGCAATTAGAGAAAGAAATACCCAAAACGAAAATTTCTCTAACCAATACAAACAAGACGAAGAAAATATCTTCTTCAAAGTAAAAGTACAAAAGAAAGAAAAATAACCCTTACACTATTATTCCATCCACTCTGGAATACGAGAAAAACATTTATTAACAAGTTATCCACATATTACTTTCTATTTCTTCACTATTCCATTCTTTTATTTCTTTTTGAAATATCCTTTAGATAGCTCTCATTTTCATGAGCTTCAATGCTAATCCCTTAAAACTAAATCTAATTTCTTTGCAAATCCCATTCACTTACTTAAAGTCTTAAGCTATTTCTTTAAGCATACTTCATTTTTCTCCACCCTTAGCAAGCACTTCTCTACTCGTAGAGGGTATTTATTTAAACTCATAACGAATTTCTCTATTCTCCCAACACTCCGCGCCACTCTCCCAGACCATTTCTCCAGTTGTACATTCCGATTACTTAAAGTCATATGCAATTTCTTCACCTTCCCCTTACGTTTCTCAACTCACAGCTTCCATTTACTAAAAGCCATATCGAATTTCTCCACTTAACGAAGGCTCCGCGCGATTCGTAGATTCCATTTCTTCATTTGTAGAAGGCTATTCTCCGCACAGAGATCGCTATTATCAACACGCATTTTCCATTTCTCCGAACCACGGGGCATTTCCCTAGGCTACTTTTGCTCCGAGCAACCCAACGAAACCATTTCTCTACCCATACATCCCATTTCTTCCTAAACAGACCGATTTCCCTTTTTTTTATTAAGAAATGATTTAATACCACTTCGCTTGAAACAACCTTCCATACGCTTTGCTTGAATTTCAATTAATGAAGTGAATCTTTTCTATCATGATTGGCCTATGCGAATACTTTCTTTTGAATTGGAAATGTCTGATTACTACAAATGAAGGAAATTAAAAGCCACCCAACATTTTGGGTGGCTTAGGTAATTAGTTACTGTGGCAATTGCCTGTAATCTTCTCTATCTATCTGATGGCTTCTCTGAGCCATTCTTTCATCTATTTCAAATTGCTTCAACATATCCTTCAGATTTTCTGTTAATCTGCTCTGATCTTCGGTAGCTCTTGCAACTTGCTGAACTCCATCAGCGGATTGCTGTATCACTGCGCTAATCGATTCGATATTTCTGCTTATCTCCTCAATCGCAGTCGATTGTTGCTCACTAGCGGAAGCTACTTGTTCTATTTCCGATCTTACTACATGAGTTTTGTTTAAAATCTCATTCAATACAACAGCAACCTCTGCAGTTAGGCCCTGACCGAGCTTAACAATCTCACCAGCCTCTTGCATGGAACCATCAGCCTCTTTCGCTTCAACCTGAATCGCTTTAATAGTCTCTGCAATTTCCTTGGTCGCGCGTGTTGTCCTTTCGGCAAGTTTTCTAACTTCATCCGCCACAACAGCGAATCCTCGTCCTTGCTCACCCGCTCTGGCCGCCTCAATAGCAGCGTTAAGAGCCAGGAGATTAGTCTGATCGGCTATTTCGTCAATCACCAATGCTATTTCACCTATTTGCTCGGTTTTGCCGGTTAGGGATGAAATTATACGCCCTGTCTTGCCTGCTGCTTCAACAATTTGTTTCATACCATCCTGAGTTTCTTCAACCTTGTTAACTCCCTCGGTAGCTTTGTCCCCGGCCTCTTTCGAGGAATCATAAGCGACATTAGCGTTCTTGGTCGTTTCAAGTATTGTTTTGGCCATTTCCTCAACAGCGCTGCTCACTTCAGTTGCTTGCGCGCTCTGCTGTTGCGCCCCGGCGGCCATCTCTTCGGTACTTGCGGATATTTCGTTACTCGAACTAGCTGTTGTCTCAACCGCTTCGGCTATCCCCATAAGTACATGGCTCAGAGACTCACCTAACTGGTTAATGCTATCCTTCAGTACTTTCATGTCGCCTTTGTAATCTCCTTCAACTCTCTGACGAAGATCTCCGGTAGCCAGTATTTCCAATACATGCTTTCCTTCGTTTACAGGGGTTATAATTTGATCAAGTACATTGTTGAAGCCATTGACCAGTTCGCTATATCCACCTTGGAACTTATTGAAATCACCTCTTACGGATAGATCCCCTTCCATTGCGAATTCCGTTAATCTACCGATCTCATCCAATAGTTCTCTTAGCGTCTTCGCGATTCCGTTTAGCGCAGGTGTAATTACATCATCTTTATCGAGCAACTCGATATTAACATCAACATCACCGTTTGCTATATCCTCCATGGATTTGGCAAAGACTTCAAGCTTATCGGTAAAATCATCTAACTGTTCACCCATTTGCCCGATTTCATCGAACCCTTTTACTCCCGAACGTTTATCAACATGTCCCTTCGAAAGCTCAAGCGCCAACTCAGAAACTTGTAGAATCGGTTTCGTTATCTTATCAGCCATAAATGCAACTACCGCAGCTATTACGCCAATTGCTATCAAAGCTACTATTAACAGCCAATTTCTAATACTCGAAACTGCGGCTAACATCTGACTTTCAGGAGCAACCAATGCAATAGACCATTTTGCTGTTGGAATAGGAGCGAATACTAAAAATACGTCTTCTCCAAGGTTATCGTCATATACCTTTATTATTCCCTCTTCACCATTCTCTACAATCGATTTCGCTCTTTCCCTATCAGCATTAGTCTCAAACTTTATCTTTTCATGAAATTTCCTTTTCCCAACATCACTGTCATCCTTTGAGGCCATATAGATTCCAGAATTACTAACAGCAAAGGCGTAGCCGGAATCGAAAATTTTTATCTGACCGATTGTCTTATCAATAAAATCGAGACTTATATCGACACCACCAGCGGCAACAAACTCACCGTTCTTTAATACGGGAACAGTAAAGGTCGAAAGGAGTACTCCTTCATATAAATATGGTTCCGTAATCAATGCTTGTTTGGTCCTCTTCGGGTATCCGTAATATTCGCTGCCGTCAACATCATCTCCACCGGTTGTTACCTCAATACTTCCGGAATATCTGTTAGCGACAATATGAAATCTACCGGACGGACCATATATTCCCTTATTACGAAACTCATTATCTTTTCCGTCAAACATATTAGGCTCATAACATACCCAGGTATCAACCAACTCCTTATCTTTTACTAGAATATTTCTAAATTGAGCAACGACCTCACTTCTGCTCATAGATGAATTCATCTCAAGTGAGGCCATCATTGATTTCGAGACTTCAAGTTTTGCCAAAACCTTTGCGTCAAATTCACGAGCATAGTTTTCAGCTTCTGCCTTCATTTTGTTAATTGCTTCATTCTCAACCGCCGTAGAAACCTGACTCACTATAACTAAAGTCATTATTAACATAACTACAAAAATCGCCGAGCTTATCTGTACTATCATTTTCGGCTTTAGTTTTAGTTTCATCATACCCTCATTATTTTATTATATAGACACCTTTAATACTACAAAAGTATTATTTGCGTGCGGATTCCATATCCATGAAACTCCAAGAGGAATAGAGAGTTCAGAAGTAAATTTCATAGACTTAGTCGCGCTTACACCGAAATTAATTAACTCATATTTTGATGTAGAAATTCCATGCCATTCACTAAATCCTTTTCCTGCACCCGCAAAGCACTCAACATCTACGTCATTAACTTGTACAGGTATAGTAACCTGGAAATAGGTAGTTTCTTCATTAGGTAAAGCGTTATAAATATTTGCGGAAGCCATTATTCTAACCGGTATGGAATAAGGAATAGTGTACTCAAGATTAGCTTCAATAGTATGTGCCCCGGCGCCATCATCGGAAAAATCAGAAAAGCTAATACCAGAATAAGGATAGTAATAATCACTCACTGTAGCGGAGAAATCACCAAATCCTGTAGAAAGATAATAATTAAGATAAATATCACTCTCATTATAATCACTATTGAACCCATAGGATCCCCAAACACCGAGAGATAGCGAATTATCGTCGTTAAAGCTATAAGTAATAGAACCATATGGTTGAATATGTGGGGTAGCAGGTGATTTTTCCGTTGCCCCTATTTCAGTGCCGCGCCATACATATCTCGAAACAATATCAGCTCCGACTTCAACCTCAATAGGGGAATTCTGAGCATAAATTTGGGTCAATAGAACAAAAAAAAGAATGATTTTTTTCATTTGCACTCCTAGAAATGGATTAATAGGTTTGATATCTTATTATCGGTTTCAGTTCAACATACTTGACACTATAAACCATATTTTATTAAAATAAACGGAGAAATATAGAGAAGAGGAGGATAAAAAAGAAGAGAATTTAAAACAAAAAAGCCCTTAAAACGCAAAGCGAAAAAAGGGCTTGAAAAAAATAAAATCTGGCAGCGACCTACTCTCCCACATAAATGCAGTACCATCGGCGTTTACGGGCTTAACTACTCTGTTCGGAATGGGAAGAGGTGTTTCCCCGTAGCTATAACTGCCAGAAAACTTTTCAATCAATTTTTAAGATCGAAAGAGCCTGAGCTAAATAATAATCTTTTATTAAATTTTTATGGTTAAGCCTCACGACTTATTAGTACTGCTCAGCTAAATATATTACTACACTTACACTTGCAGCCTATCAACCTTGTCATCTCCAAGGAGTCTTTAGTTGCTTTCGCAAGGGATACCTAATCTTGAAGTTGGCTTCGCACTTAGATGCTTTCAGCGCTTATCCATTCCGAACGTAGCTACCCAACGCTGCCACTGGCGTGACAATTGGTACACTAGAGGTTCGTTCATCTCGGTCCTCTCGTACTAGAGACGAATCTTCTCAAGTATCCTGCGCCCACAGAGGATAGGGACCGAACTGTCTCACGACGTTCTGAACCCAGCTCGCGTACCGCTTTAATGGGCGAACAGCCCAACCCTTGGGACCTTCTCCAGCCCCAGGATGCGATGAGCCGACATCGAGGTGCCAAACCTTGCCGTCGATATGAACTCTTGGGCAAGATCAGCCTGTTATCCCCGGAGTACCTTTTATCCTTTGAGCGACGGCACTTCCACTTGCTACCGCCGGATCACTAAGTCCTACTTTCGTACCTGTTTGGCCTGTATGCCTCACAGTCAAGCTCCCTTTTGCCTTTGCGCTCGACGCATGATTACCAACCATGCTGAGGGAACCATTGAGAGCCTCCGTTACATTTTTGGAGGCGACCGCCCCAGTCAAACTACCCGCCTAACACTGTTCCGGACCCGGATTCACGGGCCGCGGTTAGAATCCAACTAAACCAAGGGTGGTATTTCACCAGTGGCTCCATCCATGCTAGCGCACAGACTTCATAGCCTCCCACCTATCCTACACATGATTTAACCGAACCCAATGCTAGGGTGCAGTAAAGGTTCACGGGGTCTTTCCGTCCATCTGCGGGTAACCGGCGTCTTCACCGGTACCACAATTTCACCGAGCTCGCGGTCGAGACAGTGCCCAGATCGTTGCACCATTCGTGCAGGTCGGAACTTACCCGACAAGGAATTTCGCTACCTTAGGACCGTTATAGTTACGGCCGCCGTTTACTGGGGCTTCGATTCAAAGCTTCGCTTGCGCTGACCTCTCCTCTTAACCTTCCAGCACCGGGCAGGTGTCAGTCCCTATACTTCGTCTTAATTGACTTCGCAGAGACATGTGTTTTTGTTAAACAGTCGCCTGGGCCTTTTCACTGCGGCCTCCTTCTGCTAAACCCGTAAAGGGTTTCACATACAAGAGGCGCTCCTTCTCCCGAAGTTACGGAGCTAATTTGCCGAGTTCCTTAACCGCGAATCACTCGAGCGCCTGAGAATACTCATCCCGTCTACCTGTGTCGGTTTGCGGTACGGTCTGATAAAACTCTCTTACACGAAGATTTTCTTGGCAGCATGATTACGATCAGTTTATGAGCTAAGCTCTCCCGTTCGTGCCTCAGCCTTATAGAAGAGCGGATTTGCCTACTCTTCAAGCCTACACACTTAGACCACCTAATCCAACAGGTGGCTGACCTTCACTTCTGCGTCCCTCCTTGCAATCAAACAAATTTTACCAGGTACGGGAATATTAACCCGTTTTCCATCGCCTACGCATTTCTGCCTCGGCTTAGGGTCCGACTTACCCTGAGACGATTAACGTTGCTCAGGAAACCTTAGACTTTCGGCGCTAAGATTTTTCATCTTAGTTATCGTTACTTATGCCAACATTTGCACTTCTATGCGCTCCAGCAAATCTCGCGATTCACCTTCAGTGCCCATAGAATGTTCCTCTACCGATCATTTCTGATCCCATAACTTCGGCAAGTAGTTTTAGTCCCGCAAATTGTCGACGCTGAGTCGCTTGACTAGTGAGCTATTACGCACTCTTTAAATGAATGGCTGCTTCTAAGCCAACATCCTAGTTGTCTGAGCAACTCAACATCCTTTCTCTGTTAACTACTATTTAGGGGCCTTAGTTGATGGTCTGGGTTGTTTCCCTCTTGGCGACGCAACTTATCTCCCGCCGCCTGACTCCCGGAGAACATATGTCGGGTATTCGGAGTTTATCTGGGGTTGGTACCCTTGTGAGGGCCCTAGCCCAATTAGTGCTCTACCTCCCGCATACTTTGGTCCGAGGCTAGCCCTAAAGCTATTTCGAGGAATACGAGCTATCTCCGAGTTTGATTGGCCTTTCACCCCTACCCTCACCTCATCCAAACAGTTTTCAACCTGTACTGGTTCGGACCTCCATGACGTTTTACCGTCACTTCATCCTGGACAAGGGTAGATCACTCGGTTTCGCGTCTACCGCATGTTACTCTACGCCCGTTTCAGACTTGCTTTCGCTACGGCTGCGTATCTTAGATACTTAACCTTGCAACATACGAGTAACTCGTTGGCTCATTATCCAAAAGGCACGCTGTCATCCCAATAAATTGAGACTCCAACTGCTTGTAAGCGCACGGTTTCAGGTACTATTTCACTCTCCTGCTAGGAGTACTTTTCACCTTTCCCTCACGGTACTATACGCTATCGGTTACGAGAGAGTATTTAGCCTTACCAGATGGTTCTGGCAGATTCCCACAAAATTCCACTTACTTCGTGGTACTCGGGTGTATATTCCAAAGAGTTATAATGTTTTCGCCTACAGGACTATCACCTCCTATGGTTGAACTTTCCAGATCATTCGACTAACATTATAATTTCTAACTCTCCGACCTCGCCGTAATTTGGTCTGATTATATCCCACAACACCGATAACACAACGATCACGGTCTTTAACATGTTATACGGTTTAGGCTGTTTCCCGTTCGCTCGCCACTACTTAGGAAATCATTATTATTTTCTCTTCCTCCGGGTACTTAGATGTTTCAGTTCCCCGGGTTGGCCTCGAGCAGCCTATGTATTCAGCTGCCGATCTCAGAACATTACTCCTGAGGGGTTGTCCCATTCGGAAATCCGCGGATCTTAGGTTACTTCCACCTTCCCGCGGCGTATCGCCGGTAGTCGCGTCCTTCTTCGCCTTCTCGTACCAAGGCATCCACCGTACGCCCTTAGTAACTTAACCAAAAATTTATTAAAAGTTTTTCGTTATTTTTTTTATTATTTTGGCTCAGTCAGCTCGTCTTTCAACAAACTAACTCTTTCAATCTTTCAAAGAACTTTTTCTTAA
>CALODP010000002.1:7500-222500 GCA_942492055.1 uncultured Ignavibacteriales bacterium | reverse complement strand
CGAGCACAAAAGATTAGTGCCGCAGAGGCAATTGATTCATTACGTGAAGAGTATCCGTATTTGCAATTTGATACCATTAGAAAAATAGTGTATCATATACATAAATAATTATAGTGCGGTTCTTGACAAAGAGTTCAAGTTGCCTTATCTTTATAAACCACTCTTTCAAAGATCGAATTATTGATCTTTGAGTTTGTGACTTGCCCAGTGTCACCCCCCAACACTGGGCTTTTTTATAGTACATTATTATATGGAAATATATCATGAGCAAAGCAAGAAAGACTATTAAAAAAGCACAACAAATAAAAGAGTCTCCCTTTAAGAATTACTGGAAAAAATCAAATTACGTTTTATTTGCAATTTCTTTTTTTGTTCTACTCCTAGGCTTTTTTCTTATGAATCAAGGACCATGGGATAACCCAATTTCTCTAAGTTATTCTCCTATTGTTTTATTATTAGCTTATCTGGTTCTTTTCCCCCTTTCTATTATGTATAAAAAGAAACGTTCTTCTAAATAGACAGATTTCGATATGTTGCTAGCAAAGGTAAAAGGAAACATTGTTTCCACACATAAAAATGAATATCTTAACTCTCACAAGTTGCTAATTATTCATGAAGTTGACTTATCTGGTAATTACGTTGGGAAATCTGATTCTATTGCCTTAGATCTTATTGATGCCGGTGTTGGTGACACGGTTATTGTTGCAAAGGAAGGTGACGCTGTCCAGCAAATATTGGGTCATAGCAACGCACCGGTAAATACTATAATAGTTGGAATAGTTGACGATATTGATGTTATTAGCTAGATTTAGGAAAGTATATAACAAATCATAGAGTAAATTGAACATCGACTTTGAAAAATTCGCTTTAACGCGTTTATTATTGTCGACCGAGGGTATTGGCCCTAACAGATTATTATTACTTCTATCCTCCTTCGAAACAAAAGCTGATCTTACTCAGTCTCTCAAAATTCATTTAAGATCCAAATCTCAAATCCCAAATCGAATATTAACATCTTTGCAAAAAAAACTAACAGCAATCGATTCATATAAAAGAGATTTGGAAAAGGAGTTGAAAACTCTCCAAGATCTTAATGCGAATGCACTTATGTATTGGGATACAAACTATCCGGAACAATTAAGACGAATATACTCTCCTCCCATAATTTTGTACTGTTTAGGAGATCTACTACCCAAAGATTACTACTCTATTTCAGTTGTAGGAACAAGAACTCCTTCAATCTACGGCAAAGCTCAAGCTAGTAGTATTAGTGGTGAAATTTCGACACAAGGTCTTACCATAGTTAGCGGACTGGCTCGTGGAATTGACACCGTTGCCCACAAGACAGCTATTACTAACCAATCGAGAACTATAGCAATTATCGGCTCAGGGCTTGATGTCATCTATCCATGGGAAAACAGAAAACTTTTTCAAGATATTATTGAAAATGGAGCTGTTATTTCGGAATATCCTTTGGGAACAAAGCCAGACGCAAGAAATTTTCCCAAGAGAAATCGAATTATCGCGGGAATTTCATTAGGAACTCTTGTTATCGAGACAAGAGCAAATGGTGGAGCAATGCAAACTGCTGCATACGCATTGGAGCAAAACAAAGAAGTGTTTGCAATTCCCGGAGATATCTCAAGAGAGGAAAGTAAAGGATGCAATATGCTTATTCAACGTGGGGAGGCCAAATTGGTAACATCTTGTTCCGATGTTATAACTGAGTTAGATGTAAAGCTAAAACCTGTCCTCGGAGAAAGAATTCCAAAGCCTGACATTGTGCTTACCTTATTTGAAGAAAAGGTTTTAAGCGCACTCTCACATGAGCCCAGACATATTGACTCGATTTCAGATATTTCAGGAATATCTGTTTCCGAATGCTCAGTACATTTACTGTCTCTTGAATTCAAGGGTTTGATTGAACAAATGCCAGGGAAAAACTTTAAAGCGATTTAATACTTCTTTCTATTTCTCCATAATTGTTTTAACCTTTCCTTTATTCCTTTCTCATTCCCAAGCTCTGTTGGGAAATAGTATTGTTTTCTTTTTATTTCTTTCGGAAGATAATCTTCCTCAACAAAATGATATTCGAAATCGTGAGGGTATTTATAATCGGCACCGTATCCGATCTCTTTCATAAGCTTTGTAGGGGCATTCCGTAAATGAATAGGGACAGGATAGGCCGGCTGATTTCTGACATCAGATTGCGCCATATTGATAGCCATATAAGAAGCATTGCTTTTGGGAGAACCTGCCAAATATGTTGCGCATTGCGAAAGTAATATTCTCGCCTCAGGCATTCCGATCTTACTAACAGCGCCAAATGTTGCATCGGCCAAGAGCAAAGCATTCGGAGAAGCGTTCCCAATATCCTCAGACGAAAATATTATCATTCGTCGAGCAATAAACAACGGATCTTCTCCTCCTTCCAACATTCTGGCAAGCCAATAAACGGCTGCATCGGGATCGCTACCACGGAGACTCTTAATAAATGCAGAAATAACGTTGTAGTGCTCCTCCCCTCCCTTATCAAAAACTATATTTCTTCTTTGAACAACATTCTCAATATTCTTCTTATCAATCTTTATTTCGGAATTCTTAAGCTGCAAGGCAATACATCCCTCCAGCACCGAAAGCAAAGTACGTGCGTCCCCGCCTGAAATATAAAACAAGAAATCCTTCTCTACCTCAGTAATACTAAGCTTAGAAATAAACTCATCTTTTGTTAAAGCATTGGTGAGAATATTCTCCAAATCTGATAACTCTAATTCCTCCAAGACATATATTCTTGCGCGTGATCTCAAAGCAGGAATAACTTCAAATGAGGGATTTTCAGTTGTCGCACCTATTAATATGATTTCTCCGGCTTCAACCGAGGCTAGCAGAGCATCTTGCTGAGCTTTATTGAAACGATGAATCTCATCAATAAACAGAATAGTGCGTTTATAATACTGCGCATTCGCTTTTGCAGACTTTATTACCTCTCTAACATCCTTTACACCGGAGGATACTGCATTCAACTGATAAAAATCGGAATGAGTTTGCTCGGAAATGATTCTCGCCAAAGTGGTTTTACCTGTTCCGGGTGGCCCCCACAAAATGAAGGAAGAGAGTGAGTCATTTTCGATCATTAGTCTGAGAGGCTTGCCTACTCCAACAAGTTTTTGCTGGCCTTGAAAATCGTCTAATTTTTTAGGGCGAAGTCTTTCCGCTAAAGGAATATGTGGCATTTCCAATGTTGACATTCTAAACCTATTCCGCTTCTCTTTCTATTTTAATTGCCTTCTCATTTTCACCTAGCATGTAATACTTCTCACGAGCAACTTTTTCAATTTTATACTTATTATTCTTTAGAGAGTCAATTTCCGAAGTTATACGTTCCCTTTGTTTCTCCGTATTAGAAATTTTGCCTTTCAAGGAATCAATTTCCGATTTTGCTTCTTTATATTTCAATACTCCGTTGTTATTAAATAACAAGTATGAAAATGCCAAAACTATAAGAAGCAAATATGCTATTCTGGCTATTTTTCTCTTATTCATCTATTTTTGCAATGAACTAATGATTATTCTATCGACTAAATCTTCAAAAGATATTCCATCTGCCTTTGCCGCCTTTGGCAATAAACTTGTGCTTGTCATTCCAGGCAATGTATTAATCTCCAGACAATAAGTTTTGTATTCTTTGCTTACTCTAAAATCAATTCTACCGTATGTTTTGCAACCGATTGAATTGTAAGCTAGCAAAGCTTGTTGCTGCAAATGCTCAGTAACTTTTTCAGGCAAATTAGCCGGAACCTCATATTCACTCATTCCATGAGTATACTTACATTCGTAATCGTAAAAATCATGTTTTGGTTTTATTTCAATTACGGGAAGTACTTCCTCATTAATTACCCCAACTGTAACTTCATATCCGTCAATATATTCTTCGATTATTGTACTCGTAGAATACTTGTCGGATAATTTTATTGCTTCTTCTAACTGGGATTCCTCTTTACAAATTGTTAATCCGATTGCGCTCCCCTGATCGTTAGGTTTAACTACACATGGATAACCCAAGGTCTTGTTAATTCTCAGTTTTATTTGTTCAATAGATTCTTCATTTTTATTAACAACAATCCATCTGGGTGTTTGCACTCCATCATGAAGAAACATTACTTTCGAAAAGGCTTTATTCATTGAGATTGAACATGCTAATACTCCAGAGCCGGTATAAGGGATACTTCTGATTTCCAATAATGATTGAATTGCGCCGTCCTCTCCCCATTTACCGTGAAGAGCATTAAAAGCAATATCAACACCATCGAAGAGATTGGAATTGACAGCACTTAAGTAGTTTCGGTCAGACAATTCATGATTGGATATTCCCTTAAAATAATCTTCATCAGTGGAATACTGATTAACTCCTAATCCCGGATCAACAATCTTTATTCTGTAACCGATCCTCTTCAAGGCCTCATATATGGACTTTCCGGTCATTAGAGAAACATCTCGCTCCGATGAGGTACCTCCCAAAAGCAGAGCCACACAAATATCTTTTCTATTCATAATAATGATTCCCTTCTAAAATTTGTTTCTCTCATCCAATTTCATTCCGTAGGTGGAAGCTGCAATTGAATACAAATCATCCAATTCCTTTCTTGACAGTAATGTGGGTTCGCCAATAGAATAAATCACTGATAATGTTTTCGCTGTATGTTCCAATTTGTCCATCTTTTTATATGCATCATATGGATTCTTACCAAAAGTGACTGCTCCATGATTTGCCATCAACATACTCCAAACATATTCCAAATATGGCAACATCGATTCTGAAACCATCTCCGTGGAAGGAGTTGCGTACGAACAGGTAGGAATGCGCCCCAATGACAATACTACTTCAGGGAAAACCGGGATATCCATACTTCTGCCACATGAAGCAAAGGCTGTTGCAAAAACCGGATGGCAATGAATAACCGAGTTGACTTCAGCTCTTTTTTGGTAAGCTACAAGGTGAATCTTTACTTCAGTTGTTACCTTCCCATTTCCGTTAACAATCTCCCCCATATTATCTATTTCTAGTAAATCATCAGGAGAAAGCTCACCTTTATTTTTCCCGGAAGGTGTAATTAAATAATTGTCATTATCCATTCTCATAGAAAGGTTACCATCAGTAGCAGAAACAAAGCCTTTCTCGGCAACCAAATGACAAACTCTTATGAGCTCTTCTCTTTCCCGCATCCTTCTTCCATTTTTTCCATCAATTGCATATTAATTAAGCCGTCATCACCGGTTATTTTCGGAACTTCTCCGGCTTTTAATTTCTTTTGAATATCTTTAAGCAGCAATAAGAGTTTATTTGCTCTTTTTCTAAAAGACTTTCTCGCCTCGTTCTCCAAATCAATTGTTATCTTTCCCGAACCACTCTTGCTGCCAATTAAATTTTCTATACAGATACTTCCTTTATATCCCAAAATTTCAATTCGGTTAAAAGCCTTCTTTGTATTGTAGGAAACTGTAAATTGCCCGTAACCACTTTTTTCAAATTTAACAATGCCATTTGCGAAATCATCTACTTCACAATTATAAACAACATTATCGGTACTGCCCATTATTTCGGATATTTCTCCTCCAAAGTACCTAAGAAGATCTATCATATGAGTTCCCAAATCCCTAAAAGCACCGCCACCGCTTTGTTCTCTTTTAAATCGGAAGTTGCTATTCGGAGCAAAATTGATATTAAAACTCACATTAATAGAAATAATCCTTCCTAGCATTTGCTTATCTATTAACTCTTTGGCTTTCATCACTAAAGGATGAAACCGATAAGGATAATTTAAGGACAAAACAACGCCGTTTTTCACACATTCCTTGACCATATCTTCGGCTTGTTCTGAAGATAGCGCAATAGGCTTTTCGCATAAAATATGCTTCCCGGCTTTTGCTGCTTCTATTACCTGCCAATGATGATCGGAATTTTTGCTACCGATATACACAACATCTATATCACTTTTCAAAAACTCCTTAAAATCATCAAAATAATTCTCAGAGCCGAACTTTGCTCCAAGGGTCTTGGCTCGATCTTTATCGGAAGAATAAATAGCAACAAACTTACTCCTCTTTAATAATGATAAAGTCGGCAAAAAAGTATTCTCGGTATAAAAACCACAACCGGCAACACCCCACTTAATTTTTTCCGCGGCTCTCGGGAATCGAATTTTCTTTTTAGTAATAGCCATATTAGAGATTCAACTTATTCATTAGTTTTGTAATTGGTTTGGAATTCTGCATTATATAAAAATGAATTGCAGGAACTTTTTTATTTAACAATTCTTCAACTTGCTTTGCAGCCCACTCAATTCCTATATCCAAGACATGTTCCGGTTTAGCTTCTTCAATTTCATCGGCTAACTCTGATGGTATATCCAAATAAAAGTTCTTCGGTAAACTTTGAATCTGTTTTTTACTTGTAATTATTTTCAACCCTGGTAAAATCGGAGCATCAATTCCGGCTTCTCTACATTTCTCAACATATGAGAAATATTTATTATTATCAAAAAACATCTGAGAAACAATATAATCAGCTCCTGCATCTATCTTTGCCTTCGTATATTTTATATCAACATCCAAATTCGGAGACTCGAAATGCTTCTCCGGATATCCACCGATTCCAATACAAAATCCGGTAGGCATTGCGTCCAGCAAACCATCTTCAAGAAAATGGCCTTTATTTACATTATTAATTTGAGATACCAAATCAACAGCGTACTCATTTGCGCTTCTTCCGAATCGTAATGGTTTGTAAAATCCACTATCATCCCCACGAATTGCGAGAACATTTTCAATTCCCAAATAATGCAATTCTATCAAAAAATCCTCTGTTTCTTCACGAGTAAAGCCTCTGCAAATAACATGGGGAACAGTATCAATATTATACTTATTCTGAATAAGTGCACATATTCCCAAAGTTCCCGGTCGCTTGCGTTTGATCTTCATTTTAAATTCACCACTTGGTGTCTCTTCGTATACGACTTCAGCTGCGTGACTTGTAATATCGATAAATGAAGGATTATATTTCTGAATATCATCAAGCACTCCCAACAATTGCTTGATATCCCCTCCTCTCTTCGGAGGAATTATTTCAAAACTTATTAAAGTGTCCTTTGCCTTAGCTAAGTGTTCTGTAACTTTCATTTTTCCTAACCAAAATATTCGATTAATCTACAATTTATTTTTCGTCTGTTTTTTTTCTCTCATCTTTTCGGATACAAAGATAACAATTTATATTCTTTTAAGTCTTCAGAATTAGGATTAACATTTAACTTATTGTACCCCTTCGATATCCATTTGGATGTCATATCGGAATAATACTCACTCATGAAGTGCCCTGATTGACCACTCGGCATACTATACAATAACTCATTTGGATTCGCAAAATCAAAAATGAACCTCATCGATTGCCCTAAGTTATTATCATATGGCTTTGTAAAAGAATACTCCGAGTTAAAAAGAGTAGTCCCATCCCCGCTTACCTCAAAAGAACCTATATTAAAAATATTTCCGACAAACCCGTTTTCTTGCCCGAAGAGATGTCTTAAAGTAACTTTGTGCAGTTTTCCCCATTGCCAATCGGTAATATCCTTACCGAAATTCGCCTCCAAATAATAAAGAGCATCAGCCAGACTTTTTCTAAGAATCATCTTTAGTGACTCTCTTTTATCTGTGCGAACATCGTCGATCCAACTTATAGAATTACCATTGAGGATCTCTTCTATCTTTTTATAGGGAACATTTGCTACGAAAACATATTCGTTGAACAGCTCTTTTCCCATTTCATCGAGAAAAATATTCTCAATTAGCTTTTGCAAAAATACTTGATATATTGTTGGCGCTTGCAAACCATAATCCATTTCGCAATTCCAATTCTTTAAGAGCTCTATGGCACTTTTTAGATTATTGTCATTTATCTCAATATTCTCAAAAGCCAATGCAATATGAGGAATAATATCCATAGCATATTTGGAAACAATATCATTCTGATAATCTCTGAAATCACTCACCGAATGCTTGTTTCGAGACAATAATAATTCATTTATCCTCCGTATTCTCGAATCAGGCTCCCACAAGTTTGAGATGTGATACCCAAAGGACTTAACGGTTTTATTATTAGCCGACGCTAAATAATTTTGATCCGGATTATATAACTTTGGCATCATTTCGAAAGGGACATATCCTCTCCAATCATTTTCACTCGCAGTTCCGTCAAAAATCAGAGAGGAACTCTGGTTTTTTCTAATAGGTAACTTTGCAGCGCAAATATACCCGATGTTATTGTTTTTATCCGCATATATAAAATTTTGACCGGGAACTTCATACCCCTTTACGGCTTCCAAAAATTCTTTCCAATTATTCGCTTTATTTAAGTCCAGTATTGCCTTTATTTGATTGCTGAAATCAAAAGCTGTCCACCGCATACTAATATCAGCAGGCTTTTTCTCATCTTGGGGAAATAAAATATTATATGTATGAATATCAGAAACAATCGGACCTCTATGTGTTTTGCGTATTTGAAATACGACAGAAGAAGAGTCCTTTACTTTTATTGTGTCTTCAATGAATTCCAAGTTTTTATACTTCCCGTCAAGCAAATATCGGGTTTGTGTCGAATCGATTTGTTCGAAATAGTAATCACAATCATCAGCCATTACATTTGTAAAAGCCCATGAGATATTTTCATTCTTCCCGATTACAATTCCCGGAACACCGGGAATAGTAAAACCATCTGCTCTCCATTTATCTGAGCGAACGGAAGCTAAATACCAAATTCCAGGCAAAGTATGCGTCAAATGCGGATCATTGGCAATTATCGGTTTTCCCGAAGAGGACATATTAGCGTTCACAACCCAATTGTTTGACCCGATATGTGTTCCTGTCGATCCGAAAAATTCTCTAAACCTTTTATCTAGCGCAACAAAACTCGGAACAATCCGGCCTTGTTCAGCCAGCCTATCGGGAATAATCGTAGGTGCGTTTTCTTTGTAATTAGGGAATAGCTCTGCAGCCTTCTCTTCTCCGAACTTCTGAACCAAATGCGCGAATGTTATATCTGTCCACCAACTGATATTTAACTGCCATGCCATCAACTTCGAAAAAAGAATACAATCTTCGGGTTTCCAATAACACGGTTCATACCCCAAAATATCAAACTCAATTCCACAATGTCCTTTGTTCTCCTTTAGAAATAAATTCACTCCCGCAGAATAAGCTTTAAGATAATTGTAAGTTTCTTCATCTATCATATTGATTTCTTTTGCCGCCAATTTGCCAAACCCTAGAGTTCTGAACATCTTATCAAATTCAACGGTTTTACTTCCGAATATTTCACTCAATCTCCCTTGAGCAGCTCGCCTGGAAATATCCATTTGAAACATTCTTTCTTGAGCGTGCACATATCCCAGCGAAAAAGCAGCATCGTATTCGTTTTGTGCAACTATATATGGAACAGCAGCACTATCCCGATAAATATCAACTCGATCTCGCAATCCTTCTACAATTTCTTCCCCAACATATTTAGGGAGAGAATCAGTTAACGCAGCTCTGGTAAGAAAAATGAGAGCAACCGTTACAACAATTGCGACTAGAGCAATGCCAAGAATATGTTTGAGATAACGAGTCATAATTTTCCGTAAATAAATGGGTAGTCAGATAAAATTAATCTTTTTTGCATCTTCCAAAATACGAAAAAATTAATAGTTATATTTCTTTCTTGTAATTCAAACTTCGGAGATTTTATGATTATCTATATTCTACTGATATTATTGGTTATTGCCTCTATCATTAATACAATTTTTACAATTCGAGTGAATTCAAAATTGAATTCCGAAAATAATGAACTTGCGAATTTACTTATGCAACTTTCCAAATCATTTTCCGATAGTTTCTCGAAAATAGAAACCTCAACTCAAAATGAGTTTTATCGCAACCGAAGAGAATTAACATCTTCCTTCAAGGAATTGAGGGAAGAAATCAACAATTCAATCAAACTTTTCGGAGAACAACTTTTTTCGAGAATGAACGACATCTCGAAGATGCAACGAAGCCAACTGAGTATTTTTTCGGAACATCTTAACACGCTCACTGACAAAACCGAAAAAAAATTCGAGACTTTGCAAGAAAAAGTTGTATTCCATCTTTCCGAATTACTGAAAACAAATGAAAGCAAACTTGAACAAATGCGCGAAACAGTTGACGAAAAACTTCACGCAACTTTGGAAAAAAGATTGGGAGAAAGTTTCAAACTCGTCAGCGAACGACTTGAAGTAGTACACAAAGGATTGGGTGAAATGCAAACACTTGCGCACGGTGTAGGAGATCTTAAGCGTGTTCTTTCTAACGTTAAAGCACGAGGAACCTGGGGAGAAATTCAATTGGAAAACTTGATTGATCAGATCTTAACCTCCGATCAGTATGACAAAAACGTAGCTACTAAAAAAGGGAGCGCAGCACGTGTTGAATTCGCCATTAAACTACCAGGTAAACAGAACAATTCAGATGGAATAGTTTGGCTGCCAATTGATGCAAAATTCCCGTTGGAAGATTATCAGAGATTACTTTCCGCGCAAGATAACGCCGATCCGATTCTAGTTGAACAATACGCAAAAGATTTGGAAAAACGAATAAAGGAAGAAGCAAAGAGAATCGCTACCAAATATGTTGATCCGCCACATACAACCGATTTCGCATTTATGTTTTTACCTATCGAAGGTCTTTACGCCGAAGTATTGAAGCGTCCCGGTCTTTTCGATTTCGTGCAAAGAGAATACAAAGTTACAATTGCAGGGCCAACCAACTTCCTGGCTGTACTAAACAGCTTACAAATGGGTTTCAGAACCCTCGCTATCGAGAAACGATCTGGAGAAGTTTGGAATTTGCTCGGTGTAGTGAAAACGGAATTCGGAAAGTTCGGCGACATCTTGGAGAAAACTCAGGCAAAACTCGATCAAGCCAGTCGCTCTATCGGCGACGCTTCAAAGAAAACTCGCACAATCGAAAGGAAACTCAGAGATGTTCAAGAGCTCCCTTCCGGCGATGAATTCGGTCTGTTGGATGAAATATCGGAGAATTAATTTATTCTCCGCATTTTTCGGTAAGTTTATGCAAATTATCACTTTCCCCAATCGCAATTAATTTATCCCCGTCTTCTAATCTAATTGAGGATTGGGGATTATATATAAAACTTCCGTCTTTCCGTATTATTGCCACAATCATAATATTAAACTCTTTTTTTACAGGAGATTCCGCCAAAGACAATCCTATCAGAGAGGAAGAATTGCTTATTGTTAATTCTTCCAAGCTGATATCTACATCTTTATTCCTCGCTACACTATCTATGAAATCTATTACTCCCGGGCGAAGAAGAAGTTGAACCATTCTGTTCCCCCCTAACTCATATGGCAGTACGACTCTGTCAGCACCGGCTTTTTTTAATTTCGACTCACTCCCTTCCTCAATAGCTCTGGCTACGACAAATAATTTCGGATTCAGTTCTTTTGCAGATAATGTAGTAAAAACATTTTCAGCGTCGGTTCTTACAACCGCTACTAATCCTTTGGCCCTTGCTACTCCGGCACTTACTAAAATATCATCGTTTGTTGCGTCCCCCTTTACATACATCATCTCTTGTTCTTCTAGTTGAGCAATCTTATTTTCGTCATTTTCAATTACTACGAAAAGCTCTTTGGTATCTTTTAGGGATTCGCAAATTTGTTTTCCCATTCTTCCGTATCCGCATACTACATAATGATTGGCCATTACTTCCAAAAGCTTTCCCATTCTTCTTCTCCGAAAAATTTGTTTTTCAATCAATAATTGCGCCCCTTTTCCACCTATATACGCTATTGTCAACACACCCGAAACAATTAAAAATACTGTTAATAAGCGTCCAGCCGGAGAAAGTGGATGCACTTCCTGAAACCCCGTTGTAGTAACCGTAATGATGGTCATGTAAAACGAATCCAACAAATTCCACTCTTCCTCGATGATCTCGAAGCCCACCGTACCTATTAATATTATTAGAAAGAGTATCCCTAAACCGACTTTGATTTGTGCTATTACTTTTCGCATCAGATGATGTTATTCCTTATTGGCGGAAGATAGAATGTTATTTACCGAGAACTATTGTCCGTTCACCGATAAATTATACCCATTAAATATAATTGAAAATATCTTTGCATAGAAAATAATTTTATCGGAGTTTTATTATGGAAAGAAAAAGCAACACTAGAAATTGGATCGGAATACTATTTGTACTTATCGGTTCAATCTTCCTTTTGGATACTTTGAATATTATTCCCACTCATATCATCGATGATATAATGATCTGGCCGACTCTTTTGTTAGTTATTGGAATTATTCTTCTTATTAATTCCAAGAACAAAACAACCGGTATCTTCTTCCTTTTTCTATGGTTGATATCTATAGTCCCGGAAATGTGGCCGATTTTTATAATAGGTGCCGGTATATTGATTCTTATCAAAAATCATAAAAAAAAGCCTACTTCTAAAGAGAAGGAGAATGAAGAGAACTATTTCCATAATGAATATATCGAGGAAACAGCCATTTTCGGAGGAGGAAAGAAAAACTATCAAACAAATAATTTTTCAGGGGGAAAAATGCTCGCGATTTTCGGCGGATCTGAAATTGATCTGCAAGACTCCGATCTGACCGACGGAAGAAATTATCTTGATATTCTCGTTCTCTTCGGTGGCATTACTATTACTGTTCCGGCCGATTGGAAAATCGAGTTTGATATTGTTCCTATACTCGGCGGTTTCTCAGACGAACGCCATTTAAGTAGAGACCAAAGTCAATCTGATGAAAAAGTTCTGGTAATCAAAGGTCTTGTAATTCTCGGTGGCGGAGAAATAAAATCAAATTAAAATCGGAGATAAATCATGCAACGCAATAACAGTTCGAACATACTGGGAATTATTATCGTTCTTATCGGTGTGCTATTATTAGTCGATAATTTCGATATCCTTTTTATCCCTTTTAATATCTTATCTTTCCTATTATCGTGGCCCACAATCTTAATTATAATAGGGATCATTATTCTATCTGGCTCTAAGGACAGTTTCGCAGGGTATCTGTTTCTCGGGCTTGGTGCTTTCTTCCTTCTATCAAGGCATTATCATTTTCATGCCGGTAGAATTTTGGCCGATTACTGGCCTGTTATTCTGATTGCTTTCGGATTATACATTATTTGGAAAAGAGATAAACGAATTGAACCTAAAGCCCAAAATAAATTTTCCGACGAAGCGGAATACGAAGAGATCTACGAAGAGGATCGTCAGTCTCATTCTCACTCAAGAATAGATGATGACTATATTGATGATACTTCCATTATGAGTAGCGGGAAAAAATTCTACGAATCGGATAATTTTCGAGGCGGAAAAATAATCTCTATCTTAGGAAGTAATTCTATTGATTTACTCGATTGCAAACTAGCTCCGGGGCGTCAGTTTCTGGAAACCATTTCGGTTCTCGGCGCAACCAATATTTATGTACCTCGCGATTGGAAAGTTGTGATAAATGTTGTATCTATATTCGGAGGTTTTGAAGATCTGAGAAGAAAAGATGCCTCAATAAAATACAACGAAGATCGGGTCCTTGTTATTAAAGGATTTGTTCTTTTCGGTGGCGGAGAAATTAAGAATTAATCATTATGCAGAATCCTTTTATCAATAATAGATTTATTTTGTTTGGCTATTCGATTACTATGCTTGTAATCGCAATAGCCAACTACTTTTTACTAACTAGCTACCTCAGCATAAGTCACTCCCATGCCTTTGGAGATAGTCTTATTAGTAATATTATTATTTTCTTTTTGGGATTTACTCTGTGGTATCCGGCGCGCTTTATCTCCCCGGAAAGCCACTCTGTAACTAAAGTGCTACTTAACCACATTGCGGCCGCTTTTACTGTCTCTTTTATTTGTGCATATTCCGCGTACTTTATATTATCCCATTTGTTTTCAGATTACTACGGTGTGCTTGATAAAACATTTTCATGGAGATTCATTTTCGGAATATTCTTCTATCTCTTTATCGTCGCCTTGGTTAATGTTATTGTTTATTACAATAACTTCAGAGAAAAGGAACTTAGGGAATCGGAATTGAACGCTCAGTTGAAAGAAGCCGAATTAAAAACTCTCAAATATCAATTGAATCCTCACTTTATTTTTAATAGCCTCAATTCGATATCCTCTTTAACCTTAATTGCTCCGGATAAAGCCAGGGAAATGACAATTAAACTTTCCGATTACATGAGAAATACACTTTCAAGAAATGATAAAAAGTTTGTTACTCTATCCGATGAATTGAAAAATATAAAAACTTATCTCGATATAGAAATGGTGCGATTTGAAAATCACTTTGTGTTCAATGAAAATTTTCAAATGGAGTGCGGCAATATCAATGTACCCAATATGATTTTGCAACCTATCTTCGAAAATATTATCAAACATGCTGTTTACGAATCAACGGAACAGATTGAGATCAATTTGAACTGCGTAGTAAACGAAAAATATATGATCATTACTGTTACAAATAATTACGACCCCAACGCGATCCCGCGCAAAGGAAAAGGAATAGGACTTAGCAATTCAAACAGTAGATTGAAGCTGCTCTACAATACAGATAATCTATTAACATATTCTAAAAATGATTCTGTCTTTACAGTTGAATTGAAAATCCCGTTAAATCAATAAGAGAATTATGCTATGAATGCACCAAAAGTAATAATAATAGATGATGAGCACCTAGCTCGCGAAATAATAAAGAACTATCTGAAAGATAAGGATATCGAAATTGTTGCGGAATGCCCTAATGGTTTCGAAGGATATAAAGCTATTGTCGATAAATCCCCTGACATAGTTTTTCTGGATATTCAAATGCCCAAGCTTACCGGATTCGAAATGTTGGAATTACTCGAACAGCCTTATAATATTATATTCACAACCGCTTATGATGAATTTGCTATTAAAGCTTTCGAGGTAAACGCTATCGATTATTTATTAAAACCTTTTTCCAAAGAACGTTTCGATTCCGCATTATCAAAAGCAATTAAAAACATGCCCCCCGAAAATGGTGTTGAGCAAAAATACTCCGAGCTTGAGGTGCACACTCAAACTAACGATCAATTTATTGATAGAATTATTGTTAAGAAAAACGGTACTATTATAGTCCTTCCGATTGAAGAAGTCCTCTATCTTGAGGCGCAGGATGATTACGTAAATGTTATTTCGGAAAAAGGAAATTTCCTCAAACAAAAGCGAATGAAATACTACGAAGATAATCTTCCGGAAAATGGTTTTGTACGAATACACCGTTCCTTCATTATTAACTTGAATTTTCTTAGTGAGATTTTTCTCAAAGAAAAAGCCTCTTATTATGCCCGCCTAAAAAACAATACCGAATTACCGGTAAGCAGAAGCGGATATAATAAATTGAAAGAACTTTTGAAGTAAATTCATATTCGTATTGGCGTATAAATTATTGCGGTTTATCTCCCCTATGATTAAATTAAACTCCGAAATTGAAAATGAGGAGAAATATGGCTCTTGATAAAGACCTTCAATCAATCCAAGAAGTTAGAGAGATCATACAAGCTGCAAAGGAAGCTCAACTTGAATTCAAACACTTCAACCAATCCCAAGTAGATAAGATCGTAAAAGCAATGGCCGACGCGGGCTATGCCGAAGCTGAAAGATTGGCTAAAATGGCAAATGAAGAAACCGGATTCGGACGCTGGGAAGATAAACTTCTGAAAAACCAATTCAGTACAAAAAATGTTTATGAATCAATCAAGAATTTGAAAACCGTCGGTATTATTTCAACCGAACATGACGGGAAAATTGTCCGGATTGCAGAGCCGATGGGAGTTGTTGCCGCTCTGATTCCTTCTACTAATCCGACTTCGACGGCGATGTTCAAATCGATTATTTCACTTAAATGCAGAAACGCTATTGTAGCTTCCCCTCACCCTAAAGCAATCAATTGTACAACCGAAGCTCTGAAAGTTGTGAGAGATGCAGCTGAACAAGCAGGCGCTCCTAAAGGTTTAATTCGCCACATGACAATCCCTTCAATTCAGGGGACTGAAGAATTAATGAAGAACGACAATACTGCGGTTATTCTGGCTACAGGTAGTAACCCTATGGTTAAAGCCGCTTATAGTGCCGGGACTCCTGCTTACGGTGTGGGCGCGGGAAATGTCCCTTCGTTTATTGAAAAGACTGCTGATGTTCCTAAAGCTGTTAAAGATATAGTAGCCGGAACAACCTTCGACTACGGAACCCTCTGTTCATCCGAGCAGGCAATGATTGTAGATCGTCCTATAAAAGAACAAGTAATAATAGAAGCGAAAAAAGCAGGATGTTATTTCGTTAGTGATTCCGAAAAAATTCTTTTGGAAAAAGCTATCGTTAAGGATGGCAGAATAAACCCCGAAATCGTTGGGCGCGCTGCCACTTATATAGCCAAATACGCCGGTTTTTCAGTGCCAAGCGATACTCGTGCTATAGTTGCCTTCTGCGATTCTGTCGGCGCGCACGAACCTTTATCAATGGAAAAGCTCTCCCCCATCCTTGCCTTCTATACTGCTGATGGCTGGTTGGAAGGGTGCCATCGTTGCATTGAGTTATTGGAATTCGGCGGTGTCGGACATACTCTTTCTATCCACTCCAACGACCAGGAAATAATAATGAAGTTTGCCCTCGAGAAACCTGCTTTCAGAATCGTTGTTAATTCTCTCAGTTCTCTTGGCGCAGTTGGTTATACTACCGCTCTTAATCCTTCTCTCACATTGGGTGTCGGAACGTGGGGCGGATCAATTGTTTCCGAAAATGTTACAGCCAAGCATTTGATGAATGTGAAAACTTTGGCATTCGAAGTTAATCCGATCAACAAAGGAAATTCGGTTAACTCACTCGGCAGAGATATGAAAGTTAATAATGTTCCTACGAATATGAATAAAGGTGGTTTCCTCCAACAAATAGAAGAACGCCTTCGTCAGAGAGCAGGGAATCCGAATGTTTCCGGTTTCGAACCGACTCAAAAACAAAAACCGATTGTGGAAAAGCAAAAAGGACAATTCGGCAGCGGAATTTCTTCGGATGAAATAGATAAGATTATCAGGGAGTTTAACAAATAACCGGAAATCTTGATCATGAAAAAGGAAGAATGGAATATTGCTCAAGGTGATTTTCAATCGAACCCTAAAGAACTGATCGATATTGAAAAAAGAATAAAATTAAAACGCCGATTGCGCAACATTTTGCGAATCGGCGCCTTTCTTATAATTCTCTCTATAATAATACTTACTTATATACTAGAGTAATTTTTACTCGTATCTGTCTAGCTTGAATTTCTCGCCCAAATAAAGTTTCCTCACTTCAGGATCTTCGGCTAATTGCATCGCGGTTCCGTCTTTGAAAATATTACCGTCAATAAGTATATAAGCTCTGTCCACAATACTCAATGTCTCATGAACATTGTGGTCTGTAATAAGTATTCCAATCCCTTTATGTTTCAAATTCGCGACGATCGACATAATATCCTCAACAGCAATCGGATCTACTCCCGCAAAAGGTTCATCCAACAATATGAATTTGGGATTCGTGGCCAATGCTCTCGCGATCTCCGTTCTTCTTCTCTCCCCACCACTCAATTGAAAACCCAAACTCTTTCTTATGTGGGTAATGCTCAACTCTTCCAACAATTGCTCTTGCTTTTCTTTTCTGGCTGTGTTGGAAATATTTTGCATCTGAAGAACCGCCATAATATTATCCTCAACGGATAACCTACGGAACACCGATGCTTCTTGAGGTAAATAGCCTATACCCATTCTTGCTCTATTATACATAGGCTCATTGGTAATCTCTTTCTCCTCTAAGAATACATTACCCCCGTTCGGCTTTATCATCCCTACTATCATGTAAAAGGTTGTAGTCTTTCCCGCTCCGTTCGGTCCCAGTAAACCGACTATCTCTCCTTGCTGTACTTTTACTGAGACTCCTTTTACAACTTTTCGCTTCTTATATATCTTTATTAAATTTTCACTCTTGAGTGTTAGTATATTTCCCATAAATTACTCCCGAAGCAGCCTAAGAGCTCTTTGCTGCTCTTTGCCAATTACACTTTTCTTACTTGGTCGGTTTTTATGAATTACAAATGAAGGTAATGTAAAATCTTTCTCATTCCCTTCAACAAGATTCTCCGGATGATACTCACTTTTTACCGATCCGAATAACCTTACCTCATCTACTTTGCTCTCTTTGAAATATATTCTACCATTCTCGGAACTCGCTTTCAACAATCCGTTTGGCTTGGTATCCTCGAATATAAAGTAGATACTCAATACATTTCCAAGAACGTCTGTGTTATTCAACTTGTCATTTTCGAAATGGAGCTTCAAACTATCTCCGGAAACCTGATCGAATCGAAAATCTTGATTCTCCTTCTGAGAAAGGATAAAAGCATCCTTCTTTATGAAAATCCAATCCAGTCTTTTATCTTTCAAATATATATTCAATGTATCCCCGACAACCTGAGTTTCAGAATACCACATTATCGGTTGTACTTTCTCTTCCTTCTTCTTTGCCGTAAATATTCTATTCTCGTCTCTGTACATTATCGCATGATTGGTTCTGGAGGCAAAATCTCCTCTGATAATCTTAACCGAATCAGTCGCGATCATTACATCCCCGCTATCCTTTATGGCTTCCATCACCTTCGACGAAATAATCAACGTATCAAGCGTTCCCGATTTTGTCGAATCAATCTGCAACATTACCGGATTCCCGACTACCTTGGAATAATTCTTCTTGTTATCGTTATAAAGCTCGGCACCGGTTATGGCCATTTTGTTCTTCTTATTCAACACTATCACATTTCTGAATCCTTCGGTATAAGCGGAATCTCTGAAATGGATTAAACTATCGGCATATACGGTTGAAGCGGTATCCTCTATCGCTACACTCCCGACAGCTACCGCCCGATTTTCTTTATTATAATACGTTAACTTGACCGACGAAAGAGTATTAACAGTATCCATCATCTTTACATTACCGTAAAAATCAGCCCGGTTCTCATCGAAATAATAATAACCGCTATCTGCTTCCAACTCTACATGAGTATCGTTCAAAAATACTCTTTTGTTTGTATAGGAAGTTTTCGTATTCCCGTAATAATATCCACGTTCCGAGCGGATTGTAATAGTATCCTGAACCGCAACAACATTACCGATCAATTCGGCTTCGTTTCGCGTTAAATATTGCAAGGCTCTTTCGCATGTTACTTGTACATCCCCCTGCGTCATTATTACATTTCCTATTACCTCACGAATATTTTCCCCGTTTACCGAACGCCCGATAAGACTATCTCCGACAATTCGTACGGGTTCGCTTTTACTCTGAGCCACGCATAGCGAAGCGATAAACAATACAAGTAGAAATAATAAACTTTTTCGCATCTATTTTTTTTTGCCGGTTGTTTGATAGGTAATATTATAAATCACATAATTCTTCAACTGCTGATCCGATTCGAAACCGTAACCTTCTATAATCTCTTCGGGTGAAGTTATCCTAACAAACTTGTCAGAAATAATTCTTCTCTTTTTGTTATTCCAAATAAGCTCATCAGTCTCAAGTCTCGTTCCGGTGCTGTCGTTTATTGCTACAACACTGTCAATAGCGAACATATCATCGGTTCTGTCGTCAACTCTTCCCTTCTTCGATGTTAACTGCGAAGTCCTTTTTCCATTATCGTCAAAGAAATCGATCTTTACTCCTTTCAACTTCTTCTCTTTGGTTTTATCGAATACTTGCAAATGATCCGAATAAAGAACAGCCTTCAATGTTCCCGCCTCTGTGAAGTAAATATTCGAATTCCAACTTTCCTGTACTGGATAATTATCATCTTGAATGGAAAAATCGATCTTCGGTTTTACCTTCTCTTCCGAACAAAAAGTCAGAGCTATCAGTAAGAATATGTAGGCTATTTTTTTCATCTTCTTTGAAGACCTAATTTTACTAAGTCGTGTAGGTGTACCAAACCGATTGGCTTACTCTCTTTGTCTATCACAACCAATGAAGTTATGTTGTGATTTTCCATCTTCTGCAAAGCGAAGGAAGCAAGCAAATCTTTCTCGATGGTTTTCGGATTGGCTGTCATTACCTCTTTAGCCGATATGTCATTTAACGTAAGTGTTTTCTCCAACAACCTTCTCAAGTCACCGTCTGTAATAATACCGGCTAACTTTCCGTCGTTATCCACAACGCAGGTAACACCTAATCGTTTCGATGTTATTTGAAGAATTGCGTCTTTCAATGAAGCGTCAATGGCTACAACCGGAACATCCTTCTCTTTAACCATAATCTCCGATATCTTCAGCGACAATCTTTTTCCCAAACTTCCTCCGGGATGCAACTGCGCGAAATCTTCTGCGGTAAATCCTCTCTGCTGAAGTAACGCCATCGATAAAGCGTCCCCCATTGCTAATGCTACTGTAGTGGAAGCGGTTGGAGCCAAATCCAAAGGGCATGCTTCTTCCCTTACGGTTACATCCAAAATCAAATCACATTCTTTCGCTAACTTCGACTTGATATTCCCCACCATTCCTATTACGAATACACCCATTCTCTTGAGCATTATTACCAATTCTACTAACTCTTCCGTGTTGCCACTTTTGGAAATCATTATCGCGATGTCATCTTTCCTTACCATCCCGAGATCCCCATGAAAAGCGTCGGTCGGGTGCATGAATATTGCCGGTGTACCGGTTGAATTCATTGTTGCTACTATCTTTCTGGCAATCAATCCCGATTTACCCATACCGGTAAATACAACTCTTCCCTGTGCGGCATATATTTTATTTACTGCGTTCGCAAAATCTCTTCCTACTCTGCCACTCAACTCGGCAACAGCTTCACTCTCTATATTTATTACTTCTTTTCCTTTTGCAATCAATTGTTCGTTCGACACAACAAAACCTCTTTATTGTTTCGCCGAATTAAATTCGGCCTATTTCAAATTTTTCCATCCAAAAATAATTAAACGGAATGAGAAAACCTTATTCAATTTTACAATTACCTTTTGAAACTACATTTTATTTGGTAATTCCTTTGGTTATCGAATCGATCTTTTTTATTCCTACCAACATTTCTTCCAACTCACTCAATGGTAACTGACTTGCGGCGTCACTCTTCGCGTTCTGAGGATCCGGATGCACTTCCAAAAAGAGAGCGTCTATTCCTATTGCGGCAGCGGCTCGGGCTAATGGCTTTATGAATTTCGGATTTCCTCCGGTTATTTCTCCCATCCCAGGCATCTGCACCGAGTGAGTCGCGTCCATTACTACAGGATATCCTAATTCTCTCATTATAACCAACCCTCTCATATCAACAACAAGGTTGTTATATCCGAATGTCGTTCCCCTCTCGGTTAACATTATCTTCTCATTTCCGGTTGACGCTACTTTTGCGGCGGCATTCTTCATATCGGCAGGAGCCAGAAATTGCCCCTTCTTTATATTTACAATTCTTCCGGTCTCCCCGGCAGCTGTAAGAAGATCTGTTTGCCTGCAAAGAAACGCCGGTATTTGCAATACATCCGCTACCTCGGCAGCTCTTTTGGCTTCTTCTACCGTGTGAATATCGGTTACTATCGGCAAATCCAATTCCTTCTTCACCTTTGCCAATATCCCCAACGCTTCCTCTTCCCCGAGGGTTGTAAAAGAGTTTATACTGGTTCTGTTTGCTTTCTTATAACTCGATTTGAAGATGAAAGGAATTTCCAACTTCTCCGTTATCTTTTTGATTGTCTCGGCTGTTTCCATAATAATCTTTTCCCCTTCCACTACACATGGTCCCGCCATTAATGTGAAAGGATTATTCTCGCCGATATTAATCTCATTTATCTTTATCATTTTTTTCCCTTTTCCCGAAACATTAAAACAACTTCTGCTGAGCACTGTTCCGGCTTTTTCTCTCTTTATTGAATCTTATATATGCCGCGTCGGTTGCTTCCCTTCCGCGGGGTGTTCGCTGTATAAATCCTTGCTGAATAAGAAACGGCTCGTAAACCTCTTCCAATGTTCCGGCATCCTCGTTTACCGCTACCGCTAATGTATTTAACCCGACCGGTCCGCCGTTGAATTTATCGATTATCGTAAGAAGAATATCTTTATCCATCTCATCCAACCCGAACTCATCAACTTCCAAAGCTTTCAAAGCTTTCTGAGCTATTTCTATATCTATCTCTTTTTTGTCTTCGTAATCAACAAAGTCTCTTGTTCTTCTCAATAACCTGTTGGCTATTCTCGGAGTCCCTCGTGAACGCTTGGCAATTTCCACCGCTGCATTCTCCACGATATCAACATTCAGAATCGAGGAAGATCGTTTTATAATTTTTGTCAATAACCCGCTATCGTAATAATCGAATCTGAACTTTATCCCGAATCGATCTCGCAAAGGAGCCGTTAATAATCCTGCCCTTGTAGTAGCTCCTACAAGTGTGTATTTAGGAAGCTTTATCTGAACGCTTCTCGCGCTCGGGCCCGAATCTATCATAATATCCAATTTGAAATCTTCCATCGCCGAATAAAGATATTCCTCAACTACCGGACTTAAACGGTGAATTTCATCAATGAATAAAACAGAATTCTCCTCCATAGTCGTCAGAATCCCGGCCAAATCTCCCGGCTTCTCCAATACAGGACCCGATGTTACCTTAACACCTACTCCCATTTCATTGGCTATTATATGCGCCAAAGTGGTCTTACCCAATCCCGGAGGTCCCGTTAACAAAACATGATCCAGACTATCCCCTCTCTTCACGGCAGCTCCGATAAATACTCTTAAATTATCGGTAATCTTTTTCTGCCCCGAAAATTCAGATAATCCTTTGGGACGCAAAGCGTGTTCGAATGCAGATTCTTCTTTAAGAACTTCCGAACGTGTATTTTCCGATTCTCTCATCATCTTCCGACTTCAATTCTATATTTTTTTATTGCGTTGGCTCTTCTGATCTTTAGCATATTCAGATTGGCTCTTTCCATCGAATATGCTAATGCTGTCATTAAACTTAACATTATTACCACAGCTATTAACGTCTCTCCCATCCCGAAAGAACGGGAATAAAACATCGATATCCCCGGAATCCAGGCCGATCCGTATAACATTACCAAATGAACCACATATATTACTAATGTATGCTTCCCTAAAACCCGCAATACATCCGGTATCTTTCTTACTCTTGCGGCCGCGAATGCTACCATTCCCGTCAGAAGTATTACCGATCCTAATCTAAAAAATGAAAAGGTAATTTGCTCTATACTTCCAGAAATAATCGCGGTATCAGCGCTATTATTGACAAAGACTAGACCCCAATGAGCTAAGATCAGTACAATTCCCGTTCTAATCAAACCTGTCTGAAATTTACTCTTCAAATAAATCCCCTCTTCGGTGGCTAATATATTCCCCAGAAATGCCCCACCTAGTACATATCCTGCAAAAGGAAACATCGGAAAGAAGGATCCTTCCGCGGGAGATAAATATCCTACGAATACTATCGGCAAATAATTCAACCAATCTGTCTTCCACATCACCGGTGCCAATACGAACATAAACAACATCCCTAATCCGAATAACATAGAACTCTTAATTCGGAATCGCTCGGCTATATAACTAACCAAAATGATAATCCCCAGCGACACGCCGATCAAATGCAACGCGTCAACTACAAAAAAGGATCGCCACTGTTCATAGGAAACATTGTCGAATATAATCACCTTGTGAGTAGGATATCTCAACAAATACCCAATCACAATCAAAGAGACTGCTCGCTTTATTCCCTTTACTACTCTGCCGTTCTCAGCGAATGGTTTGCCGTTTTTCTTCATCAGAAATGTGAATACAACTCCGGAAGTAAACATAAATATCGGAGCGGTAAAGCCTCGCATAAAATGCCAGACCGAATAGATTACCGATTCCGATGTTCGATAATCATCCTTCAATAACGCGTCAAACGTGTGCCCCTGAACCATCATCAGCACCGCTATTGCCCTCATGATATCGAGAAACAATATTCTTTTTTTATCGGTAATCACCCTATGTTCCGTTATTTATACGACCTCGAAATTTACTGAAAGATAAGGACTATTAAAATAAAAAGATCAACCCGAAATTTGACGCCTTATCCGAACTTCGGCCATCTCCATAGTTAGCAATTACACAAAAACAGACAAGTTTCATTTCTTCGAAATCACTAAGTATAAAGGTAACTCCGGCTTCATGAGCAAATTATTTTACAGATCATTGGAACATTATTACATAGCAGATGTATTTTAACATGTAATTATCATTTTTTAATTTACATCTGAATCTATATCGAAAAGTTTTCCGGAAAAAGTATTCTTACAAAGTATTTATAGTATCACGGAGCCTCTATCTTTTACCTTAGAAAAATAATCTCTAATTACTTTCGAATCGCTGACAATTGGCGCCGGTATGAGGATAACAATATAGCTGTTTTCCTGTTCTCCCTTATCTCGATATTGCTGCTCCTTCCTTTTTCCCGATATCTTAATGACACCGGTAGTCTCCCCATGCAATTGGGACGTACTTTTCTTGCGGTATCAATTCCGATTTATGCGGCTAAATACTACATGAAGTTTTTTTCAAAAGAGAAATTCCTTTTTCTCACAATGCTCAACAAAAGAAAAGTTAATTCTCTTAAACATATCCTTCCCGGTTTATTTAGCCTATCTCTCTTCGGAATCCTTCTTTTGCTTGGAGTGGTTCCTTCACTCGGCGAAATTCCGAAAGCTGTTATAATTATTATTTGCGCTTTCTTTATTCTCTTTGTCGTTTCGATTTTGCCACTAACCACAAACATGAATATGTTTTATTCGAAAACAATTAAAAGCAACAGATTCTGGAGTGGGAAAATATCCAATAAAAGACTTCTCCCCATCCGTGCAATTCTTTTAAGGGAATTCCTTTATATATGGAGGGAAAATAAATTTGCTCTCTTGAAGTTCGGTATCCTCTCTTTGTTGGCGAATACCATCTTTATCCTATTTATTGTTAATAATAACAAAGAAGACTTTTTCATTTGGGCATTTTTCTTACAATTCATAATTGTTCTCTATTTTATAATCCAATATCCATCTGTTAATAACTTCGAACTCATGAAGTTCTCCCCTGGGAATTCTTCCTCAATATTAATTGCGGAATTCATTTTTTGGTCGGCCATAATCTTTATCCAACTTATCATGATTATGCTTCTTTATTATTTTTCCTTATCTCAAATCGATTTTGTTCTTGTTGCCGAATCATTGATATTGTTTATGTTATTGCTTGCATATGTATTACTTATTCGCCTCGCTTATATGGATAACCCCATTTTAAGAAGCCTCATCTTCTTGTTGATCTTTATTCCTATAACAATCCCATTCTTTATCTATAATAGTTACAGAAGGCTAAAATGTTAGAAATCAGAAATCTTTCCAAATCATATAATAAATCCCAAATTCTGGACAATATTAATATTAAGCTAACTCCGGGAACACTTCTTGGTGTTATCGGATCCAACGGCGCAGGCAAAACAACCTTTCTGAACTCAATATTGAATAATTTCGATTATGACGGTGAAATATTCCTAGAAGGCACACCAAATTATGAATATCTCAGAAAGCAGAGAGAGAATATTTTATTTCTACCCGATACCCCGTTTATGTACAATTTTCTTACCGGACTTGAATTTATTAAGTTCATTTTGGACATTCGGGGAATCCCGTTCGAAAGAGTAGAAGCAAAGGTAAGAATACTTCTTAACCTCTTTAGTCTTGAAGAAGAAAAGGATTATTTGATAAAAGAATACTCACACGGAATGAAACGGAAAATTGCGTTGACTTCTTTGCTGGTACAATCCCCTAAAATTCTTCTACTTGATGAACCCGCCTCAGGACTCGACACCACAAGTATTATTGCCTTAAAGCAGATATTGCGCACCCACACAGATTCCGGATCCATCATCATCCTAACTACACATATATTAGATCTTCTTGCAAATCTATGCGATTCGATCGCTGTTATCAATAACAAACAACTCACTCAATATGACAACATTATGGAGCTCAATAAACAAGAAATCGAATCCCTCTATTTGGAAAGCATAGGCACAAAAATCACCGATCAGGTTTATAAGTTTATGATGGCATAACTTAATTATCCTACTCACCAAAGCGCCAGCGTCGCGACATGTCTGTAAGGCGCCGGACATCCTTTAATCGCGACAAAGTCCGGAAGCAACAAGCCCTATACAAGTAGAGCCACATTAACGGCAATGTGGCCCTAACAACAACTCTTTATTTTACAAGCAACATCTTAATCACTTCATAATAACGACCGGCAGATATTTTGCACAGATAAATACCGCTCGATAAAAGGGAAGCGTCGAACTTAACGCTGTGACTTCCACTTTCTTTTTCGTTATTAACCAATATCGCCACCTCTTTTCCCAACACATCATATACTTTCAGCCGTACATGCTCTTTACGAGGAAGTGAAAATCCTATTACCGTACTAGGATTAAAAGGATTAGGATAGTTTTGCGAAAGAGAGTATCCCTTCGGCCCTTCCGGGATCTCCTTTACCGGGGTAGGAAATGTCGTATATCTGTAGACTTTGCCCCTGTCTTCGTCGGCTCCCGTTGCTGTGATCAGTATCTCATCTCCGTAAAAGCTTACCCTGCTTCCAAAAGTCTTTCCTATTTCGGGATCCGACGGAAGAATTTTTCGTAACTTCTTCCATCCGTTTCCCTCTCTTTCGAAGAGATAGGCAGCCCCTTCCGCTAAGGTATTGTGCGCCCCTATAAGAAGCGAATCTCCCTTGAGACACAACGCTACTCCGAAACAGTCTCGCGGAGTCTCTTCTCCCGAAGTAAACCCTCCTATGTATTCAACATTATAGCCGGAGTATTTATACTCATATACTTTCCCTTGAGTATTTGTGTGGAAACTTCCTATGCTCCCTACAAAAAACGATTCTTCATCCATCGCCAAAGAAACTCCGAAGCAGTAGAAATCGACATGATCCCGGGGAAGAATTTTCCTTATCAGCTTCCAATCAGTACTATCTGTTTTTACATAATAGTAAACCGATCCGGCAAAATATCCAGCCGTGGTGCTGTCTAGTGGGGAAGTTATTACGATATGGTTTTCTCGGAGAAGTACTTCATACCCGAAATTTTGATCATATTTATAATCAAAAGGATGGAACTCTTTCTTCAGCTTATATTCACCGTTTTCATATTCGTAAAGGAAAGTCATCCCGCACCTTACTCCTTCGTATCGGTATCTGTCCGCTCCTACAAGCATCTTATTTCCCCAAACAGATATCGAGTGCCCGAAATAAGATAATATTTGAGGTTCAGGAGAGGGAATGGCCTGTATCTCCGACCATATATTACCGTCATATTCGTATATATGAACTACTCCTATACCGGCCCTGGTTGTAGATATTCTTTTGTTGTTCTCTCCGACAAAAAGTTTCCCTTTCGAATATTCAACTTCTGTACCGAAATACTCATATTCTTGCGATTCATGTGATTCTATTCTCTGAAAGTACTCAAAATTCTCTCCTTCTCTTTTAAATATAAATACGCATCCTCTGTAGTTATTCCAGTTCTTACATCCAACAAACATGAAGCTGTCCGCTACCGCGATAGATCCTCCGAACAATTCATAACGATTCAGATCCTTGGGATATATCTGCTGTTCAAACAAATCTTGTCCTCGAATCAAACTAACCGCTACCAAAACTAACCAAACAATTTTCTTCCCCATATTACCCTTTGCCTTTTATTTCTGTAAAATCATTTTCTTAGCCGACAAATAACTCCCCGCTTCAATCCGGTAAAAATATATTCCGCTGGAAAGTGATTCCCCCTTAAAGTTAATTCCGTTCCAAATTGCCGAATGTTCTCCTTCTTCCCTTATTCCGTCAACCAGAGTAATCACCTCTTTTCCCAACACATCATATACTTTCAGCCGTACATGCTCTTTACGAGGAAGTGAAAATTCTATTACCGTACTAGGATTAAAAGGATTAGGATAGTTTTGCGAAAGGGCAAAAGTTTGACATAGATTATTTCCCTTCTCTCCGGCTGCGTAAAATTCCTTAAGATGAGAACTAATATGTATTCTCTCGATATTTGTCATTGGAGAAACCTGAGTGCTGTTGAAAGCCATTACTTTATATTCCGCCACGCTCCCTCCGAAAGTCCAGCCTTCGTGACGATAAATAAAAGTATTGGCATCTAAAGTAGCTAAAAGAGAGAACTCTCCGCTTCCTCCTCTTCTCCAGTAAATTTTATACCCTAAAGGCTCGAATCCGTCGTAAGGTCCCCAAACCAGAACCGGCTCGTAAATATTGCTGGAAGGATTTTTCTTTGGAATTGAAAGAAGTCCCTCTGACCAGAATGGAGTAAAATCTCTTGGAGTACATTTTTCTGCGCCGTATGCGATTATTTCTCCTTCTTCTAAAATTCTTATATAATCATTAATATAATTAGGACGTCCTCTTGTATCCCAAAATAATATTTCTTGAGTAGTTCCGTTGTACCGAATTGCCATATCATTTCCATCACAATTGGAACCATTTGTAAATCCGGCATCTCTCCAATCAAGAAAAATGTGATTGACAATAACCCCGTTCTCAATAATATTCAACCTATAAAACCCGTTTCTTATAGGTTTTAATCCTGCGGTCGGCTGTGAAAAACTACCGAATTTTGTTTCGTTACCCTCGCCGAACCATCTGTAGTTAAATCCGTTGTATTCACTATCTACAAAACCTTCACTACCGGCAATAAGTTGACTGATATAAGTATTATCATCATTTACCAAAGCATAATTTCCAATGCCCGGAACTCTTCCCCAATTTGCTCCTATCGGAGTTAATTCAAAGGTAACAGTTCTGTTAGGGCATTTTGTTATTTGGATAGTAAACTCGTTACTGGGATACATCACCTCTTCCGGATCATTAGCCTGTCCGAATAAGGAAGAGGAAATAAGAAGAGTGAAAAGAAAGAATCTTTTGAGTATCATACTCAACTCCATATAGTGTTAGACATTTTAGTTAGCGCATCTCCTCCTAAGAATGTCCTACATCTGATATAGGGAACTTATTTAATACTAACAATAAGTAATAAACAGACAACTATAAAAATACACCTTTTTAATTCTCACGCAACAAATAAATCAAAATCCCCGCGCCGATAAGACATGATAAACATTGATAAGTGATATCGTCAGAACCATTTTTCTCAAAACCACGGGTGCTCCATGAATCCAAAAAAAGGCGGAAACCGGAATTGAAGCTAAGTTACTCTCTCAAATTCGGCCTTTGCCGGCGATCTGTTCCTTGAGCTTGTTGTAGAGCATGCTCTTGACTGGTCGAAAGGTTGTCGAAGTGCTCTCCGTGGTTCATACTCTTGTTCTTCTATGAGTCTGCTTTTTCACCCTCTCCCCCTCAAATCCTTAATCACACGCGCCGCTCGATACTCCTCATAAAACTCATGATTATCCCCTCTTACCATCTCCACGCAACGATCCAACCTGTTACTCAAAAACAAGCGGCTCTTCTCAAACAAACCGGTCAACTTCTTCCGCGCCCCACTCTTCTCGGCGTACTCTGTCCCCTGTCTTCCGGCAGCCTTATCATATCTCTCAATTCCCGCACGCAAATCCTCAATCCGCTCCGGAGTTATCCCGAACTCAACCAAAGCCCCCGAGTATTCCTGCAACATTCCCAAAATCATTCTCCCCTTCCCGATCAAATCGGTATCCCTTAAACGAACCAGCATCCTCTTCGTCACACTCCCCTTCGCGCGAATATCTTCCCGACCGGTCAAATCGGCGTAAACCACAAGAGAAGAACTCATCGAAATCAGAAGCTCAATCAAATCCCGCATAGCCTCCCCCTTCATCTCGGCGGTTCCCGCGGTCAGATGAAGAAACTTATTGTTTGTCTCCTCAATCTCTCCGATTATCCCAGCGAATTCATCCGCAGCCTCACGAAATACCGGAACCGAATCGACTACCGCACGATTATCAGCCAAAACTGAATTAACTACCCTGTACATACTAAAAGAATTCTCTTCTTTCTTTGTCATAATAAATCTCCTTTCCCGGCAAAAAGCCGATTTTCGCCCAAAAACAAACCTTTTCTATCACAAACACCCCCGTTTCGACTAAAGTTCATTCTTCTTTGACACTTCGCCATTCGGCTATGTCACAGATACATTTTGCTTTGTCACCGCAACATTTCTCTATGTCACGACGCCACTTCCCTTTGACACATTTCCATTCTCCTATGACACTCCGCCATTTGGCTATGTCACAAGTACATTTTGCTTTGTCACCGCAACATTTCTCTATGTCACGACGCCACTTCCCTTTGACACATTTCCATTCTCCTTTGACACTCCGCCATTTGGCTATGTCACAAATACATTTTGCTTTGTCACTCCGCCATTCGGCTATGTCACAAGTACATTTTGCTTTGTCACTGCGACATTCCTCTATGTCACGACGCCACTTTCCTTTGACACATTTCCATTCTCCTATGTCACTTCGCCATTCGGCTATGTCACAAGTACATTTTGCTTTGTCACCGCAACATTTCTCTATGTCACGACGCCACTTCCCTTTGACACATTTCCATTCTCCTATGTCACTCCGCCATTTGGCTATGTCACAAGTACATTTTGCTTTGTCACCGCGACATTCCTCTATGTCACGACGCCACTTTCCTTTGACACGTTTCCATTCTCCTATGTCACTCCGCCATTTGGCTATGTCACAAGTACATTTCGCTTTGTCACTGCGACATTCCTCTATGTCACGACGCCACTTTGCTTTGACACATTTCCATTCTCCATTGACACTCCGCCATTTGGCTATGTCACAAGTACATTTTGCTTTGTCACTGTGACATTCCTCTATGTCACGACGCCACTTCCCTTTGACACATTTCCATTCTCCTATGTCACTCCGCCATTTGGCTATGTCACAAGTACATTTCGCTTTGTCACCATAACATTCTTCTATGTCACGACGCCACTTCCCTTTGACACGATTCCATTCTCCTATGTCACTCCGCCATTTGGCTATGTCACAAGTACATTTCGCTATGACACGAAATCAAATCGCTTTGTCACATATCTATTCTTCTATAATATGGAACTAAATTTCTTTGCGGGAGTTTTAGCCGGCTATAACATGTAAGGAGATTATTAATATTCGCATCCATACTTTTTCGCGGAGCATCCGGGAAAAATTTCGTTGCATGAACTTGACTATAATCGATTCGAGGAAAACAATAATTAAGCTATAGAAAATTATGCGGAGGTCTTAGAACTTATAAATGTACACTTCGTTTACTATAATTTAGCCCCAGAGTATTATAATCTATCTCCGGAAAACATTTCTCTACGTTCACAAATATTTTCTTCGGGTTCCGGTTTCTTAGCGGTAGCCTAAAAAATTATCCATGACATATCAAACGGAATCGGGGCATTTCCGCACTTTTTCCTTTTGTATATAATTTTCTCAAATACACGGATAGAGAAATATTATTGCTCGGAGACATAGTTACGGAGATATTCGATAATATCTCTGGTAGATGCCCCCGGTGTAAAGATCATTCCCACACCTATCTCTTTCAGTTGGGTAATATCATCATCCGAGATAATTCCTCCTCCGAAGAGTAGAATATCCGTAGCAGAGTTTTCTTCGAGTTGTTTCATAATTTTGGGAAAGATTGTCATGTGGGCTCCCGATAAGATACTGACTCCGATCGCGTCAACATCTTCCTGAATTGCAGCTTCCACAATCATTTGCGGGGTTTGCCTAAGGCCGGTATAGATAACCTCCATTCCGGCGTCTCTTAATGCCGAAGCAACTACTTTCGCTCCCCGATCGTGCCCGTCGAGGCCGGCTTTTGCAATGAGAACTCTTATCCTCTTCTCCATTGCTCCTCCGTAATAAGTTATGCGTTTAAGTAGGCCTTCCTTTTCGAAAAAATTCCGTAAATTCCACCGGTATGCAGAAAGAGTATTCCTTTGTTTTTCTTCTCTTTCAAAAACAGATCGTTGTAAGCGAAAAAAGCTTTTCCGGTATATGTCGGGTCAAGAAATATCCCGGTCTGTCTCGCGAAGCTTTTAATCACCTCCAATTTGTCTGGAGTAATATTCTTGTAACCTTCGGTTGAGTAATCGTCCAATAATTCGAGCAAAGAAGAATCGAAAGAAATATTCAATTCGTACTTATCGGAACAAGCTTCGAATAACTCCCTGATTGTTTCACCGGCTTCTTTGGCCTTGTCAAATACATTAACACCAAAGACCTTTGCTTTAATTCCATTAAGAGAAAGTCCGGCCATAATTCCCGCCGCGGTTCCACCACTGCCGTTAGCCAAAACTATCCCCTTTATCTTAGAAAGATCCGTTTGCTTTGCCAATTCCTCAACGAACTTAATATATCCCCACATCCCCAATTCGTTAGAACCGCCGGTGGGAATAATCATCGCGCGCTTCCCTTCTTTCAGCATTCGTTCCGCTTCCGCTTTCATCGCATTCTTTACGTCGAGATAATCTTTCTTTTTGAAATACTCAATCTCAGCGCCGAGAACTTCATCCAGAAACAAATTTCCTTCGGAAACTTTTTTCTTCTGTCCCCATAAAAACAATTTCGATTTTATTCCTTGAGCGGCACCGGCAATAGCTGTCGCGCGCGCGTGATTCGATTGATCACCCCCGCAGGTAAAAAGATAATCGCATTTATCTTTCTTGGCTTGATAAAGAAGGTATTCCAACTTTCTTATTTTATTTCCGGTCAGTTCGGTACCGGTATAATCATCCCTTTTGATCAATAGTTTTGTACCGTTGAACTCAACTTCCTGCAACGGAGTGGGAATATTCGCGAGTGATAATCTTTTCGGTTCTTTCATAGTAACTGATTATTTTTTGAGAATAACTTTTTCATAATATTTGCGGGCCTTTTCAAGATCTTCCGGAGTATCAACCGAGAGACTCTCAGTATCGGTAACCACAAGCTTTATCTTCATACTATTTTCGAGCATTCTTAGTTGCTCAAGTTTCTCTATGTTTTCCAGATCGGTCGGTTTCAGCTCGGTAAACCTCAACAAAGCATCCCTTCTGTAAACATAAAGTCCGATATGCTTATAAATTTCCGTCTTCTGGATTCTTTCCAAATTCGATTTTGCTTCCCTAACATAAGGAATAGGAGATCTGGAAAAATAGAGAGCGCAGTTATTATAATCGAAAACCACCTTTACCACGGAAGGATTTTTCAATTCCTCTACGGTATTGATTCTTTTGGCCAAAGTAGAAACATGTACATCTCTATCGAATAATAGCGGCTCAATAGCCTGATCTATCATTCTTCCGCTTATGAAAGGCTCGTCCCCTTGAATATTAACAATAATATCCGCGTCAAGATCTTTGGCAACCATCGCGATTCTATCGGAACCGGTAGGGACTTCTTTCGGGGTAAGTTTGGCTATTCCGCCGAACCCGATAACCGTATCACGAACTTTTTCGTCATCAACGGCAACAATTAATTTATTTATCAACTTCGATTTGCTCGCGCTTTCGTAGGTATGCTGAATCATCGGCTTACCACCGATATTAGCGAGAGGTTTTCCCAACAATCTGCTTGAGGCAAATCGAGCCGGTATTACACCAACAATTTTCATATTTTACACCAACCCGATTTAATCAACCAATAACTTTCGGTACTCTGAAGAATTCCTCCGTCGCGTCGGGAGCGTTTTTTAATGCTTCTTCTCTCGGAGAGGAATCTTTCAACTTATCTTCGCGGAACACATTTACATTCTCTACCGGATGCAAAAGAGGTTCTACATTCTCCGTATCCAATTCGTTCAATTTATCTACGTATTCCAAAACCTTATTTAACTGTTCCGTATAATCCCCAATCTCTTCTTCGGCAAATTCCAGCTTCGAAAGCTTGGCAATATATTCCACATCCTTCTTAGTAACGGACATCAACTTTCCTCTTAATTTTGTATCTGAATCCTGATTTCCTCTTCGTAATTATTCTTTGTGTCCCGAACCTTAATAGAGAAACTTGTGTCCGGAGCGCCCGCCTTTGCGGCTATCGCTACCATTGAGTTACGAGGAGGATCCTTTTTTAGGATCGTAATATACTGATTTTCTTCCCATGAATAAAAAGCTTCTTCCAACAAAGCGGAATTTTCATAAGTATAGGCGTTAACATCTACCGAATCACCTCCGGCAAACAAGACCAAATCCTTATTCCCGTCAGGATTAGCGAAAGACCAGTCAAAATACAATCCGTCTTGCGCCTCGAAAAATCCCGCGCTACTAAATTCCCCTTCCAAAACGGAATAGACCGGATTGTTTTTTATTTTCATTTGCAACAGATGGGTATTGTTCCCCCTTTTTGGGCTGGAGTATTCAAGCCAATAGTAACTGTTAGCCAATTTCTCTATCTTGCTTTGCAATTCAATTAAGACCTGATTCAATTGGGTTACCTGAAAAATCGGGTAATATCCTTCGGTCCCCAGCATTTCCAGAACTTCTTTATCTTCCTCACTACCCAAACCAATCATATAGACACTTTTGTTAGAAACAGCATCCAAAGCATCCGATAAATGATGTCTTCCCTGAGTATCATCTCCGTCGGTAAAGAGAATCATATTCGATTCTATTATCTCATCTCTGGTATTAATATTCTTCAACTGCGCCGCCCCTTCTATTACCGCGCCGTAGAGATCGGTGGTAGCAAACCCTTTGGTGATATTATCGATCATTGTTAATAATGTTGCTTTATCTTTATACCCCAGATAATCCGTAATTTTCGTTACATCATTAGAGAATTGATATATCGCAATCTCTTGCTGCGGAAGCATGTTATTCACAAAGACTTTTGCCGCGGCTTTAATATCATCCAGATTATTGCTATTATTCGGATCGTTTGTAATACTGGAACTATTATCCAACATCAATACTGTCTTAATGGTATAAGGATTCTCTTCCCTTTTGGTTATCTTCAAATTCGATTCGGTAGGAGAAACCAGATCACCATCTTCCATAATCTCGATATCATTAATCGTAATATTATCAATTCCGTTTTCATTGATATCAAGTACCTGGAAAAGAATTCTAACCCTATTCGGCGGAGCGGTGGATAAGCTATGTTTCTTTATAATATATCCTTCGGATCCGGAGCTTATTCCCTTAGTAGAAAAACTCCAAACATCCCCTTCCTTCTTAGAGCCATCGGCGAAAACCGATATTACTTTCCAGTAATATGTTTCGTTTTGTCCCGGAGCGAATACCGTTAATTCCTTTGAAGTTATTTCCCCTACATATTGAACGGGAGGAGTAACATCATCAAAGTATAATTCATACTTTACAGCCCCTTCCCCTTTCCAGGAAAGAGTAACAACATTCTCCTGATTAATTGCTCCGTCCGCGGGAGTAGGTGAATTGGGAGTATAGCTATCCGGTGGAGTCGGCGTTACGATGGAAGAATCATCATCCTTATCCAACGAACATCCGACAAAAAGAAGGAGTAAAAGAATTACGATTTTCGAAACTATCTTATTCGTTAGCATATCTGATCTATTTTTCGTTAATATTAGCTAATCTGTTTTTAATCGACGGGTGGCTGTAAAAGAACCATTCCACCAAAGGATGCGGATCTTCATCCCCTTTGTTCTGTTCATTTATCTTTTTCAACGCTTCGGCGAAGATCTCTTTTTCACCGGTTACCTCAACAGCGTAATCATCAGCCTGATACTCGAAACGTCTTGATATTGAGTTAGTAATCGGATTCATCAATAACCCGATTAGCATACTCCATAATGTCAGTAACGGAAGAGCCGCTATCTCGGTTATCTTTTCAAATCCGAATATCCCTAGTGAACCATTATAAAGCACCGCTATCGAATAGAAAAGCAAAAAGCTGGAGGCGGTACTTATTATAAGATTCTTAACAATATGTTTATGCTTGTAGTGCCCCAATTCATGCGCGATTACCGAAGCGATTTCATCTTTGGTATAATCGCTAAGGAGAGTATCCCCCAGAATTATTCTCTTTGTCTTGCCCAATCCGGTAAAGGCTGCATTTGCCTTCTTTGTATTTTTACTCATATCAAACGAAAATACGTTTTCAACCTTCATGCCAACAGCTCCGGACATCGAGATTATTCTTTCTTTCAATTCTTCATCTTCTATCGGAAGAATCTTATAGAAGATAGGCAAAATAACAATAGGAAGTATTTGCGCGAGAACAACAGATATCAGAAACATAGCTATAGCGAAAGGCAACCACCATAATTCGTTAAAGGTATCAAGCATAAAATAGAAGAGAAAAAGGATCGGAATACCAATAACCGCGCCGACAAGCAATCCTTTTAGATCTTCCCGAATCCATCCCCAAAAGCTTTGGTTGGATAAATTGTTTTTATGCTCAAGATAAAATTCCGTATAATATTTTACGGGAAAGAATAGAACAGATAAGCCACCACCTACTATAAATAGAAAACCAAGCAACAACAGATAGTTGTTTTCCGAATAGTGGCGGAGATAGTTTTCAAATTCCTTACTGTAACCAAATGAGACAAAACCCAAAATTAAGACAAATGTTAATATCCCTTCGGCGATACTTATTCCCAGTTTCAAATTATTATATTTCTTCGCGTCCATATTATTCCGTTTTATTTCAGATATAAATTAATAAAAAAAGGGAATGGCTCTTAAGATAAAATAAGTCAAAGAGATAATTCGAAAGAAATCGACTCTCGGTTCTCTTTAACGAAAGATTATCTTCGGAGGCATTCCCCACGAAAAATCTTTTTATATAAATCAGATGGCTTCCATATCGGCCATTGGCATCCAGCCTACTTTCCCGTCCGCCAACTTTACTTCAATCCATTCCTTTACATTATCTGTAATACTGAACTTGGTTCCCTCATGCAAAACAAAAGCGTCTTCGGCTCCTTCGCCGGGGCTTTGTTTAACGGTAACAATATTGCTCAATACTATTCCGTATTCCGATGAGCTTTCTCTATCGATTTCGGAAATAAAGAGTATTACGGATAGAATCAAAGCGCCGCAAAATGCCGCACCTCCCAAGAAAGAGTTTCTTTGAACTTTCCCCGAGCGGGAAGTAAAATATAAAGCGAGCGAAACAAGGAATCCGAATAAGAATATTGATACTATTACCGACCATCCTGAAGGAGTAAAGAGTGTTATCAATACTTCCCACCATTCAACGATAAAGAGTTTCGGAACTTCATCTATCTGATCTATCTTTCTGGCTTTCGCTATATTCAAATTGAATTTCAAATCTTCGTCGTTCGGATTAAGTTTCAATCCTCTTTCGTAGTTCAAAATCGCCTTACCCAAGGAACCGATTCGATAGTACGAATTACCCAGATTGTAATACAGAGCGTCACTTACAAAGCCATTATTAATAATTGTCTCATATTTATTAATAGCTTCCGTAAACTCCTTATTCTGATATAATTCGTTTCCCTCTTTCAACATTGTTCCCGCCTCCGAAGCAAAAACATTCGCGAAAAGGGACATAACCAATAGTGATATATATAATATTTTTCTTTTCATCTTCTTCTCTTTATCTCTTGCTGGAAATTGATTCGTCAAGTTTAACAATAAGTTCTACGGTAGCGTTATATATCCCCTGCGCGCTAGCCTTATTTTCTCCTTGAGGAGCAAATCTAACGAATTCGCATTTATCTAAGGTCTCTTCCAACTTAGAAATATAATCTTCGGCTACTCCTCTTTGCTTCAACTCATCCAAAGCTTTCTGCCTTGTGAAATCAGCTTTTTGCATAGCCAATTTATCTTCCAGATAACCATAAAGTGAACTGGATAACTCGTTATAATACTCTCCGATATTTCCGGCATCCAAAGCTATTTTCGCTTTCTTTAGTTTGGCTTTGGCAACTTTCTCGGCCTTTTTATATTTCAATAATTGTACATCACCACTCATTTTCGCCTGGTGTCTTGTAAAAGCGATAAATCCGAAGAAACCTAACAACTGCAGTGCCGAGAGAACCCAAAACCAATTGCCTATTAATTCTACTTCCTCTTTCCTAAGTAAATTCGCTTCGGCAGTTTTGATAAACCGAATATCTTCCGATAAATATTTTACATCGGTTTTCGTTATACCTCCGCCGGCAGATGTATATTGCTTATCTCCGGGAGTAACTTCCAAAGAAAACTCAGGTGAACTGACTGTAGTATATTTCTTTGTAGCCGGATTAAAATAGGAAAACTCAATTGGAGCAATTGTTTTCTTCCCTTCTATTCTGGGAACAACAAGATATTCAACCATCTTTTTGCCCGACACATAATTATTCTTACTTGTCTTTTCCGTTGTCTTCGGTTCATACTTCTCGAATCCGGCAGGAAGTTTTATCTCGGGAGGATTTATCAAACTGATATTACCTCTACCTTCGATAGCAAGTTTAATTGTTACAGGCTCGTTAGCTTTTACAATTTGGTTATCTATTGATGAAGTAAAAGTAAATTCTCCAACAGCTCCGTTAAATGATTCCGGCTTTCCGGCTTCGGGCAATGGTTTTACATTAATGCTAAGTGAATTGGATTTTGCCAAATATTCAACCGTTTCTCTTCTTCCGAAAAAGGAATCATTAAAAAATTCGTCAAAAGGATCTCCGCTTCTTCTTTTCTTCTTTACGATAATCGGAACAGTCAATTCAAAAGGAGTAGTAGTCAATTTACCGGTCTTAGTCGGGTAAAGAGCTACTTTCTTTAGTACCGCAACTTTGTATCTCTCCCCCTTATACATTTCCGAACTCATTCTGAGATTATTATCCGTTTCCAAATCTTCGGCCCAGAATCCGGGGTAAGTAGGAACTTTGCTTATGGTAGGAGTGGAAATACTCATTCTTACATAAAGCTTATAAGTTACCAGAACTTCTTCCCCTTGATATACATTCCTTTTATTCGGTTGCGCAAGGATAAACAGATTTTTGGAGATCTCTTCGTCAGAAAGACCGGTCTCCCCGTTATTACCATTTCCCTTTTGCGAAGGAGCTTTTCCCTTTACTACCGTTATTTCAACCGGCTTGGTTCTATATATCTTCCCTTTGTAAGTAACAGATGCCGGTCCTATTGTTTCCTTCCCTACTTCTGAAGCAATTAACCAAAAGGAATATGTTATAGAAGCGGTCACATCCCCATTAATAATTTGCATACTGGAAGATTGATTCGGTCCGGACAAAACCTTAAATCCTCTGAAAGTAGGAGGTGTGAAATTATCAGCTCCGTTCCCTCCTTCAAAAGTAAAATCTACCTGGAATCGTTCGTTAGTTCCGACTGTGGTTCTATCAACACTAGATTTGAAGCTTTGCGCAAACAAACTGTGGCTAAATAGAACAGCGCATAATATAAATAAAGAAATATTTTTCTTACTAAAATTCATTTCCCCAACTTGTATCTATTTTGTTACCAATCTTTTTCGGTCTTACGGGCTTTCCCCTTGTGCTTTCGTAATTTCTTTTGCAGATCAGCTTCGTTATTTTTCAAAGCGTTAAGAATTCTCTGAGCTTCCTCTTTTGAAATTTCAGGTTTACTTTCCTGCTTCTGCTGTTGTTGTTGATTCTGCTTATCTTTCTCTTTGTCCTTATCATTTCCGTTCTGTTGCTGATCTTTGTTTTGATCCTTCTGATCCTGATTATCTTTCTTATCCTGATCTTCTTTTTTATCTTTATCCTGGTCTTGCTTCTGATCCTTGTTCTGATCTTTATTTTGATCTTTGTTTTGATTCTTATCTTTATTCTTATCGTCTTTATTATCTTTATCTTGCTGCGGCGGTTGTTTCATCTGCTTTAGCGCGTATGATAAATTATACTTCGTCCCCATGTCATTCGGATTCAACTTCAATGCTTCCGAATAGGCGCTTACCGCTTCTTTTAATTTCTGCGAATATAACATAGTGTTTCCGATATTGTGGTAAACACCCGATTTTTGATAATCACTTTTCGCAAATGATAGAGCGCTTTTATAAGATTTCAGGGCTTCGTCGTATCTTCCTTGTTTAAAGAGAGCGTCTCCCAAATTAAAATGCCCTTCGAAAGAATTAGGATCTTTCTCCAATCCCTTCTTAAAGTTTATTTCCGCGTCGGAATATTTCTCTTCTTTATATTTATCAACTCCATCATTTACCAAAGATCGCAATGATTGCGCTTGCGAACAAATCGCAAATACAAAAATAAATAGAATAGATAAATTTATTCTTACTCTTCTGTTTTTCATAACCATTTATACCTCGTCAAATCTTTGAGAAAGTTTTGACTTATTTTCCGAAATAAAAAACTCAATAATCAATAACAATAACGCAGGGAATATGAAATAATAAAATCTGTCTTCATATTGAGTAATCTTTGTTGCTCCGAACTCCGCTTTTTCCAAGCTGGATAGATCTTTATATATTAACTCAAGTTCATCTTCCGTATTTGATCCGTGATAATACTTTCCCCCTCCTGCCGAAGCGAGTTGTTTCAATGTATTTTCATCTAATTTCGTAAGGACCACATTACTATAGCGATCTTTTTTATAATCTACTCTAACGCCGGCGGAATTATAAACAGGAATAGGAACTCCCGCAGGGGAACCGTAACCAATCGTATAAATTGATACTCCTTTTTCCGTGGCCGATTTGGCAATCTTATCCAAATCCCCTTCGTGATCTTCTCCGTCGGTAATAACCACAATGGCTTTTTTAGTTTCTGCGTCCGATTTGAAGGAACTCATTGCCAATTGTATTGCCGGCTCAATTGCTGTTCCCGGCTGAGGTACAGAGGAGACATCAACCGAATTAAGGAACAAACTTGCCGCCGCGTAATCGGTAGTTAAAGGGAATTGCACATAAGCCGCTCCCGAAAAAACTATCAACCCGATTCGATCCCCTTGTAATTTTTGAACAAGCTTTCCTATTGAATACTTTGCTTTTTCCAAACGGCTCGGTTTAATATCTTCGGCCTTCATACTCAAAGAGACATCAAGCAAAATAAACACATCAATACCAACTTGCTTAACTTCCTCAATTCTCGTCCCAATCTGAGGATTGGCTACTCCAATGGTTAACAAAACAAACGCAATCATCGAAACGATAAATTTCGTCAGAGATTTAAATCGGCTTTTCAGCGGAATCAAAACTTTGTGCATTGCGCTATTGGCAAAATTATTCATTCCTCTTTTTTGTAATCGTCTTGTGTACCAATAGACAAGAATAAAAAGAGGGATCAGATAAAGCGCGTACAAATATTCGGGATTCGCAAATCTATACATATCTTCTTCTTATGGTAATCTTCTTAAATATGTTCTTACTAAAGTTAATTCCAATATTATTAATAACAGACCGGCAAAAGCCCATCCGTAGTATAATTCCGTAGCGTTCCTATACGAAGTTATTTCCACTCTTGTTTTTTCCATTTCGTCAATCTCTTCGTATATCCGGGCTAATTTTTCGTTATCAGTGGCGCGAAAATATTTTCCATCCGTAATTCCGGCAATTTTCTGCAAAGTAGCCTCGTCAATTTCTACCGGCACCATTTGATATTGTTTTCCGAAAGGTGTTCTAACCGGATAAGGGGCTTCCCCCTTTGTGCCGACACCAACCGTATATATTCTTATTCCATATGTTTGCGCAATTTGAGCCGCTGTAATCGGATCAACTTCACCACGATTACTTACACCATCCGTAAGGAGTATGATTATCTTACTTTTCGCTTTGCTATCTTTCAAACGATTAACACCATTCGCGATCGCGTTACCGATTGCTGTTCCGTCTTCCAGCATTCCGCTTTCTATATCCTTTAACAGATTTCTAAGAACGGAATAATCTATTGTCAAAGGACATTGTGTAAAACTCTCCCCTGCAAAAACAACCATACCTATTTTATCGGATGTTCTTCCGGCAATAAATTCGTCTATTACATTCTTTGCCGCTTCCAATCGATTCGGTTTGAAATCTTCGGCAAGCATACTTCCGGAAATATCAAGCAACATAGCGATATCTATTCCTTCGGTATAGACATTCTCTCCGGTAGAAAAGGATTGAGGTCTTGCCAGAGCTACAATCAAAAATGATAAGGCGAGTAATCTCAATATCACAGGAAAATGTATAAGACGTTCCCTCAATGTAGGTTTGAAACCTTTGAAAATTCTCATTGAGGAAAAAGTAACTGTCGGAGATTTCTTTTTATGCTTTTTCCAATAATAGAGCCCCATTACGGGAATAATAACTAATCCGAGTAGAACATAAGGATAAGCGAAGCTGACGTCGTTAAACATCCTTCACCTCCTCGTCGTCGGAAAAGATATCAATAGTTTTGGTTTTCTCTACTATCTCTTTGGCCTGTGTCATCATTTCCATATTGATTTCCGGCATCGGCTGGAACTTGGCAAACTTAACCATATCGGCATTATTCAAGAAATCTCTGGTTACGTCAAATATCCCTTCGCTCTCATTGATATATTTAAGATTATCAAGAACTTCGGAAGATGGCATTTCCATAGCGGCAAACTGATATCTTCCTTGGAAATATTTTCTTATAACTCCGGTAATCTCCGAATGATATTCCTTAACCATTCCGTTTTGCCATAGCTCCTTCTCTTCTAACTTGATCAGAGAATCCATAGCGATTTTTTGAGGAGTCAATGTTATTGTAACTCTCTCCGGCTCTCTGGCTGCTTTCTTCTTTCTGTAATATATTATTCCGTAAACAATCAGAAGAACCACAATGATTATTATCAGAATGATAATCAAAACAAAGACCCAGTCGATAGGAACAGTGACAGGCTTTTTAATATCAATTATTCCTTTCTGCGGATTGACCTTAAAGGAATGGATAACAATATCAACCGGATTTACCTTTGCCGAATATAATTCGGTAGCTCCCTTTCCCTTATATTGAATCTTATAAGAAGGGATGGTAACAGCGGCAGAATCGTAATTGGAAAAAACATAGTTTCTTATCTCAACTATCTCTTTATCCAATTCGTTTTTAAAGGGTTCATTCTCCTTAATAAAGGTAAGGTTATTTACGCTATCCTTTATAGAAGGGATTATCACCTCTACATCTTTTCCGTGACGTATTTCCAGTTTATAATTGATATAATCACCGATGCGATAATCCGAGGAATCGGTATCGGCAAATACTTTAATGTCCTGAGCGGAAAGGGTTCCGCATAACAAACCCAGAAAAACTATTACTACTCTTACTAACGGTTTCAAAATCTTTTTTCTCTTAGTTTGAAGAAATCAACTAATGGTTTTATGTAAGATCCCCCGGCATCTATCTCAACGGCATCCAATCGGCTTTTCATGAAAAGCTGTTTTCGTCCCGTCTCTAACTTTCCGAGAGATTCTTCGAAATGTCTTCTTACTTTTTTATCACTTGTATCAATCACTCTAATCTCTCCGGTCTCGGCGTCGAGAAATTTTATCAACCCTGCTTTGGGCAATTCCTTTTCTCTCGGATCGCGAAGAACCATTCCGATTAAATCGTGTTTTTTACCAACTATCTTTAGAATTTTATCGTACCCTTCGTCAATAAAATCGGATATCAAAAAGGCTATACTCTTTTTCTTGATAGTATGATTGAAATATTCCAGTGCCCCTCTGATATCAGTCTGATTCCCGATCGGCTCGAAGGAGAGTATTTCACGAATAATCCTTAAGCCGTGGCTTCTTCCTTTGCGGGGAGGAACAAACTTTTCTATTCTATCGGTAAACAGAATAAGCCCTACTTTGTCGTTATTCTTCATAGCGGAAAAAGCAAGGATAGCGGTTAATTCGGCCGCTATCTGTTTTTTTGTTTTATCCACGCTTCCGAACATCAAGGAACCACTCATATCTACCAATAGCATTACGGTGAGTTCACGTTCCTCTTCGAAGACCTTTACGTAGGGGCTATTACTTCGCGCGGTTACGTTCCAATCGATCGAACGAATATCATCACCTATTTGATATTCGCGAACTTCGGAAAACTCCATACCTCTCCCCTTAAATACCGAATGGTATTCACCGGAGAAGACTTCGTTTACAATTCCGCGCGTCTTTATCTCAATTTGCTTTACTTGCTTTAATAATTCTTTCGTCAGCATAACAATAAACTACCTATTAAGGAACTTCGACTGAATTCAATACTCTTTGGATTATGTTTTCAGATGTAATATCTTCGGCTTCCGCTTCATAAGTAACAGCTATTCTGTGTCTCATTACATCCATACAAATGGCTCTTACATCTTCTGGTATTACATATCCGCGTCTTCTGATAAATGCCAACGCTCTTGCTCCTAGTGCCAAGTTTATGGTAGCACGTGGAGAACCGCCGTAGCTTATCAAATCAACAAGATCGTTCATTCCGTAATCTTGAGGATTACGTGTAGCGAAAACTATATCCAAAATATATTTTTCGATCTTTTCATCCACATATATTTCATTGACAAGTTTTCTGGCGTTGATGATATCTGCCGGCTTAATTACGGGAGAAATCTTTGGGAATGTCCCGTTTACGTTTTGACGCATTATTTTCAATTCTTCCTCTTTAGTAGGGTAAGAGATCTTCACCTTAAGCATGAAACGATCAACTTGCGCTTCAGGCAAAGGATAAGTTCCTTCCTGTTCAATCGGGTTCTGAGTAGCTAAAACCAAAAATGGTTCATCCAATTTGAATGTTTCCGAACCGATAGTAACTTGTCTTTCCTGCATCGATTCCAAAAGAGCGGATTGAACTTTAGCGGGGGCACGGTTGATTTCATCCGCTAAAATAAAATTAGCGAAGATAGGTCCCTTCTTAATAGTAAAATTTCCGTCTTTCTGATTATAGACCATTGTTCCCAATAAGTCGGCAGGTAACAAATCAGGTGTAAACTGAATTCTCTGGAAATTCGCGTCCATAGTACTTGCAAGTGATTTTATGGCAAGTGTCTTTGCCAATCCGGGAACACCCTCAAGCAAAACATGTCCGTTTCCGAGTAATCCGACTACCAATCTTTCGACCATATCTTTTTGGCCGACAATTACTTTCCCCAATTCGTTGAAAAGGATGTCGATAAACTCACTTTCGCGCTTTATCTTCTCGTTGAGTTCGGTAATTTCCAATTTCTCTATCCTCATTTAATTATTCATTGATTCCGATTGAATTCTACAATCAAGTGTCCGAAAAGTTTCATGAGATTTAATATCCCATCAGCTATAACAAATCAAACATTCGATTAAAGCAGAACTTTAAATATAAAAAATAATCAATAAATTAAGGATAGCCGCATTCATTTTTCCTTTTTTCGTGGAAGGCTGTTGGATATGTTGTTTATTTATTTTTTTTCAATGCAAAGATAAGGGCGTTTACCACGGAGAGCACTGAGGTCACAGAGGGTTAATTCAAATTTTTTCGAGATTTCTATTTTTTGCTTTTGTGTGGAGGGTTTTGTTTCTTATTTTAGGAACTTTAATATAGGGTATTTATATTCATTAGAAAACTAACTTTTTAATAGTCCATTTTTGCGCTGCAACAGTCTTCATCTCTTTCCAAGTAGTAAATTTTGAATGTTTTGAAATTATTTCATCTAAAACGACTTCTTCTATATCTTCAAAATCTTTCTCTGTCTTAATGTCTATTCCTTCTGAAGTTAACATCATATCAAACGAATTGAAGCTGAAGTACTCACTCATAAATTCTTCATTAAATAATTCAGAGAGAGAAACTTTATTACTTCCATCAAGGTCTTTCATTTTTTCTGTAAGTTGGTTTAATCCACTCCAATCTGATTTACCCATTACAATACTCCCATTTATTTTTTTAATACCAACGACTAATTCTATAGTATAAAAAACGGCGTTGTGTTTAAGCGGATGTCCAATCGTTTACTCCGCCAAATATTATATTTTACTGATTATGTTAGTTAATTTTCTTCTACCTTATAAAATAAGACCAAGCCGGACTACCAATGGTATAGACGGCTGAAGCATTCCGCTTGCACCACTGGTTATTCTTTCTTTTTCTATTTCGAACAGTAAGAGTATTATTATTACTGTCCCATCATTGCAAACAAAATTATTATTATAATTATAAAAACGATAAAAATAATAAATTTGTTTTTCGCCACTTCTCGAGCTTCTTCTCTTCTTAATTTTTCTTGCTCGTATTCATAGATATTAGTGCCTTCTTCAATAATATCATTGATTCTTTTTGCGGGACTTCCCGAGTCCTTACTCGTATAAGCTGCATTACCACCCCTTAATTTTATTGCTGGGATTAATAGTTCGATGCTTCTTATTGAAGATATTAAGTTCTTAATTGTCGCCTCGACTTCAGGACTCTCAAGTAATTCGCCTTGGCTTAATAATTTAATTAAATACTTTTCATCACTCAAAAATGCTGCTCGGTTTTGTGTTAATGATTTTTCTAATTGTTCCAAATTAGCATCTGACGAAGGCGGAGTTACATTCACTTCATATTTATTTCCACCTATAAGTTCAATGTCCCTTCCAGCAGATAATTCTGATTGGTCAATATTTGTTTCATTTTTTGAATCCATCTTCCACCTATTTATTATCTATTTTAAAACTATCACCACCAGTAATTTTAATGTCTCTCTCCGCTTTTATTTTGGATTTAATTATTTTTATTGTATTTTGCTTTTTGGTCTCTGGGCTTGATATCGATTTATTCTTTTTGCGTGAAGGTAGAAATTTGAAAAAACCACCTATTATGAATAGTCCAATCCCTCCAAATAGAAAATCCTTGTTGTCAATTATAAATTCAATTATTTCTCTCATACTTTTCTCAAATGTATAACTGCATGGCAAGTAAGACGTCCGTCCCGAATGGGGAAACCAAATACTAGACACCGCCAAAATTATCAATGACATTTATTTAATTAAGTTCCAACAAACTACAATGCTAAAATTTCAAAAACAAAATCACCCGCAGCTTACTCATGTTCGCTTTGCTTTGCGGGGTTAGACCTACACGATTATAACAAGCTTATGCTTTTTCCACGATTACATTTAAAACATAATGTCCATAAATTATCTCTATCATTTGAGCCGCCTTTTGAAAGTGGAATTTTATGGTCGACCTCAAGTCTTACTCCTTCTTCTTTGGCTGAAGCACCACAAATTTGGCATTTATAATGACTATTTTTAAATATCTCAAATCTAAATTTTAGAGATATTTCAGACCTAGAATTTCTTCCCTTCCGAAACTCAAGAAATGCTTCATATAATGCTTGCAAAGCTTCATCGCAAGCCCCTTTAGTTAAAATGTAACTATAAATAGATTTATAGGAATCTTCAGACTTTGGAAATTTTCGATCAGAAATAATATCATTTGCTAAATCCGAAATAGGATCATCTCTATCTAATTGTTTATTAATCCACTTGTAAAATCTACTGGCTTGTTCATTTTTAATTTTTAACTTTGCAAAATAATTTTGTGAACTAGAAGGTCGAAAAATTAGTTTTTTTCGGTCTAAATCAGCTGATTTAATTTTATCAATAGCAAAACTATATTTTTTAATATGCGCTTCTAAGGACATGCATTTTTTGAAATGTGTAGCTGTATCAAAACAATCACAAAAACTACAATAGAATTTATTGTTTTGTTCGTTATGCCTATCGCCATGTATATAGAATCTTTCTTTCATAAATGCCTAATATATAATTAGCGGAAATATTCGGCATATCATTCCGCATTTTGGAAATCAGCGACTACGAAATTAAGTTAAGTTATTATTTTTGTTAAGTCAACTATATAATTTCGTTTTGGGTGTGTAATACATCTGTTTCAGGAGAACAGACCTATTATTCCATGATAGGGGTATGGGAAACAGACATGTCGCTCCTCCGGAGCTTGCATATATGACACGAAGTTCGGGTACGTTGTGGATGATGTGTTCTATTTTTTCATAGCTTTCGGGATTATTGAATTTTTCGCACTTGTGTGGATTAGTTTTTCTTTTTTAGGAACCTTACTTTGACTAATTTTTTTTATTATTTCTCTTGAAGTATTGATCTAAAATCTCAAATAGTTCATACCTTCGAGTGAAATTATATTCTGTATTATTTATAATAATTCTTCCGGGCTGAACATTTATTTTTATAAATTTATCTTCATCTATTTTAAAATATTTTTGAAGATAACCATATAAAATAAATCTATATTGATATGAATGAGAAATTTCAAAATATTCCTTACTTTTTATTGCCAGATTAAAAATTGCACCCTCAATACTTTTTTTTACACTTTCCAAATCTGCGATGAGGTGTTCCCAATTGATTTCACTGAATTCTAATTTTTCTTTGTAGAGATCCATGATCCAAGAGTTTCCCCATTTGCTAAATCCCTCGTCGTATTCAATATTAAAAACGGAAGAAAAAGTCTCATATATGGCATCCATAACTTTTACTGTCCCATGATAAGGATGTCCGTGAGCTATTGAATCAGGTCTGAACAATTCATACAAGCGTCGGAATTCGTCAATATTTCTAACTAAAAGATCATAAGGAATTTTCTTCCCATTTCGCATGGCCTTAATGTTTTCAATAATAGAATCGTTGAAAGATCCATCAAAATCTACAAATTCACTAAAGTAAACATTAAAAGGATTTTCAATATAATCTCTTATTCTATTCTGAATATCCTCTTTTTCTCTTTCAAACCGATATTCGATGTAATCTAGTTTATCGGCTTTTTTTTCTAAACGCATATATTTAGTCGAATAAAGATCAAGGAGTTCAGTCCGAGTTTTGTTAAGAACAGGTTTTATAATGTTAGACCAATGATCTTCTCGAATTTCTTTCCGCGAACCATTGAGATAACCATTTAGGTTTTGCGTGTTTATTCCAAGGAATCTCGATACAGATTTTACACCTCCCAAATCTTCAACTAATTTTTTCAAAGAGTTTAGAATTGCATCATTAATTCTTTTACCAAGTTCCAAATGATTCTCATTTTTTTAAAGTATAATGTCCTGATTTAAGCAGCTACCAGAAACAGAGAAGTTTAATAAACCAAACTAAATTTTATTTGTTACAACCATCTACTTAACATGTAAAATTTTTCACGTAACTGAAAACATAAAAAATAGCCATAACGTACTAGCAGTCTACATGAAACCTTGAGTAGATTTTATGAGTTGTTAATAGTATCAGTAAATAATATTGTCGCTGAAAATGGTTCAAGTAAAAAATAGGTTACAATCCATATAATAAATCCGATTAGAAATAATACTCCAAATTTCTTTTCTCTAATTTTTGTATCCCTTTCGATAGAATAAGTCACAAACGAGAAATATGCTGTCACAATGAGCCAAACGACACATCCTTTAAGTCCAAGATCAACAATATTCTCTAATCCCGGTATTCCATTTGAACGAATGGAAATTGTTAAAATTAACACCCAAAGGACTGCTATTAACCTTAGCATATTTAACATAGACCTTGTTGTTGAGCCAACACGAATCGCAGCAAGATTAGCGAAAGCAGTAGTATTAATGCATAAAATTCCAAATACAACAGCAGGTTTCTGGCGCCATTCATTTCCACCGGCTAATGCAGTAGCAAGATCAAGATAGAAGACTGAAATCATTGTCAGTACTGGATTTACTATTCTTCGAAATGCATCAAGCGATTTATAATGAAGATGCATTTGAAACTTTTCGCCTTCTGTGCACATTCCTCCCATAAAAGAAGTAGATTTAATACCACCTTCACTAAAAACATGTTGTAGATTTTCCGTATCGCTTGTATAGCGAGTGAGATAATGTGGCAGTTCAATGTGAAATGATGTAGTTAATGGAAATCCTACTCCCGAAAATTTGATTTCAATTTTTTGTGAATAAAAAGGGAATATACCTGCAAAAATTGTTTTTATTGCTTCAATACCGGTATAGGGTGCAGCTTTTTTTTCTATATCTACCCAAGCAAGTATAAAAGAAAATTCTTCTTTATTGATTATTAAGATATTTTGGTTTTCGCTTGGTGAACATCCAATTGCTTGAATGATACTAATTTGTTGCCCACAAATTTTTCCATCGATCTTTATTTCTTGTCCTACTAATGATTGGCCAGTTGCTTTGCACCGAATCTCAGGAGCATATAGACTTGTGATTGAAGCTTCAATACTTAAATGAAATTTTTCTATCATAAAATCTCTCTTAATTAAGCATAATTATGAAATGTTTTCAACCAAAATCTACCATATAATTATGCGGAAAATTACGGAATATCATTCCGTATTTTGCAAATCAGTGATTTCGGAATTAAGTTAAGTTATTGTTTTATTTAATTCAACTATATAATTGTGTTTTGGGTGTGTAATACATCTGTTTCGGGAGAACAGACCGATTATTCCATGATAGGGGTATGGGAAACAGACATGTCGCACCGCTGGTGCTACAGACATGGCGCTCCTCCGGAGCTTGCATACATGACTACTTTGTTGGGATTAAGAAGTTCGGGTGAATTGTGGATGATGTGTTCAATATTTTCATAGCTTTCGGGATTATTGAATTTTTCGCACTTGTGTGGATGAGTTTTTCTTTTTTAGGAGTCCTCTTCTAAGACTTACTAGTAAGTAAGTGGAAAAATAGATTATTGGGAAAAGATAAGAATAGTTTTGAACATCAAGCATATTCCGTCCGATCTCGAACCATGAGCCTTCTTTATCGATTCTTGCGGCTCCGAGAAATTCATAGGCAATATCTCTATAAACAAGACCCCAAAAGAGCATTCCGATAAACATTCCCCATAGACATATCATGAGAATAGCAGTATAATCAGACTCCCTTTTTCTCTTTATGTACTTATATGTATACATCAACAAAAAGAGACATATAATAATATTTATTAGATATAAGGGAATAAACAAACTATGCATATAATTCCTTTTGGATAATTTTCAACACTCCAGATGAAACCTTGAAGATTACTTCAATATAATATTTCTGATGTTACCAAATTAGAAACCAGTATATTACCACTTTTTTCTCTTCACTTATAGCAATACCTTTTGAATACCCATTTTTCCATTCGCTAGACATCTGTAAGCCTTTAGTCCAATGTTTTTTATCCTAAAATTTACCGGCTCTTGCTTCTAATACATGTATAGTAAAATCGGATGTTAAGCGATTCATTGATTTTTGATCTACATATTCATTTTCATAAAAATTTGGGATCGGATATTTTTCGATTATGCAAGGTATATGAAAACGCTTCTTTTCCTTTTTTGATAAATGGATATTGTAACTAAATCTATTCTTTAATTTATATTTTGATAAATATATTACAATTTTCGGTTAAATAAAAAGAGAACCCGAGACAATGCATACACGGGAAGCACTGGAAAAACTTGGGGAAAATAAATATTTGGAGTTGTATTTTTAAGGTGATTTTTCTTAGCAAGATAGTCTTTGGATAGCTCCCTAGACTTCTGGAAAAAACATTACCGCTAGATAATGAATGGAAATGATAATTAACTGATTGTGAGGGTAAATTAATAAATAATTATTCCCTCAAGTTATATCTAATATTGCTTGTAAATCACCTTTTTGCATTTCAACAGAACTTTTAGCTCTGGGAGAATTTTTTTATAAAATTTCTTTTTCCCTGAGAACCCTCCTACTGATCCAAGAAATTTCTTTTTGCCATTTTTTAATTTCACCGCCACAGAAACTTTCGAAAACCCATAAGACGTTATCAATATTGCAACAATCTCATCTATTCTTACTCTACGAGGAGGTAGCATATACAAAACTCCTCTAACAATAATATGATCATGATAAAAAAAAACTTTTCGATCTTCTAATGTAGGTCCACCCACAAATATATATAACACAAGTATTCTTTTTACAGTATATTCCCAAGTAAATGGAAACTGGGAATAATGTTCAAATGCCATTCCAACATTCAATATCAAAAAAAACACTGCGATCCCAGTCACTAATCTTGTAGGATGAAGTACTGTATTTTTTTTATTCGCTAATCTCATACTTTCTATATTCTAAGCTCAATATCTGTTTTTAATAAAGAATATAAATATATTAATATTTTCGGTTAGATGGGGAGGAAAACGGCATGGCGCTCCATCCGGAGTTGATTGATCGAATTCTTCCTTTGGATTATTTTCAATTGGTTTTTCTGAAAATGATATTATATTCTATTCCTCATTACAATTATCTATGGTATTTCTATGTTTATGTTATCCGAAGAAAATATGCTTCGTGTTAAAATCGTATTCCTATTCTTTTTGATTTCTTCTGTGTTATTCGCGCAAGAGAGTTACTTCAATATTCCCGCGAGAGATGCTTCGGCAAAAGGTGGTTCCGTTTTTATGAATGAAATAAAAACTCTTCCATTTGCGGAGAGAGAGAATAGGATATTAAAGGAACTATCATCCGGCAATATTCCGGCATTTCTGAGAAATGAGACGGAAATCATTTTTTCGGCAAATGACGCTACGGGTAAGCTCCATAATATTATACTTTATGTTTTGCCCGATTATCTTTCGGTCGGTTCCAATGATGATTTTTGCAGATTACCGATGGGACCGATAGCGGCTCAAAAGCTTGCCGATAAATTCGGAGCGATAATGCCGACAAGAAAAATTGTCGATTTGCTCTATAGAAAAGCAAAAGTGAAAATTTCCCCTATTCCTTATGCTCCGGTCGGAAATCAGAATGAGCTCGTAGAACAATTTATTCGACATAATAATGATATTGAAGCAAAGAGAATAGCTAATGGAGGAAAACTCGGTGAGTTAATCGGGGGGATAAAGAAGGATGTTGTAATTAGTAATAAGATTATAGATCCCTCTCGTCCGAATCATGTTGTAATATATGGTTGGCACAAACTTGACGGGAACGCTATTCAACCTCTTTCCAATATTCACGGTGATTATTATGTGGATTATAGTCACGGAATAAGACTCATTTCGAATAAAATAATATTTGACGAATCGGAAACCACACTCACCGAAATTCTCAAGGATCCTGTTCTCTATAAAACATTAAGTGACGAAACAGGGCCAATGAGCCAACCAACTTATATTAAGAACCCTGACATACCGGAGAAACCGCAGTCATTCGGTTTGTTGAGAACAAATGAGGGGAAAGGGAAACTAATTATCTCTCATTCCGATAAGGTTGAGGAATATGTTGTCGCCTTAAGTGAGGATGGAAAAAATTTTACGAAAGAATTATCCATAACAACAGACGAATATATTTTTGAAGAGGCGGAAACAACCAACCCAATGTATCTGAAAATAAAAGCAAAAAACAATGCCGGAGTGAGTGATTATTCGGAGGTTTTGGGAGCTTCTTTTAACGGAAACATTACAAAAGAGATTTGCGTTATTAATGGATTCGACAGAGCTTCGGCGGGAAACAGTTATGATTTTGTAATCGCACACGGGAACGGGATTATTAATTCGGGTATCAATTTTTCATCCGCAACAAATGAGGCCATGGCGGAAGGTTTGGTAGATATCTCCTCCTTCGAGGCTATCGATTATATTCTCGGAGAAGAATCTACCGTGGATGAGACCTTTTCGGCGACCGAACAGAATATTATAACCGAATTTTTGAAAGAGGGAGGGGCATTATTTGTTTCCGGCTCGGAAATCGCATGGGATCTGGATTATAAGGGAACCTCCTCGGATAAAGCTTTCTTTCATAACTATCTTAAAGCAAAATATTCCGCTGACGCTCCGGGAAATGTTTCGGGGAAATATTATTCGGCAGAAGGAATCGCCGGAAAATGTTTGGAGAGTTTTTCCCGAATCGATTTTGAGAATGGAAACAATTCGGCAATGAATATAAAATTTGCCGACGCGATTCTTCCGGTAAACGGAAGCTCGGCTATCTTGCAATACCAGAATGTATCAACTCATTCGATAGCAGGAATTAGTTATGCGGGAATGTTTCCGGAAGGAACTAACGCCGGGAAGGTGATCTGTTTAGGTTTCCCTTTTGAGGCTGTTTACCCGGCAATAATCAGAGATAGCTTAATGAAAGAGATTTCTTCTTTCTTGTTTGATGAAGCATCCGCTATAAAAAATAATCAGGGAATACCAAGCGATTATGTTCTTAATCAAAACTATCCGAATCCTTTTAATCCGAGTACAACAATATCTTACTATTTGCCGGAAATTGCGGATGTAAAAATTGAAATCTTTAATCTGCTCGGAGAACGAGTTAAACTTTGGGAACTTCAGTCACAAAACCAAGGGGCACATTCGGTAAAATGGAACGGAAAAGACTCTTTCGGAAACACCCTCCCTTCTGCCACATATATTTGCAGAATGACATCAAATGAATTTTCAATCGCGAATAAAATGTTACTGATAAAATAGAGCCGGATAATTCTTCAAATCTGAATTTAATATATCCATTTGTTATATTGCTTCGCGTTATCCTACTCTATCTACGGAATATACTGAATGAGAAGAACCAAAGAAAAACTCCCATTTGTATTAGCAATTTGCGTCGCGGTCTTGGTCGCTTTTGTCAGTGTAATCGGATTGACAACCGACAATTTTTACTACCGAGAAACCGCTAACTGGATCTCGCAGGCAATAGGGCAAGATATTGCGGATCTATTTTTAATCACTCCCTTTCTATTGGTTACCTCTTTTCTAGCTTATAGAGGAAGCAAAACAGGAATTCTTCTTTCGAGCGGTTCGTTGGCCTATCTGATTTATACATTTGTGATATACGGATTCGCAATACATTTCAACCCGATGTATTTATTCTATTGCGCTATTTTGGGGCTCTCATTTTATTCATTATTAATACATCTGATAAAACACTCCAAAAAAGATATCACAAAATGGTTCTCAGATAAAACTCCGGTTAAAACTTCGGGGATATTTCTTATTATACTGGCCTTGAATTTCTACGGGATGTGGTTAGCCGAGATTATTCCGGCTTCTCTAACGAACACAACTCCAAAATGTATTTCCGAAATAGGAGCTCTTACAAATCCCGTTCATACACTTGATCTTTCGATTGTATTACCATCCTTTATTATCATAGGTATCTTACTTCTTCGGAAAAATTCTTTCGGATATCTTTTGGCTCCTACAGCTCTTACATTCTCTTTCCTGATGGACATTACAATCGGTTTATTGAGTATTATTATGGAACGACAGGGAGTAACAGACAATCATACTCTTGCGTATATTATGGTGGTTTTCGCGTCAATTAATGGAATAATATTAGTCCGGTTATTAAATGGAATTGTGAAAAAGAGATAATATTAAAGTAAAAGGGAATGACTTTTCGATAATTTCCAAATAACCATTCCCTTTTCCCGACTGCCAACGGAGCAAATTAATATTATAAATTCTCAAGAGCCGCAATTAGTTTTCCGTTTACTTCACCGGCCAATTCCGCTAATTGGGGGGAATCAACGGATTTCATTCCTTCCAAAGGATTCATAATAGCTACTTCCACTTTTCCGTCGTTATGTTCTTGCACAACAACACTGCATGGAAGAAGGACCCCGATTTTATCTTCCGCGCTTAATGCTTTATAGGCGAATTGCGGATTGCATGCTCCCAGAATTTTATATTTTCTGAAATCAACATCCAGCTTTTTCTTTAATGTTTCCTTTACGTCTATTTCGGTCAGGATTCCGAAACCGACAACCTTTAACTCTTCCGTAATTCGATCAATAGCCTGATCGAAATTGTAATCTGTTTTTTTCGCGTGATAATAACTCATTTTCCCCTCTTTATTTTTATTGATTGGATGCAAAAAAAACTTTTGGGATTCATATTACTCCTTATAATGAACACCGTTATAGAGAGAAGAATAATCTTTCTCCGCTAATCCCTGGCTCAAAGCATCTTCTATTACTCTTCTTACTCCATCCAAAGGAGCTATATTTATTCCTTTATCTCCGAAGGAATTTCTGATCAGATCCAAATCCTTCAAGAGATGTTTTAGCGGAAAGTTCGGATTATCAAAATTTCTTTCCATCATCTTTCCCAGCTTTTTATCATAAGTAGGAGCATAAAGAGCGCTTTCTCTCAGAATATTCATAAACAGATCGATATCCAATTCCGATTCGCGAATAAAGCCGAGACTCATGGAAAAGGCAGCGGTTAAAGAAGCGATCAATTGATTTAATCCTAATTTCATTGCGGAGGCTTTCCCTATTTCCCCGCAATACTCAATCTTTTTGCCAAGATGGGCAAAGAAGGATTTCCATTCTTCATATTCCGATTTCTTTCCGCCGAATAATATGATTAGTGATTTTTCCTTTATTTGGGGGATGCTTCCCAATACCGGAGCTTCAAAATAATTTATTCCGAATTCCCCTGCGATTTCATTCAATTCCTCACTCTCATTAGGAGAGATTGTACTCATCTGAATTATCGTCTTCCCGTTGAGCGCGGAATAATGCTCTTTTAATGCGGATGAAACGGAAGCATAGTCGGGCAACATAAGAATAATGGTGTCGCTATTGCTTAATAATTCCGGAATATCTTTCGCTACCTTCGCTCCTTCTTCTTCCAGCGCTTTACATTTTTCAATAGTCCTGTTAAAAACGGTAACTTCAAATCCTGCTTTCAAATAATTAGTAGCTATCGGGGCCCCCATTAATCCGATACCGATTACACCGACTCTCATATCATTATCCCTATTTCAATGAATGTATAATATCATACTCTATCTGTTCTTCGCAATAAAAAGGCTCACCGAAATCCTTTCTTATTTGAAAACCAAAATATCCTGCCCGTGATTCCAAATATCTTACAAAACCGGGTTTACTAATAAATGTTTCCGGTTCCGTGCTATCCGGATCATGGAACTGGGATTTATAGGCTCTTATGGCTGCCATCTTTGTTTCGAATGTTTCCGATATATCAACTATAAAAGAAGGAGAGAACTCATATGTCTGCATATAATAATATAGCTTTTCGGGTCTGTAAGCTTCCTGTTTTTCACCGTTAAGCTCGGTAAAATATTTTTGTAATCCGGAATAGAAGAAGGCCTCCTTTACCGATGCCGCGGCCCCCATATGATCGGGGTGACGATCATTCAGATATGGAGCAAAAATAATTTTCGGCTGGTATTTTCTTATTCTCCTTACTATTTCCAATACCAAGAGTTCATCTTGTTTAATTTTTCCGTCGGGCAAATGGAGATTTTCTCTTATACTCAATCCGAGTATTTTCGAAGCTTCTTCGGTCTCTTTTCTCCTTTCCGCAACAGTTCCTCTTGTGCTCAGCTCAGCCTCGGAAAAATCGACAATCCCTATATCAAGCCCTTCCGAAGTCATCTTTGAGATTGTTCCCCCCATCCCTATTTCCGCGTCGTCGGGATGCGCGGCGAAAATCAAAGCCTCTAATTTCATGACTCCTCCTTATTCTGATTATTCGACAATAACTCCCCTCCTAAGATATAAAACAAAAATGAATCTTTTTTATAAAGATAGAGAGACATTTCAAGCCCCTTTTGTTTCACACTCTTTTATCATTTTCTTAAATAATGCTTATATTTGCTTTCTATTTTATAAAGTTTTTACGGATAGTACTCATGAGTTCTAAATACGAAGCTGTAATCGGATTGGAAGTACACGCGCAGTTATTGACAGAAACGAAAACATTTTGCGGATGTTCAACTAAATTCGGGATGCCACCGAATACAAATGTTTGTCCGGTTTGTCTAGGTCATCCGGGTGTGCTCCCTGTTATGAATAAGAAAATGATCGAATATACCATTCTTTTGGGGCTCGCTACTAATTGCGAGATTAATAAGAAATCGATATTCGCGAGAAAGAATTATTTCTATCCCGATCTTCCCAAAGGATGGCAAACATCCCAATTCGACGAACCGATCTGCTTAGAGGGACATATGGATATAGTGCTATCCGACGGAACCGAAAAGAGACTTGGTATTACAAGAATTCATATGGAAGAAGATGCCGGAAAATCGATTCATGATCTCGGCCCACAGACTCATGTGGATTTGAACAGATGCGGAACTCCGCTTGCCGAAATAGTAAGCGAGCCGGATATGCGCTCGGCGGAAGAGGCTTATCTTTATTTGACCAAGTTGAAACAGATTGTTACTTACCTCGGAATTTGCGACGGCAATATGGAAGAAGGATCATTAAGATGTGATGCCAATATTTCCATCCGACCGGTAGGACAGAAAGAATTCGGTACAAAAACCGAAGTAAAGAATATGAACTCTTTCCGTAATGTTGAAAAAGCTATTCAGGTAGAAATAGAAAGACAAATAGAGATACTTGACGAAGGTGGAAAAATAACACAGGAAACTCTTCTCTGGGACGCGGACGCTTTGGAAGTAAGACCAATGAGAAGCAAAGAGGAAGCAAATGATTACAGATACTTCCCGGAACCTGATTTAATGCCTGTTGTTGTTTCGGACGAATGGAAAAATGAAATTGCCAAAAATATGCCGGAACTACCGGAAGCCAGAAAGAATCGTTTTATCAGTGAGTATTCCTTACCGGAATATGACGCCGATATTCTTACTTCGAGCAGACAATTGGCCGATTATTACGAAGATGTATTGAAAGTTACCGATAACTACAAAATAGCGAGTAACTGGGTAATGGGAGATATTCTCAAAGTTCTGAATGACAACAAAATCGAAGCGACCGAATGTCCGGTATCAGCAGAGAATTTGGGTAAACTGATTAAACTGATTTCGAAGAATACAATCAGTGGTAAGATAGCCAAAGATATTTTCCCCGATATGCTTGCAAGCAACAAAGATCCGGAAGAGATAGTTAAAGAGAAGAATCTTGTTCAAATTACCGATACTTCCGCGATTGAGCCTATTGTTGAAAAAATAATTGAAGCCAACCCGAAACAGGTTGAACAATTCTTGGCAGGGAAGGAACAGGTAATAGGGTTCTTTGTCGGACAGATTATGAAAGAATCACGCGGAAAAGCCAACCCGCAAATGGTTAACCAACTACTACGAGAAAAACTCAATAGCAAAAAATAGATTTCACTCCCCCGGTTTTCATCGGGGGATTTTTTTTGAAGAAATCTTACCACTGAGAAGAACAAATACTCCTTTTTCTATATTCATTAGAACATTTACCACTGAGAGCACTGAGGACACTGAGAAGGGCTAAACATTTTTATCTTTTCTTCTGTGATTTTATATTCATTAGAGCATGCACCACTGAGAACACAGGTACGCCAAGAAGCGTGCGTTTTAATAATAAATGAATACCTATGTAAAATGAAAAAGTTACACAAGCCAATTTGCCGTTCAGCTTGAAGCTCTTATGAGGTGCAAGGAGGAAACAAATTGTACTAAGTTCATATTGAGCGATCATGTAAGCCGTAATGCAAATGAACCCAGTTAGGCCTCGTTACTCTGACCTGCAGTGACCAGTCTGCCTGTGTTGATGAAGTCTGTTACGTATTGTGAAGCAACGGCAATTTGCAACAATACGGCTGCACGGGGTATGATGGGATGGCGTGCATGATAAAGGTAGCGCATGAACTTGGGAAGCCCTAACTGATATAGATATGACGATCTATAGGATGAGGGTGGCGAATGTGTCGTAGTACTGTTGATACGCAAGACAACATAACTTGCGTGGAGGGAAGGAACACTACTGGTTATAACGAATTTAGAAATAGGGAGATCAAGGAATTGATGAATAACAGTAATCAAGAGAGATTGCAAAGAGAATTGGATAATCTTAAGCTACAGAAACGCAAAGATCTCAATTCTCGGGAAAGAGTCCGATTATTACAACTAAAGCTATATTTATCGGCAAAGCTGGAAAAAGAGAGAAAGTATTATGTGTTGTACGATAAAATATTTCTAAAGTACATACTCGAGGAAAGTTACAAAAGGTGCAAAAAGAAGAAAGGCGCACCCGGAGTAGACGGAATCAGTTTTACTGACATTGAGAAGTATGGCGTTCAAAAGTTTTTGGATGAACTATCCGAAGATTTGAGAAAGCGAACATATCTTCCAAAGCCGGTTAAACGAGTATGGATCGAGAAGCCGAACGGAGGGAAACGACCGTTAGGCTTACCCGTAATTAGAGATAGAGTAGCTCAACAAGCTGTCAAGATAGTAATAGAACCTCTGTTTGAAGCTGACTTTGATGATTCCTCTTATGGGTTCAGACCAAAGAAGTCGGCCAAAGACGCAATAACAGAAGTTCGGAATAACCTCAGACAAGGCAACCATGTTGTTTATGATGCCGATTTAAGTAAATACTTTGATACTATCCCACACGATAAGTTAATGATAGCATTAAAGGAACGTATAGCTGACCCTAGTATACTCCACATAATTAAACTATGGTTGAAAGTCCCTATAGTTGAAGAGGACGGACGATATACCGGTGGGAAGAAAAACAATATGGGAACTCCTCAAGGAGGCGTGATTTCCCCATTGTTAGCTAACATCTATATGAATTTACTGGACCGCATTGTTAATAAAACGGATGGAATCTTTTCTCGGCAAGGTGTGAAGATGATCAGATACGCCGATGACTTCATTCTGTTGGGAAAGAGAATACCGAAAGAGTTAATAACACAAGTAGAGTATTATTTGTCTAAGATGGAGCTTCGGATCAACGATAGTAAAACAAAGTTGATTGATGCCAAGAGTGAATGTTTTGATTTTCTGGGGTTTAGATTTAGATGGGATAGAAGTCTGGTTGTTGCCGGTACGAAATACTGGAATATTATCCCCAAACCGGAATCAGAGAAAAAGCTTAGAATGAAAATAAGCAGAAAGCTGAAAAAGACAGGACACTTTAAGGTAGAAGCTTTGGTCAAAGAGTTAAATCCGATACTGAACGGTTGGATAAACTATTACAAAATTGAAAAGGTAAGCTACCCACAAAACTCATTGAAGAAACTGGAAGACTATCTGAGAATGAGATTACACAGATACTTTAATCGGAAGAGTCAAAGGAAGTCGCGCTTGTATCGTCAGCAGGCATTTAACATATTAGTTAAGAAGTACGGACTTATAAAACCATACGCTACTTCCGGAAGACGACCAACCTTTGCGGGTGAATGAAGGTGATCAGGAAAGCCGTATGCGGGAAAACCGCACGTACGGTTTGACGAGGGGGCTGGCTTGAGGTTTAATCTCTGGCCGGCTCTACTCTACAGTTCACTGAGAAGAACAAATATATTATATTCTTTTTCTCTGTGTTCTCTGCGGCCTCTGTGGTTTTACATTCATTAGAACATGCACCACTGAGTTCACTGAGAAGAGAGAAGAATATTATTTATTATTTCACCAAAAGAGCCTTTTTTACTGCGGCAAATCTTTTGTTTGAATTTATTCCGTTAGCTTCTATTCTTATTATATATAATCCGCTCGGGTAATTGGCCGCATTCCATGTAAACTTATGCTTTCCGGCAGGTTCTGCACTTTTTGTGAATATATCAACTCGTTCACCCAATATATTTACAATCTCAATCTTTACACTACTTTCGATCGGCAAAGAGTATTCTATCTTAGTACTCGGATTAAAGGGATTCGGATAATTTTGACTCACTGAAAATTGTTGAGGAAGGATATTATCCTCCTCAACACCGGTAGCAATATTCCATCTGAAAAGTTTTGTTTCTCCCGATGAGGCTGAAAATGTAAACAAGGAATCATTCCCCATCTTTTCTCCGGTCAGCGCGTTATAAATATCGGAATCGGAATTATCCACGAAAAGATTTAATTCCCCTTCTTTTGCCGTATGCAATGCCAAGTAGTTTTCGGCGCTCCATACGTTAACATCCTCCTCGGCATATAGTTTTATTCCGCAATACTTACCTAATGCCCGGATCAATTCCGAAGTAAAAGAAGGAGTTCCAATGAAGACATCAGTTCCCATGTTGCTCTCTTTTATCGCTACGGAAGGTTTACCGTTACTATAAGTTGCCAAAACAATAACCGAATCAGGTTTTACGGTAAAAACCGGGTTTACCGATTTATCCGGGCCCCATGAATTTGTTATTCCCATGTTTATACCTTCTTCGGTGGGTGTTGAAATTGCCGTTAATCTCATTAATCTCTCGAAATTGAAACCGGTAAGTTCCTCCATCGTTTCCAGACTAATTCCCGTTTCTGTAATATATCCGGGGGCATAACACCATACTCTCATTTCATCTTTCTTTTTGCTATTTATCAACGCTTTTCGGGTTTCGGCATCCAAAGCCCAAACCGCGGAAAAAACTTTCATTTTTGATGAGATATTCCCTTCCAGCTGATCATTAAGCAGATATTGCCCGAAGGTTGTTCCGCTTCGAGAAAAAACTTCTCGCGCATTATATAAAAGATTTCTACCCAACACATCCGATCCTCCGGCAATATGGAGCATACTTTCCTCATTCATGATCAGAGCTATTTCCGGATTATAGAACTCTTTTCGGGTAAACATATCATTATCCAATACCATTACTTCATCCATTACCTTCCATAGTTCTGGATCGGCAAACCATCCTCCGAAAGTACCGGCGCCATGATCCATCCACCATGTACCGAAGCCTCTGATAGCCGACTGAGTAGCGTTCCTAAGCAATACCGATTTTGTCTCTGCTTGCGTATTTGTTCCGCCGTAACGATTATGATCAACTGTATTGGCATTCAGATATGTTCTCGAATCATCTTCGTTCAACCAATACTTTCCTGCTCTAAGAACACTCTCAACCGATGTCATAACCGGACCGGATCCTGTCAGTTTTCTATCGTAATAAGAGATTGGAGCGGATAGGATATCAATATTCGGGGCGTTCAAAATCTTTTCCAACGCGTAATGGCCACTTGTAGCAGGACCATTATAGGTCGGGCCGAACTCATATTGGTAACCGTAAAAGAAGAGAATCAATTTATCGGGACCAATTCCTCTTCTGGCCGCGTCACTCAACTCTATGAGAAAATCGGCCATTTCATCCTGAAGAAATCTGTTGAACTCAATAACATCTTTATCTGTAGTAGGTTTTAATAAATTTCTGCTATCGGCCAATCTTCTTGCCGAAGGGGAAGGGACTTCGCCACTACCGGAAGAGTATGCTTGCCAGGCAGTTTTTGTAGCCTCATCATATCCGCTTAGTTTTCTTCCCCATGTATCTTCGTAAAACCATTCGCCGGTATTTTGACCGCACGGATGAATTCCTATTACTTTATCGGGGAATGTATCTGCCAAATGTATGGAAAGTTTTTCCAAATGGGCGCATGCTTCACGGCGATATTTTCTATGAGATATGGCGGCTTTATCCCCTTTCGAACCATCCTCAAAAATCATCAGAGCATCCGGATTAGCCTCTAACCACCATTTTGGAGCGTCCAATCCTACTCTGGGAAGGAGTAGGGCGTTCGGATTTACATTTAATATTTCCTGACATTTCACATCCATCGGAAGCCAATCGTCTACTTTTTCGGGAGATAACCAACAAGCGGGAATATTAAATGTAATGATGTTTACCCCAACGTCGGCAGCCATTTTAATTTCTTCCATGAAAATTGATGACGGCCCTCCGATATATGTCCATCCGTTACCTACATGATAAACCTGTGGGGATACTCTTCTATCTTTATCCGCTTTCATTTTGAAAGAATAGATGTACTTTGTTTTGGGAGAAAGGGTTATCGATTTTCCGTAAAAATGGAAATCGGGCCAAGCTTCTCCGTTCGGAGGATTACTTAATGTAAGATGCAATGTGGAATCGGAATAATCTATTACTCCCACATGATTATCGGAAGCAGGAGGATAAACATTCCAAGACAAATTAAAATTTTGGGATGATACAAATGAGTTATCCCTTAATACCGTTTTTCCGGTTTCACCGTTGATTAGCTTAACATCCTTTACCCAAATCTCTCCGGCTTCCTTACCGAAGCGGAAATGCCATGTGGAATTAGCCTCAAAAGGGACATTAACTTCAAAAGTGAATTCATGCCATTCTTCGGTTACATTAATGGTTCCACCTTTGTTAGATCCCCAAAACATTCGGGGTCGGAAGAGTGCGTTATTAATACTGATTTGTGGTCCACCGGCGGTTTGCACAATTTTAGCTTTTATTTGCGCTTGAAGATTGCAAAGGAATAGTAATTGCAAGAAAGGAACGATCAAAATACTCTTTTTACATGAAGAGAATAATCCTGTAGCCATGTTTTCAATACCTTTCGAATTCCGGGGATAAATTCTCCGAACAATTCGATTAAATAATTTCGTAAATAATTGTTTTTGAATCTCTCTAATATAGTAATTATTATTAACAAATATTCGAATAATCGGAATATTATGTTGATTATTGCTGATATGCCTAGAGCATGAACCACAGAGATCACTGAGGGCACAGAGGAACGGAAGAGAATAGCATATTGTTAACATAGAGGCAGTAATTCGAGAATATTTGTAATTGAAGATCGAAACATGATTACAAAAAAATATTTTCTTTTGTTCTTCTCTGTGTGCTCTGTTTCCTCAGTGGTGGTAGCTTTAAAGAAAAGAATAACCACAGAGCACACGGAGGGCACAGAGGAACGGAATAACCACAGAGGACACAGAGAACACTGAGGAAAAGCAAGAGGATTTTGCATTGATGTGTTTGCTTCGACTCCTCTCCCGTCAGAGCCGGATCTGTGACAGCAAACATATTACATTCTATTCTGCGACGATCTAAAGTATTCTTATTATTCTTTCGGATTTATGGGTCGCTCGTACACGAGCTCAAATGTTTTGGTGTATATGTTTATCTACCAAGGGTTCGGCGCCCCGACTTTGTCGGGATCTTCGACCTACGGCGCCGATAATTTTTCCATACTGAACCTATCAAACAGATAATCAGTTTAAAATGTAATAGCTTAATGGAGGAATCATGCCCAACACTTATACACAAATCTTCATTCAAATTGTGTTTACTGTAAAAGGAAAACATTCACTTATTCCTTCTAAGTATAAGAATATGGTTGAAAAATATATTACCGGTATTATCTCAAGACGAAATAGCAAATTGCTTGCTATCAATTGTATTCATGATCATATCCATATTCTTATTGGTTTATCTCCTTCTAATTCAATTTCTAATTTGGTTCGAGATATTAAAGCAGGAAGTTCACAGTATATATCGCAACAAATTCCTTTAATGCAAAAATTCTCGTGGCAAGAAGGATATGGCGCTTTCTCTTATGCAAAACGAGATGTTCCTACAATAATAGAATATATTTTAAATCAGGAAAAACACCATAAAATAAGAACTTTTCGAGAAGAGTTTATTGATTTCCTCAAAAAATTCAATATTGAGTATAATCCGAAATATCTTTTCGACCGGATTGATAAATAACTTCGCTTTATCTGACCAAATATGGAAATATATCCTTACCCTCTTAAATGTTTACTTTATAATCACAAAGTTTTTCAGCCCCGCTAGGAGACGACCCCTTGGTAGATAAAACATAACGATAAATATTTTGAGCCCCGTAGGGTGTGTTAATTCCAGCCGAAAACTGACCAATATTCCAGACAAAATTGACCAGTACAATTATTTATTATGCACCATGTTTCTTAATCTAAAACTTTTTCCGTTAATAAAAAACGGATAACTGTGGTGGAGCAATCTGTCTAAAATAGCTGCAGCCACAACATCATCATTGAAAATCTCTCCCCACTGCTCGAAAGCCTTATTTGAAGTAACAATAATAGATCCCCTTTCATATCTTTTGGCCACTAACTGGAAAAAGAGTTTAGCTGTTTGCTTGCTTAGGGAAAGATATCCGAGTTCATCGATAATAAGTAAATCAAGTCTCCCGAGAGATTCGAGCTTTGCGTTTAGAGTATTGGATATCTCTGCCGCAGCCAATTCCTCGGTTAGTTTCTCTGCGGAGTAAAAGAGAACTCTCATTCTGGCTTCAATGGCCTTAATCCCCAAAGCGATTGCCAGATGTGTTTTTCCTACCCCGGGAGGGCCTAAGAACAATACGTTTTTCCCTTTGGAGATAAACTCCAGATTAGCCAGTTCTCTTATTAGTTGCTCGTTTATCTTCGGTTGAAAAGAAAAATCGAATTCGTCCAGTTTCTTAATCTGTGAAAAGTTCGCCATTCTCATTTTTCTGTTGACCGATCTCTCATATTTAGCGATAACTTGTTCTTCCAACAGCCTTGCCAAGTATTCACGGAAGCTCATTTTTGCTTTGGCCGCTTTTTCCGCTTCGATAATGTAAATCTCCTTAATCCTCTCCAGAGCGAGTGTTTTCATGTGTTCTTCCATTCTGTCGTTTCCCATTTTCACTTCTCCTTACTTAGGTTAAAAGTTGAATTGATACTCCTTAAGGTCTCTTTTTATATCCTTGTTCGGGTAGTTTTCTTTGAGTCTCATATTTTCTATGATAATTGTTCTCTCACAGTTCTTTTCCAGATAACCGGATATGAAGGAAAAATGAAAGACGTTATATTCCATCGCCTTTTTCAGTGCCGAAAGAAAATCTTCCGCGCAATAGAATTTCGAGAGTTCCATAATGTATCGCAATTGGTATCCGCTGTTGTATCTTTTCTGCGCATACAGTTTTTCCAAGAACAAAGATTGATCGGGGAATTTCTCCATAAACTCTTTCGACAAGCGTTGAAAATTGCCCTTCGTAGTGTTATTCCCTCTGTAGTGCTCATCCTTAATGGTTACGTTCCCTTTTCCTAAAGAGAGTCTGTGGGAGGCTACTTTCTTGTTGGCTTGTGAGTAGATCTCGATATAGTACCCTTGTGATATCTTTATCCATACTTGCTTTCCGGCAAAAGCCCATGGCACCGAGTATCTGTTCCCATTGTAAGAGATCAGACAATCGTAGCTTACTTTTCTTATCTCTTCTTTTATCCCCACATAACGACATGATGGCAGATTCATTAGGGAAGCCCTCTCCTTGGCAAACACCGTTTCCGGTTTTTGCTTAATTACCGAATGAAGCTCGTTATTGACCCGATTCTGAAACTCTTTCAGTTTTGAGCATAACTCTTCAAAGCTACTAAAGGTATTTCCGTCGATGAAATGGTCTTCTATATAGGCGAACGGTTTTTCGACTTTCCCTTTGGACCACGGATGACTTGGCATCGAACGACTTGGAGCGAACCCGTAATGACCGCAAAAGTGAAGATATCTTGGATTCCACCGCCAGTTATCCTTTGAATGAATTGTTATGAAAACTCTCGCGTTATCGGTTTGGACTCTTTGACATACTCCTCCGGAGGCTTGAAGACATCTTTCGAACGCTTCAAATACTGCCCCTTGATTCTCCGACAAGGATACTTCCAATATTTTATAGCGACTAAAACCGTAGATATATTGATATATGTAGATTTTTGCCCGTGCCCCTCCGATTAAAACAGTATATGGGCTCCAGTCGAACTGACCTTGTTCCCCGGGAGCTGTCTCGTATGGTTGAAATGTTTTCTTGGAAGTCTGTTTTATTTTCCCGAGATAATAATAAAAGCTGCTTCTGCTGCCGGTGTAACCTTTACTCCTTATCTCATAGAGAATCCGGGAGCCCCGATATCTCTTAATGTTAGACATCTCAAAGATCAATTCCGTAAAGGGAGACAAGGAGTCACTTATTGACTCTTTCCGGACGTACTCCGGAGGACTCTCTTTTGACAAGGCTTTTTTTACGGTGTTATGACTTAAGCCCAATATCCGACCTATCTCACGTAGACTCATTCCCGGATTTTTGGATCGTAGATTTTTGATTGTTACCCAGTCTTCCATACTGATCACCTTTTTTCCCTCCTGAGTTTTGTCTACTCAGGATAACTCTATTTTCTCTTTTTTCCTCTGGTCACTTTTCAGTTGGATTTTTGGTCACTTTTCAGTTGGACAAAACAGGGTGCGACCCATAAAATACTTTATTGATTATAACATAGTTCGAAAAGGATGAATGTTGTATTACCTGATTTTCAACCGGATCGGGGACAGCAAACATGCTAAATAATTTTTTGAATTTTCACCAATGAACTTCTACTCCGTTTTCCTTAAATGCTTATTATAATACCGGATTAAATACAGCTGTCTTGCTACTTTTTGATATTGTCTTCAATAAGGTCTTTTGGTATCACGAATTGATAATACCCCTCTTTTTGGGGTACTTGAATGTTTTTTGCCGAGAAGCCTCTTACATATTTCGCGATCAGATTGTTTGTAAAGAGATTGTATAGGGAAATTTCATCTCCATCCGCTGTGATCAGGTATTTTTCTCCTTTGTATTCCATATCGGGTAATAGCTCGGTGATTTTTTTGCTTTGATAATTCGGGTATTTCTTTTCTCCGGCTATTAACATATGATCTTTTACTTTGAATAAATAGTCTCTCTCGTTTTCCGCAATTGACCATTTTCCTTCTTTTTCGGTGATTGTTTTAAAATCACTTTCCCGGAAATCGGACAATCTTATTTTACTTTCCGAATCAAATTCCGATAAAAATTTTTTCCAACTATCATCGTCATTGGCAGATATCTTTGTTTTGCCTTCAGTCCAATTCGGCGAGGAATAATCGGTATAAAGATTAAGAAAGTTTTTGATTCCCCCTTTTTCAATAAGAAACTTTACATATAATCCGGCTACCGGATATGTGAGGGAGGCATCGTAATTCGAAAAATCTTTCTTTTCAATCATCATTTTGTAATCGAAAAAGCCACTTTTTGCCATATACGCACCGAGCTTCAGAATAATCTCCGGTTCCTTTCCTCCTCTCCCTCCGAAGGCAACCGCGAAACCTTCTTGCAACAGAGGATGAGTATAGAGATCGGGATTTTTCAATTTGTAATTAATAAGCAGGTGGGCTATTTCGTGATAATGGCAGTTAAAAGTCGAAATAATATAGTCATTCGGAATATAGTATAAGCCTCTGGCGGAATATCCGGTTAGTTTTTTTATCTCTTCATTATCCCGACAAAGGAAACACCAAATTTTCTCTTCCCTTAGCTTTCTCTTCTCCTTTTCCCCGCATTCCAGAATTCCCAATAAACAATCGACAAAGGAATCGAGCCGTTTCATTGAGTAATCATTCGCTAGTGTGGAATCGCTGATATAAAAAACAAAATATTCACTTTCATATCTTTTCATGTTACGGGAAAAGTATGTCGGGCGAGAAATCATTTTAGAATTACGAAAATAGTAGTTATAGCTTTCTCTTTTCCCGGGTATCTTAATAATTAATTCGGAGTATATTGAGTCGGGTGAAATGATTTCATAAGAATATTTTAACTCATTCGTCAAAATTTTATGTTTGGTTTCCGCGTCAATATCATTGGAGATAAGCAGTTTGAATTTCTTCCCGGGATATGTGATCCCCAAACGTTCGGAAATTCGAACCTCGGAGGAATCGAAGTATTGGCTTAGTTTTTCGGAATTGGTCAAAAGAAGAGTTATAAACTCATTTGCTTCCTTTTCGGTTATAGAGCCTGCGAAGAAAGTCTCCGCAAAGAACAAAAGGGATAATAAAACAATAAGAGAATTCCGCATTTTTCCTCATTTCTCTTTTGAAGGGATATAATTTAAAAATAAATTACTAATCATATCCTTTAGTTCCATATTGCAAAATTTTGTAATTGATTTTTGGAGAATTTCTCAACAAATGCATTAGAGCTAATACCACTGAGATCACTTGGTGCAAAGAGCAATGCTGTCAACTTAGGAACATTAGTATGGCAAAAGGGAAAATTCCATCAAAAAATTATTCTTAATAGTTAACTATAATATTCCGCACCCCGACTTTGTCGGGATCCGAGACCTACAGCGCATTAACAAATCTAACTAGATTGTTTCTTTCTAAAGCCTAACGCAATTATAAATTACTTCCTTGCACAAATACCTATCCGGCGCCATAGGTGCCGGTATCTCGGTAGATAACAGATTTAAAGAAAATATTTGAGCTCCATAGGAGCGACATATTATATCTTTTATCAATTTGAATTTCAATTGGCTTAAGTTGACAGCATTGTTCAAAGAGAAGAGGGAAATCATTTTTGTTTTCCACCGTGATTACTCTTTGTTGTAGATGACCGGAGTTTTATGTTTCCATTCTTGCCATAGTTTTTCATTTGTTACTAATTCCGCCATAAAATTACCAACATTTATTCGGCTGGTTTTTCCCGGATCAAATATGGGGCTTCTCATTTTTTTATTTCTTATTTCATACTCACTGACACAATCTTCATTGATAAGGGAATCGGGGCGAACCGCAACCCAATTTATCTTTGTTTGCGACCCTAATTTGCGAACAAGATAATCCCCGGCTAACATGTTATCTTTATGAGGTGGAAGCAGTAATTTCAATAGGGAAAATATTAGCTTTTCCCCCGCAGTATTTTCTTCCCCTCCCTTTTTATTAGTATATGCGGTGGTACTCATTAAAACAAACTTGGAATCAAGGTCTAAAGAATCGATTGCTTCGACTACTTTCACGACTGTATTGTAGACCAGTTTACGGGGAGGACCAAAAAGTCCTTTGAAACTAATGTTATGACCGAGGCAGCATATTACAGCATCGCAATCTTTTACAATCTCTTTTATCTTCTCAATATCAAAGTCATTTATATTCCCTTTGATGATTTCCACGTTATTGTTATTGGATATTTGTTCGGAAATTATAGCTGATTCACGCACTAAAATACGGGTTGTAATATCCTTTTCAATAAGTTGTCGAACAACCAGTTGTCCCGTTGCTCCGCTTGCGCCTAAAACCAGTGCTTTCATATTCCTCTCGCTATTGGGTTGAGATATTTTATTAATCAATTCTCACAATCATCTTAGAACTCAAGTTAAGATCCCTCATTGTCATATTCAATAAGAATAAATACCTTAAAAATTAGTAGCACAGAGGTGCTTCGACTTCACGAATGATCTAAAGACGGGGCTAACCACAGAGGGCATGGTGGTAATTGCTCTAAGGAAAGGAATAACCACGGAGATCACAGAGGACACTGAGGAAACACATTGGAATTCTTCGCTAGGTACTCTTGAATGTGATTTTGGAAATATTACGTTAATTAAATTGTTTGAGAAATTGTTTCATTGTTCGCCGCATGATGATTTTATGAAACGGTTTTACCGGAAAAAAATATAGTTTTCCCAACAGATTATTGAATCGGACAACTGTTGTCATATAGAGTGTGCATTTATCCGAATGATTATCTGTTTCACTTAATACGGAAACACGAAACAAGAGATGACGATCGTTAAGTCCCATAACTATTTCCGCATCGGATCGATCTGTTACGGGGAAAATTCCAATTTTGTCTCCCGGTAAATATCTTTTATCATGTATGTTTTCGTTCTCTTTGTTATCGGATGGAGTTTCAGTTTTCAGATAAAAAAAGCGAGCAAAAAAGTTTCTGACCGCAAAAAGAGCTTTAACCCATTCCGGAGTTTCCCCGTTCAACAACATCGGAGCCAAGCGATCAATGCCAAGTTTTTTCATATTTTCGAATGTTACAACATAGGAATCGATGTAATCAACCGCTCCGTCCCATCCCTTAAGAATAATCGACCTTTCCGGATGTTTATCAAATTTCGATATTTTCATTATATCCACACTTGTTAATCTTCTTTTATTTAACTGTAAAGGTACTCCATTCCTTTTTACAATACAATCAGATTTATAATAACAGCTAATAAAAAGTAACCTCCGAAGACACGGTTGTGAAAGATCTAAATAAAGATTTAACCACGGAGCTCACAGAGGGCACTGAGGAAAAACAATAGGATTCGTCATTCTTCTATATGTAATCATTGGCATAAGTGAGGAAAGCTTTAAAAAGGAATCAACCACAGAGGGCACTGAGGGAAAGCAAGAGGATTTTACATTGATATAAGATTGCTTCGACTCCCTCGCCCAGTCAAGAGCCTGGTTTGCAACAAAGGTCGTTGTTACAGAATTTTCAACCGGATGGAGGAGAGCAAGCGCACGGAGAGAGAAAAATATTTTCTTTTGTTCTTCTCTGTGTACTCTGTTTCCTCAGTGGTGATTGCTCTAAGAAATGGCTTAACCACAGAGCGCACGGAGGGCACTGAGAAAAGCAAGAGGATTTTATTTTGATGTAAGTTTACTTTAACTCCCCTTCACTTAGTTTTTTCAATGGGTAAGGTTCTGATTTTAGGGTTATCTGCTCCAGGTGAGGAGATAGCGGGCGGAAAGGATTACTCGTTTGTAATCTCTTAGTCCTATTTTTCCTTTGTAGAATCTTCCTTCTTCATTAATACGATTAATTGTTTCGGAGAATTTCTCCGCATCCGCTTCGGCTATTTTACGGACAGTATCATATCCCCCTTTTGTGTACATTTCCGCGGCGTTTGGGCTTGTCCATTGTATTCTGGTGAGATCGGATAGGTTGAAAATTTTATCAACCAATCCTCTATCGATATTATAAATTTCCATAATATCGGAAGTTTTCTTGGGACTCGAAAAAACATCATATACTTTCTTGGTATTGTATAATCCGGCCGCGAGAAGCAATTCCGATTCTTTTGCCGAAAGAAGAGAAAATTCCAATACGGAAAAGGCTTTAGGGAACCAACTTTCTATTTCGCGACGTAAAATGATCAAATATTCCGCTTCCACATCTATCTCGGTTCCGAATGTTATTATTCTAGCGTGAATTTTTAATATTGCGCGCAACTCTTTCAGAGTAACAATCCCCTTCCCGCCGATTTTTTCAAAATTCGATTTGATATCCTCGAGTAGTACCCTCCTACTCGGAACCAGGTCGCTTTCGGTTATCCGCTCTATGATATCGGAAAGAGTAATTTTAATATCCCGGATGTAGTATTGCATAGCAAGAACTATTTTGTGACAAAATATTATACAATATCAGGAACAGAGATAATATTGAAATAGTTCGATAAGGAGATTGGATTTTGATTATTGATCATCTCCTGAACCGTTGAGCATATCGATAATAAGTTTTAGAGATATCCGGATTTTAGCTTTGTGGCTAAAGCTGAGTGGTGTTCTTTAGTCTTGATGCGTCAGCGGCTGTGCTTCGCCTCTGTACCCGACTTTTCGGGATCCATGTACCTCTGGCACTTTTATTGGTATATCCTTAGTAAATGTGCTAAGAGGTGTACTTTTGTCTTGATACAAAAGTACCAAAAGATCACGAAACTGCTTCCCGAGTTTTTCGGGGTCTAGGATAGCAAGTACGCTATATTCTTCTTTTTGTATTTCTCCCAAATTGTTAAGCGCCCTGAGTATTCTGTTATATCTTTGAGAAACCGATTTGTATATGTCGTAATATGATTCTCTCTTGTGAAAATACTTAGGACCATTTCTGTACCTTATCTAGTTACATATGGAGAAATAAAACTCAATTAACATTAGCGATAAATTCAATTTTCCAAAGCTATATCATTCCCTTTTAGTTAATCACATAGCAAAGTAACAGCCATCATTTTTCTCATTAAACATTTTCATAAACTATAGTTTTCTTAAGTGCCAACAATACAATATTTGCAATTGTTTCAAGTGCTGTAACATCCTCAAAAGTAAAATGTGCAGTTTTTTTCTTATTTTCAGCTTTTAGTATTCCTATTGTCTTACCTTGAGTAACAAGTGGCACCGCTATTAAATTGCGAAACTCTCCTCGAGCCCATTGAAGTTCATCATATTTTCCAAGCCATTTTTTATCTTTTTTTTGTTCAATCAGTTCTTTTTTACTCTTTATTATTATTGGCCTTTTGGATTCTGCTACATAACCAGTCAAACCTTCTCCTAAGTAATATTCCGCCTTCCCGACAAGTGCCTTTGCATGCCCTGAAGCTGCAATACATTTAACACAATCTCTTTCTTCATTAGAATCTTTTAGAAAAATAGAAAAAGCTTCTGCTTCTAATATTCTGATCATCTTCTCAGCAATTTCCCTAGACAGAGTGATAGTATCTGAATGACTAACTGCTGTAGCGGCAATATCCGCAGACGCATTTAACGCATCAGACAAAGCTTTAGCTTGTGCTTCTGTTTTTTGGTGTAGCCTTGCATTCTGAATATTAATAGCAATTACACCATTTGTAATTATTTCAAACAAAACCAAATCATCATCTGTAAAATACTTATCACTTAATTTATTTTCAACTTTAATCACCCCAATAATCTCATTACCCAATTTCAATGGACAAGCCATTAGGTTTTTAAATTGACTTTCCCCACCATATATTTTCCATTGTAAATAATCAAATTTTCCCACCCATTCTTTCTTATCCTTTAGCGCTTCCAATTCCCGACGATTTCTAATATTAACTTTATCACCACGAGCAAACACAGTCCCTGTAAATCCTTCATTCTTTTCATATCGAGCCTCATCAACTATCTCTTCAGCAAATCCAGAACCAGCAACACATTTAATAACATTGGGATTATCCTCATCATTTAGAAAAATTGAACATACTTCAGCATTCATAGTTTCCATAAGCTTTTCTACAATACTCTCAAGGAGGATATTCATTTTTAATTTTCCATCAAATGCCTTTGCAACATCAGCCAAAATAGATGTGATATTTTGCGAATAGTATCTTGGAATATTGATAGTAATTTCCTCTATTTTCTTAATCACTTTATTTGATATCAGATAATCAATCCCATTAATTTTATTACTTATATCTCGGTAAAATTCATCATATTTACCTTTTTCCCCATATTCAATAATCTCTTTATTCAAAACCAAATTAGTCTTTTTTGATTCTAGCAATACCTCATTATCAATATTTGGAACTTCTATTTTTTTTAACAATTCTTCTAAGCCAGGCCACAATTTCTTGAAATTTTTTTGAAGAATAGAATTATCGATTTTATCACTTCCTGATAGTTCATTTATACTTTTAACTAAATTATAAACATCTTCATTCTTTATTATTGTTGATTGAAACTGGCTAAGAGGTCCAATAATCTCCGATGGCTTCATATCAAATAATAGGGGTGAAACATTATATTTTTCTAGACTTTTTCCTAAAGCCCCTGCCTCAAAATTCAACCATGATGAATTTATATTATCTTTAGTGAGACAAATTATTCCAAAAGAGGAATCATTTAATTTGTTAATAATATCAGAAAACCAATTCACCCCTTTGGAGATATCTTTTGAAGACAAAAATAATTCTACTTTTGGAAGAACATATGGGAGCCATTCTTTAAATACTTTAGCAACTTCGTGGCTCGTAGCACCAGACCAACTAATAAAAAGCTTCATTTTGCCTCCATGATTTTATATTCAGTTTTTACTGATAAATAAAACTATCACACTTGCCATTTTGAACAAAGATATTTTTTTTAATCAAGTTAATATTCTCCTTAATTAAATTCAAGCAAATAAGGAATTATAAAATTGAATAAAGGGATACGAATATAGTTTTTCCTTGCAATCGCCTTGCGAATAAAATCTTTGTTACATTAAATTAAATTCATTTACATTATTTTTTATATAGATGCAATTAATGAATTTAAAGGAGAAGCAGATGCTTCTCCTTTAAGTTTTCTTATCCGTTTGGAGTGTCAGGATTTTCGGAAGGCTCTTCCGGTGTAGCGTGAGTTGCCGGATAGTTTTTGAGCTTTCTTGCGTTCTTGTACTCGTTAAAGATAGCAGGATTGGAATCACGGATAACAAGCATTTCTTTGTCGATGTTTTCATCCAAAAGCTTTGTTACATCTTTGAATAGATTCTCTAAGACAACCATCTTTGCTGATTTTTCGGAAGAGGCCTGTTTCCTATGGGCTTGAGCCTGGTTATAAGCTATCAGCCTTTCCCCTGCTTCACTAAGCATCTCTTCGGTAACACCGAGAGGAACAAGAGGTCCGCTATGAGCATTGACTGAGCCAAGAATATCTGCAGCTCGTAGCCCCAGATAATCGAGACGTTCATGTCTTAATTCGGATTCGGAAACAGAGACGATTTCATAGAGGTTGTAATTCTTACTATTCAAAGCATAGGATTGACAAAGTCTTGCGAGAAGAGTAAGGGAATTGATAAGATCTTCTTTAGCGGAATCACGATTTTCCAGTTTTCCCTTTTTCAGATCCTGAATTTCGATATCCTTATTCCGTATTTCCGTTATTAGCTGGCTTAATCTTTCCAAATCTGCCTTTAACGTAGGAAAAGGATCAATTATGGCACTATTTACGATGCCGAATTCTTCGACACCTTTAAACATGCCGAACTTAACAATTTGATATGTAGTCATATCCCCTCCTGTTTTTATTAGTGAATTCACTTATTACAATAAAACTCAGAGAAACTTTTTTTGAACAATTACCTCATTATTCAATAAATGAGATAATTGACATGCTTTAACATATCAATAGCTTTTTTCAATTTCAGATTGTAAATATTCTGTTCCGCGTCGGGAAAGAGTAGCATTGGAGGAATTGAGAATAGGAAGAATTATCAGAAAATGAGTATTAGGAGAAATTAGTACTCTTTCCGAACTATATATTGGCCAACAAAGAAATCAATAATTTATATCTCTATAGCTCCTCAAAATCGAATAGCTGAGCGCATGGAGAAAACTATTCGACCCGGAAGTCATTATGCAAAAATTAATACATTAAGTAAAGCTTTTTTTACATTTTTTTCGAATAAAAATAGGAAAAAGAGCCCGGCTTATGATCTTTGGAGAAGAATATAACTGCCGGACTCTTTCGATGGGATCATAGATTACAAGAATCTATTGTAATGGCCAAATAGAAGCTGTCAACTTATCAATATTCTGAGTTATAGAAGGATCCGAGCAACTTGTTTCATGAGCTGAACCCTTAGAACTTTCTTCAAAGCTGAAATATGGTATTTAAGTTGACAGCATTACCCTATTAAGAGAACAAGAAAGAACTAATTTGCTAACTCCCAGCCGACAGCGCTTTGCTGGATATTCCACATATTATGGTATAATCCTTTTTTACCGAGCAATTCATTATGGGTACCTTCCTCATGTACTTTTCCTTGCTCTAGCACTACAATTTTATCGGCATTTTTAATTGTTTTCAAACGATGCGCAATAACAATAACCGTTTTGTTTTCCAGAAGTTTTGAGATAGCGTTTTGTATATATATTTCATTTTCGGGATCAAGGGAAGCTGTTGCTTCATCAAGTAAAACTATCGGCGCGTCCTTTAGTATAGCGCGGGCAATAGAGATTCTTTGTTGTTCTCCCCCCGATAAATTGGCGCCGTTTTCTCCTACCAAAGTATTATATCCGTCGGGTAGTTTCATAATAAAGTCATGGGCGTTCGCTTTTTTAGCAGCTTCTATTATCTCTTCTTCGGAGGCCTCATATTTCCCGATTTTTATATTATTATAAATGGTATCTCTGAAAAGAGTTACGTTTTGGAAAACCATAGATATCTCTTTAAGAACAGACTCTGAATCGATACTTTTAATATCATTACCACCGATGGTAATCTTTCCAGAATCGACATCATAAAAGCGGGCAATCAGATTTGTAAGGGTGGTTTTTCCCGATCCGGAAGGTCCCACAAATGCTGTCATTGTATTTTCTTTGATATTAAGGTTTATCCCTTTTAATACTTCGGTTTCCTTGTATGAAAAGCGAATGTCATTGAATTTGATATCATGATTTCTGAAATCGGCGTAAACACCGGCACCACTCAAAAGCTTTTCGTCGAATATTTCCCTTATGGTTTCTCCCGCAATACCGAGATATTTTACCTTAACATAATTTATTGAGATAGCCTTAAGATTTTCGAAAAAGCGAGAACTGATTATGATAAAAATCAGGAAAGTTTTTATTGTTAAGGCTCCCCCCACCAAAAGATATGATCCGGTTAAAAGGAGCATAACCAATCCGAAATCGATTGAGATACCGGCTAAAACCATTACAGGACTCAATGTTCCTTCCGTTTTCAAACTCTTGATCTTGAAGTCTTCCATTTTCGCAATCAGATCGCGATACTTTTTATCGGAATTATTGAAAGATTTCAAAAATTTTATTCCGCTTACAAATTCCAACAGGCTATTTGCCAGCGCGGAGGATGACTCATACAAAGCCCGTCCTTGCTTATTCATAATCCCTTTTGCCCATGTTAATATATAAAGGGATAATGGCATTGTAATGATTGTAGCCAAAGCCATTGCGGGATCGATAAAGAAAAGTCCGATAGCTACCAACGCGCTGAGAACAAAGGTTGAAATCATCGCGGGAAGAAGCATGGTAATTATCATTTCGATTTTGTTTACATTCTCCAGAGTTTTGTTGGATAATTCTCCCACATCGTGACTATTAAAAAAGCCTAAAGAGAGTTTCCGAATATGTTCTCCGAGACGCAAGCGAAGATCCTTTATCATCAGCGTTCCGTCGTTTCTGGATACCGTAACATTAAGAAATGAGAAAAGCATTCTGAACAGAGCACTTATGCCGATAATTACTACATAATACTTCAATTTATCCATCGTAAAAGATTTATCGATAATATCGCAAAGAACAAAATAGAGAACCCCGAAAGGGATTGCCCCGAATATTGCCTCGAGTACCGAGATAGCGGATATTTTGAATAATTTGCTATAGTTTTCCATAGAAAGCATTTTTAGAGTCTTTAGCATGCCAGCACCTCTTCGGTTTCCTTAATCATATTTACACTATTCATCTTCTTATCTGTAGCTTCGGAAACAGATTTCTCATTTATATCAATAATTTTTTTTCCTATTCCCCATTCGGAGGCGTCGATATGTTTATCCCACATCTCTTTATATTTTCCGTTTCTATCGATAAGCTCATTATGTTTGCCTCTTTCAATAATCTCTCCATCTTCGAATACCAAAATCTGTCCGGCATTTTTGATAGTAGAGAGTCTGTGGGCAATAATGATAACGGTTTTATTCTTAAGAAGAGCCGAAAGAGCTTTTTGAATTTTCGCTTCGTTTTCGGTATCGGCATATGAGGTCGCTTCATCGAGAATAATAATCGGAGAATCTTTTGCAAGAGCTCTGGCAATTGAAATTCTTTGTTTCTCCCCGCCGCTGAGATATGTACCACCGCTTCCGATAAGAGTATCGTATCCGTTTTCCAATCGTTTAATAAAATCGTGGCATTGGGCTAATTTGGCAATTTCAATTACTTTTTTTCGAGAAACAGATTTATCTCCCATTCTTATGTTTTCCAATATGGAATCGTTGAACATGAAAACATCCTGGAAAACAAAACTGACATATTTCATAAGTATATCATTCGGAAGATCTTTGATATTTATCCCCCCTATTTTAATCTCACCGCGACTTACATCCCAAAATCTCGGAATTAATCTTCCTACCGTGGTTTTTCCGGCACCGGAAGATCCAACAAGGGCTGTAATGGATCCTTGTTTTGTTTCGAAATCGATATTTTTCAAGATCATTTTCTTATCATATCCGAACGAGACATTCTTAAATTCGATATCATAATTTATCAGATCGGTTATTTTACCTTTGTTTTCTATCTCTTTTTCATTAAAAACCGCGTTAAGTCCCTTTACTCCGTTAGCTATCTGGTTGATATTCGATCCGAAACTCATTAGTTGTTTCATGAATCGGGAAAGACCGAGTCCGATGAACATAAACATAAGAAAGGCGGAGAGTGAAACATCTCCGTTCAAATACATATATCCGCCGACAGGCAAAAGAAGAACCACACCGCTATCCATAAGGAAAGAATATAGCACCATATACCCGGAAGCTCTTTTATTCATATTTATCCAGAAATTACTATATGCCTCCGCTTCCTTACGATATTTCCGGAAGGAAAAGACAGTCTGATTAAAGGCTTTAATCACAGGCATTCCCCTGATAAAATCGATAATTGTTGTATTCATTCGGGATTTGAGCATAAAGAACTCGCGGAATGGTTTGGCGTCGAGCTTCATACGAAGTCTTTGCAAGAAAACTCCCAATAATACCGGTATAATACTTAACAAAGCGAGGGGAAGATTAAAAGTAGCCAGCCATATAGCTATTAAAAGAGGCACGAACATAACCGAAAGAAGATCCACAAGGTTATGGGCAATAAATTCTTCAATAGCTTCTATATCCCCCATCATTATCTTTTTGATAACACCGGAACTGGTATTGTTATAATATCCGAGAGGAAGATTTAATAATTTCCCGGCCAGCTTTACTCTAAGATCATATAGAATATTATATGCCGCGATATGTGACTGAGTCATCGCTATTCCGGAAAAGAGCAATTGCCCGACAATAAACGCCGCGGCAAGCCCACCGAGAGAAAAAAGCTCGGTAAGATCGAATACCGGACTTATGATTTTTTCAATTATCAGAAAGGCTATATAAAATGGCCCAATGGAACAGAGAGAACTAAGAAAAATCAAAGCCGCCGCGAAAGCGAGTCTTGTTTTTTCCGGTTTTGCAATATTCAACAATAGCCCAACAGGACTGTATCCTTTTTTCTTCATAATTAATCCTCGTTATTAACACAAAATCGAATCAGGTAGTTATGTCCCAGATCAACAACTTTTTCTTTCGAAAAGCCGTAGGGAGTAATAATTTCTTCCAGTTCTTCGGGAGAGACTCTGCAACTTTCGGGAGGCCCGAAGTTAGTTCTCTTCTTATGGCATTCGATTATCTCGAGTCTGCCATTCGGCTTTAATACTCTTCGTATTGCCGAAAAGAGGGAGCGACCGGCTATATTCAAATCCATTGCGTGCAAAGCCGTAGCTATAAAGCATCTGTCTATGGAAGAGTCATTAAGAGGGAGCAGATATGTAACATCCGCGACAGCAGTATGTATATTTTTGATATTTTGTGAAGCTATTGTTTCATTTAAGAAATCAATCGCGTTACCGTTAATATCTATCGCGAAAACATTTCCTTCCTCCCCTATATATTTAGAGGCTTCGAGAGCATAATCTCCTATTCCGCAACCAAGATCACAGAAGGTCTCTCCTTTTTGCAAATTAAGCTCATTGAATAGTTTATCGGGGTCGTGCATCCAGAAACTACTCGGTCCTTTCTTACCCCCGTGCCGATGCTTCGGGAATTTATGACATGTTTTATTATCGGTTTCCATATGTAACCTCATTGTTCAGATAGTAAATAAATGTTTCGGTTTTCAGTTTATCATTTCCGTTTTGATTTCCGTCGAATGTGAGATTCAAAACCGGTTTTGAGTTATCCGTTTTCAATCCTTTATGGAGAATATTTATGGATATCGCGGTGTTTTCATGTGTTGAGCATGATGTAATAATACCGTCAACATTGAGATCACATAATATTTTCGCGCAACGATATCTACCAAACCCACCGGCATAATATCCGATTGCCTGATCGGCTATTTCCGCTATTTTTTCAGGTTCACTTTCGAAAGGATTAACTCCGGAAAGAGATTGCGAGATATACTTTAGCAGAATGCGGAGCTTATTAACTTTTCTTCGGAGAAGTATATCCGATTCGGTATTGTTTTGATTGGTGTAATCATCCCAGAGAAGCCATAAAGCTTCGCTGAAAGGAGCATATATTATTCTGTGCCCCTCTTCTTCGAGATTAGCGTAAGTATTATCATTCAAAAAATCATTATAGAGAACATTCGGTTCTCCGATAGCAAAAATGGTTAATCCGGTGCTATTTTTTAACCCATCAGATATTTTGCCGGCCAGATCACTTAGAAATTCAAGGGAGATTTCCCCGCAGTCTATCGATTTCAAGATTTCCTTCAGATACTCATTCCTTTCCTTTTTATCGGCAAGTAGAATAATATCTCCGGCAAGAATACCTAAGAAGAAAAGCTCAAGATCATTATCATTTGCTAGAATGATATCTTCTAAAAACGGAGAGATAATCTCTACATTTTCGTATCCGGCGTTATCGGTAAGAGTGCGTAATAATCTGCCGTATTGCCCTTCGATCTCTGTCCCTTCGGTTTGCGGAATGAGGAAGCTTATCTTTTCAATCGATTAAAGGTATCTCCTATGAGAGCAGTAAGGGAATAGCATTCTTCCGCTCTTGTATGCTCTCTTCCGATATTAACCGATTTCTTATTTGTCATCGGTAAAACTTCTGCCGCAATTCCTTTTTTTCTTAAGATAGCTTTCAGAATTTCGGAATAGGGATAGAGATAAGGAAGATAGAGTGTAGAATCCTCCCGAATCCCGGATAATGATTCCTTTATTTTCGCTCTCTTCAAGAGTAAATTATCATTATTAATTTCCCTAAGCTCCCCTTTTCGCTTTTCAAGGCTATTAATAAATGCCTCAAGACGAGTGATTATTCCCACATCGGAAGAATGTTCGTCAACCTCGATATTCAGATAGGGTTTATCCCCCATTATCTCTCTGAAATAATGAGAGACAATCGCGTCCGGTCCGCAGCCATGATGAGTAAGATAAACCGCGTAATAATTCGGATTCGCTTTTACTGAGTACGCGGCGCTTAATTCCCTATCGGCAAAAGGCCAGTACATATTCGGATGAGCTTTTGAAATATCCCCTTCCAAAAGATCATAGAATGGAATTACCTGATATCCCATCTTGGAGAGTTTATCGGGAATACCCATATTTAGTATAGGATCGGCAACTCCGTATATTTTTGAAATAATAACAAAAGTCTTTTTGTTAGGATTAATATCAACTAGACTATGGGCTTTACTATCGGAAATTCTTTGCTCAAGAAGCAAAGCTGACATTTTGCCGGTCTTCATTGCGTCAATAATCTGATTTTTACTTTTTCCCAGTTCCATACCGATATCAAAGAAGGGCTTAGCCATATATTCCTTACCAAGACTATTTGCTATGGTCGGAGAGAGTAGCTTTACTTCTTTTTCATTCAATTCCATTGTCTGCTTTACCATTTTCGAGGCAAGCTGCATATAAGGACAACCGTAATTTTTACGAGCTTGCTGATTCGGGGAAATAATCGAATAGATATTCGGGAAGAAAATATAATCGACATTCTTCTTTAGTAACTCGGCTACATGCCCGATAATAAGCTTAATCGGGAAACATGCCTCATCCATTGAATATTCTTGTCCCAAAGCAATTGTTTTCTCACTTGTCGGTTCCGACAACAAAACATTCATTCCCAAAGCTTTGAAGAAAGCGTTAAACATAGAAAAGAATCCGAACGAAAAGAGAGCTCTCGGAATTCCTACTGTCTTCTTTTCTCTATCTGTAAAAGGGTCGTAATCATTAAAGAGAGTATTATGAATTTTCTCCGTAAAAGGGCTTAATTTCTTCTTATCAGTCACAGATATTTTAATTTTATCGGAGACTAATTCATCATCCAGATTACCAAACCCAACAAAAGAGGAAACCTTGTTTGCGGCTTCCTCCTTTGTCAATAAGGCCACACCGAAGGCTCCGGTAACACTGAAAAATTCCGGCACAATTATTTCCTTTCCTGTTACCACCCGGAAAGCGTTTACAATTCCCTGATTATAGGCTATACCACCTTGCAGAAATATTTTTTCCCCGATCGGTTTTTGTCCGACCACTCGGTTTAGATAATTCCGTACAATCGAATAGGATAGTCCGGCAGCTATATCTTTTACCGGAACTCCATTTGTAAGATTTCCGGCTACAGCTGTCTCTATAAATACAGTACAACGTTCTCCCAATCCGACCGGATTTTCACCGCTCAAGGCGATAGCGCCAAATTCACTTATTGGAATATTAAATTTCTTGGCTTGTTCTTCTATAAAGGAACCGGTTCCGGCAGCGCATATTTTATTCATTTGAAAATCGGTAACAGCACCATTTTCAACACGAATAAATTTGGAATCTTGTCCCCCAATTTCGAAGATGGTATCTACATCCTTATCTATTGCAAACGCTCCTTTAGCCTGGGAGGTAATCTCATCTTTAATAGAATCGGCTCCTATCATTTTCCCAATCATATGCCTTCCGGAGCCTGTGATACCGATTCCGGCAATATTGAGTCTGTTTCCGAATTCCGAATTAATTTCCCGCAATCCTTGCTTTACAACATCGATCGGGCGGCCGAATGATCTCATATATTTGAAATCGATTATCTCACCATTTTCATCAATCAGAACAAGATTTGTGCTTGTAGATCCGACATCGATACCTATAAAACATTTTTCGGAATTAAAATTTTCCTTAAACAGAAGGTTATGTTTATTGCTGCTATCATCGTCTCCGAAGGGGCTTAAAGGAGGCAGATTGCGATCTTCATTTCGAAAGAGCCCGTTTTTATTGGTTTTCACTTTTTGCAATATATCGGACAAATTGATTTTGTGCTCTTCCTTAAGAGCAATCATCGCAGCTCCGATAGCCCCTCCGGTTCCGATATGATCGGGTGTTAGCAATTCGTCATCGTTTAATTTTAATACATCCTTAAGAGCTGTAATAATAGCTTGATTTTTAGCTATCCCTCCGGCAAGTAATATCGGCTTTTCGATATTCAGTTTTCTCATGACGGTACTTCTGAAATTTCTTATCACAGCATAAGCGAGTCCCAGAAGAATATCATTTACCGATACTCCTTCTTGGAGTTTATGAGTAATATCTGTTTTGGCAAAGACACTACATCTCCCGGCAATTCGAGGAATTGAATTGGCCTGATTAGCGAGTGTAGAGAAATCTTCAAGACAAAGATTAAGTCGCGAAAGTTGTTCTTCCAGAAAAGAACCGGTTCCGGCTGAACAATTGGAATTGGTAGCAATATCTACATAGGATTTCTCTCCTCTGTTGAAACCGGTGATATATATACCGTTTTGCCCGCCGATTTCAATAATCGATTTGGCCTTCGGAGAATGGAATTTAACTTCTTCTATAATTGCCGCGATCGAATTTATTACAGTTACCTCTTCGGAAAGATCGGCCAATAACCCCGCGCCTCTTCCGGTAATTCCACCGAACATTATCTCGCCAAATGAAACTTCTTCAGATAATTTCTTAAGAAGTTTCGAAAGAGTTTTGTTGATCTCTCCTTTATGCAATTCGTATTTTTCATATACTACTTTTCGGTTCTCCTTGATTAAAACCAGTTTAATCGATGAATATCCGATATCAATTCCAACGCTATACATATTACTCTTAGATTTGTTATAAAATTTTGTTGCGCACGCAAGTATTTCGATAAATAAAAAGCTCTTTCATGAGCCCTTTATCATATAATAGATTTCTTCAGTAACTCCTTTATCGATTTTGGCAAGAAGTTTTATGAGTATTTCAATTTCCTCTTCGGTTCCGTAATGAGCTATTGTGCGCTCAATATCTTGCTTAATACGGGTCAGGGGTTCTTTTATTTCTCTACCCTTCTCGGTTAGAGTTATTTTATATACCCGTCCGTCTTTCGAATCTCTTTCCCTTTCGATATAACCGAGTTGAGTAAGTTTCTTTAACGCTCTTCCTACATTGCTCCTGTCTACTTCAATTTTGGAAGTTAGTTCTTCCTGAGTACAATCCTCGAAAGAATAGATCATCATTAGCAATCTCATCTCGGCATGTCCGATTCCGAAAGAGGATATTTCCTTATCCAGGATTTTTCTCATTTTCTTAATAATACTTCTCAGTAGAGCAAACAATTCTTCACCGCGAACCAAACTACTCTCCAATCTCTAATTTATATTTAGTACAAATAACAATAAGTGCGTGCGCAAGTATATAGATAAAAATAGAATTGATCAAGTTATTTCGGAATAATTTTCTAATTAGAATTGAGATTGGAGAATATCATCAAGATTGATTAAGTGGATATATTCTCAATTGCACGTTTATTCATCTACAAGTAGATCCAGTAATTCCTTTTATATGACGTATAATATTACACACATAATGGTGTTTTTGGGGACCATTTTCGCAAAACTTTGTCTAAAAGAACTTATCAATTGTATTATATTCGATTTTTTGTATAAAATACATTGCTTATTTATATAAATATCTATATGTTAATAAAAGTATTAAACAAAATTAGAGTTTGATTTGAAAATCAGATATTATTTAGTTTTTCTTTTGCTATTTACTTTATATGGATGCGATACAACCGACCCAAAGCCGAAGGTAAAAGATGATCTTAGTATTGAAATTGTCAGTATTTCGGTTGAGGAGGTGATATTACGAATAACAAACGATTCACCTAGTAAGAAAAATGAAGTTGTTATTGAGCGTAACGGAAAAGAAACTCACAGGATGCCGGCAACTTTTAAGGATACAGTAATAATTGAAAAGGGTCTCACAGAAACTACTTCTTATTCCTTTCTGGCGGTTGATGAAGCGGACGGACAAATTACCTCCAAAAGCAACGAAGAAACATGCTATACCCTCGCTCCTACCAGTCATGATTTCGAATGGGTTCTTTATACTATGGGGGATATTGATCATAGTGATTTACTCGATGCAGCAATAATATCAGAAAACGATATTTGGGCTGTAGGGGAAATATATACTAAGGATATGCCTTCAATTAGCTTTAATGCTGTTCACTGGGATGGAACCAATCTAAAACTGGTAAGAGCCCCGATGTATATAGAGAATAAAAAAGATGAATGCCCCCGACTAAATTCAATTATTGAATTCGGGAAAGACGAGACTATGGTGAGTGATGGTTATGTGATTGGTCATTTTGACGGAACAACAATTCGAGGTCATTATGGAATTGCGGAAATAAAAAAGGGGGTAATCTCCGGCTTATGGGGAACCGGAAGAGATAATATCTACATAGCTACCCACAATTGCGGTTTATATCATTATGACTGGGAAAACTGGGGAAGTTTCGAAATTGATTTGGAAGAGAGGGATAACCGACAATATGACATATGGGGTATAAAGGATAATTCCGGGAAAGATATTATCTATTTGACTTCTTGTTATCTATCCGGAAAGGAGAACCATGTTCTTAAACTTGTTGACGGGAAGATCGAGAAATTTTATACAGGTGATACGGACTGGTATATCTCCTCTGTATGGAGCAACAATCCATATACTTTTTATTTCAGCGGAGAGGGACTTTATCGTTATCTCGGGGGAAAATTCGAAAAAATAGATATTAGTTATTTGATGGATACAGAACAAATAAGAGGTAATGGCGAAAATGATTTATTTGCTTGCAGTTTAAGAGGATGTGTTTCCCACTATAACGGTAAAGAATGGCGTTTGATTCATGAAATATATAACCCGAATATAGTCTACAATTCCGTAACTGTAAAAGGGGATGTGGTAGCTGTTACAGGAAGATATGGACGACAGGCTGTTTTGGCTATCGGAAAGAGAAAATGATTATTTCTCAAATAAATATGCTAATCACAAGTTCGGAAGGTTACTATGACAAAAACGAAATACCTTACTATTATTTTGAGTATTCTTCTAATTGGACAATTGTTTGCTCAAAATCAAAACGCTGTCGGAGGAAAAGATTATAACGCTTTTACCAAAATTCCCCCTCCTTATATTTACACCAACAGAAGCGCGTTAAATAAAGTATCTGCCGACAATTTCGAGATTTCCTATTCTACTGATTTTCCGGAAACACACAAAGCTCCATTCAAAAAGGCAACTGATATTCTGAATTATCTTATGGTTGCCCCAAAAAAGATAAGAATTCATGTAATATGGGACGACATTCAAGATGAACCGGAGAAACCAGCTCCTTTGGCATTTTGCACACCAGAAGGGAAAGAAGTGCGTAATTTCGCCAATTCTGATACAAATTATTGTTACATTCTTCCTTTGGCTGAAAAAATTGCGAACTCCGATTTAAATGGGACAAACAAGGATATTGAAATACATGTGAACAAGAATATCTCAAACTGGTACCTTGGAACCGACGGCAATACACCGGCTGAAAAGTATGATTTTGTAACAGTGATGATGCACGAAATTATTCATGGACTGGGATTTTATAGTTCGCTCAATATTCCCGAATATAGCGATATAGGAAAATATGGAGTGCAATTTTCAAACGGAAATAGTTATCCGGTCATTTTTGACTCCTTCATTAAGTGTGATATTGATAATACATGGATACTTGATAAGCCTAATAATTCATTTGAACTGGGTGGAATATTAATTGATTCTGTCAGCGGATTAAGTTTTGTTGGAGAGCACGCAAGAAGCGCAAACAAAAATAGAGACGTAAAATTATACCTTCCAAGCATATGGAATGGAGGAAGCAGCGTCTCTCATCTGGATGAAGATACTTTTCCAGAACATAATGCGAATTCACTAATGACTCCATTTTTTGCCAAAGCGGAAGCTATACATTCGCCGGGCCCGATTACCCTAGGAGTTCTAAAAGATATGGGATGGAATATTAATGAATTACTTTTCCCGGAAGAACCATACGATAATCAAATTATCCCGATTGAAGGTGGAGCTTTTAGCGTTAAGCTTGCCAGCACTTATGAGAGTCAATCCATATGGATCTGTTTGTATAAAAAAGGGAGCCCGGATCCGATAAAGGAATATATGGAATTAGTAACTTCCGGCTATAATACATTTACTCTGGCTATTCCTAATAATATCGAGCAAGATAAAGAATACAAGATTAAAATAAAGTCCGCGACGAAAGAACTCTTAACTGAAAGCACCGGATATTTTGTATTTTCAAATGTAAACAGAGTAACAAAACCGGTATTTTCTCCTTCAAATGGAACATATGGCAAACCCTTGACAGTCACCATAACCTCTGCGGATAGCTCCAAGATTTATTACAAGATCGGTAGAACCAAGGGCATTTTACCCGATGATCCCGATAGTACCAAAGGGACTCTTTATGATCCAAATAATCCGCCGGTTTTTAATGACCCGGGAGTATTGTACATCAAAGCCAGAGCTTATAAAAATGGACTAGCAGAAAGTGAAGTCGCAATTGCTTCATACGAAATTCTGAATGGAATCACTTTAAGACAGGTCTCAGAAGATGGCAATATTTTTGGGAATATAAAATATTATCATCTGTGTAAATGGAAAACTGCTCCGAATAATAGAACACTCCCTTTAGTTCCAGCTCCTACTTGGAAATTTAAGGCGGAACAAGAAATAGTATTAGATTCAAATGAAAAGTTTTATTTGTGAAAAAAAAGAAGTAATATTGTTTCTTTTCAAAATTATTCAAAAATCGCAATTGAAACGGGCAATGAACTCGTAGAGGCTCATTTTAGGCGTTGTTATGACGCTTCAATATATACTAGTACTGAAAAAAGTGTTTACGCAGATTCATGCGTAGAGTTTAAAGATCCATGGCTATATGACACACAAGCAAGTTTTGGTATAGTAAACAGAGGATTTAACGCTTTATATAAACCTCTGCCAAATGTTCTTAATAACCTTAGTAAAAGCGGTGAACATAGAGGAGTTTTTATTGACAATAAGTTTAACCAATCAAATCCACTTTATTCTGCAAAAGCTCCATCAAATCATAAAGTTATGGTAAACGGTTCAGTGAGAAATTGCGTCTTCACTCATTGGAGCGCAAACGGGGCAGAACTACAAAATCCATATTCACTGGAAAGCGCAATTAATTTTACCCAGAACAACGCAAAAGTAATAGCAAATTTCAAAGGAATTCATCTCACAAATGGTAGTTTCAGTAACAATCAAAAGAATTTTATAAGTGCCAGAGAACATCTCTATCTTGTCTATCACAGTATGGGGCGGATATGGTTGGAAAAAAGTTCCGACGGAGGAACTATATGGCAATTCCTCAACAACATAAAGCCTCTTGATAACCAGGGAGGATTATTCCCTTCCGTTTATACATGTGGCGATGATGGAAATTATAGTAATGCCTTTTATATAGTCTACCAAGCAGTTGGTGATTACGGACTCGAAATAAAAATGCAGTTTTGGCAGAATGATGAGAAAAAATGCGATTTGACCGTACAGGAAGAATATTCCCCTGACTTTAATTTTGGACTTTCTCCGGCTGTAGATCAAACATCAAAACCGGTGATTTACAAAAACCGATCAAGAATCTTAATAGTATGGAACGCACAGAACAAATTATATTATAAGTATGGTCAGCTTCTTGGAAATATGCAAATGCTATGGTATAACGAAGTTCCGATAGAGATAGCCCAAATACAGGGAGCAATACCACCTAATCAATCTATTACCGGAGATGACACGGATGATTTTCATTTGACATGGCAGGATAACGGAACAATAAAGTATTGTCGTTTTGTCCCAAACAGTGCCGCAAACGCTCTAACAATTTCGAATAGCGCTACAATTTCTTCAGGTTGCGGATTCCCGCTGAATATACAACCAAGCATTACATCAATAAACGGATATCCTGCTGTTACATGGATAGGGACACCTTATTATCAGAGCACATACCGAAGCGTTATAGTCAGAAAGAAAACAGCAAGCGGATGGGGTTCTTCTTTTACTCAACTTGGATCGCAAGCACGTTATCCGGTAATAGAAGGATATGAGAATGAGACGATTGTAGCTTATGAGGAAAATAATGGGGCAACGGACAAGTATTATCGAAACGGAGTTATTAAGAGTCTTGGAATATCCGGAAACTTACAGTTATTGACATGCGATGATAAAACAAAGGCTAAGGCTATTTCAATAAAATACGGAGATATTTGTATTGAACAAAAAAACGATTTGATTCCGGCTTCGACAACTCCCGTAAAACCTCCGGTTTCATTGGATAAAAGTAATACAAACATGCATAGCGGCAAGAAGTTGGTTTTGCGAAGAAATAACAAGGAGTATTTTTACGCGATCGGAGATATAAAAGCGAACGGAATGAATATTTTCGGAACAGAAATCGAATCAGAAAAAGAATATATTCCTGCAACTGATAAATTCGTATTAAAATCTGGCGATTCATTTACATTTAGAACCGATTTCGGAAGTTATGATACATTATCCGGCGGAGAGAATATTATTGAGCCGATTAGGATTGTTGTTGCACTTATGGATTCGAAAAACAAAACGGTAATAAGCGAGTTCATTACTAATGAAATGAATAGCACGAACCTCGATTCCGAGAATAATACCGAATATAATATCGATACAAAAGAATGCGACGGACGGGAAGTATATCTCGCTCTGAAGATAACCGAAAAAGAGAAATATATAATCAGTAGTGTAGATATTATTGACGATAGTGAAGTCTTGGCTAAAAAGAATATGAAGCAGAAGACTATTGAAATAAAAAACGATTTGAGTGTAAAAGAATACGGTTTATCTCAGAACTATCCGAATCCGTTTAACCCGAGAACCCTCATTAAATATCAGGTTCCGAAGGTTAGTCGTGTAACATTAAAAGTGTATGATGTATTGGGAAAAGAGATCGCCACATTGGTAAACGATATCAAGCAGAAAGGAAGATATGAAATAAAGTTTAACGCCTCAAACCTTGCCAGCGGAGTTTATATCTACACAATCCGCGCGAATGATTATGTCTCATCCAAGAAGATGTTATTAATCAAATAAACTTAAAAAAGGAGAAGCGGGTGCTTCTCCTTTAAGTTTTCTTATCCGTTTGGAGTGTCAGGATTTTCAGAAGGCTCTTCCGGTGTAGCGTGAGTTGCCGGATAGTTTTTGAGCTTTCTTGCGTTCTTGTACTCGTTAAAGATAGCAGGATTGGAATCACGGATAACAAGCATTTCTTTGTCGATGTTTTCATCCAAAAGCTTTGTTACATCTTTGAATAGATTCTCTAAGACAACCATCTTTGCTGATTTTTCGGAAGAGGCCTGTTTCCTATCGGCTTGAGCCTGGTTATAAGCTATCAGCCTTTCCCCTGCTTCACTAAGCATCTCTTCGGTAACACCGAGAGGAACAAGAGGACCGCTATGAGCATTGACTGAGCCAAGAATATCGGCAGCGCGAAGCCCCAGATAATCTAGACGCTCATGTCTTAACTCGGATTCGGTAACAGAGACGATTTCATAGAGGTTGTAATTCTTACTATTCAAAGCGTAGGATTGACAAAGTCTTGCGAGAACTGTAATGGCACTGATAAGGGCTTCCTTAGCGGAATCACGATTTTCCACTTTCCCCTTTTTCAGATCTTGAATTTCGATATCCATATTCCGTATTTCCGTTATTAGCTGGCTTAATCTTTCCAAATCAGCCTTTAACATTGGAAAAGGATCGATAATGGCACTGTTTACGATGCCGAATTCTTCGACACCTTTAAACATGCCGAACTTAACAATTTGATATGTAGTCATACCCCCTCCTGTTTTTATTAGTTGAATTCACTTATTACAATAAAAATCAGAGAAACTTTTTTTGAACAATTACCTCATTATTCAATAAATGAGATAATTGACATGCTTATACATATCAATAGCTTTTTTCAATTTCAGATTGTAAATATTCTGTTCCGCATCGGAAAAGAGTAGAATTGGAGGACTTGAGAATAGGAAGAAATATCAGAAAATGAGTATTAGGAGAAATAAGTACTCTTTCCGAACTATATATTAGCTATGAGAGAAATCAATGATTTATATCTCTAAAGCCCCTCAAAATCGAATAGCTGAGCGCATGGAGAAAACTATTCGACCCGGAAGTCATTATGCAAAAATTAATACATTAAGTAAAGCTTTTTTTACATTTTTTTCGAATAAAAATAGGAAAAAGAGCCCGGCTTATGATCTTTGGAGAAGAATATAACTGCCGGACTCTTTCGATGGGGTCATAGATTACAAGAATCTATTGTAATGGGCAAATAGAAGCTGTCTACTTATCAAACTAGCTAATAACTTAGTAAAGTATTCTATTTACAGTACTATCATAATAGCATGTTCCCCGAGCGGAGTCGAGGGGAAAATAAAGGTGATTTTATTCAGAACAAAGCTTACTTCGACTCCGCTTCCCCACTTTGTCGGGATCACGGACAGTAAGCATGCTACATTATTCTCTGAGAAGCCCAAAAACATACTTCGACTCCCTTTTGTCCAGTCAAGGGCCTTGTTTGCAACAAGCTCAAGGGACTGCTTCAGGAAAATTATGATTGGCAAGTATGCTTTGATATTAGAATCGAAAGAATTCGGGAAGATTGTTAAGAATTCTCATATATACTCCATTCATCCCCCTGTATTATTATTCACTATAAAACGATAATTATCGGAAAGGAGGTTAAAACAAAAAATCCTTGCCCTTATTCATTTTAGTAATGGAAATAATTTTGTAGCTTTACAAGCTAAATCCATGAATTTTGATTAGGAAAATGAAATGAGCGATCTAAAAGATTTACGCGATCAGATTAATCTTTTGGACACTGAGCTTGTTAAGCTTTTGGCCGAAAGAAGAAAATTGAGCAAAGATGTAATTTGCGCAAAGGACGGTTCACAGAAACCTATTCGCGATCAGAAAAGAGAACATGAATTATTGAAGAGAGTTATTAACCTCGGTAAAGAGCAAGGATTGGATGCTCATTTTCTTTCGAAGGTTTTTCACGATATTATTGATGATTCGGTTCGTTTACAACAAAGTCATATAATGAATTTTGGCAATCAATCGGATGACGACGCAACTATTTCGATTGCCATCCAGGGAATACAGGGAGCCTATAGTTATTTGGCCGCTAATAAATTTTTCTCCCATAGCAAAAAGAGTCTTGAGTTTGTAAGTAAGAAAAGATTCGAAGATGTTGTTAAGGCTGTAGAAAACGGAGAGGCTGATTACGCAATGCTTCCGATAGAGAATACAACTTCGGGTAGTATCAATGAGGTTTACGATCTTCTTCTCCATACTACGTTGAACATTGTAGGGGAAGAGAAATTTCAGGTAAAACATTGTTTGGTATCCACAGCCGATACACCGATCAGAAAGATAAAAAAGATTTACGCTCATTATCAGGCAGCGGCACAATGCAGTAAATTTATTGATACTCTTCCGAATTGCGCGATTGAATATTTTGCGGATACCGCAATGTCGGTTCAGAAAATTAAGGAAGAGAATAATCCCGAATATGCCGCGATAGCGAGTGAGGAAGCTGCCAATCATTTTGACGTACAGATATTGCGACAAAATATTGCAAATCAGGCAGAAAATTACACAAGATTTTTGGTTGGTTCCCGTTCCGATATAGAAGTTGATCAGAGAATCCCTGCCAAGACTTCCCTTGTAATGGCAACGGCACAATATTCCGGCGCATTGGTTGACGCATTGGATCTTTTTAAAGCTAACGGAATTACACTTCGCAAACTGGAATCGAGACCTATTTTGGGAAATCCTTGGGAAGAGATGTTCTATCTGGATTTCGAAGGGAACATAAAGGATGAGAAAATCCAAAAGGTTTTGGATGAGTTAGGAAAATTCACACGCTTCTTTAAAATACTCGGATGTTATCCTACATGGGATATTAAAGAGACCAAAGTATCATTCAATGGTTTCGAGACTCATGTTGAGGAAGAAGCGGAAGAAGATAAAGCGCCGGTAGCAAAACCGAAAAAGAAAATTCCGGAAAGCTATAAATTGGCAAGCCGTGAATATAAAGAAGAAGATACTATCATTAAAGTAAAAGACGTAGAGATAGGTGGTGACGACTTCATTGTTATGGCCGGTCCTTGTTCGGTAGAATCACGTCAGCAGGTTATGTCTTGCGCAAACGAAGTAAAGGAACATGGCGCGCACATTTTACGTGGCGGATGTTTCAAGCCGAGAACCTCTCCTTACAGTTTCCAGGGAATGGGATACGAAGGATTGGAAATATTGAAAGAAGCGGGTCAGCAATATGAATTGCCGATAATTACAGAGGTATTGTCTACAGATCAGGTAGAGGAAGTAGCCAAGCATTCCGATATGCTTCAGATCGGGGCAAGAAACATGCAGAACTTCTCTCTATTGAAAGAGGTAGGAAAAACCCAGCGTCCTGTAATGTTGAAAAGAGGAATGATGTCTTCTTTGGAAGAGCTTCTTAACGCTGCCGAATATATTCTTTCTCAGGGAAATCGTCAGGTTATCCTTTGCGAAAGAGGAATAAGAACATTTGAGACAGCAACAAGAAATACTCTCGATTTGAGCGCAATTCCGGTATTGAAAGAATTGACTCACTTACCGATTATCGTAGATCCATCTCACGCTATCGGACACAGAGACAAGGTAATTCCTTTGGCAAAAGCCGCGAAGATAGTCGGCGCACACGGAATTATGGTAGAGTTCCATCCGGAACCATCCAAAGCTTTAAGTGACGGTGCACAGGCGTTGTTCTTCTCTCAGTTCGAAAGTCTGATGAAAGATCTTTCCAAGATCTAATTCGGGAAGTATTGAATCTGGATATTGAATAGATAGAAATTAGCCGTGGAGTTCGTGAAAGTATTCGCGAATTCCGCGCTAATTCCCAAACGAAAACCTTCACTTTTATTCTTACGCAAATCTACTCCCCACAAGAATTCGGCTACAATCCCCAAATCCATTTCGTTTCTATCCCGGAATATTCTATCGTTAATTGCTACTACCCCAATCCCCTCTTGGGTAAAGAAAATACTTTTCCCGGTTTGCTCGAAGAAATATTTCAAATCGAGACTCATAAGGTACGGGGAATAAGTATCGCTATTGTCTCCGGGAAGAAAGTAATTAATTTTGCGGGAATAATTGAATTTTATTCTGAAATCACTATTTTTTAGAGAAGGAATTTTGACACCGCTGAAAAGAGCCAGTGAGAGAGCTGAAATAGAGGGTGAATTCCCTTCGATACTTCCCGATCCGATGTTACCCCCGAAATAATATCGGTTTTGCGACTTAATATTCGTAAACCCGATCAGCACGAGTAAAGATATTAGAAAGATTTTTTTCACAAAGATCACAACTTGTTAACAAATACAGGGGTTAAGATGGAAAATTATCTATATCGTTACAAGGCATTTGTTACAAAAGTTTATGACGGAGACACAATCACCGTTGAAATTGACCTCGGGTTGAAGACATTCGTTAAAGAGGAAAAAATAAGACTCCACCGGATAAACGCTCCCGAAGTAAGAGGGGAAGAAAGAGAAGCGGGGATAGAGTCGCGCAATTTTCTGAGCAATATGATTTTGGATAAGCATATTGTTTTGGAAACGATAAAGGATAAGAAAGGAAAATACGGTAGATATCTTGGAGAAGTATTTTTGGAAATTGATGACGAGTATATAAACATGAATGATCTTTTGGTTCAAAAAGGTTTGGCAAAGTATCAAGAGTATTGAAAAATGATACAAAGGGGGAAGAATATACTCCCCCTTCTCAAAATTTAATGTAATCCGTGTTTTATAGCGAAGCTGATTAGTTCGTATGTGTTGGTTAGTTCCAGTTTTTGCAGAATATTTTTTCTGTGATTTTTAACGGTATGAGGACTAATTACTAATTCTTCGGCTATTTTGTTGGATGTATATCCACGAGAAATAAGTTGTATAATTTCCTTTTCCCTGTCACTTATGCCATATTCTTCCTGCATCTCTTCAACACTCGATTTGAATGTCTTTGTTCTTTCAGCACTTGTATTGATCATCTTTTTAACTTTTTCGTCGAAGTATGTTTCTCCCTCTGATATGAGTTTAATTGCTTTATGCAGTTCTTCCATATCGGCCATTTTAAAAACAAATCCGTCGACTCCGCAGGAAAGAGCGTCGAGAATAAACTGATTATTGTTATACATAGTAAGAATCAGAATCTTTTTTTCCGGGTTTATTCCTTTAATTTTTTTTGCGGCGGCTAATCCGTCGAGCTTTGGCATATCAATATCCATAATAATAATATCGGGATTATTCTTTTCAGCCTCCTCGATTGCCTCAATACCGTTTCCCGCTTCCGCAATTACTTCAAATTGAGGTTCTATTTCCAAAGCGGCAATCAATCCTTCCCTTACAATCACATGATCTTCCGCTATTAATATTTTAATTTTATTCATCATTATCCCAATTTTGGATAGTAAGTTTAACTATTGTTCCGTTATCGGATCTCGGAGAAATATCAAGATTTGCCCCGATAAGTTTGGCTCTTTGCTTCATATTGATAATACCGAAGGAATTCTTTTTGTTTATTTCAGGGTTAAAACCTTTTCCATTATCCTCTATAATAATAACAAGTTTATCCTCAATTTGCTTTACGGTAATAACTATTTTCGAGCAACCGGAATGTTTAACCGAGTTGTTAAGAGCTTCCTGAATTAATCTGTAAACCGAAATTTCCTCTTCTTTCGTAAGATTTATGTTAGTAGTATCATCCGTAAACTCAACGTCAATATTACTATTGCCGGATAGTTTTTCGCATAAAGATTCTAAGGAAGGAAGTAAACCATATTTATCTAATTCGGCGGGGCGCAGATCATGAATTACGGAACTGAGGCTATACCCGGCCTGTGAAATGCACCCGATTGCTCCTTCGAGGGTTTTATCGGTAATCTGATTTTTCTTCTTAAAAGTTTCGAGCCGAAGTTTGGCACTTGTAAGAATTTGCCCCAAATCGTCGTGCAAATCTCTTGAGATTCTGAGTCTTTCCCCTTCGATGCTTTCGAAAACGGCTCTACTTTTCATTTTCTCCTGCTCTTTGCTATCGGTTATATCGCGTCCGACCCCTTGCAATTCGACAATATTCCCCATTTTATCGACGATAGCCGTATCTTCCCATGCCATCCATCTCCATCCATTAACGGTTAGGACTAGTTGCTCAATATTTATTCTGTGTGGCGGGTTATGAAGTTCTTTCATAATCTCCATACTCTCCATAAGATGATCCGGATGAATAAGGGGCTGAAAATGAGTTCCAATTATCTCTTCTTTCGATTTTCCGAACATCCGGCAGTAGGCATTATTAACAAAAGTAAATTTCCCCGCGGAATCGAACCTAACAACAAGATCATTTTGAGATTCTATCAAGCCCTTATAGCGAGCTTCACTTTTCTTTAATGCTGTTTTTGATTTTTCCAAATCACTGGTTCTAAGACTTACCTCATCTTCTAGCAAGACCGTATATTTTCTCTGAGAGAAATACTCGGTAATATAAAAAGACAATAAGCCTATAAGAATAAGAACCGGAAGAATAAACCAAACATGGAGATAAAAGGGAGTAGATATTGTAATTATTTTTGAATAAAAAGGTGTACTCAATCTCCCGTTAGGATTTCTGACTTTCAAATGAAACGAATAACTTCCCGAAGGAAGGTTGGTAAATTTGTAATATCTATTTAATGTATTTCCACCATATCTTTGTCCGGTTTTAATATTTGTTAATGTAGGGAAAAACATCGTTCGCTCTTCATCCAGAAAAGTATGTCCGCTGAAATGAGCGGTAAACGAATTCTGTTCGTAATCAAGTGTAAATTCTTTAAATGGGGAAAACATTCTACCGGAAATATCTTCGAAATATTTTAGAATAGCTATCGGTTTAGGAATTTCCACTTCGCCGTATTCGGGAATATATTTTGAAAGCCCTTCGGATGTTCCAATCCACGCAGTACCATCCTCTTCAAAAAATAGAGCGGAACGATTTATCTCATTTCCGGATAGTCCGCTATTTGTTCTATAATAAAAGAAGCCATCATTCCCTTTTATTTGTATACCATTATCTCCTCCGAACCAGGTTCTTCCCAACGGATCCCCTTTAATCAGATAGACAGAACTTCCCTCTTTGATGGAAATATCCTGATACTTCTGAAGAATATTTCCACTGACTGCATATACTCCGTCATCGGTTCCAACAAGTAGTTTTCCCAAACTATTCACAAAGACAGAGTATACACTTCTGGCATGACGTTTTTCGGCATTATAATGAAAAAGTTTACCGTTTTTAAGAAGAGAAAGTCCGGTTCTTATATGACAGAAGGCCAGTGATCCGTCTGATAATTCAATTATTTTTCTTACATCTTGAATTCTTTCTCCTTTAATTGTAATCTCAACCAGACGATCATCAACCAATTTAAAGACACCAAGATTTGTTCCTACCCAAATATCTCCTTTGCTATCTCTCAATACGGAATTATAAAAGACTTCCTTATCAACCGAAATCCATTTGATCTTTTTCGAAGGATCCATTATTCCCAGACCGCGTCTGACCGAAGTAAAATAGAGAGTATCATTAAAGGAACATATATCAAGTATTCTTGAATAGTAGCTGATGTTTCTTTTGTCGCGAGTAATTTTAATAGGCTCGAATTTCCCCTTTTCTAAAATGGTCAGTCCTCTATTATGAGCGAATACATAGTCCCCGTTTTTCAATTTCGTGATAGCGGTTACCTCGTTTTCCAACAAACCATCTCTTTTAGAATAATTTTCAAAGGGAGTATTTCTTACTTTACTAATACCACGAAATGAAGTAACCCAAAGATTCTTTTCCCGGTCTATAAAAGCGGATGTAGATTCATTACTAATAAGCCCTTCCTCTTTCCCTTTAAGTATGTAAGAGCCGTCTTTTTTTTCAATAACGTAAAACCCACACTTTCCACCGAAATGGATTCTGTTTTTATTATCGGGGAGCACATAAAAGAAATCATCCGAGTTTACTATCTGCTTTTCAAACTTATCGGTTAACAAAGAAAATCGGTTGTTCTTTACCGAACCGACCCATCCGTTACCAACAAGCCATATAGTATTATCATTTTCAATACCAATACCCATTATAGCTTTATTAGGAACATTAATGGTTTCATTTAAAGAGTTATCTACCTTTCCGTCTTCAATAATTGATAATCCCAATGGGGTAGCAACCAATACTCTATTATAGCTTACTTTTATATCGAAAACGATATTGGAGAGAAGTCCGTCCTTTTCGGAAAAATGAACCCATTTTTCATTCCGAAAAATATAGACTCCATTATTGGTTCCAACGGCAACTTCCCTATTATAGGTATTTATAATTTCGAGAGATTTCGCGATTTGACTATCTTTAGGTTTATGACCAATAGGAGGCAGAAACTCCCGTCCTCCCATTCTATTAAAAATAATAATGGAATCGGCAAGATTATGAGGCAATGCCCATTTGTAGCCTCTTTTATCAATTCTTAATCTTACATAGCTGGTGCTTTGGAATCCATCTTTTTCAGATAATAATTTCCACTCTTCTCCGTCGTAATTAATAATTCCCTTTTTTGAAGCGAACCACATTTTACCGGCTTTATCCTGAACGACATCATGAATTTGCTCAAGAGGAAGGCCCTCGCGAGAGGAATATTTCTTAATTAAAACATTTTGAGCGGAAACAGCATAGTTCAGCAGAATAAAAAAGAAACAAATATATGTTATAACACGTCTAAGTATCATTGATTTCAAAAAGTAATTTGACAAAGCAGTTCTAAATTATGAAATTATATAACAATTATTTTCATTTATTTAATTTGTAGAAAAGTGCCGAAAAATAACCCCATTAAAAGAGTTTTCGATTTATACACCAGTGATCTCAAATTCGAGGAAATTGAGAGATTAATAAAAAAAGAATCGGCTTCGATCTATGAATTTTATAAGAATGAAATTCCCAAACCGAATATAAATCAGAACAAGTTTATAAGGGGATTAATTTTTCTTCGCTCCCTTTTCAACGCTTTTCTATTAAAATTACCGGCAGCCAGAAGAATTTTTTATCTTATCGGTATGTTTCTATTCGCCATTGGCTATTTTAAGGAATCATGGACATACATTATAGTATCATTCTTTCTGGTAAATGTTTTGTTAGCATTCGAATTGGCCGAAAAGCTTGTCATGAAGGATGAACTGGAAATCGCTAAAAAAATTCAGGAAGGTTTGATGCCACAAGAATGTCCGAAAAGTGACAACTACGACATTGCGGCACATTGCGAATCGGCCAAAGAAGTAGGTGGCGATTATCTTGATTTTATTAAATCGGAAAACGGGATAAAAAGAAACTACATTGTAATAGGGGATATATCGGGGAAAGGAATGGCCGCGGCTCTCTATATGGTTAGAGTGCAAGCAATAACAAATTTCCTTGCCCGCAATTACAATGACGTAAAAGAGATTGTACTAAATTTGAAGAAGCATTTTTCCGAAAGATTAAGGAAAGAATATTTTCTTACACTTTTGGCGGCATCAATTGAGGAGAACGGAGATCTTACGGTTTGCAGAGCAGGACATATGCCGGTGTTGATGTTCTCGAATAAAACGAAAGAGTTTTCCACAATTAATCCACAGGGAATCGGGATTGGGTTAAACGACAAAGGAATTTTCGAAAAGACATTGGAAACGACCTCTGTTTCTCCCGAAGAAGGGGATATATTATTTTTCTATACCGACGGTGTAACAGAATCGATGAATGAAATGAGAAGACAATTCGGCATTGAGCGGGTTAAGAAAATAATAGAGAAAAATCATCAGGAAACCGCCGAAGTGATAAAGGAAAAATTACTCAGACGAATAAACATTTTCCGTGGCGAAGAACTTCCGAACGATGATATTACATTCATCATCTTAAAATCGAAAAACAATCATTCGTAAATAACGAATTCCGCCTCTTCCGGTCTCATATCATCATATAGTTTTCGTAATGAATTGAACGCGGTTTCGTTTCCTCTGTTAGAGGCGTTGCGATATTTTTCGGCAGCCATCGCTTTCGATTTATTTACTCCTACTCCATTTTCATAGCAATATCCGAGAACTGTCTCAGCGAGAACCGAGCCTTGCGAAGAACATTTATTTAGAAAATCTATCTCGCTTGATAAATCGGTTTGAGGATTAGCATTAACAATGGTATTCAGGGTGATTCGGATTTTTGCCTCCACGCTTCCCAATGCTTCTGCCTTTTGCCATGTTTCTATTCCTTTTGGAATATCTTTTTCTACCAGAGTTCCTTTATAATAACACATCCCTATTTCTATTAACGAAGGAATATGATTTTTCTCAGCTGCTTTCCGGAACATTCCGAACGCCTGTTCATGAGTAATTCTATAATCTATTCCGAGAGCAGCCAAACCGCCCCAAACAAACATTGCTTCCGGTTCTTCTTTATCTACTCTCTTTTTTAATTCTTCATAGAATCCTTCCTTTTGACCGAGCTTCAACAAATATTGCGCAGCTTTGACGGAGCCTAATCTGAATGATCTGAGATAATAGAAAGCAGCTTTTACTCTATCTTGCTTACGGGTTATTCCCTCTTCCAAGTCTCTCGCAGAGAAGAGATAAGCTTCTGGACTTCCCTGTTGTAATGCGTAATCAATTATACCGGTAGCGGAAGTATCTGCAATTTCTTTTTTCGCGGTATTGTCGGAAATACCGAATTTTCTCCGAATTTCTTTACTATTTTTATTCAATACTTCTTTAATTTCTGCTCGTTTTTCCTTTTTTGCCGCTGTATCATCCTCAAACTCAAAATAATCGAATTCCCAATTATTACTAAGAAGAGTAGAAGCGGAGAGGAGTTGAGCATTGTCATTCTCAATTATTACAGTAGAATCGGCAGGAGGTTTTATGCCCATTTTTTTAAAGTTTTTCAAAACCTTTTTTGCTTCTTTATGATCGTCATCAGCAGCTTTTTTTATCCACTTATATGCTTCTGAATAGTTTCTGGATACAACCAGATTATCCGTAAGAAAAATGCCATATAAAAAAGCTCCTTCGGGCATACCGTTTTTTGCGGCGAACTTAATATTCTTATATGCAGAGAAAGGATTCCACTCTGTTCCGATTCCGTTATTTTGCATCACACCGTAATTGAATCGAGCCGCGGTAAGATTTTTACTTGCTGCTCTTCTTATCCAGTAAATTGCTTTCGACGTATCTTTTTCGAATCCTTTTCCCAAAAGAAATCTTAACCCTAACTCATGCTCAGCAAGAGGATCCCCGTCATTAGCTTTTTGTTGGAGAATATAACCGGCCATCAGAGAATAGGTAGGATATTTCACTTTGATGATAGGAGCATTATGTTTTTTCTTATTAAACTTGAAGGCCTGGCTAAGGGTAGTATCTTGCGCATTCAAAGTAATAATCGTGGCAAAAAGAAAAAGGAAAACTCGATAAGACAAAATTCACTCAACGTTAGTTCAAATTAGGGCTCTATTTAATCAATAATTTATACAAGCGCAATGTTGATATGTTGCCGGATAGAAAGGAAATTATATTTTTTTTTCAAGAACCAATGTGTTTACCCCATGAATGGAAGAATACTCCATATTATCCATAAGGCTATTCATAATAAAAAGTCCCATCCCCCCTTCGGGAAGATTTTCAATATCAGTGGGGTCATAATCGAGATCGGGTATCTCAAATTTTTCCATTCCTATCCCCTTATCTTTGATTTCTATTCTTATTGAGTTGTTTATATCAACTACAACTTCAATAGAATTTCCCGGCTCTCCTTTATAAGCATGTTTGATTACATTATTCAGCGCTTCCATCAAACATAAAACGAAATTGTTGGATACTGATTCCCCTATTCCATTTGCCGAAAGGAAATCATGAATTCCCTGAGTTACCATAGGAACATTTTTGTATTCGCTTTCGATTGAGAAAATTTCTTTATTCATTATTTCCCTGTCAGATAAGTAATCCAAGTTATGCATAATTCTTTTTTCATTCAATAACTCAAACAGTTTCCTATGTTAAAAAGTGCTACTCTTTACAAAAAAATAGCATAATAATATATTTTGATGATCGGAACTACTTTCAATTGACGGAGACAATTGTTAACATTATAATTAAAATTGAACAATAACGGAGCAGTGTTATGAAAAATATATTAAGGTATGGTTCTTTGGTATATGTAATCATTGTTCTGATCTCCCATATGAATTTCGAAAATTCTTTTCTCTCACCTGATTATGATAATTTTGATAAAGGGATTATTATCGAACAATTCGCCAAAGAATATAATGCCATTTCCTTTCCCACAAAAATAATAACAGAAGCTTCTGCGGATAATAAGCTCCTTCTTCCATGCAATTTTGTTTTGGATACATTAATCAGCGGAGCTTATGAAGAAGATGGGAATTGTTATATCAGAGCGGAAGTGAAAACAAAGTCGAATAAAAGAATATTTGCAAAGTTACGCTGCAATAAAAGGACAAAAAAAAATGTAGAGAAATATCTCTATCCCCACGCCATTATTGCGGCCAAAATAACAAACATAATTGAAAGTACATCCGCTTTTTACACAGATACATTAGGAGGGAAAGAGTGTTTGATTTCTCATTCCACCGATATTCTATTAACCGGAACATGTTTGGATATCGAACAAATTAACCCAAGTTCCGAAGCGATATGAAAAATAATTCTTTGAGAAAAATAGCTTCCCTGCTGGTTGGAATAGTTTTGCTCCCGATTTTATTCGTAGCGGTAATTGAAGTGAACTCATTAACGGATAATGAGAAGATGATTAAAGAAGTATATGAGAAGCAGCTCAATACAATTCTTTTTTCTATCAATCAATATTCCGAAGATATCGTAAACAGTTGGGGAAACGAAATTGAAGATCTTTACAAAAAAGAAGATAAAACTGACTCTCAATTTCATAATTTTCTCCTTCGGAATAGTGCCATAGAGGAAATATTTTTCTGCAAATACTCCGACAAATCATTCATACGTTTTGCGTTAAAAAACAAAGTAAATGATTTTAAGAAGTGTACTACCCTTTTGGAAAAGAACAAACAAGTCATCAGCAGGTTGTTCGAATATCTGAAAAACAATTACAGAAAGTTGGAACCAATCAATAATGATTTGGATAGCTATATCATCTTTGCGATGAAATATGAAGATGAGGAGATAATAGCCGGAATCAAGATAGAAACTTCAGCCCTAATAACTCAAACTCTTTCCCCTAAACTCCAAGAAATTGCCCAAGAAGATATTGTTATTTCTTGTGTTAATTCCATTACCAAAGATATCATTTATAGTACGGAGGCATATAATGACTGGAAACTTCAAATTGAAAAGCCATTATGGATATTGCCTAATATTGATATCGCGATTTCTTTGAAAGGAAGAACAATACAAGGACTTGTAACGGAAAGATCCATTACAAATCTATCACTCATTCTCCTACTTACTTTGTTTTTATTAATTGCAGTTTATTTGGTATACAGGAACATTCGGAAAGAAGTAAAATTCGCTCAGATAAAATCTGATTTTGTTTCGAATGTATCTCACGAACTCCGAACACCTTTAGCTTTGATCAGCATGTTTGCCGAAACCTTGGAGCTTAACAGAGTAAAGTCGGAAGAGAAGCGAAATGAATATTATAAAATTATAAGTCAGGAAACCAACAGGCTAAGCCGAATTGTAAATAACATGCTCAATTTCTCGAAAATGGAAGCCGGAAAGAGGGAGTATAAATTCACCGATGTTAATTTGAATACATTGTTAGGAGAAGTACTTGATACTTACAAATTTCATTTAAAGAACAAGGGATTTACGGTTGAATTTATTTCAAGTACGAATCCCATGATTATTTCCGCAGACAAGGAAGCATTAGGAGAAGCATTTATTAATTTGTTGGATAATGCCGTAAAATATAGCGAAGCCGAGAAAAACATTATTGTAAGAACCGATTCCCAAAATGATAAAACATTCTTCGAAGTAAAGGATTTCGGTATAGGAATCTCCGATGAGGATAAAAAGAAAATATTCGATAAATTTTATCGTGTAACTTCCGGTCTTGTTCACAACACAAAAGGGACAGGAATGGGATTATCAATAGTGAAACATATTGTTGACGCTCATCAAGGCTTAATTGAAGTAGAAAGTATTCCCACCAAGGGAAGTACCTTCAGAATTTTACTACCAAACAGAGTAGCGGAGAAAGAGAATGGCCAGAATACTGATAGTTGAAGACGAACCGAGTATGCGAATGGGATTGGAAGATAATCTTGAATTCGAAGGTTATGAAATTGAATCCGCCGATAACGGGAAAACCGGCCTCGAGAAAATACTTTCAAATAGTTTTGATCTAATTCTTTTGGATGTAATGCTACCTCAAATGTCGGGTTTTGATGTTTGCAAAACCGCACGTTCTCAAGGAATAAAAACTCCAATTATTTTGCTAACCGCCAAGGGAGAAGAGATTGATAAAGTTCTTGGTCTTGAGTTGGGAGCCGATGATTACGTTACCAAACCTTTTAGTCTGCGTGAACTTTTGGCAAGAATCAAAGCGGTATTGAGAAGAACAGAAGATTTAGCCTCTGCGAAAAAAGAAAAAGAGATTGTAAGTATCGGAAAAGTAAAAATAGACTTCGGTAGTTTTAACGCCGAGGAGAATGGAAAAGAAATCCAGATGTCCCATAAAGAATTCGAAATTCTACAATATTTATGGGAAAGGAGAAACAAAACTGTAAGTCGCGACGATCTTCTTAGCGATATATGGGGACAAGATGTTTACACAACGACCCGTACAATTGATAACTTTATCGTAAAGCTTCGTCAGAAAGTAGAAACCGATCATACACATCCTAAAATTATTCTTACGGTTCACGGAATAGGATATAAACTTATTGATTAAAAAACATAAAGAAAAAGAGTGTATACTTTTGAAGAAAATATGTTGAGAAAGTAGTGCAAGCATTTTGGCATCATGACTATTCCCTCCCCTTTAACTACTAATTTATCTTTGGCACCCATTTTGAGTAACTATTAGAAACAATCAACAATGGAGTCGATTATATGAAAAAGTTTTTTATACTATTTCTTTTACCTATACTTTTGTTCGGTCAACGTAACGCCGGCGAGATAAAGCTCGGTCATTACTCACCTTCTGCAACTTCGGAAGGAGGATTCATTATCGGTTATGAAGGGAGCCGTTTCGTAGATAAAAATCTCGCAATTGGATGGAGTCTTGATTGGTTCCATAAGAATTATGTAGACAGGGATTTGGTTCGTGAGTTCGATCAATATTTCGGAGTAGCCGGAAGTAACGTAAATGAAATTCGTGCGGAGACCACAATTCATTCCATACCGGCAATGTTAACCTTGAAAGGATTCTTCCCTTTCGCTCCCAGAGCCAAAGCATACGTAACCGGTGGAATCGGGGCTGAGATGTTGTTAATAAATTATAACAATTTCACAAATCCGAACAAAGATGACATTAAAGCGGCCTTCGATTTCAACTGGCGCCTTGGTGTAGGAGCTTTGTTTAAGATAGGTAAAAGATCGGATGTCTTCGGTGAAATAATATATCACAATTCCGAACCAAGTTGGACTTATGAAGTTCGTGATCAGAGAACCGGAGTAAAAAGAACATTCGAAAGAGTTTTTGATATGAGCGGAGTTATTACGCGAGTAGGCGTAAGATTTTATTGGTAATCCGCTAACCTCCAAAACCAGACAACAAACGAGGGAGTCCTTCCCTCGTTTATTTAAAACATTGTTTCACTCTTAATCTCATTTCATTATATTTATCTCCCTAATTCCTAATTCAAACCGGAGAACAATTTTGACAGAACGCACTATTCCTAATCTGTTTCTGAACAGCGTGAAAAAATTTCCTAAAAACGTTCTGATGTGGGAAAAAGAAAAGTATAATTATGTCGGAACAACCTACGCCGAAATGAAAACCGACGCATTTAAATTTGCCGGTGGACTTCTTAGTCTAGGTGTAAAGAAAAATGACCGAGTCGCTTTAATAGCCGAAGGACGAAATTACTGGTTAATGGCGGAACTAGGTATTTTGCTGATTGGAGGAGTAAATGTTCCTATTTCGGTAAAGATTGATGAAGTAAATGATCTAAAATTCCGTCTGGAACATTCGGGAAGTAAAGTCCTGATTATCTCCGTTTCTCAGGTTGGGAAAATAAGACAGATAAAAAATGATCTTCCTGCTCTTGAAAAAATCATAATCATGGATCCCAGAAGTTTTTATGAAGAAGATGAAATCTTTTTCGGTGATGTACTTCAGAGAGGAAAAGATTATCTGGACAAAAACGAGAAGTGCATTGAAAAGAGAATTGCCGATATAAATGAGAATGATTACGCCACCATTACTTATACATCCGGAACAACGGCAGATCCGAAGGGAGTTATATTAACACACAGAAATTATACAGCGAACGTGGAACAAGCATCAGCGTTGCTTCCGGTTCCGCAAAATTATTGTTCTCTACTTATTTTGCCGTGGGATCATTGTTTCGCCCATACCGCAGGCATATATACTTTGATGAAGAACGGAGCAAGCATGGCTTCTGTTCAAAGCGGTTCTTCTCCTCTGGAAACATTACGGAATATTCCAAAGAATATAAAAGAGACCCGACCAACATTTTTATTGTCTGTTCCGGCATTGGCAAAGAACTTCAGAAAAAATATTGAGCGTGGAATAAGAGAGAAGGGGCCCGCAGTTGAAAATATGTTCAACAAAGCATTGGAGCTCGCTTATAACTACAATCAGGAAGGCTGGAACAAAGGTAAGGGATTAAGAAAATTCAAGAAACCACTTTTGATGTTCTATGATAAGATTCTTTTCAAGAAAATCAGAGAGCAATTCGGCGGGAGGCTGAAGTTCTTTATCGGCGGGGGAGCTTTACTGGATATTGAGTTGCAACGGTTCTTCTATGCTATTGGTATCCCAATGCTTCAAGGTTACGGTCTTTCGGAGGCAGCTCCGGTTATTTCTTCCAATGTTCCTGCAAAACATAAGCTCGGTTCTTCCGGAGCTATTGTGGAAGGGCTTGAAGTTAATATATGCGACGAAGAAGGAAAACCTTTACCGGTAGGAGAAAAGGGAGAGATAGTAGTAAAAGGTGAAAACGTAATGGCCGGTTATTGGAGAAATGATATGGCTACTGAGGATACGATCCGTGACGGCTGGCTTTATACCGGTGATCTCGGATACCTGGATAAAGATAATTTCCTTTATGTGCTAGGACGATTCAAAAGTCTATTAATCGGCAATGACGGAGAGAAATTCAGTCCGGAAGGAATAGAAGAAACAATAACCGAAACTTCGAAATATATTGATCAGATGATGCTTTACAACAATCAATCTCCTTACACCGTAGGACTTGTTGTTCCGAACAAAGACGCGTTAATGCGTTGGAGCAAAGAGAAGGGATTATCCATAAAAACGGAAGAGGGACAAAAAGCGATCCTTAAAAAGATTGAGAATGAGATCAATCAGTATCGCTCCGGAGGAGAATTTGCAGGTATGTTCCCCGAACGTTGGCTTCCTTCCTCAGTTGCTATTTTAGGAGAGGCTTTCACTGAAAGAAACAGGTTTCTAAATAGTACAATGAAGATGGTTAGAGGAAAAATCGAAGAGTATTATCGCGCGCGAATAGATTATCTTTATACAGCCGACGCGAAAAACATATGTAATCCTCACAACATGAATATTGTCAGTAAATTCGATTATTAAAAAATATTTATAAAGCCTCTTGTTGAGTTTCTTAATGATATTATCAGCAAGAGGCACTCTTTTGTCTAAACTATTTCTTCAGCGTAAAGATATTTAAGCCGGGATTTAGCTTCCTTCTGAAAATATGGCTATTCCAAATTATCTCAAGATTAAATCCTTTTTCGCACATTATTTCGAAATCGAGTTCATTTTCTTCACTGGAACAGATAAGATCAACCTTTTGCTCCCCAAAACGTAAATCTTTTATTCCGTGCTTATCATCTCTATAGATATGCCATATAATAAGATTCTTATCCGCTCTCAGATTTAATCCTATTACATTTTCGATTAACATTGCTATAGGTCCCAACCCCGACCATCCTACAAAGTCTTGTCTCGAATAGAAAGTACTATCCCATCTTGTGGCCGGAGCCGGATAGTCGGGAGAATAGCATTCCCAGATGGTTTTGTATCCGTCCTTGTAGCGTTCTTCGAAAGCAATCTTATTTTCGTCCGGAGAGAATTCGTTGAATATCGAAGTAATGTTTTCTATATGATTTACTGCGATTCTATGGGCAAGATCGAAGTCGCCGTAATTTTCCAATCCTTTGAGAATCATATAGTTAGTGGGAGCCCAAACTCCTCCTCTCCAATAAAAGCCGGAAGAATCGTAATCATGATCATCAGCCGAGAGAGTCGGGACTAGATGATCTCTCCAGAATTCTTCGGGATTGACGAGGTGTTCCCTGAGTTCGGGAAAATTCTCCGACGGCAAAACCATTCCCGCCATTGTCCAGAATGCTCCGATATGTTTTGTGGCGGAAAGGAGCGAGTCTTGGCGCATATCAAAATAGAACTTGCTCCCCTCTTCCCAAAGATTCTTGTTTATTGCGCTTTTAATGAGGTCATATTTCGAATAATAGTGGTTAGCGTCTCCATTTTTGTTGAGTATTTCCGCAATCTCGGAGAGAGACTTTGCGGCAAGAGCTAATTGCGCCGAATGATCTATCCATGCTCCCTTGGCAATTCCTTCTCGCGGAGTGTTATCCATTCCACTTCCCAATCCGGTGGTATAATATAGATTCTTATCAACAGCGGAGGATGTATTTCCAATAACCCATTCGAAATAATTTTTAAGAATCGGATAGACATTTTCCAATCTCCCCCTGTCTCCGGTAATATGGTATCCTTTCAATTCGATCCATGGAAAAAGAGGGGGATTTATCATAGGCTCTTCGGGAACAGGCTCCATTACTTCTTCGCCATTAGATTCGCTATATACCCTTTGAATATACCCATCGCTTCTTTGTTTGGAATAAAAATTATCCAGTGATTCGAGGGAGGGAAACAGTTCGGGTCCATAGAGGGCAAACATTACCATAAAGCATGTGTCCCACTGATATATTAACTCATTGAATCCTTCATCCATATACTCCCGCACAAAACCGTTGCTCTTTGTACCGAATGAGATTTTGTCCCACGCTAATTCCCAAGCTCTATAATAGAGTTCTATCCAATCCGGATTATCTTCGAGAACAGGCTTCGGCAATTTGTGCTTTGGAAATCTTCTATAGCTTTTCTTTCTCACGGGGAGGGGAGGAATTCCAACTTTTATAACAGAGTTAAATCCCTCTCCGCCGTCATAGATTTTCCAATCATTGTTCGGATCGGTTATCCACAAGTTATCCACAACAAGTTTATAATAGTAATATCCCGCCGGCAAGTAAATATCCGCTTTCCATCCGTAATCGGTTTTAGTTAATTTATTCGCCCTGGAATCCCAGTTATTAAAAGAACCGGCAACGGAAACGGATTTTGCGTTTTCGTCGAAATAGCGAAAAGGAACATTGGATTTTTCACTCTGCGCAAAGAGAGAGAAAACAGATACGAAGAAAACCAAACAAATCTTTTTCATAATCGGGTATAATTTGTTTCATGAAATATGAGATAAAGAATAATAATTATCTGAGCCAATAAAAAGATTTTCTCCTTACAAAACATTACTTTTCGTTGTGGAAGAAAGGACTTAGTGACCGACAATACGAATAATAATATCTTTATCGGTTTATCTGTCTTTTTTGTTTATAAATTTTTATATTGCTCAAAATTCTTTTTACCCCATAAAACATTTTACTCTTATGAAGATAACCAATATCCAGAAGTTAGTTCTTTTTGTATTGATGAGCTTCATCATCGTAGCGGGGATTTCTTTTCCAATCGTTGAGAAGCCATCTTCATGGTTCGAGTTTCCTCTGATTCCCGGATTGGAGGAGAAAGCTAAGATAATTTTCTTTCACGTTCCCACGGCGTGGCTTGCTGTTGTTGCCTTTTTGATGTCGATGATTTACGGGATAAAATATTTACGAAGTAATAATCCGGATAACGACGCAAAGTCGTTGGCCGCTCTCCAGCTGGGAATGATATTTTGTATTCTGGCAACTGTCACCGGCTCAATCTGGGCCAAGTTCACATGGGGGTCGTTTTGGCATTGGGATCCAAGAGAAACAAGTATCTTCGTTTTGTTGTTAATATACGGATCTTTGTTCGCTCTGCGCTCCGCAATAGAGAACGAAGATAAAAGAGCAAAGCTATCAGCAATATATTCGATAATAGCTTTTCTCACGGTACCTTTCTTTATTTTCATAATGCCAAGAATTATGACCGGCTTGCATCCCGGCTCTTCAAATGACGCTACTTCCGGTCCGGTGGTAGATTTCAGAATGAACTCGAACATGCAGTTAGTCTTCTATCTGTCCTTGCTCGCTTTTACTTTATTGTATTATTGGATGTGGAAGATCAGCTATAAATCGATAATAATAAAAGATAAAGTTTCTAAAAAACTGATATGAGGTATATCGTGAACGGATTACTTTCTTTCTTGGAAGCGAACTCTATCTATATAGTTTTGTTTATTGTATTAACAATTTGGATCGGCATTTTTGCTTTTCTATGGAAGACCGATAAAAGACTAAAGACCATAGAAAAAGAACTCGAGGAGAAATAAGAAATGAAGAACAAATATATTGCGGGCGGAATTATTATTGCCGTCTTCATGGGCTTTATGGGATATCTCTTTACACAGACAAATATAAAGTACGAAGAGGATTTTGCCAGAATAATCAGTTCCAAAGGAACGATAAAGGCTACCGGAGCCTGGGTCAAAGAGAAAAGATATGTAATGGATAAAGAGAACAATACTTTTTCTTTCTATATGAGCGACTTCAAAGGGAAAGAGATAAAGGTTATTTACAAAGGGGCTATCCCAAATAATTTCGAATCTTCGACAAGCGTTGTAGTAACCGGCAAATATCGTGATGGATCTTTTCACGCTTCCGAAATTCTTACGAAATGTCCTTCGAAATATGAATCACAATTCGAACAGGAAACCAACACATAACATAATGGTAAAGGAGCTTCTTTTATGGTTGGAAATATCTTATTGACTATAGGGCTATTAGCCTCAGTTTTTTCTCTAACAATGTATTATTTTTCATTGCGAGGTTATTCCAATACTCAAAAGCTCGCTCGCGGTGGTTTTCACATTATGGCAATCTCGGTTATTGCCGCTTCCGCTTTATTGCTTAACGCAATTATAACCCATCAGTATCAATATAAGTATGTTTTCAGTTATTCCGGTGATGATCTTCCCTTCGGCCTTCTTATGTCTACATTCTATGCCGGTCAGGAAGGAAGTTTTCTTCTTTGGGCTTTCTTCGCGGTAATAGTAGGCCTTATTCTTTTGGAATATACATCCAAAAGAGATGGTCTGGAAAACCGTGTTATGTTAATATATACCTTAGCTACGGCTTTTCTTCTTGTAATGGTTAGTCCTCTATTAAAATCTCCTTTTACATATATCTGGGCCGATCCTACTTTTGTTGATGTCGGGAAAATAAATCCTTCTTATATAGGGCTTCCCTTCTTAAAAGGTTTTTTATACGGAGATCCGGGAAGTAATCAAAACTTCGTTAAAATAGATTCTCAACTAGTAGGAATGCTTGAGGCTCAAGGAATAGCATTCAGCTCTTTTCTTATAAAAGGAAAAGGCTTAAATCCTCTTTTGCAGAACTTTTGGATGCAGATTCATCCTCCTTTATTATTCGTAGGCTTCGCGATGGCAGCTGTTCCTTTCTCTTTTGCTCTTTCGGCTCTCATCAAAAACGAATATGTCGACTGGATTAAGCAATCTTTTCCCTGGGTTATAGCAGGAATGATGGTTTTAGGTCTGGCAATAATGCTCGGAGGTTATTGGGCTTACGGTGTATTAGGTTGGGGTGGTTATTGGGGATGGGATCCCGTTGAAAACTCCAGTCTTGTTCCATGGATAATCGGTGTGGCTTCCATTCATACGTTATTAATTCAAAAAAAGACTCAGGCTTCCGGTGGTGCCGGACGCTTTGTTAAGACAAATCTCATATTATGTATCTTAACTTACGTATTAGTTATATATTCCACCTTTCTTACCCGTAGTGGTATATTGGGAGATTCTTCGGTTCATTCTTTCGTAGATCCCGGCATGCTCGCTTATACCCTATTAGTAATCTTTATTCTTACATTTATTGTAATTGGTTTCGGAGCTATAGCATATCGTTGGAAATATTTGGAAAAAACATTTCAAGGAGAAGATAATCTTCTTTCCAGAGAGTTGGCTCTTTTTACCGGAGCAGTTACTCTTATAGCTTCCGCGATTATTATAATCGTCGGAACCTCTACACCTATTTTCGGAAGAGCAGTTGAAATATCTTTTTACAATGAACTTAATCTTCCCATAGGTATTATTCTGGGAGTTATTAACGGACTATCCCTCATCCTTAAATGGCAACAGAACAAAGGAATGGATTTTCTCAAAAGAACCGGGAATTTTCTAATTGTCTCTTTGGTACTTACTCTTGTTATTGTTCTCATTGCCGGCATGAAAGAGATAATGCTTATTCTCTTTACACTTTCGGCTCTTTTTACAATAGTTGTTAATACCGAAGTAGCTTTCAGAGTTATCAAAAAACAACCGATAAAGCTTGGCGCAGCTGTTTCTCACATAGGCTTCGCTATTATGCTCTTAGGTGTTATAGCTACCGGTGGATATACAAAAGATCAGCAGATAGATCTTGTTAAAGGAGAGACAAAATCGGTCTTAGGTTACGATCTTACTTTTACAGGATTTAATCTTATAGAAGACGGAAAGAAATATGCCTTTAATATAGAAGTAGATAAGGGAACAAATTCTTTTGCCGTAGCTCCTGTTATGTATATCGCCGAATTTAATAATAGTTTGATGAGAGAACCTGACATCTACAATTCTCTTACAAAGGATTTCTATATTTCCCCTCTCAGTTATAATGACGGAAGGAATAAAGAACATTCTTCAGGAGAAAGTGTTACTCTTACAAAGGGCTCAAAAACTATATATAATGAATACGCCGTAACATTTACGGGCTTCAATTTTCCAGCCGAAGCCATGGCTATGATGCAGGAAGGTAAAGAATTCTATATTGGCGCCTTTTTAATGGTAGAGAAAGCCGGTGAAGCATATAAAGCCGTGCCAAGAATGATAGCCGATAAAGGAGCCAAGAATTTTACTACCGTTGAAATCAAAGAAGCTGACATGAGAATTACATTAACCAATCTTGATGCCTCTGGAAAAATCGTGATAACTCTCGATACTATTTCGGGAAATCACGACGGCCACATTCATGAACCGATAGAGCCAAAGGAGATACTCTCAATTGAAGCGAGCATAAAGCCATTTATAATGTTGGTTTGGTTAGGGGTTGCGTTAACAACATTCGGCTTTCTGATATCCACCATCAGAAGAACGAAAGAATCCAAAGTATAATTGTTAATTGATATTACTTATCTTATGCCCCTTTATTACATTTTGCAAAGGGGCATATTCTTTCGGTTATTATTGAATTTCTCCTTCTTGAGCCCCATTTTAACGTTTTTAGCAATTATTTTTCTTTATTCTTTCCTCTCACCTTCTTAAATTGTTTTCGCATCCCATTAAATAGAGGCTAGTATGAAACATAAACTTCCTCAATCTACTCATAACTGGATCACCATTATCGGGGCGGCAATCTCCGCCATTGTTTTGTTTATGATCATTTTCCTTTTCTTTGTCTCGTACTTTTTGGATAGGGGAAGTTCCTATTTGGGACTTGTTATATACATAATTCTCCCCTCCTTTTTAATTGTGGGACTATTACTCATTCCCATAGGAATGTACCGAACTCATAAGCGGATGGCAAAAATGAGTCCGGATGAAATGAAAAGACTTCCGCATTTCGACTTAAATGATCCGAGGCACCGAAACGCCTTTTCGATATTCTCTTTCGGAACAATTATATTCCTTTTTCTTTCCGCGATAGGGAGTTACGAAGCATTTAACTTTACCGAAACTACCGAGTTTTGCGGAGAAACATGTCATACGGTAATGACTCCCGAATATACGGCCTATAAAACGTCTCCGCACGCGCGCGTCAAATGTGTGGAGTGTCATGTTGGAGAAGGGGCAGACTGGTACGTAAAGTCGAAGCTTTCCGGTCTTTACCAGGTGTACGCGGTTATCGCCGGGGTATATCCCAAACCGATTCCGACACCTATTAATAATCTAAGGCCGGCTCGGGAAACATGTGAGAAATGCCATTGGCCGCAAAAGTTTTACGCCCGAAAGCTTGATATGAGAAAACATTTTCTCTCGGACGAATCCAATACGGAATGGAATATCTTCCTTACAACTAAAATCGGTGCGGAACATAGTAGCAAAGGTCTTACCGAAGGGATTCATTGGCATATTAACCCCAATGTAAAAGTCGAATATATCTCAGTTGATAAAAACAACCAGGATATTCCCTGGGTTCGTTATATAGATATCGTTAATAACGATACCGTTGTGTATCGCGATGAGGAATCGGAGGCGGATGATTCCCTATTAGCCTCTTCTGAGATCCATGAAATGGATTGTATCGATTGTCATAACAGACCATCTCATATATATAATCCACCGGCTATCTTCGTTAATCACGCAATGAGCATAGGAGCTATTCCGACTTCTCTTCCCGAAATTAAAAGTCTTTCCATGGAGATATGCGAAGAGGATTTTAATACAACTGATTCGGCAATGACTTTCATAAGAGATAAAGTCAACTCGTTTTATGAAGAGAATTATCCCGATTTGGTCGAAGAGAAGCCTGAGTTAATACTCAAAGGAATACAGGGACTCCAAGAAGCTTACCGTAAGAATATTTTTCCCGAAATGCGTGTTAAATGGAACGCTTATCCTAATAATATCGGGCATCTTGAATTTAAAGGATGTTTCAGATGTCACTCTTATAATCATGTAAGTGAGAACGGAGGAAACATTTCTCATGATTGCAATGGTTGTCATCTCATAACAGCCCAAGGAATTCCCGAAGAAACAGAAGTGGCTGGCTTTAACGGTTCACTTGAGTTCAAACATCCAACGGATATAGACCAAGCATGGAAAGAATCTTTCTGTACCGAATGCCATACGGGATTAAATCCATGAGGAATTTGCTAATTAATGATGAATCGGAACTAAAAATAACATATATTATGTTTGTAAGATGTACACAGTGTAATAGTAAGCGTCTTTTTTAGGCGCGAAGCAGGGAAATGCGATCTATTATTCTTTTACATTTCCCTGCTTACTTATTTTCATCGCAATAATTCATTTCTAATAACCATTTCGAACCTTCTCTTAAGTAACGTTGTTATACTTCTTATTATAGGCGTCATCTCTTCTGTCATTTTCGGTTTATTCAATGAAATAGAAAGGAGGAAATCAAAATGCGTCGTAATCATATGAGATTATTTTTCATATTAACTCTGATTGCTTTCGCTACATTGTGGGCCAGAAGCTTTAGAGTCTCCCAAATACCAAACGGATCACAATTCAGCTGCTCTAATTGTCATTTCAACGCCGGCGGTGGTGGCCCCAGAAACTCTTTCGGAGCCACAGTTGAAGGAGCTTTTCTTTCCGGTGGCAATGTTACATGGAATTCAATACTGGCTCAAATTGATTCCGACGGTGATGGGTTTACAAACGGAGAAGAACTCCAAGATCCTACCGGACAATGGAGTATAGGAAACCCCGCACCGGGAAATCCGGCTTTGGTTACCAACCCGGGAGATCCAAATAGTATTCCTGTTAATGTTGAAATCGTTAATGATGCTCTACCGAAGCTATTCTATCTTGGCAATAATTATCCAAATCCTTTTAATCCTACTACTACCATTATTTTTACAATTCCCGAAACAGAAAACACCAGGCTCGAAATTTTTAATTCTCTCGGAGAATTGGTGATTACACTTATTGATGGTAGTCTTTCACAGGGAGAATATAAGATAGAATGGAATGGTAAAACAGAATTAGGTGAAGTTTCTCCCTCGGGTATTTACTTTTACAGATTGATCTCAGGAGAAAAGAGCATGATTAAGAAAATGGCTTTAACCCGTTAGTATGGAGATTTATTAATTCTTTATTCAATAAAGGGTTCTTCCTAAATCTGTTCGCTGTACAGATATTACTAACCTAATTTCCGGATTTCCGACAAAATCTTCTATCTGGAAGTATGCCATTTTCTTTTGGCTTCACAAAAATGCTTCATTAATATACTGCTATTAAACTTAGTCAATCAGATCACTCACCTTGCCAAAGATAATCGAAATGTTTTTCCCCTGCTATTTGTGGAATCTTTATTACTGAAAATGATATATGATAACTAGTGATGGAAACTATATTACTTATATCGGGTATTACCCTTCTCGGAAAGGAATTGAATTTACTCCATATGTATATTTTGTTTCTTGGAGCGGATATTACTAAACACATCTCGGATGCTTCTTTTCCGGAAAAGAACTAGTATTAACCAAATAAAAGCATAGAGTAAAATACTTTCACAAACTATTGCCATATATCCAATTGCGATTAGTGAACCATTCTTTTTCCATAACTGTTTACAAAACCAAAGAGAAACATATATGAATAAGCTCTACGATATCTATTTTGCATTATCCTCATTTACATAGGAGGTAATCTAAATGGTTTGCGCTATCCAAGCGAAAAGAAAATATACCATCTCCGATTCTAAGATGCTCAATATAGCTGAAACATTTTATAATAATATCCAAAGAGATCTAACCGAATTTGAGATATTTGACCGAGAGATTAACACTGATTGGTTAAACGCAATGCGAAGACTTATAAATACTTCGCAACAATTTGTTCCGAACAGCTCAGTAGTCTCGGAAAATAGTCAATTAACCAAAGATCTGAAAGAAGTAATTAACGAATGTATTATTCACTTCAGAACACACAGTTATTTCATCGAAAAAGTCTTTTCTAATAACAGCGCAATAATGAAATCATTTGCCAACAGGAATATCCGAAACATCAGAGGTAGTGGAACAGGTATGCTTATTTTTTACCAAAACTTCCTGGATAAAGAGATTCAATACAAGGAAGAATTGTTGAATGCCGGTATTACGGAAGAAGGAATAAATAAGAGCGCAGAATTAAAAAACAGGCTGGAATATCTGACTAATGAGATCAAGAAAAGAAAAAAGGATAAAGAGATACTTACCGGGGAAAGAATTCATCACTTTAATGGTCTTTGGGAGTGTATACATAGAATTCACATTATTAGTAAGTTTATCTACAGAAATAACCGTGCAAAGTGGAATATCTACAAACTTCCCTCCTAATATATAATCTTTTCAAAATACTTCTCAGAGAGAAGGTGAAATCCCGATTATCCGGAATAACTATCTTCCAAATAATAAAAAGGACGCGAAATATTCACGTCCTTTAGCAAAATTAGTATATGTTAACTCTTCAATCTATTTCATCAAAATAATTTTGCGGGTTTGAGTAAAATCACCGCAAGACATTCTACAAAAATATGCGCCGGATGGTAATTCGGAGGCGTTGAAGGTTACATCGTAACTACCTGCTTCCATATCTTTATTGATTAGTTCTGCAACTTCTTCTCCGATTACAAAAACAACAACGGATTGACAAATATTGAACTCATGATTTGTGACGACTATAAAGGGAATTGAAGGAAAATTTATTATATGGATAGCCCGAAATCTACATTTCGGGCTATAGTAGAAAACTATTTCAGCTTTGAAATCTCCCAAGGGAGTATAATTTTCCCGGGTTGGTTTAGCTCATCTTTAACACGCATAAACGCAAGGCCGGCATACTTTTGGGAATCTATATATTTCGCTACCCAATCTTCGAAAAGGGTATCAATAGTAGTCATCTTACTCATTGATGATTCGCGAATATATAACTTTCCGTCTTTCTCCATTGCCATCAGCATGTGTGCCGAGAAAATATTGTCTAACTTAGCAAACAATAGGGAAAGAACATCCCCATTCTTAATATTTTTCTTCACCTTCAGAAGAGCGTCGAACGGCACATACTCTATAGTAAGAGTTCTATCCGGTTTTATATATCGCAAATCGGCAATGCCCTTTTTCGTAAAGAAATTTTCGTGTGAAATTGTTCTGGTGAAGGATTTAGTATAGTCTCCCCCAATCGTCTTAGTTACATCATAAAGCAACCATGAGTTTTCGGGCAACCAATCAACCATTGTGTAATGGTTTCTTGTGCGCATTCCTATCATCCCGTCTTTGTAACGAATCTGCTGAAGATTGTTGAAGAAGTTATCCCAACTATCGGATATCGACAAAGCGAGAACATGCTCACAAAATACCATGCAATTTGTTTTCCGGAAAGTAACTAACGGCTTCTGTTCGTAAAGAGCGTAAGGCCCGTCACCGGTACATGTCAAATCATATGGCATTCCCAAAAACATTTCGGAATACATGTTCATCTTATCGGTAATAGTCATCTTCGATTTACTTACTTCAGTCAACAAGGAATCGATCTGCTTATTTTCCATGTCGTAAAACTTCAAAGGTTTTTGAGCAGAGCTTGCCACTGCCGAGAAACATATTAACGCAATAAGTAAGAGACTTCTAATTATCTTCATATCATCCACCATTAGTTTAATTCGGCTAATTTAACCATTATTTCTCTATGAATTTTCCCGATCATCCCCGCCGAACCGTCGAAATTGTTCGCAATTAATGAGAAAACGATCGTTCTTCCTTTTCTATCTTTCAAATAACCGGAGTAGCTTCTTACCAGACTAATTGAACCGGACTTAATTCTCGCGTTGTTTTCCAGCAGAGTTCCGAGGCCTACGTTGGCGTAATGTCCAATATCGCCGGAAACACCGAAAGGACAAAGAGAATTATCAAAGCTCTTAAAATAGTCTTGTTTTGTATTCATCGCAAGAAGGTCCACCATCATTTTAGGAGTTATTGCGTCGGAACGGCTCAATCCGCAGCCATCGGAAAGAAGAAGGCCGGCCGTATTAACACCTTTGCTTTCAAGAAAATCGGTTAACGCTTTAACTCCGGCAGAAACCGAGGCTTCACCGTTTTTAACAAGGCCAATTTCTCTAAGAAGATGTTCCGTATAGAGATTGAAGCTCCTCTTGTTGACTATATAGACAATCTCCGAGACAGTAGGAGATTTAACTATTGCTATTTCCTTAGCATCGGAATACTTTACCTCTTCGCCAATCTTTCTCGGCTCTCCGACTATTTCAATTCCGTTTTCGCCACAGACTTTTGTAAGATATTCCGCGGCAAATTGAGCCGGATCCGGAATAGCTCCTTTGATGAAAAATTCTTTTACACCGGCAGGAATGGAACCGCGAAGATAAGCATTATACTGCCGGGGAGCAGCATAGATATATCCGTTATCGCCGGAACCCTTTTTACCGGTTTCCATTTCGTTAACAAACTTAAGATTAGGGATTTCCGGTTCGGTACGAAGAACTTTAGCCTTATCTCCGACCTTATCGGCAGGTTCGAAATAAAGATGATAAAGATTATCATGGATTGTAAGCCCGTTTACTCCTGCTCCGTAGTAATTTCCCATATCAACCCAATACCAATTATCAGGTAGAACCTTAGAAGAATATCTATGATCATCGGCAATAACGGAACCCTTTACTACTTTTATGCCTGCTTCTTTAATTTTCTTTGCCCAGGAAACCATTAATTGATTTAGATCCATAGAACCTTCAACTCTATCGGAGCCTAAGGTAGGATCTCCACCGCCAATAATGTATATATCACCTTCAAGCACTCCCTCGGAAGTAAGATTACCGGAATAGACAACTTTGGTTTCGAAACGGTAATCTTCGCCGAGAATTCCCAAAGCGGCAGTAGAAGTAAAGACCTTAAGCCCGGAAGCAGGGGCAACACTCATCTCGCCATTATGGTTAACTATTTCCTTACCGGAATCAAGATATTTAGCGTAGAGAGCCCATTGGGAATGTTTTAGAAGGTCTGTTTCAGATTTGTCTTTAATGTAATTATGAATAGCGCTAAAGTCTTGCGCCGCAAGAGCGGCGCTGACAAAAAAGAGAATAGTAAATAGAACTGATTTATTTTTCATATTAAATCCGTTTTACATTTCAAGATATTTTAAGACAGCTTTCATTAGTTCAGCTTTGTTTTCCTTACCAATTACCGTTTCTATAGGAAAAGCGACCGCGACTACTCCGTATTCCCCTTTATATCCGATAGCGGCGTTAAAGGAATTCTCCGAATAACGAAGAAGAACTTCGGAGCCATTAATAGGATTGATAGCGTCAGGAGCTTCTACGGCATATAATTTCCCATTCAACTCGGTATTAAAATCTACTTTGGAAGAAGTAGTCATAAAATTGTTTTCGGAGATAACATTTCCGTTTCTCACAGCGTGGTCAGACTGGAATGTATATTTCAAAATCTCTTCGGCAAACTTTTTATCTTCCTTAGTAGAACCGACATTATGGAACAAGTCCGTAGCTATATAAGAACCGGAGACTAATATCTTACCACCGGTGGTAAGATAATCGGAAATAGCTGTTTTCATATTATCGGAGAATGTTTTGAAGCAAAGTCCGTTCTTTTCGTTTGTAATGGCCTTTTGCCATGGAGTAGCTTTTTCCTCACCGAGGAGATAATCAACCATTTTATATTGAGTCAGATCTACGGCTTTGTCTTCAACAGCTTCGTCGCTACATGAGACAAAAGAGAAACCATTAGCTTTAATAGCTTCGCCGTGAAGATAAGGATAATCGAATGTATTACCGGCTATAACTTTTGTTTCATAATCAGCGTAACTAGCTCCATGTCCCGGAGTATCATCGGTTGTCCAAGGAGATTTAGGATTAAAATCATATTGATGACCGGTATAATGGAGATCATACTTATCAGGAACCCCGGCATCAACGAAATCGAGTACTCCGGCAAACTTATCGGTTCTTACGGAGGCAGGTCCGCAGATTCTATCGAAACCATTTACGATAAGAACGGGAGCTTTTTCGTTATTCATCCAACATACCGAAAGGACTTCGGAAGGAAAACTTTCGCCACCTTCGTTTACCGCAGTGACCTTGAAGCTATATGTTTTGCCAGACTCAACATCTGTTTTTACAAAACTATTTGTGTTTACCAAAACACCATTGTCGAAACCGCCATCGTTTATTCTTGTATAAACTACATACTTCTTAGCCACAGCTGTAGGTTCCAGAGAGTCGGCAACGGGGGTCCATGAAAGAGCAATCTCGCCATTAGCGTTGTTTAGCTCGGTTTTAAAATGATCGACCGGTAAGGGTTGAACAACATAATCGTATCCGTATTGTACGGAAAGAAACTTTAACATAGATTTGTAAATAGCTCTGGAAACATCAAAACGGAATCGAGGATCCAGATTAAACATACAATCGATAAAGTTCTGATGTGATAGCAATTCCAAAAGAGTAGAAGGAACAGTAGGTCTTGAGGCCTCGCTATACATCTTATCCCAAATATCTCTACGTATCCACTCCGGATCGAATTTAGCTTTAATTGCTCCGGTGATTTCCGTTAACATGATATCGGTAAGATCTCTTGAGGCAATACGTGAGACACCATCAGGAAAGACTACACTGGAATCCATATCGTAAGTAGAGTAGATCCCTAAAGAACCAATCACAGTATCATTGCGAGTAATTCCAGCATCCGTATGGAAAGCAAATGATAAATCAACCGGAATACCAAGGCCTTTTGCGTTTCTATTACCGGTAGGGCCAAAAGGAGCACCAATCAGATAATCTACCCATTCGCCTCTGGACTGATAATCGTCTTTGTAATCGCTCTTATTGTCGTTCAAATTATAAACAAGTGTATCCGGCATACCGGCATATTGCAAATAATAACGAGCTCCTTCAACATACTTAGGACGATTGGAAACTTTTCCGTTTCTTTCTATAACTCCCATTCCCCCGCCAAAACGAACAACATCAGCCGAAACAACTTTACCGGGCTCATTACTGTCGTTGGAAAGAACTACTTTACCTATTTCAGGATTTTTACCTTTTTCAAAATCAAAATGTCCGAGATATATCCATGTATTCCCTCCTATCTGTTGATTTACTCTGAAATCAGTCTTTCCCCCTTTGTGGAAAACAGTATAGTGAGCATCATTAATGTTATTGTCGGTAGCATTGTAACCGATATATACGGCATACTTACCTTCTTCCGGAATTTCAGGAATGAAATCGACTTCGGCATTCGCAACTTCAGCAGAAGTAATAACTTTGTGAGTTCCATGCTTAAATGGATTGTAATTGCCGGGATAAGGGAGTTCCCCTTTAAGAAAACCGGTTCCGTCTCCTTTAGACCATCCTTCCCCTTTCTCAATATACCCTGCATCATTCATGTCGTTGTCGATAACTATTTCATTCGGATTGACATCTCTTTCTCGTGGGACAAAGACATTGGCACCGGCATTTTCCAACATGGGAATTATGTATGGGACAGCATAAGCCATCGGGCCGAGATCCTCTATACATTGGAATAAACGGGCACGTTGCCACATCCATCTGTTTTGTTGATGATTAAAATACCAGCCATGGCTGTGCCAAAGAGCAATATTTTTTTCGTTCAACCCGTTTGTAATTTCAAAAGGCTTGCTCTCGTTTCTTACAACAGGTAAAGGCCTTTTAAGATCTTTTTTCGCAAGACGAGATTTGTCGAAATCCTTTTTGTCGGTACGATAAAAATTAGGAATATATTCTTCAATGGGAAGACCGGAGATTAAAATATCGACATCATATTGAGAAAATTGAGCGCCAAGAATCTCCTTGATAGCCTCTTTAATTCCACGAACCTTATCTTCACGCATATAGTTTTGCGCGAAATACTTATTAGTCTTAATAATTACTTTCTTTGCCATTTCGTTAATGGCAACACTTTCAACCGAAGTACCACGGGCAACATAAAATGGCATTTTGCCCATATTAAAAGAGTCCTTCAAATACTCAATCTTTCCCTCAATTGTTAAGGGTTTTTCCTCCACAGTTGCAACACCGGAACAAGCGGTAAAAGCACAGAGAGCCGCAATGCCCAGTGACGCCAGCAATTTTCTTTTAAACATCACTTAACATCCATATTTATTGAACAGTCAGAATAATCATTCGGGCTAACATCCAAAGGCGTCCGTATATAACAAACCCAATCCCGAAGGCCGGAATTGGGTTTTCAATATATGAAATAATTAGATATTTTATTTACCAAATCCCTCTAAAACTTAACTCCGAAGGAAAAATAATGAACTTCTGTCAATCTTCCGAAGTCTTGATAGGCATAGTCTATTTTTACCTTGACCGCTTGAATTAATCGATAGTTCAAACCGAAACCCAAAGTAAGACCTTGTTCAGTTTCTTTTTCGAAAAGAGATTTGTAACCGGCTCTGATGAACACAATATCGTTCCAGCCGTATTCCATACCGGCATTAACGTATTCGGTATGATCGTTAGGATGGACCGCGTCGATAGCTGTTGTAACACGGTGAATATCGCTCTTAATCAAATCAGCAGCGACACCGACTCTAAACAATAACGGTAGATCCCATTCTTCCATTTCGAGATTAGTATTGATCATGTTTCCTTCACCGCTTTCGCCAACATGTTTGATCTCAGTAATATCCCTACCTTCCATTTGCATTTTGGTACCGAAATTAGAGATTGAGGCTGCTAAGCGAAATTCGTTCAACACAGGAATCTTGTAGAGTACACCGATATCCATAGCGAAACCATTTGCGGATTCATTCCAGATATATTCATTAATATATTTCGCATTGAAACCTATGGAAAAATTATCGGTAAGATTTCTTGCAAAGCTTACACCAACCGAAACACCACCGGAATTAAACTTTTCCCCGGTCCCTTCAGGTTTCTCAACGGTTCTTACAAGCATTTCATCCATTGAAAGATATGATACGAAAGCTCCTACAGTCCCGAGACCGTCAATATAATTAGTAACTCCTGCAAAATTATGGTTCACATCGGCAAACCAACTTGTATGAGTAAAAACAGCTTCACCGGAATAGTTTGAGGCTATTCCTGCAGGATTCCAATAAAGAGCAGATGCGTCATCCGCAGTTGCGGTAAAAGCACCGCCCATTCCAACAGCACGCGGGCCGACGCTGACCTTTAAGAATTGGGCAACAGTCGTTCCCGACTTAGTAATATTCTGAGCCATGAGCAAGTTGCAAAGTAACAAGCTCAGTAAAATCAGATTATATTTATTAATGTATTTCATTTATGTCTCCAAAAATATTATTGTCTGTTTCACATTACTTGATCAAAGCAAACTTAACAAGTTTTTCCCCGATTCCAGGAGCATCGATATGAGCGACATAAACACCATAACCAACTCCGAAACCATCTCTATTTAATAAATTCCAGTATTCGCGTCCATTGCTTACACCGGAATCATGATACAAGGTATTCACCGGATCACCGCTCAGTGTATAGATTCTAATAGTACATTTCTGAGGCAGATTTTCGAAATAGATTCTTCTTTCCCCTCTGGATTGTCCTGGCAACTTGTTAGTAGGCTCAATTGAACTGTAACCCAAGTAAGGATTTGGAACAACATAAATGTTATCTAACATATCTGATGATTTTTTAGCAATGACCTTTCCGGCCTTGGTAGTCAATGAGTATTTATCACTTTTGGCTAAAGGTCTTTTTGTTCTCAAAACAAGAACATCTCCTGCTCCGGGAATAACTTCGTTTGAATCATCCTTGGCGAGAATCCTTACTCCCCAAGTAAGAGTATCCTTTACTGTTCCGGTCGCCCCTTGAGTAAAGAAACAAATCTCATCACCCGGATTCCATTCCTTGTTTCTGCTATTGGCTTTTTCATTTAAGAAAGTTGGAATTCTAACTGGAACTCCGTTGGTTATATCTTTAACAGAATACTTTACAGGAGTTTTAACGAGTCCTTTGTCTTGTACAAATGCGCTATCTATAATATCATTGCTAAATGAAATTTCATAGTCGGCCGGATAATCAGTTTGATTAACATTTACCGAACTTTTGGTGAACTCAAAATCAAGATTACAGACTCCTTCAACCCAGCCACATTTGGAGGTATCAGGTTCTAACAAGGCTTCATTATTAACCTTAAGTTTAATCCCATCAAAAACAGGATTTGAGTCTTCATCATTCATTAGTGTACTATATCTTATCGGATAATAACGATATGTCACTACTACCTTTTCTTGATCATCTATTTTACTATCATCTGTCCTTTTAATCGCTCCTTTGGAGTAATTGACAACATAATCGGTATTCTCTAAATATTTTTCTCCTGACACACTTGCCACAGAAAAGATTTCATCCTTTAGAACATTAGCTTCGGAAATATCTGCATATTTCTTACCAAATAGAGTAATGATCTCAGTTCTAGGAATAGTATTAAGAATAGAATAATTTTCCACCTTTACTGTATCGCGACCGATAGCCATTTCGTCACTAACAATTAGCTCATATTTCCCTTGATCCATTACTTTAAGATCATCAATAATTTCATAAGTCACCTTGCTAGTACTAATTCCCGCAATATGCTCCAATTGACAGTCATCTGTATTAGGAGCAATATAACCGTTTGCTCTAGGCCCAGGTACTACCATAACTGTGTTAGGATCAAAAGTAATTTCGGAGGTAATCGGATCTATTGTTATTTTCTTTGTTGTCTCGGAAACAGGAACTATTGTGGAATCACCATGATCATAAGCCACCACAGCATAATAGTAAGTCTGACCATTAACTACGTTGTTCGAATCAACGTATGAATGTATTAATCCGGAATTATCGCCCAAATAATAATGAATCCCTCTGTTAGTATATTGAATAGGATGATATCCTTTCCATGGATCTTCCGCATCTTGAGACCATAACTGATCCTTATTAAGATCAACAAATGGCTCTCCTTTATCCCAAATACCATTTTTATTTAGATCGGAAAAGGGTTCCCAACATGTTGCGACATCAAACTTAGCATCATTACCATCGACATCTTTAAGAGGCTCGCAAAGGAATGAGCTTCCCCGGCCATCAGTTACCTTTTGAATATCACTAAAACTAGGATCAGTACTTCTATAGATCACATAGCCTTCAAAATCTCTACCACCAATCGGATCGATACTGTTTTCTGCTTGAGTATCCCAATAGAGGGTTACCTTTTTATCTCCAGGAACAGCTTTAACTGTCGGTAATTTCGGAGGCTTGTAGAATTGATAATTGTTATTGTATATCTTTTGAACGGTTTCTGCGGAGGTCAGAAGATCATCTAAGTTCTCCCCACAAATAAGTGCAGTTGAAATACGTTTTGTCTCACCCGGATCCAAAGAAATATAGCCTGAACCAAAAATAAACACTATATCACTCTTCCTCTGAATAGCACCGAAGTTTCCAGGAATAGATCTATTCCACATAGATTCATCATTTGCGATATTATCTTGATTCCATGTCCAACTATTAAAACTTGTCAAGCCAATCTGATCCGATTCATCAAGATCAGTATATTCAAAATTAGGCTCTCCTGGATATAATGGATCTGGTGAACCATCTGCCTTAATAATACCGGCGGTAGGGACACCATCCCCCTCACCCAAATCTCCAGTATTAGGGACACCGTCGATACCAACATCATGAATATTCGGATCCCAATCACCGTCATTATCTATTCCGTCATCTTGACGTTCATCAACTAAACCGTCACCATCGTTATCTTCACCATCTTCCGGATTTCCGGGACTTTCCAAAAATTTACAACCAAGGTAACCTAAAGGTAATCCGAAATCACCCTTCATATCCTGATCCCAGAAATAAACCAAACTTCTGGCATAAACAGGAACAGAACTAATATCCAGTGTATCAAGTGAATACGGAGGGACAAAAAAGCCTTCGTCATCTTTATTTTCAGGGCTTCCCCCACCAATATCCGGATCTCCGTAGATTCCGAAGAAAACCGAATCCAATCTCGTATCACTTGTATTAGTTATAGTATATACGAAAAAGATAGTGTTTTCAGCTAATGCGTTACTCCATTGAAATGCTCGGCCGTCAATTTGAATTCCAAGCCCTTTTCTTTTTCTATCATTTTTGAAAGGATAATAATCAAACTCCATATTATCTCTATCATCCATAGCCCAAAAAACTTCTTGATCAGCATTAGTTGAGTTTTGAGATAAATATCCAGGCCATACATACTCACCCAAAGTAGGATTGTACCATTCACGCGGCCAACTATCAGGTTTACCGTCTCCATCCTTATCTGGGGCAGGATTTGAAGCCATACACTCACTTTCAGGGTCAGCATATCCTGATAATGGCTGCCATTGCCACAGAGTATCATATGTCGGATTTGTTTCTTGCAAATGATAACTTGAGGTCATATAATCATTTAATCCGTCAGAAATAATATGAACTTTCTTCCCATTTTCATCTGTAACCGCTGCACCAACAATTGGACTGAATTGAAATACATAACTCAGTTTCTTCCAGACAACATTACTTACATTTCGAATCAAACCATATCCTGGGGCAATACCGCCGTAGTTTGTAACCTGAGTTGTAATTTTATTCCCATTCATGATATAGTACTTTCTATCTGAATGCCCTTCTGCCTTTTCAAGTGATTCTTCGACTTTACCTTTATTGTCGCCTCCTTGATTTTTAGCAAAAGGGTACTTTGTTATTCCTGTTTCGATAAGATTTTTTATATTTCTGTGTTCTGCTTCCTTACCATTATTATTCTGTCCGAATAGAACAAGAGAATAAGAAAGAAAAAGGAGACACAGTATTTTTTTTATTTTCATGTTAATTCCTTTTCAATAATTGCGAAACTCAAAATTCAAAAGACAATCCAAGTCTTATTTCTCTAGGAGGAAGATAGTAATCCGGCCTTGAATAATACTCCCCGGATGTTTTTATTGCAGAATACTGCTTTGCTAATTGATCAGTTTTTTCAGCAGGGCCTCTAAGTTCATCCAAAGTATAGGAAGATCTTCCGGTATTGGAATAGACCAAATTTTCGTTGAGAGTATCAAACAGATTAAATACTTTTACAAAAAGTACTAAATCGAGTCCTGCAACCTCAATTGTTTTTTCAGCCATCAGATCAACTCTTGCATGAGAAGGTTTTCTATCACTATTCTTCTCCAAATTGATTTGCTTTTCGAAGATTTCAGGAGTATACGGCAATCCTGAGCTAATTCGGCCAACTAAAGTTACATTCCAATTTCCCATTTCTCCGACGGAAATTGTGCCGTTTAGTTGATGAGTTCTATCCCAACTTAGAAATACAGGAATCTTTTCCGGTTGTCTTCCTGAAGCACGATCCATAAAAAAGGCGTCCGGATTAACATCATTTCCTTCTGAAACTTGATAGGTATAATCAAGAGTAAGCCCTAACATATCATCTGCTGTTCTACGCTTTGTCAGGGAAAAGACAAGACCTTTAATGTTTGCGTAATCTTTATTAACATAACGGAAATACTGCTTGTCCCCTCTTATTCTTATTCTCTGAGTGGCTAGCAGATCTCTAACGTCTTTATAGTATCCTGTTACATTTATTGCCAAATTATCTGTCAACTGTTGCTGTAATCCGATCTCATAAGCAATTGTTCTTTCAGGATCAAGATTGGCATTCCCGTAGGTTGGTGTTCCTACTTGGTATTCAAATTCTGAATTTGTATAAAGATAACTCAAAGGAGGCAATTGATAAAAATGACCATAAGAGAAATGAATAATACCTCTATCAGTTATCGGAAATGATACTCCTAATCTAGGGCTGATCTGATGTTTTGCTTCAGCATCTTTAAATAATGAATTCACATCCAAAGTTGGTAAATATTCAGGATCATTTAGAGATTGTGCATCCTCATTAACTGCATATTTTGAGTTTGCATTGAAGTAATCATAGCGAAGTCCAACATTGAGAATAATGTTGTCATATTCCATTTTATCCTGAATATATCCGGATATTTCAATTGGTTTTTTCGAATAAAAATTATTTCTCGTTGTATTGCTCGTGGCAATTGTGGACTTCAGATAAGTAGTTGTATCCCTCAAGATATCAAAACCATGAGAATTAACTTCATAACTTCTAACTTGTGCTCCAAACTTAACTTCATGATTTTTATTCAGCTGACTTGTCATATCGAATTTACCACCATAAATATATGTTCTTTGGTAGTAATGCGATTGATTACCGCCGGCATAAGTTCCTCCAGGCGAAAATGAAATAGGGGCAGGGAGAGTATTTGATTTATATTCAGGCTGATAACGCGGATCGGCATGTAAACCAACTAAACTTTTCCCGGCATAAAAATCAGCTTCGTTTCCGTTTACATCAAGTAGTGGAAACAAATATCTCTTATAATCATCAATATTATATGATGCCCTAAATGTATAAAAAGTACTATTACTTAGTGCATGTCTTATTTCGAATATATGCAACATACCATCACTATACTTGGTACTATTTGCGTCAGGATTGAATTTTAATCCGTGATTATAGGATTGATATTGTGCATGAGAAAGTACAAAATCATAATTTAGCTTTAAAGTAGATAATAACCTATAAGTTAATTTACTTGTAATACTATAACTTTCACTACTATTCATGGGAACAGTCTTGTTATCACCGGATGATTTTATATCCATAGAACCATCATTGTATTTGGTAACGTAATCATAAATAGTATGTTCTCTCTTTCCATAGAGATAGCCATCGTCATTATTATATCGTCCCGAAGCAAAGACTGATAACTTATTGTTTGTAAATGGAATCGGACCACTTAATGTCATTTCGACTACATAATTATTAAACGGATCCACCTCATCAATGTTATCAAAGATATCATCTCTAGTACTCAGATAGTCTCCGGTATATAAGGAAACCGAACCATTATACTTATTACTTCCACCTTCTTTGGTAACCGTATTAACAATCCCACTAAGAGCATTTCCATACTCAGCGTTAAAAGTACCACTAACAACCGAGAGTTCTTGAATTGCATTAGTCGCTATGCTCACCGTTTTCGAATTATCATTCGGGTTCGAAATAGAAACTCCATTTACAGAGTAAGCTATTTCATTTGATCTCCCTCCGCGAATATGTAATTCACCTCCTGCTCCTTGAGTAACACCAGCTTGCAACGATATAATCTGGGCAACGCTTTCAACAGGTAACGATTCGATTTGTGCCGCGTCAACACTAACATGTGAAGAGGTTAAATCTTCTCTAACTAACGGAGCTTCGGCTTTTACAACAACTTCTTCAACCTCAATTGAGTAAGTTGACATAATTACATCTAGATTTGTAGTAAAATCTACAGCTATTTTTACATCAACAAATCTTTTTGTCTGAAAACCAACCCCGGATACTTTAATTGAATAGATTCCCGGAGGAATATTATTAATAAGAAATCCCCCTTCGAGATCAGTAGCGGCACCTATTGTTGTCCCTTCAAGAATAACATTAATGCCGGGTAACGGTTCGCCAGTATCTGCGTCCGTTATTGTTCCTGTCAACTTTCCGGTTGTACCGCCAAAAAGATGCAAGGAAAAAGCTACACTCATAATAACTAGTAATAGTAGCTTTTGTTTCATGCTGCCTCCTAGATAAACAAATAATGTATATTGGAAATTATAATATCCAGACATAGGGTTTACGTGAAGCATAGCACATCTTTTCAAAATAAACGTAAATCATCCACGAAATAACCGTAGTTATCCCTTTTAAACTCATATTTACAAATTGTTTGAACATTTAGAAATTGAGATCAATTTAGTGTTAATGTTTTATAAAAGTCAATATAGTCACTAATAATTTCTGCATTTTTGTCATTTCTTACTCATTTTTTTAGATTAATCATTAAACTTCACTATACTTGGAAGGTATCTTGAAAAAGACAAATATCAGAAGGAGCAAGTAATGGAACGTGTAAAATTTCTTACATCAGATCAAATATTCATAAGCCCTTTCGAACAAGCCGACTTACTTACTTATCATATAGGAAAAAATTCAGAGATAGTTAGAGAGACACTCTTTTCATTCCGTCCATGTTCAACAAAAGAACTGGAAGAAGAAATCAACTCTTGGATAGTTAGCAAAGAAATTGAATTTTTCACAATATGCGAAAATTCGGGTAATCCTATTGGTCAAACAGCATTTGTCAGAATTGATTATGTGAGCAGAGCAGCAATATTCTTCATAGCTATTTATGACGAGAATTGTTGGTCAAAAGGCTACGGCACCGAAGCTACAAGTTTAATGATTAAGTACGCATTCGATATTCTGAATCTAAACAGAATCCAGCTTCATGTTTCTTCGGAAAATATCAAAGGAATAAAGGCTTATCAGAAAGTCGGTTTCGAAATTGAAGGAACCTTACGAGAAGCTATGTATCATAATAACCGATACGTTGATTTTATTGTGATGGGAATATTGAGAAAGGATTATTATAATAAAAGCCGCGCAAAATAATTACGCGGCTTTTAATTGCAAATATATTATTACTTAAGTAATGTCATTTTTATTGATTTGCTGAAATTACCGAAAGTTAATGTAGCAATGTAATGCCCACTAGCAACTTTCTGATTAGCATTGTTTGTACCATCCCAAGTTACATCGAAAGCACCTTTCTTCATATCTTGATTAGCCAACAATGTTTTAACTTCTCTACCCAACATATCATATACTTTCAATGAAACATTTTTGTTCAAAGGTAATGAGAATCTAATGTTAGTAGAAGGGTTGAATGGATTAGGATAATTCTGCTCCAATTTGTAATCTTCAGGAGTAATCATTGCCAATTCTTTGACTTCGATGCCTGTTCCATTACTCCATTCTATAATCTGCAATCCCGCTCTTTTAGGATTAAGAATTTTGGAAGTATCAGCAACCCATTTATCTGTACTCCATGTTTGAGTTATAAATATGATAGAATCTTCAATAGCTTGCATCGGAACAATGATATCTTGAGCACCGTCGCTATCAAAGTCGGTGTTCTCAGCAAAAGGCTTTGAAATAAATCCACCAACAGCATAAAAAGCAGTATCAATTACCCCAAGCGAATCAGAAATAATCATTTTTCTATATCTTGTTGTATCATCTTGCCAAACTGTTTTATATTTCCAATTATTCAAGTCTGTTTTATCTCCACCCTGGAATTCCATTGAATATATGCTTCGCCCAGCTGAAAGATATACATCAATTTTGCCATTTGCGTCAAGATCACCATAACCAATACCAAAAGTTGACCCAACAACAAGACTTGTATCCTCGCCACTATTCATATCAAATTCAACTACATTTGCATCAGTAATTTGGTCTAATGGTTGTCCTTCTTCATAGTGAATCATATGAATAATATTTCCACGACCATAAGTAGGCATATAAAGCTCTTCTCTTCCGTCACCATCTATATCAACAGCTTGAGCTTTAAACAAAGTAACATCATCATTATCACCTTCGGAAAGCTTTAGACCAGCATTTCCTGATGTCAAATCAGCTTGCTTATATGTATCAGCACCAGTAACAACTAACGGACTTACTGCTTTAAAATCCCAAGCATGCATCATTATTTCTTTATTGCCTACACCGTCAAATTGAGCGGCATACATACCATAACAGGATCCACCATTTAAGCTATAATCTGCCAAATCTCCTTTTAAAGCTTCAAACTCAGGAGAAATACTGGAAAATCCCGGATTACCTGGCTCCCATGTACCACTTGCGCTTAATACATAATAGTAATCATTATCTGAGCCACTTGCATTACTAGCAAAAGCTATTTCCTGTGTCCCATCACCATCAAAGTCACCAACGCTAAATGACTCTATAGCAGGAGAACCACCAGGTAAAGTATAAACATAAGCTGGTTCGGTTCCGAAATTATATGATCCTTCTACACCATCCCATTCCCAGATAATCAATCCTTCTGTTCTATGGTGTTGAACTATTTCAATATTTCCATCATTATCCAGATCAGCAAATGCCACTGCTCTACATGGAGTTGATGGTGCTTCCAGTCTTTTTGGTGAGTACCAAACCATTTCTAATAAGTCGTCTCCTTTTTCTACAAAAAGAAATACATGTCCATTATCTGAATAACTTGTTGTTGCTACAGCTGAGACTCCTGTTCCAAAAGGATCTGCTGCAAAATCGGCACCACGAATATCACGAGTTCCTTGAAGAACGACATCGTCTGTTGGAGCAATATAACTAAATACTTTCTGTACAAATTGTGCATTCATCACCGAACCACAAAGAAAAAGCAAAGTAATTAATGTAATGCTTTTTTTCATAAATCTACCTCCAAATTGTATAAATTATTATAAAAAGGGTAATTGGGTTTTCAAAGATCATATAGTTTCTATATCATCCCGAGAATTCGGAATAAATTTAACAAAAATTTTATCTTGATTAGGTATAGTCCGAAAATATGAAAACTTCCGTAACTATAAAACCCCTTATTTAATAAAAAATGATTTTTTTTTAACTCGAGATGACTTTTCCCAAAGAATACTTCTCCACTGAGAACATTCAAAGTCCCATTTTGATCAGTTTCGTATTTTGTATAATATATGCCCCATAGTCTGATTTTAAGAAATTTGATTATATGGATAGATATTAAGCAAAAATTTTAATAGTGTTTCTTTTACATATTGTGATATATTCCTCTCACAGCATACGAAACTTCTTATCTCTAGGTGCAATCTTCATTAAATATTGGAATAATTTTGCGAGTGGATGATCTTCAGTAATGATTATTTGTATGATTGGATAAAAAAAGCCATCTCAAAGGAGATGGCTTCATAAGAAAATTTATTTTGCGTGAGCTAACCAGCTACCAGCAATACTCCAGATAATTGAATCATCCCAAGTTTCGATTTTTATGATAAAACCGTCTCTTGAAACTGCAGAAGCTTCAACTTTATATCTGATACCTTTTCCATCTTTTGTTTCGGCAACTAATTTGTTTACACTTAATACGATTTCTGGTTTTGATTCGAAAGCTTGTGGGAAAGCAACTTCGATATTAACTGATCTTCTACCTTCTTTTTTGTGAAGAGTGTATCCGTTTGTGCTTTCACTAGCGGAGAATTCACCAGACTGAATAGCCTGAGCAAACATCATTGATGAGATAAAGATGAACAACAAAGTAAATACGTGTAACTTCTTCATATTGTCTCCAATTGATAAATTATTAAATAAAGATTATTTGAGAAATGTACCGCAAATTAAGAAAAAAAAATCTAAATAAAAATATTATGTTATATATATTTGTATAAATTCCTCAAATTTATGCTTGAAAGCATAATATTAGAGCGTCCCAAAACTAATTACATGATATTAGGTATTACAATACTAGAACAGATCGAAAAAGAATTGTTTCACTTTATAATGATTTTTTCTCCGGTTCTTTCTACATGCTTGCAATTTATATTTGGAAATACAACCATGCAACAACAATTTTACTTTTTTCTTTTACTTGTACTATTAATTTCCTTTTGATTCGCGTAATCCATTAAAAATTCTTGTAATGAAATATTCTTTTGAGAACCATCTTTAGAATTCGGAATATATTTTCCGGTCGGCAAAAGAATTCTTGCCTGACAATTGTCTTTTAAGGCAATATCAATTATTGTTTCCTTTATTCTCTTCTTTATTTCATTATCTTCGATAGGGAATAATGTTTCTACACGCCTATCAAGATTTCTCGGCATTATATCTGCACTTCCGAGGAAGATCTCTTCATTTCCGTCATTGTGAAAATAATATATTCGGCTATGTTCCAAAAATCTACCTACAATACTCCTAACCGTGATGTTTTCGCTCAAACCGGGAACTTGGGGAACAAGGCAACAAATTCCCCTAACAATTAACTCTATTTTTACTCCAGCTTGAGAAGCTTTATACATTGCTGCAATGAGAATCGGATCAACAAGAGAATTCATTTTAAAAATAAGTTTACCTTTTTTCCCTTCCTTTGCATAAGCAATTTCTCTTTCAATTCTCTCATAGAAAAATGGTCTAATATTTATTGGTGCGACAATAAGCTTTCTGAATTTCTTTTGCTCGGAATATCCTGTTAAATAATTAAACACTTCCGATACATCGGAACAAAGAGCTTCATCAGCTGAAAATAGCCCTAGATCAGTATATAGCTTTGCCGTAGAAGCATTATAATTACCAGTTCCTAAATGTACATATCTTTTAACCCCGTCATTTTCTTTTCTAACAACCAAGGTCATCTTCGAATGGGTCTTAAGCCCTAGAAGCCCATAGACAACATGCACTCCGGCCTTTTCCAATTCTCTGGCCCAATAAATATTATTCTCTTCATCAAAACGAGCCTTTAATTCAACTAATACGGCTACTTGCTTTTTCCTCTCCGCTGCTTCGATCAATGCCTTCACCATTGGCGAATCTTGGCCTACTCTATAGAGAGTCTGTTTTATCGCTAATACTTTTGGATCTTGAGATGCCTTTTTTATAAAGTCAATAACAGGACTAAACGACTCATACGGATGATGGAGTAGAGTATCATGCTTTTTAATTAGAGAAAATAGATTATCATCTTCTTCGAAAACTTTTGGCATAACAGAGTGAAAAGGTTTATCCTTTAACTGTGGAAAAGGAAGACCATATAGTGCCATTATGTCACTTAATCCTAATGGCCCATTAATCACATGAATTGTGTCATCACTGATTTCCAAATTTTTCGAAAGAGTCTGCAGCATGAAATCAGGCATATCTTTCTCGACCTCAAGCCTTACTACCGATCCGAATTTTCGCTGCTTTATATTTTCCTCAATTAGTTCTAGAAGATCATCCGCTTCATCCTCTTGAATTTCCAAATCAGTATTTCTGGTAATTCTGAATTTATGCGCCTCAAGAACTTCGACACCTGGGAATAGGCTTTTAATATTGTGCTTAATAAGATCATCAAGCCAAATGTATTTTGCCGAAAACTGATCATCCTCTTTTATCTTTTTCGAGGGAATTATCTCATCTATCCTTAACAATCGAGGGAGAATACTTGGGACTTTAACTCTGGCAAAGTGTCTTTCCCCATTTGGCTTCTTAATCAAGATAGCGAAGCTAAGGCTTAGATTTGAAATATAGGGAAAAGGACGTCCCGGATCGAAAGCCAAAGGAGTAAGGACAGGATAGATCTCTTTATGAAAGTAATCTTCAAGGTGAGATATTTCATTTTCTTTTAGCTCAGATATTTCAGCCAATTCAATGTTGTTATTCTTTAACTCAGGCTTGATTGTCTCGCTCCAATACTTATAAATCTTGGCAAGCATTGGATTCACTTCAGATTGGATCTTTTTTATTTCCTCAAGCGGAGTTATTCCATCAATCGTTGGTTCAATGATTTTTGCTCTGATCTGTTCACGATATCCTGAAACACGAATCATATAAAATTCATCTAAATTTGAGAAAAAGATTGAAATAAATTTAACCTTTTCAAGTATCGGGAGATTCTGATTTAACGCTTCATCAAGAACTCTACGATTAAACTCAACCCAACTCAAATCCCTATTAAAAAAGTTTTCGGGCTTAAAATAACTCTTCAATTTTTCTTTTGATATTTTCATAGCGTTATCTACAAGTCTATGGATGATTATTTTTCAATCTTTTTTGCAGAAGAAAAACTGTCCAAATCATATTTTATTTCTGTCGTTGGCATTTCAAGACGAGTCAGTTTTACTTTAGCTATTTCAAAAAAGTTTTCCGCCATTGTATCGTGATAATCGGAAAAAATAATTACTTCTTTGATTCCGGCAGCAATAAGAGCTTTTGCACAATTCGTACAAGGCATATTGGTTACATAGGCTTTTGCCCCATTAGTTGTTACTCCATGTGAAGAACATTGCAAAATAGCGTTCATTTCCGCATGAATCGTACGAACACAATGATTATCCACAAGTAAACATCCTACATCTTCACAATGATCATCCCCGGGAATCGATCCGTTGTATCCTGTAGCCAATATTTGTTTATCTTTAACCAATACACATCCGCAATGCATTCTCGGGCAGGTAGATCTTTCTGAGACAAGCATTGCTAATTTCAAAAAATATTGATCCCATGATGGTCTCTGACTTGACATATTAAAACTCCGTAAATATAAAATCGTAATGAACAAATATAGTAAATGAAGTGATTCGAAGCTTATAAATAAGGAATCAAAAAAATAGTAATGGGATATTAATAAAAAATATTGAGTAATATTAGCCACATGAGGGAAAATTTACATGTAAAAATGGGAATTAATAAAGTGTATTTATTTTCTTTAGAGGGAAAGCTGCCATGGTAGAGGGCACGACCATAGCAGCTTGGCTTGCTTTAATAAAGGAGGGTTGAGAAACTATCATCCGTATATCAAAATTTATCAATATATGTGCCAAAAATGAGCACTTATAATCTTAACAGGATCGCAATATCTTAAATTGTTATCACGCTCTCTAAAAGTAGAACAAGAATACTAAAAAAAATCTAACTTTCAAAATACCAGAGACGAATTTACACTTTTTATTACTATTTATAAAGAACAATCTGAAAAGTAGCACCAATATTTATTTCCGAATGCTTAACAAATATCTTTCCTTTATGATATTCCTCAATAATTCTTTTGGAAAGACTTAGCCCTAACCCCCAACCTCGACGTTTAGTGCTGTAGCCGGGTCTAAATATATCTTTTCTTCGTTTAATGTCAATGCCTCTTCCGTTATCCCTTACTTCTATATCAATACATTTGGCCGATTCGGAAATAACTATCTCTATTTTCCCTTCCTTCGTTCCAATAGCGTCAAGTGCGTTTTTTACAAGATTTTCTATTACCCATTCGAATAGCTCTGAATTAATATAGCATTTGGATGTTGCCGTATTGGTTATTGTAATGATTGTACTCTTTCCGAATTGCGGAAGCCTTTTTCGAAAATATGTTATTACCCGTTCAATTACTTCTTCCGGATTTACTTCTTTTAATTCCGGCTTCGAACCGATTTTCGAGAATCGATTTGCTACTTTAGTTAATCGGGTAAGATCATTTTCTACTTCGCTTACTGTTTCAAGAACTTTGGTAGGATTATCCGGAAATAGCTTAAGTAATTCAGCCCACCCCATAAGGCTGGAAATTGGTGTCCCTAATTGATGAGCCGTTTCCTTTGCCATTCCAACCCATATATTACTTTGCTCATTTCTTTTTATGTAACTGAAACTTATGTATGCTATAAGAATAAAGACCAAAGCAAAAAGGATCTGAAAATAGGGATAATACTTAAGTTGGGTAACAAGCTCGGAATCGCCGTAATAAATATTATTTAATAATATTGAGTCGGCATACATTACGGGAATTGGTGGTCTAATTTCCGCAAGTTGTTTTTGTTTCTTTGTTAGAAAATCTTCCAACTCTTTAATTGATAACGTTGAATCGTACTCGATATTCCTGATTCCGCCACCGGTTTTATCCAACGAAACATTATTGTGCGAGTCGGTTAAAATCATTGGGAAATCTATTTTTTTTATTACTTCGAGGAGATATGTATAATCTGTCTCGGTTGTATTAAGATCGGCTAAATATTCCAGACTACTAGCGTATAGTTCGACAATTTGTCTTTCTCGTTTTTGAAGTTTATCAACCAAGGTATGTGTGTATATTACCGTAGCCAAGGCAATAAAAAGTGCGATTGCCACAAGTACCAGTTTTAGTTGCAAAGAGGCGGGACCACCGGACATCTTTGCGGGTAGATTTTTTCTATTGTTCAATTCTCTTACCGATTAATTCGCAAATCGTAAAACCAAGAAACAATAATAAGAAATCTACCCGCTGAAAAAAAGATGTAAAATTCAGAACGTCGGGATTTATAAAATTATCGTTTCCGATCTTCTCGGACCAACTGAAATTATGCTTATTTCAAATCCGCACTGCTCGGAGATAAAGCTCAAATAATCTTTAGTTGCAGAAGGAAGTTCGTCATAAGATTTTACTTTTGTAATATCTTCTTTCCATCCTGGTAATGTTTCGTAAACCGGTTTACTTCCTTGCAAAGCTGCTTCATCTGCAGGATAAGTTTTCATCATTTTGCCATTCTTTTCATATCCTACACAAACTTTTATTTCATCCATATTGCTCAAAACATCAAGCTTAGTGATTGCTGCTCTTTCTATTCCATTAATCATTCTGGAATATTTCAATAAGAATGCGTCAAACCATCCGCAACGTCTCGGACGACCGGTTGTAGCACCATATTCGCCACCCCATTTTCTGAGAGCTTCTCCTTCTTCGCCGAACAATTCAGTCGGGAATGGACCGTTTCCTACACGTGTTGTATATGCTTTTACAATTCCGATAACCGAAGTAATCTTCGTCGGAGGAATACCTGTTCCCGTACAAGCACCACCGGATGTCGGATTAGATGAAGTAACATACGGATAAGTACCGAAATCAACATCCAATAGAGCACCCTGAGCTCCTTCAAGAAGAACCGATTTTCCTTCGTCAATAGCTTTGTTCAAAAAGGCTGGTGTATCAGTTATATACTGATCAATAGCCTCATCAAAAGCTTGATACTCTTTTATTATTTTTTCAACGTCAAGTTCTTCATGATCATAAACTTTTTTGAGAAGATTATTTTTTTCAGCCAAATTTCTTCTGATTTTATCTTCCAATCCTTTCTTGTCGAGGAGGTCTGCTATTTTTATCCCTTTACGAGCATATTTATCGATATAACAAGGACCAATACCACGACCGGTAGTTCCAATCTTCACACTCCCTTTTTCACTTATCGAATCGAGAAGTTTATGATATGGCATTATCAAATGAGCATTATGAGAAATAAATAATCTTCCTTTTATATCAATATTCAGATCTTCCAAAAACTTTATTTCTTCAAGAAGCGCAACCGGATCGACTACAACACCATTCCCTATTACACAAGAAATACCTTCTCTTAGTATTCCGGAAGGAATTAGATGAAGAACGTATTGTTTCTCTCCGATCTGAATTGTGTGTCCGGCATTCGCGCCACCTTGGAATCTGGCTACGACTTCATATTTGTCGCTCAATATATCAACAATCTTTCCTTTACCTTCGTCGCCCCACTGGCTACCGACAAGTACTGACACACTCATAATTTTCTCCTCATATAAAATTGATTTAGGCAAAATAAAAACTCCGAATAAAAATTATTCGGAGTACAAAAATAATCAAAAAATCCGTATGGTGGGAATTTAATTGAAACTTTTAACCGCTTCCTCTACAGAGTCGTAATGTTCGAAGATTGTTATTAGTTTTGTGATTACTAACAAGCTATTGATTTTCTCAGTGGCATTAGCTAGCTTCAGTAATCCACCACCATTTTTAATTGTAGTATAACCGCTTATCAATATTCCCAATCCGGAACTATTCATAAATTTAACATCGGCCAAATCTACTATTATGTTTTTCTTCCCTTCATCTAATAGTTTATGAAGTAAATCATGAAACTCTTGAGATTCAGGACCACCCATAACATTTCCTTTTAGCTGGACAATAACTGCCCCGTATTTTTCGTCGGTTTTAATTTTCATTGTAGTCCCTCTAATTTATTTTTTTTGATTTAAAGCAAATATTTTTTCTAATTAGAGTTATATTCCCTTAGGGAAATTCTATATATAATTCAATAAATAATTATATTACTAAGCAAGTTATTGAATCTCCCTGTAAAAATAAAGATATAATTCGCAAATGACTTTTCTATATAAGCATTTTTAGAGATTTATAAAAGGGAACATAATTAATAAACCGTCTTCTTATATGATAAATTCAAATTCTCAAGAAAAATCCGAAAAAAAAGAGCAGGACATCTCGCACGAAAAGGATTTCAAGTTGGTCCGTGATTATATTGAAGGCGATGATTCTGCTTTCGGAAAATTGGTTGCGCTGCACAAAGATAAAGTAAGAAATCTTATTTTCCTTACTTTGGGGGATGCCGAGTTTGTTGATGATATTTCGCAAGATGTATTCATCAGCGTTTATCACAAGTTGAAAGAATTCCGTTTCGAATCCAAATTTACCACTTGGTTGTATCGAATAACCGTAAATAAGTGTAGAGACTATCTGAGAAAGAAAAGAGTTCGTAGCATTTTTGTTCCGATAAAAGATAAAGAATACGAATTGGGACAAAGAACCCATAATGAGAATATTGACATCCCGCATCTTGTCAGAAAGGCTATAGGTAAATTACCCGAAAAATTAAAGGTTCCTCTGATACTAAGAGATATCGACGGTCTTAGTTATAAAGAGATCGCCGACCAATTGGATTGTGAAGTTGGAACTGTTAAGTCTAGGATATTCAGGGCCAGAGAATCTCTAAAAATTATTCTGGAACCATACAGAGCGGAAATTCAAGGAAGATAGATATTCTCTTCAATAATTTGTGAGTATTATCGTTATATATATTACATTGTAACTCCGGCTAACAATAGAAGTAATACCACTTTGAATTGTTATTTTACGAAATCGGTATTTCGTAACAGATAATAATATTCTTTTTTTGGAATAAGATCTGAAATGATTACAAAACTAAATGCTTTTTCCGGTCAAAAAAAATTAGAGTATACGGCAATTTTGGCTGTAGCTTTAATATTATATAAAAGTATCTTCCCTTTTGCCGCTAACAATTATGGCATTATTATCAGCGAGCTTTTGGTCTTAAGTACAACTATTTTCATTTTTCATTATCTGGCTGATTTTGCTCAACGCAAAAAAGATAATCCCCTTGGGCTTGTCCTAAACACCGGAATACTTACTGCCTTTCTCTTCTTTCTTATTGCCGTCGTATCTTCTCTATTCGGCGAAATTTCTAATATGGCTGATAATTCAGGTATTCTGCATACTATTTATTCCAATATTCTCACGTTCGCTTTTATTGCATCTATTACATATATCCTGGCTTCTTTTGGAGTATTATATTCATTGAAGAAAAAAAGCCAATCAAGATCGTATTTCAATTGGCTACTCATAATATTGGCTATTACATTCCTAACTAACGGATTAGCAATCGTCAATCCCTCTTTGGAATTTATCAAACAAACATTTTTTATACTCGGCATTGTTGTTATCTCATTTAACTCATTAAGTGTAGGCTGGATTGCCTTTCTGAACAAAAAACAAAAGAAGTATTTATTGTTAACCTCGATATTACTCTCATTCTTGTTCGGAATGAATTTCGCCATCACTTTTGATACGCACGCGATTAATCAAATACTGTTCAACTACTCTCCCGGATTGCATCTATTCATTAGCTTGATAATGCTCTACGGATGTATATATATGGGAGTAATTTTCTTTACGACTCTATTCCACCTGCCAACGGCTGAGGCTTTTGACAGAAAGGCAGATGAAATTTCTTCTTTGATAGATCTTAGCAAAATTGTTACTCAAGTGAATGACCAAAATGAATTGGCAAAAATGCTCACTTCGAATATTTTGAAAATCTGCGCTGCCGATCAGGGATGGTTGATTAAAAAATATAATGGTGAATGGAATGTCGGGGCAGTACAAAATATTGCATATGTTGCTGCCGAAAAAATCACTTCGGATATCTTTAGCAATATTACCTTTCCGAATGAAATAGTTCTTTTTTCCGAAAATAAAATTCCCCTTGCAAACATAGACGATTCTTCTATCAAGGGACTTTCGATAGTACCACTCAAAATGCATAACGAAATCAACGGATATTTCTTCTTGGGAAAACAAAACTATTCCGGCTTCGATGAGGATGAATTGAAGGCTATCGGAGCTTTCGCCGATTACGCAGCCGTTGCCCTTGAAAATTCCAGATTATTCAAGGAATCTATCGAAAAAGAAAGAATGGAAAGCGAATTAAATGTAGCCAGAGAAATTCAATATAAATTACTGCCGGCCAAAACACCCGAACATGAGAACCTTCAAATATCGGCTCTCTTTATTCCGGCTTTCGAAGTCGGGGGAGATTATTATGACTTCTTCCCTATTTCCGAAAACAAAATCGGATTCATTATTGCCGATGTATCAGGAAAAGGAATCTCGGCGGCCTTTATTATGGCGGAAGTAAAAGGCATTTTCGAAACTCTTACCCGAACTCTCTATGAACCGCGCGATGTTCTGATAAAGGCAAATGAAATTCTTTGCGAAAGTCTGGAAAGAAAAAATTTTGTGACCGCTATCTACGGAGTAATTGACACTCAATCGGGGGTAATTAAATTCGCGAGAGCCGGGCACACACCCCTCCTTTTTTGTAGGAATAATAATGTTACTGAGTACAAACCGGCAGGGATAGGACTCGGTTTGGATTCATCCGATAAATTTGCGGATTCTATAAAAGAGATGGAAATTGAGTTAAATAATAACGATATTTTAATTCTTTATACCGATGGCATAACCGAAGCCAGGAATAAAAATGGAATTGAATTCGGATTGGCTAATTTCGAAAAGATTGTAAGATGTAACGAAAGAGAAGACGCGAATTCTCTTTCTTCCAATTTAATTAAAGAAGTAAGCCTTTTTTCGAAAGACAATGTACAACATGACGATATAACTTTAGTTTTATTTAAGTGGGATTTTAACAACAAAGCACTTGGAGATACTTGATGTCAGATTTTAACGTATCTACCCGGAGCGAGGGATCCGTTAATGTTATCGACCTTAAAGGATATTTAGATGCTCATACCGCTCCAGAGCTTGAGAATGAGTTTAATAATCTTATTGAGAAAAGCCATTTCAAAGTAGTGGTCAATTTCAATGATTTGACTTATATCAGTAGCGCTGGGCTTGGTGTCTTTATGGCCTATGTCGAAACAATGAGGGAAAATAAAGGAGATATTAAATTCTCTAACATGAGAGATGACGTTTATAATATCTTCGATCTACTCGGTTTTCCGGTATTATACGAGTTTTTTGAAGTAGAAAAAGAAGCAATAGAAAAATTTAACGAACAGGGCAGTGTTGAAAAATAAACCTAAAAAGTTTCTGAAAGAGCTTAAAGTTAAAAGCAGCACTGATAATCTTACCAAAATCAGAGATTTCACTAAAGGTGCTGCCGATGAGTGCGGCCTGTCCGATGACGTGATTGGTAAAATCATTTTGGCTGTCGATGAGGCATGCACGAATGTTATCAAACACGCCTACAAATATTCTAAGGAAGGGGAAATAGTTATTCGGATAAAACTTGATAACAATAAGTTTTCTATTACTATTTCCGATAAAGGAAAGAGATTTAATCCCGAACTTATTCCTGATCCGGATCTGAGAAAATATCACAGAGAAAAGAAATCAGGTGGTTTGGGGATGTTCCTTATGAAAAAGCTCATGGATGAAGTTACTTATAATCTGACTGAGAAGAAAAATCAAGTTGTTTTAGTAAAATATCTGACCTAGAATATAATGCAGACTTTAACTCAAACCGACGCGTTGCGAAATCTATCTGCTTTGGTGGATTTTAGCAAACTCATAAATTCCAGCCTCGAGGTGGATTTTATCCTCAATAATCTATTACTAACTTGTTTCGGAAAATTTCATACTACTAAGGGCGTTATTGCTTTGGTCGAGCAAAACGGAAATATTCGCCTCGGAATTACCAAAGGTTTTCGGGTCGATATAAAAGAGAATTTCCCGCAACTAAACATTAACAAGTATTCTTCAACCGGACTCTTTAATGAGTTCATTGAAAAATATAATTTAAGAGTCGTTAAAGAGATTAAGACCGAAAACAGAATCAGGGGTTTCCTTTTCTTAGGGGAACGTCTTACGAAAATAGATTATTCGAAACAGGATAACGATTTTATAGAAACAATCATCAACCTAGGTGCTACCGCATTGGAGAATTCCCTTATAGTAGCCGAACTGAAAAAGGTTAATAGAGATCTCGATGGCAAAGTGAACCAATTAAGTTCTCTTTTCGATTTGGGCAAAGAGTTCAGCTCCATTCTCGAAGAAAAGATGGTTGTTAAGCTTCTTGTCTATTCAATTATCGGACAAATGCTTGTCAGCAAATATGCTGTAGTTTCATGCAAAGATGGGAAACCGGAAATTCTCGATTCCAAATTTAATTCCGATCAATTACTCACCGCTCTTTCGGATGATGTGATTACCCGAATCAACGGCCCGGTTACGGAAGATACTCTTTGCGAAGAATTCCCCGCGCTATCGGATCTTGGCATTAAACTTCTGGTTCCGATGCAAATAAAGGGAAAGAACAGAGGATATATCCTGCTTGGAAAACGAAGTACGAAAATTCCTTATTCCAAATCTGATATTGAGTTCGTTTCCTCTTTGGGAAGTTTGGCTATCATCTCCATAGAAAACAGCCATCTATTTAAAGAGACCCTCGAGAAACAACGCATGGAAAAGGATCTAGAGATAGCGAGAAATATTCAGAAAAATCTTTTACCGAAAAAAATACCCACGCTCGAAAATTTTGAAATAAACGCTTTTAATCTCTCCGCAAAACAGGTTGGCGGAGATTATTACGATGTAGCCAAACTGGATAATAACAGATGCCTCTTTGCAGTAGCCGATGTTTCCGGGAAGGGAGTGCAGGCAGCTCTTCTTATGGCCAATTTACAAGCCTTTTTGAAATCCATATGCAAAATGAACATCGAACTCGATAAAGCGTCTAACCTTATTAACGATTTGGTCTCGGAAAACACTACGGACGGTAGCTTCATCACTTTCTTCTGGGGAATTATCGATGATCAAAATCGGGAATTGAAGTATTGTAATATGGGGCATAACCCTCCTCTGTTGATCAGAGACGGAGCTATCCGAAAATTAAAAGTAGGCGGAATGATTCTGGGTGTTATGCCAACTATGTTTCCTTACGAAACCGAAAGTGTTAGCCTGATTCCCGGAGATGTTCTTGTTTTATTTACCGATGGAATCACCGAAGCAATGAATACACTTGAAGAAGAATATTCCGATGAAAGACTGGAAGAATTATCAGTCGCCTTGGCCTCTGAGTCTTCCGATGACATTATGGAAAAGATTTTGGCGGATGTTAGAGAATATACTAAAGGAGCTCAACAATCCGACGATATTACATGTATGGTTATTAAAGTAAAATAGAGTAAAGATGATACACTGGCGCAAAATACTGGATAAATACCGCAAGAAGCTGATAATCCCTCTCACTCTTCTTTTGGGCTTATTGGCGATGCTCGAATTGTATTTTGTCTTTTATGTTACGCCACAACCCAATGACGAATGCCTCTGGATCGAAAAGAAAATAGATGCCGATAGTGTCGCTTATGTTTTCGAAGAAGTCAAGTTCGAAGGGGTTACTTGGAATGCCGGTATTCGTGACGGCGATTTTCTCATCGCAATTAACAACGAAAAACTCCGGAGCCTCGGGCATGCCTCCTTTCTTCTTACTAAAATGGCTTCCGGCGATTCGGCTCTCTACAAAATTCAACGCGGGGAACAGTTTATTGAAACTAAAGTGGAAGTCAAAAAACTTGTAAGCTTTCCCGGATTAGCTTTTGCTCTACTTGGCGCAATCTGGCTTCTTGTAAGCTTTGTGGCTTTAAGCGCCAAACCGAACGGTAAAACACAAATTCTCTTTTTCCGTATCGGCGCATGTATGGTTCTATTCGCCGCTTTCAATCTTTTGCTGTTTCAAAATATTGTCAATCCGGTTTTGGAAAACAAATCCTTATCCATTGTTGCCGATTTGATCTGGAGCTTTGGTGGTGCGTTTCTTCCTTTTCTAATCGTCCATTTCTTTTGGGTATTCCCTAACGAAAAGAAAATATTATCCGGAAAGTTTACTACAAAAATTCTCTATTATTCTCCTCTGATAATCTTCCTCGGATCCCTATTGTTCAGAGTTTTATATATCTATCCGAGATTCTATACGATCGAAACGATCTTTTCATATAACATTATTATCAACGGAAATTTAATTCTCTTCTTTGCCGGAGCAATAATCGGGCTTATTTCTCTTTTCCTTAGCTACTTGAAATTGCAAAGCAAAGCGGAGAGAAATTCTATATTCGTTATCCTTATTGGTTTTGTTATCGGATTACTTGCCGGAGTTTATACAATAGTAATAGCCAGCGCTCTTAGTCCGGCAACATTCTTCAACGCTCCCGAATTTTTCATGCCGATAATACTTATAGCTATTCTTCCGATTAGTTTCGGTTATTCCATATTCAAATACTCCCTTATGGATGTATCGGATGTGGTTAAAAATACAATGATGTACGGAGCCGCTACAATCACTATCGCTATTGTTTATTTCTCGGTCCTTTATCTTTTGGGGCAATCTCTCAGTAGTGCCCTCGATGCCGAATATCAAGGCGTTGTGGCCGGTGTTGTATTTATATTTTTCGCGGTCTTTTTCCAGTCCTCGAAAGACAGATTTATTGCCTTCGTTACAAGAAAATTCTATCCTGAACAATTCGCCTATCAAAAGATAATTTTGAAATTCATCAATGATATTGTTGCCATCGTCGGGCTTAGCAAGATATTGGAATCAACCAGCACCACATTTGTAGAAGCGCTAAAGTTGAGAAAATTCGGTATTATGCTATACAAGCCCTCCGAAAATAATATGGTAATGAGAATATCTTCGGGAGTCCGAAACGATTTGCGCCTTGCTCCAGATATTGCGAAAATTGCCAGTCATGTGGAATTCAGTAAAGAGGCCAAACAACCCACCGCTATTGAAGATTTCGATTTTAAGAAATTCTTCGGAGAGGAAGCGGATAAACTGAAAGCCGAAAAAATATTTACGATTATTCCTCTTTACATGCAAAACAAAGTAATCGGATTATTACTCTTCGGATTAAAACACTCCGGACTTAAGTTTGCCGGTAACGATCTGGAAATCCTTTCCACAGCGGCCAATCAGATCGCGGTTGCGGTTGAAAATGCCCGATTATACGAAGCCGAGCAGCAGAAATTGAGAATGGAAAGGGATCTGGAAAACGCCCGTGAAATCCAAATGAGTTTGCTTCCACGCGAAATCCCCGTAATAAACGGAGCCGATATTTCCGGCATTATGCTCCCCGCTATGCAAGTCGGGGGGGACTATTTCGACGTTATTAAAATTTCCGACGACAAAGCTTTCGTTGTTGTGGGAGATGTATCGGGGAAAGGTCTTGCTGCCTCTTTCTATATGTCGAAACTGCAAACTATGATTCGCCTATATTGCAACTCGGAAAATTCGCCGAAAGAGATTCTATCGAAGATCAATCGGGAAATATATAAGAGCATAGAAAAGAACTGGTTCATAACCATCGTCCTTGCTCTATTCGATATGAACAAGAGAACCGTTACATTCTGCCGTGCAGGGCATACATCAATGCTGCAAACAAACTCCGGCGCTACTAAGCAATATATTCCGGCCGGAATCGGTGTCGGGTTGGAAGAAGGTCCTATCTTTAACAACAATCTCGAAGAAAAAACATTGCCGATTAAGAGTGGCGATATCTACTCTTTCTATTCCGACGGGGTAACAGAAGCGATGAACGAAGCCGAAATTATGTTCGGTACCGATAAATTTATCTCACTGCTTAATTCCGTTAACAATTCATCCGCAAAATCGATAATCGATTCCGTAGCAAACGCTTTGGAAAAACATTCCTATCCTTCCCCGCAACACGACGATATCACAATGGTTGTGGTTAAGGTGAAATAGACTCCGGAATACCGAATACACATAACAGAATATTACCCGAAGATAAGAATCTACTACCCAAGATCCCGTAATTCGAACAAGATAGATCACTACAAGAGCTACGGAAAGCCAATCCCCCACTTTTTATATTCGAAAATGAGAATTATATCGCAATATTGACTGATTTCTCTATCAAGTAAAGGAAAATGAGTATAGAGTAAGGGAGATTTAGGGCAGAGTAAGCAAAAATGAGTATAGAGTAAGTGAACTTGAGAGTAAAGTAAACGAATTTGAGCATAGAGTAACTGAAGATGAGGGTAGAGTAACTGAAATTTAGTATAGAGTAACCAAACATGAGTATAAAGTAACGTTACTTTATAGCCAATTTGCTTTACATGATCAAGAACTTCAGTTACTTTATAGTAAAATTCATTTACTTTATCATAAACTTGCTTTGCTCTAAGCAGAAAATGTATTACATGGAATAGAAAAGTATTTACTCTAATTAAAAATTAGCTTTACCGGAAAAGAATTTCTTTTACTTGGTATTCAAGTAAGGGTCGGGAAAGGAAATTTTCACGCAGAATTAACATTTCCCAAGAAAGTTTTAGGATTACTATCGGAGCTTAGGCATTTGAAGGGGGCGGAGTTGTTATAAGGGAAAAAGAAAGAATTATAACTTTTCGTAAAAGTCGCTTCGACTTCGCTCAGCGACCTGGCTTCTTTGACTGTAAGTATAGTTATTATTTCGTTTCAATAATATTTGAAGGTCTTTCTCAATTACTATGAAATAGCGCCTTCTTATTCCGAAATCGATTCCAACTCTGAGCTTCTGAATTGCAGTTCATACAACTTCTTATAAACCCCGTTGGTCTCCTCGAGAAGCTCTTCGTGCTTGCCGGATTGAATAATTTTCCCCTTCTCCATTACAAGAATAATATCGGCGTTTCTGATTGTACTCAGTCTGTGCGCGATAACGAAAGTTGTTCTTTCTTTCATCATTCTCTCAATAGCTTCTTGCACTAGTACTTCCGATTCGTTATCGAGCGCGGAGGTTGCTTCGTCAAAGATCATGATAGGAGGATTTTTCAATAAGGCTCTGGCAATTGAAATACGCTGTCTCTGTCCACCGGATAACTTTGTTCCTCTTTCCCCGATAACAGTCCGGTAGCCATCCCTAAGTTCCGTTATGAAGTTATGGGCGTTCGCCGCCTTGGCAGCCTCAATTATTTCTTCTTCGGTGGCGTCAATCTTTCCGTATCTGATATTCTCTTCGATAGATTGATTGAACAGAACCGTCTCCTGAGTAACAATACCGATCATGCTCCTAAGATCTTCAATCTTTATATCCCGAATATCTTTGTTATCTATTAAAACAGCTCCCTCTTGCGGATCATAAAATCTCGGGATCAAATCGATAAGGGTCGACTTCCCTGCGCCGCTACTTCCGACCAAGGCTATTATTTCTCCTTTATCAACCTGAAAATTGATTTTGTCGAGGATGGTGTCTCCATTGGTATCGTACTTGAAAGAAACGTTGTTGAACTCTATTTTTTTATCAAACTCTTTCTTGGAAATCGCCTCAGCGGAATCTTTTATTGTCGGCTCTCTATCGATAATCTCAAATAATCTTTGTCCGGCGGCAATGGCTTCTTGCACTTTGTTATTAATCTTACTCATGTTTTTCATCGGAGGCATCATCTGGAAGATGGCGAACAGAAATCCCAGGAACTCTTCCGGATTAAGAGTTTTATCCACAAGCACCAATTGTCCTCCGTAATAGAGCATAACCGCCCCAACCGAAACCGCTACAATCTCCGAAGAAGGGCCGGCGATATTTCTTATCCGAACCTTTTTCAAAACAATTTTGAAATACTTTTGTGTAATTTGTCCGAATCTGCTTATCTCATAGTTTTCTCTACCGAAGGCCTTTACGATTTTCACTCCGGTAATGGTTTCATAAAGGAATGTTGACAACGCCCCCAAATTTCTTTGTAATTTCAAGCTTTCTTTTCTGAGCGCCAAGCCAATTACTCCGATAATACTAACTGAAATAGGGACAATAATAAAGGAGAAGAGTGTAAGTTTCCAACTGATTGAGAAAGCTATTCCCAAAAGCACAAGTAATGTTACCGGTTCTCTGAAAAGACTAAGAAATACTGTTGATATACTAGCTTGAATTGTATTTACATCGCTCGCTATTCTCGAGATTAAATCTCCTGTTTTGGAGTTCTTAAAGAAAGCCAGAGATAATTTCTGCATATGCGAATAGAGATGATTTCTGTAATCCCTGACCAGACCTTGCTCTACATACCCTAGGAAATAGGCTTGCAAATATGCGAACACATTCTTGAAGAGAAACGCTATGAAGATTAAACCGCACATTTTGAAGAGTATCTCCGAAATGGAGCCGGAGAGAACAAAGGTCTCGAAAGATTGAGTAATAGTCTCTTTGATTGAATCGATATACCCGACTGAAATACTGCTGGTTGCTTTTTCAGCTTCCGCCACAACAGATGTATTATACTTATCAGGATTAAAGAGCGTCCCTAAAAGAGGGATTGTAAGGTAAACGGATATCCCATGCATCATCGCGTACAAGAAAGTACATAAGATAGAAATAGCCAGGTGCTTTTTAAATGGTTTTATATATTTTACTAACCGTAAAAAAATTTTCACGTTATTATTTTCCTCAATTACAAAAATCAGTTCTATAAAATAGCTAAACTTTCCAATTCATTAAATGATAATATTCTTTCCCGCAAGAATTGCCTTTATAGCTTCGGAAGCTCTCTTCCCTGCTTTACCATCCAATTCATCAAACATAATAGCATTATATCTTTCTCTGGCAGAAGCTCGCTTATCGCTATTTACCAAAGAGTCTTTGATAACTTCCGAAAGCTCATCAAACGATTTTACCCTTTCAGAAATCTCTTCCAACATCTTTACTATTTTCATCTCAAGTCTCTTGGCTGAGTTAACTTCGAATGTTATGATCGGCTTATTCAATGCGGAGAACTCGGCAATTATGGAACTTGTATCTCCGATCAAAAGATCACTCAGCATCAGATAAGGAAGAATATTCTTGTCCTCAATAAAACAAACTCCTTCGGTTTCCCTTATCTTACTTTTTATTTCCTCATTTGTCCACGGGTGAACGGTTACAAGAATATTGTAATCCTTAGCAAGAACCTCCAACTTGTCGTACCACTTTCTTACGGCAGACATACCGGACTCTTCCCAAGTAGCTGAGAACATTATTACGGGTCTTTCATCAAACCCACAATCTTTTCTAAGATTTTTGATTTCCTCTTCCGATATTGTTCCGTCGAACATCGGATCAATTTTGGGGAAACCGGGACCTTGAGCGCTGGTAATACCTATTCTCTTAGCGCATTCTACTTCATCGGTTGAGGTCAAAAGGAACAAATCAAAAGCGTTATATTTTTCTTTCCCGATGAATTTCTTGAAATGATAAGGCCCGTGCCTCATTCCGATTTTAACGATGCTATCACAAGGGAATTTATGCAAAGCGTGCCTCGCCATGATAACCGCTTTGGGGTATTCCGGCCAAAGAGCGGATTGAATATTATACTTTGCCAACTCATTTTGTACGGCTTTATTCTTCGCGATAATAGGAATCTCGGGAAAATATTTCCGTATCGGTTTCCATATTATGTAATCAAGATAATCGGCGCAATAGAAAACTACTTCGGGAGTTTGCTTAAAAACTCTTTTCATTTTCCAGAGGATTGTATAGGGATATTTAAGAAGAAGCTCTGAAAAGACCATCTACTCACCGAATTTATCTTTAATAAAATCTGCTAATCCGTAAGCTATACTCTCCTCTATCGAACCTCTGTGTGCTTCGAATGTCCAATCACCTTCGCACTCGGAATAGAACCCTTTGTTCTTCACAAAAACATTTATTCCGAAATGAAGCGCCTGATATTCGATTAAATAAAACTTCCCATCGGCTTCACAAATATCGATTGAAAGGTAGGGTGAATCGAATTTACCGTATATCTCTTTCGCGAAATTTAGCAATCCCGCGCTGGGAGTAAAATCGAAATCGAATTTTTTCGCTCCGCTCGCTCTGAAATCGTTATCCCGGTTGTGCCTTCTCGTAACATAAAACCGATCACTAATTACCAAAACTCTGTAATCGAATTTCAGATTCGGGATAAACTGTTGCAGAACAAAATTATCTTCTTTTGTTACATAATCTGTATATTCAGCCAAATCTTTTTTATTTGTATACCCAGGATATTCGGCATATGATTTTTCTTTTCTAATATATTTCCGGCGAAGAAGATCCAACTTGGTAAGGAAATCCACCTTCTGAAACTCTTTTAACTTTGTTTGCAACTCTTCAAAGCTATTAACCAAAAATACTCCCTTACCATTGGAGCCATCTACCCTCTTCAACACCGAAGGGAAAGTTAATTTATATTCGCTCAACTCTCTCAAACTGCTGAAATAAAAAGCATGAAGAGATTTAATCCCGAGTCGCTTTTTGAATATCTCTTGATAACCTTTATTCTCATGACAAAGCAAAAAATCATATTCGGGAATAACAATGTTTCCAAGGCTTTTCAATGTGTAGATCAAGTCTTTCAAAAAACCTCTAACATTCTCCTTTTGGCTAAACGAATAGAATATTATCGAATTTCGTATTTCATGCTCGCCATTTACTAACTCATGGATACTATATTTCTCTATCTCAAAACCCTTTTCTTCGAGAATTTTCCGAATCAAATCGGTATTCATGCTTACCCAAGGCTTTCTGGTTTGCCCGAAGAAATTATTGTTACCGGTAATAAAAACAATCTTTTTCTTATTTATCATTATTCTTTCCGATTACAAGAGTTTCCATGATTTGCTGAAACGCATATTCGGGAGAAATATCTCTCATACACTTAAAATGTCCTAACGGACACTTGTCTCCTCCGTGTTTACCACATGGTCTGCATTCCAAGTCGACTTCCAAAATCTTATCTTCCTCACGATAAGGATAAAATCCCAGTTGCTTTGTAGTAGGACCAAAAAATGCTATTGCTTTAGTTTCAACAGCATCGGCAATATGCATCGGAGCACTATCGTTACTTACCATTACGTCCAATCTCTTGATCAAAGCAGCAGATTCTAATATTGAAAGATTCCCCGCCAAATTAATTGCTTTAGTTCCTATCGATATTTCATCCAAATAATCCCTTTCCCCGGGACCACCGATAAGAAATACATCAATATTATTCTTTTCCAGTAACCTGATTAATTCTGCGAAATATTCCTTCGGCCATTGCTTAGTATATTGGGCGGAGGCAGGAGCAATACCAACTTTTACTGTACCGTTTGTATTACCCAGAATCTTATTGACCTTCTTATCTTCCTTCATACTCCAAAATAATTCAGTATCGGCCGAGTATTCATTATCGCTAAAAGTTTCCAGAAGCCTCAAAACTCTTTTCCTCATGTGCAATCCTCTGATATGAGTAATTGTATGAGTAATCATCTTTTGACGATGAAAGCCCAAGCGCTTTGGAATATTACTCAAAACCATTATCATAGAAGAAGTAAAAGAACTTTGAATTGATATTGCCAAATCATATTGTTCCTTTCTAAGTTCACCAATCACTTTAATTAGTGACGGAATTCTCTTCACTTTACTTCTCTTATTGAACTCAAATACTCTATTAATATTCGGGTTTTGTTGAAGAACATTACTGGTTTCAGGTATTGCAAGCACATCTATTTCGGAAACCGGAAATTCTTTTCGTAATCCTTTAAGAAAAGGAGTAATTAGTATTACATCCCCGATAAAAGCAGTCTGTATTACCAATATCCTCTTAAAAGATAACTTTTCTATGTCTGTAAATTTATTTTTTATCATTTATTTCTTTTTCTCATAAATCAATTCATTGTATAGAGCAATGTTTTTGCGTATGGTATTCTCAATGGAAAACTCCTTTACATCTTCCTTCCCTTTTGCTCCACATCTTGCTCTGAGAGCTTTATTTGAAATTAAAAGATCCAGATAATTGGCCATTTCATTAAAATTTCTAGGTTGGAATAAAAAACCATTAGATTCATGTTTAATGATTTCAGGAATTCCTCCGGTCTTCGCCGCAACAACAGGCAACCCACAAGTTTGTGCATCAAGTATAGATGTACCGAGCCCTTCACGTACAGAAGAACTAGCGTAGATGTCAAAGCTATTCAAAAACTCCCCTACATTCGAGTGGAATCCGGCAAAAATAAAGTGCTCCTCAATGTCCAGGTGCTTTGCCAATTCCTTCATTTCATTAAGTAAAATGCCATCCCCAAGAGCCAAGAATTTTACATAATTCCGTTTTCTTAAAACTTCTCTTGCTGCGCGTAAAAAAGTCGGGTAATCCTTTTCATTTGAAAAAGCGGAAACCGTACCAACCAAAACTTCGTCAGGCAAAATATTATATCTCTCTTTTATATTAATTGCTGACTCAAATCCTGAGAATTTTCCTATCTCAATTCCACTATGTATTGTTATCAGTTTATCTGAGTTAATCCCGTCACTTATTAAAACATTCTTAACACCATCTGATACACATATTATTTTTTCAATCAGGTTGTTGGAATACTTTAGACGACTTATAAAGTTTTTGTTTGTGCTAACCTGAACTCTTCTGGAAACAACCAGCTTAACTCTAGAACACAAAATTTTAACAAGCTCTCCGATAGCAACCGCATGACCGGAATGTGCATGAACAATACTTATATTGTTATCTTTACAAAAACGAGCGATTCTCAAAGCGGCACACAAATCTGCTTCAGATCTCATCTTTACCGAAAATGTTGGTAAGTTCTTTTCTTCACAATACTTTTCTATTGCAGATTTTGGTTGACATACAACAATTGAAGAAAAGGAATTCCTTGTTAGAGCCTCATGCAGGTATGTCAACTGCTGCTGACCACCTCGCCAAGTCCCTTCAGTATCGATATGTAATATATTTGGAGAACTTATTTCCATGTCTTTATATATTTCAAATAAACGCCAATAGCAGAATTTAAGCAAAGAATAAACCCAACTCGTCCGTCAAGTATTCCTAACTTCAAAAAATACATTTTCATAAATTTGTTAAACCCAAAAAACAAAGCGGAAATTATGGAATACCTTTTCTCTTTTTCCTTTAGCTTATTCGCACCAAGTTCCGTATAGAAATTAATCTTATCGAAATGAGTCTTTATCATAGGATACGTATAATGCAACAATGGTTCATGAACCTTGGCCTTTTCTACTTTAGTAGTGACTTTTTCATGAATCGTACTATCATTAAAATTTCCGTATTTCCGATTAAACAATCTTAGAGGATAATCATTCTGCCAACCACAAAATCGTATCATTTCCCCCAGATAAAAGGAATTTCGCTTTATCTGATATGCCATGAATTTAGGTGAATCAAGAATCGATTTAATTTTACCGGATAATGTAGAAGTAACTTCCTCATCGGCATCTATAGAAAAAATCCAATCGTATTTAGCAATATCAACCGCAAACTTTTTTGTTTTGCCAAATCCTTTCCATTCCGTTTCGATCAATTTACAATTAAAACGTTTGCAAATTTCAATAGTCCTGTCTGTAGAACCAGAATCAACAACAACTATTTCATCTGCCCATGTAAGGGATTTCAAGCAACGTTCTATATTTGCTTCTTCATTTTTCGTAATAATTGTTACGGATACTTTTTCCATGAGTCGAATTATTAGTTAAGTTCTATTATTTCTAGTTTCTCATCTCCCAAAGGATTATCTAGTCCACGTTTGGCACGGTAATCTCCTTTGGCGATTTCAGCAATTCTAATATTGTTATATTCTTGATTAACTCGAAAACCATTATCATGATTTGGCTCATGATAAAGATGAACAGGGTACTCGTCATAAGTCGGGTTATATCCTTTTACTCCAAGCTTGTATAAGCGTCTTCTAATATCATCATCTTCGTTTCCCCAACCTTGGAACTTTTCATCATAACCATTAATCGCAAAATAATCTTCTCGATTAATTGCACTTGCTCCCCCTCTCAACTTTGGTTTGGCCTTCTCAAGTCCGACCTTATTGAGAATATGACTAATATAATCTTTTCTAAACTGTCTTTTTATTTTATCGGTTTGATCAGTTGTAAAAATGTGTCGATAGTCTCCTTGAGTAATTACTTCTTCCGATAACTCAAAACTTTGCTCCGGAGTTAGTCGTATAGGATATCCACTAACAAATCTATTTTTTCTTACAGTTTCTTTATAAGTCTTCAGTAAGTCACATGTCAAAACCAAATCTTGATCAAAAAAACAAAGTATATCACCTGAAGAGTTCAACACACCATTATTCCTGCATTTAGCAAGTCGAAATCCCTGATGTGATTGTTTTACATAAATTACTTTAAAACCACATCTCGGAATAAGGTCCTCAATCATCTCAGGAACGTTCTCCTCTGATCCATCATCTGATAAAATCAATTCAAATGGCTGAAAAGATTGCATAGTTAAAGAGATTATCGCCTTGCGCAAAAGACATGTTCTGTTGAAAACGGTTGTAATAATAGATATTTTAGACATCCAAACTCCATTTTCGTGTCAAATACTTCATCATTCTTTTATGATGATTTCCAGTATTCCCAACCTTACTCCATCCGTTATCATTTCTCTGATATACATATGCATGATTAAGAACATCATCCTTTATATCGTTATAAATTACACTAAACTCCGTAAAATTCCATTGTCCGTCGTTACCGATCATAGCATCGTATGACATTACATCAGCACCAAGTTTTTGATTACACTGCCACACGAGTTCCAACAATGAAGGATCCAACTCCACAATTGATTCGTCATGACTTCCGCTAGCAAAAGGAGAATCTTTACGATTATTTCGGAAATACCCCATTATTTCATTTCCGTAGCAAACCAATCTATAATCCCCTTTATTGTTCTTCATAAACTCTTGCAGATAAACATAACCTTTCTGCCGTTCTCCCTTAAAGAAAGTATCTACTCCTTTTTTAAATACCTTTTTTGCATAGCTTATGGCTTTTCTTTGTTTATAAAAAAGCCCGACATTGGAACTTCCTGCACCATATGCACTTTTGAATATTAGTGGATAATCAGCTCTTTCAAGAAAAGAACATGTTTCCTCTAAGGAATAGAATACATTAGTCTCTGGCATAGGAATCTCTTTTTCCTCTGCGAGAAAATATTGCGCAACTTTGTCGTCATAATGCCAATAAACATTATAAGATGGGAATGTGGGAATCCCCTTCTCAATATTCAAGAGATAAAATATTCTACGTGCCAAAGTCTTAATTCTTGGATTATGTTTTGCTCTCCAAATAAAAAAATCAAAATCAGCCTTGAGAATAAGATCCAAATCCTTTTTCTCAAAAGGATTTAACAAAACTACTTCACAGTCATATTCTTGGAGTACATTTAGATACAATTCCCAAAACCCGACTCTGTCTTTTACCAGTCCGATTTTTTTCATTTAATATACCCCTCTGATTTTAATTTTTTCACCTCTAATGCTAGCTGAAAATAGTCTGTCCATTGGGTAATAACCTTTTCCCAATTGAATGATGCATCTATTTTAGCTCTAATATTCTCCCCCATCTCGGGTAATTTATCACGTTCTTTCACAATTGCTTTGAGTTGCGTTTTCATTGCTTCATAATTCCTATCAACAATAAATCCGTTACGATTATGTTCAATAAGTTCCGGAACAATCCCAACATCAGTGGAGATCACTGGGACACCACATGCGGCCGCTTCAATAACAGGTCGTCCGGCTCCTTCAACTCTGGAAGCACTAAAATAAAGATCTAAAGAATTATAAAACTCTCTCATCTCATTGTCATCGGTTACAAACTTATCTTCCTTTGCCTGTACTTTTAGTTCGATCTCAGGAATTTCATCACAAATAGGTTTAATAAATTCGTAAAATCCCCTTTTTTTTCCGTGATTTGTAAGACTACCTGCCCAACCTACTACCAACTTTTCAGTGTGCGCCTTCTTCTTTTCAGGATAATATAGCTCAAGATCACATGTGTATTTCGTATGAATTATTCTGAAATAATCAGAAAAAATGTACCATAACTTTTGACAAACCGTATTTACTAAAAGCGCTTTTCTCAATTTACGAATTACCTTTCGGGGAGGCTTCGAATTAAATCCTGGGGGAACTGTTTTACCTTCATCCCATCTTTTGAATGAACGAATACCGGTAATGACTTTATCGACTGGGATTTTCTTGTCAAGCATATCAAAGAAAGAGCCCATATACATTGGAAACAAAATATCATATTCGTTATAGTATTTTTCCCAATTGGATACAAAATCAGTATAATACTGGATATCAAGCTGTAGCGAGGAATTGTTATACTTAACAAGATCCTTAGCGTTTTTATCTAAAGCCCAATTAGGAAAATCCGGGATTAGTAAAATTTTAGAACTCATTTGTTAGATTTCCTTGAGTAAAATATAATTTTTGAACTCACCAAAATGTTCTCCTTTTTTCAGAAGAAGTCTTTCAAGAAAACTAACAAACCGATATTTTACAGTTTCGTGTTTGTGAAGTTCTCTGTATTGATTTGGTTTACCGGAATACTGTAATTTTTCTTTCCAATTATGTGCCTTGATCATATCATTCATCACCTCTGGATGACTATCAGTATACACCTCTAGTCGATCCAATGGACCGTAATCGAATTCTTTTGGGGCTTTTTCGTAGTAGTCCTTTGCTTTTTTCGATCCCCAATGTACGGAATCCAATGCTTTGTTTTTTGTTTGCATCAAATGAGGGGGACGCACCCATCCGTAATGAAATATTTCAGCATCTACCTTAGCGACTTTTAATTTATGATGTCCATCTTCTTGCCGAGGATTATCATAATAATCAAATCTTCTAAAAGATTGGGCACTTTGCCATGAATGAATTTCCGGTAAATTTCGGATAATCCTAATTTCGTGAGGATACCAACCATGCCCTCCATGGAAATGCTCGTAATCGCCCCAGAAGTGTTTGTAATCGAAGACAAATCCATCGACTTCTTTATTAGCCAAGAGTTCTTTGCATCTATTCTTTATAATCGGAAGATATTTTTCATGGACAACTTCGTCTGCTTGGAGATAAAAGAGCCAATCTCCCGAGCAAGCTTCTTTTGCAATGTCAGTTTGGATAGAATTTATTATCCCCTTCTTGAAGTATTTTTCTTCCCAAACAGTATCTATTATTTTTACCTTCGGATCTCCTATAGAGGCTATTAATTCTCGTGTTTTATCATCCTCATCCCCTTTACCAACAGCAACAACAAACTCGTCCACAATCGGAAGAATGGATTTTATCGATTCAACAACAGGATAGTATAGTTTTATTCCGTTTCTGACAAAAGAAAATCCGCTTATTTTCATCCCAAATCCTTTTAATGAAAGTATTTATCAAACTTAGAAATGTACTTATAATAGGAAAGAATGTAAAATTTTTTTCATTTTTCCAGCGGGCAAAACAAAGTTCATATTTATTGAATAGAACGATTCCCATGATACCACAACAGGGATCTTAGATTCAAGTATTTATCCTCGCGGGTGAAAATCTTTATGAACTTGTTTTATGAATTCTCTATCGATATGCGTATAGATTTGAGTTGTGGAAATGTCCGCATGCCCAAGCATTTCTTGAACAGCACGAAGATCAGCTCCCCCTTCGAGCAGATGAGTCGCAAAGGAATGACGAAACGTATGAGGATGAACCTCCTTTAGTATCTCAGCCTCTTTACAATATCGATCAACAATTTTCCACATTCCCATCCTTGATAGCCTTGTCCCCCTTTTATTCAAAAACACGTAATTCTCACTTTTCATTTTCTTCTCAAGGTGAACTCTACTATTCAATAAATACTTTTTAACCCACATCCGAGCACTTTTTCCAATTGGGACTAATCTTTGTTTGTTCCCCTTGCCGATAACACGAATAACTTCATTTTCAAAAAACAAATCACTCTTTTTGAGATTTATCACTTCCGAAACTCGCAAACCCGAGGAATACATTATTTCTAATATAGCTTTGTCTCGTAAGCCTAATATCTCTTTTGTATTTGGTGCCTTTAGTATTCTGTCTATTTCATGAATTGATAGTACTGCAGGGAGTTTTCTTCTCGATATATGAGAGGATAATATCTCTGTAGGATTACGTTTGATATAATCACACTGATGAAGATACTTGAATAACCCCTTTATTGAGGAGAGGTACCGAGCAACAGTTGAAGATTTGATTTCATTCTCTCGGAGAATGTTAAAAAATTCCGATATGTTCTTAGATGAAACTTCACTCCAATCATTCATCCCTAATTTTCCCAGGTAATCCAGAAAACGGCTAAGATCATTTTCATATGATGCAATGGAATTATCCGAAAGATTTTTCTCTAATTTAATATAGGCCAGATACTCCTCAACAAAAGCTTTCATTATTGCTACGAAAGTTCACTTTTGTTTTCTAATTCTTCTTGCTTGGGATAACGAATTCTTTTGTGATGCTGACTAAGCAAAACATTCAAATATGCCTCTTTGATTTTGGTTATATCGCTAAATGTTATTGGGGCTTCGTCTAATTGCCCGTCATTTACACGTATTCTAGTCAAATTATTGATCATATTTTCAATTTTATTTGCATCCGGCTCGCTCATTGCTCTAACTGCAGACTCACAGGCATCTGCAAGCATCAATAAAGCTGTTTCCTTTGTATTCGGTTTAGGTCCCGGATAACGAAAATCATTTATATCAACATTATCCTCTCCCAAAGCTTTTTTTGCCTTTTCATAAAAAAAGCTAATTGCCATGGTTCCGTGATGCATAGGAATAAAATCTATAACCTCCTGTGGTAGCTTATGTTTTTTTGCCAAATCCATTCCCCGACGAACGTGATCTACGATTAACTCGACACTATGTTCGGGAGCCAGCGTATCATGGACATTGTGATTATCCATCTGATTTTCGACAAATCCTTCAGGATTAGTCGTTTTGCCTATGTCATGATAGTAAGCACCAACTCTAGCAAGGATAGGATTGGCTCCGATCTCGTTTGCTGCAGTTTCTACCATTGTCCCTAAAGTCATCGAATGTGTAAAAGTTCCAGGCGCATTGCCGGCCAATTCCTTTAACAATGGCGTATTAAAATCTGATAACTCTAATAAAGTAAGATCCGTCGTAATTTTGAAACTCTTCTCGATAAATATAATCAGTCCGAATGTTAGTGCAGGACTAATTACCGAATTGGAAGTTGCAAAGGCAATATTCACCAAAATCTGCTGAATCGAATCAAAACGTTCCAATCCGAATGCAATTATGCTTCCCGCATATCCTCCAAGAATGAAAAGAAACGAGCGAAATATCTGATTGCGGTTTTTGATGTCTCGGACCGTATAGGCTGCCAGTCCACCGGCAACAACGTTAGTAACCGCCAATACATAATCATTTCCGCGTATCCCTGCGATAATAAGAGAAATAATTACGGTGCTATAAAAGCCTATTCGCGAATCAAACAAGATTGTAATCAACATAGATGCAACAGGTACAAGAATTAAATATTGGACCGGACTATCGACATCAATACTTGAAAGAATAAACGTGATAAAACTGATTAACAAAACAATAAGACATAGCAATAAAACTTTGTAATTATCATAAAATATCTTTTTTCGGAAAAGAAAGATATAGACAATGAAAGGAAGCAAAATCATTATAATATGGAGCATTTTGCCCGAATTCTGCATAAATGATCCCCAAAATCCAATTTCTGCTCCCTTCGCTATTCGGTAGGAATCTATTTTGGCTTTTATCTCAGATGTTATTTTGTCATTCTTTGATACTATTCTTTCATTCTCATTTACAATGCCGTTGTTTTTGGGAACTCTGTCAATAGAGATCAAACGTGCTTCTTCGGTAAGCTCTTTTTTATAAGTGAGGTTAGGAGTAATGTAAAATGTAATGTATTCCTTGACGGCCTGATTCAAATTGTCATCATTACTAAAATAGTTTTTCAAGCGAGCACTTATGAATTCCACAACAGATATTTTGTCATAGTAATTTATAGCGGGATAACTCTTTTGATATTTTCCTTCTCTTACAGATATGGTATCCTTTTCTAACATCCCAATTTCAACATCAAGTAGACCACGGCGATAAATCCGACGAATTATCTCTTCACTTTCGTCAAAAATTTGCCTCATACTTTTTGATCGTCTTGAAGAGAGAAGATTTTCTTTATGTCTCAGATCTTTGAAAATAACATATGTTTCTTTTGTCAGGAAAGTGTTTTTCCCTGGAGTATTTAGTAGGATATCAGAATCTAACATTTGCAGAAGTCTATTATTCCCCTTCTTGAGAGAATCAATAATCGACTCGACTAAGTTAGTTTTAGAAAAAATGGGGTGGACTGCATCCGCAGCCTTTTTCTTATCCTTTTCGTATTCATCAGAAGAGCGAAGAATTTCGAATGGCATTGAGGCAATCAAATCATCATGTAACCAAATTGAATTTACAGCTACTTCAGATTCCAACGATTCCCCTTGGGGAAACATAAAGACAATAAGTAGCACAGAAACAAAGGTAATAAGAAACTTTACCCTACGGCTTTCTTTTATTTTTTTTGAAGACCCCATAAAAGCAACTCTATTTTTTTGAATCCAGTACCATCTTTATAAATTCTGCAGTAGCATCTTCATCATTTGTTCTTTTTGTAACTAAATCAGCTATTCTTTTAATTTCAGGAACTGCGTTAGCAACAGCCACTTTAACACCGGCTGTCTCAAACAAAGCTCTGTCATTATACCAATCACCCATTACTGCAGTTTCACTGGTTTTTATTTTAAGATGCTTTGCCAAGCGTTTTAATCCGGTTCCTTTGGTGCATCCTTGTCTTCTAGCTTCGAAATAATATAAATCACCTCTGCTGTGAGACTTATAATACGAAGTATTTACCCCAAATGTATAGGGAAACATCATCTTACTTTGTAAATACTTTATCGACTCTTTGTAATCACCGGTGACAACTATTTCCAATGTATTTTTCAAGTAATTATCGTATGAGTCAACTTCTTTATAAATAGCTCCGAATTTATCCAGTAAATCAGGAATCAAAGAATTATGTTCGGTATAATATATAGCATCTCCATGACACAATGCCACTTTAAGCAAAAATCTATCAGCTAGTTTGATCGCTTTTTTTACATATCGTTCCGGAATGTATGATTCGAAAATAACCTTGCTATTTGCATTATTCTTAATCAGAGCTCCGTCCAAGGAAATTATGGGCACTTGTAACTGCAATTTTTCAGCATGCTCTACAATTGCACTATGCAAACGCCCGCTAGCAAATGAAAATTTAATACCTTTTCCTTTTAATTCATTTACCAAATGAATAGTTTCTTCTCCGATCTGATTTGAGCTATCTAATAGAGTCCCGTCCAAATCAAAAACGATTAATTTTAACTTTCTTAATATTTCCTTGTTTATCATTCTCTTCAGTCTATCTGTTTTTTCAAATTATGATATATAACGTATATCGATACTGCACAAACTAATACTGCTATACCACCGACCAAATAATCTTTGAATATTAATCTACCGGTTGCATAAAGAGCGGAGTACACTAAAACAACTCCAAAGAACCAACTCACGAAAAGACGACCGTATCCACAATCTGCTTTTACATGTGGATATTTGATTCTGTATTTTTTCCATCCGATTCCACCAGGATGAATTTTTTCGTAAAAAGCTTTTAAAGTCTCTTCTTTTGTTGGTGCTGTCAAATAAGTAACAACCAACCAAACAATTGAAGTTCCTATTACAGTTGGATATAAAGTAATGGGGGATTCTACTCCAAAACCATAGTGAGCTATCGGATAGATAATTAAAGGAGCAATCAAGGCAGATATCTCAGACCAAGCATTAACTCTCCACCAATACCATCGTAAAATCAATACAGCTCCGATACCGGCACTCGCATTAATAATAAACTCCCACGCTCCGGAAATGGTTGTTAAAAGGTACTTTGTTATTAAGAGTGATACGATCATCATAAGAATGATTGCTATTCTTGAAATCAACACGTAGTGCTTTTCTGAAGCATCTTTCTTTATAAATCTTCTGTAAAAATCATTTATTAAATATGAAGTTCCCCAGTTAAGCTGCGAAGCGATCGTTGACATATACGCCGCTAGAAAGACAGCTATTAATAATCCTAATAATCCCGTTGGTAAATATTTCACCATTAATTTCGGGTACATTTTCCCGGGATCTACTGTATTTTCATAACTTTCAAAAAATTCTTCGTTTGATTTGAACTCATTAACCTGAGCCAATAATTTCGGATCTGAGATAACCGACGAATAATCTTCGCCGGATATTTTATAATCGCTGTATACTTCAAAAGCTTGTTTATACTCCTCGATTATATTTTGATTCTTTATCATCTCAGGAGATAATCTTGGCAACAACACCAAAGAACCGAGAGCAACAATAATCCAAGGCCAAGGACGTAAACAATAATGGGCAACTGTAAACCAAAGAGTAGCAAAGAATGAATGTTTTTCGTCTTTTGCAGACATCATTCTTTGAGCGATATATCCGCCACCACCTGGATCCGCTCCCGGATACCATGACGACCACCATTGAAGTCCCAAATGAGCAAAAAATGCTCCTACGGAAATTGCCAAAGTACCACCGAGAATAGGATCAACTGTACTACCTGATCCAACATTCGGAGTAAAGTCAAATACCCAATCGGATAATTTGGCTTTCATTCCCTCGACACCTCCTACATCAGGAATATTTACTACAATAACTGCAAGAAGTATACAACCGGCAATCGCAATTAAAAACTGAAGTGCATCAATTCTAGCTGTACCAATAAGTCCAGACGCAGAAGCATAAATTGCAATAATTACCATACATATTATTACTAAAGTAAAAGCATCTATTCCGGGGATAGTAACTTGAAAAATCTTTTCCATCGCTTTATTTACCCAGGCAAGAACAATGCTATTCATAAACAAGCCCAAATAAAGCGCCCTGAATCCTCTTAATAATGCCGCAGGTTTTCCGGCATATCTTAATTCCACAAACTCAACATCGGTAACAATTCCCGATCGCCTCCACAGCTTTGCGAAGAAAAATACCGTCAACATACTACCGATTGCAAGATTCCACCATAACCAGTTACCAGCGATACCGTTTTTAGCTACTAATTCGGTAACTGCCAATGGAGTATCTGCGGCAAATGTTGTCGCTACCATTGCTGTTCCCGCCAACCACCAAGGCATATTTCTTCCGGAAAGGAAAAAGTTTTCTGTATCCTTTCCGGCCTTTTTTGAATAGTAGGCTGCAATCGCAAAAATAATCGTGAAATATCCTAATATCACAAACCAATCAATTATATTTAATCCAAACATTACTTCCCCGAAATAGATTTACAATAAATAGAGAATTTTTACTTTCAGAGATTATTTTTCTCTGGCACTCAATGTACTTAGAAACCAACCTACTCCCATAGTTACGATAACCCCTATAAGAGTAAACCATGTCCACGCGACTAGATTTAGTGCAATAACAGTAACCATCACAAGAATACCGGCAGTAAATCCAGCCAAAGCATCCTCTTGAGTTGCTTTTTTAACAAATAGCCCCAACATGAAAGTACCTAACAAACCACCGTAAGTAAATGAGGCAATACTGAGCGCAAGTTCAACTACCGCACCAGGTGCATTCATGAAGAATACAGCAGCACCAATTAATAATATTGCCCACATAACAGTAAAAATACGGGCGATAAATAATTCCTTTTTGTCATCATTAATACCAGAATATGGTTTATATAGATCAAGCATTGTAGATGAGGAAAGAGAACTCATTGAACCCGCTAATGTTGAAAGCGCGGCAGCAAACAATCCGGCAATAATAATTCCAGATATACCAACCGGTAACTTTTCAATGATAAATTTCGGGAATATCTCATCTGCTTTCATCAAACCTAATTCGCCTAAATTCATTGTTCCGTAGAATGCGTATAATCCTAATCCTACTAACAAGAAGATTGCGAATTGGAAGATCACCAAAAAACCGCTACCAACAATAGCTTTCTGACTACTGCGAAGACTTTTGGTAGTTAATAACCTCTGTACAATCAACTGATCGGTTCCATGAGAAGCCATTGATAAGAATGCTCCACCAAGTATACCGCTTAGCAAGGTGTACGGTTCGGAGAAAAATCCCGTGAACGATTTCCCTAATCCGAGGTTTATTACCTGCATTTTGTTGCCAACTTCGGCAGCAGAAACAATGGTGGCAAATCCTTCGGGAAGAAATTCGCTTGTTAATAAATATAGGGCAATCATCGATCCACCGATGTAAATAACCATCTGAACCACATCCACCCAAATAACACCTCTAACTCCACCAACATAAGTATACAATAAAGCGATAAGAGCAATTATTGCAATAGCCGCCGGATAACTAATATCAAGCATTAGTTTCAGAGGAATAGCCGTAGCGAAAAGACGTACACCGTCTGCAGCGGTACGGGTAAATAAGAACACGATTGAAGCGAATGATCTTGTCTTCACACCAAATCGATTTTCAAGAAAAGCATAAGCAGTGCTTAAATCTCCCTTATAATATTGAGGGAGGAAATATAACGCGATTACAATCCTGCCCAACAAATAGCCAACGGTTACCTGTAAAAAATTAAGGTTCGTTAGATATGCTAAGCCTGGTATTGAGATAAACGTTAAAGTACTTGTTTCGGCTGCTACAATTGAGAAACATACAGCCCACCAAGGAACTGATTTAGCTCCGAGGAAATAATCTTTTGCTGATTTTTGCTTCCCACCTGTAACTATGCCGAATATCGCAACCCCAATTAAGTAGGCCGCAATAATCACATAATCAACAGTTCTGTCCACTTAGATTCGCCTATAGATTTTTTAGATCGTTTATTGCTTCTTCTACGGTATCGAAAACTCGCAGTATTCTGTTCAGTTGGGATATTTCTATGAGTGTTTTTACATTCTTTGTTAAGGAAGCCAATCTGATGTGACCTTCTTCCGCCTGTAAAATCCTGTATGCAAGAAGAATAGCGCTTAATCCTGAACTATCGCAGTATTCAACTTCCGATAAGTCCAAAACTAGTTTTGTAGTATTTTCCGCATGTAATAATATTGTAAACTCGCCTTTAACTAATCCGGCAATTGGTGCATCAAAGCGTCTTTCATTAATTTTAAAGACAGCAATATCGCCAATTTTTTTGAGTTCAAAATCGATACTTTCACTCATGATAAAGTTCGTTTCTTTTGAATAATAATGTTAGTTAATTATAAGGCTCTACCAAATTATCTGATGTTAGGCTATCAAAACATCTGTAGTGAATTTAATAAATTTCCATATGAAATTTCAGAATTTATTTCAGGCAAAATCTGGAAATTATAATATAAATCTGAGTTTTCCTTCTTAAATCCTACTTTCACTTTTGTAGTCGCCAAATTCGATAAAGTACTATATAATAAATTTTCTTCAATTTCCAAGTCTATTACAATATCGAAGTCCTTACTCGAAATCTTTTCCCTCAGACTTTTTTTGGGCAATTTTAGCCAATTCCTTTCATCTTCATTAATAGCAATAATTTGCGAATGATATTGAGCAAACTCCTCTACTCGCTTATTATCTACAACAAGCTCATACTTTTTGCCACTTTTCTCAAGAAAGTTAGCAATTTTCCCGAAACCCTCTGAGCTCATCTTTTCAGGAACCAGAATTAGCAGTTTTTCCGCTGAGGTAAAAAAGCTATTATAGCTCATAGTTCCGGTTACAATACCAAGATATTTACGTTTAATAAAGTAAGTTGCAATTGAACTTTTCCAATAATCGAACATTATTCTTTTTCTTCAATTAGTTCGAGAAATTGATCTTCGTTAAGAATAGTAATCCCAAGCTGATTACCCTTCTCTAATTTTGATCCGGCTTTTTCACCTGCAATTATATAGTCCGTTTTTTTACTTACGCTAGAAACTACTTTTCCCCCGTGTGAAAGAATTAATTCTTTCGCTTTATCTCTAGTCATCTTTGCCAGCGTTCCGGTTAGCACAAATGATTTTCCTGCAAGAAGAACTGATGTGATTTCTTCTTCAACAATATCCATTTGCAAACCATATTTCATCAAACGATCAACTAATTCTCTATTATGCATGTCAGAGAAAAAATTAGTTATGCTACCACTAATACTTGGACCAATTTCATTAACTTCGGCTATCTTTTCGGTAGAAGCTTCAATGATTTTTTTTATACATTTGAAGTGACTGGCAATCTTATGAGCAGCTCCGGCTCCTACATATCTTATACCTAATCCGAATAGTAGTTTAGCAAATGGTCTTTTCTTACTTTCTTCAATGGCTGTCAACAAATTGTCAACACTTTTTTCACCCAAGCGTTCAATGGCTATAAGCTTGTCTCTAATCTCTTTTAACTCATATATGTCAGCATAGGAATTTAGGTATCCCAAATCAACTAGTTGGTCAATAAGAGCTTCACCCAATCCTTCGATATCCATTGCACCGCGAGAAGCAAAATGCTCAATTCTCCCTTTTACTTGTGCTGAACATTCAGGATTATTGCAGTAGATTGCCACTTCACCTTCAGGCTGAAACAATTCATTTCCACATACCGGACATTCTTTGGGAATATCAACTCTTTTCGACTCATTTCCCCTTTTTTCAAGCACAACTTCTACGACTTTGGGAATTACATCTCCACCTTTTTCGATTTTTACGAAATCCCCTTCTCTGATATCTTTTCTGGAAATTTCTTCGATGTTATGTAATGTAGCTCGGCTAATAGTACTTCCGGCCAGAAATACAGGATTTAATTCTGCTACCGGAGTAATGGCACCGGTCCGTCCTACTTGCCATGTTATCTTCTCTAACACAGTTTCAGCTTGTTTCGCCTTGAATTTGTATGCGATTGCCCATTTCGGCGATTTGGCTATTGCCCCTATTCTTGCTTGTTGCTCAACCGAATCGACTTTTATCACAACTCCATCTATTTCATATGGCAATGATTCGCGATTATTTTCCCAATAATCACAGAATTCAATAACTTCCTCAATTGACGAACACTTACGATAATTAGAATTTACTTTAAAACCAAATCTCTTTAACATCTCAAGATTTTGGGATTGTGAAGATGTGCCCTTTGCATCGAGCAAATAATATGTAAATATATCTAAAGGTCTGCTTGCAACCTCTTTGGGGTCTTTTAATTTTATTGTTCCGGCTGTCGAGTTTCTCGGATTAGCAAATAGCTTCTCCCCTTTTTGCTCTCTAAGTTGATTTAGCTTTCGGAAGCCATCAAGGCTCATAAAAATTTCACCGCGAGCCTCGAATTCTTCAGGAAGGTTCTCTTCTTCAACCCGAAGAGGAACACTTTTGATGGTTCGTACATTTGCGGTAATTTCTTCACCAACTGCTCCATCCCCTCGAGTAGCTGCAGAATATAAGGAACCATTTCTATAGCTCAAACTAACCGAAATGCCATCGATCTTCAACTCGGTCACGTAATTAACAATCTCGTTCTGCTCAAGCGCATCCTTAACTCGGGAATCGAAAGCCAATAGTTCCTCTCGATTGTAACTATTGGCTAAGCTCAACATCGGAACTTTATGCGCAACTGATTTGAAATCATTAGTTAAGTCGGACCCAACTCTTTGAGTAGGAGAATCTGCATCAACCAAACTAGGATTGGCTCTTTCCAAATCTACTAATTCAGAATAGAGTGAATCATATTCATAATCACTTATTGTTGGCTCAGCCTCTACATAATATGCTTTATCATGCTTGCATATTTCTTTACGTAATTCATCAATTCTTATCTTTATATTATCCATCGCTAGCTTTCTGCATTCCCAAATAATGAATTCCCTTGGAATCAACCATAATCTTCTTGATTTCTCCGGGTTTCCCCTTGAAATTCAGCTTTTCTCCATTCAGCTTTAGTTCCAACCCACCGGCATTTCCAATTAATATCTCAAACTTCTTCTCACCTTTAAAGGATAGGATAGTATTTGGAGTTAACGTGAACTCTTGATTTTTGACATCATCAATCTTCATCCGAATCCACGTAGTTGCATGTGCTGATAATTCCAATTTCAATTCACCGGAATAAGTTTTTGAAGAAGGAACATCTGAAGACTCTTCCGTACTATCCACTGTCTCTTCTTTTTCAACATATTTTTCGCCGACAACAGTTTCTTTATATCTTTCAGATGTATCCGGTTGATATGGCTTTTCAATTACAATATCATTTGCTTTTGCTTCAAACAGGTAATAATACAATCCAATTAAAATTACTATTGCAAAAACACCGAGAATTGACCCAATTATAACACCTTGCGGATTTTTCTTTGAAACCTCAATAGGAGCAGTATTATCTTCGAAAGTTACCACCTTCTTACCCCGAGTTTTGGGCTCCGAATAAAACTCTTCCCTCTTCTCCTCTGATGTACTCTGCTCTTCTTCTCCTGAGGAGGATTTGCCTAAGCGGATATCATCATACTTTCGTAGTTCCTCTTCGCCGTTTAACCCGACTGCGTTTGCATATTCTTTTATGAAGGCTCGCACGTATACCTGCGGCATGATTTCGAAGTTCCCTTCTTCTACAGCTCTTAAAAACTTCTGATCGATTCTGGTTTTCGAAAAGATCTGTTGTAAAGTAAGTTCTTTTTCTTCTTTTGCTCTTTTTAAATCTTCAGCAAACTGTTTGAGTGCTTCGTTAGCCATAATTCCAAAAGTATTATTTATTTAAAAGTTAATTTCGCGGCAAATGCCCCGTCTATCAAATGAATATGAGGAAATGTCTGTAAGCAATTGTTGCTATCAATCAATATTTCCGGGAATTGCTCATCTGGTCGTACCAGTTTGAATTCCGGATGACTTTCCAAAAACTTAGCAACAATACCGAAATTTTCTTCCGGATCTATTGTGCAAGTACTATAAACCATATACCCATCTGACTTCAACAATGTGGAGGCTTTTTCTAATAATTGTAATTGAATTTTATTTAATTTTCTGATATCCCCCAGATCTCTCTTCCACTTGATATCAGGCTTTTTTGTCAAAGTCCCTAGTCCGGAGCAAGGGGCATCTAACAATATTCTATCGAACTTTTCCTTATCGGTATATTCCAATGCATCCGCCTCAACAAGGTTTACATTCTCAACTCCAAGGCGCTCCAAATTTCGAGCAGTTAGCTTTATTCGGCTCTCATATTTGTCAAGAGCGACTATTTCTCCCTCGTTATTCATCAGATCTGCCATAAAAGCAGATTTTCCGCCGGGAGCCGCACATAAATCCAAAACTCTCATACCCGGTTTCGGATCTAATAAGTGGCAAGACATTCCTGTACTTTCGTCTTGAATGGCAAAATAGCCTTTTTTGAAAAACTCCCAGTCTGTAATGTTGGAAAGGCTATTCATACGAATAAATTCATCCATGTATCTACCTGAGGAATACTCTAAATTGACTTGTGTCAATAGCTTCTTTAATTCCTCGTCGGATGTCTTCAGTTTATTAACTCTCAACATTAAGGTAGGCTTATTATTGTTTGCTTTCATTAATTCCTCGGTAAAGGCTTGCCCGAATTTGTTCACCCATCGCTTTACAAGCCAGCCCGGGTGAGAATAGTAAGCAACCAAATAACCTATTAGATCCTCCTCCGAATCTGGATACCTTATTCCATCTTTGCTTCTAATTATGTTTCGAAGAACAGCGTTAGTCAGATCAGCAGGTTTCTTACCTTGAAGCCTTTTTACAAATTCCACTGCTTCATTAACAGCAGCATAATCAGGAACCTTATCCAAGAACATTATTTGATAAAGAGCAACTCTCATCGAATTTTTTATATTAGGAATACATTTGGAGAACTGTCCCTTGTAAAACCCATTCAAAATCCAATCTATTCTACTAAGCCATCGAATTACACCATGAACTATTTCGAACAGCAGTGCTTTATCATTACTCTTCAATTCCGAATTTTTTATTTCAATCTCTAGCATCTTATCCAAATAAGCGTCAGTTCTATCAATCCGATTCAATACCTTTACGGCAATGCCACGAACGCCCGAATATAAGTCGGTTTCGCTGTACGCCAATTTACTATCACTTTTTCCCATATCGCTTTCCACCAAGATTCGAAAATCTTGAATTTATTTTTAATCTAATGCTAAAGATAAAAAAAATCCAAAACTTTTATTTCGAATAATGTCAACTCAGACAGAACATACTACATGAAAATAGATTTTTCTTCTGACATTATTGCTGTCGAAATAAACAAAAGATAGTCTTGTCTTTTCATATATTCAATAGCTATTGGGACAAATAATGGCTCTTATATGTGTTAATTACAATTTATTTTTAAGGCTGGTCAATAGAATATTCTGATTATCGAACAATAATGGAAAAAGAATGCAATATAGAAGAAGAATGTAAAAAAAAAGCCGAAGAAAAATCTTCGGCTCTTTATTATAATCAAACTCATACAAATTACTTTTTGATTCCGTATTTTTTGTTGAATCGCTCAACTCTACCGGTAGCATCAAGTAATTTTTGTTTACCAGTATAAAACGGATGTGACATATTAGAAATTTCCAACTTAACCAATGGGTAAGTATTTCCATCTTCCCAAACAATAGTTTCATTAGTTTTTACTGATGATCTGCAGATAAACGCATGATCAACAGAGATATCTTTAAACACAACCGGTCTATAATCTGCTGGATGTATACCTTTTTTCATAGTAATTCCCTAGTTCTTAATTTTTACAGACGTCTAATATAGGTACATTTTCAAAAAATTACAAATATGAGAAATAAGATTTTTACTCAAATTTATTTTTTCCCGTTCCCGTGATTCTTCAACGAATCAATTTTGTTCTTCAAAGTGTCCAATTTTTCTTTTTCCACTTCGCGAATATAAAATCCATTGAAATGATAATTTCTATTTCCAGCACCAGCTAAGGTAGATCTGTTGTTCGGTTGTCGGTTATAAACTCCGCTATTCAACATGTTATCCAATGGAACGGAATTCTTTTCATTAAAGGGATAATCAACTTTTTCTCCTGTTACAACATCGTTCGGCTGAAGAACCACTCTGTAGGTCTCCACATTATTTGGCTCTACTCTTTTATCACTAAGAGCACCCTTTTTGCTCTTTGGTAATACGGAAATATCCGCCACCGCACTTCTATTCATTGTAATAGTATCCGGCTTTACAGATGCAACATCATTTCTTTTGGGAGCGGTTAATAAAGGATTTTCAAGGTCACCGGATTCATTAAATGCAACAAAAAACAGAACTACTGCAGAAAAACCAAATGCAATAGCAGGTTTTATTGTCCATCTTATTTTGCCCCAAAAAGTCCTTTCCGTAGTAAGCTCATAATTCTTATTTTCGATTTTCGTAATTATCCGAAATTCAAAATTATCGGGAGCTTTAATATCAGGAAGATCTTGAAGTACTTCAATAACTTCTTGAAACTTTTCATCCTCAAAATTATTGTAAAATTTCTTTTCCATAGGCTACTCTTTATATATATTTTTCAACAATTTTTGTAGTTGAGCTCTTCCGCGATTAATTCGCGATTTGACCGTTCCAATAGATAAATCGGTTATTTCAGCAATTTCCTCGTAAGAAAGAGCCTGAATATCTCTTAAAATAACCACTTCTCTATAAACCGGTTTTACTTTTAAAAGAGCTTTCTGTATAATCTCATTTTTGATATTGCTATCAGCAACACGATCAGGAGCCCAAAATGACTTATCCTCTACTTGGATCGTCCTTTCATCATCATCATTATTGTTAAGAGAAAATATTTGCCTTCTTTTCCTTCTTTTGAGCTCATTTTTGGCCAAATTTCCCGCTATAGTATAAATCCATGTTGAAAATTTAGCAAAGGATTTATAAGAATCCTTGTTCATATAGAATTTCATCATAGTGTCTTGAACAACATCAGTACATGCATCCTTATCTCCCAAAAAACGATAGACAAAGTTCATTAAAGGATCTTTGTACCTTTTGACAAGAATTTCATATGCCTTGATCGTGTTGTTATCTTGAAATTCCTTGATAAGCTCTTCATCTGTTAATGCGAATAGGCTCTTATCCAATGATTTTATACTTGTTTTGTGATAAAAAGTTTCAACTAATGGCGCTAATTTTACATATCATTCGGGTCAATATCAAATATCCCCCAAGATTATTCCAAAATCTTCGATATTAATACTGTTAGAGCACTTTTTTGATCTATGGAAGTTGACTTTATTGCGATATCCGACTCAAGCAATGCACGTGTTGCTCTGAGAAGCCGATATTCATTTAACATATATCTTGCCAAACGACATTTCTTATAATAAAACGGAGAAACTCCGGCAAGTTTTGCAGCTTCGAATTCGGACATATTGTGACGATTCAGCTCAACTACTTTAGACAAAGTAGAAATATATCGGGTCAGCATCGAAATTATATATACCATTTCGGTACCATTGTTAATTAGCCAATAACCGACTTTTAATGCTTCTGCTTTATCTCCTCTGCTCAGAGCATCTTGCATATTAAAAATCGTATATTCCTTTGTCTTTGTAGTTAATTTCTCAATTACCTCTAGGGTAATTTCCTTATTCTCACCTAAAAAATCTGAAAATTTTTGAAGATGATTTTCAAGCAATGCTTTGTTGTCTCCAATAAGATCAATCATAGCACTCCCTTCACTCTCTCCCAATATGAAGCCTAAATGTTTTGCTTTTCTAACAAGCCAATTCTTTAATTCTGCTCCTTTCAATTCCTTCGCTTCAAAAAGAAAATTGTGTTTTTTTAATGAAAGATACGGTTCTTTATTTAGCTCAATTTTCTTCTGAATCTGAGAAATTATCAGAATCGTAAACTCGGTTGGATTATTTACAAAACTAGCTAAGCTTTTCTTATCCTGAACATTTTCGAAATTTTTAACAGTAATGACCTTTTTCCCATCTCCGAAAGGAAACGCAGAGGCTAGGTCAATAATCCCGCCAGCTGAGATCTCTTTTGTTGCCTTAATAACTTCCGTATCGAAATCACTTGCTACCAATGGATTCAAAAGGTCAGTAAGAGTTTTGATTGCATTATTTATAGTAAAATCATCTTCGCCGAAAAAAAAGTAGATCGGCATATGTTTCGTTTTCGAAACATATTTTTGCAAATTATATATTGATTCTATTCCGTTATCGTATGCCATATTGCTATATTATTATTCCGCGTTTCTCTTTTCAATAGTAACTTTTTCCATGACAACATCATTTAGTGGTTTGTCAAATGGTTTTGTAGTTGGAACTTTTCCGATTGACTCAACAACATTCATCCCTGCGATAACTTTCCCAAATATTGAGTGCTTTCCGTCCAACCAAGGTGTTGGAATCAAAGTAATGAAAAATTGACTGGAATTTGTATTCGGACCGGCATTAGCCATTGATAAAATCCCAGAGGTGTCATGACGAAGTGAATCAACAAATTCATCTTCAAACTTTCCACCATAAAAGCTTTCGCCTCCACGTCCTGTTCCAGTAGGATCACCACCTTGAATCATAAACTGATCTATTACTCTGTGAAAGATAACTCCGTCATATACTCCCTTCAACGATAAACCGACGAAATTTTTTACTGTTTTCGGAACAAGATCTGCATATAACTCAATTTCAATTGTTCCCATGTTGGTTTCTATTTTTGCAACTAATGTATCCCCATCTTGCAAATTCATTAAATCTTCCATTTCAGCCTCTATTTTTTTATTTATTGAATCATCTTTCTCTTTTTTCGTAACCGGATCTGCTTTTTGTGCACTGCAAAAAGATAAACAGATACCGAGAAAAATCAATAAAAATATTCTCTTCATTTTAACTCCTATGGATTAATAACACTAAATGAAATCAAGCCGTAAATTGTTAATCCGATTAAAATTCTGTATACAACAAATGAATAGGTTGTATTCTTTTTTAAGAAATTCAATAGAAAAGCTATTGTTAAATAGCCACTAATAGCAGAAACTATAGTTGCTATACTCATTGCAATCAGTTCTGATGAGTTAATATCCTTCATTACCTCGAAGAATTCCAAAATTCCACTACCAAATATTGCAGGTACACTAAGGAGAAAAGAAAATCTCGCAGCTGTTTCTCTTTTGAATCCTAAAAACAAACCGGCAGTAATTGTTGTTCCGGATCGTGAAGAGCCGGGAATTAGTGCTAAACACTGAGCTAATCCGATAAGCATGGCATCTCTTAACTTAAGCTCTTTCAACTCTCTGGTAAAATTTCCGAACTTTTCGGCTAATGCCAAAATCATTCCTAATGCAATCAAACTTCCGGCAATCACATTCAAATTTTTTGTTAAAGCACCTTCAATAATATCCTTAAATCCCAGTCCTATTATTACTACAGGTACTGTTCCTAATATTATATACCATCCCATCAATGAATTTGAAGATTGCTTCGAAAAGCTTTTTCTTTTGAAAAGATTATCTTCCATAAAATCGATAAAGATATGCCATAAATCTTTCCAGAAATAGACTAAAATTGCTGCAAGAGTACCTAGCTGCACAACTGCTATAAAAGCAGTCCATTTCTCAGGATGCTCAGCAGATATTAACCCCATCAACTTCCCGGCAACCGTAAGATGTCCAGTACTGCTAATAGGTAAAAACTCGGTAAGTCCTTGAATGATTCCGAGAATAATTGCTTCAATAATTGACATCAAGTCCCCCTAAAATGAATATGTAATTCCGATCTCCACACTAAATGAAACTCCATCAAAATCAACCGAATGATTCTTTGAACCGGAATTTGCGTAGGTAATTTTTTTACCATTGTTCTCAGGCACCCCAGGCTGATCGTAACGACAGGTTCCACCGAGAGTAATAAAAACATGCTTATCCAGAGCTGACACTCCTTGAGCTCTTAATAAAACTCCCCATCCCGTAGATGTATAATTGATTGCAGAAAGAATATCTTCATCAACACTAATATAACGTGGGCCGAATCCCGCCCCGAATTTGAACCGGTACTCTTTTGAAGTATTCGGAACAACATAATAATACATTACTGAAGGTTTATGGTGCGAATAAGATAAATCGTAATTCATTCCCCCGGAATTGGTTACTCCGTTGAAAGAATAGTAACTATAGGTATATTCTACTCCTATCTGATGATTTTCCCCTATTACATAGTCCCCGGCCAAAAACAATTCGCCACCGGTACCAAAAGTATTAGCGTCATCTTCTGTCGTAATTGTCTCGATATAATCGGTAAGATCGGAATGATTATAAAAACCTATTCCTCCTCCTGCAGTAATATCAAATTGAGCAAAAATAGCAGTATTAATTAAGCACATCAAAAGGATTATCCTTTTCATCACTTCTCCTGTTTGATTTTATTACTGTTAGCAAATCTTCTCTTGGAAATCCCATTTTTGCTCTTTTGTTATTTATTACAAAAACAAAAAAGAACATTGAGGATAAAAACGTTACCGTGGAAATTAAATGGGTTAGAAGCGCAAACGCTGAAGCAGCCTCTGTGGTAAATGAGTATAGCATTGTTAAAACCGAAATGGTAATAAAGTGATAAGACCCTGTGCCTCCTGGTGTTGGAATAACAATCCCAAATGCACTAATTGTCATCAGAACCCAAGCCATGGCATAATTTACCGTATATACATCATCCAAATTTAAGACATAAAAACCAATTAAGGAATTTAGTCCGTATACAACCATTATTATCGCAGATAATAGAAAGGTAAAAATAAAACTCTTGAACGTCTTTATTGTTGCAAACCCGTCAATTAATGTCTCTAAAACGTATTGAAGTTTTCCGGCAAGTTTCTTCGAAATTTTACCGACAATCATAACATGCATATCAGAAAAGCGCTTCTTAAACTTTATTAATAATCCGAGAAATAAAATAACAGCAAATATTGCAATGAATCCGGCAATCACTGTAGATTTTAGCCACACAATTTCTTCATATAAATTTCCGGAATATATCATAACGCTAACCAAGACAGAAAAAGCCAAAGCAATCACATCTATCATTCTCTCTACGATTACTGTACCAAACATCGATGTCCTTGAAAGGTTTTCCCACTTTCCTATAAAAAGCGCACGATACAATTCTCCGAGTCTAGGAATTACACAATTCACACCGTATCCTATCATTGTGGCTCCCATTAAGTTCCATAATGATGCATCAGGCTTAACCGATTGGATAATAAATTTCCATCTGAGTGCACGCAACCAATGCGAAAACATAAATACTAGCAAAAAGACCAATAACCACCCAAAAGACAACTGGCTAATAAGATTAATGGCTTCCGATATGTCTACATCCTTAAATGATAAGTAGAGAAACACAATAGTAAAAAGAAAAGGGAGAAAATATCCGACTCTTTTCTTCAAATCCGCATAAGACTTCTTATCTGAGGTCAATTACTTTAATTCCTTCTGTTGGGGTAAATAGAAAATTTGAATCATCAATTGGAGAGTTAATCTTTGTAGTAGACAAAGTAAATCTCATTTTCATGTTATTAAAATCAACAATTTCAATTTGATCGATTATAAAATCTGATCCTACAAAAAGTTTCGCACTTTGAAAATTAATTTTCCCGTTCAAAGGAATAAATTCCAAAACAAAACCACCCTCACTATTCTTTTGTAAGAGTTTTACATCACAATTTTTAGGATATTCGTTTACTATCTTATCCAAACTAACGCTAGATGGGTCGTCTTCAATGTTACTGACAACAACTCTCTTTTTTTCTTTTGTATAATTCCAAACAGATTTTCCATTCGAAATTAAAACTTGTTTTGAAAGCTCAATGCGGAAATGCCCGACTCGCTTATAGTAAAATTTTCCATTAATACCACTTGTCTGTTCTCCGCTTTCCAGAGCAAAAGCCTGATTAAAATCAGAAGCAATTGTCTCGATCGAATCGAATTTCTCTTGTAGCTTTACAAGAAGATTTGTCGCTTCATTGGCTTGCGCATTTAAACCAAAAGCTAAGAACAATAAACATAAAAACTTTTTCATCTATAATGCCTTCATAATTGACTCTAACTGATCTTCACTTTCGCAGATAACTTCTCTTGCCTTACTTCCTTCGGATGGCCCGACAATCCCGGCTTGCTCTAATTGATCAACAATTCTTGCAGCCCTCGAATATCCTAATTTTAGCTTTCTTTGTAATAATGAAACCGATCCTTGCTGATGGCGAACGATCACTCGTGCCGCATCCTCAAACATCGGATCCAAATCAGAAAGAAAATCTCCTTGGGCAGCGCGATTCTTTTCCATCAATGATGGCAAGAAATATCGCTTTGAAAATCCTTTTTGTACATATACAAAATCAGTAACCTTTTCCACTTCTTCTGTTGTAATAAAAGCATTCTGAATTCTTACAGGTTTCGGCATTCCACCGGGTAGGAAAAGCATATCCCCGCGCCCTAGTAATTGCTCCGCACCATTCATATCCAAGATAGTTCTCGAATCAATCTTTGTAGCTACTTGATAAGCTATCCTTGCAGGGAAATTGGCCTTAATAACACCGGTAATAACATTTACGGATGGACGCTGGGTTGCTACAACCAAATGAATTCCAACCGCACGTGCCAATTGAGCTAATCTTGCAATTGGTTCTTCAACCTCTTTCCCTGATGTCATCATCAAGTCCGCAAGCTCGTCAATAATAACAACTATGTAAGGCATTTTGTAATGCTTCATTGTTTCTGTATCTGCTGGTCGTTTCTTAGGATCTGCAATTTTTATATTGTAATCGACAATATTTCTCACACCAACTTTAGCTAGCTTGTCGTATCTCTTCTCCATCTCATATTCAACCGATTTCAAAGCTAATAAAGCATTAGATGGTTGTGTAATTATCTCTTCATCCAAATCAGGAGAAACAGCCAGAAAATGTTTATTCAATTTCGCGTAGAAAGAGAGTTCAATTTTCTTCGGATCAACAATTACAAATTTAATTTCCGAAGGATGCTTTGCGTAGATCAAACTTGTTATCAACATGTTGATACCAACACTCTTACCCGATCCGGTAGCTCCTGCAACCAAAAGGTGAGGCATTTTTGCAAGATCAGCGATATACACTTCCCCGACAATTGTTTTTCCCAAAGCAATTGGCAATTCCGCTTTGCTGTTCTTCAGCATCGATATTACTGATCTGGCCTTTACAATTGTAGAATCGGCATTTGGTATTTCCACTCCAATAGCACTTTTCCCTGGAATTGGGGCAATAATTCTAATCCCCCTGGCAGCAAGTGCCAACGCTATATCATGCTCAAGACTAACAATTCTACTAATCTTTACTCCCGGAGCCGGAACAATTTCATAGAGTGTTACAACAGGACCGGGGGTAACCGAAATATCTTCTATTTTAATATCGAATAAAGCTAACTTCTCTTTCAATAGTTCTGCATTATGCTTTAGCTCTTCTTCCGATATTTTCACATCCTCTTCGTGCGGCTTTTCGAGAAGATCTAATTTCGGTGCTTTATACGTAATTTTCTCTTCCCATTGATTTGGTAATTCTGCTTCTTTTTCTTTATCCACAGCGGGAATAATCTCGTCGGCCGATTTACTCTTACTCTTCTCTTCCTTTACAATCTGTGGTTCGGTATCCTCCGGAGTTAGCTCAGCCTCAACAAGCTTATTACCTTCCTCTTTTTTTATAATCCTTATCGTAGTCTCTGGCTGAGCACTTGCTTCTTCCACAGAGATTTCATCAGACGAAATTTCAGCGTCTTCCTCAGTTAATGAAACCTCAGTAACACTTTCTTCTTCAGTTGTTCCTTTTTTCCATTTTCTACCAATTTTACTGATTTTCTTTATTTTCTCTAAATTTTCATCCCCTTGGGGTTTGTTTATATGAATTCCGTCATTCTCTTCGGATTCCTCATCTGAAAATGCTCCTTTTATAGAAGAGGCAAGATAATCGAATATTCTTTCGATTCTGACATCAAAGGCAACAAACAAAACAACTAATATTAGGGAAATAAAAAAAATCGAACTTCCAAGCCCACCGAGTAATCTACCAAAGGCGCCACCCAGAAAATCCCCGATCTTTCCGGAAACCTCAAGATTATCAACGAGAAATCCCATTTCTTCACGTAACATTCCGAAAAAGCTAGATATTATTACTGCAAAAGAGAGGGAAATATTCGAAAAGCTTATAGCTTGTTTGCTATCAGTTCCTTTAAAGATCACATATCCCCACAAAAACATTATTATCGGGAATACGATTGAGAAATACCCAAGAGTGGAATTAATTAGAAAATCGGATAAGTAGGCACCGAAAAGCCCCAACCAATTATGCACGGATGCTGCCCTGCTAAGGAATTCAGGATCATCCGAGAAAATCTTAAATAGATCCGTAAATCCCAAAGCCAGATTTGCTTTATCATATTTTGAATATGAAAGGATACTCAGAAATAATAACAACGCAAATACAATAAGAAAAAAGCCGGTAACTTTTTTCTTCTTTTCCAATGAAAACATATTCACGTCGCTATTTTTCGAGTCAGTTTTTTTTGAATTCTTCTTCGCCATCAATATAATAGGTGATTAGTTTTATATTTATCCCTGAGGAATTAGGTCTAGAGGTTTGATAACTCCGTCCGAATAGAAAGGTACTATTTCGGTAATGCTTAATTCAGCGCATGAATCGATGTCTTTTTCAAAACCGTTTTCAATTACTCTCTTTCCATGCTCACAATTTGCTAACATTTCTTTAATATCACTTCCGAATTCATGAGCCAAAGCTTCACTGGCTTTCCCAGCATCGGAAATCTGAATATCATTATGCTGCTTTTTCAATTCCGATATTAGCTTACCTGCGCATACGGTATCTTCGATACAAAACATTCCGTTGGATCCTGCGCACAGAATCTCTACATCATTATTCAATTTACTCAAATGAGAAGCAATAGCTCCCAAATTATTAAAACAACAAATAAAAAGATTTTCTGAAAACTTTGCCTTAACAATAGCTTTCGACCCGTTTGTCGTAAAGAAGATTATCGATTTACCGGCTACGACATCTTCAACATATTCAGCCGGGGAATTTCCCAAGTTGAACCCTTCGATCATTTTCGTATTTCTTTCACCACATAATAGAGTCTGGCTATTATGAGCATTCCCGGAAATCTTCATTGCAAAATCCAATGAACTAACAGGAACAACTTCACGGGCAGACTCCCGCATAGCCTTAACTATCACGGTAGTCGCCCTTAAAACATCTATTACAACGGTTGTCTTTTTCGTAAAATATAACTCATCCACATTTAGTGGAGACAACAACACATTAACTTTCATTTTATTTACTCACAAAAGGTAATTTAACAACCACCGCCGGAATTTCTTTATTCCTAATCTTGAAATTAACTTTTGATCCTTCCGCGGCGTATTCTTTATCAACGTATCCCATTGCAATCGGCTTTTCTAAAATCGGGCTTACTGTACCACTTGTAATATGCCCGATTACTTTTCCGTCAGCTGTTAATTCATAACCATGACGTGGGAAAGCACGATCATCTGCAATCATAGGCACTAATTTTCTCTTAAGCCCTTCTCCCTTTACTTTCAATAAGGCTTCTTGCCCGTTGAATCCGTCTTTCTTCAATTTTGTAATCCACCCTAATCCGGCTTCCAAAGGATTTGTGGTATTATCAATATCATTTCCGTATAGACAAAAACCCATTTCCAAACGGAGACTATCTCTTGCCCCTAAGCCTATCGGCCTAATATCATATTCTTTTCCTGCTTCGAATAGTGCGTTCCAGACTTTTTCGGCAACTTCTTCATCACCTTTGAAATACAATTCATATCCCAATTCTCCGGTATATCCGGTTCTGGATACAATCATTTCAACATCAACCACCTTGGCCTCAAAGAAATAGTAATATTTCAGATCAAGATCTTTGGAACAAATTTTTTGAACAACCTCCTGAGCTTTCGGGCCTTGTACAGCCAATAGAGAGAATTGATCACTTTCGTCAATAATCTCAACTCCGAAATCGTTATTCTTATTCATCCATTCCAAATCTTTCTCTGTGTTAGAAGCGTTAATAACAAGCATATACTCATCATCAGCCTTTTTATAAACCAACAAATCGTCAACGATTCCGCCATCCTCGTAGCACATTGCGGAATATTGCACTCTTCCATTAGTAAGGTTCGAAGCGTCATTCACAGTAATTTTCTGAACGAACTCTAGAGCCTTATCCCCTTTTATAATAACTTCTCCCATATGGGAAACATCAAACACACCAACTGAATTACGAACTGCTTTATGTTCTTCGATAATCGAAGAGAATTGTACCGGCATTTCATATCCGGCAAAGTCTACCAATTTTGCCCCATACTGTTTATGGACATTATTGAATTTTGTTTTTTTCATTAGTGGTCCTATTGGTTTGATTTCTTCCAATCGCTTAAGAATTTATCTAATCCGATATCTGTTAAGGGATGCTTAAACAGCTGCTCAATCACTTTGAAAGGGATTGTTGCAACATCAGCTCCCATAAGAGCGGCATCGATAACATGCTGAGGACTTCTTATTGAGGCTACAAGAACCTCAGTATCGAAATCATAGTTATCATAAATTTGGACAATATCCTGAATTAAATCCATTCCAACTTGCCCGATATCATCCAAGCGTCCTACAAAAGGACTAATATATGTAGCACCGGCTTTTGCGGCCATCAACGCTTGAGCAGCAGAAAAACATAGTGTTACGTTTGTTTTAATTCCTTCAGAAGAAAGGGTTTTCACTGCTTTCAGCCCCTCTTTGATCAAAGGGATTTTAACAACAATATTTTTGTGAATTGCGGCCAATTCGCGAGCTTCTTTCATAATACCTTCATAATCAGTAGATATTACTTCCGCACTTATCGGACCATCGACTACTCCAACAATTTCCTCTATGATTTCTATATAGTCACGTCCTTCTTTGGCAACCAACGAAGGGTTTGTTGTAACACCATCTAGCATCCCAAAAGATGCTGCCTCTTTAATTTCATCGATGTTTGCAGTATCGATAAAAAATTTCATAGTCTTTGATCCTCAAATTTTATTTATTGTTAAGCCCAAACATACTAAATTTAGTCCAATTAGAACACCGATTTTTCCTTTGGTTATGTTAAGAAAAATCTTCGGTCAAATCTTCACCGGTTTTGGCAGACAATATCTGAAAAGTTTGAAGATTAATATTGTCATCAATTTCCATCTTTATTTTCACCCAGTATCTGAACTCAAGCTTTCTGAGTGTTGAAATAACCCCTTCTTTCAAGATTAAGCCTAACGAGGGATGGACCTTTAGAATAAGAGATCTGGTTTTCCCTTCGTTCTTATATCGCCTTAGCCATTCTTCTATATCATGAATCATGTTTGATTTCTTCGTAAGCATTCCTGAACCACCACAATATGGACATACTTCATGCATCGATTGCGAGAGATTCTCTCTGATTCGCTCTCTTGTAATCTGCATCAAACCGAAATCAGTCATCGCCAACATTGCAACCTTCGCGCGATCTTTCTTAAATTCTTTTTTCAGTTCGTCATAGATTTTTTTGCGATTTTTTTCATCTTCCAAATCAATAAAGTCAACCACTATTAATCCGCCAATATCTCTAAGTCGTAATTGACGCACTATCTCTCTGGCTGCTTCAAGATCTGTTTTGAGAGAATTCAATTCCTGATCTTTTTTTGCTGCATATCGCCCACTGTTTACATCGATTACCGTCATTGCTTCGGTATGCTCTATTACAATGTGCCCACCACTAGGCATATGTACTCTTCTTCCCATCAATGCTTTTATTTGCTCTTCTATTTTGAAGGCATCAAATATTGATGTGGCACTTTTGTATAGCTCTACTTTATTTGCTAACTCAGGTTGAATAAAATGAACGTAGTTTCTAATCTCTTTATATAGCTTTTTGTTATCGATAAAAATTTTAGAAACTTCCGGAGTAAACATATCCCGTATCACACTGGAGGTTGTACTTAAATCACTGTAAACCAAAGCCGGCGGACTACTATGCTTAATTTTGTGTTGGATCTTTTCCCAAGCATCAACCAGGTATTTTAAATCCCCGGCTAAAGTTTCTTCACTCTGCTCCTTTGCGGCGGTTCTGATAATCAAACCACAGTTTGAAGGAATAATCTCTCTGGCAAGTTTTCTTAACCGTCGTCTTTCGCGATAATCACCGATCTTTTTCGATACTCCGATCTTATTATCAAACGGCAATAGTACACAAAATCTGCCAGGAATAGAAACCGATGATGTTACTCGAACACCTTTATCTTTTACCGGTTCTTTAATAATCTGCACAAGCATTTCCTGCCCTTTGTGCAGCTTTGGAATTTGTCTTTCTACTTCAACTTTAGAAGTATTTTCCGATTTCTTACGGGATTTATCTCTGAATTCGTCTTCTTCGTCATCAAAGTCACTATCTTCATGATCTTCGAAGATACCTAGCATATCAGGTAGTGTATCTCCGATGTCAGAAAAATGGAGAAACGCATCATGTTTCATTCCAATATCTATAAATGCGGCTCTGATGCCGGGTAAGACTCGCGCAACCTTTCCGAAGTATATATTCCCCACCATTCTTCTTTTCTCGGGATGATCAACAAAGAAGTCAACCATTTTCCCGTCTTCGGTTATTGCGACTCTATTCTGAGATGAAGTCGAGTTAATTATTATCTCTTTAACCATTTAAAAACTCTATATAATTCTATTCTTCATCACCCCAGAAGATAACTTTTTCTAAAAACAAATTTTTAATTCTTTTTAAATCATCTTCCGGATATTCATTATTTTTTATTTTTTCTATATGTATTCTTATGAATTCCTCAATTTCTGCTGAACTCCTAGAATCTAGTACGTCAGTTACCAGATTATAAATTCCTCCGGAATTCATAAAATACCAAATTATATTCTTTTTTGCTTTTGCAGTCCCAATTTCCTCACCATATTCACGGGTTAATAAATTAAGATGAGTAATCGCTACTTTTTGTATTTCTTCTAGTGAAGGCTCACCAGATACAATACCGTTATCAAAATAGGAATTGTAGTGTTCAAAAATAAAAGGATTTCCAAGAGCCCCTCGCGCTATCATAACCGCATCACATCCGGTTTCTTCTTTCATTTTTATGGCGTCTTTAGCTGTAAATAGTGATCCGTTGCCTACAACCGGAATACTCAAGCTCTCTTTTACCTTTCTTATCCATTCCCATTCGGGATCTTCGGCATAGCCGGTAGTACGTGATCTTGCGTGAATTGTAACAAAAGCCGCTCCGTTATCTTCGGCTGCTTTTGCTGTCTCAAGAACATTAATTTTATTTTTCTCTTTTCCTAATCTGATTTTTACCGAAATTGGAATTCCCTCCGAAGCATTTGTCATACTCCTTACCAATTTCCCCAGAAATAGAGGATCCCCTAGTATATTTGCCCCCATGTTGTATTTAGTAACTTTCGATGCGGGACATCCGCAATTCAAATCTATTACATCAGGGCGATACTGCTTTAATTCTTTTACTGCTAGTGATAAATATTTGGGATCGTTGCCAAGAATTTGGACACCGATTGGCTTTTCTTGCTTATCGTAGGCTAACAAGCGCAGAGTGTTAAAATTGTTAGTAACAACACCTTTGGCACTTATCATTTGGGTAAAGGTCAGCCCTGCCCCAAAGGATTTTGCAATTTTTCTAAAGGGTGCATCTGTAATATCGGCCATTGGAGCCAATAATAATTTATTTCCTAAATCTAGATTTCCTATTTTCATTAATTATCTTTCATAGGGAAGAATGTATTGTATGCTAAGCACATTTCTTAAACAAAAAATGCTGGATAATAAATATCCAGCATTTTTTTCGTTTTATTTATTCATGATTATCAGGTTCTTTCTTTTCTTCTTCTTTCTTTTCCGCTTCTTGTAGTAAGACCTTTCTGGATAAACTCAATTTTCCGTTCTCAACTTTCATGAGTCTAACCTTTATGGTTTCCCCTTCTTTTAGAACGTCGGTAACATTTTTGATTCTTTTTGTATCAATCTGAGAAATATGTAATAACCCTTGAGTCCCAGGAAGAATCTCAACAAAAGCTCCGAAATCAGCTATCTTGACAATCTTGCCTACATAGTTTTTTCCGACTTCAGGTTCCGAAACCAGAGCTCTGATAAATTCTTTCGCCTGTTTCGCTGTTTCCGAATTGGTTCCTGAAATACTAACACGCCCGTCTTCTTCAATGAAAACTTCAACTCCGTATTCTTTCTGGATACCTTGGATAACTTTACCACCTGGTCCAATAACCGCGCCAATTTTGTCAGGATTTATCTGTGTAAACAATAATGAAGGTGCGTATTTGGAAATATTCTCTCTCGGAGTTTCAATCCCTTCGTTCATAATTCCTAAAATATGCATTCTACCTTCTTTTGCCTGTTGGAGAGCTGTCTCCATAATTTCGAAGGAAATTCCCTGAATCTTTATATCCATCTGGAATGCAGTTATACCATCTTTGGAGCCGGCAACCTTAAAGTCCATATCTCCAAGATGATCTTCATTTCCAAGAATATCAGTTAACACAGCGAATTTATCATCTTCTTTAACCAATCCCATTGCTATTCCTGCAATTGGACATTTTACTGGAACACCGCCATCCATTAAGGCTAATGAACCGGCACAAACGGTAGCCATCGAAGATGATCCGTTTGATTCGAGAATATCAGAGTTCAATCTGACTACATATGGGAATTTTTCTTCTTCAGGGATTATATATTTAAGAGCTCTCTCGGCTAAGTTTCCATGCCCGATTTCTCTACGTCCCGTTCCTCCGTATCGTCCTGTTTCACCGACACTGAATGGTGGGAAATTGTAGTGAAGTAGAAATCTCTTCCTGTATTCTTCACCCAAACCATCTACGATTTGTTCGTCTCCCTTTGTTCCCAATGTTAAAGTTGTAAGAGACTGTGTTTCACCTCTGGTAAACAAAGAAGAAGCATGTGTTCTCGGAAGTAAACCGACTTCTACTGTGATGGGACGAACCTGAGTCAGATTTCTACCGTCAAGTCTCATTCCTTCATCAAGTATTCTTTGTCTCATCAACTCTTTTTCGATATCATGACAAAGTTCTTTAATTGCTTTTTCCTCTTCTGGGTACTTCTCAGAGAATTGTTCAAGAGCCTCATCAACAAGTGCTTTGTTAGAAGCAGCTCTTTCTTCTTTCCCCATAACGGTAGCGACTAATTCTTTGAATCGATCATAAACCAATTCCTTTACTTCTTTAACCAACTCCTCATTGATTTTTTTTGCGACAACTTCCATCTTTGGCTTGCCACAAAGCTCTCTCAACTCAAGTTGAGCATCGATCAATTTCTTAATCTCAGCTTGAGCGAACTTCAAAGCTGCTAGTAAATCTTCTTCACTAACTTCCTTGGATTCACCCTCAACCATCATAATCGAAGACTCTGTTCCGGCAACTACCAATTCCATGTCACTTTGCTCAATTTCCGCAAAAGTCGGGTTTGCTATAAACTTGCCATCAACTCTACCGACTCTGATTTCACCGATCGGCTCTAAAAACGGAATATCCGATATAGTTAAAGCAGCAGATGCACCAATTGCGGCAACAACATCAGGGTCGTTTTCTCCGTCGAAAGAGTAAACAAATGCCGCAACTTGAGTGTCATTTTTATATTCTTCCGGAAATAGAGGTCTAATCGGTCTATCTATCAATCTTCCGCTTAGTATCTCTTTTTCAGTAGGTCGGCCTTCTCTTTTTATAAAACCACCGGGAATTTTGCCGGCAGCAAAGGCTTTCTCTTTGTATTCTACTGATAACGGAAAATAATCTATTTCTTCGTTAGCTTCACTAGAGGCAACTGCGGTAACTAAGACCATAGTATCGCCATATGAAACCATAACTGCACCGTTTGACTGCTTTGCTAGTTTACCGGTCTCTATGCTTAGGGTCTTTCCGCCTATTTCAACTTCTTTCCTAAAAACCATTAGTTCCTCTTATTTTCTTAATTTGAGTTCTTTGATGATTGCTCTATATCTTTCAATATCTTTACCAGCAACATAACTTAACAAGCGACGTCTTCTACCAACCATCTTCATCAATCCTCTTCTTGAAGCATGATCTTTTTTGTGCTCAGCAAAGTGTGTTGTAAGCTTGTTGATTCTTGCTGTCAATAAAGCTATCTGAACTTCTGCTTTTCCGCTATCTTGTTCGTTTTCACCAAATTTTGTTATAATCTCTAACTTTTCTTCTTTAGATAAGTTCATTTCTGTAACTCCTAATTTATAGTATACGATGTAACCCCAGAATCTCTCCGGAGTCAATTATTTAGTATTTTTTATGTAGTCCAATGCTTTCTTCTTATCGGTATTTAGCTGATTTATTAGTTCATCTTGTGTACCGAATTTTTTTTCATCTCGCAATTTGCTTAATATCTTAACTCGTATTATTTTGTCGTAGATAAAGTTACTAAAGTCAAATAAATGTACTTCAATGGAGATTTCCCTGCTCTCATCAAATGTAGGCCTAATTCCAACATTCATTATACCGTAATAAATGCAATTATCAACATCGCATTTGGCAATATAAACTCCATTCGGAGGAACAAGTTTAATCTTCTCTTCCACAAATACATTTGCTGTTGGGTATCCCAAGACTCTTCCTCTGGTAGCGCCTGAAATTACTCTCCCTTCAAAGGAATAGTTTCTACCTAAAAATAGGTTCCCTTTCTCTACTTCCCCTTCATCCAGTGCCTTTCTTATCTTTGTGCTACTTACAACAACACCATTAATTTCGAAAGGTTCAACTGAGGAAACCGAAAAACCAAATTTATCTCCGAGATTTGTCAATTTATCATAGTCTCCGGCACGATCTTTTCCGATTTTATGATCATACCCAACTACCATATGTTTAACTCCAATCTCTTTAACAATTGTATTTGCAACAAATTGCTCATAAGTCTGTTTTGCAAACTCTTCAGTAAAGTTAAGAACCAAAACATTCTCGATTCCGATTTCCGCAAGATATGAAAGTTTCTCATTAAAAGTAGTTAGCAAATGAATGTCATATCCTTTAGAAACAACTACTCTCGGATGGGGCTCAAATGTAATAACCATTTCTCTGCTGTTATTAGCTTCCCCTATTTCCTTTAACTTTCCAAAAATCTTTTTGTGTCCTTCGTGAACACCATCGAAAGTTCCGATAGTCAGAACCGTATTATCATCTCTTTCAATTTCACGAATGTCTCTGTAGACGTTCATCTTCTTAATAACCGCCAATCCGGAAATCTATTAATTTTTCCAATCTTTAAATTTCTCATAAAACTCATTTGTAGTGAAAGCATCCTCAGCGGAATAATCTCCGATTTTGGACCTCCTCAATACATTCAACATACCGCCACACCCGAGCTTATCTCCGAAATCATTGGCAATCACTCGAATATATGTTCCCTTCGAACAATGAATCTCGAAATGGACATCAGGCAGATCTATCTTCGTAATCTTAAAATCGTATATTTTTACTTTTCTCGCTGGTCTCTCGATATCAACCCCCTTTCTCGCGTATTTATAAAGGGCTTTTCCTTTATGCTTTATCGCGGAAAACATAGGGGGAATTTGATTAATCTCGCCGAGAAATTCTTTTCTCGTTTCTTCAATATCACTTTCTGTAATATGACCGTATTCCTTTATTTCACTTGGCTCGGTCTCGGGATCCATCGAAGGAGTCTTCACTCCTAACTTGATTACTCCCTCGTATACTTTGCCCAAATCTTGAAATGAAGTAATCTCTTTTGTCTTTTTACCGGTGCATATTATTAACAACCCTGTTGCGTTAGGATCTAATGTTCCGGCATGCCCGACTTTCTTTACACCAATGGCTTTTCGCACTATGTGAACAGCTCTGAAAGAACTCTCCCCAACTTGCTTATCCATTAAAATGACTTCACCCTTTTGAAAATCAAGCTCGCTAAAATTATTCGTCTTCTTGCTTATCATCTTTGTGAATTTCTTTGAAAATATTTTCCATCTTTTCTACGTAATCAAGGGTATCATCTATATAGAAAGTAATTTCCGGGATTGTTCTGAAATACTTAATCTTTTGTGATAAGTGTTTCTTAATAAATCCCTTGGCGCTTTCTAATTTCTGAAAAATCTCGTCTCTTTTTTCCTTATCGTAAATGGAAATATAAACCTTGGCGATTTTCAAATCGGGAGTAAGCTTAACATCCGTAACAGTCAAAAGACCCAATGAAGGGTCTTGTACTTTATTAAGAAAGATTATGCTCAGTTCTTCTCTGATTAATGTCGCTATTTTCTGTAGTCTTACTGACATCCCTACTCCAAAGTTTTCTTGGTTTCGACAAGTTTATAAGACTCTATAACATCACCGATTTTGATATCGTTGAAGTTCGATATGTTCAATCCGCATTCGTAGCCGGCCATAACCTCTTTTACATCATCTTTGAATCGTTTCAGAGTTGCCAACTCACCTTCGTATATAACTACACCGTCTCTAAACAATCTGATTTTATTTACTCTGCTTACCTTTCCGTCTGTTACATAACATCCGGCTACAGTACCAATCTTTGGCACCTTAAATGTCTCACGAATATCAATTGTACCAACCAATTCTTCGCTGACTACTGGCGACAGCATACCTTCAAGAGCTGATTTTACTTCATTAATTGCGTCGTAAATGACGTTATACAATCTGATATCTACTTTTTCAACTTCGGCTGTCTTTCTTGCGTTGTTATTTGGTCTTACATGGAAACCAACGATAATAGCACTTGATGCGGCTGCTAACAATACGTCCCCTTCTGTAATTCCTCCAACCCCTTTATGAATTACTCTTACAACAACTTCTTTGTTCGATAATTTCATTAACGAATCTGATAAGGCCTCAACGGAACCGTCAACGTCACCTTTTACAATCAACGCCAATTCTTTTACGCCACCCTGACTAATCTGCATCGCGATCTCATCGAGTGTTATAAGTTTTACCTGTCGATGGTCTTGCTCTCTCTTTATCTGCTGACGTTTGTTTGCTACATCACGTGCTTCTTTTTCGGAATCAACTATTATAAACGAATCACCTGCTTGTGGCAAACCTTCAAAACCTAGAACCAAAGCAGGAGTTGCAGGGCCTACTGAATCTAATTTATTATTCCTTTCGTCAAACATCGCTCTTACTCTACCATGGTAATTTCCGGCAACAAAAGGATCACCGACTGTCATGGTTCCTTTTTCTATCAATACCGTTGCTGTAATTCCACGACCTACTTCCATTTGGGATTCGACTACTGCCCCTCTGGCATTTCTGTCTGGATTAGCTTTCAACTCAAGCATTTCTGCTTCTAACAAAATCTTTTCAAGTAAAAGATCAATATTCAAACCGGATTTGGCAGATACTTCTACACATTGGTACTTTCCACCCCAATCCTCAACAAGAATATTTCTATCAGCCAACTGCTGTCTGATTCTTTCTGTATTGGCAGCTGGTTTATCAATTTTATTTATTGCTACGATTATCGGTACCCCGGCAGCTAAAGAGTGATTTATGGCCTCAACCGTCTGTGGCATCACCGCGTCATCGGCCGCTACAATCAATACAACAATATCGGTAATCTTTGCTCCTCTGGCGCGCATAGCTGTAAAGGCTTCGTGCCCGGGAGTATCAAGGAAGGTAATCGACTTACCACTTTCAAGCTCAACTCTGTATGCACCAATATGCTGTGTAATCCCACCGGCCTCTCCGGCAACAACATTTTCACGACGAATATAATCGAGTAAGGATGTTTTACCATGATCCACATGCCCCATTATTGTAACTACAGGACTACGCGGAAGTAATTCTTCATCTTTATCCTCAACATCTTCCAGGACATCAGAGGTAAACTCTTCTTCCAATTCAACTTCAAAACCAAACTCTTCTGCAACCAATGCGATTGTATCCCAGTCGAGTCTCTGGTTGATCGAAACCATCATACCCAAACCAATACATTTCGAGATTACTTCGCTAACCGAAACATTCATCAAATTGGCTATTTCATTAACCGCAATGTACTCAGTAACCTTTAGCTTTGTTCTATCTAAAGCTTTCTGCTCTTCAAGTTTTTCCTGTATTTCTAATTTCTCTTTTTTCTTTTTCTTTCTGAAATGGGAACGGTCTACCGCGTTTGATTCATCAATGCTATGCATTGTTCTCTTTATCGCTTCGCTGACTTGCTTTTTATCTACTTCGAACTTCTTGACCTTTTTAACCTTCTTCGACTTAACCGTTTCTTCAACGTTTCCTTCCGGCTTCCCTTTGCTCTTAAGCTTTTTCTTCTTTTTCTTTCTCTTCAATTCTGCCGCTTCTGCACTTTCCTGTGTAGTAGGAGCAACTTTCACTTCGGTCTTTTTATTATCATCTTGTGGGGCATTCTCTCGATTCGGCTTATTATTTCTTCGTTTGTTCCTGTCATCACGAACTTTTCCGTTGCCTTCTTTCTTTTCTGCCTTTTCATCATTACCGGCATCTCTCTTTTTCTTTCTTTTCTTCTTGTCGAGATCAATTTTTCCGATAATCTTCAATCCACGATTCCTTCGCTCCAGCTCGAGTTCGGATTTTGTCTTAAATATTCGACCTTCTTCTTCTTTCGGAGCTTTTTTAACTTCGGGTTCCTCTTCAACAGCCATAACATCCTCTTCACGAACCGTTTCTTCCTCGTTGGCAACAACCGGCTCTTCCACCTTTTCTTCTATTCTTACTTTGTCATTTTCTTTTTCTTCAACAGGTGTTTCCGTTTTGACGTCTTGAGTAGTTTCAGTGATCTGAATAACTTCTTCTACTTTCTCTTCCGCAACTTCCTCAATCGTCTCTTCTACAACCGGCTCTTCAAAAACTACAGGTGCTACTTTTTCCTCAGCTTCTTCGATCTCTGGAGCCTCTGCTTCTTTCGGAGCTTCGATCTCTTCTTCTAATTTCTGAGGTTCAGTTTCTTCTACAACTACCTCGTCCTGTGTGTTTTCGTCTTTCCGCGCTATTTCTTCTGCCTTATCCGCGCGCTTCTTCTGAAATTCGGATATCTTTCTGTAATGCTTTTCAGCTTTCTCCATATCCTTTTTGAAGTGCGCATTAATATCGGCGAGCATTTCATCATTCAAAGGTGACATATGCGATTTGACATTATGCCCCTTACTATTCAAAAACTCGACAATAGCGTCAGATGAGAGATTATACTCAGATGCGAACTTATAAATTCTAAATTTCTTTGTTTTTTCAGTCATTCTAGAAATACCCGGAATTAAATTATTTTACTCTTCTTCCTCAAATTGATTCTTTATGATATCGATTATTTCCTCGGCTTTCGCTTCGTCCAACCCTTCGATATCTTTCAATTCGTCTACCCCGGCAGTTAAAACTTCTACCGCAGTGTCAAATCTATTATTGATGAGCAGATCGACTATATCCTGACCTAATTCATCTCTAAGATCTATCAATTCAATATCGTCTTCATATTCTTCGAATGGCTTTTCTTCTCTGATTACTTCGATGTCGTAACCGGTTAGTTTCATTGCCAATCGAATATTTACTCCGTTCTTACCGACTATCAGTGATACCTGATCACTATCGGCTACTACGGTACATTTTTTTTCTTCCTCGTCAAGATCTATCTGTTTCAATTTAGCAGGGGCCAAAGCTCTCTGGATAAATGATACAGGATCTTCGGTATAATTGATAACATCTATATTCTCGTTATTCAATTCTCTTACTATGGCGTGAATACGAACTCCTTTCATTCCAACACAAGCGCCAACAGCGTCTATTCTGGCATCCTGCGACTCTACGGCTACCTTGGCTCTTTCCCCTGGCTCTCTGGCTATCCTCTTTATCTCAATAACCCCGTCGTAAATCTCAGGAATTTCTATCTCGAACAATCTGTGCAAGAAAATATTATCTGCTCTGGAAACAATAATAACAGGGCCGTTTTGAGTCTTCTTTACCTCTTTTACTACCGCTCTTACTGTATCTCCTTTACGATATCTTTCCCTAGGAATTTGTTCGAATCGTGGTAACATCAACTCATTCTTGTTGTGATTTACCAATACATCATTTCTTCTTACTTGATAAATATCGCCAACTATGATCTCACCGATCATATCCCCGTATTCGTTATATACGAGATCTTTCTCTATCTCACGAATCCTTTGGTTCAAACTTTGTCTTGCCAAATTTATTAAGCGTCTTCCGAATGATGACAATTCCAATCTTTCAACGAAATCATCTCCGACTTCCAATTCCTCGTCGTTCCCTCTCTTGTTAACTTCTTCGATGCTAATCTCAAGATTCGGATCTTCTACTTCGTCGACAATTGTTCTTTCAAGGAATATTTCTATATCCCCTTTATCCATGTTCGCTACAACATCAAAAGTTGCGTCAGGTCCGAATTTTTTCTTGACCATCAATCCGAATATCTCTTCTATTATGCTTGCGAGAACGTCCTTATCCAGACTTTTTTCTCGTACCATCAAAGAGAAGGATTCAACAATTGCGTTGTTCATTATAGCCTCCGTTATCAAAAACTAATTAAAACTTTAGCTGACGTAATGTCGGTAAAATTCAATTCTATGTTATTTTTTCCCGATTCGAAAACAAGTTTTTCTCCCTCTACTTGAAGAAGCTTTCCCTCGAATTTCTTTTTCTTTTCTTCCGAATCAGTATACTTGATTTCAAATTTGCGGTCGATATTTTTAGGAAACTGTTGAATATATTTAAGAGGTCTGTCTATTCCCGGTGAGGATACATCTAAGCGATGTTTGGTTTCTATCAAATTCTCTTCTTCTATAATTGAGCCAATTTCCCTACTCAATTCAGCGCAGTCGTCAGTAGTAACCCCCTTCTCATCATCAATAAATATCTCTACTATGGGATTATTTTGATTCCCACGTATATTTATCTCGACAAGAAGTAGCTTCTTTTCGGCAACTACTTCTTCGATCCTTTTTACGATATTTTTTTTATTCATATTCATACAAATAAAAATCGCCCACTAAGGGGCGAAATCAGAATTATAAACTTAACATTAATAAACTGAATTAGCAAATAAATTTATAGCTTGTCTAATCAAATCTCTTTACTATTCCGTTGATGAAAATTTTCTTCATCATCCATAATTTCATTTGTAAACTATAAAATTTCGAGCTACTTCCCAAACGTTTTTTTCTGCTTACTCTACTTCATCGGAGTTTCAAATATGTATCTTCTCGAATATGCTGCCAGTGTTATTCCACGACTTACCATAAACAAGGTCAAAGCCAACCATAAACTATGATTGCCAATTACCCCTTCCGAAATATAATAGACCGGGAAATAAACAAATATCGTACTTACAATCATTGAATTTCGCATTGCCTTCGAAGCGGTCGCTCCTACAAATATACCATCCCAAATAAAGGCACTACTATTTAACAACGGGGAAATCAAAATCCACCCCATAAAACTCATTGCAAGCTCAATAATATCCGTTTTGTCCGTAAAGATTCCTAATATCTCTTTCGACGCAAGCAGATATGTAACCATAAATACCACACTAATTCCCGCAGCCCAAAGGAATGTCTCCTTCACAACTCTCTTCAACTTTTCGCTATTCTTCGCTCCGTAGTATTTCCCTACCAGACTCTCAGATGCATAAGCAAACCCGTCAATTCCGTATGAAATAATCATCCACAGCTGCATTAAAATTGTATTCGCTGCCAACAAATTATCTCCGAAGCCGGCCGATTTTGTCGTAAAAAAGCTCAAAGCGAAAATCAATAATACTGTACGAATGAATATATCAACGTTTATCTTAAAGAATTTTGCCAACTCTTTTCTTTCGAAAAGTTTCCCGAATGCAACAGGGGTTAGCTTCTCCCCGTATTTTCGATAGGTAAAAACAATTGCCATTATTAATCCGATATATTGCGCAAAAACGGTTCCCAAAGCTACGCCATTCGAATTCATATCGAATTGATATATAAAAAGAAGATTGAAAAATATATTTAGAATATTCAACGTGACTGTTATTATCAAAGGGATTTTAGCGTTCTGCAGTCCTAAAAACCATCCGTTGAATACATACAAAGCCAAGGATGCTGGAGCTGCCCATATTCTAATATAAAAGTATTCTCCTGCTAATCTCTCAACCTCACTACTCCCACCGATAATAGCTAAACTTAATTCGGCTATCCAATTTTGAGCTATTATCAAAATAATCGCGGAACCCAACGCCACAGCTAAGGCTCTTTGAAGAATCATGTTGATCATCTCTTCGTCCATTTTCCCATTTGCCTGAGCAGTAAGCCCTTTTGTGCCCATTCGCAGAAAACTGAACGTCATATAAATAAAATTGAATATCATAGATCCCAGAGCTATGGCTCCCAGATACTCCACCTTATCCAGATGTCCTACAACAGCTGTGTCAACTGAGCTTAACAATGGAACTGATAATGTACTAATGATACTGGGAATGGCAAGACGAAGAATTTTTTTTGTCATTTTATCTCTAATCGAATCCTTTGGGAAAAGGGATATTTATATGCAAAGCTGTCAGCTTTAGTAAATAATTCGGAATGGAAATACGCTTCAAGTTTTTTAATTCCAACAAGTAGCATTCTTACAGTCCTTCCTATTCTGCTAAGTTGACAGCATTGCCTAAAAGAAATCCCCGTCAAAACTATTTCTTGTGCGAATACAAAGTCTCCGCTTTTTCTGCGGCCGTTATTATTCCCTTTATAAGGGCAGAACTAAAACCGTGATGTTCCAATTGGTTCAATCCCGATATCGTACATCCTTGAGGTGTTGTTACTTTGTCAACTTCCCTTTCCGGATGACGTCCGGCCTCCAACAACATTGTTGCAGCTCCTTTCGCCGTTTGAGCTGCCATAAAAAGAGCGTCCTCCGCGTGAAATCCTATCTCCGTTCCACCTTGCGAAGCGGCACGGATAGCTCTCAGAAAAAAGGCTATTCCGCATGCGCATAAGGCGGTTGCCGGAACCATTAAATCCTCTTTTATTACAACACTCTTACCAAGCTTGTCAAATATTTGAACAGCCTTATCAAGAGCGAGCTTATCTTCTTTATCCGCTGAAATACAAGTCATAGATTCTTGAATTGCGATGGCCGTATTCGGCATTACTCTTACTACCGGTATATCATTCCCTAACAATTCTTTTATTTGCTTTATAGTAGGCCCCGAAGCGACTGACAATAATACATGCTTTTCAGGATCCAATACGTCCTTTATCTCCAGCAATACCCCTCGTAATCTGTGAGGCGTAACAGCCAAAATTATTACTTCCGAATTTTTAACGACTTCTTTGTTATCCGAAGAAACATGAAATCCTTTCGAAGCAAAGTCAATAAGCTTCTCTGTCTCTCTTCTTGTTAATGAAATATTCCCTGCTATCTCCGGATTAGACTGATATAAACCATCAGCTATTGCTCCTCCGATATTTCCGCATCCGAGAATCGCTATTTTTTCTTTAATCATAGTATCATACCTGTTTTTGTATTTTCAATTTTTCTCCTTCGCTACTCGCTATCACCGCGGCACCGCATGTATCACTCCATACATTTACCGATGTTCGGCACATATCAAGTATTCGGTCCACTGCCAGTATTAAGCCGACTCCCTCCAATGGAAGCCCGACCGTCGAAAGAATTATAGTTATCATCACAAGCCCGGCCATAGGAATTCCCGCAGCCCCGATAGAAGCGAGTAAAGCGGTTATTACAACTATTACTTGCTGAAGAAACGTTAGCTCAACTCCGTAAGCCTGAGCAATAAACATCGCAGCCACGCATTCGTATAAGGCGGTGCCGTCCATGTTCACAGTTGCTCCGAGAGGCAATGTAAAACTAGTAATTTTATTCGAAACTCCCGAATTATGTTCTACTGCTTCCATCGTCAAAGGCAACGTCGCACTTGAGGAAGAAGTAGAAAAAGCAGTTAATAATGCTGTTGTTACTGCGTTAAAATGTTTTCTCGGATCTCCTTTCCCTAATACTCTCAATATCAATGGCAATGTAACTGTCGCATGTATTCCCAGTGCCAATAATACCGTTAGCATATACAAGCCCAGTCGCCCAACTATTTCCATTAATTTTTCGGTATCGCCGGCCTGATCAGCAACAACTCCGGCAACTATCCCGAATACTCCCAAAGTTGTAAATTTTATAATGAACAATGTAATCTGCATCATCACTTCAAATACGGAATCGAAAAATCCACTCAAAACGTTTTTTGATTTCGCATCAACACGTGTAATAAAAAAACCGAACAAAAGAGCAAAAAAGATTACCGATAATATCTTACCGTTTGCGAATGCTACGAATAAATTATCAGGAACAATATTCAACAGAGTTTCCCCGAACGACTCTTTCGCTACGCTCAATCCTTCAACTTCCTGAACAAAGCCCAAATCGGCTCCTATTCCCGGCTGAAAAAGATTCACCAACAACAACCCGGTTACTATGGCAAAAAGACTTGTTGAGATGTAATAGGCGAGTGTTTTTAAACCTAATCTTCCCAAATTTTCCGCGTTCCCGATATTCGTTACTCCCGATATTATCGAGCTTAATACCAACGGGATTATTACCATCTTTAATCCCTTGAGAAATAGATATCCCATCCATGAAACGTAAATAACATGTTCGTTTAAGAACAATCCGTAAAGAACCGCAAGAAGCAGAGATATTAATATCTGCCAGTGTAGTTGTAGTTTCATACTACGCCAATTTAGTTTATGTGAATTTGGTTAATATCTCGTCACATATGGAATATCCCTTGGCCGTTAACTTGATCTTACCCTTTTCATCCTTCGCAAAACCGTTACTAATAATTGTCTCTACGAAATTTCGATTTTTCTCATACCATATTTTACCATATCTTCTCTCAAGCTCAGACAAATCGATACCGTCACTTCTCAAAGCAAGCATTACATATTCATCAAGTAAATCATCTTCCGCTAAACTCTCTCTCCCTTTTACTCCGTTTCCGTCTTTATTTATTTTCTCAATATATTTTCTCAAACTGGTATAATTCCACCATCTTTCCCCTTCCCAAAATGAATGGGCGGATGGCCCGAATCCCAAATAAGAATCGTGATGCCAATATGCCAGATTATGTTTACATTCGAATCCTTCTTTTGCGAAGTTCGATACTTCATATTGAGCAAATCCCCTCTTGGCAAGAAGTTCAATACTCTCCTCATAAATATCTGCGTCGAATTCACTCTCCCGCATCGAGACTTTCCCATCCTCAACCATCTTATTCAGTATAGTCCCCGACTCCAGTATTAAGCTATATGCAGAAATATGTTTTATCGGCAACTTCATTGCCGTTTCCAAATTCCTTAGCCAAGTCTCTCTGCTCTGATTGGGTAGACAAAATATCATATCTACATTTATATTTTCGAATCCTTCCTTATACGCAAACTCTACCGTCTCTATTGCTGTTTTCGAATCATGAATCCTAGTTAGAAACTTCAACTCATTATCATCGAAAGACTGTATCCCGATACTCAAACGGTTTATCCCCGAATCCCGATAACTACTTAGTTTCTCTCTATCCAATGTCCCCGGATTACACTCTATTGTGATTTCACAATCCGGTTGTAAATTATATCGTTCTCTTACTCCGTCCAATATTCCGCCGATTTCTCTTCCCGATAAAATCGATGGGGTTCCTCCCCCAAAAAAGATACTCTTTATCCCTTCTCCGGAATACTTCTCTTTAGAGTAATAATCCATCTCTTTCTGAAGCGAGTCTATAAACTTTTCCTTGTCGGTTTCCGTTATAACCGAATAAAAATCACAGTATATACACTTATGCTTACAAAACGGAATGTGAATATATATGGAACTTTTTTTCATCATAATCTTGTTTTTTCAGAATAATTCAATCGGGAAGAACAATTTTAATGATTATTTCTGCCATTGACAATTTTTGTGTTCCACATCAAAGATTAAAAAAAAATCGTTGCTTTTAGGAAATCGGACTGATATATTGAAATCAATTACTTCCCACTCTTGAGATTCCTATTGTTTTTGGCTTGTTTTACACAACATACACTATATAGGGGGCAATATGAAACTAAAATTATCATTTTTAGTTTTTACCTTTCTTCTTGCTTTACCATTAGCAACAATGGCGCAGGACTATGCCGCTTCCGTTAAAATTAGTACCCTTGGTATTAATGTGGAAGGCGTTCGGTCTTTCGGGCCATCGTTGAATACTCGCCTGGGTTTGGCACTTTTTAGCTATTCCCATGAGGGAGGCGGGGACGGCGACGATTACGAGTATACTGGAGATCTTAAGCTTCTCTCTATCTCCGCTCTTGCCGATTGGTTCCCTTTTAAAAACTTTTTCCGTATTACCGGAGGTGTACTTATCAATCTTAATGAAGCCGAACTGGAAATGATTCCTACCGAAACATATCAAATCGGTGGAGACCTTTATACTCCTGAAAAACTTGGCAAACTTAATGCCAAGGTCGACTTCAACAAAGTCGCTCCTTACATCGGTATTGGTTTCGGCAACCCGATGTCCGGTGGTTCCGGACTTGCTTTCACATTCGATATCGGTACTGTTTATCAAGGTGCGCCTAATGTGGATCTTACTGCTACCGGGCTTATAGAACCGTCCGGCGCTCCGGATCAGGAAAAAACTCTGGAAAACAATCTCGATTGGTTCCAGTGGTATCCGGTTATCTCATTTGGCTTAACCTACAAATTCTAACTTTTGGGAGGAAAAAATGAAACGTAAATTTTTAATAATTTCTCTTCTTCTTACAGCTTCGCTGTTTACTCTCTTCCTCTCAAGTTGCGACATCAAAAGTCCTATTGAGGGTTTAGAGGTAAGGCTTAATACTATTTCCAGAACCAGTCAGGTTTCTGTCGAGTTTGTTGATGCTGCTACCGGACAACTTATTTCTACTCCGGTTAATATTTCCTTCAGCGGTACCAATAAAGATAATGTCATTAGTACCGATAACGAATCCCTTACCGCTTTGAAATCGGAAAACGGTCTCGCTCTTTTTGCCATAAAAGATGAACTTACTCCCGATATGACAGAGCCATTCAAAGTAATTCTTGTTTGTTCCGCAAACGGTTATCTTTCCACAAGTAAAGCTATCAATGTTATCACTACCGGAGTTTCCAAATTTACTATTATTATGACTAACGTAGAAGGTAGCCTACCTAAAGGAGTTGTTTCCAATCAGGTTACTTCCGGATCAACTTCTTCCTCCGGTACCACTAATGATATTGAAGTCTCTTCCGGCGATGACCCTAGCTCCGGAGCAAGCGCCAAAATATCAATACCTTCGGGAACTAAGCTTCTCGATGCTGATGGCAATGTTCTTTCCGGTGAGATTAAAACACGCGTAACTTATTTCAACCCTGTCGATGACCAATCTCTAGGTGCTTTCCCGGGTGGATTTAACGTTAACGTACAAAGAACCGACAATTCCATGGATGATGGTAATTTCGTCACTGCAGGTTTTGTTGCTATCGATATGAGTGTCGGTAATGCTCAAGTCGAAAATTTCAGCAAAGATATTGATATTGATCTCGAAATTCCTTCCGGTTTTGTTAATCCTCTCAACGGTGAACAACTTAAAGCCGGAGATAAAATTCCTGTATGGAGTTACAATGAAGTAACCGGTGAATGGAAAGAAGAGGGTGAAGTAACCGTTCCCGCAGGTAAATCAGCCAACGGAAATCACAGAGTTTCCTTCAAAGCATCTCACTTGTCCTACTGGAATTTGGATTGGTTCTATGGTGATTATTGCAATACTGGGGTTACACTTAATTTTGTACCGAATAGTGGCTGTTTCAATAGAATCAAGGTCGTTCTACGTAATAAAACTACAGGACAACTTGTCACTTCGTGGTCAGAAAATGTTGTTTTTTCCTCCGATCCTTCACAAACAATTATGTATGCTCCGAGAATAGGAGCAATTACTGTTGAAGTTTATGAATTTGTCGATTGGTGGACTAACGGACAATTACTTGCTTCTGTAGATGTTGACGATATCTGTGCCAACGAAACTGTTACTATCAATTTCGATCCTGCAGATCTTATAGAAGTAAATGTCTCACTAAGAGCCAAATGTACAGAAGGTGACCAAACCAAATCTGTTAGCTTAAACGGCTTCCCTGTCTGGGCTAGAGAATATGGTGCAGACGAATGGGACTGGATGTATCTCGGTGAAATAAAGCGTGGTAAAATTAAGGTTTGTCTCAAAAATAATGGTCAATACTACTTTATCACATATTACAACGATAAATGGTATTACTCAGAAAATTACAACAACGGCCAGCCTTATACAATCGACAAAACTTATGTCGAATATGATATTATAGACGAACCAGAAATCTGCGACGATTTATAAATCTTCAGCAAGGCTGCCCTTAGTGGCAGCCTTTTTTTTGCATACTAAAACATCACTCCGGTAGTAACTATAAATACCGATTCTTCGTTATTAATCAATACTCCTGGAGCAACGAAAAAAGTCGAACCGATATCATGTGTTGCAATTGCAACTTTTATATGAATAATATTAATCCCCTTCTCTTTTCTTAATCCGGTTTTATTTTCTTCTCTGATCTCAAGTACTCCTGTGTGCCTTTCCATCTTGACCGAGGGAACAATCTTAATCAATTCCGACAAAGCGTATTCAACAAATACCTCCGCGCCGAATAAAAAATATGTTTCCAGACTCTCCAAACCGTAATCCTTCAACAATTTCGATTGATTATCAATTACTATATACCCTACCGAAAAATGTGCCGAAATCGGATAAGATGGTAACAATCGCAAAGGATAAATAATGACTGAGGTATTCAAATAATTCTTACTGAATTCGATCGTTTCATACGATCTCTTCCCATATTCAATTTCCATATCAAGATAACGATAAGCCGCCCAAATTCCACGTATGCCTATAGTCGAATATTCCTCATTCACGGAAAAACTACTCCCTATTCCGAATGACGACACTGACTTATCTTCCTGATAGAATGATTGCGAATAAATTACGGAGCTGATTCCAAAAACAAATAACATTACCAATATCTTCATTTCCCCTCCCAGTAATATGCTATTATTGATATAATCCTTTAATTGATTACATAGTTTCAATATTTCGGACTTCCTTAGTACAACGCATTCTCCTACCCCCTAAGACCTCACTTTCACCCCCAGAGACTCAAGCAACTGTGGCTTTTCCTCTAACGCCAGTTTAGCCACAAATAGAAACTCATTCTTCCATTTCAGACATTCCTTTTGTGCCTTATCTTTTTCCACTGTAGCATTCTGCAACTCCCCTTCCTTCAACATTCTATTAGCCATAGCTCTCTTCAATTCTTCATATAATTCGAATAGTTTTTCCAGAAAAAGAGAATCGATTCGATACTTCAATAAGCCGGATCTTACATCATCATCCAACCCCGAATAAAATTGCTCCAAAACTGTAGTATATTCCGGAATATGCCTCGGATACCTTGTCTTAAAGCCCAACTTCAACCCCCTCTCCATATCATCCGAAAATACCCGTTTACCTATCTTCCTCAATTTCGCGTAGAGTGGCTTTATCTCTTCCGCAATCTCCCTCATCCTCTTGGTACTGAATAATCTTTCCGAATATCTCTTCTCTCTTTCCCTGGTCTTTTCCAAGAAAGTTTTCAGCAACAACTCCCCTCCGGAATAGACTTCCTCATCAATTCCAAATAGGCGCAATGCCGCATTAATTTCAGTATTCTGCCTCGAATTGCCGAGAATAGTATTCCCATTCCTTATCTCATCTTCAATCCCCATTCTCCTTTCCCCCTTAATTATTCTTTCTTTTTCCTAAAACATATCGAAGTATCATGAAGTTTATCAATTTTCTCATTCGGACAATGGATTTTTTTACTCGGAGTATCAAATATATCGTATGGACAATGATGGAAAAAGTAACTACTTGGAAGTCAATAATCGGGAGAGTTAAATTCGACTATGGTACAATTGATATGATTATTGGGATATTTGATTTATAAGTTCGGACAGCATGATTCTCTATTCGGACAAATAAAATTATTCCGATTCAAGATAAATAAATCATGGCGAGTGCAATAATAGTAGTACCACAAAGTTGAACTATGTTGATAACATGTGGATAACTATCAGTTACACATAAATGAAGAGTATAGAGATGCCGAAAAATCTATTTTCCGGCAATTAGTTCCTTGGCGCTTTGCAAACTTGCTTCGGTTACTTCCTCTCCGCTAAGCAACTTCGCAACTTCCTTAATTCTGTCATCTTCAGGCAAAGGTCTTATCGAACTTACTATTCTGGTTCCCAGTTGCCTTTTCTCAACAGCGTAATGGCGGTCTGCCAAACCGGCAATCTGCGGAAGATGTGTAATCGCCAATATCTGATGATACTCGGAAAGAGACTTCATTGTATTTCCAACCTTTTGCGCTATCCTTCCGCTAACCCCCGTATCGATCTCATCGAAGATTAGCATAGGTAATTTATCTGTTTTGGCTAAAATTGTCTTCAACGCCAGCATAATTCTGGATATTTCCCCTCCGGATGCGATCTTAAGCAATGGTTTTTCATCCTCACCCAGGTTGGTGGAAATTAAAAACTCTATTTCGTCATATCCCCGTGAGTTAAATTTATATTTTTGTCCTTCGACAATAATAAAATTTTGAGTCGATTCGTTAGCCTGTGTATTCTTGATCTCAACTTTGAAACTTGAGTCGGGTATTCCCAAATATTTCAACGCGTCTTCTACGTCTACCTTTACTTTTTCGGCAATTACTTTTCTCCTTGTCGAAAGTTTGAAAGCAATTTCCCCGCATGCTATTCTTATTTCGTTCAGACTCTTCTCTAAGGTGGTTATTTTTTCATCATAATTCTCAATCAGCTCAAACTCCTCACCGATTTTCTTTCGATACTCCAAAGTTTTCTCAATCGATCCACCGTATCGCTTCTTAAGTAAATTCAAAGCTCCCAATCTTTCTCGAATCTCATCCAATCTCCCCGATTCAAGATTGATTTTTTCTTTGTAAGACCTTACGAATTCAATAACATCCTCAATAATAGCCTGGGCGGAATCAGCTTCCCCGGCAATCTCCTTAAATGAATTATCTATTTGGGCAAGATCTTCCAACATATGGCAAATCCTTCCCCAATTATCATTCACACTGTAATCCCCTTCATAACCGATAGCGTAAACACTATGACTAAGTTCCAAAAGACGCTCGGAATTCTCCAGAATATTCAGCTCGTTCTTCAGATCCTCTTCTTCCCCCTCTATCGGAGCAATATTATCAATCTCCTTTATCTGAAACTCCAGTGCCTCTCTCTCCTCCTTTACGGTTTTCTCTTTTCCCTTGAGAAGATAAAGCTCTTTCCCTATTTCTGATAATTTTGAATGCTCTTCTTTATACTCCTCCAACAATGAAGTCATATCCCCGAACTCATCCAAAACTTCGATGTGTGTATTCGCCCTAAGAAGGGATTGGTGCTCATGCTGGCCATGCAAATCGACAAGCAAATTCCCGGCTATTTTTATCAACGCAAGTGAAACAGGGGTATCATTTAGAAAACATCGGTTAGATCCTTTTAAGGAGACCTCTCTCCTGACAATTAGCTCATCGTAGTAGTCAATCTCATTTTCCAACAATAATTTTTCAATCTTCTTGTTATTTTTAACATCAAAAATCCCCTCGACAACAGATTTTTTGGCGTCCTTCCGAATAATCTGAGTTGAAGCCCGTTCCCCGAGCAACAATCCTAGGGCATCTATCAATATCGATTTTCCCGCTCCTGTTTCGCCCGTGATAATATTCAGTCCATGCCCGAACTCAACCGTAATGTTTTCTATCAGCGCGTAATCTTTAATTTGAAGAGTAGTAAGCATTATTTTCACTCTGAGGTTATTATTATTGGAATACAATATTATACAAAAGTAACAGTAAGTTACAATATTTTTCAAGAAAATTTAATATGGATTTGACATTGGTTCGCAGCATCCCTATATTAGCAGTCTTGATTGATGATCACTTAAGACTAGTTCTTAAAGATAAAGTTTACATCGCGGGGTGGAGCAATTGGTAGCTCGTCGGGCTCATAACCCGAAGGTTGTAGGTTCAAGTCCTGCCCCCGCTACTAAGATAAGTCCTCGACAATTTTTGTCGGGGATTTTTTTTATCCAATCTCATACTTCCATTTTTTTTATTCCGTTAGTGAACTTACTATTCATAACACTTGTTGAACTCTTTTGAAATCGTTATTCCGTTATTAGCAATGTTAATTGGTGAGCATGGTTTCCAAAGAAAACATATTTCTTGCGTTATTTATTTATACCGGCATTCTCTACTTCGTAGCCAATTGGGCCAAAAACAGAGAAGCTGGAAAAAGATTCGCAAAATCATCTTTTGTTTATGCAATGGGAATTGCTGTTTACTTTACTTCATGGACCTTTTACGGAAGCGTTGGGAAATATGTTAACTCGGGATGGCAGTTTTTCGCCATACATTTCGGACCATTATTATTCTTTCTTTTCGGACAAAAACTACTCGTTAGACTGGTAAAAATAAAAAATGATTATCGTGTTTCCAGCATTGCCGATCTTCTAGCTTTACGCTACGGTAAGTCTCAAGGAATTGCTGCTTTGGTTACAATCGTTTCGTTAATAGGAATTCTCCCCTATATTTCTTTACAACTGAAATCAGTTATTGATACTCTTGTAATTATTTCCGATGTCAAATCCTACGTCGTATTTTCTTCTTTTTTGGAATCAATAATCGTTGTTATTTTTATCACCTTTACTATCCTATTCGGACTAACAAAGCTTGATCTGACAGATCGTCATCCAGGACTAATGACGGCGATATCTTTTGAGGCTATTTATAAATTCTTAATTATTATAGTAGCCGGAATCTACGTTACGTATATTCTTTTTGACGGTTACAGTAGCATTATCGAACAACTTCCTACCATAAATTTTGGCTTGTTTACCGGACTGGCAGGAGATAACGCCCCTGGAGTTTTCCAATGGATTACTTATGCTATACTAGGCTTTACCGGAATAATATTGTTACCAAGACAATTTCACGTAACTATTGTCGAAAATTCAGATAGCAAGCAGATAGGCAAGGCCACTATAATTTTCATTATACTTGTAATTATAGCAAACTTCTTCACCCTTGCTTTCGCTGCAGGGGGATTATTGAAAGGCCTACTGCCGGAGGCTGCCGACTCATTTGTTCTTCGCCTTCCTATGATGGAAGGGAATTCCCTACTTTCGATTGCCATATTTCTCGGTGGATTTTCCGCAGCAATGAGTATGATTATTATTAGCGGAGTTACATTGTCAACAATGACATCCCATCACTTGCTAATGCCAGCTCTTGATGTCTTTCCATCGTTTAACTTCCTCAAAAAGCATATTCTAAAACTTCGTTGGCTCTTTGCAACCATAATTATTCTATTCTCATATATACTGGAAGAAATTCTCTTCAGTGAGCTACCACTTGTCTCAATCGGAATTATTTCATTCGCTGCGATTCTACAATTCGCACCGGCTTTTTTCGGTGGTTTGTTCTGGAAAGGGGGCAATAAACAAGGAGCATTCGCCGGAATTTCTATAGGTTTCCTTTTATGGATATACACGCTATTAATACCGCATATCGCAAGAATAGGTCTTCTAGACATTTCCATACTTGAAACCGGTCCTTTTGATTTGATTTATTTAGCTCCGGAAAAACTATTCGGATTCGATTTTTATGATAGCCTGACCCATTCTGTTTTCTGGAGCTTATTAGTTAACTCTTTAATCTATATAGGTATTTCAAAGATAACTCAACAGTCCTCAGAAGAGAAAAAAGTATTAGTCGGTTTTTCACTCAGTACGGATGTTTTTTATCCTGACGCAATAAAGTATTCTCTTGAGCAAAACATACTCCTACGTGATAAGCTTTACCTAATAGAAGAATTATTGTCGCAATATATTTCTTCAGCTGCGATTGCAATTAATCTAAATAAGATATTGGATAACCTTGATTTCAAGAAAAGAGAATATATTACTGTAGTCGATCTATCGAAACTACAAGTTGAAACTGAGAAATATCTTGCCGGATCAATAGGAGCTTCAGCTGCATTTATAGCTTCAAAAAAGGCAGAGATCATCACACAAGAAGAAAAGAATGAATTATCACGCGTCTACGGGCGAATTCTGGCGGATTTAAATATTGCCCCGAACGAAATCACTAAACGAATTGATTATTACAGAGAGAGAGCCAAACTAGTCGAAGATCATGCCCGTGAATTGGAGCGTAAAATTGAGGAACGGGATAAAGAAATAATTGAGCGCATGAGAGTTGAAGCAGCCTTAAGAAAAGCTGAAGAAAAATACAGAAGTATTTATGAAAACTCGGTAGAGGGAATTTACCAAACATCGCTTGATGGAAAAATACTAAGTGCCAATCCAGCTAGTGCGAGAATTCTTGGCTATACATCAGTTGACGATCTGATTAGCTCGATAAAAGATTTAGCTAAAGAACTATATGTAACACCAAGTCGACGTGAAGAATTAATTTCACTAATTGAAGAAAGAGAAGAAGTTAGAGACTTCGAAGTCGAATATTACAGAAAAGATAAGTCAAAGATCTGGTGCCTTTTAAACATAAGAGGGGTAAAAGATAACAATAATAAACTGCAATACTTCGAAGGAACCTTCTTTGATATCACAGAAAGAAAAGAAGCCGAAGCAACCCTTATCAAGGCCAAGAACGCCGCAGAAAAAGCCGATAGGATAAAAACAAACTTCTTAGCGCAAATGTCTCATGAGATAAGAACACCTGTAAACACAATACTTAATTTCACAAACCTTTTGGAAGAAGAACTTCGTTCGGCCCTGCGAGACGAGCATCATGAATTCTTTAATATTATCTCTTCAGGAGGAGATAGAATAATAAGGACTATTGACTTAATATTAAATATGTCAGAACTTCAGGCAGGTAGTTACGCTAAGAATATGCAGCTTATAGATCTCGACAAAGAAGTTATTTCGAAAATTGTAAGAGACCAAAGACATAAAGCTGAATATAAAAAAATTAAACTCATCTATAACCAGGAATTTGAATCACCTATTTCTCTTGTAGACGAATATTCGATTTACCAAACCATCACAAATTTAGTCGATAACGCAATAAAATATACTAAAGAGGGGAATATCACAGTAATACTAAGAGATACACCTAATACACACGAAATCACAATTGCTGATACGGGAATCGGAATGGGTGAGGAATTCATGAAAAATATATTCAAGCCATTCTCTCAGGAAGAAACGGGATATTCCAGGAAATTTGAAGGAACTGGATTAGGACTGGCACTCGTTAAAAAATACTGTGATATAAACAATGCCGAAATAAGTGTGGATAGCAAAAAGAATGTGGGAAGTAAATTCATTATTACAATCCCGAAACTATAGAAGAGAATTTAAAACAAAAAAGCCCTTAAAACGCAAAGCGAAAAAAGGGCTTGAAAAAAATAAAATCTGGCAGCGACCTACTCTCCCACATAAATGCAGTACCATCGGCGTTTACGGGCTTAACTACTCTGTTCGGAATGGGAAGAGGTGTTTCCCCGTAGCTATAACTGCCAGAAAACTTTTCAATCAATTTTTAAGATCGAAAGAGCCTGAGCTAAATAATAATCTTTTATTAAATTTTTATGGTTAAGCCTCACGACTTATTAGTACTGCTCAGCTAAATATATTACTACACTTACACTTGCAGCCTATCAACCTTGTCATCTCCAAGGAGTCTTTAGTTGCTTTCGCAAGGGATACCTAATCTTGAAGTTGGCTTCGCACTTAGATGCTTTCAGCGCTTATCCATTCCGAACGTAGCTACCCAACGCTGCCACTGGCGTGACAATTGGTACACTAGAGGTTCGTTCATCTCGGTCCTCTCGTACTAGAGACGAATCTTCTCAAGTATCCTGCGCCCACAGAGGATAGGGACCGAACTGTCTCACGACGTTCTGAACCCAGCTCGCGTACCGCTTTAATGGGCGAACAGCCCAACCCTTGGGACCTTCTCCAGCCCCAGGATGCGATGAGCCGACATCGAGGTGCCAAACCTTGCCGTCGATATGAACTCTTGGGCAAGATCAGCCTGTTATCCCCGGAGTACCTTTTATCCTTTGAGCGACGGCACTTCCACTTGCTACCGCCGGATCACTAAGTCCTACTTTCGTACCTGTTTGGCCTGTATGCCTCACAGTCAAGCTCCCTTTTGCCTTTGCGCTCGACGCATGATTACCAACCATGCTGAGGGAACCATTGAGAGCCTCCGTTACATTTTTGGAGGCGACCGCCCCAGTCAAACTACCCGCCTAACACTGTTCCGGACCCGGATTCACGGGCCGCGGTTAGAATCCAACTAAACCAAGGGTGGTATTTCACCAGTGGCTCCATCCATGCTAGCGCACAGACTTCATAGCCTCCCACCTATCCTACACATGATTTAACCGAACCCAATGCTAGGGTGCAGTAAAGGTTCACGGGGTCTTTCCGTCCATCTGCGGGTAACCGGCGTCTTCACCGGTACCACAATTTCACCGAGCTCGCGGTCGAGACAGTGCCCAGATCGTTGCACCATTCGTGCAGGTCGGAACTTACCCGACAAGGAATTTCGCTACCTTAGGACCGTTATAGTTACGGCCGCCGTTTACTGGGGCTTCGATTCAAAGCTTCGCTTGCGCTGACCTCTCCTCTTAACCTTCCAGCACCGGGCAGGTGTCAGTCCCTATACTTCGTCTTAATTGACTTCGCAGAGACATGTGTTTTTGTTAAACAGTCGCCTGGGCCTTTTCACTGCGGCCTCCTTCTGCTAAACCCGTAAAGGGTTTCACATACAAGAGGCGCTCCTTCTCCCGAAGTTACGGAGCTAATTTGCCGAGTTCCTTAACCGCGAATCACTCGAGCGCCTGAGAATACTCATCCCGTCTACCTGTGTCGGTTTGCGGTACGGTCTGATAAAACTCTCTTACACGAAGATTTTCTTGGCAGCATGATTACGATCAGTTTATGAGCTAAGCTCTCCCGTTCGTGCCTCAGCCTTATAGAAGAGCGGATTTGCCTACTCTTCAAGCCTACACACTTAGACCACCTAATCCAACAGGTGGCTGACCTTCACTTCTGCGTCCCTCCTTGCAATCAAACAAATTTTACCAGGTACGGGAATATTAACCCGTTTTCCATCGCCTACGCATTTCTGCCTCGGCTTAGGGTCCGACTTACCCTGAGACGATTAACGTTGCTCAGGAAACCTTAGACTTTCGGCGCTAAGATTTTTCATCTTAGTTATCGTTACTTATGCCAACATTTGCACTTCTATGCGCTCCAGCAAATCTCGCGATTCACCTTCAGTGCCCATAGAATGTTCC
>CALODP010000002.1:0-2500 GCA_942492055.1 uncultured Ignavibacteriales bacterium | reverse complement strand
TCTTCAAAAAAATCCACGTAAACAGAAGCTCCCGTAATCATAAATATCAACAGCGCCGGAATAAACTTTACGGTTCTTGGAAATTTCATTCTTCCTCCGGCTGAAAGATAGGCTTATCAATTACCAGACAATTCGCCAAAATATCATGAAGCCCTTGCTTCTTCTCTGTGAAGGCAATCATCAAATATCCGATGTTTAGGATTAACTCCGAAAGAATCTTCCCGAAGAAGCGCCCTGTGGCTCTTCCGAAGGTAATCCTGTTTCCTTCAGTATCCGTCACAATGATACTAAGAATATTCTTCCCGATAGTTCCCTGTCTCGCGGATGATTCCATCAATGCGTAATAGAGCCACTTGATAGCGGTAACTACTATTGCCATTGTTAGAATCGCTATCACTATTACTCCGATGGTAGCAAAGGAGAGATCATCATTCATCGAATGGTGATAATCACGAAACCTTCCGTCCTCCCAAGAAATGTAAGTGGATAAGCCGAAGAAAAGTGTTAAAGGAATTATTACTACGATACTAATGATTCCCAAAATGATTTGATCGATAATATACGCTAGAAACCTTTTCCAGAATCCTGCGTAGGTCATTTGCTTATTTTCCATGTTGTCCCTCATTTGTAGGGTATCAATATAACACTATAAGCTATTTTTGTAAACCGATGAAGAGGATATGAGAGGATAAAAAAAATCCGATTACCATTATTTCGGAAACCGGATTCCAATTTATTAATACTATTTCTAAACTTTTATCTTTTTGATTATCTCTTTCGCGTCACGCCGTTCCCGATAAAGCTGTCCGATAATTGCCCCGAGTATAAATACACAGGACGAATAAAAAATCCAAAACGCCAATACCGCTATAAACAAGAACGCGCCGTACATATTCGTAATAGCAAGAAAATTCGCTACGTAATAACCGAATAGATTCCTTGCAACTTCCCATAAAAAGGTGGACCAAAACGCCGCTACTATCGGTACACGCTTCCCCAGTTTTGCATATGGAATCAGAGTAAAGAAAACCCAGAACATAATAAACATTACTACTACAGACATAATAGCGAAAACACTATCCATCATATCGCTTAAACGGAACACCTGCAATAACTCTATCTTATCCGCAGCGTCAACAACAAACTTCAACGCCGGTAACACGAATGTAGACAGGAGAATAAAAAAGAGTAATAGAATTACCATTCCGAAATCTCTGAGCATCGCGATAAACGCGTTCTTCTGATCTACCACATTAAAAATTTTATTCAATATGGTTCTTAAACTACTGAATATCCAGGTCGAGGTAAATAACAACCCGAATACACCAACATAAGTACCAACAGTTTTATACTGCATTACCTCCGGAACTCTCTTCAATATGAATCCGGAAAGGTATTTGGCATATGCCGGATACGGAATAATACTATTAAGCACACTTGTCACCTGAGCCTCAATCGTAGAGGCGTCAATAATATTTCCCAATACGGAAAATGCCAGTACTACAAAGGGGATTAAACTGATGATGAGTGAATATGCTATTCCGGCGCCGGATAAAAAGATATGATGTTCGTCGGTCTTATTATATATCCCAAAAATATAAAACCGGAAGAAATCTATAATCTTCCGGTATTTATTTATCGAAATGAATCTTCCGAGAAATCTGTAAAACTTATAACTAGACATTCATTTTGTTCGCAATTGTGTTGTAATATATGTCTGAGAGTTTTTCTACTCCGAAGCTAAACTCTTTGTTTACCTTCAAAGCTTCTCCTCCCACGGTTCCCAAACAAATTGAAGGAACACCACTCTTCGAAATTATCTCTTCGAATTTCGCTTTGTTTTCGGGAGATATGGAAAGTACTACTCTCGACTGCGACTCGGAGAAGAAAGCATAATCCTTTCTACATTTTACCGGAATTTCAACTTCCGCACCTATAGGATTCTCCTCATCAATAATACAACATTCGGCTAAAGCTGTCAACAACCCACCTTCGGAAATATCGTGAGCCGATTTCACCAACTTACCTTTTATCAATTCCAATATTGTACTTTGTAATTTCTGCTCTGTTTCAAGATCCATCTTCGGAGAATCTCCTACTACAAGATCATGAACTACTTTCAAATACTCACTACCTCCAAGCTCTTCATTATCTTCTCCTAAAAGATAAATCAAATCTCCCGACTCTTTGAAATATGATGTAGTTATATCATCCAAATCTTCTATCAAGCCAACCATACCAATAACCGGGGTAGGATATACTGCTGTATTCGGACTCTCGTTATAGAAACTTACGTTACCGCCGGTTACAGGTGTTTCGAATTTTCTGCATGCTTCACCCATTCCCTCTATAGCTTCTTTAAATGTCCAATATACTTCCGGCTTATAAGGATTACCGAAATTCAAACAGTTTGTGATTGCCAACGGAACACCACCGGAACAAACAATATTTCTTGCCGATTCAGCTACTGCTATCTTTGTTCCCTCTTTAGGATTAAGAT
>CALODP010000001.1:0-271881 GCA_942492055.1 uncultured Ignavibacteriales bacterium | reverse complement strand
TTCCATCCTAAGAGCAAGAGTTTTTAATCCTCTGTGAACCAAAAAGGAATTAAACGGATCGATAACTCCACCAAGTTGATTAAGAACTTTTCTGAAACTTTTGTAAGTTTCCTCATCATTAACCACAATAATACCGGCAACAACATCGGCATGACCATTTAGAAACTTAGTCATACTATGAACAACTATATCAGCACCAAGTTTGATAGGTTGCTGAAGAATAGGGCTCATAAAAGTATTATCTACTACTAATTTGGCATTGTTTTCTTTGGCTATTTTCGAAACTTCTTCCAGATCGGCTATTGAAATAGTCGGGTTTCCGGGAGTTTCTATGTAAATAACTTTTGTATTAGGCTGAATAGCCTTTTTTACTTCTTCAAGTTCGGAAGTCTCCACAAAAGTTACCTCAACACCAAATCTTGCAATAACAGTGCTAAGCAGGGTGGATGTAGGACCGTAAACCGCTTTTGAGCAAACTACGTGATCTCCCGCGTTTAAGAGAGCCCAAAATGTAGTACTAATAGCTGCCATTCCGCTACCACATCCTAAAGCCTTATATCCACCTTCCAATTGAGCAACAGCTTCTTCCATTGCCTCAACCGTAGGATTACTCATCCTGGTATATATATGGCCTTTGGCTTCCCCTTTGAAAAGTTGTCCACCATGTTCCGCCGACTCAAACTTAAAAGTAGAAGTTTGATAAATCGGAGGAACAACCGGACCAAATTCATATTCTGCAATACCTGCATGAACACATTTAGATTCAATATGACTCTTACTTAGATCAGACATTATTTCACCAGATTTATTGGATAATAAATTATCTAAAGTTCAGGTTGATCGTCCGGTTCATCATTTCCAATAGAGCCTTCTTCGGAAACAACTCTCGCTATATCAGCAATAGTATCCTCATCATTCAATCTAATTAACTTAACACCTTGAGTATTTCTACCCATAACACGAATATCCGACACTCCTTGACGAATAACCATACCATGATTAGTAATAATAACGAGTTCGTCGTTATCATTTACTTCCATCATAGCTATTAAGTTACCATTTTTCTCGCCGGTTTTCATAGTTATAATACCTTTTCCGCCACGATTTGTTATACGATAATCATCAATATGACTACGCTTACCAAATCCCTTATCGGTAACCACCAATAGAGTAGAACTACTCTTAACAACTATAAAACCAATGACGATATCATCAGCGGCTAGATTAATACCTCTAACCCCAGTTGAAGTTCTTCCCATACTTCTAACCTTATCTTCAGGGAATCGAATTGCCATTCCTTTTTTAGTACCGATAACAATATCATTATTACCGTCGGTCATCTTAACAGCAACAAGCTCATCACCTTCGACAAGATTAATAGCATTAATTCCCCCTTTTCTTACATGAGCATAAGCAGAAAGAACTGTTTTTTTGATTGTACCGTTTTTGGTTACCATTACAATATATTGATCATCTGTAAATTCTTTCACTGCTAGGAAAGCGGTAATTTGTTCTTTCTTATCTTTTTCCAAAAGATTAAGAATAGATCTTCCTCTTGCGGCTCTTCCTGCTTCAGGAATTTCATGAACTTTGAGCCAATAACATTTTCCTTGATCAGTAAAGAACATAATATATTGATGAGTAGAAGCAATAAACATATGTTCTATAAAATCTTCGTCTTTAGTACCGGCGCCCGTAACACCTTTACCACCACGTCCTTGTCTTCTGTATCCGCTTACGGGGAATCGCTTGATAAATCCTCTGTGAGAAATAGTAACTACAACTTCTTCTTCGGCAATTATATCTTCCAGAGAAAATTCTTTGTAATCGTAAATAACTTCTGTTCTTCTTGCGTCACCATATTTCTTATCTATGGCAATTAGCTCTTCTTTAATGATATTATATCTTACAGATTCGCTATCCAAAATACCACGTAGTTTTTCAATAAGTTGAAGAATTTCTTTGTATTCGCTTTCTATTTTCTCTCGTTCCAAACCTGTAAGTCTTTGCAATCTCATATCGAGAATTGCTTTGGCCTGAATTTCGGAAAGACTGAATTTCTTCATCAAGTTTACTTTGGCAGTCTCAGCATCTCTCGATTTTTTGATAGTTTCGATAACTTCGTCGATATTATCGAGAGCTATAATATATCCTTCCAAGATATGAGCGCGTCTTTCGGCTGCAGCTAATTCGTATTTTGTTCTACGAACAAGGACTTCCATTCTGTGATCTAAGAAGTGACGAATAACTTCCTTAATAGTAAGAATTTTAGGAGTTCCGTTAACCAAGGCTAGCATAATTACACCGAAAGTAACTTGCATTTGGGTGTGCTTATAAAGCTGATTCATAACAACCGCAGGCTGAGCGTCTCTTTTAAGTTCAATTACGACTCTTAATCCGTCTCTATCTGATTCGTCTCTGATGTTACTTATATCAGTTATTTTACCGCCCCTTACCAGTTCCGCAATCTTAGTGATAAGATTTGCTTTATTTACCTGATAAGGCAGCTCCGTAATTACGATATTTTCTCTATCATTTTTAAGAGTCTCAATATTTGCCTTAGCTCTTATAACAACTCTTCCGCGTCCGGTAGTATAAGCGTCTTTTACACCTTCGTATCCGTAAATAATACCGCCGGTAGGGAAGTCGGGAGCTTTTATATATTTAACGAGATCTTCATTTTCCAAATTAGGATTATCAATAAGAGCATTTACTCCCGCCACAACTTCGGAAAGATTATGCGGAGGAATATTCGTAGCCATACCAACAGCAATACCACTTGACCCATTAACCAAAAGATTAGGTAAATAAGCGGGAAGAACTGTCGGTTCTTGAAGAGAATCGTCGAAGTTAGGAGCAAAATCAACTGTATCTTTATCAAGATCTCTCAAGAGCTCATCGGATATTCTTGCCATTCTGGCTTCGGTATAACGCATAGCTGCTGCCGAATCACCATCTACAGACCCGAAGTTTCCTTGTCCGTCTACCAAAGGATAACGTAAGGAAAAACTCTGAACCATACGAACCATTGTATCATAAACAGCGGAGTCGCCATGAGGATGATACTTACCCAAAACCTCACCCACGATTCTCGCAGATTTTTTGTAGGCTTTATTGTGCCCCACACCGAGTTCGTGCATTCCATACAGAACCCTGCGATGTACAGGTTTGAGCCCGTCTCTAACATCCGGCAAAGCTCTTGCAACGATAACAGACATCGCGTAATCTATATAGGATGACTTCATTTCATCTTCGAGCGAGACCGGTAATACTTTTTCAAAAAATGTTGCCATAATATATACTTCTCAATTTTTTATAATTCTTGTTAAGTAACTATACATCCAAGTTAGCGTATTTAGCGTGTTTCTCTATAAAAGCTCTACGAGGAGCAACAACATCTCCCATCAGAGTTTCGAAAACTTTATCGGCAGTTGCCGCGCTTTCAAGATTAACTTGCAATACAGTTCTTGTTTCGGGATTCATCGTAGTTTCCCACAATTGTTCCGGATTCATCTCACCGAGACCTTTGTAACGCTGCAAAGAGATACCTTTAGGTAAGTTATTCTCATCAACTTCACCACCTTTACCAGCTTTATATCTCTGAAGAAGTTTCTCTCTTTCGTCTTCGTCGTAAGCGTAAGTTTCTTCTTTTCCCTTTTTGATTTTATACAAAGGAGGTTGAGCAATATAAACCTTTCCCGAAGTAATCAAATCTTTCATGTGTCTGTAGAAGAAAGTTAAAAGCAGAGTTCGGATATGGCTTCCGTCAACGTCGGCGTCAGTCATGATAATTATCTTTCCGTAACGAGCTTTTTCCTGATCGAAATCATGGCCTATTCCGGCTCCGATCGCAGCAATAATAGCTTTGATTTCATCGTTTTCCAAAATTTTATTAATCTTGGCTTTTTCTACGTTTAGGATTTTTCCTTTTAGCGGAAGAATTGCCTGAAACCGTCTGTCTCTTCCCTGTTTAGCCGACCCCCCCGCAGAATCACCCTCCACGATGTATACTTCGCAATGTTCCGGATCGTTAATCGAACAATCGGCAAGTTTTCCGGGGAGATGCATACTATCAAGAGCGTTCTTTCTTCTAACCAAATCTCTTGCTTTTCTGGCCGCTTCTCTTGCTTCGGCAGCTCTAACACATTTTTCTATTACTTTCTTTCCTATTGCCGGATTTTCTTCGAGAAATTCCGATAATTTTTCTCCGACAATACTTTCGACAACCGATTTAACTTCACTATTTCCGAGTTTTGTTTTGGTCTGCCCCTCAAATTGAGGTTCCATTACTTTAACGGAAATAACCGCTGTCAAACCTTCTTTGAAGTCATCTCCGGAAAGAGCGATTTTCTTTTTGGATTTAATAAGATTATTCTTTTGCGCATAAGTATTAAGTGTTCTTGTAAGAGCAGCTCTAAACCCCGTAAGATGAGTTCCTCCCTCATGGGTATTAATATTATTAACATAAGAGCAAATATTTTCCGAATAGGCGCTACTATATTCAAAAGCTATTTCAACCGGAGTGTTTTCTTTTTCCCCTTCAATATAAACCGGCTTATGAAGAGGAGTTCTGTTTTCATCCAAATATGCGACGAACTCTTTAAGACCCCCTTTATAGTGATATTCTTCCTCTAAATCCTCTCTCTCATCTCGTAGAGTAATAGAAATACTTTTATTCAAGTAAGCTAATTCTCTTAATCTTTCCGAGAGATTTTCGAATTTAAAAACGATAGTTTTAAAGATTTCCTGATCAGGTAAAAATGTTACAATAGTACCTGTTCTTCCTTTAGGTGCTTTACCAATTTCTTTAACGTCGTGTTGAGGAATACCTCTTGAATATTCCTGAATATAATGTTTTCCATCACGGAAAACTTCGGCAGTTAATTTGATAGAAAGAGCATTAACGCAGGAAACACCTACTCCATGCAAACCACCGGATACCTTATAAGAATCCTTATCGAATTTACCACCGGCGTGAAGAACTGTCATAACAACTTCAAGAGCCGATTTTTTTTCTTCCGGATGAATATCAATAGGAATACCACGCCCGAAATCTTCTACGGAAACACTTCCTTCTTTTTTGATTGTAACAATAATTCTATCGTTATACCCGGCCAATGCTTCGTCGATACTATTATCAACTACCTCATTGACTAAATGATGCAAACCTCGGGAACCAACATCCCCAATGTACATCGCCGGGCGCTTTCTAACAGCTTCTAAACCTTTTAATACGTTTATATTGCTGGCACTATAGTTATTTTGCGCTACTTCTTTTGTCACTTCAATACCTACCTTTTATTAAACTCTACGATATAAATTTAATAGAATTTATGACTTCGTTGTCAAAGTGTTTATTTATCTTCTGAACCATCATTTTTTGTCTGAAATTAAGCTCGCTTCTCCAAACCGAATTGGCAACTCTGAGGAAAAGGATTTTCTTTTCAACTTTAACGGGCTCTACTACTTTAACAAGCTCAGGGAAAATATGGTCGAAATGTTCAACCACTTCATATTGATTGGCAACTGCCCTCAATTTGGAGAAAGCTTGCTCATGGAGAATAAGATCGGATATACTTCTGTATTTACTATACATATTTTACTTCACCATTTTCCACATTAACTAAAAGATCTTCCTCCGATTTATGAAGATAATCGAAGTTTGAAAAATCTGTAAGAGTAATAAAAGCTTGCCCGACTTCTTTCATATACTCACTGATTTTTCCGGCTCTGAAAGCATCCAATTCTCCGAAAATATCATCCATCAAAAATATGGGAGTTCTTCCGGTTATATCTTTAAGAAAGAAAAACTGTCCGAATCTCAAGGCAATTTGAAACGTCTTGTGTTGCCCTTGTGAGCCATATTTTCTTAATTCTATATCGTTTATCTTAAAGAGAAATTCATCTTTGTGCGGACCGATCAAGTTTTGAGTTCTCCGCAGTTCATTCTGCCTGTTCTTATCGATTTCTCTCTTAAAAACCTCCTCTATTTCTTCTTTATCCTTGCAACCGTAGAAGGAATAGTCTATTTCGGGAGTTTCCTTTTCGTTCATTACATGCCGATAAGCGTCTTCGACATAATTATTGAACTCATTTACAAAAGCAATTCGATGTTTAACAAGCTCGGTTCCCGTTTTAATTAGAGTTTCCGTCCAAGCATCCAATTGAATAAATAAACTTGTGTTATTTGTTTCTTTAATTTGGGTAAGCAAGGACGACCTCTGCCGAAGAGTTTTATTGTACTCGAGTAATATTTTAAGATATGTCTCACTTGATTGAGAAATTACCGAATCAACAAATTTTCTTCTATCAGCCGGAGCACCATCTGTAATGAAATGATCAGACTGAGTAAGAGTAACAACCGGAAATTTCCCGATAACTCCAGATGATCTGTAAATCTGTTTTGTATCGAGAAAATAACTCTTTTTGTTATCGGAAAGATCAAAATAGATTCTAACTTTATTCTCTGTTTTATCTTTGAACTTTCCCTTAATTTCAAAACTTCCCGATTGGAAATTGACTGATTCCGAATCGGGAGATTGACTCAAACTTTTTGTTGTACAGAGATAATAAATCGCTTCAAGGATTGTTGTTTTTCCTTGACCGTTACCTCCGACTATATAATTCAAATTGCCGGAAAATTTTATAATCGACTTTTTATGTAATCTAAAACTCTTTAATTCTAATGACTCTAAAATCATACTAATTATTCAATCGTACCGGCATAATTAACATTAACAATTCCTGATTATCTTTATCTTCTCCCGGCAAAATTATTACAGCTTTTGTAGGGGATTGAAGTTTAAAAATAATTTCTTTCTCGGAACTCATATGGCTAAGTATATCATTCACATATGTGGAATTGAATCCGATATCGATTTGATCTCCCTGGTATTGGCAAGGAATAGTTTCTTTTCCCGAAGCGCCGATATCAAGATCCTCAGCCGAGATTTCCAATTTACTATCTGAAATTGAGAACTTAACTCTTCTGGTTGTATTCGAAGAAGAGAATAACATCATTCTTTTGATAGCGTTGTGTAGTTCCTTTGTTTCTAGTTTCAATTCGAACTCATTTTCAAGAGGGATTACACTTTTGTAATCAGGGTATTTCTGCCCTATTAATCTGGAAATAAGTTCTATATCATTTAATTGAAAAGACATGTGAGTTTTACTTAAATAAAGTTTCACGTCTCTTTCATCCAAAATCTTCATTAAAACGGAGATGGCTTTTTCCGGAACGATATATTGATCTGCTAAATCGACTGAAATATTCTTTTTTAGCAAATTAACCAATCTGTGTCCGTCAGTAGCAACAAATCTTAATCCGTCATCCGAAAATTCAAGAAGAGTACCAGTCATTGCCGGTCTCATTTCTTCTTTACTCATAGCAAAAGAAGCCTTCTCGAATGATGATCTTAATTCCATTCCATTAATGACAATTTCAGTAATATCTTCATCTGTTTCCGAATTAGGAAAAGAGGGGATTTCGGGATATTCTTCGGAATCAAGGTAACTTAGAGAATAGGTACCGTTATCAGTAGAAAGCTCAATCCTTCCGTTTTCCTGGATATCGAAATATACAGTTGTGTCACCAAGTGATTTAAGAATATCGTGTAGTAACTTTGCCGGTACTACGAGTGTTTTATTTTCGTCAGCAATGATGCCAATTGATGATTTGAGAGAAATCTCAAGATCAGTAGCGTAAATTGTTAACAATCCATCCTTAATCTCGAATAAAAAGTTTTCAAGAATAGGCATTGGAGTTCTCGTTGGTACGGCAGGAATTAACTTAGTAAGATGCTTTTCTAACTCTTTACTGTTAACCTTAAATTCCATTAAAAATGCTCCATTTTGTAGACTTTTGAACAGAGAAATATAGCAAAAATAGGGGTTATTTACAATTTTTCAATTATATGCGAAAATACTCTTTTCACTTATCCACACACACATACTATTACAATATCTTTTTTAAAGTTTTTAAAAACAGGTAATAGTAATAAGGATGTGAATATGTTGATAACTCAATAATATTCTAAAATCGTCTCTATTTCGAAGATTTTAAAGAAAATAGAATGTGAATAACTTCTTAATAACTTTCGGTTATAAACATGGAGTTAATAAACAAAAAGATGTGAACAAGTTATTCAGCGGTTATCAACATGTTATCCACAGAAAAAAAAGTTTTTTTTCTCTAATTTTTCTACTGAATTTTATGTGCTTTTTCTTTTTTTTCATTCTTCTAACTATAAGAATGTAGATTAACTATATTTAGAGGCAAAATAAATAATTTCTGCAAAACGGAGAAAATAATGAGAAAACCAAACCGAATTCTTTTAATGACAGTTTCTATGTTTATTCTTATTCAATCCATTTCTTTGGCGTGTACATCGGCAATTGTTTCCGGGAAATATACCGCTGACGGGCGTCCGATTTTATTTAAGCACAGGGATTCCGATTTCGAAGATAATAAATTGGTTTTCTTTAAGGATGGGAAATACGAATATATTGGTTTAGTTAACTCAAAAGATACATTAAATAAGCAAGTCTGGGGCGGATGTAACAGTGTTGGTTTTGCGATAATGAATACTGCTTCTTACAATCTTAAGGCGGATGATGATACGGCAAGCGTTGAAGACCGAGAAGGAATTGTTATGAAAATGGCTTTGATGCAGTGCGAAACTATAGAAGATTTCGAGAAGATGCTTGACAATATGCCAAAACCTTGGGGTGTTCAAGCAAATTTCGGCGTAATTGACGCTTACGGTGGAGCTGCTTATTACGAAACGGGAAATTATTCATACAAGAAAGTTGATGTAAATGATCCGATGTTAGCTCCTTTCGGATATATTATCAGAACTAATTATTCGTTTGACGGAAAAGAGGATGAAGGATACGGATATATAAGATATCTTACAGCTGAAGAATTAATATACAATGCTGCAGCTGCCAAAAGCTTAAATACTAAATTCTTTTTACAGGATGTCTCCAGGTCATTAAAACATTCCCTGATGAATACTGATTTGGGAATTGAGCCAAAATACAGTGAAAAGGAAAATGGCTATGAACCGATGAATGATTATATTGTAAGAAACGGTTCTGTATCTTCAATTTTGATACAGGGAGTAAAAAAAGGAGAAGCTCCTACAAACGCTACAATTTGGACTATTTTAGGGTTTCAATTTACTACAGTTGCCGTTCCAACATGGCTTTTCGGCGGAGAACAATTACCTGAATTAGTTGTAAAAGATGAATCGGGGAACGCTCCTCTTTGTGATAAATCGTTGATTCTCAAGAACAGATGTTTTCCTATTAAAAGAGGATCGGGCGGAAGATATATGGATCTGGCTCAAGTAATTAATAAAGAAGGAAACGGATATTGGCAAAAGCTTGAGAAGGTTGAAAACGAAGTATTGTCGAATACAGAGAGTAAATTAAAAGAATGGAGAGAAGGAAAATTCACGAAAGAGAAAATTCAGAAGTACTATAAGTGGTTGGATGAATTTATCTCGAGTAAGTACAGAGAATTTTTCAATATCTAATGAAAAATATTCTAAGGAAAAGAGAAGTTTTTATTCCCTTATGTTTTTTAGCTTTTATATGGGGAATAAAGCTATCCGAAATTTTATTTAAAATAAAGGTTACAAGTTTTGGAATTTATCCGAGGAGCTTTAGCGGGCTCTTCGGAATAATTTCTTTTCCTTTGATTCACGGAGACTTAAATCACCTCTATTCCAATAGTGTTCCTCTGTTTCTTCTTGCTTACGGCATCCTGTTTTTTTACGAAAAATCCTCCGTTAAAGTTTTGTTATTAGTATACTTTGTTCCCGGAATTTTAGTTTGGCTCTTTGGTAGAGAAGCTTATCATATCGGAGCCAGTGGTATGGTCTACGGTATGGCAGCGTTTTTATTTTTCAGTGGAATAATAAGAAGAGATCGAAGAGCAATTACCTTAGCTTTGTTGGTAACGTTTTTATACGGTGGACTTGTATGGGGTGTTCTTCCTTTGGAGGACAAAATATCGTGGGAAGGACATCTATTCGGCGGAATCACAGGGGTCTTATGCGCAATAGTTTTTAGAAAAAAAGATCCCTATTATAAATACGAATGGGAAAAAGAAGAGGAAAAAACACCTCGTGAAAAATTAGAAGTTTCATGGGATAAAGGATATCCCTTTGATGAAGATGAGTAGAAAATGAAAATTATTGTTGATGAAAATATTTCGTTCGGAGAGGAAGCTTTTTCGACTCTCGGCGAGGTATCTCTGGTAAACGGAAGAGAAATTACTCCTTCCATCGTAAAAGAGGCGGATGCGCTGATTGTCAGATCTATTACGAATGTAAACGAAGAATTACTGAGGGGTTCCAAAGTTAAGTTTGTAGGTACAGCTACAATAGGAACCGATCATATTGATGAAATATATTTGAGAACAAAAGGAATTGAGTTTACTTCCGCCACAGGGTGTAACTCTCATGCGGTAAAGGAATTTGTTTTTAGCAGTTTGGCATATATTTCCGAAAAAGAGAAAATTTCTCTGGAGGGCAAAAGTCTCGGGGTTGTTGGATGTGGAAATATTGGTTCCAAAGTTGCCAGAGTAGGAAAGGCAATGGGGTTGGAAGTTGTAATGAACGATCCTCCTTTGCAAAGAGAAACAGGATCTACTAAATATTCTTCTTTGGAAGATGCTTTTTCTTGTGATATTATTACATTCCATGTCCCTTTGAATTTGGAAGGAAGGGATAAAACTTTTCATCTCATTAATTCACAAAATATAAATTTGATAAAGAGTGGCGCTATAGTCATTAATTCTTCCAGAGGACCTGTTGTTGAAAATGCTGTATTAAAGAAGAGATTAATTGAAAAAAATGATTTGCATGTGGCGCTAGATGTATGGGAGAAAGAACCGAATATTGACTTGGAATTATTTGATAAAATTAGAATAGGTACTCCACATATTGCCGGGTATTCGTTGGAGGGGAAAGTAAACGGGACTGTTATCGTATACAATAAACTTTGCAGTTTCTTAAATGTTGATTCGATGTGGGAACCAAACTATCCTGATCTCGATCAAAATAAAATAATTTTACAAGATAAATCAATAAATTCCTTTTTAACTTCTTTGTTCGAGAATGTTTACTCTGTAAAAGAGGACGATAAATTATTGAGAAGTGTTTTCGAACTGGAATCGAAAGAAAGAACAAAGTATTTCGATAAGCTTCGTAAAACATATCGATTAAGAAGAGAACTAAACAACTATTATGCGGATAAAAAAAATCTATCCGATAATCTCAAAAAAGTAGCTGATATTCTAAGATTAAAATCGTTATAGGATGAAAAGAGTACTGATTTTATTACTTCTTACGGGTTGTGCCATTATCGCTCAATCGAAACCGGGGTTTCAAATTGCCAGAGTGAAATATGACGGAGGAGGTGATTGGTATAATGATCCTTCCGCGGAAATTAATTTGTTAAAATTCGCCAGAGAAAAGACTAACGTAGATGTTTATTCTGAGTACGTTTTTGTGGATATAGCAACAGATGAGCTTTTCGGGTATCCGATGTTGTTTTTTACGGGGCACGGGAAAATAGTTTTGTCCGATTCCGAAATTGAGAAACTAAGAGACTATCTTTTGAAAGGTGGATTTATTTATTTCGATGATGATTACGGGCTTGATAAATCTGTTAGAAAAATTGTAAAAAGAATCTTTCCTGAAAAAACATTTTACGAAATTCCTTTTTCTCACGAGATCTATCATAATGTTTTTGATTTTCCGGCAGGACCACCCAAAACGCATGAACATGATAATAAAGCTCCAAGAGGATTTGGATTGTTTCTTGAAGAGCGTTTGGCAATTTATTATACATATGAAAGTAATCCGAGCGATGGTTGGGCAGACACTAATGTCCACAATGACCCCGAAAATAAAAGAGAAGAAGCGTTAAAATTCGGAACCAATATTATTGTCTACGCCTTAACAAACTAAGAAAGTATAGAATGAAAGAAGCGGAAATAAATATTGCTGAAATAGAAAAGAGATTAAAATCGGTTAAAAGAAAAGCTCTGTTAATCAAAGGGATTATCGGGTTTAATTATTCTTTGGTCGCCGCAATAGGAATAAATATTATTGTAGCTATGGTTGAATTATTCCTGACCGGTACTGCAATTCAAAGAGAAGCTATTTTTTATTTCGCCATATTAGTTGCTCTTTTGATTTTCCTAACCTTAGTTATGTTGCCGATAATTCGTTCCACACTCAAACTTAAAGATTTAGAGAAAAAAGAACTGGCAAGACAAGTCGGTGCCTATTATCCCGAAATTAATGATGAACTACTAAATGCTCTGCAAATAGCTGAAGAGAAAAATATCAGCGGAAGCGAAACACTTAGATTTGCAGCAATGAAACAGATTTTTAAAAAGGTTCTTAAGTTTGATTTCTCTGATGTTTTTTCATACGGTTCAACAAAAAAATCATTTGGACTATCAGCGGGTGCAATAGTTACCATTGTAGTACTGTTCGGAGTCTTTCCCTGTTTGCGTTGGGCTTCTTATCGGGTAGCAAACTATAACGAAGAGTTTACTATTCCTCAAAAATTTTCCTTCGAGGTTTTGCCGGGAAATATCACAATAACAAAAGGGAAATCGGTTAATTTTGTTATATCTACTTACGGAGATGGCCCGAAAGAGATTATTCTATATACGAAAAACACAGAGGATACTGAGTTTACAAAAGAAAGACTTGGTGCTGATTCGTCAGGCATTTTTCGAAAATCGTATAGTACAGTTAATAGTTCGGTAAAATATTTTGTTGAAGCGGAGGGTATTAGTAGTAACAAATATGAAATTATCGTAATTGATCGGCCAATAATTTCTTCCTTGGTTTTGGATATTATTCCTCCTCGTTATTCCGGATTGGAAAGAACCCGACAAAAGGATAACGGTAATATCAGTGTGCTTCCCGGAACGTCCTTGAAAATAAATATTACTTCCTCCAAACCGTTATTATCGGCAAAGATGGAATTTGATAATGGCAATGAGAAGAAGTTGGTAATTAATGACGAAGAAGCAAAGACTACGTTTGTTGTGTTCGAAAAAGGAGAATATTTCTTTGAAATTACCGATACTGATTCCATTGAGAATATCAATCGAATTAGATATTCCATCGATTTACTCGAAGATAAATTTCCTACCATCGAATTAATTTCTCCGAAAGAGAATATCAAACTACAGAACGGAGGAAAAGTAAATTTGCTCTCGAAGCTATCGGATGATTACGGAGTGAAAATGCTTCAATTAAATTATAAATTGTCCGCAAGTATGTTTGAGCAACCTTGGATCGAATTTAAAAAGAAAGAGATTAGTATTCCCAAAAATGTAAAGGATTACGAATCATTCTATTTGTGGGATCTCTCCGAAATGATTCTTGCTACCGGTGATGAGATATCTTATTATCTCGAAGTTTTTGATAATGATAATTTTTCCGGCCCGAAATCGGCTAAGTCGCAATTGTTGAAAATTTTGGTGCCTTCGATTGATGAAGTCTTCAAGGAGGCGGAGGAAAAACAGGAATCCGCTGTGGATAACTTAAAAGAGACAATGAAAGAAGCGGAGGAGTTGAAAAAAGAATTTCAGAGAATAAGTGACGAACTGAAGAAAGATGACAAAAAGCTTTCATGGGAAGAGAAAGAGAATATTGAAAAAGCCACGAAAAAATTTGAAGAGCTACAAGAGAGAATTGAGGATGTACAAAAGAAAGAGATGCAGAAAAATATGCAGTCTTTCAAAGAGCAAATGCAACAGTTGCAGAAAAATATGCAAATGCAAACTCAAATGCAGACTATGATGGAGATGATGCGAACAGTAAATGATATTTTAAGACTTTCTAAAGAGCAGGAAAAGCTGAAAAAAGAGACTCAAAATCTCTCATCAACATCGGAACAATTAAGTGGCAATACTCAAAAGCAAAATGAGTTGCAGAGGAAGCTTAGCAGAATATTTCAGAGCATGGGAAAACTCTCTCAAAAGAGTTTTGCGATAACACCTGAAATGGGTAAAGCTATGGGGAACGCTCTCGGAGAAATGCAACAGGCTATTTCCGCTATGCAGAACAGAAATAGTAATCTTGCTGTAATGCGTCAGAACGGAGCTATGAAGAGCCTGAACGAAGCTGCTAATATGATGAAGGGAAATATGGAGCAGATGATGCAGAATGGTGGTCAGGGAAGCGGTATGATGTCTATGATGCAACAGATGCAGCAAATGAGCCAACAGCAGATGATGTTGAATCAGATGACCAAGCAAATGGGACAAGGAAAATTATCTCAAGAACAGAGAGCGCAATTACAAAGACTTGCTCAACAACAAGAGATGATACGTAAGTCTATGGAAGAATTGAATAAGGAATCAAAAGCCACAGGTTCATCGAAAAGATTAGCAGCCAATATGGAAAAAATGCTTTCCGAAATGAGAGAAGTAATAAAAGGAATGAGAACGGAAAAGATAAATGATGATTTGATAAAAGCTCAGGATAAGATTCTCTCGAAAATGTTGGATGCCCAGAGATCAATTAATGAACGTGATTTTGAAAAAGAGAGGGAATCGCAAGCCGGAAAGTATTTTGAAATTAAAAGTCCGGAAGAGATTATTTTTTCACGAGAGGGAAAAGAAAAAATAAAAGATGAGTTGTTAAAATCCGTGAAAGAGGGATATAAAAAAGATTACGAAGAGATCATAAGAAAGTATTTCGAAGCCTTGCAAAAGAGTAAAACCGAAGAATAGAAAAATGGCTGACTCGTTGATTTGGAGCTAAGAACAAGTCAGCCAATTACAAGTATTAGTATCTGTATCTTACTTTTATTTCCAAAACTGTTTCGTCATTCTCTTTAACCGGAACCTTAAAAAGAACCTTGCTTGCGTCAATTTTCTCAAACTTAAAAGTCGATGATTTTATTTCCCAGAAAGAGCCGAGAATTTTTTCCACATCGACAACGATATCTTCCTTTTTTCTATTCTTTATCGTGATCTCAAAAGTTTTGTCGTAAACTTTATTAGATATTTTTTTATTCTCAGTCTGCTTTTCTTTTGCTACAATATCGAAAGCATCGCCGATTTTTAATTTTATTTTTTCGTTTCTAGGTGTATGATCAATCAAATCTTCACCTACGAATTCCATATCGTCGCCATCGGATTTGAAAACCCTTACTTTTCCTTTCGGCATAGGCATACCGAGATTGTTATTCTCTTTGTTTTCAAATTCAACGATTACTTGAACTTTCTTTTCAGAACCACCGTAATAATCGCCACTTTTGTATAGGTAGCGTTTTTCTGCGGAAACATTTTCCGACTGGAACAAAGAGATTTGCTTTGTCTCGCTATTCGATATTGTCGAAGGACGTTGAAGGTTGTAGATGTGATACTCGAAAAACTCTTGTTCAACAAATTGGGGCGCTTCCGCATCCAATACCATGTTTTCCATGAGCATTGCTGATTTTCTTACTCCGTAACCTCTCTCTTTAACCATGTTTACATCACCGGCAACTAACTTTAACTTAGCGTTCTTGAAAGTAGTCCCTGAATTATTTTCAACACTTACCCAAGAATTCAGATCAAGTTTTGTGTCGTCTTCGTTTAATACCGCTACATATTCCGCGTGCCAGTTCATACCGGATGTCTGGTAAGAAACTTCTACATCTTGCTTGCCGGAATCCTTTGATTTTACTTGCCAAACTAAAGTCGGACGGGTGATAAGTCCTTCAGGCAAAGCTCCAACCGAAAAACGATAATCGGAAATATCCGGAAGTAAAAGAAGCCCTCCTTCCTTCTTCTTTATTACAGTCTGATTCCCATAAGAAGATAGAAGTGTGCCTTCTATAAGTTCTCCTTTTTCGCTAATCAACTCTATCTCTTTATCGATGTACTTTTGAAGAATCTTGTTCATACTTACAAGATCATATTGATAATTTTGTTCTAGAACAGTTCCTTTCAGTTTGATATGGACAGATGTCGGATCAATGTATTGTGCCACATCTGTAATTGAAATACTCGATAATCCTTCAGGTATATCTACCGAGCGAATCTCCTTTACCACACCTAAGTTGGAATTATAAACAGTTACTTTTACGGACTTGGTTTCCTGAGCGAAAAGGAAGTTTGCCATAATTACCAAGAGGAATATCAGTGCCGGAATCTTTTTCATTTGTTTATCTCCGTGAGTGATGAATTATCGATTTTTAGTTATACTAAATTAATGTAAAAATGTTCTGGAAAATGGCAATAAAATGAATTAATGGTAATTAATAAATAATTAATTTCGAAAATTAATTGGGAACCACAATTTTTCTTTGTTAGATGGAAAATACTTACTAACTTATCGGCTTCAAAAAAGTGAAAATTGCGCGAAAATAATTAATTAGTTGGCATTTGTTAACCAGTGAAAATGAGGAGAGGGAATGACAGATAAGTTGTTAAAGAAAACCCCCTTTATCGATTATGTTGCGATAACGATCGGAGCGGCTTTTATGGCTATGGGGATTAGTGTGTTTTTGATCGATGCGCGAGTTGTACCGGGGGGAGCAAGCGGTTTAGCTATGGCTATCCATTACTTGTCTAACGGAACTATTCCTGTAGGTATGATGATTTGGGGTATCAATGTTCCTTTGTTTATTTGGGGAATTAAAGAACTTGGAAGCCGGTTCGGATGGAGAACATTCTACGGGTTTACGATGAGTTCCTTTTTTATAGATTTCTTTAGGGGAGATATTCCCGGTTTAGGTTTTGTTCGTTTGCAAGATTCGCAAACAATCAAGGATTTGCTGCACAATGATTTTTTCTTCTTAATCCTTATCGGAGCTGTAATGTTGGGAATAGGACTCGGACTTATTTTCAAATTTAAAGGTACTACAGCCGGATCCGATATTGTTGCCGCAATTATGCAAAAACGATTTGGCTTGAAGCCCGGTATGGCTATCATGTTAATCGATTTCTTTGTCATTTCTTTGGCCGGTATTATTATTGAGGTTAAAGATCTTGCCATTGATCGCCCTGCTTTGTCTCTTACTTTTTACGCATTCTTCCTGTTATTTGTTTCCTCGAAACTTATTGATTATATAATTGACGGGTTCGATTACGCAAGAATAGCATATATCATTTCCGACAAGCACGAAGAGATCGGAAAAAGAATAATGAATGATCTTAGCCGTGGCGCGACAGCTATTAAGTCGAGAGGATTATATAGAAATGTCGAAAGGGAAGTGATTTTCACAATTATTACATTGAAGGAATTAAGCACGCTTCTTGATTTGATTAAAGAAATTGACCCCGACGCTTTTGTTATTGTTAATAACGTACATGAAGTACTGGGAAGAGGATTCAGACGAAGGATATAACAATCCCTCGTCAGTTAATAAAACTTACGCGGAAAAGGGAGCCTTTCCCTTTTTCGCTTTCTACTTCGATATTAGCTCCGTTCATTTCGCAATATTTTTTTACCAAAGCCAAGCCAAGTCCGTTTCCTTCGTATTTTCTGCAATAGCCTTGTTCCTCTTGAGTGAAAGGGGCAAAAAGGTTCGGCATGTACTCTTCTTTTATTCCAACTCCGGAATCTTCAACTTCAACGGAAACTTTGTGTCCGTGTTGTTTGATAATAAGCCGTACGTGCCCTTCGGAAGTATACTTAATCGCATTGTCTATCAAGTTCGAAAATATTTCATCCAACGTATATCTGTCTCCGACAATAGCAATGTCGGATTGTATTTCCGATATTATTTCGAAATCGAGTGTCTTTCTTTTTGCTTTCTCTTTGAAGTTTTCGAATAACGGAGAAAGAACATCCCTTTTCAAAAAGAGATTCTCATACTTACATTCAAAACTGTTTGTTTGTATTTCGGACATATTGATAATAGAATCAATGGTTCTGATAAGACGATGTCCACCGTTTTCAATAATATCAAACCCAAACTTCAGTTCATCGGAAATTTTCTCAAACGCTTCGCTTTTAAGCAAAGAAGTGTAGCATAAAATCGAATTCAGGGGAGTTCTAATTTCGTGCGACATCTGCGCCAGAAATTCCGATTTTAGTTTATCCGATTTTTCGGCATCTTCTTTGGCCGCCAATAGCTCTCGCTCAATTCTTTTCCGTTCTGTTATATCGTTGTAGATGGCGTATATGCCAACTTGTTCGTTGTTTACTATAATCGGGTAGCCGATTATAGAAACATCCACCTGAGTGCCGTCTCTGCGACGTCTGACTGTTTCTTTTTGAATAATCTCTTTGCCGTGAACCGACTCCGAAAAATTCCAAGCTTCGTTTTTCTTTTCTTTCGGAGTTATAAGGTCATTGATGTTTCTTCCTCTTGCTTCTTCTTCTTCGAAATGGAAGATGTTTTCAAATCCCTTGTTTACTTTGATAACCAAATCATCTTTATCAACCATGGCAATTCCCTGCGGGGAACTTTCGAATAGCTGCTGGAAAAAAGCCTGTTGCCTATAAAACTCTTCTTCGGCTTTCTTTTTGTCGGTAATATCCCTTATCATCATTATAATAACCTCTTCTCCTTTGTAAAAAGTTGTTGAGGCATTTCCTTCGATGAATATTTCTCCACCCTCTTTTGTCTGATGAATCGATTCGAAAGATTGTCGTGAGTTTCCTTTGATAATCCTTGTCAATTCGTTTTTGTCCTTCAGAGGATTGATGGTAAGAAGCAAAAAAGACATTCCGATAAACTCTTCTTTCTCGTAACCGTAAAGGTAAGTCGCTTGTTGATTCACATCCATTACCACATCATCTTTTTTTCTGAATAGAATAATGGAATCGTGCGCGTTCTCGAAGAGGTTTTTGTAATCGGTTTCCGATTTCTTCAGTTTGAAATCTTTTTTTTCCAATTCCGATAAATTGTTTTCAAGTCTTTGTTTGTATCTGTTTAGTTCGTTAAGACTCTCTTTTTCGGCAACGAAAAACTTTCCGATTAATTCTCTTCCTAACCAATTTATAAAAATCAGCAGGAGAAGAGAAAGAAGCATCCAGATTGAATTGAATATTAGCATTTCCGTTGGAACCGATGCGTGTTCCAAATGATTGTTCAGTTGCAGCAATCCTAGCAAGGAATAGAAAATAGTTGAGAGAAAAGCAAAGACAGCCGCGGTCTTTATCCCTATCAATAAACCGGATGTTAAAATAAGAATCGCGTAGCCGAACGTTGAGGCATGCCCGATACCTGTTTTATAATCTATTAAACAAATTACTACAAAAAGAGTCGCGGATATTATATATCCGGCGTGAGATGTTTTTCCCTTTTTGCATAAGAGATAAGCAAGATAATAGGCCGGAAACAAAGGGACAAAAGAAAAAGCTATCGGCCCGGAAGAGTATCCGAAGAATGATAGTATATAAGAAATAAGGAAAAGCAAAGAGGTGAAGATTAGCAAGCCTAAGATCAGTTTTTTTACAATGGCTACCTGATAGGCTTTATCTGAAAACAAATTACCCGTAACGGAAGAATTGGAGAATACCGAGTTCATATTATAAGTTAAGTTAAATTGGAAAATTATTTTTCAATGAAACTATTATACTTTATGAATATAAAGAAAAGATAGTTGAATCAAAACAATCTTTTTCCAATAGAGGAATTATTTTCGGAAAGAGAGAACCGGGGGTGCCGGAAATAATGAAGAATTACCGGAAGCCCCCGCCACTAAAGCTTATTCCCATTTTAGATATTTGCTTTCCTGTAAGAGATCTTCTACTCGTCTTCTAATAATTTCTTCTTTGCTATTTTCCCTAACGGTGATTTTCTTTTTCAAATCCGCTAATTTCTTTTCGAGTTTTTTTATCTCGTATTTTCTTTCTTCTTCCTTTAAGTCGAAAAGTTCTTCAAGAGACTTCTTTAGATCCTTTTTTATCTCAGCCTTATTCCCATCGGTCCCTTTTTGGTATTTGGCCGCGAGATATTCGGTTTGAATCTCAAGCTCAGTAATTCTCTCTTTGTTTTTTATTCTCTCTTTGTTTTTATCCAGTTCGTAAAATTTCTTTTCGTACTCGCTGTAGTATACATTACGAAGAAGTTTGGCATATTTCCTTTTATTTACTTCTTTTATTGTCTTCAGCTTCAGTTTTATATCCGCGCTGAGATCTTTCAGATATTCACTCTCTTCTTTCTCACTAAGCTCGAAACCTATTCCCATTTCCGGAAGTTCTATTTCCGGGATCTCGGGTATCTCGATTGTATGCTGAGCTAATATTGAGTTAGTTAGAAAAAAAGAGCATACGATTAGAAAACCAATTGCTGTCTTTTTCATTTTATTTCTCCGATGTTAGTTGTCAATATCTTCCGATAGTTCGGTAATTCTTTTCTCTATGGTATAAATTTCTTTGTCCCACTCATCTCTTGTTCTCTGGTATATCAGGTAGTTTTTCAATCGCTTGTTTTCCAGTAAGTTTACTCCCTGACTAAGAGTTTGAATTTGCGAATCGATACTACTCGAATTCCAAGACAATACATCCGACGTTATTGTCTTTACGGAATTTCTTTTATCGGAATTCACAAAGAGCAAAACAGAAGCTACCAGCAATACGAAAGTGAAAGCAAGTTTAGGAACAAGTGCCTTTTCAAAATAGAGGAATTCTTTTATCTTGTCCCGAATCGACTTCTTACTAACCGCTTTCTCAATCGCCACTTTGTAGAAAAACTCGTCCGGTTCTGTTTCCGGAAGCTTATCCAAAAGATTCATTGTCTCCTTGGTTTGATTGAAAAACTCTTTCAAAGAGGAATCTTCCGTCATCTTCTTATCCCAATATTCCTTGCGTTCGGGAGTAAGAGAATCTTCAAGGTAGAGCCAAATCTCTTCTTCGAACTTTTGCGATATGTTTTTTTCTTCAAATGACATTTTCTTTTATCAAATTATTTCTGATTTTCTTCACCGCGTAATGCATATGACTCAAGACAGTATTCAATGGTTGATTGAGAAGCTCTGATATCTCTTTAAATGACAAATTTGCCTGATGCCGCATCAAAAAAACTTCTTTCTGTTTTTCTGTAAGCTTTGTCAGCGCCTCCTCAACCTTTTCCGTTAATTCCCGGGCCTCATAATCTTTTGCCGGATTCGATACTGTACTTATCTCGGTTTCTCTTTCCGAAATAGGGAGGATAGTTTTCCCTTTTGTTCTTCTGTACGAATCTGTCGCGAGATTATGCGCTATGGAAAAAAGCCACGAGGAGAATTTATTCCTTTCGTTATAGGATCTTAATCCTCTCCACGCTTTAATCAAGGCTTCCTGAAAGAGATCTTCGGCTTGCTCCTTATCTCCGCTATAGCGGAGCAAATAGCCATAAAGCTTTGCTTTATAACCATCTATCAGCGGGGCGAAAGCCTCTTTATCTCCTTTCCGGCATCTTTCGATTAACTTTTGTTCCAACAGCGTATCCGTTAATTGTTTTCTAATTGGGTAAACGCAGTAGTAGGATATTTATTGTAAGCAAATAAAATTATTTTATCAATCGTGTAGCTTCCCGCTCACTTAATGGTGATAACTTGTTAGCGGAAACAAAAGAAAGGACTTTATCCGGAGATATTTTGGAATACTCTCTCAATGCCCAGCCGATTGCCTTTCTGATAAAAAACTCGTCGGAATCTTTTAAGCGTAGTATGTAATCGGTTAGTAAGTCGAAATCGGTATTAGCCTTATATTTCAACTGAAAAAGAAGGGCCGATCTCCGAAGCCAAATATTATTCGAGTTCATCCAACCTTCAGTAACGGGAAATCTTAATTCGTAATGATGGGTAAAATGAGGGCCAACCAGATTTGACGCAATAGAATCAACGGTATCCCACCATGAGTTTTTCGTAATCATATACTCGAATAATTCTATGAATGGCTCATCCAGTTTTTTAGCGTATTTCTTAACCAGCTCAACAGCGAAATAATGTAGTTCGCGATATTCCGATTCCCAGAAGAGCTTTACGGTCTCTTCGAGGTTTTCCTCTTCAGGGCGTTTGCTTTTAACCAAAAATTCTCTTGAGAGCTCGTTTCTCAAAGGAGCGTTCACTCCCAGAAACTTAAATCGATCCTTCATGTATTTAGCCATTTCGGGGGCGCGCCGATCATCCCCGTTGGTTGAAAATGATTCATATACTTCGGCAAAATATTTTTCCGCTTTCATAATACTCTGTTAATTTTTTGTGGATAATTTCAGAATAAAAGGGATGGCAAGCAATCCCATAATCGGAGCCAACTGATAAGTTAATTCCAAGCCTATCGTATCGCCGAGGAACCCTACGAGCCAAACGGCCAGAGCGCCGAATACAAAATTGAACGTCATATATACTCCGTTTAAAAACGAAGGATGTTCTGTCTCTATATTGTTTACTATAGCCAATAAAACCGGAGTGGAAGCGAACATAAAAAAGCCCGCAAGCAATAAAATCGGTATCGCGAAGACTTTATCCAAAAATAAAAAAGCCCACATCAATAGGGGAGTGACTGTCGCCATAATAAGTAGAGTTCTTTTTCTTCCGATCTTATCACTTATTGTTCCCGATAGGAAAGTTCCCGCGGCTCCGGAAAGTTGCAATATCGATAAGGATATTCCTCCCGCCCACAAAGAAGATCCCTGCGATGTAATAAACGTAGGAAGAAAAGTAGTTAGCGCGCTTTTCAGCAAAGAGGTAAAAAATATTATTCCCATTATCTTCGCGAAAATAGGAAGAGACTTCTTAAAAGTATCGAACATTTTAGCGTCACTTTCACTCTTCTTGAAATTTTTCGATATCGGAATATTTTTGAATCGAAGATAAAGAAGAAAAGAACAAAACAATCCGAAGGGAATAAGCTTGTATGTTCCCTCAAGACCCCAGTAACTGATGGCTCCCAGAATAATAATAGGCGCAAGACTCCTTGCCCCTTCTCCTCCGAGCATGAAAAAACTCATTCCTTTTCCGATCCGGTTTCCCGAAACCTGTTTTATCATTACCGGAGCGGGCACATGAAAAAGAGCCGAGCCGATTCCGGAAATAAATAAAAGGATCATCAATACGATATAATGGGGAGCCGACCCGATTAAGCTCATGCTTATTGCGGTTAACGATGGCGCGAGAATGAGAATATAACGCACCGGCAATTTATCGGCAACCATTCCGATAACGAAATTACAAAGGGCGGGAATCCTTTGAACTACCGTCAATAGCCCAGCAAGGGAGAGTGACATCCCGAGCTTATCTATTAACAATGGTAAAATAGGGGCCAAGAAGGAAGAATATATGTCGTGAACCAGATGCGCGAGCGAAATTGTTATCACGCTGCCGTTTTGGAATTTATCTTTTTCTGCTGTCATTAAATTACTTTTTGAAATGTATGAATCAATTTTAACTCCAAAAATACAAAAATATCGGACGGATACTTTTCCTTAATTGCTTTTTATCGGAGCTGTTTTTCTCATAGCCAATCATTACCGAAAGAAATTTGAAGTTACATAGGAGATTGCGGGGGATATTGCCCCTATTATTTTCCATGAAGCATATTTATTCGTAGTGTCGGCAAATAATATTCCATGGCAAAGCTTCCCGAGTTTTAGAAGAAGTATTTTTATTTTTGAAGGAGTTTGTTTTTTCTTAGATAAAATATATTCAGCCTAGAAGTAGATTAATATTTATCAGACATAAAAATATTCTTTATGAAGAATATTAATATATCTTAGAAATAGTTTGGTACAAGTTAGAAACAAAGTGTTATAGCTTAGAAACAGTTTATCTTCTCTTTGAAGAAAATATTATTTCTCCGAAATATACTTTTATAAATAAAAACTCCTTCAGAACTATATCAAACAATGTCTGGAAAATATATTTCTCTTCTGTAACAAATATTTTATATCAGAATAGAGAAATTGTATTTCTAAACGGCAACAGACTTTGTCTGAATAGAAATAGAGTCTTCCGGATCCTATTAATAATTGTCATAGAAAATATTTTTTATCTGATTTTTGCGGGGAGGCAACATGGAGTCGATGGGATAAATCAAAGTAAATATGATATGGCGCATTAAATTCGTTAGTGTATGCTTACTTCGACTTCGCTCAGTAAGCTCGCTACCTCCTTCCTTTTGAAGCACTAAAGCCATTCTTATATATTGAATTACTCTTATTCTGTTGACAGCAACACTATTAGAAAAGTGGGAAGAGACCCTAATCGAGTCTCTTGTTAAATCTTAAGGCGCTAAGAGCCAAAACAGTTGCTCCCATAAGGAAGAGCATAAGAACTTCTGCCCACAATTCCGCGAAGCCTGTTCCCTTTAAGATGGCGCCGCGTATTATTGTCATAAAGTATCGCAACGGTACGATGTAGGTTGTGTATTGAATTGCGTCCGGCATATTTTCTATAGGGAAGGCAAATCCCGAAAGAAAGACCATCGGAAGAAGAACCACGAAGACAGCCAGCATCATTGCCTGTTGCTGTGTTTTGGAAATTGTAGATACGAAAAGCCCGAGTCCGAGTGTGGATAAAATGTAGAGAAACGAACCTAAAAATAGGAAAAGGATATTACCTCTGATAGCAATGCCGAAAAAGAGGTACATAGCCGCCAAGACCAATATTATTGAGACAAAACCGAGTATGGCAAACGGAATTAATTTTCCGATGATAAGTTCCAACGGTTTTATCGGTGTTACGATTATTTGTTCCAGTGTTCCTATTTCCTTTTCCTTTACGATAGCTAACGAGGTAAGGATTAACGTAATAATTGAAACCAAAAGACCGACGATACCTGGCACCATGAAGACCCGTGTTTTCAGTTCCGGATTGTACCATGCCCTTGTTTCGGCTTCTACTATTGGCACTGAACGATTTACATGTCCGGTTATGTTCGAAATTCGTAGCGTAAGTTTGTTCGCGTATTTTTGAAGAGCACCCTGCAGATATCCGGCCGATATTGCTCCCTTATTTCCATCCGATCCGTCGAAAATGGCTTGAACATTGGCCGTTTTGTTTCTTCCGATTTGTTTTTCGAAATCGGTAGGAATAACTATTCCCAGAAGAGCTTCACCTTCTTCTATTTTTTCTTGCAACGTTTCGTATGAGTCTGTTCTCTCCACGAATTTGAAATAACCACTACTCTCAAGCGTATTCAAAAACTCTCTGCTTTCCGGGGAGCGATCCCGATCAATAACAACGGTTGTTACATCTTCCACATCCATATTAACCGCGTATCCCAGAAGGATAAGCTGGAGAATGGGAGCCAGAAGAATAATCATAAACATCTTTGGATCTCTTTTGAACTGCAAAAATTCTTTTCTTACTATATGCGCAATTGTTTTCATGATTATGCCGATTTGATTTTCTTAATGTTTATCACGGTTGAGAGAGCCATCATTACAAAAGTAAAGAGCAACAGATAGACTAACTGCGGCCAGAAAGCTTGTAACCCTACTCCCTTTAGAATTATGGCGCGCAAAGAGATTATAAAAAATTTAGTTGGGGTTAAGTTTGTAAGTACCTGAATAATCCACGGCATACTGTCGATAGGAAAAATAAATCCCGAGAGAATTACAGACGGAAGCAGGGAAGCGAAAGTTGCCAAAGAGAAAGCTACCTGCTGCGATTCGGATACTACGGAAATAAAGATTCCCAAACTTGTTGAGGCCATCAAAAATATTAATGTTGAGAGGAATAATAAAGACAGACTCCCCTTTACTATTACGTCGAAAAGGAAATATCCCGCGATAAGAATAAATATTGCGTTGATAAGAGCTATCGCTATATAGGGAATCGATTTTCCTATGAGAAGTTCGAGCGTAGTAAGTGACGAGACATTTATTTGTTCAATTGTTCCGTTCTCTTTTTCCCTTACCAATGTTAAGGATACGGTGATTACCGCCGTTACGATCAATATTAACGCTATCAAGCCGGGAATTAGAAACATCGTTGTTTCGAGATTCGGATTAAACCAAAAGACAGATTTTAATTCTATAGGGGAACCCGGTTTCATTCCTATTTCGGCAAGCTTTTCTTCTTGTAGTTTTCTTGTGAAAGAGTATGTGGCTGAGGTAACGTAGTTTTGAATTATTGTCGCGGTGTTTCCGTCAACTCCGTCGATAAGAAACTGAACCTTCGCATGTTCTTTGGGATAATAAATTTTTTCGGAGAAATCTTTCGGAATAACGAGAACAACCTGCGCCTCTTTTCTATCGAGCGTTTCCTTTATTTCCGAATCCTTCGAGATAGTGGTAGTGATTGTGAAATAAGTTGAGCTCGAAATCGAGCGAACAAAATCTCTGCTTAAATCGGAATTCTCTTTATCATAAACGGCGAGTTGCACGTTTTGCACATCGAAATTAACAGCGTAACCGAAAACCCCCAATAGTAGAACGGGGAAAAAGAATATTACAAAAAGCATTCTTTTGTCGCGGAATAATTGTTTTATCTCTTTTTTTGTAATTGCTATTATTCTTCGCATCGCTATTTTTTCTCCAAAAGATGAATAAATACATCTTCGAGTGTCGGGATAATCTCTTCTGCTTTTTTCAGTTCGATTCCTCGTTGATTAAGTACATAATCTATCTGCGCAACCTCTTTGAATTTTGTGTTAACGCTTAAGTGAAGAGAGTTTCCGAATATTGAAGTTTCCTCGACAAATGGCATTTTCTCCAGAACTTCCATTGCCTCAATTGTTTTGTCGCATTCCAACTCATAAATTTTATGAGTTAGGTAATTCGATTTTAATTCGCTCGAAGAGCCTTCGGCAATAAGCTTACCCGCGTTTATAAGAATTATGTTGCCACAAAATTCCGCCTCTTCAAGGTAATGGGTTGTTACGAATACGGTTGTTCCCTCGTTGCTTAGATAGTTTATCAGTTCCCAGAAACCTCTTCTCGAAATAGGATCGACACCGCTTGTAGGCTCATCGAGGAATACGATATTCGGCCTATGAATAACAGCGGTTCCCAGGGCAAGGCGCTGTTTGATCCCTCCGGGCAAGGAGCCTGTTAATATGCTCTCTTTCCCTTTCAGATTCGCGATTTCAAGAACCCATTTTTTCCTTTCGTTAAGCGTTTCACCACTCAAGCCGTATACTCCGCCGAAGAAATTTATATTCTCTTCAACCGTAAGATCGTTGTAAAGGGAAAAACGCTGCGACATATATCCGATTTTTCTTTTCACGGAATTGGGTTCTTGCATAACACTATGTCCGCCGACCAACGCGTCTCCGGATGTCGGTTGAAGGATACCGCAGAGCATCCTTATAGTTGTCGATTTTCCTGCTCCGTTCGATCCGAGGAACCCGAAGATTTCTCCCTGCTTTACTTTGAAGCTTATATTATCGACCGAAACGAAGTCGCCGAATTTTTTTGTAAGATTATTTACTTCTATGCTATACATTTTTTCTCTTTGTTAAGTCAGTACAATTTTCTTCCGATGGCTCTGAACAAATTATATTTTGCTATTTCCGAATCGGCCAGAGCTATGATGTTTTGTGTTTTCGCGTTTAGCTTTGCCACTTCCGCGTCGAGCAAATCGGTAGCGGTCATAAGTTGCTGATAATATTTTTCTTTAACTATACGGTAGTTTTCTTCTGCCGATTTTTCTCCTCGCTTAGTTACATCTATCTTTTTTACCGAGGAGATATAGTTGTTATAGTTTTTCAAAACCTCCAGATGGATATTCTCTTTGAGAAGCTCAACATTTTTTTTCGACTGATATAATTGTTCTTCCGCTTTCTCTTTTCCCGCGGAGGTTTTCCCCCAGTCCCATATATTCCATCGAAGAGTAACACCTACATCCCATGTTTCGTTGAATTTATCTTCCAAAGGAAGAACTCTCTGATTCGGTTTGTTGTAATAGAAATTTCCGTGAGCCATTATTTGCGGATAATAATTTGCCGAAGCGACCGTGACAAGTTCTTTGTTAGCATCTATCATTTTATTGTTTACTTTCAACTCTTCTCGCGTTACATATGCTTCGGCAAGCATTTCGTTGAAGTCAGTTGCTTTAACTTTTTCCGCAAACGCGTTTACAGAAATTTCTCTCTTATCGGAAAGAGGGAGCCCAAGCTCTTTGTTAAAGGCGTTTCCTGCCAGTCGGTTGTTGTTCTCCGCGTCAATTAAGGCCAGTTCTTTATTAGCTATTTCCACGTCTATTTTCAGTATCGCGTCTTGTGTAACGAGACCGTTTTCCGATAGACGAATAGTGTTCTCTTTGTGTTTTGTCAATGACTCTAAAGAAGCCTCTACGAGAGCTGTCAGTTGATCCGTCTTATAGTAATTCCAAAAGGCTTCGATTATTCTCATCGCTTTTCTCTTCTTCTCCAGATCAAGAGAGATTTCCGAGGCGGATTGTTTTATCTCGGCAGCCTTGTTAAGACTGCTCAATGCGAAACCGGTGAATAACGGTTGCTCGAAACCGGCTTTCAGGGTATAGTTGTTCAGTATTGCGTCCTGTATTTTAATCGGAAAGGGAGCAGTTGGAAGATTTACCTGAAACGGATCAACGTCACTAAGACGGGTATAATTTCCCGTTAGCGCCAGAGAAGGAAAGAACGAGGCTTCTGTTTCTTTTGTGTAAGCTTTGGCTATTCTTACAACCGATTCCGAGATCTTTATCTCCTTGCTGTTTTTTAATCCGATTTCCAAACTCTCTTCGAGAGTTAGTGTTTTATTTTGTGCCGATACAGTGGCACATATTAAAAGAAATAGTATGATTGTTTTTTTCATCTTCGTGTTCCGAATATATTATGCGGAAAATTTTTATTAACTGGCTTCCTTGATTTTGTAAATGAATACGTTTTCCAAGGAAGGACTTATTTTTCTTGTTGATACAATTTTTATTTCATTAGCCGAAAGGAGCTCGGATATTTTGGCAAGATCCTTTTCGAAATCGGGAACAACAATGTTTACACGGTCTCCGAACATTTGTGTATCGTAAGTTTCGATTTTACTAATTATCGCGAACGCTTTTTTTATCGGATCGCACACGATTTCAATTACGTCTCTGTTTATTTCCTTTTTAATTTTCTCAGGTGAATTGAGCGCGATAATTTTTCCCTTATTCATCATAGCAACACGGTTGCATCTCTCTGCTTCATCGAGATACGGGGTAGTCATAAAGATTGTGATTCCTTCTTTTTGCAACGCGGATAAGATTTTCCAAAAATCTCTTCTAGAAACAGGATCGACCCCTGTTGTCGGTTCGTCGAGGAATAGGATTTTAGGCTTGTGGATTAAGCTACAAGCCAAAGCGAGTTTTTGCTTCATTCCTCCCGATAGCTTTTCGGCTAAACGATCTCTGAAAGGAGTCAATCTTGTAAACTCCAATAGTTCGTTTCGGCGCTCATTGTAGTTTTTAACATTATGAATTTCGGCGAAGAACTCTATATTTTCGTCTATCGACAAATCACCGTAGAGACTGAATTTTTGTGAAAGATATCCGATGCTTTTCTGAATTTCTTTCTTTTGTTCGGAAATGTTTTTGTTCATAAGGAACGCGTTTCCGGCATTAGCGGAAATGAGTCCGCATAATATTCTAATTGTAGTTGTTTTACCGGCGCCATCCGGTCCTACCAGTCCGAACATCTCTCCTTTGTTAACCGAAAGAGATATTCCGTTTACGACTTTTACATCTCCGAAGGACTTTTCCAGATTTTCTATTTTTATTGTTGTTTCCATTTTATTCGCTTAGTTATTCTTGTTAAGGAATATTTTGGTATCGGCCGGCATTCCGGCTTTTAATTCAAAGTCGGAATTCGGAATAGAAATCTTTGTAGCGAAAACAAGTTTTGTTCGTTCGTCTTTTGTTTGAATATTTTTCGGAGTAAATTCGGCTTCGGATGAGATGAAGATTACTCTTCCCGAATATTTCTTATCGGGATAGCTATCTGTTGATATTTCGGCTCTTTGCCCGAGTTTTACTTTTCCCAAATCTTTTTCTGATATGTAGACATACATCTCCGCTTCGGAAAGATCACTGATTTTTATCAGCGAAGAGAGGTAAGATACCGTTTCCCCTTTTTCCACAAATTGTTTTATCACTTGTCCTTTAATAGGAGCCTTGACGTAGCAATCCCGAATGTTTTTCTTTATCAAGTCAACATTTGCTTCGCTTTGTTGTAATCCGGCTACGGCCTGAGCTTTTTCTTCCGGACGGAAATAGGAGTTTACTTTTCTCAGGTTTTCTTTCGCGGCGTTTACTTTGGCTTCGGCTATATCAAATTGCGCGACAACAGCTTCGTATTGTTTTTCCGTTATTGTTTTCGTTTTTAACAAACTCTCATAACGTTCTTTATCTTTTTGAGCTAACGTAAAGTTTACATTTGCCTGGTTAAATGCTTCGCGGGCTTGTGATATATCCTCTTTTCGCGCTCCTTTTGTTATCAGATCATATTGTGCTTTCGCTATATCTCTTGCGCCTTTCGCTTGTCTCAATTGGATATCGAGCAGTTCATGATCTATTATTAATATAGTATCTCCCTTGGCTACCATATCTCCTTCTTCGAAAAGGATACTATCTATTTTGCCATTCACCTGAGAGCTTAGAATGATATTTGTCATCTCAATCGTACCGGATTCCTCAATAAATTCGGAATCGTTATTGTTTCCGCATCCGATTACTCCTATCATTATTATGGCAAAGAGGGTAAACAATATTTTTTTCATAATTCTTGTCCGGCATTAAGTTTTTGAAAAATTCTTCTACCTTTTGGTGTTAATATTCCGTTGATAATAATCAACAAAACTGTTTGAGCCGCTTCGTGCGCTGAAAATTTATTATTAAGAATAAAGTCGGGATTTATCACCGCTCTTATTCCTGCAATAACAGTTGAAAGAATAATAGGGGTTGGCTTGTCTAAAAAGTATCCGTGTTGTTTCCCTTTCTCTATCGTTAACCCCAGATTTTGAAGTGCGTTCTTTTCCCTAAAATCATCAATCTTAAGCCAAATATCGTAGTAGTGAATTCTTAGATCGTCCAGCCATCTTTCGGAAACTTTCATAAGTGTTTTAATAAGCTGTACCCCAATAAGATGAAAGACTTTTACCGGGTTTTCTTCGTTAACAACAATTTCTCTTATGGAATTTCTTATTCCGAACATGAGGCAATCGGTTACTTTGTCAACGAGATCATATTTCGAAGGGAAATATTTGTAAATGGTTTTTTTGCTGATTTTCATTTCACGGGCGAGTTCATCCATTGAGGTTTTTTGAATTCCGTGAGTAAAGAATCTTTCGGTAGCAAATCGTATTATTTTTTCTTTTTCTTGGTTCATTGGAAACTATTTTTGTTTATTAAGTTTCCAAAGTAGCAAAAGGAAACTATTTTTGCAAGAATAGTTTCCAAATAAAAATTATCTTATTTAATTCCTGTGAGTCTTATCACAGAAGCGTGACCATTATGTTGTTGGCTTTCGGAGAGAAATATATTGCACTGTTTGAAGTTGGTTAGATCCAGATTGTGGAAATCCGAAAACAATTCCTCCAGAGAAAAGAGCATATCTAATCTAGGAGGCCCTCCGGATTCGTTCTTTATTTGTTCTTTGGAGAAGGCTTCAAGAATAACCGTTCCTGATTTTTTTAGAAATAATTGTGCATGTGAGTGCACAACTTCTCTTTCTTCAGGTGGAAGGTGAAGATAAATTACTCCCACTGCATCATATCTTTCCTCTGTGTCAAATTTGGTTACATCTTCTACGTAATAGTTTATCTCTACTCCATGGTCTTTAGCCAGGTTTTCGGCTTTTTCTTTTCCGATTGAACTGAAATCTACTGCGTCCACAATCCATCCTTGAGTTGCCGCATAAACTGCGTTGCGCCCCTCTCCTTCTCCCAGAAGTAATAATCTTCCCGGAGCAAGTTTGTTAAGTTCTTCTTTAAAGTATTGATTCGGAGAAATTCCGTATAGATACTCATCCGTCGAATATCTTTTGTCCCACATTTCTTTCATCACAATCTCGAATTTGTTCTGACAAATATAAATAAACCGGAATAGAAAGGAAGGACCCTCCGCCTGAACGGAGGGTTATTTTAATTAACTATTTGGGATAGTCCTCTTATTATTGCAGCAAGCCTCACTGCATCGAATATTCTTTCCTCTTTTGTGCCCATATTTACGAGAGACGCTTCGTGAGATTTTACACAACTCTCGCAACCATTTACTGCCGATACTGCTAGACTAATCAGTTCGAATAGTTCTTTCCCTAGTACCGGACGCATCATTATGTTCATTTTAATTCTTGCCGGCATTGAGTTATAGGAATCCTTTGCCGCAAAATGCCTGAATCTGTAGAAGACATTATTTACAGATAGAAGCGAAGTACATGCGTGTGCTTCCGCTATTTCTTCTTTTGTAGCTTCGTTTTCTTCTGCCAGTTTTGTAAAGCCTTTTATCAAGATATTATTCTTTTCGTTTACGGCAATTGCCAACGCTGTTAAATATGCTTCTTTAGGAGAAAGGTTATCTGTGTTAACTCCGTTTTTGTAGTTTATTCTAAGGTCACGCAGATATTTACTTTCTCCTTCAACCAGTTTATCAAGGGATTCGGAAGAATAGTCTTTTGAAATTCCCAAATCTTTTAGCAGATCTATTTTTGTCTCTATCATTATTTCACCCTCATTTATCAATTATCAGACGTGTAATGTATCTTCTCCTTTTTCCCAATTGCATGGACATAGTTCATCGGTTTGTAATGCGTCCAATACTCTTAAAACTTCCTTTACATTTCGTCCTACCGAGAGATCATTAGCACTGACCCATCGAATTACGCCATCCGGATCGACAATGTATGTAACTCTGTAAGCGACTTTTTCATTCTCTTCGAGAATTCCCAAATCTTCGGCCAATGACTTAGAAGTATCTGCCAGAAGAGGGAATTTCAGATTTCTCAAATCATCATGATCTCTTCTCCAAGCCAAATGAACAAACTCGCTATCTGTTGAAGCCCCGATTAGTTGCGTATCCCTGTCTCTGAACTCGTCGTAATTATTGTTAAACTCTGCAATTTCAGTAGGACAGACAAAAGTAAAATCTTTCGGATACCAAAACATTACCATCCACTGGTTATTCTTCTTGTGATCTTCGGAAGATACTTCCATAAACTCCTGACCCTTTTCCAAGGATACTACAGATACTTTCTTAAATTCCGGGAATTGTTTTCCTAATGCTAACATGTTTAACTCCGTTGTTTTGTGTGATAGTTTTTATGGTAGCAAAATATCCCGGTTGTAATTATAAATCAAATCGATTATTTTTATGAAACCATAGACAAAATTTATAGGAATCAAATGACATTAGTACAGATGCAGTACATAGTTGCGGTTTCTAATTACGGGAGTTTTGCGAAAGCTGCTGAAAATTGTTTTGTAACTCAGCCAACATTAAGTATGCAAATTCAAAAAGCCGAATCGGAATTAGGAGTATTACTTTTTGACAGAAGCAAACAGCCGGTTACTGTTACTGAGATAGGGAAAAAAATTATTGATCAGGCAAGGCATGTATTAAGAGAGAGTACTAAGATAAATGATATGATACAGGCCGAATCGACTGCATTGAAGGGAACATTTAAGCTTGGTATTATCCCTACAATTGCCCCGTTTCTGGTTCCTCATTTTGTAAAGAATTTTGTAGATCTTTATCCGGAATTAGAATTAAGAATTGAAGAACTTCAGACAGATGAGATAATTGACATGCTGAGAAAGGATGAAATTGACGGGGGGATATTGGCCACTCCTCTTCATCTGAATGATATTACGGAACAACCTCTATATTATGAACCATTTCTTGGTTACATAAGTGAAAACCACAGACTTTTTAAGAAAAAAAAGATTTCGGCGGAAGAGTTGGATATCAAGGATATTTGGCTTTTGCGTGACGGACATTGTTTTAGAGATCAGATTGTGAATATTTGTCATAGTCTTGTTGATAAAACAAAAGAAAGAGATCATCGATTGGATTTCGAAGGTAGTACTCTGGAAACCTTAATGAAATTAGTAGAAAATGACTTAGGTATGACTTTAATACCATATTTATTGGCTATAGGATTGAAAGATACAAAGAGAGAAAAATTTGTAAGAGATTTTAAAAATCCTGTTCCCAAAAGAGAGATAAGTATAGTTTATCAAAGAGAGTTTCTGAAGAGGCATATCATCAAAAGATTGGTTGAAGTTATAAAGGAATCAATTCCTTCTGAACTATTGGAAAAGAAAAATAGTTATGTTGTTGAGTTAAGAGATTTCTAATAGGAGTAACTCATGAAAACATTGAAATTAGGGAATGCGGGAGAAGAAATATCCGTTGGTAAAATTGTTTGTGTCGGAAGGAATTATTCCGATCATGCAAAGGAATTAGGAAGCGAGCTTCCTACTGAACCATTGATATTTCTGAAAACAGCAACTTGTCTTGCTTTTTCAGGTGAGGAGGTAATACATCCGGATTATTCCGAAGAACTTCATCATGAAATAGAGCTTGTGTTACTAATCGGAGAGAGTGTCAAAAACGCAAGTATCGAAGAAGCCGATGAAGTAATAATCGGTTACGCTGTTGGTTTGGATATGACCTTAAGAGATATTCAAAGAAAGGAGAGTGCTAAAGGAGTTCCGTGGACAATATCAAAAGTATTCGATACTTCCGCTTTTATATCGGATTTTAAATCTAGAACGGAGTACAATTTAAAACAGAAAGAGAGAATATTTTGCAAAGTGAATGGAAAAATCAGACAGAGTGAAACTCTGGACAAAATGATTTTTTCTCCGGCTGACTTAGTTCAATATATCTCCGAAAAAATGACTTTGGAAAAAGGGGATTTGATTTTTACGGGGACTCCTGCCGGTGTCGGTAAGGTGGAAAGAGGGGACTTAATTACCGGCGGCATTGAACATATAGGAGAAATTGAGACGAAGATAGTTTAATTACCCGAATAACAATTCATAGGGTCTGTCTACTTCCTTTTCCAACTCATGAATACTGATGGTTCTGGATTTTCTTATAAATTCGGAACCATTAAAGAAGATTAGTAATGTAGGAATTGTAAATATAGAGTTCTGCGAAGCGATTTCCTGAGAGTTTTCTGTTTCCACAATCCCGACAGCTATCTTTGTGTATCTACTTTGGAATAGCTCTATAAGTTTTGGTTTCAAGGCTTTGCAAACGCTACAATTCTCACCACTAAAATAGATGGCACAAGCCTGATTATCTTCAATAAACGTTAGAAATTCATCCGTTGAAGAAATTTCTATGATTTTATTCATTCTATTCTTCTCTTATTTTGAAAAACATCCAAATTTATCCAATTATTTATTTATTAGTTGCATAATTTTGTACAATAATTTTTTCATTTTATTTGAGCGCAAAATGCGACACGAAAAAATAACTGAAGAATACAAAATCAGTAATGATAAGTCTCTATTGGACTTAAACGTGATTCACTCTTTTCTAGCATCCTCATACTGGGCAAAAAATATACCTCTCGAGATAGTAACAAAATCAATTGAAAATTCGTTGTGTTATGGAATGTATTTAAATGATAAACAGATTGGTTTTGCCAAAGTCGTAACCGATTATGCCACCTTTGCTTTTCTAGCCGATGTATTTATTACTGAGGAGTATCGAGGTAAAGGATATTCAAAGAAGCTAGTTGAGTTTATTCTGGGGAATCCTGAGTTGCAAAAAATTCGAGGATGGATGCTAAAAACAAAAGATGCTCACGGATTGTATAAAAAGTACGGTTTTGTGGTTTCGAAAACACCCGAAAAGATTATGGAAAAAAGAGTGTTGGAAAAGTATTAACGATAGCTTGATAAAATGAAATATCACGAATGTTTAAATAAAACAAATAATTATCATGGACGAGTTTAGTTACGATTTTTTGGTATTAGGAAGCGGATTGGCAGGGTTAAGCGCTGCGATTCATGCGTCAGCTTTGGGTAAAGTTGCACTGGTTACGAAATCAACATTAGATGTTAGTAATTCTTATTGGGCTCAGGGAGGAATAGCGGCTGCAATTGATCCGGAAGATTCACCTGATTATCAATTTGCGGATACGTTAAAGGCCGGGGCCGGATTATGCCATAAAGATTCTGTAAAGATATTGGTAGAAGAAGGAAAAGAAAGAATATTTGATTTGATTAATCTTGGTATGGAGTTCGATAAAGAGAACGGAAAAATAGCTCTCGGGTTGGAGGGAAGTCATTCTCACAGAAGAGTTCTTCATGCTGCCGGCGACGCGACAGGTAGGGAGATTATTAAATTTCTTATTTCGAAAGTTCGTGAAAACAAGAATATAGACATTTACGAAAAAGAACATGTTTTCAGTCTAATTACAAAGGGGAAAACATGTTATGGCTTGGTTTCTTATAACATTGACAGTAAGAAAACAGATTCGTTTTTTGCAAAAGCTACAATAATTGCTACAGGCGGTGCTTCAGGAATATATTCCAGAACAACAAATCCGCATTCCTCAACCGGTGACGGAATTATTCTTGCTTATGAGGCTGGTGCGGATGTGGCGAATATGGAGATGATTCAATTTCACCCGTCATCACTCGTTACAAATACTAAGGCCACTTTCTTGATAAGTGAGGCCGTTAGAGGTGAAGGAGCTTATTTGATTAATTCGCATGGTGAAAGGTTTATGAAAGATAAGCATGAGCTTGCCGAATTAGCTCCCCGCGATATTGTTGCCTTCGAAATGCATAAGCAATTAAAAGAAAAGGGAAATCAACTTTTTCTCACTTTAGATCATCTGGATAAAGAGAGAATTAGAAAAAGATTTTCGAATATTCAAAAAGAGCTTGATAAATATGGGTTGGATATTGCTACCGATCCTATTCCCGTAGCTCCTGCGGCTCATTATATGATTGGTGGAATTAAAACAGGTTTGCATGGTGAGACCAATATTGATAGGCTCTACGCTTGCGGTGAAGTATCATGCACAGGAGTTCATGGGGCAAATAGGTTGGCCAGTAATTCTCTTTTGGAATGTCTGGTTTTCGGTCGTCGATCCGTTTTACATGCGTATGAGATGAATAAAGATTCCGATATTTTTAACAAAATTGATTTTTCAGCAGAAAAATTGATCGTTGATGATAGTAAAAAGGATTTGTTTGTTCAGAGTAGAAATAGGATCTCTGAGATTCTAACCGAAAAAGTCGGAATAGTTAGAACAAAAGAAAATCTGGAAAACGCACGAAAGGAATTTGATAATATTTTGAGTAAATTTGAAGTCCTCAAAAATGAGTACTATGGATTAAGATTAATGTCGTTCGTCAAGCTATGTAATCTTATAGCCAAATCTGCTATTATTCGAGAGGAAAGTCGTGGAGCCCATAAAAGAGTGGAGTTCCGAGATAAAGACGATAAAAATTTCTTGATAGATATCGTTCAAAATAAAGACAAAGAAACAGAACTATTACCTATTTAGTGAAATTATGAAAAGAGAAAAAGCTATTACAAACTTTGAACTGAACATGGGCGAAGTTGATGTGATTATCAAAAATGCTCTCAATGAAGATATTAAAGACGGGGATATCACTACTGATTATCTAATACCCGAAGATAGAGTCGTAAAAGGCTTCATGAAAGCCAAGGCAGAAGGGGTTGTTGCAGGTTTAATTGTTGCCGAGAGAGTTTTTAGGATTCTTGATCAAAATTTTGTTTGGAATCAAAAATTCGACGATGGAGAGAAAGTAAAGGCCGGAGATATTCTTGTTGAGTTTGAGGGATCTTACAGAGCGGTATTGACGGGCGAGAGAACAGCATTGAACTTTTTGCAACGTATGTCCGGAATCGCAACTATGGCAAATAAATATTCCGAAGTTGTAGCGGATCTTAAAACTGAAATATTGGATACAAGAAAAACTATTCCCGGATTAAGGATCCTTGATAAGTATGCTGTGAGTATGGGTGGAGCTACAAATCACCGAATCGGTTTATTTGATATGGTGATGATAAAAGATAATCATATTCAGATTGCAGGTGGAATTAATAAAGCTGTTGAACATATCAGAAGCAAAATTGATTCCGATATTAAGATCGAAGTGGAAACATCAAATATGCAGCAAGTGAAAGATGCTGTTGATTCCAAAGCTGATATCATTATGTTAGATAACATGTCTAATGAAGAGATGAAGGAAGCGGTTGAATTTATTGATGGGAGATCAAAAGTAGAAGCTTCCGGCAATGTTACTTTGGATAGATTACGAGGAATAGCTGAAACAGGAGTAGATTATATTTCCGTGGGAGCTCTTACTCACTCCGTAAAAGCAATGGATATAGGGCAATACATAATGGATTGATTGTATTTTCCGTTTCATTTATTAGATTTACGAGAACAATTTTTATTTACTAGGATTTAAAATGAGTAATTCACAAGAAATGATAGATGAAATACTAAGGCTAAAGAAAGAGAAAAACGCCGTAATTATTGCGCATAATTATCAAATTCCCGCGATACAGGATATAGCTGATTTTGTTGGGGATTCTCTTGGGTTATCACAACAGGCTGCAAAAACAGAGGCTGATGTGATTGTTTTTTGCGGAGTCCATTTTATGGCGGAGACTGCTTCGATTATTTCTCCGGAAAAGAAAATACTTATTCCTGATCTGGAAGCAGGATGTTCTTTGGCTGCAAGTATTGAGCTTGATCAGTTGTTAAAATGGAAAGCCGAAAATCCTAATGCCGTTGTTGTATCATATGTTAATACTACTGCGGAAATAAAGGCCGAAACTGATTATTGCTGTACTTCTTCCAATGCAGTTAAGGTTGTAGAGGCGATACCGGAAGATAAGAAAATTCTTTTCCTTCCTGATCAGTTTCTCGGACGTTATGTGAAGGCAGTGACCGGACGCAATATGGAGATTTGGGAGGGAGGATGCCATGTCCATAAAAAGATTGGTGATCTGGATTTTGATTCAGCTCAGAAAGAGCATCCTGATGCTGACTTCCTAATTCATCCTGAGTGCGGATGTTCTTCCTCTTGCATGCTTAAATCAACGATGTACGAAAGCTGCAAGAATATAAAGATATTCTCTACTGAGGGGATGATAAATCATGTACTGAAATCGGAAGCCGAAGAATTTGTTATCGCAACAGAAGTTGGGATATTGCACAGATTGAAAAAGATGAAACCGGAAAAGAAATTCTATCCGGTTAGTGAAGAGTCTGTGTGTGAATATATGAAAATGATAACAATGGAAAAGCTTCTGCATACTCTCAGAAACGATGAATTTGAGGTTAGGGTTCCAAAGGATATTGCAGACAGAGCCAGACTATCTATCGAGAGAATGATTTCGATCTGTTAATACTAAACTTTTTCGATATTATTTCGTCTAACCCAGCAAATGACTGAGAATATTACCTTGAACGAGATTGTGATCAAAAGTTTAAAGAAAATACTTGGACTTATAAGAAGAACAAGCATGGAAGCTTTTATTTGGCTTGCGGGATTAGGTTATTTATTATCGATAGATCCTTATGCGGTAAAGCATTATGATCTCTGTGTTTTTAAGCTCATGGGATTTGATTGGTGTCCCGGATGCGGGCTCGGACGATCTGTTGCGCTTGTGTTTCATGGTGATATAAGTGGATCTTTTATTAGTCATCCGCTAGGGATACCAGCGTTGATAATTCTCAGTCATAGAATTATTTCTTTGTTATATAAATCATATAATAGTGCTTATTATCTTGAGGAGGTACAAAATGGCTAATGTGTTACAGTTATTGCCGGAGTTAATTGGTGAGGAGCAGATTTTCGTGCAAGGGTTATTGAAAAATATGTCGGATGAAGAAGCTCAGCAGTTTGCTAATGTTTATAGAGTTAGAAGAAAAGATCCTCAAACTATTCTCTTACTTACATTAGTCGGATTTTTGGGTATAGCAGGTGTTCAAAGGTTTTTTACTGATCAAATCGGTATGGGTATATTATACTTGCTTACCGGAGGTATCTGTATGATTGGTACTATTGTTGATTTGATAAATTATAAGAAAATAGCTTTTGAGTATAATCAGAAACATGCTCAGCAAATTGCATCAATGGTAAAAACTATGTAAGCAAATGATAAATTTTAGCCCCTATTAAGGGGCTTTTTTTTTGAGTAATCATTAGGGGATTATTAATTATGCTATCTCCCGAAGTAAAGAGGGTTTTGTTTGTTGTCTTCTGTTTTTTTTCTAGTGGTGTTTTTGCACAGAGTGATTCATGCATTGTTACCATCTCAATAACAACGGCATCGCTTTCTCAAAATGTTTATATAGTTGGAAATGATATTCAATTAGGGAGTTGGAATCCTGGCAAGATTGCGCTTAACAAAAAGAAACCCAATTTGTGGGAAAGGCAATTTCGTTTTCCTAAAGGACGTATTATCGAATTCAAGTTTACTCAAGGAACATGGGCAACTGAAGCAGTAGACTCCTTTGGAAATGTTGGAAGAAATAATACTTTTGAGGTTATGTGTGATACTTCTATATCGTTTCATATAACAAATTGGAAAGATGAATTTGATTCGGAGCCAGAATTTGTTGGGCAGATTACCGGGCATGTTGAGTTTATCCCCATATTGAAAAGTAAAAATATTCGTGAAAGAAAAGTTTTCGTGTGGTTGCCTCCTGAGTATGATTCGAATCCGCTGCAAAGATATCCGGTATTATATATGCATGACGGACAGAATCTTGTTGACCCGTCAACTTCCATATTCGGAATAGATTGGCAAATTGATGAGACCGCGGATAGTCTTGTTCGTAATAATATTATTCAGCCTTTTATTTTAGTTGGGATATATAACACTCCTGATCGTTCTGCCGAGTATTTGCAGTCGGATACGAGCCAAGCTTATATGAAATATCTTGTAGAGGAGTTAAAACCATTTATTGACAATAACTATAGGACTTTACCTGATCGAAATAACACCGCAGTAGCGGGCTCTTCGGCCGGTGGACTGATTTCGTTCATGCTAGCATGGGAATATGAAAATATTTTCTCAAAGGTAGCTTGTTTGTCCCCTGCGTTGAAAGTAGAAGGTACAAATAGAAAGATTGATTATGTAGCGGAAGTAAGAAAGGACAAAGGAAACAAGAAGAGGGTTACAATTTATTTTGATAACGGAACTGTAGGATTGGAAAAAAAGTTACAGCCAGGCATTGATGAAATGATCTCGGCTTTACAAATAAAAAGATTTGAATTAGATAATGATTTGTTCTTTTACAAAGATATTGATGCGACTCATTCCGAAATGGCATGGTCGAAAAAAGTAAATAGATTTTTGAAATTGTTTTTTGGGAGAGATAAGTAAATGAAAGTATTGATCGGATCGAATAATCCGGTAAAAATCGAAGCGGTGAAAGAGGCATTTGGAAAATACTTTGAGAATGTTGAGATTACAGGCATTAATGTTGAGTCCGAAGTAGATGATCAACCTATTAACGAAGAAACTTTCGACGGTGCTCGCAAAAGAGTAATGAACTTAAGAGCAAAAGCTTTTGATGAGAAAATCGAGGCGGATTATTTTGTTGGTATCGAAGGGGGAATTATAAATCATTACAACAAGTGGTTTGCTTTCGGAGCTGTCTGTATTTCCGATAAAGAAGGGAATAAAGGCTTTGGGACTTCTCCCGGATTTGAGCTGCCTTATGAGGTTTCCTCAAGGTTATTGAAGAGAGAAGAGCTTGGTGATGTTATGGACGATATCTTAAAGCAGAAGAACACAAAACAGAAAAAAGGCGCAATCGGTTTTTTTACAAATGAGGTTATTACTAGAAAAGAATTATACATTCCCGGTGTTATCTCCGCGATTGTTCCTTTTCTGCATGAAGAAATGTATTTCAGAAATGACGCAAAGATATTAAGCATCTAAAATAGATTAATAAAGCTACTCTATATTGAGTAGCTTTTACTTTATTAGTTTTTTCAACTTCTCAATTTCATCTCTTAAGTTTGCTGCTCTCTCGAAATCCAAATCTTTTGCTGCTTGTTGCATTTCTTCGGTCATCTCTTCTATTAAATCTTTCTTCTGATCGTTTGTCATATACTTAATTACCGGCTCGGCGACTTTGGTGAATGTTGCCATTGCTTTGGAATCATCCTTCTTTCGCATATCGGCAATAGCTGTGGAAGATAGTATCTCTTCTCTGCTTTTATATACGGTCTTAGGAATTATGCCGTTCTCTTCGTTATATGCATGTTGAATCTTTCTTCTTCTTTTGGTTTCGTCGATTGTCTTTCGCATTGAATCGGTAATCTTATCAGCATACATAATCACCTTCCCGTCAACATTTCTAGCCGTTCTTCCGGCTGTCTGCATTAAGGAGCGTTCGCTTCGCAGAAAGCCTTCTTTGTCTGCGTCTATTATTGCTACAAGAGATACTTCAGGTAAATCAAGGCCTTCTCGTAGCAAGTTAACTCCAATCAAGACATCAAAATCACCTATACGCAAATCACGAATAATTTCGACTCTTTCTAACGAGTCAATGTCACTGTGAATATATCTTACTCGAATATTGAGTTTGTCCAGATAGTCTGTTAGATCTTCAGCCATCTTTTTGGTTAATGTTGTTATCAATACTCTTTCTTTTCGCTTTATACGAATCTTTATCTCACCAATAAGATTATCAATCTGACCCTTTATCGGGCGAACATCAATCTCCGGATCCAACAATCCTGTGGGGCGTATTACCTGTTCAACAAATACACCTTTGCTTTGCTCCAATTCATAGTCGCTGGGGGTAGCACTTACATATATTACATTGTTCAACATATTCTCGAATTCGTCAAACTTGAGAGGTCTGTTATCCAATGCGGATGGTAATCTGAATCCGTGTTCAACCAGTGTGGTCTTTCGAGCCTTATCGCCGTTATACATTCCCCTAATTTGAGGTACAGTTACATGCGACTCATCAATTATCAATAAATAATCATCCGGGAAATAATCGAATAAACATGAGGGGCGTGATCCTGGCGGGCGTCCTTCCATATGTCGTGAATAATTTTCTACTCCGGAACAATAACCGATCTCTTTCATCATTTCTATATCATACTTAGTGCGTTGCTCGAGTCTCTGGGCTTCCAAATATTTTTCCTGCGACCAAAAATATTCCAATCTTTCCTTCAATTCCTCATTGATCGTACTTATAGCTCTATTGACCTGATCCTTAGTAGTTACAAAATATTTAGCCGGATAAACCGCAGTAGATTCAACCTCCTTAATAACATCTCCGGTTAATGAATCGATTATAGATATCTTTTCTATTTCGTCATCCCAGAATTCTATTCTTATTGCTTCTTCATATTGATAGGCCGGAATAATCTCTACTACATCCCCTCTGGCTCTGAATGTTCCTCGGGTAAATTCCGCGTCGTTACGTGTATAATAGATATCTATCAGTTGACGCATTAGTTTCTTTCGTTCTATAATATCACCTTTTCTCACAAATATAATTTGACGAGCATACTCATCCGGTGCGCCAATACCATATATACTACTAACACTTGCTACTATGATTACATCATTTCTTCCCTCTATCAAAGAGGTTGTTGCCTTTAGTCTTAATCGATCAATTTCCTCGTTAATGGAAAAGTCCTTCTCAATATAGAGGTCTCGTTTTACTACGTAAGCTTCAGGTTGATAATAGTCGTAATAACTAATAAAAAACTCAACTGCGTTGTTTGGGAAGAAGGCTTTGAATTCGGAATATAACTGAGCTGCCAGGGTTTTATTGTGTGATATTATCAATGTCGGTTTATTATATTGCGCAATAACATTAGACATTGTAAATGTCTTTCCACTTCCGGTTACACCTAGTAACACCTGATGGTTGTCACCTCTGTTTAATCCTTCTGTTAATTCCTTTATTGCATTAGGCTGATCGCCGGACGGTTTGTATTTGGAAACGAGTTCAAAGCTTTTCATATTTTATAATGGTTTGTCAAAGAAAATAGCAAACACAAAGGTAACCATTACTTCCCATTCCAACCAATATAATTGTTTTTACCATAGATTTCTTCTATACAAAAACAGTGTAATATTTCTGGCATGAACTTTATTGTATATAGATATGTTAATGACTGGTAACACATTTCTATTGTTTTGGCAATTCGGATAAAAACTTAGTTCCGGTGCCGGTTGAATTAATGCTTTATTAATCCTATAATTGCCGTTGATTTTTGTATGAGTATTGTAGAATATCAGATATAGAGGGCAGAAATGAAACAAATATTATTGATTTTCCTTTTAAGTAGCGTTTTACTATTTGCTCAGGAAGAAAAGAAAGATCCTAACTTGAATAAGTGGATCCCGTCTTTAACCACCGGATTAAACATTAGTCAAATCTCATTTCAGAATTGGGCTAAGGGTGGTGAGAACTCGTTTGCTTATACTCTTAAAGGGGAGTTCGGCTTAAATTATAAGAATGATGTTTGGGGTGTTAAGAACTCGCTGAAAGCCTCCTTTGGTAGAACTAAACTTGGAGATAAAGGTAACAGAACAACGGATAATGATCTTTACCTAGAATCGGTCTTTTCATATCAAATCGGATGGGATGTTGATCCGTTCTTCTCAAATAGTATACGATCTGCTATTACATCGGGCTACGAATATAAAAATAATGACAAACACCTTATCGCTGATTTCTTTGATCCTGGTTATTTAACTCAATCTATTGGATTTACTTATAGCAGATTAGAAGCTTTTCAAACTCGTATTGGTATCGCGTTTCAGGAAACATTTGCTAGTACTGATAGTATAGCACAGCGTTATATAAAGACCAATAAAATATCGGAAAAAGAATATAAACCTATAGAGTTAATAGATTATTCCCATTTTGAGACTGGTATTGAATCAGTGACCGATGCTAATTTCGATGTGGCAGAGAATGTGAATTATAAAGGGCAGTTAAGGCTTTTTACTCGATTTGAGAACATTGATATATGGGACGTTCGTTTCGATAACACAATTACAGCTAAAGTTAATAGTTGGTTGAATGTAAATCTTACATATCTTGTCATTCACGAGATATCACAGACGCTTCGTACGCAGAGTAAAGAAGCTCTGCAAATTGGGATCACATATAAGTTTATATAGTTCTTTAAGGCGTCAGTAATGGCGCCCTTTCCTTTCTTCAAATTGCCCCATTTCTTTATTATATTGTGACTCATTCTGAATAACATGGGTTTACATATGAAAAAGCTTCTTTTGATTCTCTTTATACCAGTGTTAATGTATGGACAATATTCTGTAAGTTCACCCTATTTGCAAGATGCTTCAAAAGCCATAGGCTATGTAGATAGCTGTGCTTCATTCTGGTTTAATTCATATGATCAACAATATGGTGGATTCTATACTAACGTCGGGAAGACAGGGAATCCTTTGAGTACCGATAAAAATTTACTAACCCAATCGAGACATGCATATGGGTTTGTGCGAGCTTATATGATGACCGGCAAAGAAGAGTTTTTGGATAAAGCTCGAGCTGCTTTGGAGTTTATGTTTGAGCATGGGTGGGATACTCAAAACGGTGGTTGGTATAACGAACTCGACAAATATGGCAACCCCAGGAATCCACAAAATAATAAATCAGCGTTTATTCAACACTACGCTATGCTTGGTATTATTGCATATTGGGAAGCTACACGAGATACCAATTATTATAATTGGATAACAAAAAGCTACGAGAAAATTGAACAAAACCTTTGGGATAATCGGGAAAGCTATTTCGGTTATTACGACGCAGCTGGTTATAATTGGAATAATCCTTACGATAAATCCTTTAATGCTACCGTTGATGCGGTAACTACTCACTTGTTGTCTTTATATTATCTTACTGGTGAGGCAAAATATAAGGAGCGTTTACTCCAAATAGCAGAGAATATGGATAAGCATCTTGTTGCCTCAATGGAAGAGCAGGCTATTGGTTTTGCTGAAGCTTATGACTCAAATTGGGGAATAAAGCAAAATAACACTATGACTATAATGGGACATGTATTGAAAACCGCATGGTGTTTCGGACGTATCTATAATATTGAGAAGAACCCAAAATATTTGGAAGCAGCTGATAAACTGGTAGAAGATGTCTTACAAAAAGGATACGATCATGAATTAGGCGGACCATTTAAAGATTATAATAGAGTAACTGGGCAGATGCTCATGTGGGGAAATCCTGATACGGCTAATGCATGGTGGCAAATGGAGCAAGCTGTTACAGCCGGACTTGTTTTGCATAGTATTACTAAGGATGTAAAATACTTGCGAATGGCAGATGAGTCGTTGGATTTCTTCATGAAGTATTTTGTCGATCATACATACGGAGAAGTTTACGAAAACAGAACGAGATATGGTAATCAAACATGGGGAGAGAATAAAGGAGGGGGTGGTAAAGCAGGTTATCACTCGACCGAGTTAGGATACTATACATATCTCTATGGTGGTTTGCTTTTGAGTCATGATATGGTTTCGCTTTATTACAATTTCTCTAAGGATGATAAAGATAGAACCATTAAACTTACTCCATTTTCTTTTCCGAATAATAGTGTTATTCTTGCCGAAGTAAGAAAAGAGGGTGTTGTTTACCCAGACTTTAACCCCGATAACCTTACTCTCTCATTACATGCGGGAGAAGGGGGAAAATTTGAAGTTGTATATCAATATACCGAACCATCCGATGTTTATGAGTCGGAACAATTACGAATTGAGTTTGATCTTGCTCAGAACTATCCCAATCCGTTTAATCCGACTACAACTATAACATTTACAATACCTGAATCGGGACATGTTACCTTGAAAGTTTATGATATATTGGGGAAAGAAGTGGCAACCCTGCTAAATGGTGCATTATCAAAAGGGAAGCATAAAATTGACTTCAATGCAACCGATCTTGCCTGTGGAATATATATATATTCAATTCGTACGAACGGATATATGGCGACAAAAAAGATGACCTTAATCAAGTAGAAAATAGAAGCGATATTTTATTACTAAAGGGCTTTATTCCCAACGTGGAATAAGCCCTTTTCTGTATATAATAAACTACACATCTGTATTAATTTTGCTACAGGTTTCTTGCTGACTCACATAAGAGAAAATTATTTAAGAAGTTCTAATAACGAAACATTCCCCCCATATATACGTCTTATGAACAAGTTGATAACCTTACGGAGAAAAAATGCGGAATCGATTACTTCTTGTTCTCTCAATTATTCTAATTGTCTCATCTACCCACTATTCGCAAAACAATATAATCAAAAGGAAAGGGCAACTTGGCGTTGGGTCTATTGCGCTTAATGATTCAATTATAGCGAGTAAGAATCTAGAGATCAAATCTGGAGCTATTGTAACGGTTATTGTACCCAATGGTACTGCCGAAGAGATTGGTCTTCGTAAGGAAGATATAATCGTAAAGTTCAACGATATATCAATTAAGTCGGGAGCTCATCTCAGAGAAGAGGCCGGTAAAATATGGGGCAAAGATGAAGTAACTTTTAATATTATCAGAGATGGCGAAGATATTACACTAAAAGGAAAGGCTAAGCAAAAACCTTTGGAAACACCCGTCTATGGGGAAGTGATATACGACACTACTAAATTTCAAAATGGGTATTTAAGAGTAATTACAAATCGGCCTGCTAAGGAGGGAAAATTACCCGCAATTCTTTTTATTCCCGGATATACATGTGTATCACAAGATGATATGTGGGAACATCACCCTTACAAGAAACTTATAGACGGATGGGTTAATGAGGGATTTGTAGTTATGAGGGTGGAAAAGCCCGGAATGGGGGATTGCTTTAATACTCCCGATTGCTATGGTTTGGATATTCTCGAGGAGAACAAAGCTTTTCGCCGAGGTGTTGATAAGTTGTTAACATACGACTTTGTTGATTCTCATAATATATTTGTTTTCGGGCATTCAATGGGTGGAGTAACGGCTCCATTTATAGCCAACGACGGAAGAATAAAAGGGGTAATGGTGTATGGAACAATCCATAAAGCATGGTACGAATATTTTCTTGATATGCTTCGAATTCAAAACCCTATGTTTAATCCTGATTACATTACTCATGAAAAAGAAATGAGAATATATCATGAATTGATATACAAATATCTTGTTGAAAAGAAGAGCCCTAAGGAGTTGGCCCAAAATGCTGAGTATAAAAGATTACTAGAGCGGGATTTCGAATATGATGGCAACGAATCAATTTACTCAAGGCATTATTCATATTGGCAATCGGTTTGCGATTTGAACATTACCGAAGCATGGGCTAATACAAAGTCCTATGTCTACTCAATTTGGGGAGAAGCAGATCTTCAATCTCTCTATCCCACTTCTCATATGACTATCGTTGATATAGTTAATCATTATCATCCCGGTAAGGGGGAATACTATCAGATGCAGGATACCGATCATGCGTTTCTTAAGGTAGGGTCGATGAAAGATGACGCTAAACTATATCAATCCGGAAAGATAAGAGAAAAATATGCTACTAGCTTTAATAAGGAGATTATAGAGATTACTTCGAAATGGGTCAAGGATAAGATTGACAAATAGTTATCCGTGGGGGATAAAATAGAAGCTCCGGAAGTAGTGCTTACGCGAAACCGGAGCTTCGGATAAATCTTATAGGTTATTCATCTTCCAATTTCAGTTCTATTCTTTTCGAGGCTACACCTGGTAATACACCCACTTTGCGTGTTAATTCTTCCTTTTGTTCTTCTGTTCCGTAAAGCTCCAATATTAGTAATCCTTCATCGGTACAATTCTCCATAACTCCGTCATGAATCCCTAATCTTGTTTTAATTATACAGCCCCATGCGGTTAGAATTTGCTGCACTTTTACAGCCTCTTCCTTTCTTTTGCCAATCATTATTAACAATATGTCTTTTTGCATGATACCCTCTTTGTTTATGTGCGATGATGATTATGAAGTTAATAAATGATAATTACTGAAGCAATCATCTTTATTAGTAAACAACTAAAGTCGCCCCAAATTAGTTTCTTTAAAACATTCTGATGTTTTATACGTCGAACTGAGTGTAAATACATAATTAACACATTATTATTTTGAGGGGACCTAAGTATATGAAAAAGTTTTACTCATACTTTGTAGCTACAATCCTTTGCTTTATAATTTCATCTTCCTTAGTAGCACAAACAAAGCAAGATATAATAGATCGATTGATAACCACCTACCATGAGAATAATAGATTTAACGGAGTAGTTTTGGTTATGGAGAAAGGAGAGGTGGTTCTTAAGAAAGCCTATGGTATGGCTAATATGGAGTGGGATGTATCTCTAACCACCGACGCTAAGTTTCGTATTGGTTCTGTAACCAAACAATTTACAGCTGCTATTATTCTTAAGCTCGTTGAAGAGGGGAAGATTAAACTAACCGGTAAATTATCCGATTACTTGCCTTACTACCGTAAAGACAATGGTGATAAGATTACAATTCATCATCTGCTAAACCATTCTTCCGGCATTCCCAACTATACGGCTTTACCGGGAATGTTTACCAAAACAGGAATGTATCCGCACGAGGCGGAAGAATTCGTAAAGAACTATTGTAGTGGTGATCTCGAATTTGAACCGGGAACTCAATTCAGATATAATAACTCCGCCTACTATATTCTTGGTGTAATAATAGAGAGAATTACCGAGAAAAGTTATAGTGATAATCTTTGTGAAATAATACTTAAGCCTTTGGAAATGAATAACAGTGGCGCGGGATGTAACTACATGTTACTTAAGAAAAGAACTGCCGGATATGCCAGAGCATTTAAGCGTTACGATAATTCTCTTTATACACAGCCTTCTGTAACCTTCTCGGCTGGTAATATGTATTCTACGGTTGATGATTTTTATAAGTGGTATAAAGGGCTTACTGCTTATAAAGTATTAAGTAAAGAAACAACAGAGAAGATGTTTACACCGAATATAAAAGATGGTGCTTGGCATTATGGTTACGGGTTCTCTTTGAGAAGTTTTCACACTGAAGGGATGGAAGATACCCTCTCGGTTATACAGCATGGAGGAGATATTTTCGGATTCAGTAGCCTTATCTATTGGACAAGAGAGAACGATCAATTTATTGCTTTATTAAATAATTTTATGGGGTTTCCACGTACTGAGATAACTAATAATATAATGAAGATCTTAAATGGCTCGGAAGCTGATATGGTAGCCAAAGAGATTTCGTATGAGTTAAATGATATTATTGATCGTGACGGAATAGGAACTGCAATTGAGAAATATTATGAGTTAAAAAAAGAAGATACCGGGAAATATATATTCTCCGAAGCGGCTTTGAACGCTTTGGGTTATTACCTGATGAATAATAATAAGCTTGACGAGTCTTTGGAAATTTTCAAGCTTAATGTAAAAGAGTATCCTAAGAGTGGTAATGTATATGATAGTATGGCCGAAGCATTATTGAACAACGGAAATAAAGCAGAAGCAATAAAAAACTATAAGAAAGCATATGAGCTTAATCCTGCCAACAAAAACGCTGCCGATTTCCTAAAAGAAAATGGTATTGAATTATCCGAAGATATAAAGCTAAAATCGGATGAATTGAAAGAATATATCGGGAAATACCAACTGGCGGCCGGAGTGATCTTTACAATTTCCGAAAAGGAAAGTCACCTGTTTGCTCAGCTAACAGGGCAACGTGAGCTTGAAATATTTTGTAAGGAGAAAGATAAGTTTTACTACAAAGAGGTTAATGCTCAACTACAATTTAATAGGAATAAAACCGGAGAAATAATCAGTTGTACTCTATTGCAGAATAATAGAGAAACAGAATGTAATAAAGTTTATTAATCTATTGCCATAAAGTTATCCACATAAGCCTCCCGATTTTTTCGGGAGGACATATTATTTGAATTATGGAATGTGGAAAACATGTGGATAACTTATGGTTCCTTTTCCTTCCCGAATTCTTTTCATATATCGAAGAAAAACACTCATTTCGATCAATAAACCCAACTTTCTTTTTTTATAACATTAGTGAACCTTACCGCCGGAAACATTGTTGTAGAAAATAAATTTCGTTAGCGAAATAATATTGAACTAATTATGTGAACAACATGTTGATAACTATGAACCTCACTGGGGATAAATATGGTAGTTATCAACAAGTTATTAACACTTGCAATATGATATAAGATTTAGGGAACTCTTAGTCATTTAGGAATTGTTTTTTATTTAACGACAAAGTGAACTTAATGGAAGATCGGTTTGTTATTCAATTTTATGAAACGGAAGTTATAAACATAGTTATGGTATTACAATAATTTGTGAGATTGAGGGATTGCAAATACTCTTTAAATAAATCGTAATAATGGATTATTACCAATATTCCTTACCATTATTCTCTTAATTAAAATATGTATAACAATATAGGGGAATAGGTTATGGCAATTGAATATTCCTTAAGGATAAACTCCTTTTCGGAAAGCCAAGATGATTATACCGCTATCGTTCAGTCTAAAGGAACGTTATATAGAGAGGATATAATCGATGAAATTGCTGCTTCCGGTTCTACATTAACTAAGCCCGATATTAGCGCGGTTTTTGAGTTAAATGATCATGTAATAATCAAGCTATTGAAAGAGGGATATAATATTAATCTTGGTACTGTACATTATATGGTTACAATACGTGGAGTATATAATGGCCTGGACGACACCTACGACAAAAACAGGCATCAATTAGCTCCCAGATTACAAGCCGGAAATGATTTAAAGAAAAGCTTTTTGTCCGACGTTAATGTCAAGAAAGTACCGGCTTCAAGTAACTTGCCTCAGCCTATTGAATTTACCGATTTGGCTAGCAAAGAAGTTAACTCCATAATGACACCGAATAATATGGGTAAGATTTGTGGGTATAAGCTCAAAGTTGATGAAGAAAATGAGAATTCGGGTATCTTTTTGATAAACGAAACAAACGAAGAGATGAAAATAGAGGTTTTAGGTAATAACAGTCCATCTACTCTTCTTTTTCATATTCCTAATATTCCTTCCGGGATATATAATATTGAAGTTAGAATAGTAGTTGGTGAGAAAATAAGAAGAGGAAAGTTACCGATTTTCCTAACAGTTACCTAATTCTTCTTATCTATTGGGTTCGGAAGATAAATAATATTACTACTGTGCTATTTTATTGAATAGTTTCCGAATAGAGTTATTACATAGGTATATACCGAAAAGTTCTGCATTATTAATCTGTAGAGCTTATATAGGGTAATCTATAATATTTCACTATCTTAGTCTGTCACCGATCACCTAGGTAGTTTGTCATCGATCACCTAGGTAGTCTATTGCAATTAACGGTACTGTTTTGATGTGATATATTTTGTTGTTCCGAATAATTTCATTTCCGGTTATAAGATAGCTTTGAGGTATTATGATATATTTTATTGAATAGTAAACCAAGAGAGAAGTACAACTTTCTCTCTTGGTCATAATAAGTTTATTTGAGTAGCAACATCTTCTTGGAGATGACCTGATTACCGATTATAGCTCTATATAGATAAGTACCAGAGGCTACTTTTTTTCCACACTCATTTGTCCCATTCCATATTACCGAATGATAACCTGCGTTAACTTCGGAATTAATCAATGTTTTCACCCTCTGACCCAGCATGTTGTAAACTGCTATGTTAATAAATCCTGCTTTGGCTACATTGTAGTTTATAGTTGTAGTAGGATTAAACGGATTAGGGTAATTCTGAGACAAATTAAATTCGGATGGGACTAAAGATATCTCCTTAACATCGGTTATTTTATTAGGATAGGTAATGAATAATCTGTCGAATATTACACTTCCAGAATAGGTTGTACTGTCATTTTTTCCTGTTCTTGGAGGGGCAATCATTATTTGCTTAATACTAATAGGATAAACTACCGGAGAGGAACTACCAGATATTGCTACTTTTTTATCATAAGGAGCCGGTATTCTATTGAATTTATCTGTATTATTAAGATAAGCTCTGAATATAATTTTATATTCTTTCTGGGCGGCATCTTCTACTATAATAGTAGCCTTTGTTTTTTCATTTGTTCCACTTAAGCAATCCAAATATATGGAATCGGGTATTCCTTCGACAGGGATATCAGTGTTAAGATACACAATGTTATTTTGTCCCGTTACCAATTGGTATTGATAGTCTAGTTTAATTGCTTTTGTCCCTTCGGTAGCCTTGTCTGTTATAAATGAAATCTTTGTGTTTTCAACATCCATATATTCCGAAGATACATTCCATTTACCCTCATCTTCGAACGAATCTAATAATTTGCTTCCCTCAACAATAATAACGTTTGCTTTTGCCGAATCAACAAATCTACCATATAGAGTAGCGTATACTGTTGTAGCACCATTCTTCTTACCTAGAAAAACACCATTCTCTGTAATTAACCCAATGGTAGTATCTGCTACAGACCATTTATAACAGGTATCTGGCAATGAAATACTGGCATTATCAATATCAAAAGATTTACCATGAAAAAATGCTGTTGTAACGTTATCGGTAGTAATTTCTTCAGGGGTGATACGAATACCACTAACCCATTTTGTAATTATGCTAGCACTATCTTTTATTCCATTATACTCACATTCGATTAAAGCGGTATCCGATTCCATTCCTGCAGTGAATAGTCCGTCTACTGATATAGAACCCAAATCCGATTTATTGGTAAACTTTACTAGGGTTTGGTTTATATTAATCTGATTATAATACTTATCATATCCTTTTACTTGAAGTTGTACACTATTTCCACGATAGAGATATGGAGAGTCAGGAGTAACCTGAATATGAGCCAACTCTCCTAATTTTGATGGAGCAGAGGTTACAAAACCAACGGCATTAACTATTGCTCTTTCAGATCCACCGGAAGGGCTGTTTTCTAATTTATTATTAACACAAAGCATTGTAGAGCCACCACTATCAAAGTGGGTTGCCATATCAACTCCGAGACTTATCATGAAATCTGCCATTTCGTATAGATTAAGTCCTTGACTAGCTTCCTGGCGACCGTCGCAGACAACCAAATACATTTTAGTACCTTCTTTGTTGAATCCAAGATTAGTAAGTGGATTCTTATTAGACGGGTTTATGGCGTCATCTTTTCCATACTCTACATAACCTTCATAAGCATGGTTCTTTCCATCAACAACTATACGAGGATATACGCCGATTAGCTCTTTTATCTTTTTAGGGTTCTGTAGAATATTTACGTCAATTTTAACGGTATCGTTTATAGAAATATTATTGATTATGTAAGTAGCACCCTTGCCAAAGCCACCCAATACAACCTTTTTGCCACTAAGGTCTTTGCTAACAAATGCTCCTTTTTCAACAACTACACATTTCACGGAATCTCCGCCGATATTCCATTCCATAATAGGTTGTAATAATACTTCAACTTCAGGGGTTTCGTTTTGTCTGGAGAAATCCATATAATGATTGTACATAATAAGTCGATCAGCTCCAAGCATCTGGTACCATGTGTAATATCTGAAATTAACAACGTTCACAGCGTCGATCTTATAAGAAACATTATTGCTTGTTACAGAGGAAGCAAATTGAGTAGCTTCTAGGAATGGTTTTTTCTCTTCTGTCATTCCTATTCCATATAAAGCTCCGACTGATTTTATAACTTCACCCTGAATAGCTTGTAATCCGCAAGGGACGCCATATTCATAGCTAAAGAAATCCGCATTAGCTGCTGCGGCCACACGATGTCCCTCATATGTTTTTCTGTTGGAAAAGCTTGAGAGAATTTCGCGAGGAGGGTTTGGTACTTTGTCATTCGAGGTCCATGTTTCGAATGAAAAATACTCATTTGTAACATCCGCTTCAATTACGTAAAGAACAGCGGGTCTTGACGGTGCTTCATATCTCATATACTTAATGCCAGGGGCAATCATTTCGGTAGAAACCTTGTTGATTTTTAGTTGCGCGGAGGCAAAAGAGCATAATAAGAAAGAGCAGAGAATAGTATAGTATACTCTCTTCATATTAACTCCAATGAATTTTGTTTAGATTTATAATATAATTTTTATGAGATCTTAGTAATAGATATAAGTGATAGTGCGCTTTGGAACAAAAGTGCTTGATAGACAAGAAAGAATCTAGTATTTACCCTTTCGTAAACAAAACTCTTTAATGACCGGCTCTTAGTCTTAAGCTGAATCAGATATACCACCATAAAATATGGAAAGGTAGCTATTTTTAGAAACAAAGGTTAAGAGAAAAAATAATAAAAATATTCTCTTGGATATTATTGGAATATTTACTAGGAAATAGCTACCTCTATAGTATCCATTTTTCCTGATTATAAGCGGCATCCCAGAACATTAATTCATATCTATTGGATCTTATGTAGAGTTTTTCCATGTTTTCTTTAATATGCTTGTCGGCCTTACTATACGCGCGTTCGGTTATTTCAATTAGCTGTTTGGTTATTTCGGAATACTCATCACCCGCGTATGTATTTATCCATTGAATATATGGATTGTCGGGAGTTGTTTTATTATAGATATGTTGCACTACCTCTTCATAGCTTCTAAAGCATGGAAGTAAAACAGCCATTGCTTCCGGGAAAGACCTGACGGATGCGGTATATACCATAAAGTTTGAATACGCATCGCAAGTAGGGCAAGGTTCAATTTCTCCCTTGATGTTATATCGATTGAAATATTCTTTATGAATTTCTCGTTCTATATCCAATCCTTCATTAGCTAAAGAGACAAAGAAGGCAAACTCTCTGGTAGTAGATGCTTTGGAAGCTATTATGCTGAGAGCGCGAGCGTATTCCGGTACATATAATGAATCTTGCTCAATATAAAATTTGAATTTATCTTCCGGTAAAGTTCCATTCGATAACTCAACATTAAAAGGATGATTCTTCATCGCTTCAATGTAGATGGCGCTTTTTGTATCCATTATATCTAAGAATTTCATCTCGCGCTTCCCTTATAATTATTTCCAAAACTTATGAAAATGATGAACCGGCCCATGACCGTTGCCTAATTTATAATTAGCACCTTCTAGTATTGCTTCGGTGATGTACTCTTTTGCGTTTTTAACACTATCCTGCAATGAGAAACCTCTTGCTAGGAAAGATGCGATAGCTGAGGATAGAGTACATCCGGTACCGTGCGTATTAACCGAATCTATTCTTTTCGATTCATATTGAAACTCCAGTGGGTTTCCTTCGTTTTCCGATTTAATAAGGAGCACATCATTACTTGTTTCTCCTTCTAAATGACCACCTTTTACTAATACGGATTCCGGTCCGAGTCTGAACAAAATATCGGCTGCATGAAGCAAATCCGTATAGTCATTTATTTTTATTCCGGTTAGTACTTCGGCTTCAGGTATATTGGGAGTTATTATCTTGGCAATAGGTATTAATTCCTTTTTCAGCGTCTCTATCGATTCGTCTTTAAGAAGTTTATCTCCGCTTTTTGCGACCATCACAGGATCAAGTACAACATTCTCTATTTTATATTCCTTGAGCTTTCTTGCTACTGTTTTTATAATCATAGGATCGGATAACATACCTATTTTAACGGCATCTGTTCCGATGTCACTTAGAACCGCATCAATTTGCTTTTCTACAAAAGAGTGCTCTATTTCAAGGATGCCTGTAACTGTTGAAGTGTTTTGCGCCGTCAAGGCTGCTATTACCGACATACCATAACATCCCAAAGCGGAAAACGTTTTAAGATCGGCTTGAATACCTGCTCCTCCGCCACTATCGGAGCCTGCTATGGTTAATGTTCGTTTATACTGATTTTCATACATATTATTATCTTCCGTTATTTGAAATGATCAAAACCTTCTCCGGAGAGTTGCACCTTATTTTTCCCCGAATAATAATGTAATTTTTGTTCTCCCTTCACTATTTCGCCTATCGGATATAGTTCTTTTCCGAATTGATTTCGGAAGCTATTTGCTATAGATTCGAATTCGTTTTTATCTATAGTTATAAGGAGAACATAATCTTCGCCTCCGGCTAAAATAGCTCTTATATAATCAAGGCTATAAAGTTTACTAGCTTCCAGAAGTTCTTTTGATTTGGGAAGTTTATTGAGATAGATCTTAGCCGAAACACCGGAGCGTTTTAGAATATGGCGTAAATCGGAATCAATACCATCCGAAATGTCCATCATGGCATGCACTGCAGCATATTGCGATAGAAATCTTCCTTCGTCAAGATGTGGCTTCGGGCGATTATGCTTACCAATTAAATAATCGACTATTTCGCTATGCGGATAATCATTAAGGAGTGCCTCCAGTCCACCTGCAGACTCTCCGGTTAATCCGGAGATAGCTATAATATCTCCCGATTTGGCTGTGCTTCTATATTTTATCTCGTTGTTTTTGGCTTTACCGAGAACAGCTACATTAATGACAATCTTATCCGGGGATTTTGTAGTATCACCTCCCATCAGAGGTGCATGAGCTTCCTCGGATAATTCCCTGTAGCCTTCGAAAAAGGAATCTATCCACTCTAGTTCTGTCTCTTTTGGCAGCGCAATCGAAAGGAAAGTTGCTTCAGGTATTCCTCCCATCGCGGCTATATCACTTAGATTAACAGCTAGTGATTTATGCCCCAAATCTTTAGCTGTTATTTTATCTTTTAGGAAGTGAATTCCTTCCACCAAAAGATCTGTGGTTATAAGAAGAGATTCGTCTTCTCTCTGAGGAATAACAGCACAATCGTCTCCGATGCCTAGAGTGTTTTTAGGCATAACTGAGGTAAAGGGGGGGGCGAAACGCTCTATTAATCCGAACTCGCCTATATCAGAAAGTTTCATCTCTTATCCTTCTCTGTTTTTATCGATTATATCCGCTAGTTCTTTTGACGCTTCTACCGGATTATTAGCGGAACAGATAGCAGAAACAATTGCCAATGAATGAGCACCGGCAGATATTACATCGGCTGCATTTGATTTGTTTATTCCTCCTATTGCTACAATTTTGTGCCTTGAGATTTCTCTGATTTTTGTAAGACCGTCCAATCCGAATGCAGGAGCAGTGTCGGTTTTGGTAGGAGTAGAGAATACAGGGCTTGCTGCAATATAATCAACATCCAAATTGTTTGCTTCTTTTGCCTGCTCAAGAGTTTCTATTGATAATCCGATAATTGCGTCATTACCCAATATATTACGTGCATCCGTATAATTCATATCGCTTTGCCCGATATGAACACCGTCACATTTTGCTGCTAACGCAACATCAACTCTATCATTAACAATAAGAGGAACATTATATGAGGAGGTTATTTTCATTAATCTCTTTGCTAGGTCAACGAATTCTCCTGTTGATGCTTCTTTTTCTCTAAGCTGGATAAGGTTTGTACCCCCTTTTATGGCAGCTTCAACTATCTCTTCTAGGCTTCTGCCAAGAGACAGATCTCTATCTGTTACCAAATAGAGCTTCGGATTGAAATTAGCTTTATTCATTATATTTTCAGCAACTCCCCGATTTCTTTGTCGCCAATGTTGTATAATGTATCGAGGAAGTTTATTTGGAGACTACCCGGCCCGTTTGATGACTTTTCTGCAACTTCTCCGGCTATTCCCATCAAGGCCATAGCATTTGTTGCCGCCTCCAAGTAGTTCTTATTTACAGAAGCAAAAGCTCCTGTAATGGCTGTAGCTGTGCATCCCATTCCGGTTACCTTGGTGAGTAAGGATGTTCCGTTTTTAACAATATTAACGGTTTCGCCATCGGTTATGTAGTCAATTTCTCCACTTATGGAAACAACACAATCGAACCTTTGAGCTAATAGCTTAGCGCTTTCCAAAGCGTCATCAGTTGTGTTTGTGCTATCAACCCCTTTTGTCTTCTGACCGGCATTTACAAGAGCCATTATTTCGGAAGCGTTTCCTCTTATAATTGTAGGATGATTATCTTCTAATAATGATAGACATGTGGAGGTTCTATAATTAGTTGCTCCTGCTCCAACCGGATCAAATACTATTGGTATGTTTTTACTCTTTGCGGCTTTCATTGCTATTCGCATAGCATCTATCCATTTCTCACTGAGCGTTCCGATGTTAATCACCAGAGCTCCTGCAAATGATACCATATCGGCAACTTCTTCGATCGCATGAGCCATTACCGGAGATGCGCCTAAGGATAGTAAGGCATTCGCCGTATTATTCATAACTACATAATTGGTTATGTTGTGAACTAAGGGAGAATTGGTTCTTATCGCTTCTATATCTTTTATTAGATTTTCTTTATTTAGCATCGTATACCTCCGGTTTTTGAGCTATTATGGCAACATAATCTCCTTTCGTATATCCTTCAATAGGATATTCGAAGGTATCATTAGAATAGAGAGGATGTTGGGTTAATGTCTGGTAGAACTTAAGATCTTCAAAACCAGTTTCATTTAACAATTCTATTTTCTCCTGTGTAGTGCGCCAATTGGCAACTTTGACTAACTCTATAGGGTAAGGGTGTTTCGGGGGAGTGCCTTGAAGTAATTCATGATCCCAGCTTCCTATGGATTTGGCAAGGTTGTAAAGGAGAGCATAAGAGCCTTCTTTGGGAACATCAATCGCGATTATTCTTCCACCTGGTTTAAGAGCATTGAAAGCTTTATCGAAAGCCTTTCTCAAATCCGTTATATAACTTGGCGTTCCATTGAACATAATGGTGTCGTAATCATTATCCCCGAAAGGAACATCTTCGGCAGTACCCAAAGTAACGTTTACTCCACGCTTGGTAGCGATACTTGCCATTCCTTCCGAAGGTTCAATACCTTCGTTTATAGTTATGTCATATTCTTTTTGTAAAAGCATTTCAAATAACCCACTTCCGCAACCAACGGATAGGGTTCTTCCCGGAATGGCCAAACTCTTGGCAACAAGAGCAAGTTCAGACTTTAGGACGTTTTCGTTATCTAAGAACCATGAGTCATATTCAGCAGCGTATTGATCGAAAGAACTGTTATTCATTGATACTCCATTTATAATAAAAAAGCCGTCTTACGTAGGGGGGGTACGTAACAACGGCTATAAATAGATAATATCAATATATATAAAGATATTATGCAAAACCGCTTCCCTACGTTGTAATTATACAAATCAGGTGATTAGGGTGTAATCTCAGCCGAGCCGGTTGGGTCAGCACCCCTAACGATTTCTCATGAACAATTTAGTAAAAATGAACTATTATGCAAAGTATATTTATCGTTTTTATGATCAAGAGCATACTTCTTTTTCGATCGGGAAACAATATAAATCATATCTCAAATCGTATGTTTGGTAAAGAGTGAATCTATCTGTAAATTCAATTGTTAATATTATGCTCAAATTAAGGAATCAGACTAATGCAAAAACCGTTATTTACTCTCGCATTATTATGTTTGTTATGTGTTAATTATTTGTTTGCTCAAGGGGAAGTCTATGTTGTTGTCGGTAGCGATACCGGTATTTGGGATGGCGCGAGCAAGACTATGTATAATTGTGATTTTAACTTTGAGATTTATACTGATCCGACTAGGAATGGTTATAAATACTTTAATGACTCCTTTCGAGATCAATTTGTAGATTCCTATGGAACACCTATGAAGTTTACATGGTGGATGCATGGTGGAAATTATTTCAGATTTGCCAAAAACACAAATGTTCCGCTTGCTAATACAATGGCACTATATCTTATAAAAAAATATCACGGAGAAAGCATAAAGAAGTACGGAGATGAGCTTTCATTTCATTATCACACCTTCTTCTGGAGTGATTATGATGGTGATGGTAAATTTTATTGGAACCAATCTCATACATTTAATGAGTGCCGTGAAGATTGGGATGTTACTGTAGCTCAATACCTTTTGGAAGAAGATTGTTATGCGGTTTCCTTTAGAGGCGGCTGGCACTTTAAAGATAATGATTGGCAGGCTTGCTTGAACGAGCTTTTACCATTCTCTTTAGATAATGATTATCCTTGTAAAAGGACTACAGATATAGAACCCTTGGAAAATATTTTTGATTGGTCTCAAGCTCCATCGGAATGGGTTCCGTATCGTCCTAAAGATGAAAACTACCAACTACCGGGAGGAAATAAAGGGTGGAATACCAGATCAAAACATTTCGCTTCGGTTAATCTCTCTATACTCAGAGATATTTTTAAGGCTGCTAATGAAGGGAAAGATCAGGTGCCTTGTTTCTGGGGGCATATACCGGAAGCAGATTTTTGTGATAATATCGCAAGATTGGATTCCTTAATTCACCAGGTATCGAAGGAATATCCTAATGTTAAGTTCAGATATTGCACTGCTGTTGAAGGAATGCAACGTTGGCTAAAGACTAAAGATGAGATTGAACCTGAGATGACTTTTGCCGAATCGGTTGTTGGCGATAGTGTAAAATTCGAGATTACAACAAATGAGAAGATCTGGCAAAGAGTCCCGTTTGTTGCGGTAAAAGATATCTACGAAAGATATGTTATTGCTGATTGCGAATTTGTTGGAGACAACAGATGGATCACGAAAAAAGCTTATGATAAAGAAATACTTGCCAGGGTAGGTTGTGCTGTTACCGACACGGTAGGAAACCTGACAACAAAATTTATCAGTTATTTACCGGATGATATATTTATTGATAATTCGGATCCGGGGTATTCCGAACCGACTGGTAATTGGGTAAAGGCTATTAGCCGAAAGCAATGGGGAACCGATTTCAGAACTGCTGTTGTTGAAGAGAATAAGATAACTAAGGCCAGATGGGAGTTTGTTGTACCTCAAACAGGCAAATATAATCTTTATGTGCAGAAGCAATATGTTGATAATCCTGTTTATAATATGGAGTTCGTTCTACTCAAAGATAACAGTCCGATTGACACTATTAAAAGAACCGAACCACTATACTCTCGCGAATGGAATCATATACTAATGACGGATCTTGAGGAAGGTAATAATTATTCATTGGAGTTGTTATCGGGTGGTCCGAATGAAACCGGTAGAGTTGTTTCGGTTGACGTAATGAAGATTAGTCCATTAGTTAGGCATAAGCAATTAGGAGTGGCTTCAAATCTTATTGACTTCTACGAGGTAAGTGTAACAGATACAGCTAATAGAGAATTTGTCTTATCAAATGCCGGATATGAAGAAATAACAATTAGTAGTATTAATAAACCGGAAAATATAATTATTAACTCCAAATTCCCATTAAAAATAAAACCATTCGGGTCAATTACTATAAATGTTGGATTTGCTGCTCAAGAGGTAGGAAAATATTCCGGACAAATTACAGTGATAAGTAATGATTATCTAAACCCTGAAATGACTATTGAATATAATGCTGATGTTCAGAAATTCTTTCAACTGGTGGATGATCTTGATTCTGATAGATATTTTGAAAAAGGCAAATGGAGTTATTCCGTTGCAAGATCATACGGAGGTTCAAGCAGATTCATAACTGTTAGTGGGAACAAGGGAGCTTATGCTGAATTTAAGTTTAGACCCAAGTTTTCCGGGCTTTATGAAGCGCTCTATATAGTACCCAAAACAGTTAATGCGAGCGATAATGCTCTTTATGAAATAAGCACTAATGGTGAGCCGATCGATTCAGTTTATATGAATCAAAATGAGAATAGCGATTCATGGGTTTCTTTAGGTAAATATGAATTTAAAAATGGTGAGCCTGTCTCAATAAAGGTAATTAACACTGGCAAGACTACTGCCGGACCTGTTCTAAGAGCAGATGCCGTGCGTATTAATATTCTTAGAGAAGGACTAGATGTTGAGGATAAAGATAATTTACCATCTCAGTACAGTTTGTCACAAAATTATCCTAATCCGTTTAACCCGACTACTACCATCTCATATGCTTTGCCAAGCAACGCAAAGGTTGTTATGAAAGTTTATGATGTTCTGGGTAGAGAAGTCGCAAGATTGGTTGACGAAGTGAAGCCAGCCGGGAAATATAATGTTAACTTTAATGCTAACGGATTAAGCTCCGGTGTTTATTTCTACTCCATTCAAGCCGGTAAATATAGCGAGACAAAAAAACTTATGTTATTGAAATAGTATTAATATTGGAAGAGTATTTGGGGCTACCTTCGGGTGGCCTTTTTTATTATAAGTTATGTTGTGGGCTTCTGGTTATTATCTATGTATAGTAAATAAGTTGAATATGATTCTTTGCTGATAGTTTGTTTGTCAATATAAGTCTCAAACGTCTTCTTAATAATGATTCTTGAATATATTGTTGATAAATATTAGCGATAGTTGTTATATTAAGATTCTTATTTGTCTGTATTAAATAATAGTAAATCTAGGGAGAAAAATGTCTAAAAAGTTTTTAAGTATTACCTTAATTATATTGTCGTTTTGTCTGATATCATGTTCCGGAGGCAGATTTTTTAGTCATGAAAAGCTAATAGATAATTTAGGAATAGAGAGAATTCCTTTTGAGGAAGATTATCCCGAAGCAGATGCAGTTGTATTATACGAAGTTCACGATGTGGAATTAATTATTGAGAGTGATTATTCATTATCAACGGTGGAAACTGTTTATAAGGCTGTCAAGCTGTTTAAGAATATCGAAAAATATGCCTTTCACGAGATATATGTAAGTGATTCGCAAAAGCTCCGGGACATAAAAGCTCAAACGCTAAAACCGGATGGAACTGTTGTTGAAATACCTACTGAGGAGTTTTACCATAGTAAAGGGGAAACCGAAGGAAGTAGTTTTTATTCGGACGACGAAAAAGTGAAATTTACTTTTCCTTCGATCGAAAAAGGATGCATTATTTCCTATTCTTATCAGAAGTACAATCGATTTCCTTTTCGAAGAGATTCTTGGTTAATGCAGGATTATATACCTATTCTCAGAAATCAGTATCGTTTGACTGTGCCTACTTTACTCGTATTGCCAGAAGCTAGGGGAGGTGCTGGTTGGGATTGGAAATATTTTTCTCCAAACAGAGAATTAAAAGAACCGGAAGTAATTAATCATATGAATCCGTCCGGATCTAAACTAACCAAAAAGGTAACCTTTGAATGGCTTCTGAAGGATATTCCTGCTTTCGAACCTGATCCTTCAATGCCTCCCCACAATGATTATCTGCATTATACTCGTTTTGCTCCGTCGGATTGGAAAGAGTGGAATGATATTACCGACTGGTATTGGAATAAGATTTATAAGTCTCAGCTTGTTGTTACAGACAAGCTCAAAGAAAAAGCGAAAGAAATAACCAAGAATTGTAATACTGAGCTTGAAAAGATCAAGGCGGTTTATAAGTATATTCAAAAGAACTTCAGATATGTTGCTATTGATCTAAATAATGGTGGAATAAAACCTTCAACCCCACAATCCGTTATTGACCATCTTTACGGGGATTGTAAAGATTTATCAACTCTAATGTATGTTTTGTTAAAGGAAGTTGGAGTGAATGCCCATCCGGTACTATGTCGTACAGCTAATTATGGTCAAATACATAAAGACTTTCCATGCTGGTCTTTTAATCATATGATTGTTAAGGTTGTTCCCGAAGATGGTAAGCCAATTTGGATTGATCCTACGGTGAAGCATTGTTCTCTAGGGGAAATTCCTTGGCAATGCGAAGCAATTAGAGTTTTGACCTTAAATGAAGACGGAACAGGAAATATGGAAGTGACGCCTTGCTCTAAGTATAATGATAATGTTTCTTTTGTTAATGTTAATGTAAGCATACTCGATGATCTTAGTGCTAAGTTCAGTTTGGAACTAAGTTATAAGGGAGAGCGAAACATAAGTAAGCGCTATTATTTTGAGGATCAAACCGAAAAGGATATTAAGGAGTATTGCCAAGATTTTATAGCTGATGACTTCGTAAATGCTACAATTGATACGTTCTATTATAGTGAAATAGATTCAGTTGATCAGCCATTTAAATTTCATTTTGATGTTACTGTGCCAAATGCGGTTCAGAAGCAAGGAGATTTGTTTTTCTTGAATATAGATCCGTATAAATTATTTACAAATTTGAGTTGGCTATCAAAAGAAGAAAGGAAATATCCGCTTGATTTGGATTATCAAAAATCCTTTTATAAGAATATCAGAGTCAATATTGATACTTCAAGATATCAGGTTAGAAATCTTCCGGAAATAGTTTCCGAATCGGAAGGTGAAATTCAATACTCAAAGAAGTATTCTGTAGTCGAAAACTCACAAATTGTTATGCAAGAGGTTTATAAACTAAAGAAATTCTACATTACTCCCGAAAGATATAAGTATTTCAAGAAGGTTTTTGAAAATATTCAGAAACATAGCGGTGATAAGATTATACTTACTAAGAAATAGAATTAAAAAGGCTCCTATTTACGGGAGCCTTTTTGCTATTCTAATGCTTAATCTCTTTATAATTTTACATTGGCAATTATTTTCCCTATCTTATTAAAAAATCACCAACAAACAGCGTATTATCATCTTTTTTTACTTACTAGTCACAAGAAAAATAATACTTCAACACATGCTTCATATGTCTCATTTCTGAGATATCCCAATAAGTCTGTCTAGTTTCATATAATTTTCATCCCCGCAATAATATAAAGGAATACGATGTTAGATATAAAATTTCACACAGATGAAAAACAATTAAATGAAGTCATATCACGAGAGGAATTTGTAGATTTTCTATACAATCATTTGGGAAACTTTGGTGATCCGAAAGCTCAGATTAATAAGGCGATAGATTATTCTTTTTCCGAGGATAGCGGCAAGGGAGGTTTTTTGGCTACCGCAACTTATGAAAAGAATATTGTAGGAGCCTTGGTTATGAATAAGACCGGAATGGATGAGTATATTCCGGAAAATATCCTTGTTTATGTTGCTGTCGACGCTTCTTACAGAAACAAAGGATTTGGGAAAGAGATTGTTTCAAGAGCAATTGCACATGCGGAAGGAAATGTAGCGCTTCATGTGGAATATGACAATCCTGCAAAAAGACTTTATGAAAGGCTCGGGTTTAGTTCCAAATACGCAGAAATGAGATTTAACAAATAGTATAAAAATATGGCAACTCTAAGAATATATCCAAAACGAATATTGAGTAATATAAAGAAGCTTCAATCTCTATTGAAAGAAAAGGATGTTCATTTTACTCTTGTCGCAAAAATGTTAAATGGCAACAAAAGAATTTTGGAGCATCTCCTTTTCGATGATGCTATGAAAGGACTTCATTCTGTCGGCGACGCAAGACTTTCTAACTTAAAGGCAATTAGAGAGGTAAATCCGAATATAAAAACTATGTACATTAAACCTCCTTCTCCTCTTGCCGTTGAACAATTGGTGCGATATGCTGATATTTCCTTGAATTCTTCCTTGAGAACAATCGAAGAGATAAACAGAGAGGCTGGCAAACAAGGAAAAGTACACCAAATAATAGTAATGGTTGAGATGGGGGAGTTAAGAGAGGGTATTCAACGGGACAAAGTACTCTATTTCTACGACAAAGTTTTTCAGCTAGCTAATATTGAGGTGATCGGGTTGGGAACAAATCTCGGGTGTATGTACGGAATTGAACCCACTTATGATAAACTTATTCAACTTAGCTTATATGAGCAGCTGATTGAAGCAAAGTTTGGCAAGAATCTCGAAGTTATATCTGCCGGAAGCTCAATTACTCTTCCTATGTTGGGGAAAACTAAGCTGCCTAAAGGTCTTAATCATTTCAGAATAGGTGAGGCAGCCTTTCTCGGTGTTACTCCGATCGAAAATAAGAAGTATAGGAATCTTTCAACTAATGCTATTGAGTTTGCCGGAGAAATACTTGAGCTCGAAAAAAAAAGCAACATTCCCGACGGAAACATTAGCGAAGCAAGCATAGGTCATATTGCCAATGATTCTCTTGATGAAACTGATTTAAGAGAATCGTATAGAGCTATAATGGATTTCGGGGTGCTCGATGTTGATGTTAATGATCTTTATCCGAAAGATAAGTCTGTCCGTTTTTTCGGAACTACTTCCGATATGACAGTTTATGATTTGGGAGACACCAGAAAGAGTTTTAAGGTAGGATCGGTCATTAACTTTTGGGTGAATTATATGGCTGTAGCTCGTCTATTGAATTCTCGATATATGAGTATAGAGATCAAAAACAGTAAATAAATTAAAATTCGCCAAGCTGATCTATATTCAGGATTAGCTTGGCTCAAATAGCTCCACTCGGTTGTTGCCCAAACTACATAGCTACTTCTAGCTATTGACATTTATTTCATCTCTTTTACATTGATTCTTAGATTACTAAGCGATCCGAATAATTCCCTGCTTATTGAATAGGATATTTCACAATTTAATAACGGAGGAAAAAGTGCCTACCGAAAATCATATTAGTTTTTCCCTTACACCGGAAGAAGAACAACAACTAAATGCTTCTTTCGAAACAATGCACTCAATTCTATCTCCCAAATTGATTGCTTTGAATGCAGAGCAAAGGCGATCAATTCCGAAGATGAGTGATAAGTCAATTCCTTTTGTAGAAAAAGTATTTAAATATTGCGATACAGATCCGCAGTTTGCTCTTCCTTACATGGATATTAATGCTTTCAGGAAGGATATGGATGCTGTAAAAACTTTGAAGCAACTATATAACCCTCTAAATCAACTGATTAGCAATATGGATGATACAATAATGCTTTCAGGTAGCGAGGCATATTTATTTGCTTTGGCTTATTATAACTCTGTAAAACTTGCAACGAGAATGAGTGTTCCCGACGCAAAGGTCATTTATGATGATCTCAGAGTAAGATACCCAAGATAGTTTTCTTTTGGGCTTACAAGGCGGAAAGGGGAACGTTTGGGCATTCTCTTTCCGTCTTGGATATTATCAATGGTGGAATATTAGTGCAAATTCTATGCTTTTAGCTAAACAGGAAATTCTCTAAGGTAGAAGAACGGAGCTATTTTGTTCGTTAACTGAGAAAGTTGCTTCGATCAGGGAGAGTAGAACCCGATTTTTAAGTCTGCTTAGCTTCTCTGAGCAGAAAATTTCTTTTTACTTTTCTATTTATGGCAACTGTTTCTGCCTTAGAGGCGCGTAGATGTTTCTGTTTGGTGGACGAGTTATGCTATTATGCAGACGTACTAAGTTTTATACAAAGAGTTTCTACATATTTTCTAGGAAAGGGAAGTAAACTGCTTATTTAGCGGCGAAAAATGGTAATAAAGGAGACTGTTAAAGTTCGTTGAACTTAGTTATTGGCTCCTTTCTCTCTTTGGGTACTTCTTATTTAGCGTATAATGCTTATCTGCTTTAGTTTGGCTATTCTTTCTTTTCTTTTTTTCCAACGTCGAGAATGGAATACCCGAACTTATCTCTGAGTTTTGTAACTGCTCTGAGCATTTGTTTTCGTTTTATTATCATCTCTTCCGTAAAAAGATCCTCCTGCTCGCCAAATTCACTGAAGTTTGTCAGATGGATTCCTACTAATCTTATGCTTACGCGTCTTGTATATGCTTTTTGAAAGAGAGCAAGCGCGGTTTCGTATACAATCTTATCATCGTCGGTAGGTTTCACTGTTTTGGCTCGCGTTATTGTATTGAAATCGGAGTAACGCAGTTTTATACTGATTGTAGAGGCTTGCCAATCTTTGTTTCTTAGCATTTGGCATACTTTGCCTGTTAGCTTGAAGAGAGTTTCTTCTATGGTGTTTATATTAAGAACATCATCTGAGAAGGTCCTTTCTTTGGAGATGCTTTTTCTTTCCTGCGGAGGATTAAGATATTCCGCTCCGCGTCCGTTGCATTTATTCCAGAGGGCGATTCCTGCTTTGCCGAAGGCGGTTGAGAAATAGTTTTCGTTCAATCTGGTAATATCCTTTACCTTATGGAAACCTCTTTCGTTGAGAGCTCGTGTAGTCACTTTCCCAATTCCCGGAATCTTTTCTATCCGCATTTCACTGAGGAACTCTTTTTCTTTGCCCGGTACCACATAAGTAATTCCATGGGGTTTGTGAAAATCGGAGGCTATCTTCGCTACGGTTTTATTTGAGGCTATTCCGATTGAGCATGGAAGATTTAGCTCGTCTATGATCTCTTTTTGTAACTTTTCGGCAAAGAGATCGTAAGCTCCGTATATTTTTTCACAACCGGTAAAATCCATATAGTATTCATCAATTGAGGTTTGCTCAATAGAGGGTGCATATTGTTCTAAAATTTCCCGTACTTTTTTCGAATATTTGGCATATTCTCCCATATGGCCCCCTATAAAAATACCTTGGGGACATAATTTATAGGCTTGTCTTATAGGCATAGCGGAATGAACCCCGAATTTTCTCGCTTCGTAGGAACATGTACTTACTACTCCGCGTCCTTTCTCCGGATCAGCTCCTACAATAACCGGCTTTCCTTCCAAAGAGGGATCGAGTAATCTTTCTACCGAAACGAAGAAAGCATCCAGGTCGAGATGAAATATAGTTCTCATTTTGCTATTGACTTTTTAGTAACAATTCAAGAGTTTGGTGTACGGTTGTTTACTAATTGTAATATACGAAAAATTAGGAAAGAAAGAAAAGATGGATCTGAGTTTTGTTCCCGAAAATAAAAGGCCAAAGGGGTTAAGTAAAGGGAAATTCGCTACAGTATTTCCCGAGTTGCCCGAGAATGTAGTGCAAGGGAACGGTCTGCTTAATATATATGACTATGAAAGCATATTCGAAGATGAGGCAACCAAAAGAATAATCAGAGAAGGAGAAACCATCGGGTGTTTCTATATCGAGTCTCCCGGAATGAGATCCTTGCTAAGGCGACTTAACTGCGATACTTTCGAAATGCTTACCGCGGCAAGTTCTATTATTCGCCCGGGAGTTTCCGAGAGCGGAATGATGCGAGAGTTTATAGCTCGCCACAAAGATCCTTCCCGAATAAATTACTTGCTTCCGGAGATGGAAGAGTACTTACATGAAACTTATGGAGTTATGATTTATCAGGAGGATGTAATAAAAATAGCGCATCATGTTGTAGGTTTGTCATTGGAAGAGGCAGATTTACTGAGGCGCGCGATGAGTGGTAAGATGCGATCCAAAACAGCGATGGAGCGTTTGGAAGAGAGGTTCGTTTTTTCTTGCAAAGAAAAAGGGTTTTCCGATCATGTAGTCGGCGAGCTTTGGAAACAGATTGCTTCGTTTGCCGGATACGCGTTTTGTAAGGCGCATAGCGCATCATATGCGCTTCTTTCTTTCCAAGTGGCTTATCTGAAAGTGCATTATCCGGCTGAATTTATGGCAAGTGTACTAAATAACGGAGGTGGTTATTATTCTCCGGCGGTTTATATCAGAGAGAGTAAAAGATTGGGAATAAAAATACTTCTTCCTTGTATCAATGAAAGTGAATATCGGTATAAACCGGAAGGAATGACAATCAGAATAGGGTTTTTGGCTATCAAGGGGTTTCCGAAGGCTACAGCAGAGAGAATAATAGCGGAAAGAAAGAGAAATGGCCGGTATAAAACTCTTCCTGATTTTCTGATAAGAGTAAATTCGGGTTATGAAGAGACGGTTTTGCTGATTAAATGTGGTGCTATGGGGAGTTTTAAGATTACTCGTCCTGCTCTTTTAAGGCTTCTGGATGTCTATTTTCATTATAGAAGCAAAGGAGCGAATCTTTTTGCTAACGAAATGTTCGAGTTAGAGAGAGAAGTGGCCACTGAGCGACAATATAACGCCGGTGAAATTTGTGCTTTGGAATTCGAGCTATTCGGATATATGACTACTCGTCATCCGTTAGCATTTTTTCCCGAGTTAAAAGGACTGAAAGGAAAGATAAATGCTGCTGATATGCTTTCGTATAACGGAAGGCGGGTGAAAATTGCCGGTTGGTATATGACTTCGAAACGAATAAGAACACAAAAAGGGGATATTATGAAGTTCCTTTCCCTGGAAGACTATACAGGAACTTTCGAGGCGGTGTTATTTCCGGACGCTTACTCGAGATACGCTTCGAAAACTCTTTCTTATGGTCCTTATTTGATCGAGGGAATAGTTGATACGGAGAATGGGTACAACATAATTGTTGAAAAATTGGAAGTCCTTTCGGAAAGAATACTCTTTCAATCGATTCAAAAGGATAGCGTTGAGAATAAATACTATGGTGAGCAGGAATCGGCGACCGAAGAAGAGATTTCCATTGTAAATTCTTTGGGTAAAGGAGCTCTCAGGCGGGCTTATCTCTGATTGCCGAAACTATTTTGGTTTTAGATACGGATATTTTAGGGAGTGAAGAATAATGTTTTCGTTAAACACGCATTCGTATTATACGCTGTTGGAGGGAGCTATTTCTCCCGAGCGACTGACAGAACTGGCTTATAAAGATGGTTCCGAGTATGTGGTGTTAACCGATACAAATGGGATGTACGGATTGGTTAATTTGGCTTCAAGTGCCGAAGAGAAGGGGATAAAAGCTATCTTCGGGGTTACCATTGATGAACCGGGCAACAAAGAGAACAAAGCAACCTTCATCGCGAAGAATAACGAAGGGTATTCGAAGCTTTGCAAGATCATAACGGCTAGAAAACTGCGGGATGATTTTTCTCTGGTCGAGCTATTCAAGAGTAATTTGTCCGACCTGTTTATCATTACCTCTTCCTTAACTCTATTGGAGAGCCTAAAGAAGTATTCTCTTCTGAAGAAGGATCTATTTGTGGAGTTGATTGCCTCGACGGAAAAGAACAAACAGACGCGAGCTCTTTTTGATTTTGCGAGGGCCAATAGTTTGAGGTATATCGCTTCGAATCCGATATGGTTTGAGAATAAAGATGATTACTTGTTTCACAAAGCTTTGGTTGCGATAAGGAAAAACAGTACGCTGGAGAATATTGATCAGGCACTTCTTGCGAATAAAGAGTATTACTTCAAAGGGAAGAAGGTGTTTCGAGAGCAATGGAGAGGACTTCCAGAGGCTTTGGATAATGTTGATTATATAGCGAAAAACAGTAATGTAAACATGAAGTTAGGCAATTATAAATTCCCCGTTTTTCCTCTCCCATCCGGGGAAACATCCTATTCGTTTTTGTGGAAAATTTGCTTTAAGGGGTTGGAAGAGAAGTATCATCCGATAACAGACAAGGTTATTAAGCGTTTACAATATGAGCTGGAAGTAATAGATGAACTAGGTTTTTGCGATTACTTTCTGGTTGTTTGGGACATTGTCCGAGAAGCAACAAGCAGAAGGATGATGACAATAGGAAGGGGATCGGCGGCAAACAGTTTGGTCTCGTTTTGTCTTGGTTTTACCCAAGTAGATCCATTGCGGCATGATCTTTACTTTGAGCGTTTTTTAAATAGGGGACGAACCTCTCCCCCGGATGTTGATCTTGATTTCTCTTGGCGCGAGAGGGACGATATTGTCAAATATGTTTTTGAAAAATACGGTTACGAGCGGGTCGCGATGATTTCGACCATTATAACTTTTCGAGCACGTTCGGCTTTCAGGGAAACAGCAAAGGTTTTCGGGATTCCGGAAGGGGAAATATCCAAGTTCAGCAAGTTTATTCCATGGACAACCGCAGAGAATTTGCCCCGACTAGCGGAAAAATTTCCTGAGGCGAAGGAGTTGAAGTTCGATGAAGAGCCTTGGAGTGAGATTATTCGTATTGCGTCTCGATTAGGTGGTTTTCCCCGGCATCTTAGCATTCATCCTGGCGGAATAGTGATAGCACCTGAAGCGATAACTAATCATGTAGCCCTGGAATACGCAAAGAATAAGGGGCTCGGTTTGATTATTACCCAGCCGGATATGTATTCAATCGAAAAGCTCGGTTTGATAAAGATTGATCTGTTAAGTCAACGCTCGCTAGGGGTTTTGCGAGATACACTCGATCTGGTTGGAATAGGGGATGCTTCAAAGAAACGGAAAAATATTCCTATTTTCGATATCGGGAAAGAATAATAATTCTTCGAAAGTTTAGTTCGCTCCGCACAGGGGGAACGGAGCGGTTCCTTACAGATTGCTGGGAATTGTCTGATAAAAGGCAGTATCTATCCGAGTTGTCAGATGTTCATCAAGAACCTTTATTTGTTGTTTAGTCAAAAGGTTTCTGAATTGTTGCTGAAATAGATATTCACTCTTAAGTATTATACTTTCCAGCTTAGCTATCCTATCCAGAATATTATCCAATTTTGCAGGGTCTGGTAAATTTTCCGAAAGGTCATAATTCAACTCATGATACAAAAGAGCCAGTTCCTCTTTTTGATCCTTTGTCCTTTTTATGTGATTTCTGAAGAATTTTTGATATTGGTGCTTTTGAGCGTCTGTAAAGTTTGGAATATCTTTATAGAAAGTTGGCTCGAAAGAAACCGGTTTACTGTTTAGTAGTTCCGATTGAAAGGATTGGAACTCGCCTTTGGCTGAAGATGCAACCAAGAGAATAATCGTAAAGAGAAAAGAGAAGAATTTGATTTTCATAATGTAACTCCGTTAAATAAACTCGCCATCTCAAGAGAGAGATGGCGTGAACAAAGGGTAACACAAAACAAGCTTACCAGCCACGACCCATTCCACAGTGACCTTTGCCGCCTTTCTGGCCTCTGCGTCCGAATCCCTGGCGAGTATCGAATGCGAGCTTTTGCTCTTCGGTAAGCAGGCTTCTTACTTCTTGCTTATGAGCGGCTCTTTGCTTCATCATTTTTGATTTCAAGCTACTCATTTTATCTATCAAACTATTAATCGCGTCCATGTCAGGATTTGCTTTTGTTTGCAGAGTTCTCATTTGCGCACGATATTCTCCCATTTGGTTTCTCATAGGAAGCATCTCTTTTTGATGCGCGGTTCTCATGGCGTTGATTTTTGTTTGTTGTTCTTCCGTAAGGTTTGGAATTCTGCATTGTTGTCCTTTAGCCATCATTCCTCTTGAGGCTCTGGCACCTCTACCGTCGAAGTTAGGACCTGTTCCGTCACAATTTGATCTGTTGTATCCTCTTCCTTGGGCAAGCATTGAGCCGGCAGCCAAAAGAACGATTGCGAAAATAGCAGTGAAGCGTTTCATTTTATTTCTCCTTATTGTGTTTTGTTTCATTATCTGTTTCCATTAGAAACACAACCTCTTCCGTTGCGATTCATTCTTCCTCTCATCATGCCTCTTTGGCCATGACGAGCTTTTCTTAAGGCATCATCCAAAAGAGCTCTTTGTTCGGGTCTGCAGATCCGTCTGAATTTCCTAAAATGGTCTAATCTTAAGCTTTCTACTTTAGCAGTATAGTCTCCGAAATCTCTGGTAAGCTCATCTATCTTACTATAATCGGGATTATCACTTGTATATTCATCCTTAATTGCTTCTCTTAGGTCAAGTCTTTCGAGAGCCGCTTTCCTAAGAGTTTCTCTATACTCATCTTTTAGTCCTTTGTACTCATTCAATTGATTTGAGTCCAAAGCTAAATCTTCCGGCCAGAATTTATGTTCTCTAATTATCCTATCCGGATTTATATTAGGGAACGCACTTCTGGGATCCGGGGGTGGAGCAAGTCTTTCCGGAATAACTCCGAACCAGATTGTTGCCAAAGAGGCAATGTTCATAATAACAAGAACAACAATTGTCCAAGACATAAATCGTTTCTGAGTTAGCGTATCCATTCGATAACCTTAGTTATTGTTTAGTGAATTTAATTCTTCGTCAATCCATGAATACTCTTCGGAATATGCGGTTAGCAGGTCATCCGTTGAGAGTTCCGTGGTTTCGGTTTTAGTTAAATAAGCAACAGAAGTAAATACGTTCAACAGTACAATAACCGTAAGAATGGCCGTTTGTAATCTCAGTCCGCCAAAGGAAAACCTTTTGTGAGAAACCGGGCTAGTAATCTCGTTCAACCTGGCATCGAGCCTGGTATCGAAGAAGGGATTAGCCTCCGGTTTTCTTAATTCACCGAAAGAATTAAGAGTTCTTTCAACTTCTTTTTCTATTAATTCTTTCTTTTTCATTTTTTGTTTTCTCCTTGCTTCTGTTAACTTAGACGACAGATATAAACATTCCCTGCGTTAATCGACTAACTTTTTTTCAAAAATAAATTCGTAATGCTTTGTAAGGCTTTTTCGCAGATTCTTTTTGGCTCTAACGAGCAAAGATTCAACCGAAGAGACAGTTGTGCCCATAATTTCGGCAATCTCTTTATAACCAAACCCCTGATATTGGTTAAGCATTATTGCTACTCTTTGATTCTCGGGTAGTTCTTCAACTTTAGAAAGCAATAGTTGAGTTCTTTCATTTTTCTCGGTGGCTTTGTCTGGTAATTCCGAGTCTTTAGCCGGAATTGTGTCGGAGTAACTATCCAAGCCGAGTTTGCTCATAAACTTTCCGATTCTTTTCTTTCTGTTTCTTTTTCTCAAAAGATCTAGTGATTTGGTTACGGCGATGCGATAAATCCACGTATCCAGGGATGAATCTCCGCGGAATTTATCCAACGATTTATAGACTTCCAGGAAAACCTCCTGTGCTGTGTCCTCGGCGTCTTCCTGATTGTTGAGAAAACCATAGCATGTCGTAATGACACGCATACGATGGTTATCTACTAGTTTTCTAAAGTCTTTTTCGTGTACGTTTTCCAAATCAGCTGTTTGTTTATAATCCGTAAAAAGTAGTTCTATTATCTTAGACGATAATAATTCGAAAATACTGCGCTTGTTGAAAAAAAAATCTATTTTATGTTTATACCTAGTTTAATATAAATAATGTTGTTAACTTTTCCTTTGCGAATTCGTCTATTTATTTGCACGAGAAGACAAAACCGTAGGTATTTGCTTTTGTTTTATTTACATGTTAGCTTCTTGGGGCGATGCAGTTACGAAAGAAGATGGATTGGGAAGTGAAACATATGAGAAAATTTTACGATAATACTTATATGTTGTTTATAAATCTGGTAAAGAGTAATATCGCAAAGGATGATTTTTTATTGAGCGATTATCTATGGAAAAGGCATCGCAAATCTAAAATCTATTAAATGGGAAATTATAGGGACAGTAGATTTATTATGAAAGATTATCTTACGCACTAAAGCGATTTCGAACAAGCTGAGGTGGCTTCTTGTTTTGATGAATTACCTCTATGGTCGGCGCCTTTTGGATTGAAACTTCTCGACGCTATTAAATTCAAAAATGATATGATTGCATTGGATATCGGTTGCGGAACCGGTTTTCCGTTAATTGAAATAGCGCAGAGGTTGGGAGAAAAAGGTCGGGTTTTTGGAGTTGATCCGTGGGAAGAAGCATGTCAAAGAGTTGACATGAAATTGAAAACATTTGGGGTGAAGAATGTCGATATATTTAATGTGCCGGCAGAGAATTTGCCTTTCGGAAAAGAACTTTTTGATCTGGTTGTTTCTAATAACGGCTTGAATAATGTTCGCAATCTTAATTCCGTTTTGGAAGAGTGCTCGCGTGTGTTAAAACCTGGCGGACAGTTTGTCTTCACAGTTAATCTTCCAGATACTATGAAAGAATTTTATGATTTACTGAAAGAAACTCTTGCCGAGATGGAAATATCTGAGTTTGATCACTTGATTGATGAGCATATCAACAAGAAGAGAAAATCTGTTTCGGAGATGACTTCTTTGGTAACCGCTCTTGATTTTGAAGTTGTTGAAGTAAAGGAAGATAAATTCTACTGGAGATTTCTCGACGGTAGTGCAATGTTTAATCACTCGTTTGTAAAGCTATATTTCTTAGAGTCATGGAAAAGTCTTTTTTCTGCTGATATGCTTAACGAAATATTCGATAGATTTGAAGATAAGCTTAATTCTTATTCCGAAGAGAAAGAAGGATTAAGACTTACAATACCTTATGCTTGTTTTGATTGTTTGAAAAAGTAATTATTAATGAGGGAGGAGATAGTGCCTGAAATAATGATCAGAAGGGCGAATGTAAGTGACGCCAAAGGGGTTTCGGAAATTCTTCTGGAAATCGGGTGGTTTGATGATATTAATAAGAGAACCATTGGCGAAGTTGAAAAATTTGTAGGAAATCAGATTAAAGAAGGTTTGGAAAGCGGACGACATCATCTTTATGTTGCGCAGGATAGATCATGTCGTGCGATAGGATATTTGAATATTCATTGGCTCAATACTCTTTTCCTTAATGGAGGGGAGGGGTATGTTTCCGAACTATTCGTAATTGATGAGTATAGAGGGAAGGGAGTAGGAGAGTTACTTTTGAATGAAGCAGGTAAAATGGCTAAACAAAACGGATGCTCTAGACTTATGCTCCTTAATCATAGAGACAGAGAATCTTACAGAAGAAAATTTTATAGCAAAAAGGGGTGGACCGAAAGGGAAGAAGTTGCCAATTTTGTGATAAATCTTTAGAAATTTTCAGAATTATGAAAAAAAGCTCGGGAATCCTCGAGCTTTTTCTATTTTAAACGGTGCAAGTTTATTTAAAGTGTTGAAATATTTTTGTATATTCTTCAAACGTCCGAATACATATACTTTTCAGAAGAGTATGCTATGATCTATGTGGGATCAACTCTCATCATCTTATGGGGATTAGCCCATCTTATTCCTACAAAGACTTTAATCGAGGGATTTGCAAATCTCACCTCGGATAACAAAAAAATCTTTTTTGTGGAATGGCTTGCCGAGGGACTATCGCAGTGTTTCATTGGCATTATGGTTTTGATCGTTTCCTATGTTGCCGGAACCGATAAAACCGGATGCAAGCTGGTTTATTTGCTATCATCTGCCATGCTATTTGCTTTGTCAATTCTTTCCTTTGCTACTAAGGGGAAATCCTCATTGAAGGCTTTGCGAGTTTGTCCCTTTATTGAATTTCTAGCCGCAACTTTGATTGCTTTGGGAATTTTTATATAGAGAGTATTATTTTTTTTCGAAAGTTCACAAATATTTCTCTTTTCGATTTTAAGAAACAGTTCTATTTTTGAAAAAGCTTTTCCTGATATGTGGCATACCCTTTTCAATTTCACATTTGCAGTGTAGTAAGAAATATGGAGATTTATATGAAATTTAGTAAGAACTATGATGTGCATTCATTCGAGTGTGATTTTAACAGAAAATTACGAGTGGCAGCGCTCTTGAGATTTTTCGAGGATATAGCGCTGGCTCAAAGTGAAGAGAGAGGGGTAGGATTAAAATATTATCACGAAAACAATGTTGCCTGGATGCTGAATAAATGGGAATTAGATATCAAAAGAATGCCAGATCTGGGGGAAAAGATCAACATAGTTACCGATCCGAACGCCTTACATAAATTCTTTGCCAATAGAAATTATGAAGTTTTCGATTCAAAAGGAGAAGTGATTGTCAGTGCTCGTTCCTTATGGCTATATGTAAATATTCTTTCAAAGCGACCTATGAAGATAAGTGATGAAATGTATAGCGCATACGGACTTGAAAGAGAGGCGTCCGGAGAATATGAAAAGCTTTCTTCTTTGCCGGAACTTAAAGAGCCCGAGTCGTTTAAGAAATTTAGCGTTAGAGAGAGTGATATTGATTTTAACGAACACGTCAACAATTCCAAATATGTTGAGTGGGCAATAGAAACAATGCCAGAGAAACTAAGACGCTTCGGTACTTTGAAGAAGCTAAATGTTAATTATATGAAAGAAACTAATGCAGGTGAGGAGATTGTCTGCAGATTCGGTTATGAGTTTCAAGATGACAATGCTTTGTGCCTGAACTCCTTGAGTAGCGGACAGAACGAAGTTTGTAGAGTTGAAACAGAATGGGCACCAATGAAATAAGATAAAAAAAACCGTGATCGAAAGATCACGGTTTTCGTAGTAGAGCAAATCTATTATCTGAAGAATAGATATCTGCTATCTTCAATATCAGCTTCTTCTTTTATTTCTTCCAACCACTGACTAAATATTTGAGCTTTCTTAACATTCATGATATTATCTCTGATGGAGATTTTTTTCAATGAATAAGCAGCTTCGTCGAAATCTGTTCTCGAAGTAACTTTGATTACGAATGCTCCTGCGTTTCCTATGAAAGCTTCGGATACTTTTCCTTTTTCTATTTCAGCAGCCATGGATGAGAATTTATATTCCTGACCAAGTGTCGGAACGTTTCCGTAAGGACCGAAATTCTGTACGGAAGCAACCTTTGCGTTTGCGTAAACTTCTTTGCCGGCGTTAAGATCAGTGTTGTTTCCTAGTTTTGTTTTGATCTCTTTTACAATTTCCAAAGCTTTGTTTTGTTTCTTAACAATCTTAGCTTTTCTTGTAGCTTCGGCAGTTACGTCTTCGAAAGATTTATATCCTTCTTTTGTTTTTCCGGAAACCATTACAACTGCGTAACCGGAAGGAACTTTGAATACAGGACCAATATCATCAACATCATTTTCAAAAGAGTATCTGACGATCGCGGAATTCATTCCTAATCCGGAAATTACTCTTGCGTTTTCGTTAAATGGTCTTGCTTCGATAACCTGATAATCTAATTCCTGAGCTGTCTTTTCAAATCCGTTTTCTTCCGCTAGATAAGCGAAATCTTCTGCAGCCTGATTGATGTTATCAATTGTCGTAGGGGATGCTTCGATCTTTTCTACTATTTTCTCGATAACATATTTTTCACTTGATTTTCCGGTAACTTTAATGATATGATATCCGAACTGAGTTTTCACAGGTTTCTGAATCTGATTAACTCTTCCCTTGAAACATGCATTTTCGAATTCGGTAACCATCTGATTTTTTCCGAACCATCCTAAGTCGCCACCTCTTACTGCGCTACCTTTGTCTTCGGAAACTTCTTTAGCTACTTTTGCGAAATCCTCACCACCATTAACACGGTTGAAAATCTCATTTGCCTGAGCTTCTTCTTTTACCAATATGTGCGAAGCCTTTACAATTTGATCTTTCGCTCTTAATTTTTGGGAAACTCTGTAAACAGCGTATCCTTCGTATGTAAGAACCGGACCGACAATCTCTCCATCTTTTGCTTCAACTATTGCGTCCTGAGCTCCAACCGGAATTCTGTTTAGTTGAAGTGTATCTTTTGAATATGGTTTGTCGGAATATGTTTCAACGTATGTTTTGAATGAACCAGCATCTTTTTTCAGCTTCTCAGCTACAGATTGCATTGTCTTCTTAACATCATTTGAGTCTTCTGTGTTTGCGGCTGTTCTGAAAAGAACATATTTAATGTTTCTCTCAGCGTCTTGCTTGAACTCATCTTTGTGTTCTTTGTAATAATCTTTTGCGTCTGCTTCTGTAAATGATATTTCATCATCCTTTATACCGTTCGCTCTAACCAAAAGATACTCAGCTGAAATCTTAATGTTTTGTTCTTCGAACTTTCTTTTGATTTCATCTTCTGTTACCGAAGCGGAAGCGTTAATTGTGCTTCTAAGTTTTTCCTGTAACTTTTGCTGACGAACCTGTTCCTCAACCTGAATCATAACAGTTTTGTTTTGTGGGTTAAGAATCTGAGCGTCGTAAGCTTGTCTGTTAAATTGTCCTGTAGAATCAATAAAATATTGAGTAAGAAATGCTGGAGGGTTAGGGCCTAATATGGCGTCTCTTATTTCCTCGTCTGTTACCTGAATATCATACTCTTTTATTTTTTCCTCAACTAACCTCTGGCTAACCAACTGATCCCATACCTGGTCTCTTAAGGTTGACATTTCGGTTTCGGAAAGATCCTGACCGGTTGTTTGCATCCGGTAATTTCTGTACTGTTCCACCAATTGTGAATATTCTTGATAAGAAATATCTTTTCCGTTAATCGAACCAACGTTGGTATTTCTATTTCTAACAACATCACTTATTTTAGAATCGGAGAGAACCATGAAGATTACAAAAAGTCCGCCAACAGTAATAATAAACCATGGGGCTAAACTTCTCATTTTGGCCATCATTCCCATAGAAACTATTCCTCCATTTAGCTGTCTGATAAAAAAATTAAGACCTTAAAGATAGATACAGAGTTTCTGAAATGCAATGGTTTTATTGGGGCTAATTCAAGGATAATTTCAATATTTCGCCATAAATTACTATACTTGAGGGAGTTACTACCTAAACAGGGTCTATGTGAACGAAAGCTTGCTGTATTTGAGGGAGTCCTTCTATCTTGTGTTGAACCTCTTTCCCTACATCGTGCGATTGTTCCAATGTCATGTTTTTATCTAACTCGATATGTATCTCTATGTGTAATTTATCCCCGACATAGTATGATTTCAAATCATTTATTCCGGTTACATCTTTCGTTTCCAATGCTAGTTTTGCTATTTCCTCAATTAAACATTTGTCGGCAGCTTTCCCCATCAGAAAATCGATATTCTCTTTTGCAACATCGTACCCCGTTTTCAAAATGAATGTAGCCACCAGAAATCCCGCTATTCCGTCAATGTAGTAATATCCGAAAGAAGAGGTAATTATACCTAGCAAGGCAATTGATGAAGTGAGAACATCGTTAAAACTGTCTATTGCTGCTGCTTTTAACGCGGTACTCGAATATTTTATTCCGATATGCTTCTGATATCTGCTCAATAGAATTTTTGTTACGATGGTTATTATCAACACCAAGTAGATGTAGTTGTTCAGAAACAATTCTTTCGGGGTGATTATTCTCTCTATCGACTCTTCTATTAGCTTTATTCCCAATACGAAAGCAAATACCGCTACCACAAAAGCGGCTAGCGGCTGAGCGGCGTTATGTCCGTATTGATGCTTCTCGTCGGGGCCTTTTTTGCTTATCCTTACAGAGTATTTTATCGCAATCGATGAGATGATATCCGTAAGTGAATTAATCGCTTCCGAAATTATCGCGATCGAATTGGAGATTATTCCCGCAATAAGTTTAATAACAAACAGAAATACGTTAATAACCAATCCGATATTTGTCGCTCTGTTTAACCGCATATCCCGAAAAGCGAATCCTTCAATAATGATTATCTGTTTTGCGATGGTCCGGGGAATAATACATGAAATACCGAACCTTCTCCCTTTTTACTGTCACAAGATATTGTTGCTTTGTTTAACTCGCAATACTTTTTCACAAGCGCCAGTCCCAGTCCGTTCCCCTCGAACCTTCTTGTGTAATTTTGTTCCTCCTGCGAAAACGGTTCGAACAGATGAGGCAAATATTCCTCGGCAATTCCTATTCCGCTATCCTTTATCGTAAACAAAACATCCCCGTTTTGCTCTGTATGAAGTGTCAGCTCAACTCGTCCTCGTGGTGTAAACTTAATTGCGTTATCCAGTAAATTAGAGAAAATCTGATTCACAGTATACTCATCCGCATCAAGATAATATTGCCTGTTGCTATAGATCGGATATTTGAACTCTATTCCTTTTTGTTTCGCCAATGCCTCGAATTCAGGGAGTAGGGGAATCAGTACTTCGTTATAAATATCTATCTGTTTTGGTGAGTATTCGTACGTTCCCGATTGCATCTCTGCCATATTCAACAGTAGTTCTATTGTTCTCGTTATTCTTTTCGTTGCGTTTTTTATCGAACGAAGCGCCATCTCTGATTCTTCATCGTTCGTTGCTTCCATTATCTTGTCTCTGAGTAAGCTCGAAAAACTCATTATTACATTAATCGGAGTTCTTACTTCATGCGACATTTGCGCGAGGAATTCGTTCTTCATTTTTACCGAATTCTCCGCCTTCTCTTTCGATTTTATAAGCTCTTCCTCATAATTCTTCCTTCGGAAATAGTTTGTTATCATCTGACTTATCAACTTGAAGATACTTATTTCATACTGTTCCCAAGCTCTGTGTTCTGATATGGTTGCAAACAAAGTAAACCCGAACAATTGTTTCTCCACGCTGACCAAAGGAATTATTACAAATGATTTAATCCCGTGTTTTTCTACGAATTCTCTTTCGGTAGCTAATAGTTCCCCTCTTTCTGTTTCATTTATAACTATGTTGTTACCCTGGATCAATTGACTAATCATCGAAGCGAAATCAGAAGTCGAAAATATTGCTTCCCCTTTTTTTATAAGATTATGCTCATATTCGGAATACTCTTCTGCAATTCTGACTCTATTATCATTCTCCTCAAGCTCGAAAAGAAGAGACAAACCTATATTTGAAGAGGAACATACTAACTCCAACACTTTATTCAGATCTGCGTCATATTTCACAAGTTCCTGCGAGGCTTTCGAAATCGCTTCTTCCAGATTTTTATGATATTCTATCTTCTCTTCCGAGTGCCTTGTCTCGGTTATATCCATACCGTAAAAGAAAAACTTATCAATTATTCCATCCTTGTCGTAGATAGGCTTTTCGTACCATTCTACCAGCAATTGCTTTCCGTCTCTGGTGAGCAGATGATTCTCCGTATGAATGGGTGTTTCGAAATGCCTGGTTTCCATCAATAGATTTAGTAAGTGTTTCTTTTCCTCAGGAGGAATAAACTTGTCCGCGAAATTTGTCCCTATTACCTCTTCCGATGAATAATCTAAGGCCGATAATAATGCCTTATTCATGCTGTTTACAGTACCGTTTCTGTTTATTGTGGCGATAAATGCCGGAGTATTGCTTACTAATGATGTATTAAAGTCTCTCTGTTTTTCAATCTCATCGTAAGCCCGCTTTTCATTTGTTATATCACTGATAAAACCTTCCAAGGCAACAAGCTCTTCCTCATTGTTAAATACACCTACTCCTTGTTCCCAAACCCACCTGATCTCCCCGGTCGATTTTTTTATTCTGTATTCCATTTTGAAAGGCTTATTCTCCGATATGGCTTCCTGTATCGTATCGTAAACGTATTCTCTGTCCTCTTCCACTATTAAATCCCCATAGGAAATCTTCTTATTTCCTTCCAACGCCTCGTGAGAATAGCCGGTTACAATTTCGCATCCTTCGCTAATAAACTCCATTGTCCAGTCTTTGTCGTTTTTACATCTGTAAGCCATTCCGGGGAGGTTACCGATTAATGTTTTGAGGAGTCGCTGACTTTCTTTTAACGCCGCAACTGTTTGAAGGTGTTCCAATTTGAACGCGTCAAATTCTTCCGCTTTCTCTCTTAGTGAATTTAACTCATGGTGTATCTCGCTTCCCTGCATACTGCCCCCTGATTTCACTTTTACTGAATATAAAATATGATAAGGGTTTTTTCTATTCAAAAATTCCCAAACCATATTAATTTTTCTTACTACTCTCTGTTATAAACTCTTTATCGCATAAAACGTTCGAAAAGTTCCGCTATCTTAATGCAATAAACTTTACACCGTAAAGAGTTTCTGTCCTTCAAGCCAAGCACAACATTTGGGAGAATTATTCTTTATCTAATAAAGTATTTTAGAGTCCTTTATGAACTAAAATAATTATGGCAGGGAATGAGAAACAATAAAGAGATGATAATTAATTTCAAAAGTTTCTGCTAGGAACAGATCTCTTACTGAAATTGCAAGACAGAATTAGACAGTTCTTATAAGTCATTTACAGACTTTTTTTGTAGTCTCTCCTTAACCACCAGAGGTGCGTTATGTTTGTGTCTTTGCATCGCAAAATCGAAATCTTGCATGACTATTTTAAGGCAACGCTATACAAAATCGTTAGATGGTTCTGCTAATTCGAAACAAGGAATCATTAAATCAAAACATTACAACTCTATTCCAAGATTATGAAACGGAACTTTGAGGCATGTAACCCTAAAAATGAGGATTTGCAGTAATTAGATATGACTTTGAAAGAAGAAATGTGCCTCCGAAATGAATCGGAGACACTAAAAAAGATTTATGCTTTTTCTTCCCAAACCTGGGCAATAGTTACAATCATCTTTGTTGCGGCTTCCATATCCTGAATTGCTACATACTCAGTTAAACCGTGGAAGTTGTGTCCGCCGGCGAACAAGTTTGGAGTCGGAAGACCCATATAACTCAATCTTGAACCGTCTGTTCCACCTCTGATTGCCGATTGAATTGGAGTAATATCCAATCTTTTCAAAGCTTCCAAAGCAATTTCTTCAACCATAGGATGCTCGTTCAGCATATATTTCATGTTTCTGTATTGCTCAATCACTTCGAATTCGTATGTGGCTCCGGGGAATTCGGCAACCGCGTTTTCGCAAAGCTCTTTTAATATCTCTTCGAATTCTTTCAGCTTTTCAGCTACGAAATCTCTTATGATAAATTTGCAAACTGTCTTTTCTTCGTTCCCGTTGAAAGATACGCAATGTACGTAGCCTTCGCGTCCTTCTGTTGTTTCTGGGGATAAATGGTTTTTCGGCAATTTTTCCATGAAGCGGGAAGCAACCTTGATAGAATTAACCATTTTACCTTTCGCGTATCCCGGATGAACATTGATTCCGTCAAAAACGATGTTTACGGCATCTGCGCTGAAGGTTTCTGTTTCTACTTCACCCCGTGTAGAGCCGTCAATTGTATAAGCGTATTTAGCGCCGAAAGCTTCAACGTCGAATTTCTCGGTTCCTCTTCCTACTTCCTCGTCAGGAGTAAAACCGACTTTGATATCCCCATGCTTTATTTCGGGATGCTTAACCAAATAGTTTATTGCGTCCATAATTTCGGCAATACCCGCTTTATCGTCGGCGCCAAGAAGGGTAGTACCGTCTGTTGTGATGATATCGAAGCCAATCATATCCTTCAATTCAGGATTGGCGGCCGCGGTTATCACTTTCGTAGGATCCTTAGGAAGAACAATATCTCCACCCTGATAATTTTTGTGAATTACCGGGTTAATATCCTTTCCGGAAACTGCAGGAGAAGTATCTACGTGCGCAATGAAACCGATTGTAGGAACTTCTTTGTCGGTATTCGATGGCAAAGTTGCTATTACATAGCCGTTTTCGTCCATGTGAGCGTCTTCGAGCCCGATCTCTTTCAATTCCGTTACGAGATCTTTCGAAAGTTCCAATTGTTTCGGATCGCTTGGGAAGGTTGTAGACTCTTCGTCCGATTGTGTGTCGTATTTTACATATTTTAGAAATCTGTCCACGCAGGTGAACTTGTAGTTCGGATCAAACATATTTTCCTCTTTTGTAAGATTTAACATGTATTACTTATTTAATAATATCGAAATTGGTCAATAAATTCAATATAATGAATATATGTTATTCCCGAATTTATAATGTTTGTAACTAATAGCAAACAAAAGCTTTAATAATTATTTTGAGAGGACGATGAATACAGTAGAAATTATTAAGAAAAAGAGGGACGGAAAGAAGCTTTCCCGCGATGAAATTTCCTTTTTAGTCGATAGTTATACTGAAAAAAAGATTCCCGATTATCAGTTCTCGGCTTTTTTGATGGCCGCTTATTTGAAAGGAATGGATACCGAAGAGACAAGTTTTCTTACGAATGCAATGTTGCATTCCGGAATTGTAATAGATCTTTCCGAGATTCCGGGGGCAAAGATAGATAAACATTCTACCGGGGGAGTAGGGGATAAGACCTCCTTGATTTTAGCTCCTATTTGCGCTGCGGCGGGAGTAAAAGTCCCGATGATTTCCGGCAGAGGACTCGGCCATACCGGAGGAACGCTTGATAAACTGGAGGCAATTCCGGGATTTCGTACCGATTTGAATCTTAATGAGTATAAATCTGTTCTCAATGAGTGTGGGGCTGTTCTGATCGGGCAAACAACCGATATCGCCCCGGCGGACAAGTTGATTTACGCTTTAAGGGATGTTACAGCCACTGTTGAGTCTATTCCGCTGATTACAGGAAGCATAATGAGTAAAAAGCTAGCCGAAGGAATAGACGGATTGGTTTTGGATATAAAAACCGGAAACGGCGCTTTCATGAAAACGGAAGAAGACTCTCTGAGATTAGCCGAATCGTTGATAAATACCGCAAAATCCTTCGATAAGAAGGTAATCGGGTTTATTACCGATATGAGCCAGCCTCTCGGGAATTATGTCGGGAATTGGTTTGAAGTTTTGGAGTCGGTGAATGTTTTGCGGGGAGAAGATGTTCCTGACTTAAATGAAGTCTCTTTCACTTTGTCCGGCGCAATGATCTATTTGGGTGGTAAAGCGGAATCGATTGAAGAGGGAATTGAGATTTCGAAAGAGATGATCAAAAACGGTAAAGCTCTGGAAATATTCATGAAACTAGCTGAAATGCAAGGTGGAGATGTTAAGTATCTGAAAAATCCGGATAAATATCCAAAATCGGAATATTGTGTTGAGGTTAAATCAACCTACGATGGTTATATTTCCGGAATAGACAATTACGGAGTCGGAATGGCCGCTTTGGAACTTGGTGCCGGTCGTTTAACAAAAGAAGACATTATCGATCCGAAAGCGGGAGTGATTTTCAAGAAAAAAACAGGTGATCTCGTTTCGAAAGGGGATGTTGTTGCTGAGTTATATTCCGATAAAAAGGAAAAAATAGAAGAATTTGAGTCAAAATTCATCGATTTGTTTGATGTAACAGAAGAAAAGGTTCTGCCGAATAAGTTGATAAAACATATTATTAAATAGACGGAGTATAGAAAATGTTATTTATTGTCACAACGTTAGTCGCAATTGTCGGATTCTTTTTCTATCTGGCATTAAAGAAAAATAATCGCAAACAAGAAGCTCCTGTTGCGATTCTAGCAGTAATCATTGCCTTACTAATCGCTGGTTCGCAAACTTTTACGGTTGTTCCTGCCGGTACTGTCGGTGTTGTTGACTTTCTCGGATATGTAAGTGACGAAACTTTGAAGCCCGGTGTAAATCTGGTTAATCCGATAGCTAATGTTATTAAATTTAGCGTTAAAAAGCAGGAATTGAAAGATTTGATGAATGTTCCTTCGAAAGAAGGTTTGAGTGTTCAGCTCGAAATTAGTCTTCTTTTCAGAATTAATCCTGAAAAAGCTAATATAATTTACAAAACAATCGGACCAAACTATTTGGATGTAATATTGCGTCCTCAGTTTCGTTCTGTTGTTAGGGGAGTAACCGCACGGTACGAAGCAAAATCCTTATATACGGCTTCACGTGAAAAACTTGCCGGTGAAATCAAGACAGAATTGCAAAAATTAGTCGGAGATGATGGTATAAACATAGAATCCGCTCCTCTAAGACAGATTAATTTGCCTGCTCGTTTAACTCAATCGATTGAAGAGAAGCTTCAAGCCGAGCAAGAGAGCCAGAGAATGGCCTTCGTTTTGAAGAAAGAGGAACAAGAGGCTGAAAGAAAGAGAATAGAGGCGCAAGGTGTTGCCGACTTCCAGAAAATTGTTTCCGAAGGGATTAATACTAATCTCCTGAAATGGAAGGGAATAGAAGCTACCGAAAAGTTAGCAAACTCTCAAAATTCAAAGATCGTTGTTATCGGTTCCGGTAAAGATGGTCTCCCATTGATTCTTGGCGGTGACTAGAGTTATTAATAGATACCCATTAAAGATCCCGACAGTTTAGTCGGGATCTTTGTTACCATAAAATTAGAATAATCGAAAATATTATCAGATTTATCGTCTGAAATCCGCTGTTAATCAAAACTAAGAGTAGTTTTTTTCGTTCAAAGAGAGAATTTATGAACATTGTTGAAAAAACTATCCCGATTCCCAAAGTCATAGCTATTCTTATTCCATCCGATATTGTTGTAGCCTGTGTCAAATCCAAAAGGTATGCTAAGATCAAAGCCAGTAGGAAATGACCTAATACTGCTAGAGTATATGTTCTCGCCATATTAAAGTCTTTCATCAACTCTTCTTCCGATTTATTTACCGCTTTTAACCATGCTTTCCCGAGAATGGGACCGTACCAAAGACCGCCGGTAACCATAGATAGAACTCCGCAAACCAGCACTGCCAGATAATTGATTTCGACTGAAGCCATTTTCTTCCTCCGTGAGTGTTTAGTTCTCTTTTTGTAACAGGGAAATGTCTGAATATAGTTCCTTAATGGTTTTCTATTATCGTTTCACGTGGAACATATGTCTATCTGGAGATATTATGGTATATTTAGTAGAAATGACCAATGTATTATCATATTGTAAGTAGTATTTAGTTTGTATTCTTAAGAATAATACATGGGGAATCGGGTGTGAATCAACTAGTTGTTTCACGTGAAACAGAATATATTCAGTTATGTCGAATATATTCACTAAACCATTCTATAATAGAGGGTTATAAAGAGTATATAAGTTGTTAATGAGCTTATGTTTTAGTAGATTTTACGTTTATTTTTCCATGATTTTGTTTAGGACGAAGGATAGTTGATTACGGATATTGTTAATAATCACGATGCGATAATTGCTTTGGCTACTGCACCCGGCGAGGGAGCCATTTCAGTAATTAGAATTAGTGGTGAGGAAGCTTTTAGAATCACTGATAAGATGTTTCACGGGAAACATAAGATTGCGGATTCTCGTCCTAATACGATTCATTACGGTAAAATATTGGATAAAAAAGGTGAAATAATCGATGATGTCCTTATTTCTGTCTTCAAAGCGCCACATTCCTATACCGGAGAAAATTCAGTAGAAATTAGCACTCATGGCAGCCAGTTAATCGTGAATAAGATTATAGAGCTTTCGCTAAACCTCGGAGCTCGACTTGCCGAGCCGGGAGAATTTACCAAAAGAGCATTTCTTAACGGTAAAATGGATCTAGCCCAGGCAGAAGCGGTAGCTGATGTAATAAATTCCAGAACCGAGGCTTCTCTAAGGGGTGCGCGTAATCAACTTGACGGATTGCTTTCACAAAAGGTGGATTCACTAAGGCAAATGCTCGTGAATGCCTCATCTTTAATCGAATTAGAGCTTGATTTTGCCGAAGAGGATGTTGAATTCTTGCCGTCAGAAGAAATAATGACGCGAATCAACGGGGTGGTGAATGAAATCAACAAGCTATTGGATACATATTCATTCGGGAAGGTAATAAAAGACGGAGTAAATGTTGCTTTGGTAGGGAAGCCAAATGTTGGCAAATCATCTCTATTGAACTACATTCTAAAGGAATCAAGAGCAATCGTTTCTGAAATTCCGGGAACAACTCGTGATGTAATCAGAGAAGATGTATCTATTGACGGAGTTTTGTATCGATTATATGATACTGCAGGGATTAGAATTGCCGAAGATACAATTGAAAAGGAAGGCGTCAAGAGAAGTAGGCAAGTAGTTAGGGATGCTGATGTTGTTATCCTAATTAATGATGTTTTATCCGGATACGATAAGGATTTATTCGAAGAGTTGACTCTTTTAACGGAAAAAGAGAGAATTATAAACATAGTAAACAAAATAGATATAGCTGATATGAAAATAGCTGACGAAGCTATGAGAATTTCAGCAAAGACAGGTGAGGGAATTGATAAACTATTCGAATCACTTAAGAAAGCTGCTATTGGATCGAAATCATATAGTGAGAAAACTGCGGTAGTTTCGAATTTGAGGCATTACAACTCCCTTAAAAATGCAAAGGATTTTTTGGAAAAGGCTATTGAAACAGTTTCTTTAGGCATGTCAGGGGAATATATTTCAGTGGATATGAGAAGCGCGGAGAGTGCTTTGGGAGAAATCATCGGAAAGGTGACGAACGATGATATTCTGAACAATATATTTTCACAATTTTGTATCGGAAAATGATTTGTTTCACGTGAAACATTGAATAGAGTCGAAAATAAGTAGTTTCACGTGGAATAGAAGGGTAAATAAATGAAAGAGTTTGATGTAGTTGTTGTCGGCGGTGGTCATGCCGGTATAGAAGCGTCTGTAGCTGCCGCAAAACTTGGATGTTCGGTTGCACTGGTTACGATGGAAAAGAACGGAATTGGCAAGATGTCTTGCAACCCGGCCATCGGAGGAAGCGCCAAAGGACATTTGGTGCACGAAATTGACGCTTTGGGCGGTGTAATGGGGCAAATTGCCGATAAAACCGGAATCCAATTCAGAATTCTAAATCAATCGAAAGGACCTGCTGTTTGGGCCGGAAGATGCCAAAGTGACAGAGATTTGTACGTTGAAGAAGCAGTCAGAGTTGTTTCTGAGACTAAGAATTTGGAAATATTAGAAGATTCGGTCACTGAGGTATTCGAAGAAGGGAAAAAGATTGTAGGCGTTAAGACGCTAAAAGGGGAGGAATACAAGTGTAAAGCCGTTGTTGTTTGCGCTGGAACCTTTCTAAACGGTCTTATGCACACCGGTGAGGATTCTTTTGTAGGAGGACGAGTCGGAGAAGCTGCTTCATACGGTTTAACGGAATCTCTTGTGAAAATGGGATTTGAAGCAGGACGTTTGAAAACAGGAACCCCTCCACGATTAGCTGCCGGATCTATGAATTACGATCTGTTGAAAGAGCAGCCGGGAGATATTAATCCTAAACCCTTTTCCCGAAGAACGAATAAGTCCGAATTCCCATATCTGCCTCAAGTAAGCTGCTATTTGACTCATACCGACGAAAATGTGCACGATATTTTGCGAAAAGGTTTTGATAGATCGCCGTTATTCGGTGGAAAAATAAAAGGGGCTGGCCCAAGATATTGTCCTTCAATTGAAGATAAGATAGTACGCTTTTCTGATAAAAACTCACATCATATTTTTCTGGAGCCGGAAGGGTTGAGTACTGATTCCATTTATGTGAACGGATTTTCTACCTCTTTGCCAACGGATATCCAGGAAGAAGCATTACATTCTATTTCCGGATTGGAAAACGCTGTGATGACAAGACCAGGTTATGCGGTAGAATACGACTTTTTCCCTCCTTATCAAGTTGATCTGACTCTGGAAACCAAACTTGTGCAAGGTTTATATTTTGCGGGACAAATTAATGGTACTTCAGGTTACGAAGAGGCTGCAGGACAGGGATTAATTGCCGGAATAAACGCTGCACTCAAGATTCAGGGGCGTCCGGAATTTACTTTGAAAAGAAGTGAAGCATATATCGGGGTTCTAATCGATGATTTGGTTGGAAAATCAACAAAAGAGCCTTACAGAATGTTTACCTCCCGAGCTGAACATAGATTAATATTAAGACAAGATAATGCAGATAGAAGATTGTTGAAATACGGATGCGAATTAGGGCTGGTTGTACCGGAAGAATACGAAGAATTGCAAAAGCGAGAAGTATTAATAGAGAATAGCAAGGAAGTGTTCAACAAAATACGAGTAAGACCTGACGAAATGAACGAGTATTTTGAGAAAATAGGGACATCTAAGCTAACGAATGTAGAGACATTAACGAAAATTACTCGTCGTCCGGAAGTATATCTGACTGATATGTTTGCGGAAGTACCTCTGAACGGAAACGAGACACTTGCGGAACTTAAAGAAGACGAAGCTGCGATTGAACAGGTTGAGATAGAGATTAAATATGCAGGATATATCCAAAGACAGTATGAAATGGTAGAGAAATTAGAGAAGTTAGAAGAAGTAAGCATTCCGTTGAACTTTGATTTTAATAACATTAAGCAAATATCTAACGAAGGAAGAGAGAAGCTTGCAAAGATAAAACCGCGAACAATAGCGCAAGCGGCAAGAATATCGGGAGTTTCCCCTTCAGATATATCTATTTTATTAGTATATTTAAAAAACTAAATTTTTCGAGGTTTTTTTCTTGGACAGAGAAGAGCAGTATTTAAGGGAACTAAAAAGTTATTTTTGGGAGAATAGCCTCAATCCTGATGAGTACCAATTAGAGAGATTGGCCAGATACGCTAACCAGTTAGCGAATAAAAATGAGGTAGTTAATTTAATTTCCAGAAAAGATGTTGAAAACATAGTTGAGAACCACATTTTTATCTCTTCTATTATTTCGGAATACCTTCCGGAGAAAGTAAACCGCTTTTTAGATATTGGAACCGGTGGTGGATTGCCCGGAATTCCTTTGGCAATTATGAATCCGATGATGAGAGGAGTCTTGGTAGACTCTATTGCGAAGAAAATTGATTCAGTTAATGAATTTATTAATGGACTTAAGCTTAGCAACGTTATTGCTGAGAATTATCGCGTAGAAAGCGAAGAGTTTATTGACAAATACGCAAATACTTTCGATTTGATTGTAAGCAGAGGTACGGTTCCGCTGATAATACTTTTCAGATACGCAATTCCTTTAATCAAAGATAAGGCTTATATCATGACGATTAAAGGGGGCGATTTGGATGAGGAATATCAAACTGCGAAGATTAAATACAAATCTTACATAAAGAAATCGACCATCTTCGAGTTGGCTTATAAACCGACAAACGCAAGAAACGAAAAAGAGAAAAAATTAATAATGTTGGAATTGAGTAAATGAGTGCTGAGACAAAAAAACTTTTTGAAGAGATAAGTAATTTAGCGACTGAACAAAGAAATCCGAATTCTGTAAATATCGATATGCAGTCTGCATCGGAGATTTTGAAAACTATCAACAATGAAGATAAGAAAGTTCCGTTAGCAGTTGAAAAAGAATTACCATATATCGAAGAAGCTGTAGAAATCATTGTAAATGCCCTTAAAAACGGTGGTAGATTACTTTATTTCGGAGCAGGAACAAGTGGTAGATTAGGTGTTGTTGATGCATCCGAATGTCCTCCAACCTTTGGAGCTCCTTACGGAATGATTGACGGTTACATGGCAGGCGGAAGAGAAGCAATGTTCAGAGCTCAAGAAGGTGCCGAAGATTACGAAGAATACGGTGCAAAAGATGTTGTCGAAGCAAATGTAACGGATAAAGATGTTGTTTGTGGTATTGCCGCCAGTCGTAGAACCCCTTACGTTATCGGCGCGGTTCAAAAAGCAAAAGCTATCGGCGCGAAAACTCTTTATGTAACTTGTACTCCGAGAGAAACATTTAATATCGAAGGGGTTGATGTTGCGATTTGTCCTGTTGTAGGTCCTGAAGTAGTCATGGGTTCAACAAGAATGAAGAGTGGTACGGCACAGAAATTAGTATTGAATATGCTTACTACAACCTCTTTCGTAAGAATGGGGAAAACATATGAAAATATGATGATCGATCTTCAGCAGACAAATAAGAAGTTGAAAGAAAGATCAAAAAGAATCGTAATGATGATAACAGGTGTTGATTACGATAGTGCTGCGGAATATTTGATGAAATCAGGCGAGCATGTAAAAACAGCATTAGTAATGATTCTTGCTGATGTATCAAAAGAAGAAGCTCAAGCTCGTTTGGAAAAAGCCGAAGGTTTTGTAAGAAAAGCAATTGAGAAATAAGCTTAAAAAATAGATTAACAATGTGCCTCTGCGGATTATTCTCAGAGGCATTTTTGTATCTGATTTAATATGTTGGTTTCAGAGCAGATATTCTTAATTGTTTTTGAGTATATTTCATAAAACAGAGGAAGAATATAATGAAAAAGACATATTTGGAATATCCATCCGAAAGGGATGTTGTTTTTATCCTCGGAGCCGGAGCCTCTTATCCCGACAATGTCCCTCTGCAAAAACAACTCCTTCCTCTAATACTCGATCCGGAAATAGGGCTAAAGAAAACTCAAATTGGGAAATCTGTAATCGAGTTTATTACGGACAATTTTTCGGTTAATCGGGAAGAGAACTTATATCCAAAACTTGAGTTGGTATTTGGTTTTTTGGATTACTTTATTCTACAAAACGAAAGCCTAAATAAGAAATATACCAGTACTTACCTACGTGATTTGCGAGAATACTTGATAATGTTGATTCATTATGTTGTGAACGTTAAAAGTGACACGAAAAGCAAAGTATATCATCTGTTTTGGGATGTAATTAATAAATTCAATAAAAACGTATCGGTAATATCATTCAATTATGACACTCTTCTGGAGCAGGCATTCGATAAAATATACCAAAAGGGAGCTTATATCGATTATTGTATCCATTTTATGAATTACGAAGCCAGAGAGGAATTAAGAAACTTTAATTTCTGGATCGATCCAAAAAGGGGAGTTCCTTTCGAAACAGGAAAAGAGTTAACAGCCTATAAAATCATAAAGCTACATGGGAGCTTAAATTGGAAGTATTGTAATTGCTGTAATCAAGTTCTATTAACTCCTTGGGATAAAGAGATTGATCTTAATAGTGGAAAATTCTGGGGCTATACTTATCCCGAAAATGAAAAATATCATTATATCTGTCCGCAGGATGGAACGGAATTCGAGACACTTATTATGCCTCCGTCATATACGAAGCATTTAAATCATCCGATTATATCGCAATTATTTGCGGAATCGGCGCGTGAGCTTAGAAATGCAAAGAAAATAGTCTTTGTCGGATATTCTCTTTCAGATCCGGATGTACATATAAGAGCTCTTGTAAAAAAACATATTACACACGACGCAGAAATAATAGTTATAAATCCAAAAAAAAGTGACACCTTAAAATTGAAATACAAGTCACTCTCAGATAATGTCAACTTTCTGGATATTCCATTCGAAGAATTTGTAAGAAGCGAAGAAACAGTAGAAAAACTACTAACAAAGTGATGAAATTGTATTTGAATAATCCAAATAAATGTTTCCCATATCGAATTCTTTCCATATCTTGAAGTTCAATCTAATTTGAGCAATTTCTAAAGAATGTTTCATATTTTCTAACAAAAGAGAGGATTATATGAATCCGAAATTAGAATCAATTCTGATCTTGTATGATATGCATTCCGAAATGTTATTGGAAAAAATGCTTGTTTCCGATGATTATAAAGGCGAAAAGCGAATCAACGGAAAAGGGAATTCAATAAAATTTCTTGTTATGCATCTCTTAAACGCGCGATATTTTCTTTCTGAATATATTAAGCAGCCTCTGATAAATCCTTTCGAAGACTTCTTTGGAAAAATAAGTAGTATTGAAGATATTCGGGAATATCCACGATTAGATGATTTAATAAGGCACTGGAAAAATCTATCACATGAACTTCCTTCAAGTATATCAAAGCTATCTGATGAGTTTTTAAGTTCTAGGGGGGATTATGATTTCGAAATCGAAAACAAGTCAGTATTAGGAGGTTTGACCTTTCTTATGCACCATGAGGCTTATCATATAGGGCAAATCAACCTCCTAATCCAATCTATCAATAATATTAAAGAGTAGGGAATACTTGGATATTCGACAAAGATTTTGTAGTAATATAAGGTGCAAATAAAAATAACTGGTGAAATGAAATACAATAAGATAATATTAGCGGTAGTTTTGCTGACAGTAATCGTCGGATGTTCTAACGATACGAAAGAAAAGCCACAAAATGAAGCAATACCGGAGAAAAAGGTTCTTGAAAAGGCTGATTCAGTGAAAAATTTGGCCGAAGAGGTTAAGCAGGAGACCCTAAAGAATAGTAATATTTTAAAAAAGGTCGAAGAGCCAAAAGGGATTAAAGTAAAATCAATTTCCGATTTATGGAAAATTTACAAATCGGAAAAAATAGTAGGACAAGAGCTGTTAAATAAAAATGATTTGGAGAAAGGAATAAGTCATTTGGATAGAGCCGGTAAAGCTGCTATCGAGCTTGGAAGATATGATATTGCGGCCTGGCAATATAACAATATCGGGCATTATTCGATTCAGGAGTTCCAGCGAGTTACAGAATACGATAAGCGTATGAGAACATTGGCAACAATATCTTCTCAGGAAGAAAAGAAAAAATATAGTTGGGAAACAAAACTCAAATTCGAAGAAAATATTCTTATTCTGGAAACAGCAGAAAAGTATCTTCAAGAGGCACTTCTTTTGGATGATGAATTAGAGGAAAGCGAAAGAACCGAGGCAATAAAAAGGAATCTCGATTTTGTGAATTGGATAAAAGCTTATGTAAAATAAGATAAATGACTATTTAACAAAGCCCGTTGAGATTTTCGACGGGCTTTTTTTATAATCAAAATCTAAGAAAAGTAAAATACTATAGATATCCTCTATGGGTGTATAGAAACTAACAATTTGATTCCGGACTGTGTATAGCTTATAATTGTAACAAAAATAGATATATGTTATACTTAAACGGAAACAAAAGCCATAGGTGAGAAAACTTTTGATCCGGATATTTCGAAGAAAATAATCTAATTATAGAATTCAAATGCAGGAGAAATAATCATGAAAGTAAATTCTTATGTAGACATCTCAACAGTTGAAAAAGAAGCTAAAAAAGATTACATCGATAGACATTCCCCGTTTATTCATTGCGAAAAAGAAGCTAAAAAGGGAGAGAAATTCAGAGTAACAGTAAAAGTAGGTGATGAATATAGTCACCCTGATGATTTTGATCATTATATCGCGTGGGTGCAGTTATGGAGTGGTGAAAGAATGTTGGCAAAAGCTGATTTTAATTCAGGGGCATTAGGTAACGTTCCCGGACAAACAGAAGTCGACTTTAACATTGTTCCAACCAAGAATTTAAAATTAACTGCCTTAGCTTATTGTACAAAACATGGTCTCTGGAAAAGTGATGAAGTTGCTGTGGAAGTAAAAGAATAAGGACAAATGATAAAGGCTCCCGACAAGGGAGCTTTTTTATATCCCCTTTTTTAACTAATATTCAAAAAAAACAATTCATTATTATGTTAGAGTCTAAACGCCTTACTATTATTCCTCCGAATAAAGAACTCATAGAAGCAGAACTCGATTCACCCCTAAAGCTAGCAGCAAAATTAAATACAATAATTCCAAATGATTGGCCTCCGGAAAATTTGATAGACGCGAAGCCTTGGTTTATGGAAAAATTATACGAAGACAATTCCAACGCCGAATGGTTGAATTGGTATGTTGTAGAAAAGGAAATCAATAGTCTTATTGGAAGTATAGGGTTTCTTGGTAAACCAAATTCAAAAGGAGAAGCGGAAATCGGATATTCCATTCTACCTGCCTTCCGAAAAAACGGATATGCAAAAGAAGCTGTGAAAATGATTACAGAATGGGCAATAGAAAATGAAGAGATTCGTCTACTAATTGCGAAAACACTACCTGAGAATTTAGCGTCTCAAAAAGTATTGTTGTGGAATAATTTTGTGAGAGAATCTCAGCCAGGAGAAAACGGGGAAATTATTTTCTTCAAAACAAAAGAAAGCATTTCTGAGAATAAAAAAATCTTATAACAATTTGTTAAAAAAACGACCAACGATTCTAGTTTTAATTTGCCTTTTATGAGCTAATTCTGGAAATTCGATGCCGGTATTTTTCTGATGTATATGGCAGGAGTGGAATATGGAAGATAAGACAATGCTTTTCGGATTGCTTTGTATTACAAGCTTTTTTACAATAATGAATCCTTTGGGAATTATGCCTGTCTTTATGACAATGACAGCTAGCTTTTCCGAGCAGCAAAAGAAAAAGACAGCAAAAAAAGCTGTCATAGTCGCTTTTTTTATTCTGATAAGCTTTGCACTTGCCGGACAACTGCTATTCAAATTTTTCAATATATCGGTTGATAGTTTGAAAATTGTGGGTGGAATAATATTCTTTTTCATGGGGCATGACATGCTTCAGGCAAAAATGACTAAAACGAAATTGGACGAAAAGGATATGAAAAGCTTTGTAACCGACATTTCTATCTCGCCGTTGGCTATTCCGGTTCTATGTGGTCCTGGTGCTATCACAAACGTAATGGTTCTTTGGCAAGACGCTTCAAATCTTACTGAGATGGCTTTTCTTCTGGGTTCTATTGTTCTGATTTGTGTTTCCGTTTATGTAGTGTTTCTTTCTTCATCCAAATTGAGTAAAATAATAGGTGAGACAGGGAACAAGGTTTTAATGCGCTTGATGGGATTGATCCTTATGTTAATGGCAGTTGAATTTTTCTTTGGAGGGCTAAAACCGATTCTCAGGGATATTTTGAATATAGCATAAAGAGTTATAGCGAGTTTATTTTTACAGTGCCAACTAATAATTAATAAACTCGCTAATGTACTCAGTAGTAATTAGTTATAATTCTCAACCAATGCTTTTCTATCTATCTTATCTTGTAGAAGAGAATGATTCTCAATAGTAAAGTTTTCTACAAGCCCGTTGAGATTCTCTGTAAGTCTACTTAAGTCTTCAGCAGCGCGAGCTATCTGTTGGGCAACTACTGCGCTTTGATCTGAGACCGAGGTGATTCCTTCCATACTTTTGCTAATTTGTTCCGATGCGGTTGATTGTTCCTCACTTGCTTCCGCAACGCTTGTAATAATCTCAACTGATTTTTTGCTGTTTTCATATATTTCGTTGAATGATTGTCCGACTTTTTCATTTAAGGTTATTCCGTTATTAACGGCATCTTCAGCTTTTGACATAGATTTATTAACGTTAACAACCTCCCCCTGAATCTCCTTTATTGTATCTCCGATTTCTTTTGTCGCTGTAGTAGTTCGCTCGGCAAGTTTTCTGACTTCATCGGCAACAACTGCAAAACCTCGGCCGTGTTCACCTGCGCGAGCGGCCTCGATGGCTGCGTTTAACGCCAAGAGATTTGTCTGATCGGCAATTTCGTCTATCACATTAGTTATCTTACCGATTTGTTCTGTCTGTATGTTAAGTGTGCTTATTAGTTTCGAAGTTTCAGCGGCGGTATTTTTAATTTCAAACATAGCTTCCTTCGCGGAAGATATAATCGTAACTCCTTCTTCAGCTTTTATTCCGGCTTCTTTTGCCATGTTTGAGGCCGAGTTTGCGTTCTTTGCGTTATTAAAGATAGAAGTTGTTGTCTGCTCAACTGCGGACGCAACTTCAGAGGCCTGAGAGTTCTGCTCTTGTGCGCCAGCGGCCATCTCCTCAACACTGGCGGAAATTTGATTACTGGCGCTTGCTGTTGCCTGCACGGCCTCGGATACTCTCCCGATCATTTCCCGAATATTTGAGACTGCTTGATTAAAGCCTCTGAACATTCTTCCTATTTCGTCATCTTTTTCAACTTTAACTCCAACTGTAAGATCACCCTGTGCGAATTTTTCCATTTCAAGTAAAAGAGCGTGAGAAGTTCTACCCAAATAGCGTTGTGTTTCCTTTATCTCGCTAATATCAATTATGAATTCCATTCCTCCTACAACTTTTCCGTCATTATCATGAACCGGGGCTGCGTTATTGATAATATCGTAATGCTTTCCGTTACACTCTAATTCGGTTTCCCCCTTTTTGTTGCTATTGGCAAGCATAGCTTGCTTAACTTTACACTCGGATGTTTTGCATTGAGGAGTGTTTATTAGTTCGTAACATTTTTTCCCAATGCATTCTTCTGTCTTTTTTCCTAATAGTTTTTCAGACGCTGTCTTATTTATGTATCCTACGGTGAAGTCCTTATGCATTACCATTATTGGATTTGGAATATTGTCCAGATAGTATAGCTTAAAACGTATGTCATCCGCCAAATCGTTAAATACTTTAGCCATCTCCCCGAATTCATCATCAGTATTAATCTCTGCTCTTGCATTCCGATTCCCTTGCTCGAAACTCCTTAAGGCTCCTAATAGATTATTTACTTCCTGCACTATCTTAGTTGATAGGAGAGCTAAAAGGGACGAAACAAATATGAAAATAAGTGCTGAATTCAGTATGATTACATTTGTGTTTATATCTCCGGAGAATAACAATAATACAAATACAGTAATAATTGAGATCCCCACAAAAAAAGTTGTAACACCGGTGGCTAGAGTTGTTCTTTTTATAGATGATTTCATGAAAGCCCCAAATAGGATTTATAGAGTTTGTTGTTTATATTCTTCTGCAATTGAAATCATAGCATAGGTGGAGATGGGTCATCAGTAAAAAATGATGGCTTTATGTAATAATTAATAAGCATAATATTTAAGGAAATCACAGACACTTAGTTTTAATCCTATAGTAAAATGAAAATAAGAATAATTATATATAAAGTCTAATGTTTATATTTTTATGAAAATAAACCACTTCAAAATAAGAGTAGAAGAATTATGATCTCAATAGAACAACTATTACTATTCTCTTTGGCATCTATTGTACTAATATTAACTCCAGGCCCCGACAACATTTACGTTATGACAAGAGGAATTGCTCAAGGGAAAAAAGCGGCTTTAGCCGCTGCACTCGGTTTTAGTTTGGGTAACATATTTCATACCACATTTGCTGTTGTAGGGTTGTCCGCCCTATTAGTTGCATCGGCGCAAGCCTTTTTTGCCGTCAAAATTGTAGGAGCTGCCTATCTGGTATATCTTGGTATTAAGATGTTCCGTGATAAATCGTTAATAAATACTGAGGAAAAAGGGAATAATAAATCAGCCTTTAGAATTTTTCGTGAAAGCATAATTGCTAATATTCTTAACCCTAAAGTTGCGGTCTTTTTTCTCGCCTTTTTCCCTCAATTCGTTAAAAACGAAAATGGTTCTCAACAGTTGCAAATGATAGTTCTGGGATTTACATTCGTTCTTCTTACGATGATAGGTTTTTCCCTGATCGGTCTTGCAGCAAGTAGCATAGGTAGATTGCTAAAGAAGAACGACAAGATTCAAAAATATCTCGGGAAAGGAGCCGGAGTTATATTAGTCTCTCTCGGAATTAGCCTCGCGTGTTCCGAAGCGTAAATGACAAATTTTCGTAGGCGCGAAATCTTTTCGCACTACTAGGAATACATAATTACTCATGTAAGTCTATTTCGCTCTATTAGTAATTGGTACGATCGTTGAATAACTCCTTGTATAACTAATCAACAGGGAGAAAATATGAACAAAAGATTGTACCTTTTTTATCTAACAGTAATGTTACTGGTTCTCTTGATTTCGCTATCGGATATCTTTGCGGTCGGAGGATTGTTTTCTCGCCCTCGTTGGTCTCAGACCGAATACAAAAAGATGTGGATTAAGAATGTCGATGCCGACGTCGATATCAAAGACCAAATTGCTGTTACTCACATCGATCAGACTTTCTTCAACGAGCTTGACCAATCCGTTGAAGCAGTCTATATTTTCCCTCTCCCCGAAAAAGCCATGATTACTGAGATGGTTTATTGGGTTAACGGGAAAAGATTCGTAGCTGAAATTAGGGAAAGAGGAGAAGCGGTTGCCGCTTATAATCAAAAACTTCAACAATGGCTCGATCCGGCGCTTCTCGAGTACATGGGTGATAATCTTTTCAGGCTAAAAATAGTCCCAATTGAAGCTAATACGGAAGTTAGAACCGAAATCACTTATGTGGAACCTTTGCAATACGACATGGGGGAAATGGAATACAAATTCCTTTTGAATACAACCGGATTGTCCTCTAAGCCATTGGAAAGAGTCTCCGTAGACTTGAATGCCTCTACTCAACATGAATACAATAAGTTCGAGTCCCCATCACACGGCAATTCGCTGGCCTCTAAGCTTGAGAAAGTTTCCGATAGCCAGTATAAGTTTTTCTACGGTGACGAAAACTATGTCCCTAAAAAGGATTTAGTTCTAAAAATGGCTACGAACCGGGAGCAAATCAATTACACTGTTTTAACTTATACTCCCGAGGTTTCCGATTCGATGGGAGAAGATAGCTTCTTCTCTTTGTGGATTACTCCTCCCGATACAATTGATCAAAACAAAGTAATACCGAAAAATATTGTCTTCACCGTTGATGTCTCTTCCAGTATGGAAGGAACAAGAATAGAACAAGTAAAAGAAGCGATGAACGAATTTATTTCGCTCCTCAATCCGCAAGACAAATTTAATATCATTACTTTCGGAACTTTTGTAAACGAATTCAAAACCGATTTGGTTGAAGCCAATTCGGATAATATCGAAGAGGCAAAAGACTTTATTTATCAAACCTACGCTATGGGTTTGACAAATATCGACGAAGCAATTGAAAAGTCTCTAAGCCAGAGCTTTGCAGATGAATCTTCGAACAATATAGTTTTCCTTACCGATGGCGAACCAACATGGGGAGAAATAAATCCCGATTCTATCCTCGCTAATATTGCAAGGACAAACGATAACAATGTGAGGATTTTCCCCTTCGGAGTAGGGGAAGAGTTAAATCGTTCTCTGTTGGCGGATATGGCAAAAGCTAATCATGGTTTGCCTCAATTTATTTCGAAGGATGATAGCATCGCTATTGTTGTAAACAATCACTTTACAAGAATCTCAAAACCTGTTCTGACCAATCTCGAAATTACATTCAATGGATTGGATACTTACGATCATTATCCGAAAGTTATCGGCGATCTATTTTGGGGAAGCCAGATAATGTACTCCGGACGATACTCAAACTCCGGTAACTTCGAAGTGAAAGTAAAAGGAAAAAACAGAAACGAAACTGTTGAGTTCACTCAGATTATCAATTTCTCAGATACTCTCGGCGGACATCGTTTCGTCCCACGCTTATGGGCAAAAGAAAAGATTGATCATCTCTTAAACCTGATAAAGAGCTACGGAGAATCACAGGAACTTATCGATCAGATTGTAGCACTTAGTTTGCAATTCCAGATTCTTACTCCGTATACTGCAATGTATTCCGATCCGGACGAAGACCCTACTTCGGTAAAGGAAGAATCTATTCCCGAAGCATTCTCGCTGGCGCAAAATTATCCGAACCCGTTTAATCCTTCAACCACAATAGCTTACGAGCTTCCGGCAAACAACGGGGATTATCATGTGATCATCAAAATATACAATACCCTCGGGGAATTGGTGAAAGTACTCTTCAGCGGATATCAGAAAGCCGGTCATCATGAATTATCGTGGAACGGAAAGGGAACCAACGGTTTCGAGCTCCCTAGCGGAATATATATATACACAATTGAGGCGGGCAAGTTCAACGCTTCTCGCAAAATGATCCTTTTGAAATAAAATCGAATGGAATATAAAATGAATAGAATTTTTATAACTCTGATTTGTCTGACCTCATTGCTGATCGGGCAAACAAAAAGAAATTTCGATCTCGATTCTCCCGGCCTGAGAAAAGGTAACGACGGAGTAATGAGCGTCGGATATAATTACGAAACATTATCTAACAATTATCTGGAAGCGACAATTGTTAATGGCGGATATTTTACTTTGGGAACAGTAAGTGGTATTTCGCAAAGTATTATGGATGATAATTCCTCCTTGACTTTCGGGCATCCCTACGCGATGACATCTTATCCGATAATCAAGATTGAAGGGGAGTGGCTCAAACTGGAAGACTATTTCAACGAGTCCGAAATAATTCGTTCTACAGTCGGCGATACGCTCCGATTACAAGCCGAAAAAATAGGAGAGATAAAATGTCTCTTCGAAATCATTCTTTCGGATAGCGGTTTCTCGATAAATGAGGAAGTTGAATACGCGGGTACAAGTAAACTCGAAATCGCTTTGGGATTGGTGTATGACCCTGCAATAGGGAAATGGGGCGATTGCGCTGTCGAATATGAAAACGGAATTATTGAAAAACAAAAAAGCTTGTCCGCTCCTTCTTCTCTTATGCTTTGGGAAAGAAATGGTGATAAGAAAGGGATTTGCAGTCTCCTCGATTTTGGCAACGAAGCTCCGGAAGAAGTACTTATAGGAAACTGGAATAACTTTTATAAAGCCGATTCCGAAATTTTGCAAATAGATGAAACAGAGAAACTATACGACGTTTTGTTGAAAGCATATTACCCCACCGATTCATTGGCAGCCGGTGAGAAAATGAGTTTCAACGCGAAACTAAAACTTCTTACACCTGAATTCCCCGAAGCAATCATAAGATGGGATATGCCTACTTCATTAACACTCGAAGGAACAAATATCCTTTTCCCCGATGAATTCAATTCATACGTCACTCTGTTAGGAGAAGAGAATTACTCATTCGATAACGCAAAACTTCTAATCGAAACTACATCCGCGTTATCAACCGACTCTTCCGATGTAGAGCTCAAAGGCAAAAACTTTCTTTCCCAAAGAATTCCAATGAAATCAAGAATTCTTTATGAAAATAAAATCGTCGATGTCAACGCAGTTCTCTATAAAAACGGAAAAGCCGTCGATAAACTGACCAAGTATGTTTTCATTCCGGAAACTCCGGTTTCCGATGAAGGTCTGGAGGTAACTATTGATACGATGAATATTGATGGTAACCAAGTCGATCTGGTCTTTCATGCTAAAGATGAAGAAAAGGGATACATCATCTCCGACTTAAAAGAAGATAATGTTTTCCTCTACGAAAACAATTCAAGAATATCGGAGTTCTCCTTTGCACGTGATACATCAGGCGGAGTCTACGCGGCCGATATAATCTTTGTCCTGGATGTTACCGGTAGTATGGGGAATGAAATTGGGCAGGTGAAGGACAATATTGTTGAGTTTGCTGACAATCTTAGCGGAAAGGGAATAGATTACAGATTAGGTATGGTCACCTTCCTTGATGTCATCGAAAACAAGTATCCGTTTACAAAAGATGTTCAAGAGTTCAGAGATATTATCGGACAACAATACGCGCATGGTGGTGGCGACGGACCGGAAAACTCTCTCGACGCTTTATACGAAGCTGCTCAATACAAATTCAGAGACGATGCCGCAAAAGTCTTCGTGTGGATTACAGATATTAATTATCACGAAAATGACTGGGCTACTTCAAGAACAAAGAGTGAAGTTGTAACCGAACTATTGAAGAAGGGAATTAAAGTCTACGCAATCGGACCATCATATCATCAAACAGATGCGTATGATCCGATTATCCTTCCTACCGGTGGTTCCTTCTTCGATATCGGTGGTAATTTCAAAGATATCCTCTTCGAAATCGCCGATTTCAAAACATCCGGAAAGTTTGTTGTTAGCTACACTTCGGACGATATCTCAAATTTATCAGATATAACCCTGGAAATCAGATATGCCGGAATGGGTGGAAAAGATACTACTCAAGTGAAAAAAGGAAAGCTCAATACGAATTCGGCTAAACACTTGGCTTTCTATCCGAATCCATTCAATCCGGTTATTAATCTTAATGTTAACCTGAATAACTACGTGAAAGGTAAGATAAAGATATACAACATCCTCGGGCAAATGGTGAAATCATACAACCTCAACAAAGGGATGAGCAACGTTACCTGGAATGCACGTAATAATGACGGTGTCCTTGTCGGTTCGGGATTCTATATCGTGCAATTAACTCTTACCGATCAAACTAACCAGGTGCACAAAGAAACAGCTAAGATTCTTTATCTGAAATAAGGGGAGATAATAAGTTGAAAAAAATAATATATATAACAATTGCCCTGCTTCTTGCCGGGGAAATGTTCGCCAACGGCTTGATGATGCCGAAAGAGAAAAACTATCCTAAAGATTTTCTCAAAAACAGAGTTACCGAAGTAGAGGTTATTATCCACGGACAAATTGCCGAAACAATCCTTTATCAGGAATTCGAAAACGAATACTACGATTCCGTCGATGTGGTCTATTCTTTCCCACTTCCCGAAAACGCTAAAGCGACTCTCTTCAGATATTGGTACAAAGGAAAGAGATACAAAGCTGTTCTCAAAGAGAAACAACAAGCTACAAACCCCGGAACCGGAGAGGGGGGAGTTGCCGCCGAAGTAAACAAATATATCGGCAAAAATGGAATTAAAATTTCTCTCAAAGGTGTACAGGCGAATTCCGTTCAGAAAGTAGAATTGCATTACATCAGCCAACTGGAATATTATGCCGGAAAATATAACTACGAATTTCCATTACGAACCGATCGATTCACCAAGAACCAACTGGATCAACTCCGGTTCGATATTAAGATTAATTCCAATTCCAAAATAAAGAATGTCTCCTCAGCCAGTCATTCGGAATTAAAAGAAGTTGTAAGTAGCGATAACTATCGCCAACTAAGAATTCTTCAGCCGAAGGCATATCTGAATCGCGACTTTTCTTTAAGCTACGAAATTGAACAAAACGAAATGGCTGTAGATTTCTATTCGGTCAATGGCGATTCAACCGAAGAGGGGCACTTCACACTCTTTGTTCGCCCGCAAACCAATTCTACACCATCGGAACAACTACCCAAAAGAGCAATCTTTCTTCTTGGGCGTATGTACGGCATTCAAAAAGAGAACGCCATAACCGGAATCTCTAACTCGTTGGATAACCTTAACGAAAACGATTACTTCAATGTAGTTGCTTACGATTACGAAACCAAATCATGGAAAGACTCAGTCGTAAAAGCTACAACAACAAACATCGAAGCCGCCAAAACATTCTTATCAACATTATATATTAGCTACGGAGCAAATCTCGATACCGCTCTCTATAAATGTCTCGATATGATGAAAAATGATGAATACGATAATTCGATTCTCCTTTTCGAATCGGGAAGACCCTCGGTAGAACCTGAACAAATAAGTATAGCGAATAAATACAATGCAGGAATATTCCCGATCGCCTTCGGGGAAGAAGTAAGCAGAGAAAGCATGGAAATGCTAGCCGGTATGAACTATGGCTTTGTTACATACATAGGCGCCGAAGATAACATCTACGATAAAATTAATAAAGTTGTCTCTCAAATAAATAAGCCGGTAATGAAGAAAGTGGCTATGGAATATGGTAAGGCAGATCTCTCTGATCTTATTCCGGCAAAAGCCCCTTCTCTTTATGCCGGCTCATCTTTTTTTACCGCCGGTAAGTATCGTAACTCCGGGAATTCATCTCTCGCGATCGCCGGAAAGACAGTAAACGGTACTGAAGCAATGAATTTCAATCTCAACTTCACGGAAAAGACCGATACAAACAACTTTGCCAAATATCTTTGGGCAAAAGAAAAAATCGCCGCAATGGAAAGGGAAATATTGGTTAACAATAGCCAGGAAGAATTGAAAGATTCATTGGTGGCAATCAGTCTCAAATATAATATCAGATGTATGTTCACGGCCTATATTGCCGATTATAAAGAAGAAGATCCGGGCCCGACTTCAGTGGATAATGAACTGAAAGGACTCATTCCCGAAACATATATTGCGGGAAACTACCCGAACCCGTTTAACCCGACAACCACAATCAGATTTTACATAAACTCCTTCGATGCGGGAAAAGTAAAACTCCTGAAAATCTACAACATTCTCGGAGAACTAGTCACAGTTATCGATCTCTCAGCATACGGAGAAGGATGGCACAATGTAAGCTTCAACGGAAGAGATTACTTCGGAAATATCCTCTCCAGCGGTATATATCTGGCTCAGCTCCAAATAGGAAACGAAATTAGAAATACAATTAAGATGAACCTCCTCAAATAACGACCTTAAAGGCTGTCTCATCCGCAGGGATCAGGTGAGACAGCCCTCTTATTATCTCAAATTCGCTCTACCCTTAAAACAGCGCCGGAGGTGCCTCAAGAATATGACTTTGCATTGCTCCAAAGTCATTTTGCACCTCAAGAATATGATTTTGCATTGCTCGGAAATCATCTTGCACCTCAAAAATATGATCTTGCATTGCTCAAAAGTCATCTTGCACCTCAAAAATATGATCTTGCATTGCTCCAAAGTCATCTTGCACCTCAAGAATATGATTTTGCATTGCTCGGAAATCATCTTGCACCTCAAGAATATGATCTTGCATTGCTCGAAAATCATTTTGCACCTCAAAAATATGATCTTGCATTGCTCGAAAATCATTTTGCACCTCAAGAATATGATCTTGCATTGCTCGAAAATCATTTTGCACCTCAAGAATATGATTTTGCATCGCTCCAAAATCATTTTGCACCTCAAGAATATGATCTTGCATTGCTCCAAAGTCATCTTGCACCTCAAAAAGATAATTTTGCATCCCGATAAAACCATTAAGAATCTCAAAAAAATGCCAAGGAACCTCGAAAATTTCAAAAGGAACACAAATAATAAGGTTAAGAACCCCGATAATTTCATCTTACATTTCAAAAACATCATTTGGAAAGGCATTTCTATCATTTTGCATCGATAAATCGAGAGCTTGCACGCATATTTTAAAGCATTGCACTTCAAAATCGTTACATGGCAATACTACATTAAAACCATGCATCCCTAAATTAAAACCGTACCCCTCAATTCTATGATTCCGAACCGGAATTCCAAAACGATATATCGGCTCTGTTTAAGGAAATATAAGGAAAGATAATTGCGAATCATTAAAACCGGTTTCGGAACAATACATGTTACTCATTGTAATGTTGCAAAATTATTAATATTATTGTTGTCTTGTAAATAATGACAATTATTTTAGTTTAATATCTGTGGGAACTTTATGAAAAAACTAATACTACTTATTTCATTCCTTTCATTCAGCTCAAGTACATTTGCGGCGTCATCCGGAAAAGAGAACAATGGTTCTCTCCAAAGTGGCAAAGAAAAAGATTGCTATCTATTTAATGTAAATAATATCAGTATGCCTATTGATAACAAAGGTGTCTTAGGGGACGTAAACATTGATGGGTTTGGAAAAGGAGCAAAATACGGAGGACATGTTTTTCTCTATTCCGGAGGTTTCTTTTTGAGCGGAAAATCCAACGGAAAATTATGGGCAAACGCACAGGCATCTGCCTCACTTACGGAGAATTATATCCCCGGAAGAGTAGGGGATTCCTTGAATCATAATAACCAGATATATGTAGTTACTTCTTATGATCAACCTTTCGGGCAGAGTTGGATTGACTGGAAAGATGCTGTTGCTCTGGGAGCCGATTTCTACGACGGCGATAAAGACGGTATATATAATCCGGTGGATAAAAATAACAACGGTACCTGGGACAAAGGGGAAGATATGCCCGATCTGATTGGGGATTGCACGGCGTGGTGTGTATATAACGACGGGCAACCGACTGAGAAGAGAGATCGCTTCCCCGAAATAGAGCCGCAGGGAATAGAAATCAGACAAACAGTTGCAGGTATTGCCTCAAAAGGACAATTAGGCAATTTTTTACTAATTAGATATCGTTTTTTGAATACAGGCTTGGTTGCCGCGGAAATGGATAGCGTCTATTTCGGTGTCTGGGCCGATCCCGATTTAGGAGATTGTGAAGACGATCTTGTCGGTTGTGATGTGGAAAGAAATATCGGATATGTTTATAATAGAGGCCAAGATAGCCAATATGGTAATCAGCCCCCCTGCTTTGCGGTTAATTTTGTTAATGGTCCTATGGAATTCATTCCCGGAGAATCATTTGTTGACGCGAACGGAAACGGGGAGTTTGATCTAAATGAAGAACCTCTCGATACTGCATGGAACGTACGAGGCCCTTTGATGGGGGACAGATTATATCCGGGAGCAAAAAATATGAAAGCGGCCTCTTTTGTCCATTATCAGCAGAGTGATCCCGATTTGGGAGATCCCGATACTCATATTCAGGCCAGAAGCTATATGTTAGGGTGCGACAAAACCGGAAAAGAAATCAATCCATGTGTATTCCCTCTTGGAGAAGTAAAAGGAATGGATTGCAATTCCGTAAATAACAAATTCTGGTATTCCGGAGATCCGGTTACCAATACCGGCTGGATAAATACTAAGCAAACGGATCAAAGGATAATGTTTAATGTCGGTCCCTTTAATCTTCCGCAAGGTTTCGAAAAAGAGATAGTAGTTGCCTATATAATTGGGCAGGGAACAAGTGCTTTGAACTCAATAACAGCAATGAGAGGCATAAATGACAATCTGCAAAAAATATTGGATGATTATAAAAATAACGCCACAACCCCTGTAAAAGATCAGAATATAACTCCCGATAAATTCGTACTGGCACAAAACTACCCGAACCCATTCAACCCGAGCACAACAATCAGTTTTGAGTTACCCGGAAATTCGAATGTAAAACTGGCAGTTTATAACCTCCTGGGAGAAGAAGTAAAAGTCTTGGTAAATTCTCCGTTGTCTGCCGGTACACACAAAATAGAATTTAACGGAAGTGACCTTGCCAGCGGAATGTATATCTACAGATTAACCACCGAACAAAATACAATATCAAAGAAAGCGATTTTATTGAAATAAATATTGGCCGACTAAGTTCATCCTTAGTCGGCTCTTAGCTTTTTTATGCTACTAAAAAGATATATTGCTTTTAAAGTATATGTTTATTAACATAAATCTAAAATATATTATCCCCCATTAAAATTCGGAGGTAGTATGAAGAAAATCATACTCTCACTAATCCTTTTATCGTTTTTCTCCTTCAATTCCTTTGCGCAAAATACTCTACTGTATGAAACAGGGAAGATATCTGTTCCTATGGATACAAAGGGATACTTTGGTATTATGAGCGAAAATTTTGAGACTAAGAGAGGTACTTTTGATGGGAAACTTTTATTAAACTGTGGGGGCTTTTATTTAAGTGGAAAGCTTCAGGATAGTCTATGGGCAAGAGGTCAGGCTATAGCCGGTTTAATGCCAAATTATCTACCGGGCAAATTTGGTGTCGCCCCAAACGATTCCATCAATAAATTATACATTGTGAAAAAAGAGGATACCCCATTCGGCAGTAGTTGGGAAAACTGGGAAAACGCTGTTGAGTTAGGGGCGAAATTTTATGATGGAAATAATGACGGAATATATAATCCGGTAGATTTGAACGGAAATGGTCAATGGGATGCTAATGAAGATAAACCCGATCTCGTGGGTGATAAGATGGTATGGACTATATTCAATGATGGAAATGAGGGACCCGATAGTCAGTATCCTATAGGAAGCACTCCAATGGGAATCGAAATAAAACAAACTGTTTTCAGTTTTGACAGTCTTGATGAATATAGCGATATCATATTTATAAGATATAAGATAAAAAACGTAAGAGAGGATGAAACTCCTATGGATAGTGTTTTCTTTTCTATCTATTCTGATCCTGATCTGGGTAATTATATGGATGATTTTGTGGGGTGTGATATCAGCTTGGACGCTGGGTATGCATACAATAATGGAACTGACTCCGAATATGGTAACACTCCACCATGTTTCATGACAAAACTAATATCAGGTCCGAAGGCCTATATACCGGGAGTTTCCTATGTAGACGCAAATGGAAACAATCAGTATGAAGAAGGAGAAACGGTACTTGACTCTGCGAAATTTTATAATGGAGAAAATTTCGGAATAAATAGTATACCCGGAGCTTGCAATTTGGGAATGAAATCATTTTTCCATTACATTAAGTCCTATCCGCTATTGGCAGATCCTCATGAGGTTTATCAGGTTCGTAATATTATGACAGGATATTTTCCCAATGGAGAGTTAGTTAATCCTTGTGATTGGACCTTTGGCGATGTAGTTAATGATGATTGCAATACTATTAATAAGAAATATTTTTACTCGGGCGATCCGGTAACTAATTCTGGATGGTTGAATAATTATGCTCAAGATCAACGTTTGGTAGTAACAACCGGTCCATTTAATTTAACTTCGGAAGATGAGACAGAAATATTAGTTGCCTATATTGTAGGGCAGGGAAGCAATGCTCTTGAGTCAATTACTAGAGCAAGAGTTTTGGCCAATTATGCTCAAGATATTACCGAAAATAATTTTATGGGTAAAATAACTCTGGGAAAAGAAGATATTGCGCAGATCCCAAATAACATAACCCTGGCACAAAACTACCCGAACCCATTCAACCCAAGCACAACAATCAGTTTTGAGTTGCCCGAAAATTCAAATGTAAAACTGGCAATTTATAACCTACTGGGAGAAGAAGTAAAAGTCTTGGTAAATTCTCCGTTGTCTGCCGGAACACATAAAGTAGAATTAAACGGCAGCAACCTTGCCAGCGGAATGTATCTCTACAGATTAACAACTGACAGAAATACCATATCAAAGAAAGCAATTTTATTAAAATAATATTGATAATAATTGTCGGCCGGAGCAAATCCGGTCGGCTCTTGGGCATAAGAAAACCAAATAATTTGATCGATTAATATAATCCCAATATTCTAATTCCTATACTCTCAATACAATATTAGGAGTTGAGATGAAGCACATTGTCAATCTAATAATAATTATAATATTACCTTTCTCCCTTGTTATCCCGCAAGAATTCCATATCCTCAAAACAGGAGATATTGTTTTTCCTATTAATAATAGTGGAATACTGGGTTATCATAACTATGAGAATAATCAGGAGTACACCTATTTTCAGGGCAAGTGGATTCTTTTTAGCGGAGGCTTTTTCATAAGCGGAAAAAAAGAGAACGAATTATGGTGCAGGGCTCAAGCCCCCTCTTCTTTGTTGGATGATTGGATTCCCGGGAAATTTGGTGGGGATACCCCAGATATTTTAAATAGAGTTTATGTTGTAAAAAAGAGTGATGAACCGTTTGGGGAATCATGGCAAAATTGGAAGGATGCGGTTATTCTTGGTGCAGACTATTATGATGGTAACAACGATGGTGACTATAATCCGGTAGATATTAATGGTAATAATCAATGGGATCTTAATGAGGATAGACCTGATATCATAGGTGATCAAACAGTCTGGACAGTCTTCAACGATAATAGTTTAGTTGATTCCAGATTACCTGAATCAAACCCAGTTGGATTGGAAATAAAGCAGACTGTTTTTGCTTTTGATAAACCCGAAAAACTAAATAATGTAATATTTATAAGATACAGAATTTCAAAGGCTGATTCACAGTCAGTTTTTTTAGATAGTGTTCTATTTGGAGCTTGGACTGATCCAGATATTGGCGACCCTGGAAATGATCTATCATGCAGTGATATTGAACGGAATGCATGTATGGTATATCAAAATAATAATGATACTGTATATGGTGCTCAAACCCCATGTTTCGCTGTTGCTCTTCTGGCAGGACCCAAAAAACATATTGCTGGAGAAACATATACTGATGTTAACAGAAACAATCATTTCGATAACGGAGATATTCCGATAGATACCGCCATCTATTCAAGGGGAGAATTTCTAGGTAGAAAAGAAGTAATTGGAGCGAAAAACCAGCCAATTTCTTCATTTATTAACTACATGAGTTCAGATCTGACATACGGGGATCCCGTCACAATAGAGGAAGGTCGAAACTATATGCTCGGGCTAAAAAGAAATGGTATTTCCTTGAACCCATGCGATAATCCTATAAGTGAGGTTGTTGGCACTGATTGTTTAGGTATTCAGACAAATTTTTGGTTTTCAGGTGATCCGGTAGAAAACAAGGGATGGTTGCATACAAGAGCTCAAGATCAAAGAATGTTACTTAATACCGGCATTTTTGAAATTGAGGGTGAAGAAGAAATTGAAATCATTTTTGCATATTTGGTCGGGCAAGGAAATACTCCGCTTGAGTCAGTCACTGTTACTAAAGAGTTACTTGAGTATCTGCATAAATTCTATGAGACTAATTTGACTGTAGAAGCATCTACTCTAACTGTGAATAATAAGCAAGTTCCTAGTGAATTTAGTTTACACCAAAACTACCCGAACCCATTCAACCCAAGCACAACAATCAGTTTTGAATTGCCCGGAAATTCGAATGTAAAATTGGCAGTTTATAATCTTTTGGGAGAAGAAGTAAAAGTCTTAGTAAATTCTCCGTTGTCTGCCGGAACACACAAAATAGAATTTAACGGAAGTGACCTTGCCAGCGGAATGTATCTCTACAGATTAACAACTGACAGAAATACCATATCAAAGAAAGCAATTTTATTAAAATAATATTGATAATAATTGTCGGCCGGAGCAAATCCGGTCGGCTCTTGGGCATAAGAAAACCAAATAATTTGATCGATTAACATAATTCCAATATTCATATTCTTATACTCTCTACAAAAATATTAGGAGTTGAGATGAAGCACATTTTCAATCTGATAATAATTATATTATTACCTTTCACCCTTGTTCTCCCGCAAGAATTCCATATTCTCAAAACAGGAGATATTGTTTTTCCTATTAATAATAAAGGAATTCTGGGATCGCACAGTCGGGAATCATCTTCATTTAAAGGAAAGAGTTTTCTTTTCAGCGGAGGATTCTTTATAAGCGGAAAAAAAGAGAATGAACTATGGTGCAGGGCTCAAGCTCCCTCCTCTTTGTTGGAGGATTGGCTTCCCGGGAAATTCAGTGGGAATACCCCAGATTCACTAAATAGGGTTTATGTTGTAAAAAAGAGTGATAAACCATTTGGGCAATCATGGCAAAATTGGAAAGATGCGGTCATTCTTGGAGCAGACTATTATGATGGAAACAACGATGGCAACTATAATCCGGTGGATCTCAATGGTAATAATCTATGGGATCTTAATGAAGATAGACCTGATATCATAGGAGATCAGACAGTCTGGACAGTCTTCAATGATAATAGTTTAGTTGATTCCAGATTACCTGAATCAAATCCAGTTGGATTGGAAATAAAGCAGACTGTTTTTGCTTTTGATAAACCCGAAAAACTAAATAATGTAATATTTATAAGATATAGAATAAAGAAATCCGAATCTGTTCACGAACCTTTAGATAGTCTGTCTTTTGGAGCTTGGGTTGATCCTGATATAGGTAATCACGAGGATGATCTGACTAGCTGTGATGTTTTTGGAAATGCGGGTTTGGCTTATCAAAAGGATAATGATTCTGAATATGGAGTGAATACTCCTTGTTTCGCTGTTACACTCCTTGCCGGACCGCCAACCTATGTGGTTGGAGAAACATATACCGATGTTAATGGAAATAGTGTTTTTGACAATGGAGATATCTCGGTCGACACCGCTTGCTATTCAATGGGTGAAGCGCTTGGTACACGCGAAATATATGGAGCGAAAAACCAAACAATCTCTTCCTTTATAAGCTATATGAGTTCCGATCCGACTTATGGTGACCCATCCACAATAGAGGAAGGTCGCAATTACATGCTCGGCTTTAATAAATTTGGTATCCCATTGAATCCATGCGATAATCCGATAAGTGAAGTTGTAAACACTGATTGTTCGGGGATTCAAACGAATTTTTGGTTTTCCGGTGATCCGGTAGAAAACAAGGGATGGCTGCATACATTGGCAAAAGATCAAAGAATGTTACTTAATACCGGCCCTTTTGATATAAGGAGTGAAGAAGAGATTGAAATCGTCTTTGCCTATGTAGTTGGACAAGGAAATACGCCTCTTGGATCTGTCTCTGTTACAAAAGAGTTACTTGAGTATCTGCATAAATTCTATAATAATAATTATAACGAAGAAGCATCTAGTCTAACTGTGGATTATAAGCTAATCCCGAGTGAATTTAGCTTACATCAAAACTACCCGAACCCCTTCAACCCGAGCACCACAATCAGCTTTGAGTTACCCGGAAATTCGAATGTAAAGTTGGCAGTATATAATCTTTTGGGAGAAGAAGTAAAAGTCTTGGTAAATTCTACGTTGTCTGCCGGTACACACAAAATAGAATTTAACGGAAGTGACCTTGCCAGTGGAATGTACATTTACAGAATAAGTGTTGGTGGACTCTCTTTTTCCCGTAAAGCACTACTCTTGAAATAAAGCAAACTATGGTAGTAGATATGAAAAAAAATTTTTACAGTATACTTCGGATAGTCTTTATGCTGAGTTTAGTGAGAGCTAATATCAGTGCTCAAAGTGAAAATATGAACTTTAAGATATTCGAAAACGGAAAAATAAAATTAAGTGTTGCTAATAACGGTGACATGGCTATGGGATCCTGGTATGGGCTAGGAAGCTATCAAAATGAAAAATTTCTTTATTCAGGTGGCTTCTTAATGTGTGGCCTTGCAAATGATTCTCTTTGGGTAACGGCGCAGAACAGCAGATTCCGTTATTACGATTGGATTCCGGGAAAAGTGGGGGAGTCACATGTTGGGTCAAATAGCGGAGTCTACACGTTGAATGCTGATGATCCACCGTTCGGGGATTCATGGAAGAATTGGGAAAGGGCTGTGGAATTAGGGGCAGACTATTTTGATGGAAATAAAAACGGAAGATATGATCCCGTTGATTATAACAGAAATTCTAAATGGGATTACAATGAAGATCGTCCGGATTATATAGGGGATAATTTAATCTGGTGTATATATAACGATGGTCTACCCTCGGAAGATCGTCGTATATATCCAAGGGTTAGTCCTTTGGGGATTGAAATTAAGCAAACTGTTTATGGTATTGAGCAACATACAGGTGTCGATAATATCATCTTTATCAGATATCGAATTACCAATACTGGTAGTATCGCAGAACGTTTGGATAGTGTCTATATGGGAATATTAACTGATCCTGATATTGGGTATGAGAGAAACGATCTCATGGGATGTGACTTAGAAGGGAATGCCGGTTATGTATATAACAGCTTTAGTGATACAACAATAAACAGAAACGTTTTAAGTTTCTGGGTAAAGCTGATTAATGGACCTGTTGATTATGTTGATGGAGATTCATATATCGACGAAAATGGAAATGATAATTATGATGATGGAGAAACTGAGCTAAAGCAATGTATTATCCACAAGGGGCCTTATCTGGGAAAAAAAAGAATACCTGGAGCAACCCCGGTTAATTGTGCTTCAATTCAAAATTATCAATATCTCGATGACCCGGGGGATTATTCTTATAAAGATCATGGAGAATATCAGCGTAAAATGAAAGGGCTTGACAGGTTTGGAAGACCATTTGATCCGTGCTATTATCCGTATGGAAAAGTGACTGGAAATAATTGTGATTCAATTGATGGTAGATTTTGGTATTCGGGAGATCCGATAAATAGAATTGGTTGGGTTAATGTTGTTTCTGGTGATCAAAATATGCTTCTTAGTATCGGCCCCTTTGTGTTATCAAAGGGTGTTGAGCAGGAAATTACCCTAGCCTATATAGTTGGGAGCGGAAACTCCGTGAGAGAAAGTCTGATAAACGGAAGGGAATTATCGTACGGAGCAAAATATATTGAGCAATCAAATTATTCTTACGGTAGAGATACTGTTAAATATGTAGAAGAATCTCCACCTTCAAGATTTGCTTTATATCAAAACTACCCGAACCCATTCAACCCGAGCACAACAATCAGTTTTGAGTTACCCGGAAATTCGAATGTAAAATTGGCAGTATATAATCTTTTGGGAGAAGAAGTAAAAGTCTTGGTTAATTCACCGTTGTCTGCCGGTACACACAAAATAGAATTTAACGGAAGTGACCTTGCCAGCGGAATGTATATCTACAGATTAACCACCGACCAAAATGCCATATCAAAGAAAGCGATTTTATTAAAATAAAGATAGAGTATAAGAGGAGGTGCGATAAAGCACCTCTTCTCTTATATGCTAATTGAGTAATCTTCTGTTGTTATATTCGTTAGCGTCTGTTTTGAACAGCATGATCTGCTCCTGCAAATTCTGCATAAGTTGACTCAAGTCACCGGAAGCACGAGCTACTTGTTCTGTGCCGGCAGCCGACTGTTGAGTAACGCTACTAATCGAATCAATGTTTTGACTGATTTGTTCAGCGGTTTTCGATTGTTCGTCACTTGCAGTTACAATCTGTTCTACGACTTCAAGAACCTCTGTTGCGGCCTTAATAATTTCGGTTAGAGATTTGCCAGCGCTATTAGCCTGCTCTTTTCCTTTTTCAACTTCACCTGAGCCGGTCTTTATAGATTCAACCGCTTCGAAGGTGTCTTTTTGTATTTGCTTTATCATGTCGCCGATTTCCTGAGTAGCTTTTGTAGTTCTTTCAGCCAATTTTCTAACTTCATCAGCAACAACAGCGAATCCTCTCCCTTGTTCACCTGCTCTTGCAGCCTCAATTGCGGCATTCAAAGCAAGGAGATTAGTCTGATCGGCGATGTCATTTATCACCTGAACAATATCTCCGATTTGGCTACTACTATGCCCGAGCTGTTCGATATTCTTTGAGGCCAGGGAAACAACTTCGGCAATTCTATTAATTCCTTCGATGGTTTTCATTACTTCACTTCCACCGTTTTGAGCAATTTCTCCGGCTTCGGAAGCGTGTTCTTTCGCGTTCATTATTAGAGTAGTTGTTTCCAAAATTCCTGCTGTCATTTGCTCTACCGCGCTAGCTACTTCGGCTGCTTGCGCGCTTTGCTCGTGCGCTCCGGCTGCCATCTGTTCTGTGCTTGAGGATATCTCCTCAGTCGCGCTGGCTGTGGAATCGATACTTTCTCCAACCTTGTTTATCATTTCTTTTACACGATGAATGGCATCGTTAAATCCGTTAAATAAACGGGCGATATCATCCCCTTCTTTTTCGGCAGTCAGTTTTACCGTAAGATCGCCTTGCTCGAATTGTTCAATTCCGGCAAGCATATTTTGAGTAGAACGATATAAGTAGTTTTGCATCTCTTTTATTTCGCTTACATCCGCAAAATATTCCAAAGCACCGATTATCTTTCCCTCTTTGTTTTTTACAGGACTACCGGTGTACATTACATGAGTTTGAGTATTATTTGCGTGCGATATCGTTTCGTCTGATACATTTGTATTGTTTGCCATAGCAAGTTTACATGCGCATTTTTCGGTATTACAATGATCTGTTTTAAAATGGTTGTAACATTTACGTCCAATAAGTTCATCAACCTTTTTGCCGACAACTTCGGCTCCCTTACGATTGATGAATGTGATGTTATAATCCTTATCAATCACCGAAACCGGAGTAGGCAGATTATTCAGATTTTCCATTTGTTGATATATCTGTTCGGTCATTTTATTGAATTCACCTGCCAAATTTCCAATTTCATCTTTCGAGTCCAGTTCAACAATTACGTCCAAATCGCCACTTGCGATTTTTTTCGTCGCTTCATCTAATGTATCAACCGGCTTGATAACATATTTATTCATAATGAAATAAATAACACCTAGCAGGATAACTCCGACTACAAAACCAAGCAAGATAACTGTTATCAGGGAAGCGTTAACTTCACTATCAACAACTTCTTGAGGATATGCAACAAGTATTTTATACTCCCAAGCAGGGAAATGTTCAATTGTGATAACCCAATCGGAATAAGCCTCTCCGTTTTCGTAGAATTGACTTACTTGAGCTTCATTTGTAATATCTGAGAAGAATACAGGAACATTGTTATCATCAACAAGGGCTGTGAATCCTTTTTGAAGGATTTTTGTAGAGCTTATGTAATCCTTCAGCGCAGACAACCCGTCCAAAGAATACCCTACATACCAAACTCCTATGACTTTGTCAAATTTATCTTTAACAGGCTCGTAACCTGTCAGATACTCTTTTCCTAATATATCAACTGTGCCGTAAAAGCTTTCCCCCTTTGAGATTTTCTTGTAAGCCTCGCCTGATTTGGAAAGGGTTGTCCCGATGGCTCGAGAACCGTCACTTTTCTTTACATTCGTTGATACTCTAACGAATTCATCACCCGATCTTACAAAAAGCGTAGCTGTTCCACCTAATACTTGTTGGATGTCGTCTACTATTTTGTAGTTACTGTTTTGTAGTTTTGTCCCGAAATAAATATTGGGAGTTCCTTCAGAAGCGGAAATATTTGGTAAGCCCGTATCGAGGGATAATTTTTTGAATAATCTCATGCCGGATGTAACTTTATCGAGATACTCTGAGTTTGTAGAAGCTAATTTGTCTTGAATAAAAGATAATTGGCTTTCTACCTTAAACTGAGCCTCATTTCGAATATTATTTTCGACCATATCGGATATGAAATAAGAACTTAAAAGTACTGCTATTGCAACAACAGCGAAAACTCTAACTAAAAGCTTATAAGAGAGCTTTTGGTTAAGCAACGAAAGATTCATCATAGTAACTATCTCCTAAAAACATATAAGATTAACGGATTATAAGAGTTCGATATCCTTATTATTGTCGGAAAATAATCATAATTAATTAGTTTTCTCATATAGGAGAAATAATAAGTTTTTTATATTTTCCCATATTTGCGACTCTATTCAATGCAAGTTGATTTTCTAAACGTCAAAAGGCGGACAATTGTTTCAAAAACGAATTTCTTTTCTCTCTGTACTTATCGTGGCGATTCCTATCCTGGTCTACTTTGTTTTCGAGTTGACTTCTTTATCAAAAAATGAAAATCTGGTTCGTGAAATTTACAGCAGACAAATGGAGTTGGTTCTTCAATCGGTTAATAATTACTCTTGGGAAAAAGTAAATTCATGGCCAGAAAGAATTGAAAACTACCTCTCTTCGGAAGATGTTCAAAAGAATCTTAATGATTATTTATCTACAACCGGAGTTATTAATGACATTACGATAACCGATACTGTCGGGACTGTTTGGTATTTTGCCGGAGAGCTAAAGCAAGATAATAATGAACGAATTTCGAGCTTTATTAAGGACAATCTTCCAATATTGAATAGACTATTTTATCGAAAAAAGTTAGGCTACACGAAAATAGAAGTTCTGTCCTGGGAAGATGAGTTAAAACTCTGCTTTGTTGCTAATAGTCCCGATAACCGCAATTTTCTAACACTCTTTTCTCTGAACGAAGATAGATTTCTTTCGGAAATAATAGTACCTCTGTTAAATGATATTGCTAACAATGAATTCCAATTTGCCATCGTAAAAAAATCAACGAATGAGATTAAATTTTCCAGTGGTAAAATAGGAAGTGATGATTTGGAAACGACAAATAATCTCTGGTTTCTACCCGATTATCAAATTGGAATCAAGCTTCAGGGAACATCTATTCAAGAGCTCTCAAAGGATAGATTTTACAGTGCCATGTTAATTATTGTTGTTCTCGGTCTTTCCTTGGCGATAGGTGGATATTATTTGAATCAAAATCTGCGAAAAGAGTTTGAGCTTTCTAAAATGAAAACAGATTTTGTCTCGAACGTTTCACACGAATTGCGCACACCGCTGGCTCTGATTCGGATGTTTGCCGAAACTATCGAACTGAGAAGATCATCTTCGGAAAAGGAAACAACAGATTTTGCTAAAGTGATTAGACAAGAGAGTGAGAGACTTACTCTAATGATTAATAAGCTTCTCGATTTCTCCAAAATTGAAGCTGGTAAAAAGGAATATCATTTTGCCGAGTTTAGTCTGAATGAAGAGGTTGCGGAAGTTCTTAATCTATACAAGTTCCACATCAAGAGTAAGGAATTTTCTCTAAAGGTGGATTTTGCGGATGATGATCTAATAGTTAAAGGGGATAAGGATTCCATAATTGAAGCATTCGTAAACCTATTAGAAAATAGTATAAAATATAGCTCTTCCGAAAAAGAAATAATGATTAGAACAGGAAGGGAAAAGGAGTTTGTATATTTCGAGGTCGCAGATAAAGGTATCGGAATACCAAAAGAGGCGCAAGAAGAAATATTCGAAAAGTTCTACCGGGTTCGCGGTGAATTGAATAATCCTATAAAGGGGAGCGGATTAGGCTTGTCTTTGGTAAAGCATATAGTTGAAGCTCATAATGGGAAAGTAGAAGTACAAAGCAAAGTTGGAAAAGGAAGCAATTTCAAAGTGCTTTTTCCGGTATAAATAAAAACAAAAGATTACGGAATATGGCTAGAATACTATTGGTTGAAGACGAACCTCAAATGAGGCTGGGTCTTGAGAAAAATTTAATCTTCGAAGGCTATGAAGTCGAAACATCGGAAGACGGGGAAGTTGGACTAGAAAAAATTCTTACGAATTGTTTCGATCTGGTTTTATTGGATGTGATGTTGCCCAAGATCAATGGATTTGATGTTTGCAAAAAAGCCAGAGAAAAGGGGAGTGGTACTCCAATAATAATGCTTACCGCAAAAGGGGAAGAGATAGACAAAGTTCTTGGACTTGAACTTGGTGCTGATGATTATATCACAAAGCCCTTTGGTTTGAGAGAACTACTAGCTCGCATAAAATCCGTGTTGCGCAGAACCGGAGAGACAAGCTCAGGTAAAACAGAAAGTCAGGGAGTAGAGATTGGAAAGATAGTAGTCGATTTCCCTGCTTATACAGCCTATTCAAACGGAGAAATGCTGCAGATGACTCATAGAGAGTTTTCGGTTTTGAAATATCTTTATGAAAACAAAAACAAAATCGTAAGTAGAGAAGAATTATTAAACAATGTTTGGGGAGAGGATGAGATCATTACTCCGAGAACGATTGATAATTTTATTCTGAAGCTCAGACAAAAAATAGAAGAGAACCACGCTCATCCGACGATTATCCTAACAGTTCACAAAGTCGGGTATAAATTGGTGCAATAAAACTACTTCATGACATTCGATGACATTTCATGAAATCGATATGACCACCGTGATATTTCTTATTGGCAAATTTGAATCGGAAACAATAATTAATAATCATTAGGGAGATTGAAATGAAAAAGTTTATTGTAGTCTTATCGTTTGTTTTATTAGTAGGAAATGGAGTCGGCAATTATATATTGGCGCAAAGTTCGGAGGCAACAAAAAACGGGTATATAACCGCTTTGAAAAGTCAGAAAAAGGAATTAGTCGAAAACACTCTTTTCCAGATAGTAATGAACAGCATTTATGATAAAGATTTTTGCTTTGTGGAAATAAAGAATGAATTATTAACTCTGATTGCCAATACAAAAGATGAGAGACTAAAAAGAAACGCTAAAAATGTTTACGCGTTTCTAAATAATAAGCGAAAAATAGAAAGCGCCTTAAAAGCGGAATACCACAATATCGAAAAGTTGTTCGATGTGCTGAATAACAACGTAACGGATATAAAATTAATTGCCGGCGAAAACAATTAGGAAAATCAAAATGAAACTCAGATATATACTGTGTGTGCTAATTACATTTTCTTCCGTAGTGATATTCGGGAAAGAATACAGAAAAATTGTTGATCTCAATACCAATTGGAAATTCGAAATAGGAGACGATTCTACCAGAAGCCGAATTGACTTTGATGATACTTATTGGGAAGAGATAAACGTGCCTTCCAGTTGGGAAGACCAGGGTTTTCCTGGGTACGACGGATATGCATGGTATAGGATCAAATTTAATGTTGATGAAGAATTTCGAAACAGATCTGTTATCCTTCATCTGGGTTGGATTGATGATGTTGACGAAACATTCCTAAATGGTGAATTAGTAGGCTATTCGGGAGGATTTCCTCCGAAATATTATACTAATGCGCATAGCGATAGGAAATACATGATACCAAATGAAATAGTTAATTTTGGTGGGGAAAATGTTTTGGCTATCCGCGTCTATGATCATTCCGGAACCGGCGGAATAGTGCGGGGAAGAAATGGCATTTATGTGGAAAAGGATGAATTGGTTCCCGATATAAAGTTAGCGTCGAAATGGAAATTCCAAACCGGAGATAAGCCGGAAGAATGGAAGGCGGTTTCATTTGATGATAGCACTTGGGAGGAGCTTAAAGTGCCAACCCTCTGGGACTATCAAGGATACAAGGATTACGACGGGATTGCCTGGTACAGAACAAAAGTATTTATTCCGAAGGATTATAAAGAGAAACGACTTATCCTGCTAGTAGGTAAGATTGACGATCTCGATGAAACATATATTAATGGCCAACTTGTTGGAAGTACCGGAAAGATAGAAGAAGATTACTCAAAGATATGGGTAGCGCACGAGTTTCATCAGAAGCTTCGCGCGTATTACATTTCACCTAATGTGCTTAAGTACGGCGAGGAGAATGTTATAGCAGTGAGGGTTTATGACGGAACAACATACGGCGGAATCTACGAAGGGCCACTGGGAATAGTATCGAGAAAGAAATTCATCAAGTGGAAAGAAGCCGAAGAGAATCTTATTAATAAATTGATCGACGCGTTATTCGGAGAGTAATAATAATTAATGTCATTATTTCTGCGGGTTTACTTATTTTTACGGCTTTGATAATAATTCTACCGGCACATGGCAAGAAAGAAACATATTAAACTGGCTGAAGTAAAAACATTCCCGAATGTATTTGAATTTGAAGATGCGCCTTTGGATAAACCGATACGGGAGTATTTCGGTAATGATAATCCGGTTGTTCTGGAAGTCGGATGTGGGCACGGAGATTATACGGTGAATCTTGCCAAGCACTTTCCCGATAAGAATTTCATAGGTTTGGATCTTCGCCCGGCGCGTCTTTGGGTCGGCGCAAAACTTTCTCTTGACGAAGAAATCTCGAACGCAGCGTTCCTTGCAACACGAGCCGAAAGATTGCCGGAAATCTTAAAGGAAGAAAAAATCAGCGAAATATACATCCCTTTCCCCGAACCACATGTCAGACGCAGATGTGAAAAGAGACGACTTGTATCTGACTTCTTTCTTAATATCTACAAACAAGTCATGGTTGAAAACGGAATTATTATCTTTAAGACCGATGACGACGGATTATACGAGTATTCTGTAAAAGTACTATCTGAGATGGAGGCCACAATAATAGAGAATGATCCCGATCTCTATTCTACGGAAGAGTTACACGAAGCGAAACAGATTCAAACTACTTATGAAAAGTACTATATCGAAAACGAACGAACAATAAAATATATGAAATTTACTCTCCCGAGTAATTAGGAATACAACGTTTTTACCTCTGGGGCGGTCTAATCTAAGGACGTTCAAAAAAAAGGAGAATACTTTATGCGCAAAGCTATATTGGCATCTATCTTCTTGCTATCTCTCATATCATGCAATCTACCTAATCCACAACATGAAATAACGGAATACAATAATTATCTGACAATAATTCCCGATCAGCAATCCATAGTTGTAAGTTCGGATATTACTTATGTTAACCAATTGACTGAAACCGACTCTCTTCCATTTCTTTTGCACAAGAATATGAATATCGAATCAGTTGAATGCTCTGACATGAAGGAGTTCTATTTCGATACCACCTCCACTCCGAGACTAAGATATACTCCCGAAGCCGGCAATCTTGTAATTAAACTAAATGGTAAGTTACGCAAAGGGGAGAGAGCTCGAATCAATATTAAATATGGCGGAACAATTGGAATTACTGAGCCTTGGAGAACTAACAGAGTTACGAAGGAGTGGATTGAGTTAGGGCTCTATTCACCGTGGTTTCCCTACATGCCCGAGTTGAAAAGCATCAGGCATGAGACAATAATCGAGTTACCTGAAGAATATAAACTCGTGGGAAATGGAGCGGTATCCAAGTCGGAGCAAAATAAATGGAAGATGAAAAGCCTATATGACGCGAATGATATTGTTATTACTGCCTCAAAAGACTTTGAGGAAAAAAGAATTGAAAACACCGATTACTCGACAATAGTAAATACTACAATACCCTTATCAGTTTCTACAATGGAAACAATTGGGAAAAGAGGTAATGATATTCTTCGTCAATTCAACAGTTGGTTCGGAGAGGGAGATAAGAACGCGTCGATTCTCTTTGTCCCCAGAAAGAGAGGGGGAGGCTATGCCAGAAAGGGGATTATAGTTTTGAGTAACATTTCGGATGAGGATTACAGAGCATATCAATCTGGGTACGCAAGATATTTTGCACATGAGCTAAGTCATTTATGGTGGATGAATGCTCCTACAAATACGTGGGAAGATTGGCTAAACGAATCATTCGCTGAGTGCAGCGCAATGATGATTGTGAGAAATATTTATGGCGAGGAAGAGTTTGAGAAAAGGCTTTCGAAAAAAGAAAAGGGAGTTGATAAGTTGCCTCCGGTTCGCGGAATAGACAGGAACGATCCCGATGCTTATTCGGTACTCTATAATAAAGGATGCGCGCTACTATTGCGTCTCGAAAAGGAGATAGGCAAAGAACAATTTCTTCGATTGTTAAAAGAAGTAAGCATGCGGAAGATAAACAAAACCTCTGACTTGCTGACGCTGCTGAAGGAATCGGAAGGAAGTAGTGTTACTGAGAAGTTTGAAGCTTGGTTGGATAAATAAAAAAAGGCCCGGAACCCCGGGCCGAAACTTACAACATGAATTTTGAACTGAAAGCAAATCCGAGACCTTCCGCTCTATTCGGAGCCATGAAATCAACAATGTTATATGTTGCCATATCGAGTTCGAAGTTATTGTTGATGATGAATCCCAGACCGAATGACCAGTTAAATCCGTACTCTCCACCGAAAGAAAAGCCGGAACGCAACGGCAACCAGTCTATTGGTAAGAACTCACAACCTAAAGAAAATCTTGCCTTTGTTGAGTTCCCCGGGCGATCGTTGAAGCCTTGGTTGTAGTCCATTGCTATAGTCATCGGAGCCATTCCTTTGAAATACTTATCCATTCTCATGGAGACACCCAAACGTAAAGCAGTTGGTAAGTTACTGGTAAAGCTTCCTCTGTATTCGCCGTTCTCTTCAAATACCGTCTGAAGAGAATCCATATTATCTTCTTCGGTAATATCATCGAGAATGTATTCTCCGCCACCTGTATATTTAACTGCCTTTTTGTCCCATGTGATACTACCCATATCGGTTAGAGCAAAACCAACAGTAAGATAATCGGTTACTTCAGCCGCTAATCCGAGATCAAAACCAACACCGCTACCTGCCCCTTTCGGGAATGGGGAAATACTCGATTCGTCACTTACATTATCATCTTCGAATTCATGCTTTACACCGAAATCCTCCGAAGTGAAAACACTAAATTCGTAGTTGTTGTTGAATTGGAATCTTCTATCCTCAAGCGTAGAAACTGTGGTGTTAATATGATTCAGTTTTGTGTAGAAGAAACCGGTCACTATTTTGAAAGAAACCCCTGCTCTCAAATTCTTCAAGAAGCCTTTGAATGGCTTTTCGAAATTCCTAGCGTAGGAGAAAGTGTAGTTTCTCAAATGCCATGATTCGAACTTCATGTCATTCAGATCGTATGTCTCTCCGACTTTATTTCCATATAGGAATAGGTCTGTCAAACTTTTAGGGAGGTTAGCTCGTGCAGCTATATTATCACTAATGGCAAACCCGAATGTTCCGATTTTCTTACCGGCGGTTACCAAAACGGATAGATAATTGATTGATGCGCCTGTTCTAATAGTGTTCCCCTCCTTATATAATTCGGAGAGATCCTGCTTTGCTACATCATCCAAATATTTACCGACTGATGAATTCCCATCTTCGCCGGTAAAATATTTCGTATACTCATTTATATTCAAGAATCCATTTCTTACCGTAGCGGTTATTGTCGGAAGAGGGAGAACAAAGTTGAATTCCGTTTTCCCTTTTTCCAATAATGTATTCGCGGGATTAATATTTATCGCACTCAAGCCTCTCACGTTAGAGGTGAAAGTACCCGCCAAACCTACTGTCTGGGCGGTATTGAAATTATCCGATCCCATCTGAGCGAAGGCGATCGAAGATAATGAAAAGCAGATAAGTAATAATAGTTTTTTCATCTTAGTTCTCCTCGTCTTCAAAATCAGTTTTATAGCTCATCTTAGCGCCGACATAGAATTCAATAGAATCGGTTATTCTGAATTTGGCCGGGGTCAGGTTAGCTTCGTTCGATGTACCGAATTTGATCTTAGCTATTATTTTTGCCCCTTTGGTAAGTAGCTGAACATCCGTACCTTCCATTCGGATTACTTGTTCTGTTCTTGCGCCCGTTACAACATTTCCGTTATCATCTATTTCCGGAGCGAGAACATGAATCGTTTTATCCGCGTTGTATTCAGCCGGAATATATGTCAAATGAGTTCCGAAGCTGTCAACTACTTCTGCCGTTACTTCCAGAGCAGCGGCTACTTTGTTGTTTATTGTCAAATACAATTCGCCGAAATTAACATTGTCCAACTCATCTTTATCGAAATCTCCCCACTCGAGATCGATTGTATCTGTTATCTCTCCACCTGATATTCCTACTTGAAGAGGGAACTCCAACAATACTCTTCCGTATATCGAATCGGCTGTAGATACTTCTCCTTCGGCGTATTCCGGATTTACAACTACGTCACCGGCAATGCTGAAATTAGAAGGAAGGTTGCCTGTAAAGCCATTTATCAAATTCTTCAATCCGAATTCTCTCAAATCAATTGAGTTCTTCTGATTCCCTTTGATAACAACATTCTTAACCGGAATCGAATTTGTCTGAGAACTGTTCGAAGCAGTTAAGTCGGTATTGAGAACCAAATCAAGATTGGGGGAGGAGAATAATTCCAAAGTTGCTATCGGATCGGCCATCTTCAAACCGGAAAAGTTCAGCTTGTCATTTATTTCACCGAGATCCATATCAAAGCCTCTCTCATCGAAATCAACTGTGGTAGGCTTAAGCTTTCCTTTTACCTTGGCTATTTCCAAATCGCTAAGGTTAATATCTACCGATACATAATCGTTAACGTTTATCTTTCTTGCTTCATCGGTATTCTCTGTTGTTACGGTAAAATTGTATTTCGCTTTGTTGTCGAGAGCTCCGGGAGTAGCGGAGTTTAATTTCCACCCTGCTAAAGAGGCAATATTCAGCTTTTTAGCTCTTTCATTTCTCTCTAGCTTTATTATTCTTCTGAAAGGAGTAGTTCCGTTTTCCAAAAGATTTTCTATCTCAAAGGAAAGATTCAGAGCTACATCCAAGTGACTATCAAATGAAATGTCCAATGAGCCTTTGCTTAGATCCGCAAAGTTTATGTAAGAAGAATCATCCATTACTACGTATTCTTCAGTAGAGAAAGGATCCTGAGGAGGTAAAGGAGCATAAGCTTCGTCAATAACAAGATCTTTTAGTATCCCGACATACTCTACGGAAACTCCATCCGGTATCTTAACTATCTGAAGATCACTTCCCGGGGTGTATAGTGTTCCTGATAATCCGAAATCGTTTTCAATAACTACATTTCGTAGAGGTATAGTTGTTTCAAGACTATCCTTAGGATCAATCATATATCTTTTGCCGGGTTCGTTCTCGGCAATAATACTATTGTTACTATTGTTCTTGATTTGGAAATCTTTCATTTCCGTTTTAACGGGAAGTTTGTTTACGATTCTAAGAACAAGAGTACCACTCTTTATCTTTACATATTCGAATTCACTTATAGCAGGGAAGCCAACTGTTATTCCCGATTCATTCTCCGGAAATATCATAATAGTATCAATAGGAAGAGAAGTCCATTCGTTTACTCGCAAGCCTTTTCTAACCGGAGCAACATCATTGATGTTTACAGATCCGATTTTCTCCGAAATACTGGTCTGGAAGCCTGATAACTCAAAACCATCGTCTAGCATAATTGTTTCTATTGTATCGATAGTGGAGTAATATAGCATTCCCAAAGTATTCGGGTCAGACGGATCGCTGTAATACAATACATCATCTTCGTCTTCAATCGCTTCTTCCAATGTATAAGAGCGATTAGCGATCGGAACGTTTAGTTCTACATCAACTACCGGAGTAACAAAGTCGCCCGGTTCGTCAAAACAGGAGGTTAAGAGCACCATGAGTAGGAACATGGCGGCAATTTGTAAAGATTGTTTCATATAATCACACACGTTTATTTATTGGAAAATTCAGGAGGCTAAATAATACTTTAATTCTATAATCGCAAAAAAATATATGTTGTTTATCACAATTTAATTTTGGCCATTGTTGAGAATCACATTGGATGACTAAGGTATCTTGATTATCTTTAGCTCAATGAATCCAATTTAGGATGAAGATATGTTTACAAGAGCAATTGTGCGAAAGCCATGCGCAAATATTATTAAAGGTATTACAACCGCCGACCTCGGCATACCGAACTACGAAAAAGCACTCAGGCAACATTCGAAATATGTTGCTGCTCTTGAGGAGTGCGGCCTTGAAGTGATAAATCTTCCCGCAGACGAAGATTACCCCGATTCTACCTTTGTTGAAGATACCGCTCTCCTTACAGATAAATGTGCTATCGTCTCAAATCCCGGCGCATTGTCACGCAAGGGGGAAATCTCTTCGGTAAAAGATCTGTTGAGAAATTATTATGATAAGATAGAAGAGATTAAAGATCCCGGTACTCTTGAACCAGGGGACGTTATGATGGTAGGGAAACATTTCTATATCGGACTTTCCGAGAGAACCAATGCCAACGGGGCAGAGCAACTGATAAATATATTAAATAAATATGGAATGACCGGCTCAACCATTGAGCTGAATGAGATGTTGCACTTAAAGACCGGCATGGCCTACCTGGAAAAGAACAATCTTCTTATTTCCGGTGAGTTTATTGAGCGAGACGAATTCGAAAAGTTCAACAAAATAATAGTCGATCCGGACGAAGCTTATTCCGCTAATTGTATTTGGGTAAACGATAAGGTCATCATACCGAAAGGATATCCGAAGAGCAAAAAGAGAATCGAGAAGGCGGGATACCGAACCATTGAACTGGAGATGAGTGAGTTCGAAAAGGTTGACGGTGGATTAAGCTGCCTCTCATTTCGGTTTTAAACGGGGGCGCTCAACCTTATAAACAGATAGCTTTTCCGTTTTCCCTTTTAAGGAGAGGTCTTCTATCTTGGTCATCTTAATTCCGTCGGATACAGTTTTCGAGAATACTTCCTCCGAAATCATTAAGGAATGATCATTCTTCTTCCCGTAATCCAGAATTCTTGCCGCGGTGTTTAACACGTCGCCGTGGTAAGCTAATTCGGTCTTTATCTCCCCAACCTCACATACTGTTACTCTCCCTGAATTGACTGCAGCTTTAAAAGAGGGAACTATGCCATACTCTTTCAGATAATAATCTTTTCGCTCCTTTAGTCTTTTGGCATAATCAAAATAGAAGTGTATGCATCTGTTTTTGGGGAAGCCATGCTTGAAATTCCAAGTGATAACGGCCTCGTCTCCTACGTACTGATAAATTCTCCCGCGGTATCTTATCAGAAAGTCGGTCATATCGTAAAAACAATCCTGGATTAGTCGGCTATACTTTACATGCCCCAGTTTTTCGGCAAACGCGGTTGAGGAGGTAAGATCGAGAAACATAAATACTCGGTCTTCCTCTTTAGGAGAGTTGTATCTCCCCGTCACTATTTTCCCAACGATGCCCGGACCGATTATTTTGTAGGCCTGCAAATAAAAGCTTATGAATAAGCTCGTCATCGCTCCGTGCATTATGAATGCCCAAAAAGTAATACTACCGGTGTTCTCAAAGGCACGGTTCAGGAAAACAAAGAAGGGGACGTCATTTATTAGTACATAGTAATAGGAAACCGCAAATAAATAGAAGATTATGAAAGAAAGGAAATAACCGGCAATTCGGAGAAGGTTTAGTTTCAGCGGGCCTATCCCTTTTCTCTTAACGCGGTAAAGGTTCAGCTCGAATATGGCCGTCAGAAGCCCTATCATTATTGCCCCAATAGTAGCCCAACCATCGTTGACTCTTATCAATTGGAAAACTTTTTCTTCTTTGATATGTTCGCTTATTGAGTAGATTCCTACGTGGCGAACTCCGAGGAAATAGCGGATGGAAACATACCAACCGAATACCATTAATAATATCAAATGGATATGATAGAGTATCTTCGGATGTTTGTAGAATACTTTCTTTAGTAGCATCAGATGTTCGCGCATTAGTTTCTGTTAACCCTCACTACAAAAATATGGAAGTAAGGGGGGAAATCGAAACAAATAATAGAAAATGAAAACTTTATTATAATATTCGCGTCTAAGCACTCTGATGTTTTGTTTCTTCTCCCTATCTTAGCGGAGTAAAACCGAATATTATGGAATGAATTGAAAGGATTATAATTTGGAAGAGCTTAACCTCTTTTCTGCGCTCGATATGAAAGACTCTCTCGCAAGGGAAGATTTCTTCGATAGTTTTCTCTTTAAGGGAGACACCCCTTTCCCCGATACTTTGGTGGAAAAGGAATTTTACAAGTGTCGATTCGAAGGGGTTGATTTTACAAGACATCACTTTGTTACTTGCCGGTTTGAGAATTGTTATTTCAAGAACTGCAATCTCAGCCTCGTTAATTTCAAAAACTCTGATCTGGTTGATGTGAAGTTCGACTCCTCCAAGCTTATCGGAATAGATTGGCGCGAGGCTCGCGAACCGATTCGTATTGCTTTGCGGGATTGCAAAATGAATAACTCTATCTTTGTCGGTCTTAGCCTGCAAAGACTTTATCTGCTTAATTGCGAAGCCGCGGAATGCGATTTCCAAGAAACTAATTTAAGGCAATCGGTATTTACCGGTACCGATTTCAGAAACGCGCGTTTCGTAAGAACCGATCTTTATCGCGCTGATTTTATTGACGCTGTGAACTATTCTATAGACCCGACTAACAATAATGTGAAGAAAGCGAAGTTCGTATACCCGGAAGTATTGGCATTGCTCGATAAGTTCGATATTGAAATAGAATAACCCGAATGGCTTCCCTGGTGAAGCCTTTTTCCTTTATTCCTTCTATTTCTATTGGGGGAAACATGAATAGAAAACCAATTGTATTCTTTTTACTACTTTTTACAGCTACTATCTTCGCGGGAAACCTTCCGCCGAATTCCAAACTTGATGATCTCAATAACTATATTGAAAAGGGGATGAAAGAATGGCAGATCCCCGGAATGGCTGTCGCTATTATCGAAAACGGAGAAGTAGTGTTCCAAAACGGATATGGCGTTAAGGACTTGAAAACAAAGGAGCCGGTCACTACACAAACATTATTCTCGCTAGCCTCGGTAACCAAATCCTTTACCGCTACTCTGGGAGTAATGTTGCTCGACGAAAATATTCTTTGCCTCGATACTCCCGTAAAAGAATTCTTTCCCGAATTCGATTTGTACGACGACGTAACAGAAGAGAATGTAACGTTTCGCGATTTCCTTTGTCATCGTTCCGGCCTGGGGCGATACGATTTCTATCGAGCCAACGCTCCTAAGGATAGAAGCCGGCTTATGGAAGATCTGAAATATCTGGAACAAACCAGGGATTTCAGAGACCTGTTCGCTTATTCCAATATCGGCTACGCAATCGCGGGAGATTTGATGGCCCAAAAAGCCGGCAGTACTTGGGAAGAACTTATTCAAAAGAAGATCCTTAACCCGCTTGATATGAAGGGTACTCTCTTTTCAACCGAAGAGATGCAAAAATCAGCCGACTACGCCAAGCCCCATATCGATTGGGGAGAAGGGGAAACAATTGAAATTGGGTTTCACAACGCGAATACAATCGAAGCAGCGGGAGGCTTGGTTTCAAACGCAGAAGATTTGGCTAAGTGGGTTATATTCAATATTAACAAGGGGCAGGTAGAGAACACAAAACTCTTAAGCCCGCGTTTTTTTCGCCAGCTTGAATCGCCCCATGTTTCAATAGCCCGAAGATCACCATACTCGGAAAAGCTATATCCTCAATACGCTCTTGGGAGATTTGTCGAGTCATACAGAGGTAATTTGCATGTTCATCACGGGGGTGTTTTGTTCGGATTTACTTCCCACATCGCCTGGTTGCCCGATAAAAAGATCGGTGTTGTGATCCTGGCAAATAAAAACGGTACCCGATTTGTTAACGCCCTCGAAGGGGAAATACTCGATAGAATGCTCGGCGTTGAACCGGCAGATTGGAACGGAAGATTTCTCGCTAATCAGAAAAGAACAGACGAATATTTCCGAAACCTCGCGGCTCAGCCCGATACCATTAAGCAAAACGGAACAATACTCTCCCACAAAGAGGAAGCTTATCTAGGGAAATATAAATCGAAAGGGTATGGGGAAATAGAAATAATTCAAGAAGGGGAAGAGTTCAAAGCGATACTCACAACCGAAAGATGCAGATTAACCCGCTATCATTATGATATCTTCGAGCTCTATAACGCCGAACGAGACAGAACATGGATGTTAAACTTCCTCACAAACATCGAAGGAAATATCGATTCGTTCGAAATAGAACCGGAACCGGGCATGAAGAAAGTAGTATTCGAAAAGATATAAATAATAACAATGATCTGTGAGCAGTTTCAAGAGCTTGCTGAACAACAGACTCTTGAATGGTCGAAAAGAAGTTGAAGCGATCTAAAAAAATAGATAATATCAACAAAGTAGCATGTTTGCTGAGCGGAGTCGAAGCAAACTTAACATAAGTTCATTGAATTCAATAATTACTTTCCTCTAATCCGCTTGGGCAGAACTCGGCTAAGTCAATAAGATATAATTATAAAAGGGGAATCGTATAAAGAACCGATCCGATTCCCCGATTCCCAAACCGATCTTACCTATAAAAACGAAGAGCATTGTGCGGAAATAATGTAAGGTTTACCATTAACAGGATAAAGCCTCTGGCTTAAATGGTCTATTTGCCTGGCTCAAATGGTAAGTTTGCTTGGCTCAAGTGCTAAGTTTGCCTGGCTCAAATGGTGAGTTTGCTTGGCTCGAATGGTCTGTTTGCCTGGCTCAAACGGTCTGTTTGCCTGGCTCAAACGGTCTGTTTGCCTGGCTCAAACGGTCTGTTTGCCTGGCTCAAATGGTCTGTTTGCCTGGCTCAAATGGTATGGTCATCTCCCGGGTATTATCAATATCTGTTAAAGAGGAGCTTTATACGCTTGTATGAACTACAACAAAATTGAGAGAGTGGCAATAAGTTAAAAGTAGTAATTGAATAAAAAAAACCGGATATCACGATGCGATAATAAAGAAGAATCGCGATACCCGGTCGTCATGGGTACATTGGGTTCAAATGATAACCAAGTTAAGAAACAGATAGTTCCTTATTGTAATTACCAATTCTCATCTCGTTATTTATTATGGAACGGACTTCAATAAAGTACTCACCTGCTAAAAGTTCAGTAGGTATAATAAACAACAGAGTAGAAGGCTTAAGAGTTCCTATAATTTGAACTTTTATTGCATCCGCTCCGGTATCAGGGATAAAAAAGATTCCTTCGTCTGCGATTTCAGTATTGAATTTAAGATTTGTTCCAAGAATTTGTCCCATTCCACCCGGTGTAACTATGCTATCTTTTTCGCCGGTATTGATATCGGTAAACTCTAAAACTTCAGGTTTTAATACATTAGCGGTCTCTTTGTGTACCGATATTTCTTGTTGCGTTATTTTTCTAAGTTTAGCACCGGGCGCAACTTTAACTGCAATATGATGCCTGTTGGGATCAAATGAATCGGTCTTTCCGTTGAAAGATCCTTTGATAGCAAGAGAATAGTTTCCGAAAGGAAGAGTAACATTGTCCCCCTCAAGCAAAGACTCTTTGAGAGCCTCTTGAAAATTTTCGAAAACACTTATGACATCCGCTGTGGTAACGGTTGAGCCCCTATTCGCTATTTTTTCAATTATTTCACCCATCCCGATTGTCTTTACCGGAAAAACAATCGCCGTATGATCGTTAGGATCGGCTGTGAGATGGTTATTGTATAAAGCGTATCTAATTGGCATAATGCCCTCCAGATGATTGTTATTGTTTACATTCCGAATAACATCGCGATAGTTTAATAGGTTCACTAAATTGTAAAAAAAATTATATTTTTTTTTAATATGGGATAATTCCTATAATTGAGTGGGGGTAGAACAATTCATTGCAAAGTATCTATCTGTTTTTCCATCTTACTCATCAATGGTGTAGGCCGAAGATACCTACCAATGCTATCAACTTAAGAGAATCGGAGGAAGTTAATTATAAAGTACGGTTATCGTAGTATTTTTTTTCGAGCTTTCCTTGAGCATGCCGAAAGGTAGTCGAGGGGAAAACAAAGGTGATCTGTTTCAGAATAAAGCTTACTTCGACTCCGCTCAGTAAGCACGCTACTAATTGGAATTAAAAAGCTTAGAGCATACCTCATTCTAAATTGTATCCTAAAGTTGACAGCATTGGATACCTACAGAGTCGGGAGGCAGTTCTTGTTATATTAATTGCTGAGACAAAACATCCGGTGTTGTTAATGAGAGCACCATATAGGAGTATTATTATTCAATTTGTTGGAAATATAATTTTGGGAAGTAGCGTAAAAGTGATAAGTTTACGGGGTGATTATTTGGCGTAATGAAAGTAAAGATAGATAAAATAATTCGTTCGAAAAGAAGATCGATCTCTTTTCAGATAAAGAGGGATTCTTCATTCATTGTTCGGGCTCCTTACGGGGTTTCGGAGGATTATATCCGTAATCTTGTTGCCGAAAAAGCTGAATGGATATTACGCCATCAGGAAGAGATGAAGAAGAAAGCTTCCGATAATCCGGAGAAGAAGTATGTTACCGGAGAGAAGTTTCTCGTGATGGGTAAACCGTTTTACTTAGAAGTGGTAAAACCGGGGAAAGTTATTCTTACGCTAAAGGATAAGTTTTATCTTTCCTCCGATTATGTCTCTTGTGGCAAAAGGGTTTTTGAGCAATGGTATAAGGTTCAGGCCAAAGCGATAGTAACGGCCAGAGCCGAACACTACGCGGCTCTTACGGGACTAAGATTTAAGAGGCTAAGTGTTACTTCGGCCATGAAACGCTGGGGTTCTTGCGGTCCGAACGGTTCTATTAACTTTTCATATCGTCTGGCGATGGCTCCCCTCGACGCGATTGATTATGTTGTTGTGCATGAACTTGTTCATTTGAAGATACGAAATCATTCGAAAGATTTTTATGCCGAGGTAGCTAAGATATTGCCGGATTACAGAGAAAGAGAGAAATGGTTAGAGCGAAATGGGCACTATCTTCGCATATAGTTTCTCTAAATATCCGTGTGATTGAATAAATATTCGAAAGTTCTTCCGAACACTTGGAAGATTAGAAAATCTTTTATATAATCACCGGTCAAAAAAAAATATTCTTACCAAAAAGAATTACACAAGACTATTATTTAATAAGATAGGAGCGTTAATCCGCCGGAACTACCTCTCCACACTCCACATCGCACCGATTGGGTCCCTGTGAAGCGCTTACAATATTGAAGAGGCATCACGAAAGACGAGATTAGTAAAGCCCCGTGTTTCCGATATTGTTGATTTTTACAGACGGATCTGTTTTTAGAATTTTAAGAAAAGGTGTGTATTTATGCCGCAGAAAAAGTTAACGCCGAAGTTGTATTCGGTATTAAGGAATGGTATAACCGGAAAGGAAGTATTGAACGACGTTACCGCCGGTGTGATAGTAGGTATTGTCGCTCTTCCTTTGGCTATCGCTTTTGCGATCGCTTCGGGAGTTAAGCCCGAGCAGGGTTTGTTTACCGCAATAATAGCGGGGTTATTGATATCCCTCTTTAGCGGAAGTAAAGTTCAGATAGGAGGCCCGACGGGTGCCTTCATAGTTATTGTTTACAGTATTGTTCAGCAATATGGCTACGACGGCTTAGCCGCCGCGACGTTAATAGCCGGTTTCCTCCTTATAATAATGGGGGTCTCTGGATTAGGGTCGGTTATTAAATATATTCCTTATCCGGTTACGGTAGGGTTTACGGCCGGTATAGCCTTAATAATATTTACCGGTCAATTACGCGATTTCTTCGGGATGAGTATGGAAACGGTTCCTGCTGATTTCATCGGAAAGATCGCCGAATATTCGAACTCTCTTTCTTCAATAAATCCTTATGCTTGTGTATTAGGGATAATAACCATCTTTATTATAGTGTATTGGCCACGGGTAACTCGTAAGTTGCCCGGGTCATTAATTGCTTTGTTGGTTACTACCATTGCCGCGCAGTTATTGGATTTGCCGGTCGAGACAATCGGAAGCCGTTTCGGGGAAGTGCCAAACAGTCTTCCTGCACCTCATATGCCGGATGTAAGTTGGGAAACAATAAAGAATGTATTCTCTCCGGCTGTGTCAATCGCTTTGTTGGCCGGAATAGAATCTTTGCTATCGGCTGTAGTTGCCGATGGTATGACCGGTGAACGCCACCGCTCTAATATGGAGCTTGTGGCTCAGGGAATAGCCAATATCTTTTCACCGATATTCGGAGGTATTCCCGCAACCGGAGCTATAGCCAGAACCGCTACGAATATTAAGAACGGGGGTAAGACTCCGATTGCCGGAATTGTACATGCGATTACTCTAATGCTGATAATGCTTTTCTTCGGAAAATGGGCAACCCTGATTCCAATGGCAACTCTTTCGGGAATTCTGATCGTAGTAGCATGGAACATGAGCGAGGCTCGTTTATTCGTTAAGCTTTTCAAAAGCCCCAAGAGTGACGTACTTGTTTTGGTTACAACATTTCTGTTAACGGTTATTCTCGATTTGACCGTTGCTATTCAGGTTGGTGTTGTAATGGCGGCGTTCCTATTTATGCGTAGAATGGCGGAAGTTACTCAGGTCGGTTATATAACACAGATGTTAAACGACGATGACGACGAGAAAGAAGATCCTCTCAGCATGAAGCAAAAGATGGTTCCGCAGGGAGTGGAAGTATTTGAGATTAACGGACCTTTCTTCTTTGGCGCTGCCGATCGTTTCCGTGACGCTATTTCAAGAATAGAGAATAAACCGAAGGTGTTGATTCTTAGAATGAGAAAAGTAATATCGATGGACGCTACGGGCTTAAGGGCGTTGAGAGATGTTTATGAAAAATCTTCGAAGAGTGGAATGCGAGTTATCTTATCGGGTGTTCATGCTCAGCCGTTGGTGGTAATGCAACGAGCGGGATTATTCGACATGATCGGGGAAGAGAATATGTACGGCAATATTAATGAGTCGTTGGAAGCGGCAAAGAAAATTATATCCGCTTAGATATATAGATCGGGGGAATGTCTTTGTAATAAGCTTTCCCCCTTATTGCTAATCAATATTTATAATCATTGGCAGAATCGCCTTTGGAAAAAGAGAATAAGTAAGACTGTCTGCTCAGCAGTATGCTTACTTCGACTCCGCTCAGTAAGCTTGCTATTCCTGTAGGAATAATACTATCTGCTAATCAATATTTCTCAGGCTGGGATTTACCACTTCATTGTTCAAACCGAAACGAACTATCTTAATATACTTTCCGTTGGCTATGTGCTTTGTTTCATACTTTGTTTTGATGTTCAGTTCGTCTGTCATGCAGCCCATTTCGTAAATATTATTCGATGCGAAAAGGATCTTCCATTCATCTTCCAGAGAGGAGATACTTTCGAAAGCATAATCGTAAAGGCCTTCGTCATCCGTTTTGAGATTAATCTTTGCTCCTTTTGTGAGGATCTTTTTATATATGTTCAAAAAGAAGGGAGAAACCAATCTCTTATTAGCTCTCTTCTTTTTTGAATAAGGATCGGGGAACGTAATCCATATCTCTTCAACCGATTTCTTGGAGAAATGTTCATCTAATTGTTCCGCACCGGTTAAAAGGAAAGCGGCGTTACTTAGTCCTTCCTCTTCGGCAGTTTGGGAACCGTTCCAGATTCTCGCTCCCTTAACATCAATTCCGATAAAGTTTCGTTCCGGGTGTAGCTTAGCCAGATTGATAGTATAATCTCCGCGACCACAGCCAATTTCCAATGTATAGGGCTTATCGTTCCCGAAATATTCCCTTATCGCTTCTTCCAAATTCTTCTGATCTCTTTCGAATACATTGTTGAAAGAGCGTACTTCGTTGAGCTTCTTTAGTTTATTTCTTGCCATAATATCCGATTACTATTAATATTTTTTGATGCGAAAGATAATAATTTGTCAGCTAAGAATTAATAATTGACTAATATTTCGGTTATCTTATCGGGTCACAAATTAAGTTCGGATAAAGGAATGAAAGAATTAAACTTCGGTAACTCTTTTGCTATTTTTGCCGGGTTCTCTTTACTGTTGCTAGTGGAAACTTATTATCTGATACCCTTTTTCTCGGGAATAACCGGTACAGAACCGATACTCTGGTGGTTTATAGTCGGAGGGGCGGGAGTTTTTCTACCGCTACTAATCTGCGCGTACTTTATTCTGAAAGGGGAAGGGGAGAAACTCTCACTGCGACTATGGAAAGAGAGATTGCGATTTCGCCCATTAAGTAAAAGGGATATTTACTATAGCCTTTCCGGGATCTTTGCGATTGGTGTGCTTAGCTTTGGGATTGTAAAAGTAATTGAACTATTTGCGGGGCATTCCGATTTGAATCCTTCTTTTATGACTATGGAGCCGCTAACATCCGGTAGATATTGGCTTTTGTTGGTGTGGTTTCCCTATTGGCTCTTGAATATTATGGGAGAAGAGATTCTCTGGCGCGGTGTTATGTTCCCAAGACAAGAACTGAAGTTCGGAAGCCGAACATGGATGGTACATGGATTTCTTTGGGGAATTTTTCATATCGCTTTCGGATGGAAGCTGCTTCTTACATTACTTCCTATTCTTTTAATACAGAGTTATGTAGTTCAAAAGACTTCGAACAGTTGGACCGGAGTAATTATCCATGCGGTTATCAACGGACCCAGCTTTATACTAATTGCCCTTGGAATAATCAATTAAGGATTATTGTATAGTGTTGACTACAATATTGTCCTTAATTATAAATAACTTTGTGGTGGTTAATGAGAAATTGTTTAATACTACCGGGTGAATTATCGGCATGGCTTTTGTAAATAAGGTAAGCGTGTCTGTTCAAAAGAAAAGAGGGAAAATGAAAAGAGCCTTACTACTTATCTTAATGTTAATATCAGTATCTGTATTCGCAAAGAAATATCATGGTGAATTAAAGACCGGAGCATGTTTCTATACAGCTCCTTCGTTAATGGATCAATTCGGATCCACGATAAACGGACTGGAACCTTCGGAAATCGTTGATACCGACTTTAATTATCCCGTATTTACGGAATACTCAAGTTATGTTTCCAAAAAGCTGCGTGTCTCTTTGCATGTTGATTATGTTAAGTGCAAAGAAAACTATTACGCTCCGAGAACCGACAGGTTTATAGGGACGGTAACGAACCGCTACTATACTTCAATGATCGGGGTGAATTTCTACTACGTAAAGAAGAAGAAATTCGAAATGTACTACGGAGGTTACTTGGGAACAACTTACGTCGACGCTTCAAATGACATTCCGAATCTAAGTTGTAGTGACGGGTTCAGATTAGCTTACCATGTAAATGTTGTAGGAGCAAGATTCGGCGGGAGAACAGGTGTCGCGGTTGAATTGGGGTTCGGTTACAGAGGAATTGTAAACGTAGGATTATCCTATAGAATATAATTAGTCTGAGTCGCTTGGCTTGCTTGCATTATAGTAGTAAGGTTTTAGAGGGGACAGAGCAAATGTGCGTTGATTCGGTTCAACGCACATTTTTTTATAAACTCTATTTCGCTTTCTTATAATTTCTTGTTGTGCTGAAGATGACTTCGGCATCTTCTCTTGTAATATTGTAAGAAGTATTTTCTTTCAACTGATTGTAAAGTTCTTCTGCCGAATGAACTTCTCCGAAAATCTTATACAATGATTTCTTCTGCTCTGTGAGTTTGTGGAATTCTTCATTCAACAAAGGATTATATCCTGAGCTAAAGGTTTCTCCGTTCGCGAGCTTTCTGGTATATTTCTTATCGCCGTGGAAATGGTTATATGAAAGAGCGAAACCACCTGTCTCATGATCCGCAGTAAAGATAACCAAAGTATTTTTAGGATCTTCTTTATAATAATCATAGCAGACTTTAAGAACACGATTCATCTCCTCAACCGCCTTGTAAACAGAGCCGGCATCGTTATCGTGAGCTTCCCAGTCTATTCTGGCTGCTTCAACCATTAAGAAGAATCCTTTCTTGCTTTTGGAGAGAATGTTAATACTTTTGGAAGCCATGTCTACGAGAGAAGGCTCACCGGTTTCTTCTTCGTCTCTATCGATTGCGGCGTTCATACCACCTGCAGCAAATAGGCCAATGGTCTTTTCGGTTTTGTCGCTGAGGTTAGTCAACTCTTCTTTCGTATTGATTATCTGATAACCCTTTTTCGCGAAATCATTTATCAGATCTCTATCATCCTTTCTTTTGGAAGGGCCGTTTAGCGCTGGAGTAATATCTTTGAAGTAATCGTAATCGGTAAGAGATTTTCCCTTAGGAATAAAGTATTCCGCTCCGCCACCGAAAAGGACTTCAATATTATATTCGTCACAAAGCTGAACAGATATTTCGTCAAAAGCATGACGACTAATGTTATTGGCATAAAAACCACCTGGTGTTCCGTCCAGAATGCTTGCTTCCGTTACAAGGCCGGTTGGCATGCCTCTTTTTTCGGCAACATCCAAAACACTTGTAAGGGGTTTTCCGTCAGGATCAACGCCAATCATAGAGGTGATGGTCTTAGTTCCGCATGCTATTGCAGTAGCCGCTGCAGCAGAGCCGGTAACCAATCCGTTGGCTACGTTATTTATTACGAAAGCGTTTTCACCTTCGTTCATAATCTTTTCGAAGTATGTTTCTTTCCCTGTCTTTTGAGCGATGTTATTTAGAATAGGAAGGCTCATATGATTGATGCCCATTCCGTCACCGATGACAAGGATTACTTTCTTACCATCTTTTACAGCCTCTTTTGTTACTTCGGCTATATGAGTATTCTGGAAAATACCCTTTAGTTGCTTTGTGTACTTCTTTGGTCCTATTGCTCCCAATGGTAACGGGGAGGCGGTGTGATTACCTGTAGACCAGATGATATTGGACTCTTCGCCGATTGTTCTGTTGTAAAGAACATGAGGAGTTTTCCACTTACTCCAGAAGGTTCCTGCTTTCCAACCCATAGGGTCATTTGTTGTTTCTTTCTGTGAGCATCCGACTACAATAAGTAATATCAGACCTGTTACATAAATCAAACTGTTTTTTCGCATAACTTTCACCATAATTTTTCGGATAAAACGAGCATCCAAAATATGAAATAAGTTTGTCATTTGTAATGGTTTATAGATGTAAAGTGTGACTTTGTTAAAGATTTCCAACGGTTTAGTACTAAAAAGGCTTCAATAGTGGAAAGAGAAGGGTAGAATCGGATACGCTTTTCTGTTGAGTTTAATGGTTTCTCTGTTATTTTAGTTTATGTAAATAAAATAAAACTGCTGCTTTTGCGGATGAAGATAAAAATCAGAGGTGCGAGATGTCACTTAGAATAATCGAAGTCAACAAAGAAGAATATAAAAATCCCCCCAAAGGAAGAGTAGATATCTGTCAGGTGAATACCTGGCGAGATGATTACTCAATGTGGGGCGACGGTGCGATCTTGTCGGTTCCTTGCGAAGAGCTATTCTCATTAGGCATGGCAGAACTAAAAGGAGAGATCTTCTTCGAGATAAAAGGGAAAGAGACAGAAGTATTAACCAGCATTCCACTTCGAGCCGAGTTGGAAATCTGTAATGAGGGGAATAATAATTCAAATGGTGTGGCTAGAATTGAAATGTGGGCTGAAATAATAGGACCGAAAAACAAGATATTCCATTCCGGAAGATTATATGAATTTAGGACTACAGATGGTAAGAAGAAAATCACCGTCAATAAAGGAGTTCGTAAAACATTGCCCGAAGGAGCATATTATTTAACTCTTCGAATAGAATTATCGGCAGAAGCAAGAAAGGGATGGAACGGTTTTGTATCGGGTGTTCTTAATCGTGTGGATCTGAAAGTCTATGACTTGTCGCGCGAGCGTATGGATGATATGGAAGAAATGTTAGGTGAAATAGAATAAAAGAAAAGCTCCTAGGAGCTTTTCTCTTTTTTTCTCAAAAGTTTTATTTGAGGGACAATATAGAAGAAGGATAATATTATACTAAGAAAATCTGCTACCGGAAATGCGTACCATACACCATCCAAACCCCATATGTAAGGGAATACAAGAATCAACGGGAGAGAGATCCACACTTGTCTGGCCGAGGAAAGAATGAATGAGGGAAGAGCTTTCCCTAATGCTTGAAAATACCCAGCCGTCAACATTTGAAATCCTACAAAAGGAAGAAACAAAGCCAGAATTCTTAATGCGTGAGACGCCAGAGATGTTAAATCCTTATCGGTACTGAAGAAAGCGATTGTCTCTTGAGAGAATAGCATAAGTATAACAAAGAGAGTCGTAGCGATGAGGGAACCGGCAATATTAGACTTCCGCAAAGTGTCCTTAACTCTTCCGAAGTTTTTCGCGCCGTAATTATATCCGATAATGGGAAGGGAGCCTTGTACTAATCCGATTAAAGGGAAAAGAACGAATCTGATAATAGGGCTGACTAATCCGAAAGCGGCAATAGCGGTGTCACCACCGTAGAGATATAGCTTGTGATTTATAACTGCGGTCATAGCGCTTGTGCCTCCTTGGCGCGCGAAAGAGGAGGAGCCTACCGCAAATGTCTCTTTTAGGAGTTTCCAATCAAACGAGAATAGGGAGAGTTGAAATCTCAGAACACTTTTGCCACTGCTGTAAACATAGAGCATGTAGAATAGGGAAAGAATTTGTGAAATAACGGTGGCGATCGCAGCTCCAGCAATTCCCATATCCAAAACAAATATAAAAAGAGGATCCAATAATATGTTGAAGATAGCGGTAGTTAACATAATATACATCGATTCTTTGGCGCATCCTTCGGAACGAAGAACATTATTCCCCATCATCAAAAGGCTAAGCATCGGAGAGCCTATGACTAAGTATGAGAAATAGTCTCTTGCTGCTATCAGAACATCGTTGTGTGCGCCAAAGGTAAAGAGAACCTGATCCATAAAAAGATAACAGAGAGTAGCAATAACAGAACTGAGCAGAACATTTATGATTACAATAATTGTAAATGTCTTATGAGCTTTCGCCAGATCCTTTGCCCCCAAACTTCTGGAGATAATTGATGATCCTCCTATTCCAATCAATTGCCCGAAGGCTCCGATTAACATTTGAATCGGAAATACTACTGCTATTCCGGCAATTCCGAGTTTCCCGACGCCTTGTCCTACGAAGAACATATCAGCTGCCTGGTATAAGAGAATTACCATCATTCCTATCGTTGCGGGGACAGAAAGTTTTACGAGTAATTTCCCTATTGGTTCAATTCCTAACTTTGCGGCTTTATCCATAATTACGAAACCTTAATTTTGAGTCTGTCCGTATTAATTAACCGGACAATCATTCGTTGCTGTTGCATCTATTCTGTTTGTTCGCTGCTTCAAGATTATCATAAATCTTAGACAATACATCTCTGCATGTCTTCATTTCCTCTTCCGGTATTCCTTTTATTGCTTCTTTTTCAAGACCGCGGGCAATCGTCTTGGAAATTTTTTCCAATTCTTTAGCTCTATTTGTAAGATAAATTAGTTTACTTCTTTTATCAGAAGGATTAGGAATTCTAACAATCATGCTGTTTCGTTCCAGATTATCAAGGATTCTTACAATGCTTGTTTTATCTTTTGAACACTTTACTGCAAGTTCCATTTGGGTTTGTCCATCCTTTTCCCAAAGATTTACCAAGGTGGACCATTGTTCCGGAGTGATTTCCAATGACTTTTCTTCCAGATGGCGCTTAAAAAGAAAGTGCATAGCCCGATGTGTTCTGGCTAAGTGATGTCCTAGAGGGATATTCGTTTTCGATTTCATATTACTGCTTCTTTATAGTTGTATATGCAACGAACCGCAAAGATATCTTTTTTGAATGAGAATCTCAATAAGAGAAATATTATTCCCTAATCATATTGAACAATACTCCAAAAGAAACGACTAATCATTCGGTTCTTACGAAAACAGATTATGGGGGAGCTTTGATCAAAATATTGTACCGTGCACTTGCCGCAGTAATTCTTTTGGCAATGGAAATGGTAGCGCAGCCATTACCGGTAGCCGATTTTACCGCTAACTTCTGCAATTTCCCACAAGCATGGGAAATGGGAACAGGTAAAGGAATTACTATTTATCTATTATCCGGAGAAGAATCATTTTCGAAGACAGAGGGAAAGTTGTTATCACTTGCGCCAAATGCGATTGTTAAGGATATCGACTACAAAGATCTGAATACCATTCCGAAAGAGAAAACAATACTATTAGTAAATGAAGAGCCTAATTCAAAAGAACAGGAAGAGTTAATTTCATTTCTTGATGTGGAGGAGAGTAATAGTTCAGTAATACTATCAGCCTACTATGGTGAATATGAAAAAGAGAAGAAGGGGTGGAATGAATTCGTAAAGAAGATACATAAAGCAGGTGCTATTATTGTCGGTACTCACGGAAGAGCATATCAAATAGGGAACTTAGAGAAATGGAAAGAGGTCCCTGTTGATCTATTTGCGATTAACGAAATGATTGACGGAGACAGAGGTTTTGATCCAGAAGCAAAATTCCGGGGAGATCTTTCTGCCGGAGCAACTGTTGTCGCAGCTGCTGTGGCAATTCAACGGGAGAAAGAACCTAATATAAATGTAGAAGATATCAGGAAGCGATTAGCAGAAGGCTCGAGAAAGATAAGTTGGATTAATTACGAAAAGAGGAGCGGAGAAGAAGTCTGGAAAAGGATAACACCTTATTATACAAAGGAAAAAGCACGGGAGTTTTATAAAGGAGCTGATTCGGAAAAGGTTACCATAATTGATGAATACGAGAATGTTTCTCTCAATGCCGCGTTATTACTTGGTTTAGAGCTCTATCCGTGCGGGGAATGGAACAGAAAAGTAATTGAAGCAGATGTCGCAAATAAAAAGGCCACGGGCAAAGGGATAACAGTAGCGATATTGGATCATCTATTTGATAAAGAGGATTCCGTATTTGCGGGAAGGCTTGTTGCGCCGGGATCGGTAGTTGCAGGTGAAGCGGTATTTTCCGAGAAAGGGCACGGAACCTGGATGGCTAATCATCTTGTACAAATTGCCCCTGACGTTAATATTATGCCGGTCAGATTTTGCGGGAAAGGGCATTATGGAGAAGCCGAGTATTATCTTAAAGGTATTAAATACGCTATAGAAAATGGCGCGGATATAATTACTATAAGTCACCGAGCTATTGAAAAAGAAAGAGAAGTCTGGTTCGATGAACAATTAGCCAAACTCCCTCTGGATAAGGTGCAACTGATATACATTCATTATCAGGGGAAGAATGAAAATGTAATTGTTACAAAGCCGATAGAGTTTGCCCCATACTACGAAGGAAGAAAAGAGATCAACGGAAGACTGTTGCAAAAGTCATGTGATTATTATTACGTAATCGGTACTAACTATGTAAATGAGGATTCGTTTCCATATACATGGGGGCTTTCGCAGACCGCGCCGATAGTTGGGGGAGTGGTCGCAATGATGAAGGAGATAAAACCAACATTAATAACAGGAGAAATAAAAAGAATATTGCGAGAGGCAGGTCGTAGAATAAAAGATGATTACGAAATTATAAATGCCGGAAAAGCAGTGGAGATGATAAAATAGATAAAACCCCTTGAACTATATTTGCTCAAGGGGTTCCAATTATTATTTAAGTCCTCTGGCTTTCAAAAGTGCTTCTCTGGAAGGTTCTTTTCCTCTGAACTTTATGTAAAGTGCCATCGGATCTTCAATCCCAATTTTCGCGAGAACATTATCTCTGAATTTTTGGGCGTAATCCTGATCATAGATCGATGTTTCTTTGAAGGCTTGGAAAGCGTCGTTGTCGAGAATACCGGACCAAATGTAGCTGTAATAACCGGCAGAGTAGCCCCACCCTGCGATGTGAGCGAAGTAAGTACTGCGATATCTGGAGATTATTTCCGGAATCAATCCTATTTCGTCGAAATATTCTTTTTCGAATTGTTCAATATCAATGTCCTTCGGTTCAGACATGGAATGATATTTCATATCTAACAAGGCTGCTGCTAAAAATTCGGTTGTGGCGAAACCTTGGTTAAATAATCCGCTTTTCTCAATCTTCTCAATTAGATTGTCGGGAATGATTTCACCTGTTTTATAATGCTTGGCATATTCTTTAAGAACAGCCGGTTCAAAAGCCCAATGTTCCATAATTTGGGAAGGAAGCTCAACGAAATCGGTGGCTATAAATCTTGCATCATATGTACATTCCGAGAGTAGATCATCCAAAGCGTGACCGAATTCGTGGAACAGGGTTTCTACTTCATCCAAACTTAACATCGAAGGAGTATCTGAAGTCGGAGGAGTAAAGTTCATTACCATTGTGACAATCGGAGCGACTCTTTCGCCGTTACGTGTGGTTTGCATTCTGTAAACACCGCACCATGCGCCGCCAACTTTGCTGGCTCTCGGGTAGTAATCGTTATATAATACACCCAAATAGGAGCCATCTTTGTCTAAAACCTTAAATGCAACTGCGTCAGTATGAGGTTTCGGTATATCTTTAATTTCCTCGAATTTCAATCCGAATAGTTTGTTAGCAACCATGAACATTCCGTTTCTAACATTATCGAGTGAGAAATAAGGACGAAGTTCACTGTCATTTAGATTGTACTTTGCTTTTCTTAATTTCTCAGCGTAATACCACCAATCGGAAGGAGCTAGTTTGAAATTACCACCTTCTTGATCGATGATTGCCTGCAATTCTTTGGCCTCTTGTTTTGCGCGATTTAACGCCGGAGTCCATAAATCATTCAAGAAACTCATTGCGGTCTCGGGAGTCTTTGCCATTCTCGATTCCAAAACAATATTTGCATGACTCTTATATCCAAGAAGGTGAGCTCTTTCAACTCTTAGCTTAACCATTTCCGCCAATATCTTTTTGTTATCTTTCGCATTATTGTTATTTCCGCGATTGATATATGCGTTGTATAGTTTCTCTCGTAACTCTCGTTTTTCTGATGATTGTAGAAAAGGAATCATACTTGGTTTATGAGGGGTAAAAACCCATTTCCCTTTTAATCCTTCAGCTTCGGCTGTTTCGGCAGCTGTTTTGATTGAACCTTCTGACAATCCGGCCAAATCTTCCTTTTTATCGACTACTAATTTGAAATCATTTGTTTCGGCGAGTAGATTTTGAGTGAATTCGACTACCAGTACGGAAAGGCGTTGATTAATTTCCTTTAGCTTCTCTCTCTTTGCTCCTTTCAGATTGGAACCGTTACGAACAAAACTCTTATATGTGTTTTCGAGAATAAAGCTCTGTTCAGGAGTTAGCTGTAGTTTATCTTTCTGTTGGAAGACTGATTCTATTCTTCCGAACAACTTTTCATTTAACAATATTTCATCGTAATGAGCAGATAACATAGGAGAGATTTCTTTGTCAAGCGCCTGCAGTTTGGCATTAGTATTGGCGGAGCTCAATGAAGAGAATAACATATTAACTTCACCGAGAAGTACACCACTATTTGCGTATGGTACTATTGTGTTTTCAAAGGTTGGCTCTTCTGTGTTCTTTACAATTGCGTAGATTTCCGCTAATTGTTCTTTTATTCCTGCTTCGAATGCTTCTTTATAATGTTCCGGCTTTACTTTCTCGAAAGGAGGAACGTTATAAGGAGTATCATACTTTGTTAATAAGGGATTTTCTGTTTTCGTATTGCACGCCATTAACCCAAAGGCTAATAGTAGGGCAATAAAGGAAAGTTTCCGCATTTAAGAATCTCCTGATTTGTTGGACTATTATATTTGTTCTTGGCACTATAACCGCCAAATAGATTAGACGTCTCTTAGAAAAATAAGTTTTTATTCAATATGTAGTATATAAAAATATGACTTGAGGTCATATCCAAAACAGGTATTTAACATAGATAAGAGGAATAATTCCTATGACTATTGTATTAGTTTGTATAGAAAAAAATTGACTTTATTATGCCTATACATTATTATTCTAATGTTCTTAGCCGAGCACACTTTATTCTCCGAATATAAGGGGTAGATGCGCCCTTATCAATTACTCATTATTAAAGGAGAAAACATGAAAGTTAATCTAAGTTACAACCGCACTATCGGGGGCGCTGCAGTATGGACAAATATGCAACCTCCTCAGGCCCTTAACAATCAACAAGCTATCGAAATGAATATCGGTGACGATAATTCGATCTCTATCATGGTACAAAACATTACTCCGGACGGAGTAAGAATTCGTCTGGACAAAAAGGTTATTCTAAGTAACCTGGTAATTCCTACAATTATTCCGGAGCAGAACATGGCTATCTATAAGTTCGGAATTAAGGATATCTTTCCAGTTACAAAGGCTGTTAGAGAATTGCCTCCGAATGTCGAAGTTGAAGACGACAATATAGACTAACTAATAATCATTAATTATTGTGGTATTTTGTGAAGAGAAAACTGTTTATAATTATTCCCCTCATATTAATTAATTCCCTTGTTTACGGCGGAAAGGATATCTCCGGTATTTTTCCGAATAAGAATTACCGTCCTATTGAACTGGATCAATTTCCACAAAATTGGTGTGTTGCTCAAGATACGATAGGTATAATCTATATTGGAAATACTGCGGGACTTAACTATTTCGACGGAGTGAATTGGGGGAAAATTAAATTTCCGAATTACTCGGTTCGTTCTCTTCACGTTAGTTCTAAAGGTAAAATTTATGCTGGTGGTAGAAACCAGTTCGGGGAAGTCCGGATAGATTCTGCCGGGCTCCCTTTCTATTTCTCTTTACGTGATAGTCTACCGGGCTTGCCTAAAGATATAGGAACTGTCTATTCAATTCTTTCGGATAAAGATACTATTATTTTCCAAGGGTCAGGAAATATAATAAAATACGTTGATGAAAAAGTTATTGTCATAAATGGGTTAGCCAATATTCAGAAAGTATATTTTGTTAATGGCAATAAATATGTACGAGACAGAAGTAGAGGACTATTGAATTTGGGGGATACAAGTGTTTTCCCTATTAGAGGCGGAGAAATCTTTAAAGATAAGGGAATAGCAAATATCTTTTCCTATGATGAGAAGAGGGAGTTATTCGCAACTAACAAATGTGGATTCTATTTATATGACGGAAAGAAATTTAAGGAATTAAAAAACGACGCTTCCAAATATGCCAAGGAAAATATTCTTCTTCACGGGATAAAACTGAAAAACGGTTTGTATCTCTTTTCCACGCGCTATGACGGCGCATTTATTATGAATGATAATTTCAAATTGGTTGATTTCTTCAATGCGCCTTATTCTCTGAAAGACAACAATGTAAAATATGCTTTCCAAGATAGGGAAAACAATCTTTGGTTCGCCTTGAATAACGGATTGGCTTATTCCGAGTATTCTTCTCCGATTAAGGAGTACGGAAGTGAATTCGGGCTTAAAGGGATTGTACTTTCCATATACAACGACAATAATAAACTATATGTAGGAACCACAGATGGACTTTTTACCCTTGATATAAAGAAGAAGCAGATACCTAAGAAACTCCATAAACCTATCTTTAAAAAGGAAAAAGAATTTAAGACAATAGTCTGGCAGATAAAGAAATGGAATAATGATCTTCTGTTGGGTACTTCGGAAGGGTTGTTCTTGGGAAGAGCAGGAAAATGGAGAAAGATCTTTGGTGAAAAGGTATTCTCAATTGATTTCAATAAGAAGTCACACACTTCCATATTTGTCGCTTCATATCAAGGGATTTTTACAATCCGTAAAAAATCTACGAATAGTTATTCTATCGAAAAATTATGTAGTACTTCTGCCCGTGGATTACTTGTGGATAACGATACCATATGGGCCTCATCATATGCCGGAAAATTGTTCAGACTTATTATAAAAGAGGATAATAGAGAATGGGAAATATCGGAATATGATTCTCTTAAAAACCATATCGCCGGACATGTATCGTTATTAAAAACAAAAGAGAAGATTCTTTTTGGAACGAAAAAGGGAATCTTTTATTTCAATGATAAAGAGAAAATGTTTTATCCCGATTCTACATTCGGGAAATGCTTTGCCGACGGAAGCAAGGGAGTTTTCAGATTGACCGAAAACAGTAAGGGAGATGTTTTCATTCACTCCGATAATCATAACTATCTAGCCGAGAATAAAGGGGATGGGCAATACCAGTTGGATTCGAAGTTATTTAAAAGGATGGAAGTAGGGCAAATCAATATTATTTACGCTGGTCCGGAATATGTTTGGTTCGGAGGTAACGAAAATATTTATCGTTACGACGCGAGGAAAACAAAAAGTTTTGTAAAGAATTTCAGAACAACAATCAGGTATGTAAGTGTTGGTAACGATTCTATGCTCTATGCGGGAAGTTGTAAATACAAATCGACTGCAGGATGCTCTCCCGTTTTACCTTACGACAGAAGAGACATCAGATTCCAATTCGCCGCGCAATATTTCGAAGCTTCGGAGGAAATAGAATACCAATATTTACTGAGAGGATACGATCAGGAATGGTCGGAGTGGACAAAAGAGACAAAAAAGGATTACACAAACCTTTATGAGGGAGAGTACACCTTTTTTGTTCGGGCAAGAAACATCTACGGAGATGTTAGTCTTAATGATTGCTACTCCTTCGAGGTTCTTCCTCCGTTCTATAGAACTTGGTATGCGTATGCAACATACTTTCTAGGTGTTTGTTTTATTTTTTACATGCTTCTACGCCTACGCTCATGCAAGTTGGAAGAAAGAACTCTGGTTCTTGAAAACGAAGTTGCAAAAAGAACAAAGGAACTGAAAGAGAAAAACGAAAGAATAGAACGATTGGATAATATAAGATCAAGATTTTTCGCTAATATTTCTCATGAATTTCGAACTCCCCTTACTCTTATAATTGGCCCTTTGGAACAAATGTTAGAGGAAGAAAGCCAAGAAGAGAAGAGAAAAAACATCGATATGATTCTCCATAATTCCAGAAGACTATTGGCTTTGATAAACCAACTCTTAGATGTAGCAAGAATTGAAAACGGTTATATAAAAGCGAATAAGGAAACAACAAATCTTGTAGCCCTTATTGAAAATACTATAGCTTCCTTCATGATATACGCAGAGCAAAACAATATTGCTCTCAGTTTCAACAAAGAATTAAAGAGATTGGAAGCTTTTATCGATTACGAAAAAATAGAAAAGGTAGTTTATAATATAATTGGAAACGCCCTTAAATTTACCAATTCCGGTGGTAAGGTAGATGTTTCAATAAAAGTGGATGAGAGAGATAGAGGAATAATTACGATAGAAGATACCGGAATAGGGATTTCAGAAGCAAATTTGAAGATGATTTTCAAACGATTCTACAGAGCGCGTGTTGATGAGTATCGTAAGAACGAAGGCTCCGGAATGGGCTTGGCAATTGCCAAAGAATATGTTGAATTACATAATGGAATAATAAAAGTAGAAAGTATTGAGGGAAAAGGGAGTAAGTTTATTATCTCTTTGCCTCTCGAGAAGGATAAAGTAAATAGAGAAGAAGTTGTAGAAAAAGAGCGTGAGGAAGGAATCAAAGGGAATGAACTTCAAAACGTAGTTTCACAAGAAAAACACGAAATGACGGAAGTTATAAAGAATATAAAAGGGGAAGAAAACGAGAAACAAGTTTTGCTTATTGTGGAAGATAACGCCGATATCAGAGACTATCTTAGAAATTACTTTGGAAAAAAATATCATGTGCTCGAAGCCGAAGATGGAAAAGTGGGGATTAAATTAGCAAAAGAAAGCACCCCGGATGTTATTGTCAGTGATATAATGATGCCTAATGTTAGCGGATATGAGTTGTGCGACGAACTAAAAGCGGATATGAGAACAAGTCACATTCCAATAGTTCTTTTGACTTCGAAAGCGGGGAATGAAAACATGCTAGCCGGATACAAAACCGGAGCTGATGATTATATTACAAAGCCTTTTAACATAAATCTGATGGATGTGAGAATTTCGAATCTTCTTGAATTAAGAAATCAAATTAAGGAGAAATTCACCAGAGAAGTAATGCTTCAGCCATCCACACTGAATGTTTCCTCTATCGACGAGGAATTCATCAACAGACTTCATGATCTGATAGAGACAAATCTGGATAATCCCGATTTGAATGTTGAAGATCTTCAAAGAGAATTCGCTATGGGGCGCTCTAATCTGTTCAGAAAGATTAACGCAATTACCGGGCAACCACCTGTGCAGTACATAAGATCATACAGATTAAAGAAAGCCGCGCAAATGATAAAGGCCGGTGAGGGGAATATTACGGAAATAGCTTATGCGGTAGGGTTCAGTAGCTCGGCATACTTTACCAAATGTTTTAAAGCTCAGTTTAACCAACTCCCCTCGGAATACCAAGTTGTAGAGTCGTAAATCGATTTGACGGGGTAGCAACCGATGGTATTTTTGTTATAAAGAATGAGACTATTGTTATATCGGGAAATCCATATTCTTTGCAAATTGAACCCATGATTTTGGCACCCCAGCAGAAACCTGTTCCATTTCATTCCGGAGATTGGTTACAGGTAATATACTGAGAACACCTCTCAGAAAAGATGACAACAGTAACGATTAGCCGGATGTCCGCATGTCCGGCTATTTTTTTTCTTTTCTCATGAAATTACTCCAAATGGTATTATTGTTATATACTTTGACACTATTGTTATATAAAAAATACTACCCTTTTAGCATTTTTGACATAGAAAAACGGAAATATTAGTTTTGGTGATATAAAGTATTGTAACGTTTAGATCTGAAATGGTTTTAAGATTCCTAATTTGTGAGCATAGAGGGCACTGCTCATGAAAGAACGTGTACGGAGGGTAATAGCCGGGTGTAATTGATATCCGGCTATTTTTTTTGTAGTGAAATAAGGCCAAAATAATTTTCCGCAAGCTATTCCGCTATTGTATGATCCATTCGAAAATCAGAAATAATTCTTTTAACTTTGACAAAGATGAATACAATTCTGACATAAATATTTTTACACAGACATAAGTTGTTAGTATTGAGAAATAAAATAATATATATCAGAAGAAAAGAAAAAAATGTCGAAGAAGATTACTATTTCCTAGAAATGATAGAATTGAATTAAGACAGAAAATATATATAGTAGAATACTATTACTATTACTTAGTAGAACTAGTATATTTACAAAAACTCTGTCAGAATTATAATAAAAGATGTCTGAGAAAAAAGATCCTATTCTAAACTATGACAATATCTTTCTAAGAAATAACATTTCATTACAAAATTAAAGCCAATATGTCACAATTCAATTAACTTATTACCGAATAAAGATCGTATCTGCTATACCACACTATTCTTTGTCAGAAAAATCTCATCTTCTTCCAAATAAATAAAACTTTTTTCTGAATTATTCTGTTCAGTCACATAGTAAACCGAAAAGTTTCTAAGAATATTATGGAGGAGAAGATGGAAAAGGATTCAAAGACCAAGAGAGAATATACGATGAAAGATTCCTCGCTGGTAGAACAATCGGACGTGATTATTCGTCTTTTTAAGGAAGATATGCCACATTTTGCCCCGTTTGATCCCGGGTTGAATTCAGATTATGTTGAAGATTGGGAGAGACTATTGGGTGATGTGTTGAGGCTTGGCTTCGGAACGGAAACCCTTAAACAACAGACCAAGTTAAAGGGGGAAATAGTGGAGCTCGTAGAAGAGTGTTTGAAATATATCAAGATTATAAAGTATTATCTCAGTTTAGCCTTCCCGAATGATCTCGCTACTCAAACCTCATTCGGTGTTTCCAAACTTGGAAATATAAAAAGCCAGCCTGATAAATTAATTAATATGATGAAGATCGTATTAGGGCAAATAGAGGCAAACAAAACCACTCTTACGGGAGCAGGTTTATCCGAGAGAACTATTGAGGAAATGGGGGAAGTTTTTTCGAAATTGGAAATTACAAGGGGTGAATATCTGATAATTAAAAAGGAGAGAGTACTCAGCACTCATAGGAGAGTTAAGCAACTAAACGCCCTATATGAGAGGTGGAAAAGGGTTAGGAGTGCAGTTAAGATAATATTTGCGGACAACTATGTGAAATTGCAGCAGTACAGAATTTCCGGTTAGTAACCAAATAAACGTGATAATCCTCTTAATAAACCGGATATCAATCAGCTATTATGGCAAATCATTATTCCATTACTAGAATCCGTGATTGGGTTTCTTCGGAGTGCCATCTATTAAGAATTCCCTTCCAAATATTCAATAATTGAATTGTAATAACGAATAGATATAATTAAATTTGATAGGTTTGTTGTGAAACTAAATTTGTCTATTTATGAAAAGATTAGTTCTAATATTCTGTGTTGCCTTTAGCACGATTCTTTTTGGTCAGGATTTCCAAAAGAGAGGATTAGTTGGTTGCGGAGGAGACTTTGCCCTCGGAGCTTATAAGTATAATGGAAAAGAGACACTCACTTCTATGACTCTTTCTCCTTACGGAGGCATTCATTTCTTTGATCTTTTGGAATTTCGGATGAGGTTGCCTTTTTGTGTAGCCAAATCGGAAAAAGGAAAGGGAACCGCTATTAGTAGCGAGGTTGGCATTGCCCCTGCGATAAGGTTTTATACGAGTAAATCGAAAAAGAGTCTATTTGCTGAAATAGGGTATACCAATAGATTTGTTTTACAAAAGATAGAATATGACCAAATTGATATCGGATGTGTAAGAGAGTATCATTTTGTCTCTGTTACAGTAGGGTATCAATCGATCGGGGAAGATAATCAGGGGATTAATCCTTTCATCAGATGGAATTACAGTAACGAAAAGATAAATTCAATATCCTTTGGGTTAGAATTAAGAAATCTGTTCTTTCCAAAGAAGAAAAATCCAAGGTCGAGAATAGTACCTTGGAAGGATTAAACAAGAAATAAAAAGGAGTTATGTGTGAAAAAGCGAATTATTCTAATTGCTGTCGCTATTACGTTATCATTATCTGTTAGCATATTTGCTCAACAAAAAGGAACAATTGGTATTGGAGGAAACGCCGCGTTTGCTATTTCTTCATACGAAGGAACAACTGTTAAGAAAGTTTTTCAAGTAAGTCCGTTTATTTCACGATTCGTTTCAAATAATATCGAATTAGGAATAGGGGTAAGTTATGCTTATGATAATTCGGAATATGGAAGGAACGAGAATACATCAAATTCTTATTCTATTACTCCTATGGCCCGATACTTTTTTAACTCCGGTAAGACACGTCCGTTTATTGGACTTGGAATAGGGTACGGATCCGTATCCACGGAGTATAAGGATAAAGGATATTACGGTCATTCCTATACCTATGATTCGGAGATGAGTAGCTATTCGGTTAACTTACATGGAGGTTTTCAATTTATGATAGATAAGAATATCGCCGCCATTCCATTTGTGAAATATGAAACAAGCGCATCCGAGTTTGAAGAGTTGGGGAAATTTAGAGTTTTTATGATGGGTTTCGAGTTGAGAATGTTATTACCTAACGGGTTTTAATAAAAGTATAGGAGGGGAATTCCCCTCCTGTAATCACTTACTCATTTATCATTGTCTTCATTTTCTGTAACAGATTTTCCATCTCTTCTTTAACTCTATTATCCTTTTCTGATTTTATAGCAATCTTTAAGTCTTTTATTGCAGCGGTATGTTCAAGGTAGGTGATAGCCTTGGCTGCAGCAAGTCTTACATCGGAATTATCATCACGGATAAGGCCGGTTACTCTCTCTTTTGCTCCCCAGCAACGAATATCAACAACATCTTCTATTGCGGCTATCTTTTCCTGAGAATTTCCGTACATCAGGGTTCTATAGTTTTTATCTTCTTTCGCATATCGGGCTTCGTCGAATAGGGCTTCTTCGCTGTAGATTCCTGGGCGAACAACTTCATCGGAATAGGAAACGAGTTCTTTTCCTGCTATCCATCTGGCCATTCTCGGAATAATCCATCTCATCCCGGGGGTGTTTTCAGGGTGCGCAACAGATGCGGCAACTTTTCCTTCACCATATTCGGATAGTAGAAAGATCGGTTTTCCGGGAGTCATTCCGGAAGGGATATTTTTTTCACTATGAACATCACTAACGAATGTAGCTAGTGTGTTATATGTGACCTCATCAATTGATGGCTCTAATAGAGGACCTTCGTAATACTGAGTGAAGATTTTGCCAAATTTTGCTAATTCCGGAAAAATTTTCTTTCCTTCTTCAGTTAACTTAATTTCAATAAGACCGTGTCCGCGTCCGTCGTGCTCAATATCAACTGCTTTTGCCTTCATAGCTCTTAAGCAAGTATAATGGGGAGTATCTGAAAGCATGTATGAACCGGCGCAAATGCCTAAGATTCCTTTGTTCTTCTGTCGGGCGAACTCTTTAACGATTTCCTGAGCTTGTCTTCCCAAACTGCTCATCTGACGGCTACCACCACCTCCGGGAAATAGGATTACATCAAAGTGCTTCAGTATACCGTTTTGAATATCGGCTGCTGTTATAACTCTGATTTTCATTTGTGAATCAATTTTAAGAGCTTCTACCGCGTCGGAAAGACATTCCCTGTCAGCTCCGAGTCCTTTGAAAACAGCAACTTTGATGTTATGATCATGTTCTTCCAAACTCTTTGTGCATGAGCATATGAGAGTAATGGAAAAGAGAAGAAAAAGGATTGAGAGATGTTTTTTCATAATATATTCCTCAAAAGAAAAAGTAAGTAATGATATAAGAAAACTGAAATGGAAATTTACTAAAATAGTGTAAGAATCGAACTAGAACTTTGGTGCGAAACGATTAAAATACTAGGATGAAATAATAAAATTGTAGTAACTCCCAGAGTTAGTAGCTAAATCTAAAGGGTAATCTAGATAAAGAAATTCCATTTGTAATTACGGTAATAATTAGTAATTTAAGAAAGTGTGGAGTATATGTAAAAGAAAAATAGTATATGTTGCTAAAATAGGATAAAGAACTCTAAGTAGATAAATATTCTATTTTGATTATTATATATAGGTTAGTATGAATGAAAAGATCTTGATAATATCGAATGATTATGAATATATCACACGGATTTCGTCAGTATTGCTAGACAATGGTTATGTGATTTTTCCGATAAGTGATGTTGGAAATTTTTTAGAATATGCAGATAGAATTATTCCTGATCTATTTATATGTGATGATAGAATTAATAATGCGAATGGTTTGGATGTTGTGAAAAAAATAATATCCAATGAAAGATTGTTGGATATCCCGGTTCTCTATTCGACAGAAAAGAGAAGTGTTATACATATCCGAAAGATTGCACTTGCAGGGGCAGACTCATTTATTTTTAAGGATTCATCAGAGGAAGAGTTTTTGTTTTTGATCGAAACTCGATTGAGAAAACATATAAAGAATAAAAATTGTACACCGAATAATAAATTAGCATATAATAAAAGGATAATAATTGATACGCCGAGTGAAACAAAGATTATAAAACTTTCTGATATAGTCGGAATAAAAGCTGAGGATATATATTCACAAGTTTTCTTAATAGATGGTAAAAAAAATCTTATTAGAAGATCTCTAAAAGAATGGGAAAGTATATTGCCTGATGATGAGTTTATTCGTATTAGTAGAAAGTATATTGTAAATCTAAATCATATTGAAAAGATTGCGAGACAAAAGAGTACGTCATATATCTTGAAAGTATTATCACTATCAGAATTTTGGGAAGTTAGTAGAAGATATTCTGTGAATCTCAAAGAAAAAATTGATGTATTGTCTTACAAATAGTAACCGCTTACTTACTTATCTGACCGCTTACAACATTTACTACCACTAAAAAAATGATTGATGTTAATTGCAAACTGAATTGAAATTATTGTGAACATTATTCGAGGAGAAGTATGGAGAAAATTATGAGTTTATTTAACGCAAAGTCAATAAAAGGAAGGATGCTAAAGTTAATGCTTCCTTCGATGTTTCTTATTCTACTAATTTCATCTGTAATTACGATAAATTATGTTGTAGATGATGAGACAAGACAAGCCAATGAAAGAATGAATGAATTGACAGAGAAATATGCATACGATTTGAATGGTGAACTGAAGTTTGATATTGCTTTGCCAGAAATTATTGCAAAATCCATAAGTGATTTAGATACTTATAATGAACCTGAATTGGAAAAAATATTAAGAGGTCAATTAGAAAAGTACAATGGAATGGATGGAGCATTTATTGTTTTAGAAAATAGAGAAGATAAGGTAATTACACTCTGTTTGGAAAATGAAAAAGGTAGAATTATTAAGACGGAGTTTAATGATTATGAAGGGAAAGACTATTATTTGGCAGTAAAAAACAATAGAAAATTCTATGAATCCGAACCATATTTTTACAATGGGGAACTAATATGTACAAATGCTTCCCCAATAATAAAAGATGGACAGTTTATTGGAATGGTGGCTTTTGATATGAATCTGTCATATTTGGATGATTATATTTCTTCGATAAAAATAGGAGAAGAGGGATATCTTTTCTTTGTTTCACCACAGGGAATGATAGTTACACATCCAACCGACAAAAATAGAATTGGAAAAAAGAGTATAGCAAGCTTAGCAAATGACACTGGAATTAGGGAATATCGAACTGTAGGAGAAAGTCTGAAAAACGGAAATCAAGTCCAATTAGAGATGGTTTCTCCATTGACAGGTAAAGATTATATTGTAACAGGAGTAAACCTCAAAGAATTGCCATGGGGATTGATCTCAGTAGTTCCGAAAGAGCAATTTATGGCTGGTGTAAACGGCTTGATGTATTCGTTAATTACAATCAATATTATTGTATTGTTGGCTTTGTTAGGAATGTTAAACTTTATTGCAGGCAGAATTGCGAATCCGATTAAAAAATTGAAAGACTTGGCAGTAGAGCTATCGAAAGGACATATAAACCATAGAGCAGAAATAAATAGTGAAGATGAGATTGGGCAAATGGCCAAGGAACTCAATGCTTATGTGAATAAAATTGATGTCTTTGCGCAGAAACTACTTCAATGTGCGAATGGTGAGTATATTGATGTAAAATATTTTGCATCCTACGACAAAGATGATGTGCTAATGTCGAGTTTCCATAAAACGATAGATACTTTGAATTTGGTAGTTACGAGTTTCTTTGAAACAGCTGATCAAGCTAAAGCCGGTAATCTGAAGTTCAGAATAGATATTAATAAATTTGATGGCGCATGGTCTGATATGATGAAGGGCTTTAATGATACTCTGGATAATATTGTTAACGTAAACATGGCAGCGATGGATGTGTTACAGGAATTGGCTGAAGGTGATTTAACGTCAAGATTGAAAGGTGAATTTGCGGGAGACTTTAAAGTACTTCAAAATAGTATCAACAAATTAGCCGAGGCATTATCCGGAATAATCAGAGAAGTAACAGAAGCTGCAAATTCGACAGCGAGCTCAAGTATCGAGATTTCATCCAGTATTGAACAAATGGCAGCAAATGCACAGGAAAGTAGTTCTCAAACAAATGAAATAGCAAGTTCAACAGAAGAAATGTCGACAACAATAATTGAGACAGCTGGAAACGCAAATATCGCAAATGAAAAAGCTCGCGAAGCTAAAGAGAACACAAAAAAGGGTCTTGTTAAGTTAAATGAGACAAAAGAAGGAATGGAGAAGATAGCGGAGTCAGCTGCGAGTACGGAAAAAGTAATTGGTTCCTTGGCAATGAAATCGAATCAAATCGGTGAGATAGCTCAGGTAATTGATGACATTGCCGACCAAACAAATCTTCTAGCACTAAACGCAGCTATTGAGGCGGCAAGAGCAGGTGAACAAGGTAGAGGTTTTGCCGTTGTGGCTGACGAAGTAAGAAAATTGGCGGAAAGAACTACAAAGGCTACCAAAGAGATAGCGGAAACAATTAAAGAGATCCAATCGGAAGCGAATGAGGCGAATAATGCCGTGAACATCAATATAGAAACCGTTATCAACGGAAAAGAGAATAACAAGGAATTGGAAGGATTGCTTGAGTTAATTAACTCGGATGTTGAGAAAGTTGCCGAAGAAATCGCTCAAGTTGCCTCAGCTAACGAGGAGCAATCAGCCGGAGCTGAGCAGATAAGTAAAAATATCGAGACAATTAATACGGTAATTCATGAAACAGCTGCCGGAATTGAACAAGTTTCCAGAGCCACCGAAGATCTTAGTCGATTAACCGAGCATCTTCAGAAAAGAGTTGCTCAGTTCAAAATAGAGGATGAAAGAGCCGCAATTCATAATCAGATTAGTGATAGAAGGTTACTAAGTTAACATAAATAATATCCCCGGATGCAACTCCGGGGATATCTTCTACATCTCTCCGTTGATTCTTTCCTAATAATTTGGTAATTACCCAAAAACAATTTTGGGGTTAATATGAGAAATAAAATCGCTAGCAAAATCAATGAAATTAACAACGCCTGGTTGACAAGTGACTTTGAAGATTTCGAGAAATATTTCAATGAGGATGTTGTTGTTATGTTTCCCGGATTAGTAGGAAGCTGTAAAGGTAAAGAGCAATGCATCGATAGTTACAAGGAATTTTCACTTAATGCTAATATCAAAGACTTTAAAGCCGGAGAGCCGGAAATTGATGTTTGGGGAAATACAGCTGTAGCTACATGTCATTATAGTATCGATTATGAAACCGAAGGGAAAAGATACGAAGAAGATGGCGCTGAAATTCTGGTTTTCAATCTTGATAATGAGGATTGGAAAATAGTATGGCGTACTGTTATGCAAGAGAGCGTTGTTGAATACTAGATCATAAAAAGAAGAATTACTAATTAATCCAAAAGAAAAATGAAAAAAAGATATGTTCTTGCATTACTAATGCTTGTATCGATATTTTCCTATGCGAAAATGACTAATGATGAGGAAGAAATGATATTATATGCAAAAAAAATTCCAGACCAAATGGCTATTAATGCAGATTGGGAAAAAGAGGAATGGAAAGATATTGAGGCGGTGACTCTTAAAAATTATATGGGAGAAAAGACGGAGCATTTTCCGAAAGCAATGGCGAAGGTTGGATATGATGATAATAACATCTATCTCATATTTAAAGTAGAAGATCAATATGTCAGAGCTGTGGCGAAAGAACACCAGGGAGGAATCTGGGAAGATAGTACAGTTGAGTTTTTCTTTTCTCCTGATAGCGATGTAACCAAGGGTTATTTTAATCTTGAGGTCAATTGCGGAGGAAAGATGTATTTCCAATTTCAGGAAAAACGTGGTGTGAACAAAAATAAAGTTACTGCCGAAGAATTCGAAAAAGTTGAAGTCGCGCATACAATGCCGGAAATCGTGGATCCAGAGATAAAAGAACCTACGACATGGTTTCTTGAGATAAAAGTGCCTTTGGCTATTTTAAGCACACGAGCTGAAATTGTAAAACCTCAAGCCGGAACCAAATGGAGATGTAATTTCCAAAAATGTGGAGAAAAAACATCCCATCCGCATTATCTTACATGGAATAAAATCGATTATCCCAAACCAAATTTTCACATGCCTGAATTCTTCGGAACTCTGATTTTTGAATAGATTATAATCCCGGATTATCTCCGGGATTAAGTATGTTCTCACAAAAGTTGAAATATTCCACGAAATAAAATAATTTACCCACCGAAAGAAGAAAGTTCTTATAGAATTATCCCCATTTTCAGAGAGCGGAAATGAAAACACACTATGTTGAAGTTTGTTCCTATTCAGTACAATCAGCAATAAATGCTCAAGCAGGGGGTGCCGATCGTGTTGAGCTCTGCGATAACTTTATCGAAGGGGGCACTACTCCAAGCTACTCAGCCATAAAACACGCCAGAAAAAATCTTGATATTGATCTACATGTGATAATTCGTCCCAGAGGAGGAGACTTTCTATATTCCGATCTTGAGTTCGAAATTATGAAGGAGGATATAGCTGTTGCCAAAAGTTTAGGTGTTGACGGAGTTGTTTTCGGAATCCTCAAAAAAGATGGAACAATCGACAGAGAAAGGATGAAAACCTTGCTTGATATGGCACGACCGATGAAAGTGACTTGCCACAGAGCCTTCGATATGACAAAGGATCTCTTCGAGTCTTTGCAAACACTCACTGAAATTGGGGTTGATATTATATTAACATCTGGCGGGCTAAATACCGCTATGGAAGGAAAAGAATTTCTTGCTGAGCTAGTAAACGAAGCAAAAGGGAAAATAGTAATAATGCCCGGAAGTGGAATAAATGAAAATAATATAGTGGATTTGGAACGCGTCACCGGAGCCTCTGATTTTCATCTTTCTGCTAAAGCTTTTGTCCCGGGAAAAATGGAATACATAAACAACTATATCAATATGGGAGGTAATTCAAGCAAGTCGGAATATGACATTCTCGAAACCGATCCGGCGAAAGTCAGAAAGGTAGTTGAGAAACTAAAAGAATTAAGTTTAAAAATGGAGCAATAATGAGGAGAGTTCTTTCTATTATTCTTATCACACTATTTGTTGCGTCATGTGGTGAGAAACATTTTATAAGTGATAGTAATTACAGAGAAAAAGTTGAGCAAAAATTCGAAGAAAGAAAAGAATTCGCTAAAAATAGAAGCGAACAATTGTTCTCTGTATTTAATCGAAACCTAAGTCTCGAAGAAGAAGAGGCTTTGAAATTCTTATTCGCATACATGCCGTTATGCGATCTAGCCGATTACGACGGAGATTTTTTCCTAAAACAGGTTCGTACGGCAATAGAGGCGAAAAATATTTTTCCTTGGGGAAAGGATATTCCGGAAGAAATATTCCGGCATTTTGTCTTGCCTTACAGAGTGAATAACGAAAATCTAGATTCCGCAAGAAGTGTTTTTTTCAAAGAACTGAAGAATAGAATTGTTGATCTTCCAATGAAGGAAGCCGCGTTGGAGGTTAATCACTGGTGTCATGAGAAGGTAAATTATCAACCGACAGATATCAGAACAAGTGGTCCGTTAAGTACTGTTAGAACAAGTTACGGACGATGCGGTGAAGAATCTACATTCACAGTTACCGCGATGAGAACCGTAGGAATTCCTGCAAGACAAGTATACACCCCTCGTTGGGCCCATTGCGACGATAACCACGCATGGGTGGAGGTCTGGGTAGATGGGAAATGGTCTTATCTCGGGGCATGCGAACCGGAACCAGCTCTGAATATGGGATGGTTTACCGAGCCGGCCAGAAGAGCAATGTTAGTTCACACCAAAGTATTCGGGGATTATACGGGAAATGATGAGGTAGTAAAACGGTCTGATAATTTTACTGAGATTAACGTTGTCGGGAATTACGCCGATGTTAAAAAAGTTTTTGTCAAAATTATTGATGAAGATAAAGAACCTGTGGAAAGCGCGACTGTTGATTTTGGACTCTATAATTACGCTGAGTTTTACCCGATAGCGTCGAAAAAGACAGATAAGTTTGGTGTTACATCACTAACAACAGGATTAGGGGATCTGTTGATTTGGGCAAACAAAGAGGGGAAAACCGGAAAAGGTAAGTTATCAGTTAGCCAGATCGATACGCTTACGTTAGTTCTCAATAGGAAGTTGAATAATTCGTTTTCAACCGATGTGGATTTTTATCCGCCGATCGAACCCGCTCCCTACACTGTTGATGAAAAATTGAGAGAAGAAAATAATGTCCGCTTGAAAAAAGAGGATGAAATAAGAGAAACATACAGAAAAACATTCATTACTGAAACAAAAGCGAAGGAATTATCTAAAACGATTAATCTACCGGAAAGTAAGATATGGGAGATTCTAAAAGCCTCTGCAGGGAATTGGAAAGAAATAAAGTTTTTTATAGAAAACGCATCAAAAGAAGAGCGCGAATATTTAATTCCAATTTTGACTTCAATCGCTCCCAAAGATTTGAGAGATACCAAAGCCTCGATTCTCTTTGATCATCTTAGAAGCGGATTGAAGTATATAGAAAGCAAATACGATTCGCCTGATATCTTTGTGGACTATGTTATAAACCCGAGAATAAAAAACGAAAATGTTTTGGTCTACAAGGAAAAATTCGCCTCTCATTTCGCAGATTTGACGGGAGAGAAAAGAGGAGAAACAGTAGCGAATGTAATTGAATGGATAAAAAGTAATATTGAACTTAACGAATCGGAGAACTACTTCAATCTTCCGATTACCCCAATCGGTGTTGCTGAGCTTAAAATAGCCAATGAAGAATCACGAAATGTTTTCTTTGTTGCTGTTTGCAGAAGTCTTGGTGTCCCCTCCCGATTAGAACAGGCTACTAAAGCTCCTCAGTATAACGACGGTGGAAAATGGATGAATGTATATTTCTCGAAACAGATTCAGAATCAGCCTAAAATCGGAAATATATTTTTGAGAAATATCTCAAAGGAGAATAAAGATCCGAAATACTATATTCACTTCACGTTAGCAAAGCTAATTGATGGTAAATACGAAACTGCCGATTACGATTGGCAAAGAAAACTGTCCGAATTTCCTGATAGAATTCCTTTGGAAGTAGGGGCGTATAGGTTAGTAACAGGGAATCGTGATAGTAAGGGAAATGTATATACGAATCTTACATATTTCGAGATTAAGGATGGGAAAACAAAATATGTTGATCTGAATGTCAGATCGTACAAAAAAGCTCCGGAGATTCTCGGAAAAGTTGTTTTGAAAAATTGTCCGGACTTCAAAGGGAAAGAGTATCAGATTCTCGGGTTTATTGAGCCTGACAAAGAGCCTACAAAACACGCATTTGCTGATTTCAAACATTTGAAAGACAATTTCGAAAAGTGGGGAGGAAACATAACTCTCATTATTCCGGAATCGAAGAAAACGGAATCTTTTAATAAAGATTTGATAAGGGAATTGCCAAATAATGTTCAGTTTCCAAAGGAGAATATGAAATCATTATTTGAGGAAGTTACCACAGAACTGGATCTCAAAGCCGGAATTTCATATCCATTAATAATGGTATTAACTCGAAAGGGAGAAATTATTTATGCTTCCCAAGGATACAAAATTGGTATCGGGGAACAGCTTCTGAAAATAATTCAATAATTCGTTTGAGTCGGCTTCTGCCGACTCTTTTGTTACCTAATAGCATTCTAATTCGTTGAATTTCATAATAGTGCATGTTTGTATGTTGTCGTTTGAAAATGAATTCACTAACTTCATTCTTCGTACGGTGAATTACTTTCCTATCCTAAAATAAGTGAGGCATTATGGGTAAACTAATTCCATTCATTATTGCAATAGCATTCATTGTAGGTTGTTCATCCGAAGAAAATTTGTAACCGCAAATGGCGCTCTTTATACAATTGCCTAAAATGAGTTTGGAACCGATGTGATAAAATATAGTATAAACTGATGAATCTTTTCAAAATGAAGGATTCGTGATAATACAGTTTCATCAAGCGGCCGGAATATCTTTCCGGCCGTTTATTTTCTACTCTATCTTAGTTGCCTTTGCTAAAATAAATTAGTTTCTTTGCTTTGAAAAACAACCAATAAGTTGAATAACTATTACTCGGAGTGAAGTATGAGAGGAGAAATGAGAATATGGTTTATTTTGGCGATTTATTGTATGCTGGCTACTGTCGCAATTGGACAAGAAAAACCAAGCAAAGGAGTATATTTTTCAAAAAACGAATATACGCCATCCGAACTACCGAATTTTAAGGATATTAAAGAGAAGTTGCCTTTTCCGATTATAAGTGATACCGGCTTGGTTGATATGTACGATTTCTGTTGGGAGGAGGCGTTCAGAAAACTGAAAAACCCTCTTGATGGATCCCCCTTTGTCTCTAATTATATCGACGAAGCTTTCGGCCCACACATCTTTCAATGGGATACCCATTTCATGATTATGTTCTGGAAATACGCTCATCATATATTCCCCGCAATTGAGTCGCATGATAATTTTTACGCTTCTCAGGAAATTGACGGCTATATCTGCCGAGAGATTCGTGAAGCGGATGGAGAGTTCTTTTATTTTCGCGGGAAAGATAATACAATAAATCCTCCACTCTTCCCTTGGGTAGAATACCAATACTATCTAATAAGCGGAGACGATTCCAGATTTTTATCTATTATTCCTCCTCTTGAAAAATACGCCGAATGGATAGAGCACAATAGAAAATATCCGGGCTCTCAACCGGGACTCTATTGGCAAACAAATTTGGGCTCCGGAATGGATAATTCTCCCAGAACAGGAACATGTTGGGTTGATATGTCCGCGCAAATGGCTCTCTTTTACGAATACCTTTCGAAAATAATTATGCATAACGGAAATAGTGAAAAAGCCGAAGGCTATCATGCGCTTTACGAAGAAATATCATGTAGAATTAATTACTGGATGTGGGATGAAAATGATGGCCTCTATTACGATGTCCACGATTTTGGTGAGAAATATCCTATTAAGACAGTGGCTGCCTTCTGGCCGATGCTTTCTGATATTCCCGATTCATCAAGGGCTGCTCAGCTTGTTGCCAATTTGAAAGATTCTACAAGTTTCTGGAGAAGAATTCCGTTTCCTACATTAGCCGCGAATGAACCTGCTTTCGACAAAATAGGGGACTATTGGCTCGGTAGTGTTTGGGCTCCGACGAATTACGCAATAATTAAAGGTTTGGAAAATTACGGATATTATGATTTTGCCTACGAAGCAAGTTTGAAATATCTGGATGGAATGAAGGCGGTTTTTGAAAAGACCGGAACAGTCTGGGAAAACTACTCTCCCGATTCTTTAAAACAAGGGGATCGCGCAAATCGTGATTTCGTCGGATGGACGGGGTTGGGCCCAATTTCCCTCCTTATTGAGAACGTTATAGGCATAAAAGCTAACGCTCCTGACCAAAAGATCAGTTGGCATATCCACAGAAAGGATAGACACGGAATTAAGAATCTTACGATTGGAAAGAATTCCGTGACATTAATAGCCGAACCTTTCGGTAAACAGAATGGCGAAAGAATAATTATGGCCATAACTAACGAGCCGGTATTCCTGGAAGTATTTCAAAATGGAATTAGGAAAACATTCCAACTAAAAAAGGGGATGAATAGTCTGAAGTTTTGATTTTGTCCCGAATTTCCCCTTTTATAAGGAAAAAATAGATCTCCTCGATTTTTTTTCGGGGGAGATTTAGATTGCTATAAATCCGGTTGACAATCGTAAAAGTTAACGATTCTTTAAACATTTCTATTTGATATCCTTTCCGGGTTGGAAGACTCGGAGAATTTCAATAATTTGCGACCTAAGGCTTTGAAAGACTTGTTTCGCCGATGAGTCCTAGCCTCTTTATCTCGAATCACTTAAATAATTATTCATATATGGAAAATCGAGGAATTACTATGAAGAGACTTCTTACTCTTTTTATGGTTTTCGCTCTTTGTGGGATTATGCTCGCGCAAGACGTTGCTAAGAGAGAATTCAGAGGGGCGTGGATCGCTTTGGTCAGAAACGAAGACTGGCCTTCAAAACCAGGTTTAACTACGGAACAGCAGAAAGCTGAACTTATCGCTATGCTCGACAAATTGGATGAAACAAATATCAACTCAGTCTTTTTCCAGGTTCGTCCGGAATGTGACGCTATTTACGAATCTTCTTTCGAACCATGGTCTTACTGGCTTACCGGTGAGCAGGGAAAAGCTCCAGATCCTTACTATGATCCTCTTCAGTTCGCTATCGAAGAAGCTCACAAACGCGGATTGGAAATTCATGCGTGGTTTAATCCTTACAGATCGGTTGGGGTAGAAGGACAATTCGCAATTGATGAGAACCATATTTCCAAAACCAAACCGGAATGGAATCTTAAGGTAGAAACATACACATTCTTAAATCCGGGTTTACCTGAAGTTAGAGAATACACAACAAAAGTAATTATGGAAGTTGTAAGAAAATATGATGTCGATGGTGTACACCTCGATGACTATTTCTATCCGTACAAAGGCATTACTACACAAGATGCAGCAACTTTCCAACAGTATCCCAGAGGTATCGCGGATATCAACGATTGGAGAAGAGACAATGTTAATCTCTTGGTTGAAATGTTGAGCGATTCCGTTCATACTGCCAAACCAAATATCAAATTCGGTATCAGTCCGTTCGGTATCTGGAAAAACGGTGTACCTGCTGGCATAGTTGGTTTGGACGCATATAACAGAATCTATTGCGATGCTGTTACATGGATGGAAAATAACTGGATGGATTACAACATGCCTCAGTTATATTGGAAATTCGGTGGAGCTCAGGATTACGGAAAACTTATGCCTTGGTGGGCTACTAAAACTTTTAACAGACACCTTTACCCGGGATTGGCGTATTACAAAGATTACGCTCCCGAAGAATACGCAAGACAAATTGAAGCTAACAGAGCCGAAGAAAACTGTCAGGGACAATGCTTCTTCAAGGCTTCCAATTTTGTGAACAACACCAAAATCTCCGACTATTTGCGTGACAACAGTTTCAAATCCAAAGCTCTTGTTCCTAACATGCCTTGGAAAGAGCAGGTGGCTCCTAACGCTCCTGTTAATGTAGCCGTAGAAAAAATCGAAGGGGATACTAAAGTTAAAATAACTTGGGAAACTCCGGCAGCTGCTTCAGATGGTGATCTTCCTTTTGTTTACGCTGTTTATATGGTTAATAAAGCCAACCCTACTGAAGAAGATCTTAAAGGGGAAGCCATTTGTGATATCACAGGTGTAAATGAAGCAATAGTTGATAAAAAGATCATTGACGGTTCCGAAATATATCTATGTGTTACAGGGCTTGACAAAAACTATAACGAAAGCGCAATAAGCGAAGCAAAAAAAGTTGAAATTGCCGCTCCGGCAAAACCAGCTCTACTTCTTCCGGCTGATAAAGCAACAGACCAGCCTGACGAAGTTAAATTACAATGGGATGCTACTGCTAATGCAACCTATTACAGCATTTATGTTTCCGATACCGAAACTTTCGATAGTCTTATTGTAGAAAAGAAAGAATACAAGGAAACTTCTTTGGTAATTACCGGAATAGAAGGACAAAAAACTTACTACTGGAAAGTTGTCGCAGCAAACTTGGGTGGCGATAGCGAATTTTCAGAGGTATTTAGTTTTACTACAGGATTCCCGATTCCACCTGTCTCCCTATATCCTGAAGATAAAAACATTGAAGTTTCTACACGACCTACATTTACTTGGCATCCGGCTCCGGGCGCGACAAAATATACCGTTGAAATATATAATGGTACTATGTTGAACCCTTCCGCTAAATTGGTTGAATACACAGTTACCGATACTTTCTGTGTTCCTACTGATACTTTGGCTATTAAAAAATATTATGGCTGGAGAGTCGCTTCCGATAGTGATCTCGGTTTCGGAGGCTGGTCAGATTTCTTGAGATTTAAGGTATCTAAAGTAGCTGTTGTCGGTGTTGAAGATTCACCTAACGCTCAGCCTAAAGAATACACTCTTGAGCAGAACTATCCTAACCCGTTCAACCCAACTACTACTATTAGCTACAATTTGATAGCTAAAGGTAACGTTTCCATTACAGTTTACGATGTTTTGGGTAACGAAGTAGCTCAATTGGTTAACGAAGTTCAAGGCGCCGGAACTCACTCTGTTGAGTTTAACGCCGCTCATCTTGCTTCCGGTGTTTATCTCTATAAGATACAATCCGGTTCTTTCACTGCAGTCAAGAAATTGATGCTCTTGAAATAATTTCGAAATACATTATATAACAGAATTGAACGCGACTCTAGGGTCGCGTTTTCTGTATTACCTAATCATCCCGCCAATGAACTTCTTTTTCCGACTGTTTGTTTTTTACTATTAGATTAAGCAAAACATTATTTGGGAGTTACCATGGAACTCGGGAAAATAACGTGGGCAGATCTTACGGTAGAAAATGCCGAGGATATTCGCGATTTCTATTCGAGAGTTGTAGGGTGGGAACCCGAAGCTCTCTCAATGGGATTATACGAAGATTATAACATGAAATCGATTCACGACGGTGAACCATGCGCAGGAATCTGCCACGCCAGAGGAGTAAACAAAGAGCTTCCCCCACAATGGCTTATCTATATTACTGTCGATTCCATAGAGGACTCTGTTATCGCTTGCAAAAAACTAGGGGGAGAAGTTATTAAAGAAACCGTGGAATTAGGAAACTACGGAAGATATTGTGTAATAAAAGATCCCGCAGGAGCTGCAGCGGCATTGTTCGAAAAAAAATACTAGTTGCTTCTTACGGTAAAGAAAAGAAATACTGTTACTATGGCAGTTCCGATGGCAACAGCCGGTTCCAACAGAGAAGCGAAAAATGGTTCTTCCGGTATTTCATTCGTTGTGAAAGGGAGGGAGCCAAATTGAACTGAACTAAGCTTGTCGTAATTCAGACTATCGGAATAATTTTCTGTGAAATCTCCCGAAGAAATTTTATCCCCTGATGTTAATACGTAACTTCCCTTAATCTCTATCCTACGTTCTACCATAAAATCACCGAATATTCCATCCTTAAAAACATCGGCATAGCGCACTTTAACACTATTCAAAGAATATTGAAGGAAAGCTCCGCTCGCTTTTCCCGAAGCGGCAAAATTTTTCTTGATTCTTCCCTGCAGAATGGAATACTCCTCCGGAGCAATTATCTCATAGCCGGAAAATGAATCGGACGGTAAAGAGGAAAAGGAGCTGTCTATTAGTGAATGAATAATCTCCAGATTAGTCATAGGACTAATCTCTCCGGAAGATTGCCCGTAGGAAAGGCCAAACCCGCTGATAAGATATAAGAAGAAAATCATTCCGTATTTTCGCAAAAGACTACTCCCCGAATCGTTTGATTGAAAAGTTCCCTTCTAATTTAATCTATTCTCAAATCAAAATCATTTTTCACAACCGGAAAAGAGTGATTCTACGCTATTTTTATGTGAAATAAGTCGCATGCTTACTGTTCCCGATCCGGCTCTGACGGAAGCGAAGTCGAAGTAAGCTTACAACAAAACATTCACCTATCCACTTAATCCTCTTCACTTCTCATCTCCACTTAGCTCAAGTTCCTCTTTTCAATCAAGCTATATGCTTCCACAATATGATCGGTAGTGAACTATTAAGTTCCTATAATGGTTATAAATGATTGCATATAAGGTGAAATATGCTATATTAATCACCCTATTAATCGAACAAAGTATATACGGCTAACTATTGTAGAGCAATCGAAGCTGAATGTGCGGTAAACTGTTAATTATTATAAGCTATTTTTTTATATAAAAATATTCTCTATAAAATTACTAACGGAGTTTACCTTACGGTGAAAAAGTATTATTGTTTTTTCCCGATACTATTTTCAGGCGCACTTGTCGGTTTGGCTATTTATAATGTTTGGTTTTGGCTGACATGGATTGCATTAATACCATTTTTCTACTCTCTTAAGGAAACCACTGCAAAGCAAGCTTTTCTTTACGGATTTACATTCGGTTCTGCTCAAGGTCTCATTTTACTCTTTTGGATAATAAACGCTACTCAAAAATATAGCGGAAGCAATACTCTGCTCGGAATACCATTATTACTCATTGCTGTAATATACTTTGCTCTCTATCCTGCTATTTTCGCCTTGAGCTATTCTTATCTCATAAAAAGGATTTCAAATATTATTCTCCTGACTCTGGCTACGGGATTCTTGTGGGTGGTAATTGAATGGGCGAATGTTAATATCCTTACGGGAATACCCTGGATAAAATATTCTCTCGGTTTTTCTCAAACAACATCATTATACGGAATGCAATTAAATTCTGTTACAGGTCAGTGGGGAATTTCTTTTGTTATTGTTGTAGCCAATTTCTTATTCGCGCATGCGATTACCTGTAAATCGGCCAAACCGGCAGTTTTCTCCTTAGGTATAATCATACTCTTTTTCTTCGCCGGATATATATTATTATCCTTCGATAGCGGTGAAGAAACGAAAACTATAAAAGTTGCCATACTCCAGGAAAACATTAAAGCAGAAACGAGATGGCATGAATCAAACGGCGATTCTCTTGCCAATGTCTTCTTTGATCTTAATAAAAAAGCATCCGCGCTAAATCCCGAATTAATTGTTTGGTCAGAAACAGCTCTGCCCTGGACTTTCTCCGTAAAGGATGATCTGATCAGAATGGCTCTCGAAATAACCCGGAAAACTAACGCCGGACATATCATAGGAATTCTTAGCAAAGCACAATATCAACAGGGAAAGGTATATAACTCGGTTTACTATTTTGAACCCGACGGAAGAGCTACGGCCCGTTACGATAAAACCGAACTCCTCTCTTTTATTGAAAAACCTCTGCTAAATCCTTCTCTTAAAGTTCCTTTTCTTTCGGAGGGAGTATACAATAACACTTTGGAAGGGAATATTATAAAAGTAATCAATACACCGAAAGTCTCAATCGGAATGCTTGTTTGCAACGAATCATTATTGCCATATCTCTCACGTAAAGCAGTTAATAAAGGAGCCGAATTGCTTGTGAATGTTAGCAACGATGCTTGGTTTGAAGGAACACAATTGATTGATCACCATTTTTTCTGTTCCAGAATGAGAGCGGTTGAAACAGGAAAAAGTATTATCATAAATAGCAACAAAGGTATCGCCGGCTTCATTGATGCCAAAGGACGAATAGTAAAAGAAAATATCTCGGATAAAGCGGAATGTGTAGGAGGTTCCATATCTGCGAATAATACCAAAACACTCTATACACGATTCGGTGATTGGTTCGTATTCGTTGGAATATTTTTTCTTCTGGGAAATCTTATGAAGAAAGAGAAGGAAAGAAATAGGGGTATTAAAACATAAAAGAAGGGCTGAAAACTGTAATAGATTCAATTAACCTAAGGGAGGGAGAAATGAAAAATCTAATAATCGTGTTATTGTTAATGCTTTTTGCGGGGGATTTGTTTGCAAATACTAATCAAGGGCATTACAGATGGAGGAAGGATGATGGCAACGCCGCTACCGCCACTACTATCTCCGACGACACCGGTACATGGTGTCAAAAAAATACTAACATAAGACTCAGAGTGGAATTATATTGCATTCTAAACGAAGGTAGTGTTAATCTTAATTACAGACTTTACTATTCTACTAGCTCCGATCCGGCCTCCGGAACATGGACAAAGGTAACATCTTCAAGTTCTATATTTCAAATGAGCGCCTCACCCAACTATACAGAAGGAGATGATAATACTGACCGGCTTGGTTCTACTACTAAAGAGTTCGAAATCGGAAGATTATTGGATGTTTCTGATAATGTAGATTTACCGATGAATGCTCAAAAGTCTGGCCAAATTGAATTTTGCATTAAGGCTACCTCTTCCGCGGTGGCCGGAGAAACATACTATTTTAAGATTACAACCTACAATGAATCGGATTCAGATATTGATGGATATGATCGTCTTCCGAGTATAACAGTTTTGGAAACCCCTACTACCCAGACAAGCTCAATTCAAGTCGTTAGCAACGGAAACGGAGATCAGCTGGATATATCATGGACAAACGGGGACGGAAGCTCTCGGGCAGTATTCGTTAAGGAAGAAAGTGGTGCAATTACAAATCCTTCCGATAACACAACATACTCGGCCAGTTCCGATTGGAGTTCCAAAGGGGATCAGCTAGGTACATCCGGCTACTACTGTGTATATAATGGTACCGGTACTTCCGTATCCCTAACAAATACATCCTCAAATACTTTGTACACAATCCATGCTTTTGAATATAACGGATACCCCGGTGTGGAAAGATATTATACGGCAACCGCTTCAGGAAATCCATATGCCGAATCTTCTCTTCCGGTAGAACTTCTCTCCTTTTCCGCGAATGTTGTCGATAAAAATGTCCATCTCGCATGGCAAACCGTAACGGAGTTGAATAACTACGGTTTCGAAATTGAACGCTCTCTTTCCGATTCCAAAAATTCTGATTTCCCTAAGATTTGGGAAAAGTTAGGATTTGTGGAAGGAGCCGGAAATAGCTACTCCCAAAAAGATTACTCTTTTGCGGATCAATTGCTTTCCAACGGAAACTACTTGTACAGATTAAAACAAATCGACAATGATGGCAAGTACAGCTATTCTGACAATATCGAAGTCAATTTTAGTGCAGCTGTCCCTTCGGAATTCTCATTGGCGCAGAACTATCCGAACCCCTTTAATCCGACTACAACTATCAAATTCGAATTGCCCGAAAAATCACACGTAGTTTTGGAATTGTTCGATATGCTCGGCCAAAAGGTAATGACAATGGTAAACAGCGAAATGGAAGCCGGATATCACGATTATAAACTGGACGCGTCGAACCTTGCCAGCGGAACCTACATATATAAACTGGTTTCCGCCAAACAAACAATCGCTAAGAAATTGATCCTAATGAAATAAATATTCCCAAAGAGGGACGAAAGTCCCTCTTTCCACTCTACACCGAAGTGAATTAATGAAATGTTGTAGCCCCGGGGCGATATGCCTGTAGCTCTTTATCACAGACTAATCCCTTATACAAATAAGAAAATCGCGTTTCATAAAAATATCGATACGAATTATTACCGAAATTAATACCTTCTGAACGAAGAGAAGCCACCACATGATAAATATTCCACTCATTCCCCTCAGTTCTCTCAGTGGTAAAAGGGTTCGTAATTCTATTGATAAAAATTCCGGTTCCGCAAATCTCTTTACCACGTCGATTTTTTCTTCATGTAAACAAAGGTGAGTATAAAGTAACCCGATTTCCCTATAGAGTAAGCTAATTTTAGTATAAAGTAACAGAGATTCTCTTTAGAGTAAAAGAATTTCTCTATAAAGTAACAGAAATTGAGTATAGAGGAACACAAATTCTCTATGATGTAAAGCAAAATGAGTATAGAGTAACGTTACTCTATACGGAATTTCATTTACTTCGATGCCAAATTCATTTACTTCATTGATAATTCTATTTACACGTTAGGAAAATCCTATTACTTCACCCCGAAAATCCCTTACATGATATAGAATTCTCTTTGCTTGATATGAAAATTCGGTTACACGGGAATCATTTCCCTTTACTTTGTGTTGAAACTGAGGGGATTGGAGATTAAATCGAGGTTTTCAGTCTTCTGATTATAACATTATCCGTTGAGGGGGAAGTGATGAAATTTTCCGTAAAGTCAAATAGCGAGCTAATAGGGAAAGCAAAGGTTGCCATTAATAACGGGAAAGATGTTCCGGAAATTGCCTTAATTATGGCCGGAGTCGGGTATGATTCCGGGAAGTTCGCCGAAGGTCTGCGTCTGATCAATGAGGCCGAGGAGGCCGATTTCAGATATAGCCGTGCGATGGGGGAAAAGGTGCGGGCAACCGAAAGCTTCAAAGAGGCGCGGGATGAAGCCAATAGGAAATATATGAAGCATCTTAAGATGGCGCGGGTTGTTTTGCCGGATGATAAAGGGGAATGGCAAAAGCTCGCTTTGAACGGAAAGAGAAAGAGGGATTACGCGTCGTGGAACATCGAGGGGAAGAGTTTTTACAAAAACGGTCTCGAGATTGATGAGGTTGTCGCAAAGCTGAGCGGGATTGGAATCGGGAGAGAAGAATTGAACGCCGGATTGAGGATGTTCGAGGAGGTTGAGAACTTGAAATATCTTCAGGAGAAAAAGTTCGGTGAGGCAGAAGAGGCGGCAAATGTGAAGAAGAAGGCGTTTAAGGGACTCAGAGTATGGATGCGTGAGTATATAACTTTGGCAAAACTGACAGTTGGTGAACATCCGCAGTGGGTAGAGAAATTGGGGATTAGGGAGAAAGCGTAATTGGTTATCATATTTCGAAATAAAAAGGGGAGGAGGGGGTAAGACAGAGAAAATAAGTTAATTATAATTTAACCCGAAAAGCGATTTTCAATCTCGGTCTTTTTTCCTCCCCTGAAACTTTAACGTCTTCCGGCGGCAATTTCTCTTAATCTCGCGATTCTTTCGGCTGAATCGGGATGTGTAGAGAAAAGCTTAGCGAAAGATTTTCCCGTAAGGGGATTAACAATAAACATATGAGCGGTAGCGCTCTCTGCGTTTTTCATAGGCATTTGGCTGTTCGCAGAGCTTAGTTTCTCCAGCGCGCTTGCCAGAGCCAAAGGTTTCCCCGAAATTCTCGCCCCTCCGTCATCCGCCATATACTCGCGGGAACGTGAAATCGAAAGCTGAATCAATGTGGCCGCTATCGGCGCGAGGATAAGGAGCAACAAGTCCGATATTCCGCCACCATCTTCGTCATCTCGTCCACCGAACATCATAGCCCAGCCTGCCATACGGGCGATAAAAGTTATTGTTCCAACCAAAGTAGCGGCGATAGTACCGATAAGAATATCGCGATTTTTAACATGAGCGAGCTCATGAGCCAAAACCCCTTCCAGTTCATCTCTGTTAAGAATTCGCAAAATGCCCGTTGTAACCGCAACCGCCGCGTTATCGGGATTCCTTCCCGTAGCAAAAGCGTTCGGAGTAGGATTCTCAACTATGTAAACCTTAGGCATCGGAATCGAAGCGTTGGAAGAGAGATTCTCCACAATGTCGAAAAGTTCGGGAGCCTGTTCCCTGGAGACTTCCTTCGCTTTGTACATGCTCAAAACAATCTTATCGGAAAACCAGTAGCTTCCGAAATTCATAGCCATCGAAAAGAGAAAAGCTATCATCAAGCCCGATTTACCCCCTAGCGCCGATCCTACCAAAAGAAAGATCACCGTCATTACGGTCATTAATAGGGCTGTTTTCAAACCGTTCATTTATTCCTCTGAAAATTATTAAAATCAAAATCTTTCATACTCTAACACCGAAAAAATAGAGATGTTCCTGTATAATGACTATTTTCGTATGTGGAAATATATTAAATTTGAACTTGAAAATACCTTGCCTTTCAGGGGTATTATGGTTAATATCGATCTTCAAAATGAGGAGAGCATGAGTAAAAAAGTCTTAGTGATCGCGGTTTTGATGTTGAGTTTTTCATCCCTTTTCGCGCAGAATGTTTACGAATTCTTAAAAATAGATCCCAGTCCCAGAGCCGCAGCTTTGGCGGGAAGTTATGTAGCCAATCATGACGACGTTAACGCGTTATTCTATAATCCAGCTGCGATAAAGCAATTGGAAGGGACTCCCGTCTCATTTTCCTATATCAATCACCTTCTCGATATTAATATGGCCAGTGTTGCCGCTTCATACGATTTCGAGGGAATAGGTCGTTTTGCCGCCGGTATCGAGTATATAAACTACGGCGATTTCGACAGAGCCGATGAGTACGGAAATTTATCAGGTACTTTCGGTGTAGGTGATTTCGCGATGGTCCTCGGTTACGGTAACGAGCTTGATAAGAATTTCTATTACGGAGCGAACGTAAAGTTTATCTTTTCTAAGATAGACGACAGATCATCTGCCGGTTTGGCTGTTGATTTGGGTTTACAATATGTTTTCCCCGAGCAGTTGTTTACAATAGGACTCTCTGCCAGAAACCTTGGCGGACAGATGAGCGCATATTACAACACGAAAGAAGACCTTCCTTTGGATGTAAGCCTTGGTGTTTCCAAGCGTTTGCAGCATATGCCATTTGAGTTTTACTTTTCTTTCAACAAGTTAAACGAGAAAGAAGATAATTTCACCGATCGTTTGAATAAATTTACTTTCGGCGGGGAATTGAGATTGAGCAAAACTATTCATATCAGATTAGGATATGACAACGAAAGAAGAGACGAATTGAAAATAGGAACCACTGCCGGTTTGGCAGGTTTCCATATTGGTGTCGGAATAAACGTAAAAGAATACCGTATCGATTACGCAATGAGTTCTCTCGGCGCGATAGGGGAATTACACAGAATAGGTATTTCTACTTCACTCTGATTTATTTGTAAGGTTTTTCAATATAGCGTTCGGCCAGTTCGTGAGATTGGCCGAACTCATCCATCTCAAGAACTTCTTCGTAGTATTTAATTGCATCTTCCCGTTTTCCTTTAAGATCACTTAACTCACCTAGGCAAAGTACGGAGTTTACCCAAAAGCCTGTTTGATCTTCGGTATCGAGAATCTTACAAAGCTCAATACATTTCTCAAAAGCGATCCATGCTTTATCGAATTCGTGCCGCTTCTTATGATTATAAGCTATGTAGTAGTGAGCTTCTCTCTGATATTTGGGAATAAAACCGGGTTTCCCTTCCGAAGCTTTCTTTAACACCTTCGTGAATATCCTTGCCGCTTTAGGATAGTTGTTCATCTTAATATATGTTCTTCCCAAAAAGCTGTTAAAGCGAGGGTTATCGGGGAAGTCGCGAATCAATTCTTTGCAATAATACTCGGTCATTCGGTAATTCTTTTCATATCGGTAATAGAGTTGCGCCATAAAGTATTTCGACTCGATGTTGGCGTATCTCCCCTTTTCCGCAGCGTACTTAAGCTGGTTCAATCCTTTTACTCTGTCTCCTCCCGGGAAGAATATCATAAATGGTTTTATGAAAGGATATTCTTCGGGAATAACCTCGGCGTAATAATTATAAATCCCGAATCCGAGTTGTACGTCGGCATTGGTGGAATCGAGTTCGTAAGCTCTGTGAACCAGAGGCATAGCGTCCTTTCCGTCGAGCGCGGCGTCGAGCCAATCTTTCCTGACCGCGGCCAGCCAACCTCTGAACCCAAGAGAACCCCCTTTGAAGAAAATAGCGTCCGGATTCTTGGAATTTATCTCCAGAAGAGAATCGCAATAAGCAATTGTGCTATCCAGCTTGGCAATTAAAATCTCGTCATAAGATTCTTCGCTGAAATCGATACGAATTTTCCACCAAAGGATCATCGCCTCAAAGAATCTTCCTGCCGGATGATCGGGATAATTGTTTCTTAATTGTCCGAAAGTTTTTTCAGCCTTTTCGAATTGAATATTGTATATCTGATAAACCCCTTTGTTTATAAGGGAATCGAATCGGGCGTTTTGCGAGAAGCCTTGAATAAAAGGGAGAAGGAGAATAATAAAGAATATTTCGGCAATGTTTTTTCGCATATCAATCGGACTTACAAATTATTAAAGGAAAACGAATTTTATTCCGTATCAAAATAAAGGATTTTTCGGATGATTGGAAAATATTATTAATATTTAATTAGGAATAAATTGAAATAGACTGGGCTAAGGGTTATTTTACCTCGTCGAAGAAAAGTATTTTACAACTACCAAGGATTGGGTTTGAGAAACGTCGAAGGAAAATCACTTCCGGCTACGATTTCGGGTTATGTTAACCGATTGATAGAAAAAGCAAAACTTACCGAACATACTTTCATGATAATTATAGCCCTTATCATCGGGGCGTTAGCCGGATTCGCGGCTATAGGTATCAGATTTTTAATAGAATGGATTTCTCATCTCTCCTTTCCCGGCGGCGGAACAATTCTGGAGAACATAATCAGTCAACCCTGGTATGTCTTGTTATTGGTTCCTATGATCGGTGGTCTTATTGTCGGGCCACTTATTCACTTCTTCGCTCCCGAGGCAAAGGGGCATGGTGTTCCTGAGGTGATGCAAGCTATTTTAATGAAGGGAGGAAAGATTCGTCCGCAGGTAGCTCTGGTAAAAGCAATCGCCTCTGCCATAACGATTGGTACCGGTGGATCGGTAGGACGCGAGGGCCCGATTATCCAGATCGGCTCAAGTTTGGGGTCAACCGTGGGACAGTTCTTCAAGATCCCTCCGAAACGTTTGAAAACATTAGTCGGATGTGGCGCTGCAGCCGGAATAGCGGCGGCATTTAACGCTCCGATAGCCGGAGCTCTATTTGCGGTAGAGATTATTCTGATGGATTTTGCCGTAGCCCAGTTTTCCCCTATAGTTATTGCGTCGGTAATGGCGACTGTCATTTCCCACAGTTTCGAAGGGAACTTCGCGGCTTTCAAGGTTCCTCCTTACGCTTATGCTTCCCCATACGAATTAGTTTTCTATTTTATCTTAGGCGCTATTAGTGGTATTGTTTCATATATGTTTATAAAGGTTCTCTATTTTTCAGAGGACTATTTCGATAACAAATTCAAATTTCCCGAATATCTTAAACCTGTCGTCGGTGGTTTGTTTATAGGAATAATTGCTTTGGCTTTTCCTCAAGTAATGGGAGTCGGTTACGATACTATAAACATTGCTCTCCATGGCGAGATGCTTTGGGATGTAGCTCTGGCATTGATCTTCGTAAAAGTAATCGCTACCTCCCTTACATTGGGAACAGGTGGTTCGGGAGGTATATTTGCTCCGTCCCTCTTTATGGGGGCAACCCTGGGAGCCTTCTTCGGGTATTTTGTTCACGCGCTTTTCCCCGACATAACTGCAGGCCCGGGAGCTTACGCGTTAGTAGCGATGGGGGGAATAGTAGCAGGAACAACCAGAGCTCCCATTACCGCTATTATTATTGTGTTCGAATTAACGAATGACTACCGGATTATTCTTCCGCTGATGATTACATGTATTATCAGTACGATTCTTTCTTCGAAGATGTCCCGGGAATCTATATATACTCTGAAGCTTTTGCTTCGAAACATAAGCATCAAGGAAGGAACTGAAGAGAATGTAATGAGTTCTCTCGAAGTTAAGAATGTCTATTCTCCCTCTTTTGATTCTATAGAGGTTTCCGATAATTTCAGCAAAGTGGTAAACAGAGTTGTACGAGGAAACGGTCCGGAATTTCCTGTTCTTGATAGATTAGGAAATATTCAGGGACTTATTTCCATTAAAGAGATTAAAGAAGTATTGTTCGAAAAGGAATCTCTGAGCAATCTGTTGATTGCCGGTGATGTCGCCCGACCCGAATTCGAATTGATTACGATAAGCGATAATTGCAACAATGCCATGGAGAAGATGACCAAATCGGATCTTGAAGGTTTACCGGTTGTAGACGCTTTTAATTCAAGAAAAGTTGTAGGGATGATTTGGCGTAAGGATGTTTTGGATGCCTATCAAAAGGAGATTGAAAGGAGAGAGCTTACAGAAAATCTTGCGAGCAGTATCATCATGACAAAGGAGGAGAAGAATATTCATTTTCTCGAAGGATACTCTATCGCCGAATTGACTCCGCCCCCATCTTTCTTGAACAAGTCGATTCGAGAGCTTAGTATTCGTGCGGAATACGGAGTTGATGTTCTATCGATTAAAACGATTGTAAAGGGGACGGAAAAGATAAAAGCAATACCGAGTCCCGATTACAAAATAACAGAGAACGATATTTTGATAGTGGCCGGAGAGATCGGTAATATCAATAGAATAAAGAATATTGAGTAGAATATTGGAAGTTGCCGGTCATATGGACTCGGCAACTTTTCTGAAATGGTATCCGTAAACAGCCAGTGTCATGGCTATTTGGAATTTCTTAGGGTGCTTGAAAACACTGAGAAACAGTAGCTTCCAATAATAGAGTTTACCTTTCTCCTTTATTCCCAAAATGAAAATGGATTTTAGAAATGCTTTAATTTCTCCGACAGATATTCTCTTCGTGATCAAACCGGTATTCGGAAAATCGGAAAGAAATATTTTCAGTCTTTCGTAATACTCTTTGGATGAATAAAGAGAAGTGAGTAATTCTTTGTATCCTTTTATTAGAAATTGGTAATCCATTTTCGGAATGAAATTGATGGAGCAATCCATATTGTTTCCGGAGATAAAACCTAAGAGACGTTTTTCCTTATTCATTCTCTCATAAAGGCGGCTTCCATGTGGCGCATTAAGCAACCCGACCATAGCTGTAGTAATTCCGCAATTTTTAATAAACTCGAATTGGTTTGCGAAAATCTCCGGCTTATCATTATCGAAACCGACAATAAATCCTCCCGAAACAACAAAGCCGTGTCTTTGCATCTTCTTGATTGACTCATACATATCGCGATTTCGGTTTTGCGATTTTCCACATTCCAAAAGGCTTGCGTCATTTGGTGATTCAATACCGACAAACAGATAAAGAAAACCTGCTTTGTGCATTTCGCTTAACAGATTATCGTCATCGGCAATGTTAATAGATACTTCGGTTGTGTATTTGAAGGGGAATTTATGTTTTTCTCCCCAGTCCTTCATTGCCGGTATAATCTCCTCTTTTAGCTTTCGTTTATTTCCGATGAAATTATCATCAACAATAAAGACACCTCCTCGCCAGCCTGCTTCAAAAAGAGAATCCAACTCGTTGATAAACTGTTCCTTTGATTTTGTTCGGGGAATTCTTCCGTTAAGTTTTGTAATACTGCAAAATTCACAGTTGTATGGACAACCTCGTGAATATTGAACACTCATGCTTGCGTATTTTTTCATATCCAATAGTGACCAATCAGGTTGCGGAGTAGTAGATATGTCCGGATACAAATCGGAAGAATATATTTTCTTGGGACATCCGTTTTCCAAATCATTCAGGAATAACGGAAGTGTAATTTCCGCTTCGTTTAGAATAAGATGATCTATTCCCAAAAAGGAATCAGGAGCAAAAGTAACCATTGGTCCTCCGGCTACTACCTTTGTCCCTAGTTGGTTACACCGCTTCACTATTTTGTTGAAGGAATCGCGATGAATATCCATGCCACTTATAAAGACGTAGTCGGAACTAATAATATCAGAGTCGGATAGCTTAGTTACGTTAGTATCGATAAGCTCTTTCTCCCATGTCTTCGGAAGCATCGGGGCGATTGTTATCAACCCGAGAGGGGGCTCGGCCGATTTCTTCGAAACGAATCGCAACGCGTTTTTGAAGCTATAGAATGTTGCGGGCGTTTCCGGATAAACTAGTAATACTTTCACTTTCTCCTCCTATTACTCGACTTTTAAGAGAGGGGGTCGAATGAGGATTATCTCTTCTCAAGTCCTTTGATGATAAGTTTTGTCATATTTGTAGTTTCTTTTTTCATATCAAACGAGGAATGTTCCAGCAACAGTGCTATTTCCAACCCTTTTATGGCAATAGAAACTGAAGATGCCGATGCCGCAAGGGAGAGAGGTGAAAAGAAATTTTCCTGCATTCCCTCTTTAATAATGTCTTTAAGAGTAATTATTTCGAAGGAATAAAAGTCGGATCTAATCTCTTTTATAAAAGTGTAATTCTCATAATACTCGTCTGTTAACGCGGCGAAATATTCTTTTAATTTCGATAGGAACATGATTCTGGTAAGAATATACATACGCAATTTATCAGCAGGGGATTTGGCTTCCGTTAGTACATCTCTCAGCTTATCTTTATATTTTTGGGAATCTCTCGTTATAATTTCCGAGAAGATTTCATCTTTGCTTTTAAAATAGTAGTAGAGAGAGGCCTTTCCCATCTTTAATGATTGAGCAATATCATCCATAGTTGTTTTCTTTAGCCCATACTTCGCTATAATTTTTTTTGCTTCTTCAATTATGATTTCTCTTTTCGACTTCATTAGACTATTCGACTAATTTATTTGTTTAGTCGAAAGGTGTCGAATTGAACACAGTAATACAATGTATTAATAAGTCCCCTTAATTGGGTAATTCGATCTATTGAAGGAATAATAGTATTTGAAAAATGAATAGTTATTTATAAGTCTAAAGGAAATTCCTAATAATAAGCCATATATGGAATATTTCTTTGAATAGGAGAAGTTATTTTAGTAATTTTCGTGTTTAAATTTTGGTAACAAGGATTTAAAAATCGATGCAATTTAAGACAAGAACACACAAATGTAACGAGCTTAAAGAAACCAATATTGGTGATAAGGTTGTGCTAAACGGATGGGTAGATACCCGACGTGACCTCGGTGGGGTTATTTTTATTGATTTAAGAGACAGATACGGGATTACTCAGGTAGTCTTTGAGCCCACATATAATTTGGAAGCTCATGAAGCGGGGAAAGTTCTTCGCGGAGAATTCGTTATTTCCATAGAAGGTGTTGTAAGAAAACGCCCCGAAGGAACTGAGAATAACTCGTTGGAAACCGGAAAAGTTGATGTTATGGTTGATAAGCTTGTAATTCTTAATGAAGCTTTGACTACTCCTTTTCAGATAAAAGATAATATTGACGTTAGCGAAGAGATTCGTTTGAAATACAGATATCTCGATCTCAGACGAAAAGAGATGCAGGACAATATGTTGTTGCGTCACAAAATGTATCAGATTACCAGAAATTATTTCGACGCGAATGATTTTGTTGAGATTGAGACTCCGGTATTAATGAAAAGCACCCCGGAAGGAGCACGTGACTTTTTGGTTCCTAGCAGATTGCACAAAGGTCGATTTTATGCCTTGCCACAATCTCCTCAGACATACAAGCAGCTGCTGATGGTATCCGGTTTTGACAGATATTTTCAGGTCGTAAAGTGTTTCAGAGATGAGGATCTCCGCGCTGACAGACAGCCTGAGTTTACTCAGATAGACGTTGAGATGTCATTTATTGATACGGAAGATATTTTCGTATTGGTAGAAGGACTCATGAAAAAACTTTATAAGAATATTAAAGGATACGAGCTGAATACTCCTATTCCAAGAATTTCTTACGAAGAAGCAATGGAGAAGTACGGAAGTGATAAACCGGATCTTCGCTTTGGCTTGGAAATGGTAACCATGGATGAAGTTTTCGCAAAATCTGAATTCCGTGTATTCAAAGAGGCTCTTGCTAATAAAGGTATAATTACCGGTATGTTAGCTGAAGGTTGCGCTGACTATACAAGAAATCAATTGGATGTATTAACTGATTTTGTTAAGAAATTGGGTGCAGGCGGATTGATTTGGATGAAAGTCAAAGAAGAAGGACTTGAAGCACCAATCGCAAAATTCCTTTCTGACGAAGAAAAGCAAGGGATAATTGATAAATTAGGTGCAAAAGTCGGTGATTTGGTCTTTATGGTCTCCGGTCCGAAATCAAAGGCGCTATCTATAATGGGAGCTTTGAGATTGGAAATGGCCAGAAGATTAGAGCTAATCAAAGAAGACGCCGAACCATCTTTATTATGGGTAACAGATTTCCCATTGTTAGAGTGGGATGACGAAACAAACAGATTCTATGCAATGCATCATCCGTTTACATCCCCGAGATTTGAAGATATTGAGCTTTTGGATTCCGATCCCGGAAAAGTGAAAGCAAGAGCTTATGATTTGGTTCTTAACGGTAATGAAGTAGCCGGTGGTTCCATTAGAATTCATGATTCAAAGCTACAGGCGAAAATGTTTAAAGCATTAGGAATTTCCGATGAGGAAGCAGAAGCTAAATTCGGATTTTTGATGAATGCTTTTAAATACGGCGCACCACCTCACGGAGGAGTAGCTTTTGGTTTTGATAGACTGGCTATGTTGTTTGCGGATAAATCATCAATTCGCGAAGTAATAGCTTTCCCTAAAACCTCAAGCGGACTTTCCTTGATGGACGAAGCTCCGTCAACAGTTGACGAAGCTCAATTGAAAGAACTTCATATAAAGATAAAATAGATTTATTAGGGGCAATAAGATTACTATTGCCCCTTCATCTTTTTATAAGATCTCCTACATTTCAAATCATATCATATAATTCATCTTCTATTCAGAAAGGCATTTAAATAAATAATTGCATGCTTTTGGAAGTATTTGCCATTAAATGGTAGAATCTACCTGTAAATCAGAAGAAAGTTTTGTTAATAACACATTTTTACATGTAAAAAATACCATTAATTGTTGCCTTAACCTCCAAATTTCCCTATTTTCTATTAGTTGTTAGACTTACGGCGTAAATTATTGATAGAAGAGGCTCTTGGTCTGATAGTTGATTACATAATAAGCAAACGCATAAAAGAGTACCAAATAATTGAAAGGAACTCAAAAGTGGGGCAGCAACAACTTCTTTTAGTCGTATTAGGAATAATAATAGTTGGAGTTGCTATTGTTGTCGGCATAAATCTTTTTTCTGCAAATGCCGTTGAGGTTAAACGAAACAACGTGATAAATGAATTATTACATTTATCGGCCCACGCTCAGAGGTATTATAGAACTCCCACTGCTTATGGGGGAGGATCAAGTTCTTTTACAGGTTGGACAATACCAAACGATCTTATTTCAACCCCCAGTGGAAGATATGAGGCAGTAGTTAAAGCTACGCAAATTCTTCTAAAAGGAATAGGAAATGAGGTTGTAACGGGAAATGATTCAATTGAAGTGCATATGACAGTGCATCCGAGCACTTATCAAGTGGAAATTATAAGGTAATTCTTAATAGAATCAAAGAAAGATCTATCAACTAAATTAGGGAGTCTATCATGGGACAACAACAACTTCTTCTCATCGTATTAGGTGTAATCATCGTCGGTATCGCAGTAGTTGTAGGTATTAATGTTTTTACTGCAAGTTCAATCGAGGCTAACAGAAATGCTCTTATCGGAGACATGACAAACTTAGCTTCAATGGCTCAGCAATATTATAGAAAACCGACTGAAATGGGTGGTGGCGGAAACGCTTTCACAAGTTGGACAATTCCTACTCAATTGGCTAGTACAGCTAACGGATCTTATACAGCAACCGTAGCTGCAGCAAGTGTTACTTTGGTTGGTATTGGTACTGAAATAGGTAATAACGGTTCAGACTCTGTTAAAGTTACGATGGTTGTTTCGCCTTCTGCGATAACTTCCACAACCATTAATAACTAGTAATTATTCCGAATTTTGTTATATTTTGGCTAATAAGCTTGGTTGTCTGGCTTATTAGCCTTTTCTTTATAAGCACTTATAGGATACTATGATCGAACTAAGATTTAACGCGATTAAGCCGAACGGACAGACTATAAGCGGCACACTTACTGCTTCTACATACAAAGAGGGGAAGCAGAAGATTGTTAAACTGATCGATAAGCATCAGTTAAAACTAAAAAATATTGAAAAAAAAGCTACATTTGTTTATAAAATACGCAAAGGAAACGAACCTCCTGTAAAAGGGGAGCAGAGAGCTTTTACGAAAGAAGAAGTAATCAACGCTTTGACTCGTTTGGGATATCAAGTTGTTTCAGTAAACAAATTCGCTTTTGAGTGGAATCCGAAACCTCCTCAACAAGAAATCTTATCTTTTGTGAAAATTAGCGCGGAGTTGTTGGAACAGAAGCTCCCTTATAGTGAAATTATGACTCTTTTGATTAGTGACCTTGAAAACAAAACTCTCAAGGAAACTCTTAAGCAGATTAATAATGAACTGAAAAGAGGAGCTGATAGTCAGACAACATTTATGCGATATGAAAGTATATTTGGAAAATTTACCGCATATATGCTCGGATTAGCAGCCAAATCTGGTAATATGACGGAAATTTATAAAGCGACAGCTAAATTTCTCGAAAGAAGGATGCAATTCAAAAAGGATTTACGAAGTGCTCTGATTACACCGATGATAACTCTCTTTGTGTTGTTCTTAGCGGTTCTTTTTTATATTGGTTATATTTTTCCGGAAACAGCAAAACTTTTTCTTAAATTCGACATACCCCTTCCTCCTTTAACTGCTGCAACACTAGGGCTAAGTGATTTTTTGATTGGAAATTGGATTTTGGTGCTAATAGTTATTTTAGCTCCTCCTATTGCTTTAATGCAATTTTCCAGAACTAAAAAGGGTAAATTCCTAATAGATAAGTATATTTTGAAAATCCCGATTATGGGGTCGTTGATCCATAAAACGTTGATTGAAGTTTTTTGTCGCGTTTTTTATACTCTCTATACCGGGTCGGCAGAAAGTATAGAACCGATTAGAATCGCAGCGGAAGCAAGTGATAATGCATATTTTGAGCATCAGATAAAGAATGTGGCTATTCCGATGATGATAAAACGAGGTGCTGGAATCTCAGAGTCCTTCGAAGCGGCTGGGGTATTTACAGAGACTTCAATTTCAAGGTTTCATTCAGGGGAGGAAACCGGTACGATTAAAAATACAGCTCTGCAGTTGGCGAACTATTATGAAAGTGAAACTGTTTTTAGATTGAAGAATGTTATAGAATTAATTCAGGTTTTCATAGCGATGGTTATTATGGTAGTTATGATTGGCCTGACTTTGGTTTCAGCTGAAACGGCGACAATTAATCCAAGAACTCCAACAGCCTAAGCGAACAAGGTGATATAGAAATGATTGATTCACAACTGGAAATGACGGATAAAATCGGTTACCTTCTCTTGAAGAAGGGGATAATCGATACAAAAATATTGGAAGAAGCTCTGAGAATCAAGAATGAAGATCAAGCGAAGGTTAAGAGAAATCTTGCTCAGATTTTGGTACAGGATTTCGATTTTGATCATGATACAATTTTTAGAGAAGTAGCTGTTCTATATGCGTTTAGAGAATTGAATATACATCCTTCGGAAGTATCCGAAGATAGAATAGAAGAAATTAAGAAAATAATGAATTCAAAAGGAGAAGAAGTAAAAGGTCTTCTTTTGGAACACAAGGTAATTCCCTTTAGCTTCGATCGAGTAAGGGATAAATTAGTCATGGCCGCAATTGATCCGACCGATCGGGCCCTCACTAAAATTGCATATAGTCTTAACGCGAAAAAGTATGAAATTAATTATCTCAGAAAAAAAGATTATGATAAGCTAATTCAGCTAATTGCTCCTCCGGAAAACGAATATCTTAAAATGATAGAAGAGGCCGGTGAGGAAATTAGTCTTGATTCTGCAGATGAAGCTTCCGTTGATGAAGAAGAATTAGATGCTGAAATTAATAAAAGTGCGCTTGTTAATCTTATCGAAGGAGCGTTGGTAGAAGGGGTAAGAAAAGGAGCGAGTGATATTCATATTGTTCCGAAATCCAGCCGTAGAACTGAGATACATTTTCGTGTTGATGGAAAGTTGATGTTATGGCATGCCCAAGAGGGAACGATGCCAGAAGCTCTGATGGCGGTAATAAAGGATCGATCAAAAGGAATGGATCGTTTCGAAAGAGAACGAGCGCAAGACGGATTTATCCAAAGGGATATTGATAAACATGTAATTCGTTACAGAGTTTCTGTTTTGCCTATGGTTGGAACCGAATTGAAAAATAAATTCGAATCAATCGTTATTCGTATTCTTGACGATAGAAAGGTAATAAAAGATTTGAGCAAGTTGGGATTGGTCGGTTATACTCGCGAATCTTTCGAGAAGGCGATCAATCAGCCACAAGGAATGGTTATACTTACAGGACCGACGGGAAGTGGTAAAAGTACCACTCTGGTTGCGGCTCTTTATCAAGTAATTGATCCTACGAAAAATGTGTTAACGGTTGAGGATCCTGTCGAATATGTGATCGAAGGAGCGAGACAGCTGAAGATCGGACATAAGATGAACTTTGAGCAGGCCATCAGAGCCATCCTTCGTCATGATCCGGACATTGTACTAGTAGGTGAGATGCGTGATAAGGAAACTGCTGAGACAGCGATCAAACTAGCGAATACTGGTCACCTGACTTTTTCTACTTTGCATACGAATGACGCGCCGAGTGCGGTTGCTCGTTTGTACAAAATGGGTATTGAGCCTTTTCTAATTGCTTATGCCATTAATCTTATTGTAGCTCAGCGACTGATCAGAAAGCTATGTGAAAATTGTAAAAAGAGAGTAACTCAACTGGATGATGAGTTGATGCTAAAAGCCGGACTTGATAAAGAAGAATGGAGTAAATACGAATTCTATGATGCCGTTGGATGTCCGAAGTGTAATAATTCCGGATATAAAGGGCGAATGGCTATTCATGAAGCCTTATATTTTACAAAGGATTTGAGAGAAATGATTGTGAAATCCGGAATAGAAGTGGATGAAGAAGCAATCAGGAAGCAAGCAAAAAAAGACGGATCTCTGACTTTGCGAGAATCTGGATTGGAGAAAGTAAAACTCGGATTAACCTCAATACAAGAGGTCATTGCAGGGACAATGGAAGAATAATATAGAAAAAATCATTTATTTGATTAGGTGGAAAAATGCAAGAGGCAAAAGGTGTTTTATCACAATTAGCGGGGGAAATTCCTGCAACGATAATCGGACCCGAAAAAGTGGATTTTATTGTTACTATGTTACACAAAATTCCTGTTGAGCAGAAACTTGTATTACATAGATATGCTAATCATGTTCTAAGTCTTATGCTTGAAAGGGATGCCTCTGATGTAGAAATAGGAGGATACGGAACAGACGGAGCGGTTTGGTTCAGGATTCACGGTAAAAAAGCGAGAGTCGAAGATCTTCCAAAACTGTCGGAAGAGGAGGCTTCAATATTAATCGTCAGTTTGCTAACAAAGAAACAGAGCGAGCATCTTTTGGAGAACAGAAATCTTGATTTTAGTTATACATTTAAGTACGATAAAGTAAACAAATATGTTCGTTTTAGAGCCGACGCATATTTCGACTTGGACTCATTAGCTTTGAATATGAGAGCTATTTCGGCAACAACGCGTCCTTTGGAGTCTTTGGAGTTTCATCCGAACGCGATAAAAATGATGAGTCACAACTATATCAAATTCGGACTCTCTTTGGTTACGGGAATAACTGGCTCAGGTAAATCCACGACGTTAGACGCGATAATCGATTATCATAATAAGTTCGATCCTGCTCATGTGGTTATTATTGCATCACCGGTTGAATATGTGCACAGATCGAATAAAGCAATTGTCAGGCATCGTGAGGTCGGAAGGGATGTCCGATCTTTCAAAGAAGGTGTAATTCAAGGATTAAGACAAGATCCTGATATCATTGTAATCGGTGAGATGAGAGATCCTGAAACTATTCTTGCCGCTCTTGAAGTAACCGATACCGGACATAAAGTATTTTCAACGTTGCATACCTCGTCTGCAGTTGAATCTATAGATCGTATAATTGCCGAAGTACACCCTACAGAGCAAGAAAGAGTTAGAAATCGTTTGGCTGATGTTTTGATTACGGTTGTATCTCAGAAGCTGGTACCAAGCGTAGACGGTAAGAGAGCTTTGGCAAAAGAGGTTTTGATTGTTACCCCAAGCGTGAAAGCTGCGATAAAAAACAATAACACTAGTGAAATTTATATGATGATAGTACAAGGTGGTCAACAGGGTATGATTACGATGGAACAAGATTTGTTACGACTATTAGCACAGAGAAGAATAACTAAGGAAACAGCTATTGCATATTCAAATAACAAGACTAGAATGCTTCAGTTACTTAAGGGAGCCTAATAGATGAAACCGTTTGTTTGCGTCTATTCCGAAGGGAATGATCTGAAACTTGCTGTTGTATCGAAGGAGAATGATATTCTAAAAGTTCATTCGACCAGTTATATTACTATGTCTGATTTTGGTAAGCAAACAACAGAGGAATCGGTACCTTCTTTTAACTTAGGTGAAGTAACAGATGATCTTTCTTTCGATAATCTGGCTGGGGATGATAGTTTCAGCTCAGCGCCTGAGTCATCAAATGTGGTTTCTGAAATCGGCTTAATTGCCTCGGCTTTATCAGATATAAAATTGAATCAGGCTCAATTTATTCCCGTTGTTACTGACCCGACGGTTAACTTTCATATTTTCGAAAATGAAGCGAATATAGAAAAGTCTAAGTTGCAAGAGGCTATAATTAAGGACATTCAGAGCTCAAAAGGGATTAATGTAGCCAAAGATTATATCGACTACGTTGAAATTGATGAAAAACAATATTTGGCAGTATTTGTTGAGAATGCAATCCCCGGAGTTGATCTGATAAACTCTTTGGCGACTTTCAACAATAGAAGATATTACAAGGTCAATACGATAAAGAATGCCGAAGTTGCTTTGGCTAATTATGTTTCCAAGACCAATAAGTTTTTCCCTGAGGATTATAGCTTAATAATATATACCGGTAGAGAGAGTAGTAAGCTGATTTTTCTGGAAGGACAAAAACTGAAACATATCGGGACAACGTTAGATATTGGGACACAAAACCTGCATACGTATGACGTATATTTCTCAAAAATACTTCTTGAGATGGAAAACGGAGGAATTCCAAGATTAGACAATGTTGTTCTTTGTGGTGATGATAGATCGGAAAATCTGGTCCTTTCGTTCTACGGTACATTTCCCGAAGCAAATGTAATAGAACTCAAATTTGATCAATTCGATTCTGTAAAGCTGAATGAGGAAGAAAAGGAGAATCTATCGGCCTTTGCTATTCCTTTGGCTGCGGCATATGAATTTTACGCCGAGCAAAATAAAGAATTATCAGGCATTAATATTTTGCCTAAGTATATTCTTGAAAATCAAAAATTTCTTCAATTCGGATGGCATAGTTACGCATTATTACCTGTACTTTTTGCCGCTACGTACTATTTTACTTTAACAATTCTATCCGGTTTTAGTACTATAAATGAATTGGATAGTGAGATAAGACATTTGAAAGCTTTGGAAAAGCAGAACCAACAGATACTTGATGAGATATATCCGCTATCAAATAAAATATCGAGTTTCGATAAAACGCAAGCCATACTTGATTCCGCTGCTGTCGGGGCAGGTGATTGGAGTGATATGCTAGAGAAGGTTTCCACATTTGTTGAGCGACGTCAAAACTTTTGGGTTTCTCATTTGGAAAGTGATTCGGAAACAAGTATTCTTATTAAGGGTTATTCTTTGTCAAGAAGTGTGTTAACTGATTTCTCCGAATACAGTAATTCGGCGATTTTACAGAATATTCTCTATGAACCACTGAGAGAAAACAACGCGTTTCAATATACAATAAATTTTGAGTTGCAAAAAAAATCTGAAGAATAGATGGATAGAAAACTAAAGAATACGATAATACTGATTGTAATTCTCCTGCTTATGGTAACCGGAGGGAGTATCTTTAGGTTTGTTTATCAAAGCGGAAATATCGAAGAAAAACAAAAAGAGTTAAATCAGTTACAACAAACCTCCTATGATACGGCGGAGTTGATGGAAAGACTCAAGACTCTGAAAAAAAGGGTTGTTGAGTTAGATTCGATTCTTGCGCTAAGAAAATATAATATTCCTATGAATCTGACTCAGTCCGGTTTTTATGATTTTGTGAATAAGATTTCGTACGATTTTCATTCCCAATCACATGTGAATATAAAATATGAAGATGTACGAAAGGGAGAAAATTATTCATATTATCAATATGTTGTTTCCGGTACCGCATATTTTAGTGACTTTTTTAAATTGGTTTATGCTATAGAGCAAAGCAAACAATTGAAAAAAATACTTAACGCCAGCATCGATAATTTCGTAAGTGTTGACGATGAAGGCGTTCCTTACTACTTAGTTACATATTCATTTGAAGTTGCTGTTTACTTCTCGGCTAGTGACAGATTTGCGGCAAAGAATATGAGAGAAAACCAACTCAAGCCTAATCCTTTGTATGATATTTTCTATCCTTTGATTAGAAATGAAATTCCTCCTAATCTGGAAGGCTTATTAGATGTTCAAACAGCGCAATTGCTAGCGATTATCCCTGAAGGGGCATTTGTAGCAGACGCACAGGGTAATACAAAGCTACTTTGGGAAGGAGAGAAAGTCTATTTGGGATATCTAACGAAAATTGACTTTGAAAAGAACGAAGTTCACTTTATCCTTAACAAAGGTGGAATAATTGAGAAGGTCATTTTGAATCTGAAAAATGAGAAAAAAAAGAGTGAATAAAATGAGATTATCTAAAGTACTTTTAATTATACTTTGCATTACTTCCTTTTCTTTCGGGCAAAGACAATTGGAAAAAACTCTAAGCGGATATACAAATCCCGAGGAGCTTGTAACGCTTGCCGAGAATATTCCTTTTAATAAAGCTATTGAGGTCCTCAGCAAGGTAAGCGAGAATATTACCGGTAAGAACATTGTATCTACCGCCGGAATTTCTGATCCGATTGGAATTGAGATTAATAAGATGCCATATATGAAGGCGTTAACGATAATCATTCAATACAATAATCTCATCTACGAAGAAAAGGAAAATGTAATTATTGTTAAACGAAAAGACGATCCGAAAGCAGGGCTTTCCGAAGAAACATTTGCAGAGTTTGACTCCAAAGAAGTGAGAATATCGGCAGTATTCTTTGAAGCAAATATTACAGATATGAGAGAAAGAGGAATTAACTGGGAGTTTCTGCTTTCCAAAAGTGGATTGAAGCTCGGAACGAATCTTCGCTCTTTTAGTGAGTCTGCTTCCGATCAATCTTCATCATCAAGTAGTGCTTCGTCGAATACCCAACAAGTTCCGTTGGATTTTACGATTAATAGTCAGGCTGATTTCAAAATGGGTGATTTCGACGGATCGGCAATTTCGACATTGAAGTTTTTTGAAAATAATAATCTCGGAGAAATTATCGCTCGTCCGTCAATTACGGTAAGAGATAAAAATAAGGGTAGAATTCAAATCGGGTCTGATATTTCAATAAAAGAAAGGGATTTTGCGGGAAACGTAATTGATCGGTTCTATTCGACAGGTACTATTGTTGAAGTTACTCCGTATATCTATAATGAAGACGGAACTGATTATGTGCTCCTTAAGTTGAAAGTAGAAAGAAGTTCGGCGCAACCCGATCCGTTAAGTACACAAATAAATAAAACTACTGCTGAAACCGAAGTCCTTATGCTTGACGGAGAAGAGACCGTTATCGGTGGATTATTTATTAATGAAGAGTTAGAGGTAAGAAGAGGATTGCCATTCTTCAAGGATTTACCTTGGTGGGTGTTTGGCATCAGATATCTTACAGGGTACGATCAAACTGCGATAACAAAAAGAGAAATCTTGATTCTCATTAGAACAGAATTGGTTTCATCTCTTAAAGACAGAATAGAAGCAAAGAAGAAGGATGTATTCAAAGAAGAATTGCTCCAAAACAGAAAAGAGATGGAAAACTATAAAACAAAGAATTTCAAAGAGGATGAATAGATGGAATCGATACTTATTGTTGACGATGACTATAATCTCTGTACGGTGCTTGCAGAAGAGTTGCAAGAGGTTGGATATAGCGCGACCTTTGTGACTAATGCCGATAGTGCCTTTGAGTATCTTGCTCAAAAACATTTTGACATGATTTTGCTTGATTTGAAAATGCCGGGGAAAGATGGCTTCTATGTTTTGAGGAAAATACGGGAGAAGAAAATAATTGTTAGAATAATAGTACTGACTGCATTTGCGGATGTTCAAAGCGCAATAGAGTCGTCCAAATTAGGCGCGGATGATTTCTTGAGTAAGCCTTATGATTTGGATGAATTGCTTATTACAATTAGAAAAGTCTTGCAAAAAGAATAATATGAAAATCAATGTCAGAATTTTACTTATTACTTTTTCGGTTATAGTTCTTGTATCTCTGTCAACAACATACTTGTTTTATACGCTAACAAGTAAGTTGCTTTCAACGCATCATTCCAAATCTTTATTAAACTCCGCAAATGATTTTGCTTTCGAATTTCAATCCTTGGTTGAAGCTATTGATGATAATTATAGTTTGTTGAAAAATAACAATGAATATTCGGTAGAAGATGCTGAGAATATTGATTTCATATTCGAAATAAAGGATCAAAGGGAGATTGATAGGTTTACCTATGTCGCAAAGGAAAGTTTATTGGTAATGTCCGAAGTGTCGAATGTTGCCGAATTTGTGTCAAAGAATCCGAACATTATTTTGCGTTACGACAAGAGGGAAGAAAGTGGGACAACTTTTTACGGGAAAGTTATAACTCAGAAATTGTTGGATAAGATTTCCGAAAAAGTAAGATCTGAGATAACTCTTGTTTTGAGTGATACACCGTATTTAATGTCAAATTCCAAAAAAGAGAGTCTATATCTAAAGGATGTTTTTAGTGCAATCAATGCTCTGAAGCTAAAAAATAATTTCGATCTTTATTCGGCGGAATTGGAAAATGTAGATTTTCTGGCTGTTAATTATCGACCGAAGGATATTATATCAACTGAATCCCAAATTGCTTTTATCCTCTTTTCGGCTTCAACCGAAGCTCTGGAATTTCGTGAAACTATGAAATTGTTAATGGTGATCATCACTCTTGCGGGAATATTTTTAGCAGGGATTTTTGTCCTTGTCTTTACAACAAAACTTCGTAAACAAATTTCATATCTGAGTGAAGGAGCCGAGATAACGGCCAGTGGAGACATGGCTCACAGGGTGACGATAATCGCAAAAGATGAGGTTGGGAATCTTGGAGAAGCCTTCAATAAAATGTTGGACAGACTTCAGGAAAAGGAAGAAAAAGAGAAGAGATATACTGAATTCGTAACACTTATAAATCAAAATCCTACATTAAAAGAAATTGCGGAAGTCGTATTAGATCGTCTTGTAGATGACACCGGTTTATCTTTCGGCTCTTTTTATGTTCTCCATCGTCAGATGCTGAAACTTGTTGCTGTAAAAGGAATAAATACCGAGCAAATTGTTTTGGATAATCAAGCGCAGATATATAGAAATGTAATTGAGAAGAAAGATTATGTCGAGATGAAATTTTCCGAAAATCTCCCCTCAGTCAAGACGGGCATGATTGATATTTTCATAAAGTACCTTTTGGTTGTTCCAATTATTTATAACGACGAGGTTGTAGCTATTCTTGAGTTGGCTTCCGAATCAGAACCTAAAATCAACCCGAAAGAGTATTTAGCCGGTATTAAGGAGCAAATGGCTGTAGGATTAAACAATGCTGTTTCATACGAAAGGATGGAAAAGCTTGTTAAAGAGTTGAGGACTTTGAATGATAACTTGCATAAGCAAAACGAACAAATTGAAGGACAGAATAAAGAATTAAAGGAATTGGAAAAACAACTTCGTGAGAAGGCTGAAGAGTTAGAAATAGAGAAAGAGAAAGCCGAAGAGTTGACAAAAGTAAAGTCCCAGTTCCTGGCGAGAATGTCTCACGAACTAAAAACACCGTTAAATTCAATTATTGGTTTGTCAGAATTGGTTGAAGCCGATCCGGCAACATTTCCTAGGACAAGAGATCGGTTGCAAATTGTTTTGAGAAATGGACGGAAACTTCTCGGAATGATTAACAATATTTTGGAATACTCAAAAATTGAGTCAGGAAAAATAGAAATAAATAAAACCAATTTTCTCTTGATGGAGTTTGTTGAGGAATTATTTATTTCTTTGGAACCTTTGGTTATCGGTAAGAATATTGAGATAAATCTGGAAAATAGGATCGAGAAAGAAGTATTGGTAAATACCGATAAGAGAAAGTTGGAGCATATATTACTAAATCTTGTCAGCAATGCCGTTAAATATACCGAAGAGGGGAAAGTGATTCTTTCGGTTAATAAAGAAAAAAACGGCATTCGTTTCGACATAATTGATACGGGAATCGGGATTTCCGAGGAAGATAAAACTGATATTTTTAAGGAATTTCAGCAAATTCAATCCGGAAATAAATTGAAGATAGAGGGAGCCGGACTTGGTTTAACGATATGTGAGAAATTTACAGAGCTTCTCGGGGGAATAATAAAGGTTGAGCCCAATAAGAAAAAGGGGACTACATTTTCTGTAATTATTCCGGAGATTATCTTGGAATTATTAGAAAGTAAGGCGGAAAATACTGTAGCCCAAAATAATTCGAAAACGAAGGGAAAGATATTGATCGTTGCACCGGACTCTAGTGCTCGGAAATTATTGGAAAGACGATTTAATGAAATTTTGTTCAAGATCGATACGGCGGATTCGGCAATTCAAGCTATTGAAAAAAATGCGTCCACGAAGTATTCGGCAATTCTAATTACACCGGAACTTTCTGATCGAAGCGGGTGGAATCTATTGTCGGATATTAAAGGGAATCGGATTACGGAATCTGTACCTTGTTTCGTTTATATATACGATGAAAATAGAGATATTTCCTACACTCTGAATTGCGAAGGGTTTCTTCATGAGACCGGAACTGCGGAACAAATAAATTCGACAATCACTTCTCTAAACTATGTAAATTCCGAAAAGATAAATAAAGTAGTGTGGTTTAGAAAAGATGATGAAATATACTCTCAAATAGGTGTAGTAATAAGCAGTAAGTATAATTTATTACAGAAAACATCGGATGAGGCAGATTTTGCGAATTTAAAAGATGTAAAACCGGATCTAATAATTGCAGATGTCGGGACAAAAGACGGAAAAATGCTTAAGTTTGCTGATGACATTTTAAAAAATCCGGGTACAAAAAATTTACCCTTGATCATCAACCTTAATGAAGAGATAGATGATGAGTTGGGAGATAATCTTACTCGGGAAATGAGAGGGTTGCTATACGCTAATAATTATTCTCACAAAGCTGTATTTGATCAGTTAGTTAAGAAAATTTGCATATTGACAGATTCTTCTTCGCAAAGAAGAATTGAGAATTCTTTGTGGGAAAATGATGTGGATAATTTTGTAAAGCCGCGTGTATTAATTGTTGACGATGATAACGATACATTGTATACGGTTGCCGAAATTGTTCAAAAAATTGGGTGTGATATTGTATTGGCCAGAAACGGTGTCGAATGTCTTGAAATACTTAAGGATATCAAACCGGATCTGGTATTATTAGATATTATGATGCCTGAAATGGATGGCTTTGCTACGATAAAAAAAATTCGTAAGGAGGAAAGATTGATGAGATTACCGGTTTTTGCTCTTACCGCGCATGCGATGCTAGATGATAAGGAAATAATAAAAAATAACGGGTTTACGGATCTTATAACTAAACCTGTAAACGCTGCAGCACTTTCATTTAGACTTCAATCCGAATTGAATAAGAGAAGAGGGGAAAAATAATATGAAAACGGTTCTTGTTGTTGATGATCAGCCTGATAATGTATTTATCCTTCAGGATAGACTGGAAAGAGAAGGTTTCACAGTATTGACAGCTTATGACGGACAGACTTGCATTGCCAAAGCAGCTGAAGAGCAACCTGATTTGATATTGCTAGACGTAATGATGCCAGGTTTATCCGGATTCGATGTTTGCCGACAACTTACAAAATCTCCGGAAACAAAGCTAATTCCAGTTATTATGGTCACAGCCCTAACAGATGCGGAGGATATGAAGGAAGGTTTACAAGCCGGAGCATATGATTATATAAAAAAACCGTTTAATCGTGTTGAATTAATTGCCAGGGTGAATTCGGCTTTACGTTTTAGCGAGTCGAATAAACTGATGTTGGAGATTGAGAAAATTAATACCTATGCGGCAACTGTAGTAACCGCTAATCACGAAATAAAGCAACCACTTACCTTGATTAATCTTTCAACTGCAGCGATTAATAGAGAGATGGGAAAAGAGGAAGTAAACAGAGATGTTGTGAAGAAAAGAGTCGAGTTTATCGAAAACGCTACAAGGGAAATTATTGATGTACTTGATAAATTGTCGGCAATCAAGAAACCATTGATAACAGATTATGTTAACAATCTGAAAATGGTTGACTTATCCAAAAGTGCCGACAGTAGAAACTAAGACAAAAGATCTTCAACGATCTTTAACATTTGTTCAAAGTCATAAGGCTTTTTCATTATTCTATCTATCGCCAATTCCTTGTAACGCTCCTGGTAGCTAGCAAGGGATTGTGATCCCGAGGTTAATATCACCGGTATCTTAATGCCCATCTCACGCAGATGATCTATACTTTCCACCCCACTGATATTAGGCATTTTGTGGTCAATAATCAAAAGATCGAATGATGAGTCGGCTTTAATTGCTTTTAATACCTCAACTCCATCTTTTGCTTTTACAATTTCATATCCGTAAGAAGCCAAAAGATCGGTTAATAATTCCAGAATTGATTCTTCATCATCGGCAACTAAAATTCTCTTTTTACCGGTAGCTACTGATGGCTTGGAAACAATTTTAATAGCGGGCAAATAAACTGTGAACTCAGTTCCGAATAGCCACTTGGATTTTACGTCGATGAATCCGTTATGGTCGGAAATTACTTTCTTTGCGAAATTCAAGCCGAAACCTGATTCTCTGATTCTATTCTTCGTTGAAAATTTCGGTTCGAATATTCTTTCCAAATTCTTTTTCTTAATTCCCGAGCCATTATCCTTAAGTTTTATTACTAAGTAGTAACCGGGAGGAATGGTTCCGGTAGTACTTTCCTTTGCCGCTGATGTTTCAACCGAATAGACAGATAGTGTTATTTTCCCTCTTTTGGAGATGGCTTCAATTGAATTTGAAATAAAATTCAATAATACTCTGAACAGTTCCGAATAGTTTCCTGTTACAGCAGGAAGATTAGTGGAAATGTTCGATTCCAATTGAATTCTCTCCGGGAGAGAAACAGAAAAACTATTTACAAACTCATTTAAAAGAAAATCGGAATCTAGCTTTTCTTTAATTGAAGAGGCAATCTTATCCGTTAAGGCCGATTCTATTATCTGACTAGCGCGTCTGGTATTCTTCTGAATATTCTCTAACAATTGAGCAGAGCGGTCGGTTTTTATTTCCTTTTTTATTACCGCGGCACTGTTGTTTATCGAAGAGAGGATGTTGTTAATGTCATGAATCGCGGTTTTTAATTCGGTGATATTGCTGCCGTTTTTCTTAATGTGGAAAAAATAAAAAACTTTACCGGAATCGAATCGGAATACATTTTTAATAAGACAATAACTTTTTATATGAATTTTGTTTGATTCGGTAATTTCATCTACATGCACATGAAGCAAATCTGCCAATTTCTTTGTCGGGCAAATTTCATGAAAGGAATCGATAACGGAATCGGAAAATCTTTGTATTACATAATTCTCGTCACATAATATTACCGGAATCTGCAACAGAGAGAATACCTTGAAAAGTTGATCCGGAGATATGTTCAGATTACTTGTCACGATGTTTACCTGAGATCATATTTCTTTATTTTCGAATAGAGAGTTTTTTGACTTATGCCTAAAGTACGCGCACTATTTTCTCTGTTCCAATCGTTCGAGTCTAATGCCTTCTTTATAATTATTTTTTCAACTTCTTCCAGATTAAATGTTTCCGGCAAACTACTTGCATGCTCGATTTCTATATCCATTTGAGTTCTCGGAAGATTCAGATCTCTAATCTCAATCTCTTCATTTTCAGAAAAAATCAATGCTCTTTCAATTATATGGGCAAGCTCGCGTACATTCCCCGGGAAATTATAATTAAGTAGCGCTCTTTCCGCATCTTTCGATAATTTTTTTACGGATCGAACGGGAGAAAACTTTTGGAGGAAATAATTAGCCAAAAGAAGAACGTCGCTTCCTCTCTCTCGCAAAGGGGGAATTGTAAGGGTAATTACATTCAATCTGAATAGCAGATCTCTTCTGAATCTCTTCTGTTCAGCTTCTTCCATTAAATTCTTATTTGTTGCCCCGATAACTCTTACATTTGATGTGCGATTTGAGATTCCACCGATTCTTCTGAATTCTCCTTTTTCGAGGAATCTCAGAAGTTTTGGTTGTAAGGATAACGACATTTCACCGATTTCATCCAGAAACAATGTTCCGTCATTTGCAATTTCTACCAAACCTTGCTTAGAGGTCTTAGCGTCGGTAAACGCTCCTTTTTCATATCCGAATAATTCACTCTCAATCAATTGATCCGGCAAGGATGCGCAATTTATTGTAACAATAGGTTTTTTATTTCGATTTGAATGTTTATGAATAAATTCTGCTACAAGTTCCTTACCTGTTCCGGTTTCTCCTTCAAGCAGTATGTTGGAGTCCGATTTTGCGGCGCGTTCTGCAAGATTGATTATCTTTCTGAAAGCCGGACTATCACCGATAATTATATCAGGAGCACTTTGGTTTACTCGTGAAGTTAGTATAGTATTTTTTAACAAAAGATCTCTATGTTCCAGAGCTCTTTGAATGACAACTACTAGCTGTCCGAATTCGTATGGCTTGGAAATAAAATCGTAAGCCCCATTCTTAATGCAATTTATCGCGGTTCTTATTTCAGACTTTGCCGTTAATACAATAACCTGCAATGTAGGATGATTCTCTTTTACATATTCGAGAACCTCTTCTCCCATTACTTCGGTCATTTCCAAATCCAAAAGTAGAACATCATAATTCTTCCTTTTAAGATTCTCAATTGCGTATTTACCGTCAAAAGTTATATCGACCATGAAGCCTTCATTTACCAACTCTTCTTTGAGTAAGTAACATAAGGTCTGGTCGTCGTCAGCTATTAGTATTTGTGTATTATCCATTGCCATAATAATATATTGATAATCGCAAAATATACGAAATAATATCGAAAATAATCGATATTGCCTTATTGTTTGGAATATTTACCAAGGCAAGTGATCGAAATCAACATTTCCGCCTGATATTATTATCGCTATTCTCTTGTTCCGAAAATAATCCTTATTCTCCGAAACCATTGCCAATGGAACGGCGGATGATGGTTCGATAATAATCTTCATTCTTTCCCAAACAAGACGCATTGCTTCTATTATCGAAGATTCCTCGGCGGTTTTTATTTCGTAAGTGTTATTCAAAATAATATCAAAGGTTTTCTCTCCCAAAGAGGTTAACAACCCGTCGGCTATTGTTTTGGGTGAAACCGAAGGATATATTTTGTGATCTCTGAAAGAGCGAACCGCGTCATCTGCTCCTAATGGTTCGGCTCCGATTACTTTTGTGGATGGAGAGAAATATTTAGCCGAAAGGGAAGAACCACTTAACAAACCTCCTCCTCCAACCGGAGTAATCAAATAATCCAATCCGAAAAATTCTTCAAATACTTCCTTGGCGGATGTCGCCTGACCGGCTACCACGGAGTAATTGTTGTAAGGATGTATGAAAGTAGCTCCGGTCTCTTCGACAATCTTCTCAAGAGTCTCTTCTCTCGATTGTAAAGTCGGTTCGCAAAGTACTATCTCTCCTCCGTATTCCGCTACTGCTTTTTTCTTTATTTCCGGTGCTGTTCTTGGCATTACGATATATGCCGGAATGTTTTTTACGGAGGCAGCTCTGGCTAAAGCCGCAGCGTGGTTCCCGGAGGAATGGGTTGCTACTCCTTTTTTCAAATCCTCGTCATTCAGAGATAGCAAACTGTTTGTTGCGCCTCTGGCTTTGAAAGCCCCACCTTTCTGCAAGTTCTCACACTTAAAAAAAATCTCCGCTCCCATAATCTTGTTTATGGCTTTTGAAGAGAGTATGGGAACTCTGTGTATGTAAGGGGATATCTTTGAATGAGCTTCTACAATATCTTCTTTGGTTGGTACTCGATCTGGCATATTGTCTCTTCTTTTCTCTAAATACGATCGTCAATATATGGAATGCGGAAGGAAAAATCAGCCCTCAATTCCGATAATTCTTTGATAGAAAGAATTAAGGAGTGTGCCTGAGATTTTTACTTTAGGACGTCTTTTGTCGATTGTCAATTTTCCTTCCTTCTGATAAAGTCTGAAGTTGAAAATAAAATCATCAGACTTTTCTTCCCAAGCGTTAATCGAACCGAATCTCAAATCATTGAAATATAAGGCAGTATCTTTTCGTGTAACCGAATAAAACCCTGAGGAAAACCACTTCAGTTTGGAAATCACTTCATTCTGTTCAATTCCAATTAGCAAAGAATCATTTTGTGGAATATGGTTAAACTCGATCTCTTTGTTATCATCGAATAACGAGTAAAACCCCTCGTAATACCCTTCTTCGGTTTTGAATAAACCTCTCCAAAGAACATTGTTAAAAGGGGTAGGGGAAGACATATAATCTATTACCGCAATCTCTTTTTTATCAAAAGATTCTTTGAAAATGGAATTTACATGCTGCTTATTAATAACCGTAAAGATAAGGTAAGCGCTACTCAAACCAAGCCCGATATAGTTCACCATTCTCCTTACCGACGAGGTTCTGTTCATGAACATTAGAACCAATAATGATAGGGTAAGTGGCAAAGTATATAAGGGATCAATAACAAATATGGTATCAAACTGAATCTTTAAGTTCGAAAACGGATAGAAGAATTGCGTACCATACCCTGTAAAAAGATCCAAAAGCGGATGAGTAAAGATTCCCAGAAAACTCAGCTTTGTCCAGTCGTAGTATGTTGCGCCACTTCTTTTATGAATCTTAAAAGCCAAATAACCCAATAACGGAGCTATTACAAAGGCAAATAAAAAAGAATGAGAGAGACTCCTGTGTATCGAAAGTTGAGTAACAGGATCAAACAAAGGTGTGAATAGCACATCCAAATCGGGGATTGTTCCGGCGATTGCTCCCCATAGCGGAGCTTTGTTTCCTACCTTCTTTCCTAATACGGCTTCTCCTACTGCGGCGCCGAGCGATATTTGCGTTAATGAATCCATAATCTTATCTTAGGTCGTTAGACTACCTTTACTCTCTAATAGTTTCAATTTATTAATAAATTTTTTGGAACGCGATATGGGAAACGGAAAAATTAAGCCTCTCCACCTTTATTTGATCGGCATTGCAGCCGTTATCATTGTTATTTTCAGTGTAAACCAGGTTAATCATCAACTCCCTGAACCGGAAGCCTCTAATGAGGAGATGCAAGAGGGAATGAAAGATTTCCACAAAAATCATCCGGATATGAATTCCATTCGACCCGAATTCAAAAAGAAATTGGATGATATGAAAAAATATGTGGAAGAAAACCCTAATGATACCGCTAAGATAAGAGAATACGCCGGTCTCTTGGCCTCTGCTCACAGAGTTGACGAGGCTGTAGTCCTTTTCGAGAAAATTCTTAGTGTAGATGGGAAACGAGTTGATGTATTGATGGAACTCGGGTTAGTCTATTTTAACCAACGGAATTTTGATAAGGCCGATGAGACAATGATGAAAGTTCTTTCACTTGTTCCTGATAACTCCCAAGCATACTTCAACCGTGGGGCAATTGCCGCCGCAAAAGGGGATAAAGAGAAAGCTAAGGAATTGTGGGAAAAAGTAATCGAAGAATTTCCCGGATCCGAAGCAGCCGGTTACGCTAAGGCCGCTTTGACTAAGTTATGATTTAACGGATAATCTTTTCCCTTTCTCGAAAAGATAATCGTCATAAATATTGAGCGGGCAACCGCATCTTTTGGCCGGACATTTTCGGATGTTCGGCTCGAAAGAGAAACCTTCGTAGATATTGCCGAGCTTGTTTTTCAAATTGAAGCATGGGAATACATTTCCGTTCGAAAAGACAACCACAGCATTAAAGCCCGCGTTGCATAATTCTCCTTTCTGAGCGAACTCATCTTCGTGTGAATTTTTCAAACCAAACTGAGTAATTTCATTATCGGAATAACTTGCGGGATATTTCTTCCCATTTACTTCTCCTATAAAAGGGGCGTAATTGTAGTCAATGCCGTAGGAGTTTGCCAATGCCTTGTATCTTTCTATCTCTGATAAATAAGGGGGAAAGGCTACCGCTTCCGCATAGATATTGAATCCCTTTTCCCGCAATAAGATGAAATTCTCAAAGAACTTATTTAGCAATCCTTTTCTTTCCAGTTCACGCAAATGCAGTGAGGCGTGAATATGAAGGACTCTTTCGGGAGAAATCGTCTCCGCAAATTCCTTTACTTGTTTAGATACAAGGTTTGTATTCAATGATAAGTAATGCTTTGCGGTTATTGCCAAACATGCCTCAATAAAATTAGGGACTATGAAAGGTTCTCCTCCCGTGAAACTTATTCGAAATGTTCCGGGATGTTCGGCGAGAGCCGATTGCAAGCTTTCCGTATCTATCGCGTTCGCTTTTATTCCTTCGTTTATGTGGGAAAAGCAATATTCGCAATCGAGATTACATTTCTTGGTAATGGACCAATGCAACCAATAATCGTAATGCTGTGCTTCGTCTCGTCTTCTTTTTTTCATCTATCTTCCCTAATTCATTGATTAAATTATACTTAATAAGTAATCTTACCACAAACATTTTTTTCTTCTCGGGACTCCATGGAATCATTAAAAGGTATTATAGACAGATATTCCTTCTATAGCGAGGATAACGGATATTCGGTTATTCGCTTGGAAGACAAGACAGTTGTAGTGGGAAATCTCCCGAAATTCAACGAAGGGGATGAGGTTGAATTTACAGGGAATTGGGCCCGCCATCCTAAGTATGGCGAGCAGTTTAAAGTGGAATCCTTCTCTTACGCGTATCCTACTTCGAATTCCGGAATCAAACAATTTCTCGGTTCCGGAATGATTAGAGGGGTAGGACTTGGAACTGCCGATAGGATAGTCGCTAAGTTCGGGGAACGCACTCTCGACATTATGGACAACAACATCGAGAGGCTTCTGGAAGTGGAGGGAATCGGGAAGAAAAAGCTGGAGATGATCAAAGAAGGCTGGGCCGAACAACAAGGTGTAAAGAGTGTTATGATATTCCTGCAAGGGCACGGAATATCTACCGCTTACGCATTGAAGATTTATAAAACTTATGGTAACGACGCCCCCGCCATTATTAAGGATAATCCGTATCGTTTGATCTGGGATATATGGGGCATAGGTTTCAAGCTTGCAGATGAAATAGGGAAGAATATGGGCTTCTCTTCCGCCGATCCTCTCAGGATAAAGGCCGGTATTGTATACATCCTTCAGGACGTAGCCAGAAACGGGCACGTATTCATGCCGGAAGAAGAACTCATTCAACAATGCGCTTATGCTCTTGGATTTGAGCTCTCTTACTCCGATCCGATTATCAATAATCTTGAGGAAGAAGGGATTGTTGTTGACGATAACGGGAAAATATTTCTAGCGAGCTACTACCACGCCGAAAGGGATATCGAGTATTGCATTGATAATCTTTTGTCGGAGAGTGAACCGGTCTCCGATTATCATCAGGCCTTGTTGGATCGTATAAATCCTCTCTTTTCCGATGAGCAAAAGGAAGCTGTGAAGCTTTCTATCGAGAATAATCTATTAATAATAACCGGCGGACCCGGAACCGGGAAAACCACAACTCTCCGTGGGATTATCGATGTCTTCAAAGAAGATGACAAAAAGATAATGCTCGCAGCTCCTACAGGCCGAGCCGCAAAGAGAATGACAGAAGTAATCGGAATGGAATCTAAAACAATTCACCGATTGCTGGAATACAATCCGAAAGAGGATCTCTTCTACTTCGGGCAGGATGTTCCATTGCAAACAGATCTTCTGATTGTGGATGAGGTCTCGATGATCGATACTCTTCTGATGCAATCCTTGATTACGGCAGTCGATAAGAAAACAACCCTTGTGTTGGTCGGTGATGTCGATCAGCTTCCATCGGTCGGAGCGGGAAATGTTCTGAGAGATCTTATGGATTCGGAGAAAATTCCCACGGTAACACTTACCAAAATCTACCGGCAGGAAGAAGAGAGCGATATTATTCTTAACGCGCACAGAGTTAACAAAGGGGAGATGCCCGCAATCAACTACTTGCAACCGAAAGACTTCATCTATTTCGAAGAGAATAACAATGATGTTATCGGGCCGAAGATTCTGGAGCTTTGCCGTTCTACTCTGCCCAAGGAATTCGGGTTCGATCCTTTGAACGATATTCAGATAATCACACCGATGAACAAGTACAAGGCCGGTGTGAAGGATCTGAACAAGTTGATGCAGAGCGAAATAAACACCAACGCGGTCGTTTACAAGTCGGGGGAGAAGATATTTAAGCTCAATGATAAAGTGATGCAACTGAGGAACAATTACGACAAGAATGTTTTCAACGGCGATATCGGCTTTGTTATGAATGTAGATAACGAAAAGAAAATCATGAACCTTACTTTCGACGGAAGAATTGTCGAATATAATTTCGAGGAGCTCGATGAGGTTACTACAGCCTACGCAATTACCGTCCACAAGAGCCAGGGGAGCGAGTACCCTTGTGTAGTAATGCCTATGACAACTTCCCATTATATGCTTTTGCAACGGAATCTCCTTTATACTGCCATAACCAGAGCTTCCAAACTATTGATTTTAGTGGGGCAAAAGAGGGCCATAGCAATGGCGGTAAGGAATAACAGAGTTGTCCACCGCTTTACAACTCTCTTTAAGGGGAAATACAGAGGTTAAAGAAAGGGGATAAAAAAATCTCCTTCCGAATAGTAGATAATCCCCCTTTTTCTTAAATTGTAATCGAAATTACGTAATAGATATTATACCAAAATTCAGGAGAACCAAAATGTTCAAAAAAACTATTTCTCTTCTTCTCCTCCTTTCGCTGGCCACTTCAATGTCCGCGCAAAATCTCGATAGAGACAAAGTAGAAGATAAGTACAAATGGAACCTTGCTGAAATATATCCTACCGTTGACGCTTGGAAAGCAGCTAAGGATGCTCTGGAGGAAAGAATAGCCGACATCGCAAAATATCAGGGAAAGCTTGGGGAAAAGGCAGATAATCTTCTTTATACCCTTGATACACAAGCCGATATTTACAAAGAACTTTACAGATTGTACGGATACGCTTCGCAGAAGAGTGACGAAAATTTGAATATCACCGAAAACGCCGCTTTGGATCAGCAAATGCAGTCTTTGGCTACAAAAGCTTCCGAAGTTTCTTCCTATATGCAGCCTGAAATTCTTAAGATCGACGCGGCTACTATAGAAAAATTCTATGCAGAAAAACCTGAGCTTAAGCTTTACAAAAAGGTTATCGACAACGTACAAAGAAACAAAGCCCATACCCTTACCGAAGAACAGGAAAAAATAATGGCTAGCTTCGGTTTGGTAACCGGTACTATGGCCAATGTTTACGGTATCTTCAACAACGCCGAAATTCCTGCAGCTAAAGTAACTTTGGCAGACGGCAAGGATGTTGACATTACTAATCCGATGTATGTTCGTTTGAGATCTACCGAAAACAGAGAAGACAGAGCCAAAATTTTCGACGCTTTCTTCAATAACTATGGCAAGTTCAAAAATACTATCGCGGCTAACTTATCCGGTAAAGTAAAAGCCGATTATGTTTACGCGAAAAACAGAAACTTCAAAACAGCTTTGGAAGCTTCCTTAAACGGTCCGAATATTCCTGTTTCCGTTTACAAAAATTTAATTAGCAACATTCACAAATCTTTGCCTACTCTTCACAGATTCCTCGATCTCAAAAAGAAGATGATGGGACTCGATGAAATTCACTACTACGACCTCTACGCTCCTATTGTTGAGGCTGTTGATATGAACTTCACTATTGAGCAGGGACAGGACGTTATCCTAAAAGCTATCGCTCCGATGGGTAAAGATTATGTCGCCACTGTTCAGAGAGCTTTCGACGAAAGATGGATCGACTATATGCCGACCGTAGGAAAGAGAGGGGGAGCTTACTCTTCAGGCGCTTCTTACGATGTGCACCCTTACATCCTTATGAACTGGACCGACAGCTACAACTCCGTTTCAACTTTGGCGCATGAGCTCGGTCATACAATGCACTCATACTTGTCGAATACAAATCAGCCATTCGTCTATTCCGATTACGCTACATATGTTGCCGAAATTGCTTCCACATGTAACGAGAGTCTCTTGAATAACTACATGGTTAAAAACGTTAAAAGCGACAAAGAAAAAATTTATTTGCTCGGCAGCTATCTCGAATTGTTGAGAAATACTATTTTCCGCCAGACAATGTTTGCCGAATTCGAATTGAAAATTCACGAATACGTTGAAGCCGGAAAGCCTCTTAACGGTGATGTAATGAGCGAGATCTATTACGACCTCGTAAAAACATATTACGGCCACGACAAAGGGCACTGCGTTGTTGATCCTTACATCGCTTACGAATGGGCATATATCCCTCATTTCATCAACTACGCTTACTACGTATATCAATACTCAACATCTTTGATCTACGCTACAGCATTCGCCGAAAAGATCCAGACAGAAGGTCAGCCGGCCGTTGATAAATATTACAACATCCTTAAGGGGGGTAGCTCGGAGTATCCGATTGAGTTAATAAGAAAAGCCGGTCTCGATCCGTTGTCATCAGAGCCTTTCGAATTGACTATGCAAAAGATGAATAAGGTAATGGATCAGATAGAAGAGCTAATGAAGAAATAATCATTCGTAAAAAGAGATATTTTATTTGATAAATGCCGCTCCCGAAAGATATTATCGAGAGCGGCTTTTATATTTCCCCTATTCCGAAAGCCAATCCGGCAGCACGCAAACCATCTTGATAAATAATCGTAGATACCATGTTACTGAGAGAAGCTGCTCCGGCAATGGTCTATATCATTCGTTTAGGAAGCAATCCTTCGTTATCTCTTACGCAAGATAATAGAGCTTCCCCGTAAGATCATCCACCTTAATATTATCCTTCTCTTTCGCTTACGGATCTTTCTCGAATACTCAGGAAAGATATTCAATAAGTGAGGAACAACATTTTCTCGGTGAGATACTTCAATGTAATGTTGAGGGACAATATTACATAAGTGAGGAGCTACATATCCTAGGTTAGGAACTCCAATTCCTATCTGAGGAACTACGAATCCAACTTGAGGAACAACAAAAAAGTAGTGAGGAGCTTCGGTGATGAAGTGAGATATTACGTTGCTAAACTGAGGAACTAATGAGAAAAAATATTTTGTAATATCTCAGCCGATTATTATCCCTCCTCAAAGCCGTAGCTATATTCCTCATCTTTATTTCATAGATTTTTAGCAGAACATAATGATATCTCATGCATCTGATATTATTGCTCAAAGAAGATTGATATTTTCTCATTTGAACAAGATAGATAAAAAGTAGAATATCATAACATCTCACTGGGTAGTCGTAGTATCTCACCGGTCGAAGATGTTTGATTTGTGTCGGTGAAGCTTTCCGGAGAGACCGTGAAGCATTCCGGAAGGAAAGAGCCTCTTGGAATTGCTATCCGGCTGCCTTGAGAAAGGAGAGTAAGGGTTTCGTGAAAGAGGGAATAAAGAGAAAGCCGCTCCGTAATGCCCGGAACAGCTTTGTTAATTCTTTATGTATGGTTAGAGACAGGTTGATTATCCCTTGTTTATTATTCCTTTCAGATGGTCTACGTATAAGGTGGCTCCTCCTTCTCTGTATCCGGTTTGTTGCAAGACATTACCGTCTTTGTCGAAGAGTACTACTGTCGGTAACCCTCTTATACCGTATTTGTCAGCCAATTTTTTGTTATAGGCCTGCTTGTCGGCAGGAAGTTCTGTCTTTCTGGGGAAATCTATTTTAACCAAAACAAGATTGTCATTCGCGTAGTTGATGAATTCTTCTTTGGAGAAGACCTCGCCGCTAAGTTTGATGCACCATGGGCACCAATCGGATCCGGTAAAGTTAACCAAAACGGTTTTGTTTTCATCTTTGGCTTTAGCGACTGCCTGCTCGAAATTTTCGATCCATGCAGAGGAGTTTTCACCGGTATTTGCCGAAGATTTATCCCCGTCACCGGCGCAGCTAGTAGTTCCAATCAGAAGTAGTACCGCAACTATTGATAATAATTTCTTCATTTCATCTTCCTTTGTATGTGTTATTAATAATATTTCGATTCACTAACCGGTTAGATGAACATAATCCGGATAAGATTCCGACTAATTATATCGATTTTGTAAGAAAGTAACAGAAAAAAAATTCAGATGTAGTGTCGGGAAGGAGAGAAAGGAGGTTTTTCTCTTTACGAGATGAGAAATAGACCATCTGAAATAGAGAATAAACTTATTGTGTCAATCTTGTGATAAAATAATACACTTTTTCTTAATATGATATTTATTATTATATTTCCTATAAGATTAAAGTTGTAGTCTGTGTGATTATCTTATGATTCCGTATGAGTATATATTCCATTGCTAAAAACTATTCTCTCAAATATAAGGTGAGTTATGCGAAAGATATTCTCAACTCTATTACTATGTCTGTTAACAGCTCAAGTATATTACTGTCAGGTAAAGCCACAATGTGATACCATTCCGGGCAATAGCGAGAACTCCGGAACAAGAAGGATTTTAACAGAAACCGGTTCCGGGCTTTTGTATGGTTCTCTCGGATGTTTGGGAGGTGGTCTTCTCGGGGTGGCGATCGCGGGAAAAAGTAATGAAGCAATGAGAGAATTTGATAAAGTGCTTTTGGGAGGAACATGCGGAATGGTTCTCGGAAGTGAGATAGGAATATATCTAATTTCAAAAAACTACAATGAAAAAGTTTCGTTCTGGGAGATGGCCGGAGTGGGAGTAGCTTCGGGATTAGGAGCAGCATTGTTAACCGGTACTGTTACGGATAACGGTTGGCATATTTTCCTTGCCGGTGGTTTTACACCGATGCTAAGCTCAATAGTCTATTCGAATTTGGTTTATCCGACTAACGGAACGAAGGTAGTGGTTTTGCCTCAAGTATCGCGAGTAAGGAATAGTAATTCCTACGGGTTAAGTTTATCGGTTTCTTTATAAGGGAAAGGAATGAATAAAAGTGTAATACTATTGATTTTGTTATCCGCGTCGGTTCTTTTCGGGCAGACTAAAACCCGTGCCGTATGGGAAGAAACGCCAATATTCAAAAGGATTTTAACCGAAGTAGCTGTAGGTGTTGGTTGCGGCGGTTTAGGATATGTAGGTGGAATTTTTGTCGGAAAGAATTTTGATCTGGAAGATGATAAAGGAAATAGAGGGACAAAATGGAGAAAGATCGGAAGAACCTGCGGTTGTTTCTTTGCAAGTCAGGCCGGTATTTATATGGTATCAAAATCCTACAATAAGGATGTTTCCTATTGGGGATTGTGTGGAATAGGGGTGGCTTCTGTTGGATGCACAGCCCTATGCGCGGAGTTATTTAATAAAGAGTTGGATCTTGCCAGTACTCTTTCGGCTATAATACCGGTTGTTTCATCGGTTGCTTTTTCGAATATATTTTATCCGAGTCAGGCAAGAGAGGTAGTTATACTTCCTGAAGTTTCCAGAGTTAGTAATAGTAATTATTACGGTTTAAATCTATCAATTTCACTATAAGGTATTTTTTATGAGAAAGAATATTGTAGTACTACTGATCTTCTCTGTTTCGGTTTTGTTCGGGCAAGATGCCAGAAGTGGCAAAGAGAACCCCTCTACATATAGAAGGATATTGCATGAAGCAGGCACTGGTATTGGCTGGGGCGCTATAGGGTTCTTCGGTGGTATGATAATTACGAACATTACAGATGCAAAATTTTCTTCGAATGGAAATGCAGCTCCTAGGGAATTAGTTGGGGGATCAATAGGGGCGCTAATAGGAAGTGAGATTGGGGTCTACATTGCCTCGAAAAAATATAATAAAGATGCGCTATTTCCTCAAATGACAAGTGTTGGAATATTATCCGGTGCTTTGATAACATATTTGGCTACTACAATTTCGGATAATGAAAATACGCTATATATCTCCGGATGTATCGCGCCAATGATTTGCTCGATAGTATATTCTAATCTGGCTTATCCTTCAAAAGTAGTTGTACTACCGGAAGTCGCCACGCAAAATAATCATACTAGTTACGGAATAAACATATCAATAAAACTATAAAGGGAAAGATGAAGAGAGTAAAATGTGTTGTGATGCTTGTATTAATGGCAACTTTGTGCTACGCTCAGGCAAAACCGAACGTAGAGCCTAAGATTGTATGGGAAAAGCCATCAAATACTTTAAGAGTGCTGGGAGAATTCGGTCTGAGTACATTGGTTGGTGTGGGTAGTATGACATCAGTTATATTAATTGGTAAAGGCATTTGGTCAGGAAAAGAGCATGACAGACAGATTGGTTTTGCAGGTTTCTTAGGGTATTCCTTGGGAAGTACATTGGGAACGTATCTTGTTTCGAACGGGTATAATTCCGAATCCTCCTATTGGGAAATGGCAGGTGTAAACATACTTACAACACTAGCGAGTAGTTCGGCAATTATGCTAACAAGGAAAGGAGTAATTCTTCTTCCGATAATGATGCTTGTTCCTCAAATAACGACAATTGTATTCTCGAATATTGCTTATCCTTCCAAAGATGTGGCTACGGTAGTAATGCCACAAGTATCGAAAGTTAACAATGATTACTCTTACGGTATTAGTCTTTCGATGAGCTTTTAATAGAAGAATAAAAAAAGCTGACAGAGAAAACTCCGTCAGCTTTTCTTTTTTGAGAAATGTTTTATTCGAATGTAACTATAACCATCTTTACAATTTCCGCCAAAGCTACAAAGTTATCGTCTCCGACTGCCTTAACGTTATATTTGTATTTGATAACGTAAACAATTGCTTCTCCGGAGATATCTCCGAGTTGGCTAGTTGAAATGGTGTGGCTTCCGTCGTCATCAAGGGAGGCAAATTCAACATCTTTCGCGCTTCCTTCGGTTGGGACAACCATAACTACCACATCAGCTGAGGAGGCGGTGTTATTCCAAGTAATTGTTAAACCACCCGAAACACTTATATTGGCACCTTCGACCGGGGCTGTAATAGAGAAATCCGAGGGGCTATTTACACTAGCTGTGAAAGCCGGAATTCCGTTCCCTCCGGAAACACTCCAATTATGAGCTTGTCCGTCGAATCTGACACCGGTTAAGAAAGTGAGAGGATTATTAGGGTCAGGAATAACATAATAAACATCCTCTCCGTCCTTAACTTTTCCGAGATTAGTACCGTTAATCGCAACAGTGCCTGCATCAACCTGATTGCCGAAAGTGGCGAAAGCCATCGCGATATCGGTAGCAGGAACTCCTATCATTGAACCGAAAGAATATTGGATAGTAGCCATAACTCCTTTAACATCATCAATGCCATCAAGACCGGCAAGGGGTTGACCGCTATTATTATCGAATCCTCCGTTGCCTCCATTCGGATCCAAAGGATTATCATCATCTTTTTCGTCGCAAGCAGTAAGAGCAAACAACAAGATGAATAGAATTCTGAGAAAATAGAGTAATTGAGATTTCATACTTTCCTCCTAAATATATTTATTAAGCAAGCAATTAGTGGTGGAAGGGATGAATGAATATAAGGAGTTAAAAGGAATAAATAAATAGGAATCAGTTAATAATATTATGCTATGAAGTAGATCACAGAGAAATAGAGGGTTGCTATTAAAAGAATCGTAAGGAGAGCTCCGCCAATAATTGAAAAGGGAGAAACACGTTTCTTCGAGGGAGCCGGTGGAATCACTTTATGTTCAATTCTCTCGGAAAGTGTTTCGTATACATTTTCTTCATACTTTTTTTCGGCCGTCTTATTACCGTTGGAATAAATTTCCTCTTTGCGAATTTGTCCGTCTTTGGAATAAGTAACGCATTTCCCGGATTTTAAGCCGTGGTCGAATGATAACTCCTCTTTCAATTTCCCGTCTTGATAATAGACTTTAGTTAATCCGTGGTCTTTGCCAACCGAATAGTTCTTTTCGGCGAGGAGAGAACCGTCCTCATAATAGAAGACCGATTTACCATCAGGTACACCGTTAACGTAAGACCATTCTCCTTTAACGGAACCGCTTTTGTAAAAGGTTGTAACCGTACCTTCCACTTTATCGTTAATGTGAGTTTTATCTTCTTTTAGCTCGCCGGCAACATAGAAAACTTTGGTCGGTCCGTTCTTCACTCCATCTTCGTATGCGATTGTAGATTTCAGCTCCCCATTGGGATAGAAATATTTAGCTTCGCCAGATAAAACTCCGTCAACAAAAGGGAGTTCGTAATCGAGAGAGCCATCTTTCCGAAAAATCTTTGTCGCGCCAACTCGCTTGTCTCTTACGAAAACAGCCTCTTCGGCTTTAATTCCGTTAAGATGGAACTCTACAAATTCTCCGTCGAGGGTATCATCTTTATAGTATTTTTCCTGCTTTACCGTTCCGTTTTCATAAAAGGCCTTTGATGGCCCGTTAAGCTTATCGTTGTTAAACAGAAGAATATCCTTAACAGCACCGGATTCATAAAATTTCTTGGCGGGTCCGCTTTTCTTGTTGCTCTTATATGTGAAGATGGTTGATACATTTCCGTTTGGAAAGAATATCTTATAGGCTCCTTCAATCTTTCCATCTTTATAATGGATCTCTTTGTGGATCTTTCCGTTTTCCAAATATGTTCTAAATGGGCCGTCCCAGCGCATACAATTCAGCCTAGAGTAAATGAAGGCTTCAATTTAATAATGATAAATGAAAGATGAAAAATTTTTTTTATCATTGACTACGGGAAATTAACAGTGACAACTTGTTGAGTCGATTTAATGAAGCAGAGAAATAATCAACATATATAGGAATGCAAAAAGCAAAATAATAAATATTGTCCAGCTGACTTTTTGTGATGTGGGGATAGAGTTGCTCTCCTTTTTTGTTGTTTCCTTTGGTTGAGGGGGAGATGGGGGAATTGATTTGTAGTGTGTTTCGGCGGTTTTTCTTCCTTCCGAGTATACTTCTTCTCGTCTAATATTTCCGTCGGATGAGTAAAATATTCTTTTTCCGGATAGGATTCCTTTGTCGAAGGAGAGTTCTTCTTTGAGTTTTCCGTTCCGGAAGAATACTTTTGTGCTGCCGTGATCTTTTCCGTGTAAGTAATTTTTTTCGGCCAAAAGAGAGCCGTCTTCATAATAAAAAATAGATTTTCCATCGGGAAGACCATCAACATAATTCCACTCTCCTTTTACTTTTCCGTTTTTGTAATATGTTGTAACCGATCCTTCGATTTTATCGTCAATATGATTTTTGTCTTCTTTTAATTCTCCCGCAATGTAATAGACTTTTGTCGGACCGTTTTTCATCCCATCTTTGTAATCAATAGTAGATTTCAGTTCACCGTTGGGGTAAAAATATTTTGCCGTACCGTTTATAGCTCCTTCTTCATATGGTAGTTCTCTTTCTAGTGAACCGTTCTTTCTGTAAATCTTAGTCAAACCGATTCTCTTGTTTTTCTCGTATTCGGCAAGTTCGTTCAGATTACCGTTAGTGTGAAATAAGGAATATCTTCCTGAGAGAAGACCGTTAAGATAATTCAATTCTTCTTTCAAAGGTCCTGATTCGTAAAATGTTTTGGCTAAGCCGTGTAGTTTGTCATTAAGATAATTGTAAATCCCTTTAAGCTTTCCCGATTCGTAATATGTTTCGGATTGCCCTTCTTTTTTGTTTGATTTATAGGTGTAATATGCCGAAAGGATAGAATTAGGGTAATAAACTTTATATATCCCTTCGATTTTCCCGTCTTTGTAGAAAATCTCTTTATGGAGATTTCCGTTTTCGAAATATGTTCTGAAAGGTCCGTCCCAACGCATGATAAGAGTCCTGCATTAATGGATAGATTAATGTAAGAATGCCGGAGGAAAGATGAAATAATATTAATAATAAAGCTCAACTTGGTGAAGAATTTTTTTCGAAATCACTTTTGTAGTATAAAAGTATTTGCGCTTCTGGTTTTACCTTAGTATTATTTTATAACGTTGAGATACGAAGGCAGTTTCCGACAAAATATCTCTCCGCTACTACGATAGGAAACGCTTTTGGAACGTCTGTAATGTGAAATTCGTTTATCAAAAATGAAAAACAGGTTTCTAAATGATAATAGAATGCAGGAAAGTATTTCCAATGATTAAAAGATATTTGATTCTATTATTCTTAATCGCCGTGATATTCAGTTCAAACAATATCACGGGGAATTCTCTTCCGCGTGATCATACCGATACGTTAAAGGTGAGGGGTGATTTTAATTATCCACCATACGAATTTTTGGAAAACGGAATCCCAAAAGGGTTTAATGTAGATTTAATAAGTGCGGTAGCTGAAGAGATGGGATTGGTGATTGATCTCAAGTTAGGTCCATGGCATGTACTAAGGGAAGAATTAGAGACCGGGCATGTTGATATTATGTCGGGGATGTTTTATTCGGAGGAAAGGGATAAGCTAGTTGATTTCTCAACGCCTTACTTAGTTGTATCTCATTCAATATTTGTAAAGAAAGGTTCCGCAATAAGAACACTCCAGGATCTGAGAGGGAAGAAAATATTAACACAAAAGGGAGATATTATGGATGACTATGTCAGACAAAATTATCCTCCCGAAAATGTAATCTCAATGGAGTCTCAATACGATGCCTTGCTTGTTCTTTCAAGTGGAGAAGCAGATGCGGCAATATTAGGTAAGCTTCAGGCTTACTATCTGGCTGATAGAATGAATATGCAAAACATAGAGGCTGTAGGTCCTCCACTGGAACCGATGGAGTACTGTTTTGCAGTACCGGAGGGGAGAAAAAATTTACTTGCCGAACTGAATGAGGGTTTGGTAATAATAAAGAAAACAGGGAAATATGACGAGCTTCACGAAAAATGGTTTGGTATTTATACGGAAGATACTTTGTTGGAGTCAATCGGAAGATATTCGTTGTTGGGAATCTCTGCTCTGACAATAATAGTTGGGTTACTAATTGCATGGAATTCTTCCCTTAAGAAGAAAGTGTATGAAAAGACGAAAGAGTTGCGAAAGGAACTTCAACAAAGAGAAATTGCGGAAAATGAAACGAGAACTCAGAAAGAGTTATATGAAAAACTTGTAACTACCATACCTGATATTGTAATAAGAACAGATATTGAAGGGATTATTCTTTTTGCAAATGATGTTGTAGAGGAAAATCCATGGTTAAGCGGAAAAGATGAAATAATCGGGAAAAACATTTTGACATTTATCGCCTCCGAAGATCAGGAAAAAGCCTCAATAAATTTTCAAAGAATGTTCAATAAGTCATTGGGAATAGTTGAATATAATCTGAAATTCGGAGAGCTCAATGGAATTTTCGAAGTGAACGGGGAAGTCTTGCGTGATCATAATGAGATTCCATATGGGTTGGTATTTGTATTGCGAGAAGTTACTCAAAAGAAAAAACTTATTACCGAACTCATCACAGCAAAAGAGAAAGCGGAAAAATCGGATGAATTTAAGTCAGCTTTTCTTGCGCAGATATCTCACGAAATTAGAACTCCCATAAATACTATCCTTTCATTCAGCAGTCTGATTCGGCAATCTGTCAATGGTGCATTGGACGAAGATATGCAGTTTGGTTTTAATAGCATTGGTAATGCGGGGAAAAGAATTATCAGAACAATTGATCTTCTGCTTAATATGTCGGCAATTCAAACCGGCAATTATGATCCGGTATTGAAGGATATGGAATTAAAAACAATATTATCGGCTGTTATAGATGAAATGAATCCAGCCGCCAAAGAGAAGAATATATTGTTAGAGTATTCCTTTGTGGGGAGCGACTTTGCTATTAAGGGGGATGAATATTCTTTATCCCAAATATTCATAAATCTGGTTGACAACGCGATTAAATACACAAATGAAGGAAAAGTAATTGTTAAGATCACCGAAGCAAATGATATCCTAACAGTAGAGGTGACTGATACCGGAATAGGAATAGCAGAGGAATTTCTTCCTGATCTATTTTCTCCTTTTGTTCAAGAAGAATCGGGATATACCCGAAGATACGAAGGAAATGGACTGGGACTTGCCTTAGTCAAAGAATACTGTTCAATAAATCGCGCTGAAATTAGTGTGAAAAGTAAGAAAGGAATTGGTACATCCTTTTTTGTGAATTTTCAACATACTTCACATAAACAGACTATTTAAAACAAAAAAGCCTCGGCAAAACCGAGGCTCTAGTGCACTCTGGGGGATTCGAACCCCCGACCTGCTGATTAAGAGTCAGATGCTCTACCAGCTGAGCTAAGAGTGCGATGCAAATATACCTCATTTCTAATTATTTTCAAAAATTTTTTTTGAATGAGTCATTCTTCTGGTTAATTTAGCATATAGTTTTCAATAAAGCGGATTCGAATAAATATGAAAATGAGACTGATTTTGGCATTTTTAATTGCCGTAGTAATTTGTGGATGTGAAAAAAAAGAGAAAGTAAATAACAATATTTCGTGTGTTATTGATGATTTGGGAAGAGAAGTTGAAATAAAGGATTCCCCTGATCGAATTGTTACTTTAGCCCCGAATTTAACCGAATTTGTTTTCAAACTGGAATGTGGTCAAAAACTTATCGGGAATACTACTTATTGCAATTATCCGGATTCCGCAAAGTCAATTGAGAAAGTCGGAGACATGCTAACAATCGACTATGAAAAATTAGTAGCCCTTAATCCTGATCTAATATTTGTTACAATCGAAGGAAATACCAAAGAGACTTTCGATAAACTGAATAAGTTCGGACTAAAAGTATTTGTCTCAAATCCTAGAGATTACGACGGGATCAAAAAGAGTTTTATGGATTTTGCCAAAATTCTTGGGAAAGAAAAACTTGCAGAAGATATTATTACCGATTGGGATGAAAGAATTTCGATAGTGCGAAATGGATCCGAAAGAGTTGATTCTATTAATGGAATGTTCATGGTTAGTTTAAAACCGATAATGTTAGCCGGTAAAAATACCTTTGTAAATGAGTATTTGAATTTGTGCGGAATAAAAAATATAGCTGCCGACGTTAATATAAACTATCCTCTGTTTAGCCGGGAGGAGTTGTTAAAGAGAAATCCTGAAGTTGTATTTCATACGATGAATCAATATAAAGAAACAGATCTCTTTCTAGAGGCATATCCGGAATGGAAGGAAATAAAAGCAGCTCGAACTAAAAACTTTATCTGGATGGATCCTGATCTCTATTTTAGGCCAGGACCGAGATTTGTTGAAGCCGTTGAGAAGATGAGTGAAATAGTAAACAATCGATAGAATAGTAAGTAAGTTTATTTCCCTTCCGGTTCCCAATGAATTCCATCACATGGAATTTTTTCTGTTGTAGGGTGTTTGTCATGTTTCATACATAAAACCGCGGTTTTGTCAAAATGTTTGCAAGAAGAGCAGAGCGTATTTTCTATTATTTCTTTGCTCTTTTCGTTGAATTTATTAAACTGAATAATTGCCGGATGGAAAATTATTACGTATACAGCAACGATAGATATTATCCACCAAAATCTAAAATCTAGCAGATCAATTAAATACCACAAAGCCGGAATCAGAAAGGCAATTCTGATTAGTGCCCAATAAATTATGTTACCCATAACGCTCTTTTTTTTGTAGTGAATATATGAGAATATCTCGAAAATATGGAGAAGAAATATAAATAACCCGAAAAACTAAAAAGTGGAATGTATTATCTGGGCTGATTTGCAAAGAAATTCTTTGAGGATCGGGAAAGTATAATTGATTTTAGGAATTTATTGGATTAACTTTAAGCTTTGAAATACGTATGCAATTAATACGGATAGAGATTAGTAATTTCAGATAAAGTAATTTGAAAAGGCAAGTGTGTATGAGTGAATCAGAAGAAAAGAAAAATTTTAGAAGACCACCAAAAAGAAGATACTATATGAAAAGAACTAATAATAACAGAACTTTTCAGGGAAAGAAGAAGTTCAGTTTCAATAAAGTTTCCATTATAGTTCCTCTTTATAACGAAGAAGAATCACTGAGACCTCTTACAGCCGAAATTCAGAATGTCCTTTCGAAAATGGCTATCGATTATGAAATATTTTTTATTGATGATGGCAGCAGCGATAGTTCACTAAAGATTATAAAAGAATTACAAAGCAAAGATCGAAAGATCAGATATATCAGCTTTAGGAAGAACTATGGTAAGTCCGCCGCATTACATATGGGATTTAAATTCGCAACAGGAAACGCTGTGATTACAATGGATGCAGATTTACAAGACGATCCGGCAGAAATCCCAAACTTATTAGCTAAACTTGACGAAGGATACGATTTGGTGTCCGGTTGGAAAAAGAAAAGGTTCGATCCTTTTATCAAAAAACATTCTTCTAAATTTTTCAATTACACAACTCGTTTATTAACCGGAATAGAGTTACACGACTTTAATTGCGGACTTAAGGCTTACAGAAAAGAAGCTGTAAAAAACATTAATGTTTACGGTGAACTTCACAGATATGTTCCGGTTTTGGCAGATTGGAAAGGTTTTAAAATAGGTGAATTGGCCGTTAAGCATCATCCGAGAAGATACGGTAAAACCAAATTTGGAATTTCCAGATTCTTTAAAGGCTTTGTAGATTTGATTACGGTTGTATTTACAACACGTTATATCAAAAGACCGATGCATTTATTCGGATTTTTCGGCGCGATTGCGTTCTTTATCGGTTTTATTATAAACGGATATTTAACTTATCAATGGTGTGTTAATGGAACCTCGTTAAGTAACCGGCCTTTACTTTTCTTGGGTATGCTTTTAATTATAGTTGGTATTCAATTTTTCTCAACCGGCCTATTAGGGGAAATTATGGTACATAATTCCGGTGGGGAAGAAGAGTATTCAATTAAAGAAAAAAATTGATCAATGGCCGGCTAAATTGTCGGCCTTTCTTTTATTCTTCCGGTAAATAGTTTTTTGGAAGCATATAGCTTACTTTAGTCCATCCCCAATAACCGTATACTTTTATTGCAGAATAATTATCAACTATATTTCCGATATTATCAAAATATAATTTCCCATCAGGCAAAGAGAACCAAGAGACTTGATACTGCAAAGTTCCCGAGATTTTACTTCCTGCGTGTGTTCGGAAGTCTCGAAATTCTTTTTCTTCTTCTTTTCGCAGATATGTTACTTTAACGAAGTCATGAAAATCCAATTCTCTTTTCCATTCCGAATGCCTTCGAACAAGTTCGCTGAGTTCCGGATTTGGTAAATCTCGTTTTGTTTGGTCTTGCCAAGTTGGATAAAAGGTTTTATGACTCAAAAATCCTTCTTCAAATAACTTGTTTTTCTGGAGTGCAACAAGAAAGTGTTTTAGAGAACCATTATATGCTATTCTTCTGTTTTCAATCCATTGTCCCTTTATGGATGAATCCGTAGTATCCATCTCTTCAAATAATACTTCTCCCAAATACGATACTTCTCCTGATCTGTTGCAGCGGAATTTGTTAAGAGAAAATTTCAATTGATAACCTAATGAGTAATTATATATATTCAACGGAACAGGAGCTTTTGCTACAAATGCATTATCTTCTCTTGAATCGGAAAACTCAATAACTTCTTTATTCTGAATAATACAATTTTTGGCAAACTCCGATTCTCCGATAAATTTCTTAAAAAACCGATTATAATTATATATCCATTCTTCATCCGCTTCAGCATTAATGTTAACCTCGGGAAGCTCGTAGGATGTTTCCTTTAAAGCAATATCAAGGACAATTTCTGATTTCCCGTGGAATTCAATTTCCTTTTTTGCGACTTTGAATCCGATTATTGAAGCGATTATTGTGTAGTTGCCAATTGGAATCTTTTCAATATGATAATTACCATCCTTATCCGTAGCAACTCCTAAAGTTGTTCCGTCTACAAAGACATTTACTGCTATTAAAGGTTCTTCGGTTTCCTTACAAGTTATTTTGCCGGAAACGGAAAAATATTTTGTAGATTGTGCAATAAGTGAAATACTTACTATGAGTGAAATTAGTAGGATTCTAATAAGACAATTTTTCATCTTCTATTCTCCTAATTTGAATAAAGGAAAAATTACTGTTGTATCTATGTTCAATATATTAAAAAATAGAAAAATATCTAGATATGAAAGCAAGATATAAAAAGAAGTTGTTGTTTTTGCTATTGTTCCTTTTGCCTTCTGGAAGATTATTCTGTCAAATAGGCTTTGTAGAGATAGATAATTCGAAATTTACTGTGAAAGGGAAAGAGTTCTCATGTGTAGGCGTAAACATTTACTATCTCCATGAACTTGCGGTAAGAGGTGAATTTGAGATTATTGATTCCATATTTGCCCGAGTGAGCAGGGCAGGGAGTAATGTAATCCGTACATGGGGTTTTTACGAGGGGGATAGAAAGAATTCCGAAGCAATAATGACTGCTCCTTATTCGATAAACTACTCTAACTTAAGAGCGTTCGATTACATAATTGATAAGGCTAAGGCCGATAATCTGAAACTAATAATCGTGTTAGCAAATAATCATTCAGATTACGGAGGGAAAAAAGAGTATCTGAAGTGGCGAAAAGACAGGCATAGTAACTTCTTTACCGATGATTCGATGAAGGCATGGTATAAGTATTATATTAAAGCGTTCTTGGAAAATAAGAATTCTCTTTCCGGTGTCGCCTACAAAGAGGAAGAGGCAATTATGGCTTTTGAACTGATAAACGAAGGAGCCAATCCAGGTCAATCTTATTTGGCGATTTTGAATTGGTATAAAGAGATGGCCGCATATTTTAAGGAGATTGATAAAACTCATTTACTTACAACAGGAGAAATCGGTTATGATATATCCGATAGAGGGTATTATGAACCGGATCTTTTCTATAATAGCGCAAACTTTTTATTAGACGGAAGCAAAGGAACCAGCTATAGGGAAAATACTTCTATTCCGGATATAGATTACGCCACATTTCACCTATATCCCGAAATTTGGTTTCACACCACTGACGCCGGAATATCATGGATTACAAATCATTACGAAATTGCCGAACGAAAAGGAAAACCGGCTTTGCTTGCGGAAGCCGGTCTTTTTAAAGGAAGCAGATCATATTTCGAAAAATATCTTGAAGAATATTCGGGTGAGTGGGCTCCTTCCATGATTATATGGCATTATGTCCCTGTGGAATTGCAAAGCACATACGGAGATAAGTATAGCATAAATGCTACTGAACTTAAAAATTTGATCACTGAAATGCATGAGATAATTAAGGAAAGGGATGTCACCGAAGAGATAAAACCGAATATCATACTATATCAGAATTACCCGAATCCCTTTAATCCGACTACAAATATAACTTTCCATTTACCTGTAGAAAGTTATATTGAATTATCATTATTCGATCCTATTGGTGGGAGAATTGCCATTATGTTCAGAGGATGGAAATCGAAGGGGACTCACACAATGAAGATGTCGGTTAATGACTATTTTCTCAGTAGTGGGGTCTATATATACTCTCTTAAATCAAAAGAAAAGGTAATTTATAAAAAGATGATATTGGCGAAATAAACTTCAAACCAATTTTGATAGTATATCGATTACATATGAATTATATTTAGATGAGATTTTTTAGTTTGTTTTGTGAACATTTTGTTGTTTCGAACGTCTTTTTCAATGGTTGATATCAAATAAAAAATCTAGTCGTTGCTCACTTGAATAAATTCTATCTGAAAATAGCGATTTTTCTTCTTTTCTTTGCCGTTTCCTTTTACGGACAAGAAAGGGATATTCGATTCGAAAAGTATTCGATTGCGCAAGGTCTTCCCGATAGTACTATTAACGTTGTTTATCAAGACCGCCTCGGATATTTATGGATAGGAACGGAAAACGGGCTAGTAAGATTCGACGGATACAATTACAAAACCTTCAAACCATCCCCTGAAGATTCCTTAAGTATCAGCGATAGAAAGATTACTTCAATTTGTGAAGATTCTTTCGGACAACTCTGGGTTGGAACATACGAAGGAGGACTTAATAAGTTCAACAGAGCAACTTCTACTTTTTCCCGATTCAAAAACGATCTTTCCGACAAAAATTCTTTATCAAATAATACAATTACTTCTTTGCTCCCATCCTCTACCGAAGAGGGTATAATCTGGATAGGTACTTTTAACGGAGGTCTCAATCGGTTTAATGTAAAGGATTCCCTGTTTAATAGAATTCTTTTCGATCCTTCCGATCCGAGATCTATTAGTAGTAATAGGGTTTCATCCCTTTACGAAAGCAGGATGGAACAAGGTGTTATTTGGATAGGAACTTATCCGGGTAAACAAGACGGAGAAATCGGGGGGCTCTGTAAATACAATTATCTCACCAACGAAACAACAAGATACTTCTTTGTTGAAGACAATCCGTATGGTATTAGTGATAACTATGTGACCGCTCTTTACGAGGATTACGAAGGATACCTTTGGGTTGGAACCGATTACGGGCTTAACCGGCTTGATATTACAAGGAATATTATCAAAAGATATTATTACGATAATAATTCTTCAAACAGTATTTCCCATAACTCGATTTCTTCTGTTTTTGAAGATCTAAACGGACTGATTTGGATAGGTACTGTTAATGGGCTTAATCTTTATGACCGTTCTACTGAGATTTTCAAAAGATATAAAACCACCGGCGAAAGTTCTTCAATATCGGATGACTATGTTTTATCGGTATTTGAAGATCGCTCCGGAATTCTTTGGGCCGGAACTACAAGAGGACTTAATAAAGTTAATCGTTCTATTAGGAATTTCCCTCATTTTAAGAATAATCCGTTCAATAAGAATAGCCTTAGCAGCAATATTGTATATTCATTCCTCCAAGACAGAAAAGGCTTCGTATGGGTTGGAACCAGAAACGGATTGAATAAGATTAATCTTAAGAAGGCAAAGTACCAAAGATATCATTACGACCCGATGGATGAAAATACTATTAGTAATAACCTGATATATTCTATCTACGAACCCCCTTCAACTCCTAATATTTTCTGGATTGGAACCGCTAATGGACTGAATAAATATGATTTGTTAAAGGATAAGTTTACCAGATTCTATCCTATTGCTAACGATCTGAATTCTCTCAGTTATCAAAAGGTTGTGCCTATATTCGAAGACAGTAAGAAAGATTTATGGATCGGAACTATTGGCGGAGGACTAAACAAGCTTGATAGAGAATCCGGAAAGTTTATCAGATATACAAAGAAAAAGGATAGTCCCAACAGTCTGAGTGATAATGAAGTATCCTATATATTCGAAGATGAAAGAGGAGCGCTTTGGGTTGGAACTATGTCCGGTGGATTGAACAAATTTAACAGTGAAGATGAGACGTTCGAACGGATTTTACTGGATCAATCCGATTCAACCTCCTACAGATACATGGTTGTTACAATCTATCAGGATAAATTCAAAAGAGTTTGGATTGGAACAAGGAATCTGGGACTTTGCAGATTGAACATTGAGACTAATGAAATCGCTCCTTTCTTTACAGAAAAGGACGGCTTACCTTTTAACGGAATTAGTGCCATTCTAGAAGATAATGACGGAAATCTTTGGATAAGTACTCAACGCGGATTAAGTAAATTCAATCCCGATACAAAGGCTTATACTAATTATGATGTGGAGGATGGTCTTCAAAGTAATTTCTTTATTAGTCAATCAGCCTATCGAAATAAAAAGGGTGCTCTCTTTTTTGGTGGTGATAACGGATTTAACGCCTTTTTCCCACAAAGTGTTACCAACACTAATTCGCCGGAAGTTCAGATTACCGACTTTAAGTTGTTTAATCAATCAGTTATTCCCGGGAACGAATCTCAAATAGAAAAACACATCTCCGGAATAGAGGAAATTTATCTGGAGTACGATGAGAATGATATTTCTTTCGATTTTCTAGGGTTTCATTTTAATCGCCCCTCCAGAAATAAGTATGCTTTCATGCTTTATCCTTACGAGAAGTCTTGGAGATGGGTTGATAATCAAAGAACCGCTACTTACACAAATCTTTCTCCCGGCGAATATGTTTTTCAGGTTAAAGCAGCCAATAGCGACGGTGTCTGGAGTGATCCTCCAAAAGAGATTAAAATATCTATCGATTATCCGATATGGAATAGATGGTACGCTTATGTCGTCTATTTTATAGCTATAGGCGGATTTTTATTCGGAATAAGGCAGCTTTTGAATGAAAGAACCAATCAAAAGATTCAGCTTCGGGAATCTGGACTAAGAGTTGCGGCTGCCGAAGCTCAGGCTAGAGCTATTCAGGCTGAGAACGAAAGAAAGTCTATGGAACTTGAGGAAGCCAGAAAATTACAACTCTCGATGTTGCCGGAGAAAGTTCCCGGTTTCGATGGTTATGAAATAGCTACATATATGCAAGCAGCTACTGAGGTTGGAGGGGATTATTATGATTTCTTGCAAGGGGAGAACGGAGAACTAACCGCGGCAATCGGTGACGCAACCGGACACGGGTTAAAAGCCGGTACGATGGTTTCAGTAATGAAAGGGTTATTCTGCGCGGATGGCAGAAACATGGATATTAAACTCTTTCTAGAAAAAGCTTCCGGTGCTATTAAAGAGATGAATCTATGGAATCTCTATATGGCTCTTACATTGATTAAGATAGACGGAAGCAAAGTTTCATTCGCTTCTGCCGGAATGCCTCCTGTATACGTTGTTAGAAAAGAGACCGGAGAGGTTGAGGAACATATTCTGAAAGGTATGCCTTTGGGAGCCTTCGCTAATTTCGAATATAAACAAACAGAAATATATTTGAATGAAGGGGACACACTCATTTTTATGACAGACGGTTTCCCTGAACTCTTCAACGATAAATGGAAAATATATAGTTACGAAAGAGTAAGAGAGCTTATTGAAAGTATAGGAATTACTTCTCCCGATAATTACATTGATGAATTCAATTCTGCCATCGATTCGTGGAGAGGTGGAGAAAGTATAAGAGACGATATAACGTTCCTCATCATTAAAAGAAAATAGTCCTCCGGTAGTGCAATAATCTATCACATTCCATTTTCTCGGAAACATTCTTTTCTCTACGGATTATAACTTATGTTTTATGACATTCCCTTTTTTATAGCCCGTAGTGAAGAAAACCACATTATCCTCGACTCTACGGGCTTTTCTGTAAACTTTTTCCGACAGTTTCATTGTTATATTGAAAAAATGAGAGTGAGATGAAAGAGATAAGACAATTATGGAGAGACTCTTTTTCCGATAAGAGGTTCAAGGCCGCTATTCTTTCTTCCGCTTTTATGCTAATAGTCATTCTGCTGGCGTTTTCCCGATTTGTTCTCTATGTTGAAACTCGAAACGGAACAATTCTTTTTGATCCAATCCTGAACGCGTTGGAACCATTCGATCTGACCTGGATTACTTTCTTTATTATCTATGCCGGGCTTATATCCGCAGTTTTTGTTTTGATAAAGAAACCGAAAAATCTCTTACTTGCGATAAATACCTACATAATTATGGTAGTTTTTAGAACAGCTTGTATGTATGTAGTTCCGCTCGATCCTCCCGTTACAATGATTCCTCTGAATGATCCTTTTGTACAGTTATTCGGTTCGGGTAAAATCCTGACGAAAGATCTATTCTTTTCAGGGCACACAGCAACTTTGTTTCTCTTTTATCTTGTTATACCCAAAGAATCCGTAAGAAAGATATTTCTTTTTGCAACAATATGTGTCGGTATTGCTGTTATTCTTCAGCATGTTCATTATACCATTGATGTGATAGCCGCGTTAGTATTTACGTTTGTTGCATATAGAATTGCAAAACTTATTATGAAGCTGATTTTTTAGGGAATTATTTCCATCTCTATGTTGTTATAGAATTCGGAAGATGATAAGAAGGGATTTTTCCATGAATAGCGAAACTTACGAAAGCTACGTTAAGGCACTATTAAAAGGTAATAGAAAAGAATGTATCTCAATAGTTGATCAACTGTTGTACGAATCAACCGAATTGAAAGACTTATATGTCTATTTGATTCAGAGATCAATGTACGAAGTAGGAACATTATGGGAAAATGATGAAATTACAATTGTCGAGGAACACGTGGCCTCTCAGATAACCGGAGAGGTGCTGGCTTCTATTTCAAAACGATTTCTTTCGGTAGAACCTAAGAATTATTCCATGTTGATTGCATGTGTCCAAAAGGAATATCACGATATTGGAGCCAGAATTATTGCCGATTATGTTGCGGCTAAAGGTTGGAAAGCCTTTTTTGCCGGAGCCAATATTCCTTGTGCCTCTCTTTTGAAATCGATACAAAAAATGAACCCCTCGGTAATCGGATTATCAAACAATTTCTATATCAATTGTGTGAAACTGTTCGATACGATTGATAGAATTAAAGAGAATTTTCCAGAGATGCCTATTCTTTTCGGAGGGCAAGCCCCGGCCAGGGTTCATTGCCAAACTATTAGCAAATACGACGACGTTTTTTACATATCCTCACTAAATGAGTTGGATAAGTTCATAGAGAGGTGGGAAATTGATAGAAATAGGAACTAAAAACTACCCATTTGGATTGTTTTCTTATCCTCTTTTATTAATTATTTTGCTACACAAATATGAGTAGTACATGGAGTTGATTAAATGAATAAGAAATCGGTGGTATCGGTCGGAGTGTTGTTGGCTATGCTAATGGCTAACGGATGCGCTAATAGATCAGCTAATACTATTACGGAAGTGATAAAACCGATTACTCTTTCGGCCGGACAAGAAAAGACTGTCTTGGCTTCAGATTTGTTCTACTCGGCTAATTATGATCTCTCCTTCGAGGGAAATAACAATATTGATGTTACTTATGATGTAAATAAGAAGGAAATTAAGTTCATTCCCGATTCTTTATACGAAGGGATGAGTTTAATTGAATTCAAGGTTGACTCTGAAATCAATTATATCCCTTTGATTGTAAAGAAAGAAAAGGAATATCGCTTTGAATTCGAACCAAAAGAGAAATATTCCAGTGTAAATCTATTCGGCAGTTTTAATGGTTGGAATCGAACGGATCTGCCAATGCTCGACAAAGATAAAGACGGAATATATGAAGTAGACGTGCCTCTTCAACCGGGTGTATATCAATACAAATTCTTTTGCGATGGAAAGGAAATTGTTGATAATAAGAATCCGGTAAAAGGTCCTAATGGTTTCGGTGACTATAATTCGGTACGAACGATAGAGGACAACACGAAAAACAATCCATATTTGCATATATCTAAACTTTCGGCAACAGGGGATAAAGCAATTTATTCCTTTGTCGTCGGTAATACTACAAAAGAGATTAGTAAAAATAATGTAATTGCTCTTCTCGGTAATAAAAAGATTGCTTCTGATGATTATGAGATCCTCGGTAATAAAATAGAGATCGAGCTAGATAGGCAAAGTCTCATCGGTGAAATGCACTTACGGGTTGCCGTAGTTTTTGATGGCAAAGTTTCCAATTTACAGTCAGTAATTCTGGTAGACGGCAACCCGGCAAGTGATAATTATTTCACATGGAATGACGGAATTATCTATTCCCTGATGATAGATCGTTTTAAGGATGGTGATCTTTCTATCAATTCCAAAGTTATTAGCGATTCCATCACAACAAAAGCCAACTACCACGGTGGCGATTTTCAGGGAGTTATCGATAAACTTAATGAAGGATACTTCGATCGATTAGGAATTAATACAATTTGGTTATCACCTGTGTATGATAATCCTAATGACGCTTACAGAGAGTATCCTGCTCCACATAGATATTACTCCGGATATCATGGTTATTGGCCGATTGATGCCGTGCGAACCGAAGAAAAGTTCGGTTCTATGAAAAAGCTAAAAGAATTGGTCGAAATTGCTCACGACCATAATATAAAGATTCTATTGGATTTCGTTTCCAACCACGTTCATAAAGAACATCCTTTCTTTCGCAATCATCCTGATTGGTTTGGCAAACTAGAATTACCCGACGGAAGACTTAACCTGAGATTTTGGGATGAATTTCGTCTTACTACCTGGTTCGAGCCTTATTTGCCTTCATTCGATTATATCGGTTCTTCAGAAGCGTTAGAAGCAATGACAGATAATGCTGTCTGGTGGTTAAAAGAAACCGGTGCCGATGGTTTCAGACATGACGCTGTTAAACATGTCCCTAATCTTTTCTGGCGTAGACTCACAGAGAAATTGAAAAAAGAGATCGAAATTCCATTAAATAAAAAAGTTTATCAAATCGGGGAAACTTTCGGAAGCTACGAATTGATAAGTTCTTATGTTAACAACGGTCAGCTTAGCTCCCAGTTCAATTTTAATCTCTATGATGTAGCAATTCCTACATTCGCGAAAGAATCTTCCTCTTTTGAGTCTCTCGATAAAGAAATGAAAAAGACATTTTCCGTATATGGTGTTCCTCACTTAATGGGAAATGTTATGGATAGTCATGATAAGAATCGCTTTATGGCTTATGCCGACGGAGATTTGGATGTAAGTCAGTGGAGTGCCGGAGAAATAGGGTGGAATAATCCTCCTATGGTTGATAATCCGGATAGTTATAAGAAACTCATTCTTTATATGGCTTATATGAACACTATTCCAGGATTACCTGTTATCTATTACGGTAGCGAATTTGGTATGACCGGTGCTTCCGATCCTGATAACAGAAGAATGATGAGATTCGGAAAAGAACTATCCGATGGGGAAAAAGGTACCTTGAATGAAGTTTCTAATATCATAAATATAAGAAAGAAACATTCTGCTCTTAGATACGGCGATTTTTATACACTAAAAGCGGATAAGAATATATACGCTTATGTTCGATCCGATTTTAACGAAAGAATTTTGATTGTATTAAACAAGGGTAATATGAAAAAGGAAATCAATTTGGAATTACCCGAATTCTACAATGTAAATAAAGTAACAAATCTTGTTACCGGAGATATATTAAAGTTTCATTTGAGTAAAATATCCATAAAACTGCCTCCACAGAGTTATGGAATCTATGCATTTGAGTAGATGAACTATGATGGACGGATTAAGAGCCCTTCGGTTTAGGCCAAAGGGCTTTTTATTTATTATTTAATAATAATGATCTCTTTTTGAGGTTTCGAAAGGAATTCGCAACCATCTTCATTTACTACTACAATCTCTTCTATTGTTGCTATTCCGTATCCCTCTATTGTTAAACGGGGCTCAATTGTGAAAACATTATTCTTTTCTACAGGGAGATTAATAATATTTCCGTATCTTTCCCACTGAGGCCCTAACATAGCTCCGCCATCGTGAGCAACTCTTCCGACCTGGTGTCCCAAACCGTGAGGATATTCTTCGTAGCCTTTACTTACGATATAATCTCTTGCAACCTTGTCTATCTCCCAAGCGATTTTCCCCGGTTTCAGAGCGGCTGCGGAAAGTTCAATCGACTCTTTGATAACATTAAATCCTTTTTGTACTTCTTCGGGTACGGTAGTTTCTCCTTCTTTGAGAACATACCATGTTCTTTGAAGATCGGAGCAATAGCCATTATATTTAATTCCGAAATCCATATTAATTACATGTCCCGGAGCAATTGCTTTGTCGGTCGGACCGGAATGAGCTCCTGCGGTATCAGGGCCTGTAAATACAGCCGGGCAATGCTCTTCGTCCCATGCCATTTCAAAGCCTTTTTCTTCTACAATCTTTTTTACGAAATTAGCAACGTCTTTTTCGGTTTTCCCGGGCTCGATAAATTCGGTGACCTGATCGAATATTACTAATGTCTCATCAATTGCTTTCTTAATAAGACTTATTTCAGTTTGCGATTTTCTTCCGCGCAAAGCCGCAATAACCTCTTCGGAAGAGATAAGTCTTTCTTTATAAGGGGTTCCTTCGAGTAAATCCAATAGCTCAAGATATACTCCGTGTGTTAAACCGTCTGCCAAACTGGAATTACGTGAGTAATTAATAGCAATAGTTTTAGGGTCGTATTTCTTAAGTACTTCTCTGAAGTCGTCTCTGATTGATTTTACATAACTAATGATGTTTTTGTAGGTCCCTACTGTTTTCATATTAGCTTCTTCGAGGGATCCGACAATAGCGGTTGTATCACCCTCTTTTGTAATTATGAATGCGGAATGCCATGTTGCTCCAGTACCTACAATCATATCCATCATAGGGTCCTTGATGTTACCCGATTCACGAACAAAAGTAAGCCACATATCAATGTTTTTTTCGCGAAGAATCTCAGCGGCTTGCTCTTGTTTCTCTATTATCATTTCTTTTAGCATTATTTCTCCGAAATCTATTTGTTGAAATGAATTCTTTGTTCAATCTATATAAATGGGGGATAATAGGCAAGAAAACGTACGTAACGGTCAATCGATTTTGAGATTAGTGGAGTTGAATAATCCGGAAAGTATAACGAAATAAACCCCGTCTCTATTAAAACGTACATGGAGGAAGCATAGAGGCGAGGTCTATTCGCTATAACATCATCTATTTCGAGATTGCTTTGAAAGCCAAGGCATACATTTGAATTTGTTTTAACATTGCTCCAAGACCATTCTTTCTTGTCATCGAAAGATGTTTGTCGATGCCGATTTTATTTAGAAATGCAGGAGGAGAAGATAATATTTCATTTGGCGAATGACCGGAATAAACACGAACCAATAAAGCTACCAAACCTCTAACTATCATCGCGTCACTATCGGCGTCTATTAAAATCTCTCCCTTCTCAATTTGGGCGTTCATCCAAACCTGGGATTGACATCCGTCTATCTTATTTTTATCTGTACGATATTCTTCGGGAAACTCTTTAAGCTCTTTTCCCAATTTTATAATATGAGCGTATTTATCTTCCCATGTCTCAAAATTCTCAAACTCTTTTATTATCTCGCTTTGAGTTTCGTTTATGGTCATTTTCCTCTCCAAGACTTTCTAATAACAAAACAAAATTTACGCTTTTTGATAAAACTATCAAAATAGGAGAAGTGAAAATGAAAAAACTGCCTTACAAAATAGAAGTTTGTTGTTGCTAGTAATAGTCTTATGCAAAAAGACGAATGGATATGGAGAAAAGAAGAAAAAAGGATGAAATATTCGGAAACTTATGTAACATTTTTGAAGAGAGAGCGTCTTAAAAGTAGTTCATTTTACCGGGGGGATAAAATGAGAACAAGAGAACCGGCTTATTATGTTGTTGAAGAGAAGGACGGGGAGTATTCCCCGAAGGTCCTTTTCGGTACATACGAAGAAGCCGAAGAGTTTATCAGGTTTTTGAAGGGAACTTATACGATTATAAGGGAAGACGAGCTTGATGACTATATGGAATTTTAATCAATCTACACTATCTAAAGTATAATCCCGCTCATATAATCGGAATAATATGTTATATTATAACTGAAAAAGAGCGGGGTTTATTATGCTAAAAGAATTTGCCGCAAAGCTTATCGCAATGCTCTCTTTAATTGGTTTTTCCTTCTTCATTGTCGGAATCGTTCTAAGCGGATTTGCCGATTTTAATAATGCGGGAAGTATTTTTCTGATTGTCGGAATTATTATTACGATTCTTTCTTTCTATTTTAAGAAATCGGATGAGGATGATAAGAAAGATTTTTCCGATGAGTAAGGAGAATTCATTTTTGAGTCGATTTCGCTTTCAAATTAGCTAATTAACTACTCTTTCCTTAAATTTTCGCTTTGAATAATTAATTGCTGGGTGTATTGTGATTATATGGGATGTAAGTCCGGAAATCTTCTCTTTAGGTCCTTTAACTGTTCGTTGGTACGGATTACTCTTTGCCTCTTCTTTTTTGATCGGATTTAAGATTATGGAATACGTCTATAAGAAAGAGGGACGAAATATTGATGATCTTAATACGATGCTTTGGTATATGATAATCGGTACTGTTATAGGATCGCGTCTCGGGCACTGTCTCTTCTATAATCCTGAATTCTACCTCTCCAATCCTCTTGAAATATTAATGATTTACAAGGGGGGATTAGCCAGCCACGGGGGTGCGATAGGAATTTTGATCTCTTTGTATATGTATTCTAAGAAAAAGAAAGATCAAAAATACATCTGGGTTCTCGACAGGATTGTTATCCCTACGGCATTGGGCGCTTTTTTCATAAGAATGGGTAATCTGTTCAATTCGGAGATTATCGGGCGACCAACTAATTCCGATTGGGGATTTGTTTTCAAACGTCTGGGAGAGGATTTTCCTCGTCATCCTGCCCAACTTTACGAATCTTTGGCTTATCTTTTAATTTTCGTACTGATTTTTGAGTTCTACAGAAGAAATAAAGGACATTTCAAACCGGGAAAGATATTCGGAATGTTTATGAGTTTGGTTTTCGGCTTCAGGTTTTTTGTCGAATTTATTAAAGAGGATCAAACATATTTCGAGAAAGGTATGTATTTTAATATGGGGCAGCTTCTTAGTATCCCTTTGGTATTGTTAGGTTTGTATTTCATCTTTATTTATAAGAAAAACGAAGAATTGAAAAAGGAAAAATAGATGACTAAAAAAGATTTTGAAAAGAAATGGATCGATATGATTGACGGGGGACTACTTAAGAGGTTTCCCGATGAATATGTCGATGTAAATTTCGAAGAAGTTCAAATGCCCGGTAAAACAATTGTAATGGGTTCCGAACTATTCGGGCAATATGAAGTGGTGGACGGAAAAGGGAATGCGGTTTTCCATGCCAAAGATATATACGAAGCTAAGTTTTTACTCTACGCAAACAGAAATAAACCGGAAAAGATCAAAAAACCATCCGATTCGGATGGAATAAAAGAGATAGTTAAGAAATACGAAAAGAAATTGGATGATCTTTTGCTCGATATCAGAAAGGATTTCAAAAAGACTTTTCCCGAAGATAGCGGATTTGACGCTGCTACAAATAATATTTTTAACACTATGGAATTGAAGAGATACTAGAAAGGATTTTTAACGTGATTGAGCTTAGTGAAAATATTTCCGAATATGTACGAGATACATTCGGAACTGAATTTCATGATAAATTTGAAAAAAATGTTTATTCCGAACCAACTTCTTATGCCAGAATTCCCGGCAACGCCGAAGAACAGAAGACTATTTTAGATAAATTAACTGTTTACGGAATCGAATTAGAGAAAGTTCCTAATGTGCCCAACGCTTACATTATTAAAAGCGGGCATAACATCATAGGAAAAACTCTTGAACACACCCTGGGACAATATTATATACAAAGTTTATCCTCAATGATTCCACCGTTGGTACTGAATCCCGACCCGGAAGATGTTGTAATGGACTTATGTGCTGCTCCGGGATCGAAAACAACTCAATTGGCTGATAAAATGTCTCGTAGAGGAACCGTTTACGCTAATGAGCCCAGTACAAAGAGAATCAAAGGATTAGTACATAATATCGATAAACAAAGTTTTGTAAATATCGGTGTTATTCAGGGGAAAGGAGAAAACCTTAGTAAACTATATCCCGAATTCTTCTCCAAAATTCTCGTAGATGCTCCTTGCAGCGGTTTGGGAATTGTTCAAAAGAAACAGGAAGTTAGTAATTGGTGGACACTAAACCAGGCTGAGAGATTAGCTGAGATACAGTTTAAATTATTGGTCTCGGCCGTTAAGATGTTAGAAGTAGGCGGAGAGATAACTTACTCTACTTGTACAATGACGGTGGAAGAAAACGAATTAGTTCTTAATAAAGTTCTTTCGTTATATCCGGTTGAATTACAGGAAATTGAGCTCCCGATCGAATCAATTGACGGATTTGTTGAATACAAAGGGGAAAAGCTCAATCCCGAAATAAAAAAGGCGAGAAGAATAATTCCGTGGGTAACCAAATCGGAGGGATTTTTCGTTGCGAAATTGAAAAAAGTCGCCGAAACCGAAGCCCCGAAACCCTTGGAACTAAAAGATCGTGGGTTCAGATTACTATCGGCTAATAACAAAGAGATAAAGAAATATCTTCAGGGAACCTCGGAATATTACGGGATCCCGATGGAATGTTTTAAAGAGTTTCAATATCTCAGAAAGAGTAATGATATCTTTATAGTAGATAAAGATTGGATAGGAGAGAAGCTATCTGCCTTCTCGAGAATAGGAACTAAATTCGGATCGGTATCTTCACGAGACAATTTGATACTTCATACTCTTGCAGCACAAATATTCGGTAAGAATATTACAAAAAACATATACGAAATTACAGAAGCTTCCGAACTAAAAGCTTATTTCGAAGGAGCAATAATAAATAAGAATAAAGATCTTAAAGGGCAGAGAGTAATAAAGTATCAGGGAAGCATACTTGGTACGGCTGTATGCTCTCAAAACGGCATTAAAAGTCAATTCCCCAGGTCTTTAAGAACAGCTGAGATAAAATTACCTATCGAATAGATAAAAAAAGCCGGCAAAATGTCGGCTCTTTTTTATAATCACTCAAAAGCATCTCTCCCGAAGAGTAATGTTGGCAACTTAAGAGCATTAGTGTGGAAAAAGAAAAGAGATCCACCAAAAGATTATTGTTGAAAGTTAACTATAATATTCCGCACCTACAGCGCGGATATATCTTGTATAACCAATAATCTACCTAGATTATGCGCCTACAGCGCATTAGCAAATATTACTAGAATGTTTCTTTATAAAGCTCGAATGCAATACTAACAGAATCAACAATTGCTTTCACTTAAGCATATCCGGCCATATGGAGTTGGTCACTGAGCATGTCGAAGTGGGGTATCTCGGTAGATAAGGGAGTTAAAACAGATATTTGAGCTCCATAGGAGCGACATATTATATTTTTTGTTTATCCATCCAGACACAAAAGCAAGTAGCTAAAGTTGACAGCATTGCCCAAAGAGAGAAAGAGCCATATCAAAATAGGAATCATGAGTATAATTATAGAAAGAAGCGAGCTCTGAGGTTCGCTAGCGGTGCAAAGAGCTTCAAGTTTGGTGCTATTTGCTCCACTTATTTATCAAAATATAGAAATCATTTGTCTCCGAATAGAATGATTCTGTGCTTTTACAGAAAGAAGCTCTCCCCCGATAGGAATCATTCTATCATTTATAGAAAAATTCCTGTTTTCATACAAACGAATCTATCTTTTTATAGGAAGAGTTCTATTGTCATATAGACGAATTCACCTTTTTATAGAATGATTTCTATTTCATTACAAAAGGTTGTTATTCCAAATAGAATGTTTCCTATCCGGTTACAAAAAATTTCCATATAATATAGAAATAGTTCTACTTTGAGATAGATGAGAGAGTATTGTTTACACAATCGTTTCATTTGAGATGAGATTCTTTTGGAAATTAATAGAAAATACGAACAATTTTCCGGAAATAATGTATGATGATGAAGTAAAAAGGATAAATATTTGGAAAAGAGTTTATGGCTTGAAAAAGAAAGGGGCACCCTAAGGTACCCCCATCGTATATTATGCATCATAATAGAGAGCAAATTCATGAGGATGTGGCTGTAAGGCCATAGGAGCGATTTCTTTCTCCATTTTGTAGTTAATCCATGTCTCAATAACATCCTCGGTAAATACGTTTCCTTTTAATAAGAATTCATGATCATTAGCCAAAGCGTCTAAAGCTCCTTTTAATGAATCCGGAGTTGAAGGAATGTTCTTTAATTCCTCTGCCGGAAGATCGTAAATATCTTTGTCGATAGGATCGCCCGGATCGATTCTGTTAATAATTCCGTCTATACCTGCCATCATAATAGCGGCGAATGCCAAATAAGGATTAGCGGAAGGATCAGGACATCTGAACTCAACTCTTGTTGCTTTAGGATTAGAAGAATACATAGGTATTCTAATAGAAGCGCTTCTGTTTTTCTGTGAATAAGCCAAATTAACAGGAGCTTCGAATCCCGGAACCAAACGTTTGTATGAATTGGTTGTAGGGTTTGTAAAAGCTAACAAAGCAGGAGCGTGTTTAATAAGTCCGCCAATATAATATAGAGCTTCTTCACTTAATCCGGCGTAACCGTTTCCGGCAAAAATAGGTTTTCCGTTTTTCCAGAAAGAAGTATTAACATGCATACCGCTACCATTGTCCCCTGTAATAGGTTTAGGCATAAAAGTAACGGTTTTATCATTCAACTTAGCAGTATTTTTTACAAAATATTTGAACATAAGAAGCTGGTCGGCTGCTTTAAGCAAAGGTTGGAATCGAAGATCGATTTCGCACTGACCGCCGGTTGCAACTTCATGATGCTGAGCCTCAACATCAATTCCTGCATCCATAAGTTTCATACACATTTCGTTTCTGAGATCGTTAAGAGCGTCGGTAGGAGGAACAGGGAAATATCCTTCTTTGAAACGAGGTTTATATCCTAAGTTAGGAGCCTCATCTCTACCTGTATTCCATCTACCTTCGATAGAATCGACAGCGTAGAAACAACCGTTTGGTTGTGAATCGAAACGAACATCATCAAAAACAAAGAATTCAGCTTCAGGGCCAAAATATGCGGTATCAGCTATTCCGGTCGATTGAAGATAAGCAACTGATTTCTGAGCAATATTACGTGGGCATCGGGAGTATTTTTCTTTTGTAGTAGGTTCATGAACATCACAAGTAAGACTTATTGTAGGAGCTTTTACAAACGGATCAAAAAACATAGTATCGGGATCGGGAATAAGAAGCATATCACTTTCGTTGATCGCTTTCCATCCTCGCATTGAAGATCCGTCGAAACCAAATCCGTTTACAAAAGAGTCTTCATCAAAATGGGTAGTAGGAACAGTAAAATGTTGCCACTGACCGGGAAAGTCCATAAACTTAAAATCTACAAATTTAATATCATTTTCCTTAACATAGGTCAACACCTTTTCAATAGGCGTAATCGACTTAGCTGATTCCATAGGTTAATCCTCACCTTTTATATTTAGTTTAGTAGTTTCCTTAATCGTGGACAAAACAAAGTTTGTCACAGTCCTAACAACACCTGGCCAAGATTGAATTTTATTTAAAAGTTTTTCAAGCTCAGAAGTATTAGCTACAACGGCTTTAAGAATATGAGATCCGTCTCCTAAAACAGAATAACATTCTAAGATTTCGTGTGTAGAATTTACATTCTTTACAAGCTTCTCATAATTCTTTGAAGAGTCCATTACAACTGAAATTATCGCCATGATATCGAAACGAAAAGCGTCTTTATTTAATTTCGCGTAATAGCCTTCAATGATACCGCGTTCTTCGAGCTTTTTTAGTCTTTCGCTAAGCGAAGGGAGTGAAAGTCCGACTGCTTCCGCAAGAACATTTCGTTTTGTTCTTCCTTGTTCTTGGAGCATATCTAATATTTGTAGGTCTATTTTATCTAGCATAGCTTAATAAGTTAGGATAATTAGAAAATTTGTCTCAAAATATAAGGTAATAGTTTTGGAAAAGCAATTTTAATTTGTCTGGTAATGTTAAGATAGTATTAAATGAAGACGTCCTCCTATGTTTATTGATAAAGACTTAAGTAAAATTCAATATAAGGTTTTTTATGAAAATAAAATAAATTTTTCTACTAAAAGAGTATACTTGGAAAATATAATAAGGAGAGACTGCCGAAACGTATTATTAGTTTTATAAAGGTTTTTCTATGAAAAATGGAAATGATTTCATCGAAAATAAGAATGGATATAAAAGAAAGGGAAAAAAGGGATGTTTTATGCAGTAATTTCGGTTGAATATTCCTATATTAGCTTGAATTACTAAGATTGCTTATAACAAACAAACTCTTTAACTTACATTATGACCTTATGGAACTTAAGGAGCATAGATTGAAAATCTATTTTTCGAAGCAAAAAGGAGTCTAGTATGAAACTTAAGCCATTTAAAAATGAGCCTATCTTAGATTTTTCGAAAAAGAAAAACTATGAAGCTCAGATTGAGGCTATTAAGAAAGTTGAAAAACAATTTGGCAAGACCCACACATTACGAGTTGACGGAAAGAACGTCAAAACAAAAGAGAAATTCAATTCCTATAATCCTGCCGATAAAGATCAAGTAATCGGAACATTCTACAAAGCAACAAAAGAAATAGCGGACAAAGCAGTTGTTACAGCCGCAAAGAAATTTGAAGAATGGAAAAAAGTTCCGGCTGAAGAAAGAGCGGAAGTTTTAGTAAAAGCAGCCGCATTGATACGAGAAAGAAGGTTTGAAGTTAACGCATGGATGATTTCGGAAGCAGGCAAAAACTTCGTTGAAGCTGATGCCGATACTGCCGAAGCGATAGACTTTTTGGAGTTTTATGCAAGAGAAATGTTGAGATATGCCGCGAAACAACCAATTACTAAGGTCCACGGTGAAGATAACGAATTGTTCTATATTCCTTTGGGAACTATAGCCGTAATACCACCATGGAATTTCCCGTTTGCTATTCTTGTGGGGATGACATCCGCCGCAATAGTAGCCGGTAATACTGTGGTATTAAAACCATCCAGTGATACTCCGATGATGGGTAAATTATTTTATGATTTCTTGGAAGAAGCAGGACTACCAGCAGGCGTTGTAAACTTTGTACCCGGATCGGGCGCCGAAGTTGGAGACATTATAGTAGGGCATCCTCTTACAAGATCAATTTCATTTACCGGTTCAATGGCAGTTGGTTTGCATATAAATGAATTGGCAGCCAAAGTACCGAAAGGACAAATCTGGATAAAAAGAGTTATCGCCGAGATGGGTGGTAAAGACGCTATTATAGTTGATAGCGAAGCAGATCTGGAAAGCGCTGTTTTAGGTACAGTTGCGTCAGCATTCGGATTCCAGGGACAAAAATGTTCTGCTTGCTCACGAGTTATCGTAGATAAGAGTTTATACGCGAAATTCGTTAAGAGAGTACAAGAAGAAGTAGAGAAGATTGAAGTAGGTCCCGGAAAAGATAATTTCAGAATGGGTCCCGTAATTAATGAAAAAGCGCAAAATGATATATTGAAATATATTAATATTGGTAAGAAAGAAGGACGCTTGATTAATGGCGGTAAGAAAGCTGAAGGAAACGGATATTTTATTGAGCCTACCGTAATAGCGGATATTAAGCCTGATGCCAGAATTGCACAGGAAGAAATATTCGGGCCTGTATTAGCGATTATAAAATCGAAGAACTTCGATGACGCCTTGAAGATCGCAAACGGAACGATGTACGGATTGACAGGGGCAATATATTCGCAAAACAAAGAGAAACTGGAAAGAGCAAGAAACGAATTCCACGTTGGTAATTTGTATACAAATAGAAAATGTACCGGCGCGCTGGTCGGTGGACAACCATTCGGTGGGTTCAATATGTCAGGAACCGATTCCAAAGCCGGAGGACGTGATTATCTATTACTATTTATGCAAGCAAAACTAATAAGCAGAAAAATATAATCTCCTGTTTCGAGGCGGGCAATCCGCCTCGATCTATTCTCATTAGCATTCCGCAAAACAAATAAAGAAGGGCAAAATGAAGATTCACGAATACCAGGCAAAAGAAATTTTAAGAAAATTTGATGTTGCCGTACCGAGAGGGAAAGTGGCATTTTCAGTTGAAGAGGCTGTAGAAGCGGCAAAAGAGTTGAAAAGCAAAATTTCCGTTGTAAAAGCTCAAATCCACGCCGGTGGAAGAGGAAAGGGGGGTGGAGTAAAAGTTGCGAAAGGAATAAAAGAAGTCAGGAAATACGCAGAAGAGATTCTTGGAATGCAATTGGTAACTCATCAAACAGGTCCCGAGGGGAAGAAGGTTAATCGTTTATTAATAGAGGAAGGGATAAACATAGCCAAAGAATTGTATGTTGGAATCACTTTGGACAGAGTATCCTCAAAGAATGTTTTGATGGTATCAACCGAAGGTGGTGTGGAAATTGAGAAGGTTGCCGCTGAAACTCCCGAATTGATTATTAAAGAAACAATTGATCCGGCTATTGGTTTACAAGCTTATCAGGCACGAAAGTTGGCATTCGGATTGGGACTGGAGGGGATGCAGCATAAGAATTGTGTAAAGTTTCTGATTGCTTTATATAGAGCATATGAAATGAGTGACGCTTCTTTGGCGGAGATAAATCCGTTAGTAGTAACAGAAGAAGGGGATGTAATCGCTTTGGATGCAAAGATGAATTTTGATGATAACGCGTTATATCGTCATAAGGATATTCTGGCATTCAGAGATATCGACGAAGAGGATGCTCTGGAGATAGAAGCCTCAAAGTATAATCTCAATTACATTAAGCTTGATGGCAACGTAGGTTGCATGGTAAATGGCGCTGGGCTGGCAATGGCAACAATGGATATTATTAAGCTATCAGGAGGAGAACCGGCAAATTTCCTTGATGTCGGAGGAACAGCAAATAAAGAAACTGTAGCAAACGGTTTTAAGATAATTCTTTCCGATAAAAATGTAAAAGCGATACTGATCAATATATTCGGAGGTATTGTTAGGTGCGACAGAGTTGCTCAAGGAGTAATTGATGCCGTACATGAGGTTGGCGTTAAAGTTCCTATCGTTATCAGATTGGAAGGGACAAACGCGGAAGAAGCTGCCGAACTTTTGGATAAATCGAAATTAAACTTTGATGTCGCGAATAGTTTGCAGGAAGCGGCAGAAAAGGTGACAAAAATATTATTAGAGTAATCTATTGGCGCGGTTTATTCCGCGCTTTCTTTTCTTTTGAGAAATAAATTCCAAGAAGATACAATTTTGCTCCCCTGCATAATAAATCCTCTTGATTTATAGAAGTCGTCCGAAACCTTTCTGATATATTCGGTAAAAGAAATGACCTTATCATCGGTGTTTCCGACCGAAAGAATGTCCTTTTCAACTATCATAAATCGTCCTTCCATATTTTCATAGGGAGGCAATGACATTTTCCATTGGGTAAAGGGGGAATTACTAATGAACGGTTCTATTACAAAAACAGGATTGTAAAGATCGGTTTCAACGGAAGAGGAAAGATGTACTTTCAATATCCAATTTGCATTATTATGAGATATAGAAAAAATTCCATTTACGGAGAAAGTTTCTTCCGAGCTATTAGTAAAAATACCGGTAGCTTTCCAGTTGTTCGGATTTAGCAGAAAAGTATGCATTTAACTATTCGCCAAAATTGGAGAATGTTTCTTTTTCGGGATAAAGAAAATCATTGATCTTCGAAACAATAAACTCTTTTTCTTCCAATGTTAAATGAGAAGCAAAAGAGTAACTCTTTGAATTTTTACACTGAACTACGATTTCCATATTAGGTTGAAAATCATCATCACTCGATTTAACTACTGAAACATTCTCAATGTCTTTACATTTGCGTTCTTTTTTGAAAGTAAGTCCGAAAAATCGAGAGGTTATTGAAAAAGACTTTTTATCTATCAATAGAATGGTATTGGAATTTTTCAAATAAAAGGCACTTGAAATGAAAATAAAATCAAGTACAAGAAATGGAATAAAAAGCAAAATGAGAAAAGAATTGTAATTATTGATTAGAATAATGCCCATGAATATTAAAACGGAAGTCCAAAGGAAAGAGAGAATAAACAGATTCTTGGTATTTTTCCGAAGTCCATAGGGAGGGAAAACAAATTCAAGTGAATTATCAGTTTCGTTAACCTCAAACGGAAACTGATCTGTTTGATAATCAAAATTCTGTGCGGAGATATTTGAATTCTGCATAATAAATGAAATCGCTAAATTGTTAATAAAAAGACTGATACTTGTTATAAAACAAAACCTTACAAAACTATTCGATTCCACTTGAAAAATAATGAGAAAGACAAAAGATTTAAATTATTAAACATCTCAACCAAAAATCAAGATAAAGAAATATTCACATTAGAGCAAATAGGAATTCCATATTTTTGAAACATATAGGGGTTTGAGGAATATAATTGATGGCGATATGAGGAATGCAGAAATTTTGAGTTTGATAGAATATCAATTTTAAGTAACTTTTAAATCTTTATATGAAACTATTCCGGAGGCAACAATAAGTATGAAAAAATACCTCGCGATTATAATATTAGGGCTTATCTGGGGGTGTTCCGAAAAGATCGATACATCTCAATTATCTCCCGAAGCTCATTATGATTATGCAATGTCACTTTATAATGAGGAAGATTACGAATATAGTATAAAAGAGTTTCAATCAATTTTATTGCAATATCCCGGAAGTACTGTCAATGATGACGCTCAGTACTATTTGGGAATGTCTTATTTCCAAAGAGAACAATATCTGTTAGCAGGATATGAATATAGCAAATTGATCAGAGATATTCCTGCAAGTGAATATGTGCCGAGTTCTCAATTTATGTTGGCAGAGTCTTATTATCAACTTTCTCCTCCTTATCAATTGGATCAGGCTTATAGTAAGAAAGCAATAAACGAGTTTCAGGCTTTTATCGACTATTTCCCTACTGACCCGAAGGTTGAAGAGGCGGAAAGAAAGATAAGTGAGATGCACGAGAAATTAGCTGAGAAAGAATATAATAGCGCGATTATCTACGAAAAGATAGAATATTACAACGCAGCTATGAAATACTATGACTATGTTGTAAATTCATATCATGATACTAAATTCGCTCCTATGGCTTTGTATAATAAGATACAAATATTGCTATCCAAAGAGAGAGTTAGTGACGCACTGAATGATATATCCAACTATATTACGAAATATCCGGATAATGAAAAGATTGAAGAAATGAAAAATCTTCAAGAAGAGTTATTATCCAACGAATAGAAAGATTTTAAATGATGAAAAAGCGGTTTCCCTAAAAGGAGCCGCTTTTTTTATTGTGATGACTGAGACAAGAAAATAGATTGAATACTAGAATAATCCTACCTATTTTTATCCCTAATTATATTTTTACTTGATAGTTGAATTTCGGAAGAGAAGATGAGAAAAACTCTAATTTGCTTATTGATAGTTACATTGCATTTGGGCGCCCAAAACATAGATTCCCTTTACACCGAATATCTTATATCTCATGAGAGTTATTCCGAGATGCAAACCAAAACAATGATAAGGAATACGGGGACTAACGAAGAGACAAGTCCGATAAAATGTATGTTTGATCTGAACGCCAGAGTAAAATTGCATTGGGAAGAATTTTCATCGGCTCAGAAAGCAAGTTTGAAGAAAGTAATGGATCGTCCGTTTTTAAGAGAAAAGCAAGAGATTGTTTCCCCCGCAGGATATTTCCGTATTCATTATACCAATGAAGGACCTGATAAGATAGGTTATTCTATTGATGAACTTGCTGCGGCTTTCGATTCGGCCTATAATTTCGAAGTAAATATTCTAGGTTATCCCGCTCCGCCTAAAGATGACGACAAAGGGGGAGATGATTTATATGACATATATGTAAGAAACAAAGGGGATGTTTACGGTGAGACTTTTTATGACGGAATAAATTCCGATGGTAGAGAAGTTTCTTATATTGCATTGGATAATGATTTCTCCGTACATAATACAAAGGGAATTGACGCTGCAAAGGTTACGGCAGCACACGAATTTCATCACGCTATACAAACAAGTCATTACGGTTGGCCTACCGATGAAAATGAAATCTATTATTATGAAATAACTTCTACGGCAATGGAGGAGTTTGTATTTACGGAGGTTAATGACTACTACTATTATTTATCTGGTCATTTCAACCATCCTGAGTGGAGATTGTATGCAGAAAATATGGCCGGGTATCGTTCGGCAATTTTGCATCTTTTAATTCAACAAAAATTCGAAAGAGAGAGTGGCGATAAATTAAAAGGTCTGAAGATTATAAAGCGAAGTTGGGAGTATGTAGGAAAAGGGAAAAAAACACTGGAAGCGTTAAACGCTGCATTATCCGAAGTGGGTTCTTCTTTGAAGCAAATCTATTCCGACTTGGCTATTTGGTGTTGGTTTACAGGAGACAGAGCAATTGTTGGTAAATATTTTACGGAAGGAAGAAATTATCCGGAAGTAAAACCTCTTCATTGTTACGAATTTATTTCTCCGAAAAAAACGTATATGTTAAATACTCGTCCGATAACAAACAACTATATTGTTTTTGATCTTGTTAACACAGGAGTATCCGATTCTCTGGTTGCGATACTAACCAATGCAGATGTTGCAACAGCTGTTTCTACACCGGACGCATATCAGAAACTAGATTATTCCATTATGGATACATGTGAAATAGGAGCGAAAAAGATAGTTGATAATTATTATTCGAAACTATCCGTAAATAATATTTCATTTTATAATGAAGACTATATTCTTAATGACGCTGTTATACGAGGGACTCCTGTGAATGTTGAGGTTGATTACGCTTATCCTCAACCATTTAAATACGGGAGAAATCTGACTCTCAATATTCCGACAAAGAAAAATCAATTGGAATATGCCAGATTAAACGTTTATAGCATGAGTATGGATTTGGTTTATTCCAAATCTCTCAAGATAATCAGTGGGGAAAAAATAATAGTTCAATGGGACGGCCGTAAAGAAAACGGAGAAAAACTCCCGACAGGTGTTTATATTTATGTAACCGACTCAGACGGGAAATTAAAAACGGGAAAAATAGTTATCTATAATGATTGATTATTCTCTGGAATTAAAAAATCTCGGTAAAATATTCGGTAGAAGAGTAGTATTCCGAAATCTGGATTACCATTTTACCGGAGGGCAGGTTATTGGTATCTCCGGAAAGAATGGTTCCGGTAAATCTACTCTTTTGAAAATTATTGCCGGTATTATTTCCCCTTCCACCGGAAAAGTAATTCACTCAAGAAATTCATCCGTGATTTCCTCCGAAGATCTTCACAACAATATTGGTTTTGTTTCACCCTATCTATCTTTGTACGAAGAGTTTTCCGCCGAAGAAAATATTGAGATGATTTGCAAAATTCGCGGAATAAAATCTGATAAAGAAAAGATAAAGTATTATCTCGATAAATTTACTATATATGACAGACGAAACGATTTACTAAAAGGATATTCCTCGGGAATGTTGCAAAGGGTGAAGTTCGTTTTTGCGTTGATTCATAATCCGAGTTTACTTCTATTTGACGAGCCGACTTCAAACTTAGACAATGCCGGAAAACAGACTGTCTATGAAATAATAAGGGATGAGGGGAAAGAAAAACTAATAATACTAGCCTCAAACGAAGACGATGATTTGGCTTTGTGCAATAAAATCATAAAAATAGAAGAGTACAAAAACCGATGAAAGCGGTCAGTTTATTTATAAAAGACTGGAGTTCTGAAATACGCACGCGTTACGCGATAAACGCTTTGGCAATGTTTATTCTCGTAACGATTAGTGTTCTTTTGTTTTCAATCGGCTCCGAACCGATATCGAACTATCTGACGGGAGGATTATTGTGGGTTGTTATATTTTTTTCCGCAATGTCGGGATTATCAAGAGTTTTTGTTGCTGAAGAAGATAGAGGAACTACACTAGCTCTTCAGCTTATCGCTAAACCATCCACAATATTTACCGGAAAATTACTATTCAATATAGTTCTCACATTTTTAATGAATTTTGTAATAACACTTCTCTTCACTGTTTTTTTCGAATCATTTGTAATTGTGAATTTTACTCTCTTTCTTTCTCTGTTTGTGTTGGGGAATATTGGTATTGCGGTTTCGTCAACAATAATTGCAGCGATTATTTCCAAAGCAAATACAAAGGGAACTCTCTATCCGGTCCTTTCTTTTCCGATTTTACTACCGTTAATATTAATTCTACTGGAACTTACTAAGTTTTCCATGGATGGAATTACAATTATAGAATCACTTGTAGAACTGGCCGTACTAATTTGTTATGATGTTATTATGCTTACGGCTTCATATCTGCTATTTGATTTTATCTGGGAGGATTAGCGGAGCCGTAGCCCCGCATCTATTAGAATTCGTAGTAAGTCAACTCTTCTATTTCAGCTGTGGAGAGAATATAATCAATTTGCGCGCTCAGATAATTAAGCTTAGCTTCTTTCAGGCTCTGCTGCGTTTTGGAATATTCCATACTTGTTATTGAGCCCGAATTGTATCGTTCGGTATTGATAGAATAAGATTTCTGCGCAATAGCGACAGTTTTTTCCAATACATTTAGCCTGGCTTTTGCAGATTGCATTTTGTTATAGACACTCTTTACTTCTTTTTCCAAATTCATCTTCCTTTCGTGAAAGGAAAGTTCTCCTCTTTTTAATGATATCTCTGCAACTTCAGCGCGCAGATCGGTTTTACCCCAATCCCAAACCGGTACATTTAAGGAGAGGGCGACAAATTTGGAATCGTTAAAATCTGAAAAAATATCTTTATGTTCCGGAGCGTTTTTGTTTATTCCATATTGCGCTCTTAGTTCTACGGAAATGTCCCCCTCGGAATCAGCCTTTTCCCATTGAAGTTTTGTTAAGGTTAGCTCATCTTCTTGATTGAGAAGCTCAGGATTTTTCATTAAAGCGGATGCGATGAGAGAATCGAGAGTGACTTCAAAATCGATAATCTTAATATCGGCGACTACTTCGAAATCATCTGTCATGGATATTCCGAGGAGGCGTTTGAAATCATCTTTCTGTTCGTCCAGACTTCGCTCTTTATCCAAGAGATCATTTTTTGCGGTCGCAAGACTTACTTCAAAATCGAGCGCGTCAACTTCAGGAATAAGTCCGGCCTTGTATTTGTTATGAGCATTCAAATATGATTGCTCGGTTATTTTCACCTGTTCCTTTGATATCTCAAATTTCTGCGTGGCTGATACCAAGCGGTAATAAGCCTGTTTTATTTTATAAATTAATACTCGTTCGCTCCGTGTGTGATTTCTTTTAGCTTGCTTCAATCCTATTTCGGCTTGTTCGAGTGAGTAGGATAGATCATTGAACTGAAACAGAGGTTGACTCAAGGAGACTGTCAAATCGGAATAATAATCTTTTGAGTATCCGGCCAGACTCGAGTTTTGTCCGAGCCATTTTAGGTTCCCGTTAACGCTGATATTTCCGTTCGAAAACAAAATCGGTTGAGATAGTCGAAGATTCATATCTACTTTATTTAATTCCGTTTTTACATACTCTTCTTTTTGCTGTTGATAGTTGAAGCGACTTTGAAGAGAATTTGTATATGAAGGAAGAGTAAAATAAAGATCAACCGCGGTTAATAAAGAAGCTTTTTGTGCTTCCAAAGATTTCTGTGAACTCTCCAAACTGAAATTTGCTTCTTTTATATCATAACTCTGCGAAAGCCCTATTTCCAGTGCTTTTTCAAGTGTTATTATATTTTGCGCAAGACATAAAGAACTAATTAATGAAAACAGAATAATAGAACCGAATTGTTTCATCCTTTCTCCGAAAATGAGGGCCAAATATTGCTTTATACATAATTCCAATAAATATGTTGCCGTTAAATTATAAATAAATAAATTTACATGTCGGTGTAGTTCTGTTTTTTTTAGAGAAATAGAGATATATCTTTTGAAGAATACAACCTTTTCCTTAGTCGGGTAGTCTAACCAAACTAAGAAGAGAGAATCATGGGTTATACGGAAAACATCTTAATAAGAAAAGCGCAAAGAGGAAGCAAAGAAGCCTTCAGAGAGTTGGTGGTAAAATACGATCTGCAGGTTCTCAGAATGGCTATGTCTTATCGAAACAGTGAAGAGGATGCGCAAGATATCTATCAAGAAGTTTTCCTGAGGGTCTATAAAAATTTAGGGAGCTTTAAGTTCAACAGCGAGTTTTCAACATGGTTGTTTAGAATTACTACAAATGTTTGCATTTCTTATTATGATAAGAAGAAAAGACGTTCTCACGATTCATTGGATAGCCCTATAATAATCGGGGAAGAGGAAGTAGGAAAAGTTTCCGATTTGATTTCCGGAGATGACAATACTTCCGAACATGCGGAAAGAAATGAAATGAAGGAAAGTATCCGTGAAGCGATGAATGAGCTTCCTGAGAAGCAAAGAATGGCATTCGGACTGAAATACATCGAAGGCTACAAGATAAAAGAAATCGCGGAAATGATGGATTCTAAGGAAGGTACTATAAAGCGTTATCTTTTTACTTCGGTAAGAAAGATGCAAGAGAAATTAAAAAACTTGATTGAGCACTAATCGAGTGAAGGATAAAATGGAACGAGAAAAAATCGAACAACTCATTCATCTCTATTTTATGGGAGAATTGAATGAGGAACAAGAAAGAGTATTGAAGGATATTCTTAGTGAATCGGACGAAATGCGAAAGTATTTCGAAGAGGCCGAGAAGATGATGAATGCTCTAAAGGATACTGAGAAGAACTTCAATGAGGAAAAGTTTCTTGAAGAATCTCGAGAAAAATTGTTTGCTAATATTGAATTTCTCGAATCTCAAGAGTCGGTTTTTGCCAAAGTGGCAGGATGGTTCAAAGAACTATTCGAACCGAAAATGCTATTTGCTTTTGGTAGTGTCGCTACTTTGTTAATTGGCTTTTTCTTCGGATATCTGGTATTCGATAATTCGGGAAGTAATTCCGATCTTATCACAATGAACAAGCTCAATGAAATGATGAAATCGGGAATAGCTGTTACCAATGTGAAATTCCCGTTGACCAAAAATGACAATGGTGAGTATGAAATACAATTTAGAGCGGAAAACCCCTTTGTTTATAAAGGATCTCCGGAGGATGAGGTAGTTCGCGTACTATTGTCAAAGGCTTTGCTCAGTTCCGATAATCCTGGATTAAGACTGAAAGCCGTTAAATCCTTGGCCGAGCAAGCTAAGAGGAAACAGAGCGATACAAGAATAAAATCAGCGTTGATAAATTCCTTGTTAACCGATCAAAATCCGGGAGTAAGAAGAGGAGCATTGAACGCGTTACAGAAATATGAGTATTCCGATAACATAAGAGACGCGTATTTGGAAGTGTTGGAAAATGATGAAAATTCCGGAATGCGTGTAGCAGCGATAAATGCTTTATCCGATATGAAAGAGGAAGGTAATTTGCAAGGGAATAAAGTAATAGAAGAATTAAATCGCAGAGCGGAGGAAGATAAAAGTAGTTTTATTCGTTATCGCGCAGCCGCACTGATAAATAAGGAGATATAGCCATGAGAACTCACAAATATTTAATAGTGATACTTCTTTTGAGCGGAATGATTTTGTTTGCCAAAGGAAAGAAGCCACAGGAAGAGATCAAAAAAACCTTTTCCGTGGAATTGGGAGGTACTCTCAAAGCAAATGTAAATCCCGGAGAGATAAGAGTTAATACCTGGGAAAAAAATGAGATCATTGTTAGGGTTGTCGGGTTGTCAAAAGAGGATAGCAAAGATCTCGCAATCGAAAAGAACGGTACAACGGTTACGGTAAATTACTCAACCGGTTGGGGGTGGAGTGATGATGTACAATTCAGAATTACTATGCCTGCTAGGTTCAACCTGGACGTAAAAACCACAGGGGGTGATGTTAAATTGTCCGATAAAATTACTGGTTACGTGGTTGTAAATACATCCGGAGGTGAAATAACTACTGACGACATTACAGGAGATACAAGACTGGTTTCCTCAGGTGGCGAGATAGAATGCGGAAACATCAAGGGAAATCTTGAAATATCTACAATGGGTGGAGAGATAACCATCAAAAGTGTTGAAGGTAAAACCGCAGAGGTTAATACTATGGGGGGGGATATAAAGATCGATAATGCCAAAGTCGATCTGGACGCTAAGACATACGGTGGAGATATTGAACTCGGGGAAGTAAAAGGAAGAGCCGAAGTTGTAACTTACGGCGGTGATATATATGTGGAAAAAGCAAAAGGAACATTGAAAGTAGAAACATACGGTGGAGGCATTGAAGTAAAAGAAGGGGAAGGAAGAATTTCCGCGGAAACAAAAGGAGGGGATATTCAACTGAGAAATATTACCGGATCAATTCAAGCCAAAACTTCGGCGGGAAGAATAGAAGCTTCTTTGGTTCCTGATAATAGAGATCGTTCCAGTCTTTATACATCAAACGGAAGTGTTGATCTATATTTACCCGAAGATGCTAAAGCAACGGTAAACGCGAAGATTAAAATTCGTGGCTGGTGGAAAGAGATAAAAGACTATTATAAGATAGAATCTGAGTTTAAAGAAACAAAAGCTACAAGAGATGAAGATAGCAAAGCTATTGAAAAGGTCTTTGAACTCAATGGGGGTGGCGCTGAAATAAATCTGACAACAATAAATTCGCGCATTAGAATAATGAAAAACAAAAACGAGGGGAAATAAAAATGAAAAGGTATCGGGCATTATTTGGATTATCATTCTTTCTGATAGCTATACTTTGTTATGCCGAAAAGGCGGATCTGAAAACAATTTACGATTATTCCAAACTTCCTGAAGTAAAGGAGATTGAAGAGGAATTCAAAGTGGCAAAGGGGGAAAAACTGGAAATAGATCTCAAGGCCGGCGGAGGTATTTATATAAAAGGTTGGGATAAGGATGTTGTAAAGATTCAGGGAAAAATGAAATGTCGTGATATTGAGGATATCGAATTAAGCGCGGAATATGAAGATGGTGTTGTGTACGTGAAATCGGAATATCTCGGAAGACGAAATAATTGGGATGTAGACGGTAAGTTTATTTTCTATGTACCTGAAAAATTTGATGTGAAGTTTTATACAATCGGTGGTGAGGTTGAGATTATTGATATGAAAGGATCCTTCAAAGGAAAAACCATGGGAGGTGAAATAGAACTTCGCAATCTTGAGGGAACATATAAAATTACCACTATGGGTGGAGAGATAAATGTGTCCAACCTTAAAGGAGAAGGATCTGTTAAGACAATGGGTGGAGCAGTGAACATGGAAGAAGTGGAAGGAGACATAGATATATCCACAATGGGAGGAAACATCCGTCAGAATAATGTAAAGAACATTTCCAAAACCGATAGTGAGGTTTCTGTTTCCACAATGGGAGGAAATTTAAAAATAGATGAAGCGGTGAATGGAGCAGAGCTCAGTACCATGGGTGGAAATATAAAAGTAAACAAGGCAATGAAATATGTTAAAGCCAAAACCATGGGTGGAAATATCCAAATCGGTTCAATAGACGGATGGATAGCTGCCAAAACAATGGGTGGGAATATCGAAGTGAAGATGGTCGGTGATCCGGATGAAGGGAAGCGGGATGTTACATTGACAAGTATGAGCGGAGATATTGAGCTTACTATTCCCGAAGGCTTGTCGTTCGAACTTGATATTGAGCTTTCGTTTACGGAAGATTATGAAGGGGAAGTGGAAATTGAGAGTGATTTCGAATTTACTCGTGAAGAGTCGAAGGATTGGGAATATGAACACGGAACCCCGAGAAAATATATATACGGAAAAGGAGTTGTTAACGGGGGAAAAAACAGGATAGTCTTGAAAACAATAAATGGCGATATAAAATTGAAAAAAGGATAATATTTCCAAACCTCAAAGAGATGTTTTAATAGCGGTATCTTTGCGAAAGTCTCTTTGAGGTTTTTTTATCTCTTCAGAAAACCAATCGATAGTAGCATATCAGAAACAAACAGAATCTTATCGAAAATCTCTCATAGAAAGAATAAAGTATATCTTTAATAAACATTTGGGTATTGTTCGGGGGAAAGAGGAAATAGGGGTCGATTTTTTGGGAAATGGGCTGGAGTTCCGGAGAAATGGGATGTATGAGTGGAGAAATGGCTTTGTTGGGTTGAGCGGAGCAAAAGTAGCCTTTAGTAATGCCCCGGGGTGCGGAGAAGTGAAATGTGGGTGTCGAGAATAGCGTTCTCTGTGCGAAGAATAGCGTTCTACAAATGGAGAAATGGAATCTACGAGAGGGGCGGAGCTTTCGTCGTATGAAGAAATTCGATATAATTTTAAGTAAATGGAAGGGATGAGTCGAGAAATGGATGGGGAAGGTGGAGAAATTGCATATTACTTTAAGTAACCGGGATATACAATCTGAGAAAAGGACGGGGAGAGTGGAGCGGTGAAGTGGGAGAGTCGGGAAATTAGTTATAAGTTTAAGTAAGTACTTCCTACGGGTAGAGAAATGCTTGCTACGAGTGGAGAAAAACGAAATACGATTGAAGAAATAGAATGTTCGATCGGAGAAATTACATAAAGGTTTAAGGAGTTGTGAGGTATAAGTTTATTTAAGGCATGTTTCTGTTTCCGAATATTTTCATAAGTTACGGGGTGAAATATTTCGGAGAGATAGATGAGTAAAATAAATTGGTTGGAGCTTGCCAGGGAATTGCAGTCAATGGGGCAAATAGGGCTTCAGTTGAGTGAAAATCATTACGAATTGGAAAGATCGAAAAGATTAACGGAAATTTCGGCTGAGATTATTCAAGAATATTCCAATCTGGAGAAAGATGAAGTTCGGGAGTTTTTTACAACTCAAGTGGGATATGCTACCCCCAAGGTGGATGTTCGAAGTGCCGTAATTCGGGATGGGAAAATATTATTGGTTAAGGAAATTTCGGATGGGAAATGGGCTATGCCCGGTGGCTGGGCCGATGTAGGGGATATCCCTTCGGAAGCGGCTGAGAGGGAAACTATGGAAGAGAGTGGCTTATTAGTAAAGGCGAGAAAGGTTGTTGGTGTTTTTGATGCTAACAGGGTGGGAAGAAGATTGGATTTGTTCCACGCTTTTAAGATAATTTTTCTTTGCGAAATAATCGGGGGCGAACCGAAACCAAGTGAAGAAACCAGTGAGGCTCGCTTTTTTGACTTTGAAGAACTCCCTCCTCTTTCGAAGAATAGAACCAACGAAAAGCATTTGAAGGAAACAAAAAGATTTGTAAATAATGCTAGCGCAGAAACTTATTTCGATTAATAATAGATCTCTTTTCAGACTATGGATTCGCTTCAAAAGTTGGTAACTTTGCCCATAAAAAAATAGTGTGGTGAAAATGAATAAATTCAAATATCCAATAATGGCAAAGGTAATTTACAGATATGCCAATATTCCGTTAACAATATTGCTTGCACTAAATGCCTTTTTTTCGGCCTATTCGATTCAGGAAAGTATCAATCATGTTTTCCCTTTGCTGGTAGATGTAATTCTTCTTTATTTGATGAACAGATATTATCGAAAAATATATAAGGGGTTTCCGTTTTATATTGAAGCCGACCACGCTACAATTATTGGAACCGATTTCTCTTTTAGTAATAAAAGAGTAGAGATCAGGATCAATGAGATTGAGAAAATAAGCGGAGGTATTTTCAGTGGGAAGCCGACCAAGCCGATAATAATAACCGATAAGAATGGTAACAGTATCGGGATATTTCAGCATTTGAAGGATTTTAACAGATTGTTGACCCTGGTTTTGAGTAATATTCCGAAAAGTTTATATGATGAGCTAATGCAGCAAACAAAGGAGCTGTTGGACGCTTCGTCGGTAATGAAAAAAATTAAAAAGAAGAAGACTACGGGAAAGAATAAGAAAGGAAAATAGGTAAAAGGGTATCTCGTTTGGTGGAGACACCCTTGGTAATCTTTATGCTTTAGGTGGGAATACAGCGTCCGTAAACGCTTTAGCTATTCTAAATTTCAAAACTTTCTTTGCCGGAATAACGATTTCTTCTCCGGTAGCCGGGTTACGACCTTTGCGTTTTTTTCTTTTGGCGATGCTTACTTTTCCCAAACCGGGAATAGTAATATCTCTTTTAGCTTCCTTATAAACCAATAGGTTTAGTTCTTCCAAAAACTGACCGGCCAATTTCTTTGTAGTGCCAAGTTTAGTGGCGAGGTGATCGATGATTTCGGCTTTGGTCATAGGTTTTTTCGGTGTTGCCATAACCTTGTCCTTTATTTAGTGGGTAAAATGAAAGCTCGTTACAAGATAAATAATTTTACAAATAATGCAAATATGTTTTTCTTATTTTAAATGGTGATTTGCATATATTTGACAAGGGTTTACGGAGATTACTAATAATCGAATTCATATTCATCAATATTAGTAGGTTGATTCGTATCGGATCTTTTTTATCTCATTTATTCATAAGTAGTATAGGATTATTCGGATTGTTTATGAACGGTAACAAAAAAAATATAGTAATTTTTATCGTAGTTCTTTTTTGCGGATTCAATGTTTTCGGACAAGATAAGATAGTTAGCGATTCACTTGCGGTGGTGGGGGATTCATTGTCGGTTACAACCGATACATTGACTGCGAAGAAAAAGGAATATATTGATATCCAACCAACCCGATTTTTGAATAATAACGAAAAAGATTTGGCTTACTCCGCAAAGGATATGGCAAAAAGTGATTATCGCTACATAGGTGATCTTATGGAGAAATTGCCATTCACCTTTTTACAGAATTTAGGCTCTCAAGGAGCTCCGAGCGAATTAACAATGTATGGCCTTTCGGGAAATAATGTTTCATATATGAGGGACGGGATATTACAGAACGAAAGATATTACGGAGCATTTAATCTTAACCAATATCAGTCCGAATCGATAGACAGTGTTGAATCGCTTCCAATTTCCAGAGGGTTTGTGTATGGATATTTGAATTCTCCTGTGAGTGTGAATTTTGTTTCCAGAAATCATGAAATCAAAAAGCCTTTTTCCCGAATGCGTTATTACCAGGGCTCCAATGAAGAGGGCTATATCGATGTGATTTTTCAAACCCGTTTGTTTAAGAAAGTAAATTTTGGTTTTGATGTCACTAATGTCAGTGTGGATTCCCGATATGATAACAGTGAGATAGGGATTTGGAAAGTTTCTACGTATGCCAGCGGAAAGATCAGTGAGAAAGTAAAACTCTTCGGGGAGTATTCCCATTACAGATGGGACGCGGAGTTGAACGGTGGGGCAATTAACGATATAAATCTTTATGATAGCAAGCAGGCTCTTGTAGTTTATCCGAGTCGCAACGAACAGATAGTTAATCACTCATTCAAGTTTGGTGTTGTTTCCAAGCTGATACCGTTAGGAGTGACACAAATTGATTTTTATCATCAATTCTATCAAGATAATTTCAAACAGAATACCAAATTCAAACTATCAACCATTCCGGAAATAAGAGAAAAATCGAAACAGACAGTCGAGGGTTTGAAAGTGGTTCAGCAAATGGATCTATACTTAATGAAGTTAGATGCAATCGCAACAGTCGAAAAAATAGAGCATTCGTGGGACAATAAAGTTAACAAAATAAACGAATCAATTTTGTCATTGGCCGGTAAAGCTCAGTTTGATCTTTTCGGGGATAATATATTGCCGACCGCATACGCAAAAACATTGACTTATAACGAGCAATCTTACTGGGGAATCGGGGGAGATGTTCGGATAAAGTTCGGCAATAATTTTTCTGTGTTTGGTGGTCTTTCTACATATCAAAAGCCGGTAAATCTATTCGAGGCTCAATATGTGAACGGAAGTACAAAGCAAAATGTTTCCACTTTAGAAGCGGGAGTACAAATCAATGGTGAATACTTAAGTGGTAGAGTGGCATATTTTGTATATAACAATGATAACGAGTTTTTCCCGATCATTAATGAACATAGCGATACTATGACCATAAATGAAATCGGAAGCGGAAGGTTATACGAGTTGAATTTGCAAGGGTTAAACGCGGCAATGGAGCTGAATCTTTGGAAAATTCAGATGACCGGAAATGCTACATACTATATTAATTATGAGAAACAGAGAAAAACTTCTTTGCCGGAATTTACATTTAACGGCGGAATTTATTATGTTGATAAACTTTTTAATGACAATCTTGATTTGAAGGCCGGATTTAATTTCTCTTTCTTCACCGAGAAGAGTTACATTACTTACGATTTCTTCAACAAGAGCGGAATTAGATATATAACGGCAAACCAGAATGCCGTTAAGCTAAGTGATGAAAAGGTTCCTGCGACTAATCAGCTCGATTTCTTTGTGGCAGGACAAATTCAACGCAAAGCTACACTTTATTTCACCTTTGAGAATATATTAGATAACGAATACTATATTGTTCCTTATTATCCGATGTGGGGAAGAGGAATGAGAATAGGGGTTTCGTGGGAGTTCATTGATTAAACACTTTATGCAACAAAGGGGGCATATTAGTCATGAAAAGTATATTCTTGTTTATGTTCTTAAGCGTTACGGCGCTTTATAGTCAGGTTGTAAAAACCGATCCTTTTTTCGCGACGGAAGATGATTCAATAAGAGTTATTTTTAACGCAGCATTAGGAAACGAAGGGTTGATGGGGTATTATGAGGATGTTTATGTACATGCCGGATTAATAACCAGCAAAAGCAGTTCATCTTCGGATTGGAAATATGTTCCCGGGAAATGGGGAGAGAATCTTCCGAAAACAAAAATGAAAAGATTGTCTGCCGATCTTTATCAATTGGTTATCGGAAAGCCTCGAGCATTTTTCGAAGTTCCTGATACTTCAACTGAAAAGCTACTTCAAATGGCTTTTGTATTTCGAAGTCATGATAATTCCAGAACCGGCAGGGGGGACGGAGGAGCAGACATTGTAGTAGATTTCTCAGAGCCCGGAGTTGATGTAGCAATAGTTGATCCTCACCAAAAATTCCAGTTTGTTACTCTCAATCAAGAGATTGAGATTCTTGCAATCAGCAAACAGGCAAAAACGATTTCTCTTTTCTTAAATGATACTGAGGTAAGCAAGGTCGAAAATGATTCTATTGCTTATACTATGACAGTTACTGAAAAGGATAGAACATGGATTATTGCCGTTGCCGAGGATGCGCAAGGTAATAAGAAAGCTGATTCAGTTTATGTTATTTCCAAATCTTCTACCGAAACCGCAGAACTACCAGCAAACATTGAGTATGGCATTAACTACATTGATGATAATACCGTTACTCTTGCGTTATATGCGCCCTACAAAGAGGATGTTTTTGTAGTTGGAGATTTTTCCAATTGGTATATTGATCCCGCCTATCAAATGAAGAGAACTTCGGATGGTACTACATATTGGGTTACGATTAGCGGATTAATTCCCAAACAAGAATATGGTTTCCAATACTTGGTAGATAGTGAGCTCCTAATACCTGATCTTTACGCGGATAAAATTCTAGATCCGTGGAATGACAAGCATATAAAGGATGAAACGTATCCTGATCTGAAAAAATATCCGGATAATAAAACGAATAATATCGTATCGGTTTTGCAGACCGCTCAAGATGAGTATCAATGGAATATAGCAAAATTCAACAGACCGGAAAACAAGGATTTGGTTATCTACGAATTACTTGTTAGAGATTTTGTAGAGAATCATCATTACAACTCGATAATAGATTCATTGGATTATTTGAAAACTCTGGGAGTAAACGCTATTGAGTTGATGCCTGTTTCCGAGTTTGAAGGGAATGAAAGCTGGGGATATAATCCGATGATGTATTTTGCCCCTGATAAATATTACGGTACAAAGACTGATTTGAAGTCCTTTATTGACGCGGCTCATGAAAAGGGGATAGCGGTAATTATGGATATCGTTTTGAATCACGCTTACGGAAACAACCCAATGGTGCGTTTGTATTTTGATGCTCAAAACAACAGACCAACTGCACAGAGCCCTTGGTTTAATGAAGAGTCTCCTAACCAGGCCTTTTCATGGGGGTATGACTTCGATCATGAAAGTAAATTAACACAAGATTTTGTTGATCGTGTAACGAACTATTGGATAAGTGAATATAAATTTGACGGCTTCCGTTTCGATTTCACGAAAGGATTTACAAATACTCCGGGTGACGGATGGGGAAGAGACGAATCACGAATTGCGATTTTGAAAAGGATGGGAGACGCTATTTGGAAGAACGATTCAACAGCTTATCTTATTTTGGAGCATTTGACAGATAACACTGAAGAGAGAGAGCTAGCCAACTACGGATTTATGCTGTGGGGAAATTTGAATGGGAAGTATAGTGAAGCTGCGATGGGATATAATAATGATGGGAAATCTAATTTCTCATGGGGTTCCTACAAAAGTAGATATTGGAATGATCCTCATTTGATTGCTTACATGGAAAGTCATGATGAAGAAAGATTGATGGTAAAAACTCTTACATACGGAAACAGTTCGGGGAGTTACGATACGAAAATTATGAACTATGCTTTGGGTCGAATAAAATTGGCAAGCGCATTTTATTATTCAATTCCTGGTCCGAAAATGATTTGGCAATTCGGCGAGCTAGGTTATGACTATTCAATAAATTATAATGGCAGGACAGGAAATAAGCCGATCAAATGGGATTACTATCAAGAGCCGGAAAGAAGACGACTCTACAAATTTATTTCCGAAATGCTGAAATTAAGAAATCAATACGGAGTTTTTGATACAGAGGATTTTGTTCTTACGGTCAATGAGGCAACCAAGAAAATAAATCTTAATTCTCCTGCGATGAATGTAACGATTGTAGGAAATTTTGATGTCATTAGTGGGAAAGTAAATCCGGAGTTTCAACACAACGGTAAATGGTATGACTATTTCGGAGCTGATTCCATTGATGTTACTAATGTTAACGGCGAGATTACTTTGGAGCCGGGAGAGTTTAGAGTTTATCTGGATAAGAAAATCAATTTCCCGAGCGAAGACCTTGTAACAGGAATTTCTTCGGATAAAGATGAGACTCCTGATAGCTATGTATTGGCTCAGAATTATCCGAATCCATTTAATCCTGAAACAACAATAGAATTCTCTATTCCCAAAGGCGGATTGATTTCTTTGAAAGTCTATAATCTGATTGGGGAAGAGATAGCTACAATAGTTAATAAAGACTTATCTCCCGGGAACTATCGTTTCAAATGGGACGGCAAAAACAGTGTCGGAGAAAAAATTTCGAGTGGAATTTATTTTTATCGATTGAAAGGAGCAAATTTCTTACAAACGAAAAAAATGTTGTTGCTCAAGTAAGATATAATTGTTACTAATACATAGGCTGTTTCCGAATAGATTGCAAAAAGCAAATCGTTTGAAACAGCCTTTTTTATTTTAAGAAGCGGATGAAAAATGAGAAAAACAGTATTGGAATTTTTTACGTATAATGATTGGGCTAACGAACAGATTATTGGGAAATTGCTGAGTGTTGAAAATCCTCCTCAGAGATGCATTAGTTTGATAAGTCACATTATATCCGCTCAAGATGTTTGGTATGAAAGACTGACAGGTAGTCCGGATTATCAAATTACCCTTTGGGATGACTATACTCTTAACGAATGTAAAATTTTATCTCAACAAAGTAGCGAGGTCTGGTTAAAATTAATAAGAAATGTGAAGAATGTTGATTTCTCGAGATTAGTGGAATACAAAACCGAAACCGGGCATCGGTTTGAAGCGGCTTTTACGGAAGTAGCTTTGCATGTAGCAAATCACTCGAATTATCATCGCGGACAGATTAATTCGTTACTGAGTTCCAACGGATTTGAGCCGGCCAAAATAGATTTTATCTATTTCACGGCACTATAATTTATTTTGCAAAATGCCCTATTATGATTGCAGCGGCGCTGGCGACATTTAATGACTCTGCTTTTCCAAAGCGAGGGATTGTAATTCTGTCTGTAGCTAATTCTTTTATTTCCTGAGTAGGACCATTTGCCTCATTACACATAACTAATACACTTTTTTTATCAGAGTCCGTTTCGAAAAGGTTATTCCCGCCGAGGTCGGCAATTAATAATTTGTACTCAGATTTCATTCCCTTCAAAATTTCGTAGAACTCGTCGGACTGATAGACATTACAATGAAACAGTGCTCCCATTGAAGAACGTACGACTTTGGAATTGTAGATATCGGCAGAATCGGAATTAATAATTATGTCGTTGAGGCCAAACCAATCAGCGGTACGCAGTATTGTTCCGAGATTTCCGGGATCAGCAATATTTTCCAAAGCAACAACCAGATTTGTAGGGCGAAAATGTTTGATTGCAGGAATATCGAAAACCGCCGCTACGCCTTGGGGATTCTTCGTTTCCGAAAATTTGGAAAAGTCTTTTTCCGAAATTATTTCGTTTCTTGTTTTCTTCGGGAAAGTAGCAACAAAATCAGGAAACTGATTGGCAAATTGCTCGGTAAATACAATGAGCTCACAATTATAGGAACTATTTAGTCCTTCCTCAACAAGTCGCTTCCCCTCTGCAATAAACTTTTTCTCCACGGTTCGGTACTTCTTAACTTTCAGAGATGAATAGTATTTCTTTTCGTTAATTGATAACATTATGCCTATTCCGCCTGGGATTCTTCATTCGCTTTGCTTGGGTTACTAATTTCCCCTGCCTTTTTTAAAAGTTGAGCCTCGATTTTTTCCAACTCAATCTGTTTGTTTGTAACACGCTCGGTAAGATCTTTTTCAGCAGCAATAAGCTGAGTAACATGAGCCGCATATTTTTCTTTATTTATTTCCAGTCTGGAAAGTTCATCTTTGTGAGAATTCAATTTCGTTTGTGTTCCGGTAAGTTCATCTTGAAGTTCTCGCAATGCTTTTTCATTAAGATTGATGTTCTCCAAAATCTTTTTGTTGTTTTCTTGCTGAGCAGTAAAACTTCTGTTCGAACGGAGAAGAATATCATTCAAGTCAGCTTCGAGCTCGTTTTTTTTGGAGAGAAGAATATTGTTTTCGTTAGTTAAGTTTTCGAGACTTGTTTTTTTATCCTTCTCTTGATCTTTCAGTTTGGATATATCATCAAGAAGAGAGCTCTTTAGATTCAACAAATATTTAATCGAAACATCTAATTCCGATTTTTCTCTTTGGGCCACTTTCACCAATCCGGAAATTTCAGCCATTTGAGAATTCTTTTCCGATAAGACTTTTTCTCTGGAACTGAGTTCCCTTTTCTTGATTAAGGTAGTCTCTTTTAACTCGTTCAATGTTGTGCGAGAATCATTTATTTCATCTGAAACTTTTTCGAACATTGTGGTGAAGCTCTTTTCCAACTCAAGTAGTTTTTCTTCAAGTCCGAATTTTTTTTCTTCCAAGGTAGTAATAGTGTTGTTGAGATCTGAGATAGAAGATTCGGAAATTTCTTTCGATTCGCGCAATTTGAATAGTTCGTTCTCTACACCCGATTTTATCTCTTCCAATTGCGAAATTTCTTTTCGAACCAATTTTTCGGTTTCCTGAGCTTGAGCAATACCTTGTGAAATCTCTTTCTTTTCCTTTTGTAAGGAAGATATTTCAGATTTCACCACTTGAACTTCATTTCGTTTTTCAAATAATTCTTCCGAGATAGTATCTTTTCTCGCAGAATACTCGTTAAATAGCTTATCTTTTTCAGCAAGCTGATTCCCTAAGGCAACCAATGTTGATTCGAGATTGGAAATAATCTCTTCATTCATGGAAACCTTTTCCGAAAGAACATTTACTATATCTTGTTGGGAGTGTTCCTTCTTTTTTAGTATTTCTTTTTTCTCTTCTATTTCGTCGATTGAAGCAGATAGTCTTTCCTTTTTCTCATTTAGAGAATCAATCTCGTTTATTAGGTCATTCTTTTTTGATTCAAATGAAGAGAGTTCTTCTTCCCATGAGGCAATATTCTGTTTTACTTCCGAAGCTTTATCGTCAATAGCGGTATTTTCCTTAATGACTTCTTCCAAATTTGTGGCAGCGATATTTGCCTCTTGTTCAAGATTACTTTTCTTTTCCTCAAGTTCGGCAATCTCTTTTTCAAGTTCGGAGATTTGATCTCTTTGAGAATCCATCTGATCAGTTAGTCCATCGGAAGCATTAGAAAATTCCGATTTGAGATTTTCTAAGTCGGCTTTCTCTTGTTCGTATTTTGCTAATGTATTTTCCAGAGTTTCTTTGGTGTTTTCCAAGTCGGATATTTTTTCATGCAATTCTTCCAATTGCTCGTTGAGTTTTGCTCTCTCCGAGTTTGCGTTGGAAACAAAATCCTCAAGTTCTTGTTCTTCTTTGGACAACTCGGAAAGTTGTGTTCTCCTTTCGGAAAGCTTTTCCTCTAGTTCGTCCAAGGTCCCTTGTTTCTGAAGAATTTGATGCAAAGAGTTACGAAGCTCTTCGTTCTCTTCTTGTAATTTTTCTATTTCATGTTGTGATTTTGATGAAAAAATACCCATTGAAAACTCCTTTAACGTTGTGTAACGTACTATTCGGAAAAAATTATTAAAGATTTTCTTCTCTAAGAACCTTTTCCAAATATTCTCTGTATTTGGAAGAAGGAATATTCTCAATTACATTTTCGAATTGAGGTCTATCAATAAAGCCTTTCTTATAAGCAATTTCTTCAATGCACGCAACTTTAAGTCCTTGTCTTTCTTCGATTACACCGAAGAACTGAGAAGCTTGCAAAAGCGATTCTGGTGTTCCCGTATCAAGCCATGCGACACCCCGCCCGATCAGTTCAACCGATAGGGCTTTTCTTTCCAAATATGACTTGTTAACATCGGTTATTTCTAATTCTCCTCGCCCGGATGGATTTAAGTTTTTCGAAATATTTACTACTTCATTATCATAGACATATAGCCCGGGGACAGCATAATTGGATTTCGGGTTTTGCGGCTTTTCCTCAATAGAGAGAGCCGTTCCGCTTTTATCGAAATCTACAATGCCATAACGATGCGGATCGTTAACACGGTAGGCGAAAACAGTTCCACCTTCTTTATGGTTTTCAACAGCATTGTAAAAGAAATTCAATTTCCCATAGAAAATATTGTCACCTAAGATCAGTGACACACTGTCATCACCAATGAATTCTTCTCCGATGATAAACGCTTCTGCGATTCCTTTTGGCGCTTCCTGGACAGCATAAGATATTTCCAAGCCGATGTTATTTCCATCTCCAAACAATTGCTTATAAAGTGGAATAGTTTCTTTGTTGGAGATAATTAAAATCTCTTTGATTCCCGCTAACATTAAAATCGAAAGAGGGTAATAAATCAAAGGCTTATCATAAATTACAGCAAGTTGCTTGCTATAAACTTTTGTAATCGGGTAAAGTCTGGAGCCTGAGCCGCCCGCAAGTATTATTCCTTTCATATTACTCTATTCTGTTACTTTGAAATATCCTGATTTAATAAGTGTTTCACTTTCGTTGTATATGGAAATTTTGTAATTACCAGGAGAAGTAAAGGAATACTTAAAGTAAGCATCCGGCCAGTTCGGATCAATTTTGAACTTTTTTGATTCCACAAACTTATCATATCCGAAAGAACGTCCCTCTTTTTTCCAAACATCCAAAACTAGCTTATTCGATTTAAGAGGTTCGTAATTTTCTATTTTAATATAGATCTGCCCGTTATTTTTCGAAATCGAAGTTGATTTGATTTTATTAAACGGACGTCCTCCGTAAAGTATCTTGTCTGTGAATGTTAAAATCGACTTATCATAATAATTGCTAGTTTTCGGAGCTGTTGTTTCGGTATAAGAATTATCGAAATCGATATCAATTTCAACTGATGCTAAAATATTATCACTATCGTCAACAAAATAAATATTGTATGAACCAACCTCTTTGAAGTTATATCTGTATGTAATCCAATTCCTATTTTTGGGTAAGTTAATGGCCGCGCTTTCATACGGTTCGAAATCATCCCCTTTTTGCTTGTCTATGAAAAGGTATGTTGAAGAGCTAGCCATATTCTTCTTCCAATCCTTAAATAGAATATATAATTGGCTTCCCCATGGTTTTATTTTCCAATTATTCGTTGCTTCGATAGGATTCCCGTCATCAGTATGGGCTTTACAGACAAAAATATCTTGCGCAAAAAGATTAACTGATACGATTAAAGAAAGGATGAAAGTTCTTAATAACATAACTGCCAATAACTATTTATTAAATGAAACAATATAACCAAAGTTGAACAAAATTGTATTGTAGAATAAAGTGGAATATATCTATCTTTTCCAAAAAGCGGGAGAAAAAATAATCAAAACGGTAAACAATTCAAGTCTACCCATCATCATTAAGAAGGAAAGAACCCATTTCCCGGTATCAGGAATATGAGAGAAGTTGAAACTGGGGCCTACGGATCCAATTGCCGGTCCAACATTTCCCAGAGAAGTAGCAACTGCACCGAGAGCAGATTCGAAATCCATTCCGACGATTGACATGATTATCGTTCCTAGGACAAAAATAAAAATATAAAAGAGAAAGAAGGCCAATACGTTTGAAATAATATCGGCTGGGACAGCGTTTGTATTGTATCTAACAGGTATTACAGCTCGAGGATGAATAAGACGACGAAGTTCAAGAATACTGTTTTTTATTAATAATAGATGTCTAACTACTTTAATACCACCACCGGTAGACCCTGCGCATCCTCCGACAAAAAGGAGCAAGAAGAAGACTACTTTGAAGAATGGTCCCCATGCTTCGTAGTCAGCTGTTACATAGCCGGTAGTTGTAATCATAGATACAACTTGAAACAAAGAATCTCTGAATGATTTCTCTGTTCCCTCGTAACCTTCAACAATAAGGAGAAGAGCAACGACAATAGAAACGAAGAAAACTGTTTTTAGATAGAATTTGAATTCATCATTGTTTTTAAGAGAGGAAAATTTCTTATGTAAAACGTGATAATGAAGAGTGAAATTCGTTCCGGCTAGGAACATAAATACAATAATAACATAATGAATAAAAGGGGATTCGTAATAGGCGATACTAGCCTGTTTTGTTGAAAAGCCTCCAGTTGCCATTGTTGTGAAAGCATGATTAACGGAGTCGAAAAAATTCATTCCGCCGAATAATAATAATACTATTTCGCATACGGTGAATAGCACATAAATACCCCAAAGCCTTTTAGCGGTTTCTCTGATTCTGGGATGAATTTTATCTTTTGTTGGTCCCGGAACTTCCGCTACAAAAAGCTGCATTCCTCCTATACCCAAAATGGGAAGAATTGCCAGAGATAATACGATAATTCCCATGCCTCCTAGCCACTGAGTTAGGCTTCGCCAATATAATAAGCCATGTGGTAAAGCTTCTATATCGTTTAAGATAGATGCCCCTGTAGTGGTAAAGCCCGACATAGTTTCGAAGAATGCATCAGTATAACTCGGAATTGCTCCGTGAATAACAAAAGGGAGTGCACCGAATAAAGACATAATGATCCATCCGGAAGAGACTACAATGTAACCTTCCCTACGACGTAATTCCTTTTTATGGTGTCTTGTGAACCAATAAAGAATTCCTCCCAATGCCGAAGTGCCTGCACCGCAGAAAAACAATGACTTGATATCATCGTCACCGAAATATAATGAAAAGGGAATACCGGATAGCATAAAAGTTCCATCCAGTATTAATAGAAATCCAATGATATTTAATATGATTCGGAAATTAAGCATTAGTTAAAATATTTTTCGACTTTCGAGATTGCGCCCGGAAGAGCGAAAACTACTACCTTATCATATGGTTGAATTTGAGTATCTCCGACAGAAATATAACCCTGCCCATTTCGAATGTATCCACCGATAATGGCGTTTTTGGGGAACTTAAGTTTCTTTACCGGATTTTTGGTAATAGGGCTATTGGGCTTAGCCACATATTCGTAAACATCAGCATCAATACCTTGTAATGAAGCGATTGAAACCACATTGGATTTTCGAATAAATCTGGAAATGTTATTAGCCGCAATTAGTTTTTTATTAATAAGTGAGTCTAATCCGATGGTTTGCGTAAGTGGGATATAATCCACATTATCTACTTGGGCAATTGTCTTTCCTACCCCAAGGTGTTTAGCCATTAAACACGCAATGATATTAGTCTCAGCATCATCTGTTACCGAAATGAATGCATCCATATCTACAATGCCTTCCTGAGCCAACAGATCGATGTCTCTTCCATCTCCCTGTATTACAAGAGTTCTTTTGAGATAATCGGCTAAATCTGCGGTTTTTTCGCTATCAGATTCGATTAGTTTAACATTTACGGTCTCTTCAAGAAGCTTGGCTGTTTTTCTACCGATTTTTCCTCCACCGAGGATCATAATATTTTGCAATCGAGTGTTTTCTTTTCCGAGTAGTTCCAGAATTCCGTCAATTCCTTCCGGAGTGGTTGCAACAAAAACCTGGTCATTCGGAAAGAATAAATCATCACCTGAAGGAATAATTGTTCGGGTTCCACGATAAATAGCTACTATTCTAAAATTCTGGCTTGGATATTTTTCGGATGCCTGACGCATTGTTAAGTTAACAACAGGACATGTTTTGTCAAGTTTTAAGCCGATCAAAGAAAGCTTACCTTCTTCAAACTCAAGAATATCAGTAGCCGCAGCACGCTCGATTAGTTTTACAACCTCATTAGCAGCCAATTCCTCCGGATAAATCAAATGATCGATTCCGAGTGAATAAAACATTTCTCTGTTTTCATGAGCAGCGTATTCCGCGCTACTGACACGAGCGATAGTTCGTTTGGCTCCTAATTTTTTTGCAACTATACAAGTCGATATATTGACCGCCTCTGAGGAAGTTACTGCAACAATCAAATCGGTACTCTCAATATGTGCTTCCCTTAATGTTCTTAGGGAAGTTGAAGAACCGGAAAGAGTAAGCACGTCGATACTTGAATCGGTTCTTTCTAGGTTGTCTACATCTATATCAATAACTGAAATATCATGTTCTTCGCTTGCCAATTGTTTGGCCAAGTGGTATCCTACTTCCCCCACTCCGGCAATAATAATTTTCATTTTAATTCTTAATTTGTTATTAACAACCCAAAATTATAATTGTTTTCAGAATAAAGCCAATTTAAAAGGGGGGGAGCCCCTTTGAGAATTTCGAAGAAACAAAATAAAATGGCTGTCAGTAAAGAATAGACAGCCATAAGTTAGTATTAAGCTGGACGATTATCCGCTGAAAGATCATTTAT